>JAEUKI010000034.1 GCA_016793325.1 Myxococcales bacterium | reverse complement strand
AGCCCCTCTCCCGCGATTCCGCGGGAGAGGGGCGCGCGGAAGCGGGGGTGAGGCCCCGCTACCCCTTCGCTCTCACCGCGGCCACGAGCGCGTCGACGCTCTTCTTCGCGTCGCCGAAGAGCATCCTGCAGTTCTCGTGGAAAAAGAGCGGGTTCTCGATGCCTGCGTAGCCCGCGGCCATGCCGCGCTTGCTCACGACGACCATCGCGCTCTTCCACACTTCGAGCACGGGCATGCCGTAGATGGGGCTGCCCGGATCGTTGAGCGCCGCGGGGTTCACGATGTCGTTGGCGCCGATCACGAGCACGACGTCGGTCTGCGTGAAATCGTGGTTGATCTCTTCCATCTCGAGCACGATGTCGTACGGAACGCCCGCCTCCGCGAGCAGCACGTTCATGTGCCCCGGCAATCGCCCCGCGACGGGGTGAATCGCGAAGCGCACTTTGATGCCCTTGTCGCGCAGCGTTCGGCACAGCTCGTTGACGGAGTTTTGCGCGCGCGCGACGGCCATCCCGTACCCCGGAACGACGATCACGCTTTTGGCGTTGGCGAGCCTCTCGCCGAGCTCGTCGGCCTTGATTTCACGCACCTCGCCCTCGACCGGAGCCGCGCTCGACTTGGACTCTCCTGTGCCGAAGCCGCCGAAGACCACGTTGAGGATCGAGCGGTTCATCGCGCGGCACATGATGATCGAGAGGATCGTCCCGCTCGCGCCGACGAGGGCGCCGGTGACGATGAGCAGGTCGTTGTTGAGGACGAAGCCCGCGGAGGCCGCGGCCCAGCCTGAATAGCTATTCAGCAACGAGACGACGACGGGCATGTCCGCGCCGCCGATGGCCATCACGAGATGCACGCCGAGCACGCCCGCGAGCGCCGTCATGATCAGCATCCACACGATGCCCGACGAGCCCGCCGCGCCCACGAAGGGAACGGCCATCGCCACGATCGCCACCACGATCGCCAGGTTGATGAAGTGCCGCCCCGGCAAGAGCAGCGGCTTGCCCGAGATCGTTCCCTTGAGCTTTCCCCACGCGATGACCGACCCGGTAAACGTGAGCGACCCGACGGCGATCCCAATCCACAGCTCGATGAGGTGAACGATCCTCGCCGCGCCCGTGTGCGCCGCGTTGCTCGCGGCGTGAACCACCGTCGTGCTCGCGGCTTGCGATTCGGGCCCCAAGTACGAGCTCAACCCGACGAGCACCGCCGCGAGCCCCACGAACGAGTGAAGGATCGCGACGAGCTCGGGCATCCCCGTCATCTCGACCTTGCGCGCCATCGATCCGCCGATGATCGCGCCGACGCCGATGGCTCCGCCGAGGATGGCCATCGCGGTCGCGCCTGCGCCGTGCTGCAGCCACGTGATGGCCGTCACGACGATGGCGATCACCATGCCGGCGACGCCGAAGAGGTTTCCGCTCTTCGCGGTCTCTTGTTTGGACAGTCCGCCGAGCGACCGGATGAAAAGTACACCCGCAATCAAGTACGCGACGATGCTCATCCCTGGCGTCATCGCGAGCCTCCGTCCTTCTGAAACATCTTGAGCATGCGCTGCGTCACCAAGAACCCGCCCGCGATGTTGACCGTCGCGACGAGCACCGCCGCGGCGCCGAGGATCGTGGCGACGCCGAAGTCACCGCCCACTTGCAGCATTCCTCCGACGACGATGATCCCCGAGATGGCGTTGGTCACGCTCATGAGCGGCGTGTGAAGCGAGGGGCTCACGCTCCAGATCACCTGCCAGCCCACGAAGCACGCGAGGACAAACACCGTAAAGTGCTGCAAAAAGTCCTGCGGAGCGAACCTCCCGAGCACGAACAAGAGCGCGACGACCACCATCCCGAACACGTTGCTCACCCACGCGCGTCGCGTCGGGGACGTGACGTCTTGCTGCTTGGGCTTCGCGTCCGCAGGGGGCGGGTGAACGCTCTTCACCTTGGCGGAGCTCGCGGCGGGCGAGCTTGATTGTGTGGGAGCCGCTGTCTTCGCGGCGGCGGGCGACGGCTCTTTGCGCGGCGGCGGCGGGAGCTCTTCGCCGTTGTGCACGACGAGCGCTGGGCGGATCACCTCGTCTTCGAGGTCGACCTTGAACTTCTCTCCGCCCCCCATGTCCGTGAGCAGATGAACGATGTTGTTCGCGAAGAACCTGCTCGCGACGGAGGCCATGCGCGAGGTGAGGTCCGTGAACCCGATGATCTTCACGCCGTTGTGCTCGTGAATTTGCCCGGGAACGGTGAGCTCGCAGTTTCCGCCCTGCTCCGCGGCGAGGTCCACGATGATGCTCCCGGGCGCGAGACACTCGACGACGTCGCGGGGAAGGAGGATGGGCGCCTTCGTTCCGGGGACGAGCGCGGTCGTGACGATCACGCTCACCTCGCGCGCTTGCTGCCGAAAGAGCTCCATCTCCGCGGCGATGAACTCTGGGCTCATGACCTTCGCGTAGCCGCCGCCGCCGTCGCCGCTCTCTTGGATCTTCACCTCGAGAAACGTCGCCCCCATGCTCTCGACCTGCTCCCTCGCCGCCGCGCGCGTGTCGAACGCGCGCACCTCTGCGCCGAGGGCCCTGGCGGCGCCGATCGCCGCGAGCCCCGCGACGCCAGCACCAATAATCAAGATCTTCGCCGGCGGAGCGCTCCCTGCGGCGGTGACTTGTTTGCCGAAGAACCCTTGGTACACCGCGGCCGCTTCCAAGATGGCGCGATAGCCCGCGAGGTTGGCCATCGAGCTCAAGACGTCCATCTTCTGCGCCCGAGTCACCCGCGGAATGCGCTCGAGCGCCAGCGCGCTCGCCTTTCGCGCCACGATCGCAGGCACAACCGCGGCGTTTCGCTCGGGCTGCAGCAGCGACACGAGCACGCAGCCTTCGCGCAGCATCGACGCTTCTTCGACCGAGGGCGGCCTCACTTTGATGAGCACGTCGCTCGTGTCGTAGAGCGTCTGCTGGTCGGCGACGATCTTGGCGCCCTCGCGCTCGTACGCGTCGTCGGCGATGCCTGCGCCGGCTCCCGCGCCCGACTCGATCGCGACCTCGAAGCCGAGGCCCAGGAGTTTCTTGACCGACTCGGGCGTCGCTGCGACGCGACGCTCGAGTTCTGCCCGTTCTTTCGCGACTCCAACCCGCATGAGCGCCGGCGAGTGTACGTGCGCGTTTCTCGGGCAAACGACAGAAACCTTTGCACCGCACAAAAAGCCGCGTGACGCAGCGCGTTGCGTGCAGCGACTCCTGTGCGACGCTCAGCGCACGAGGCGCGCTTCGATCGCCGCCGCACTCTGCAGGGCGGTCTCGGCGAGCGACTCTGCCTCGCCTCGGCGTACGCGCTGTGTGAGCACAGCGACTTCGTCCGCGGTGAGCGGGCGAGCGAGCTTCGCTTCGAATAGCCGACGAACGAGCGAGAGCTGTGCTTGTTCGCGACCCTCTTCACGGCCCTCTTCACGGCCCTCTTCGCGGCCCTCTTCGCGGCCCTCTTCGCGGCCCTCTTCGCGTATTTCGCTGATGTCTCGGTAGCCCGAGCGGCGCAAGAGGTTGCGCATGCTCACGTCGAGCGCGATGCGACGATCCCACAGCGCGGCAGCGACAAACTTCTCGGCGAGCACTCCCGGCGCTTCGAGCAGCGAATCGGCTGTGTGAACCGTGAGAACACCAGGAGCAGTATACGCTTCGACGCGCCGAGGTCCGGCGAGGCGAACGACCCACACGTATTTCGTGTGCGCGCCGAAGTACTCTTCGATCTTCGTTTGTAGGTCGCGTTCGTTGGTGCCTTCGTCGGCGTACTCCACTGCGAGCGCGGGTGCTTCTTTGGCCCATCCGCCGTGCTCGGCAGGAACGCCGCCGACGCTGATGTCTGGCGCGCGCAGCGTATCTTCGGCGAGCTTGTGCCCGACGTCGACGCCGAGCTCAGTCACCATGGGATCGCTGCCGATGGCGAGCGCTCCTGTGACATTGGCGTTGCCGTGGCGCGTCCCCGCGGGCGAGAGCTGCACGGGGTGCCCGTTCGACAGCTCGTAGTACCCGCCGGGAACCATTCCGTCTGCGCGAAATGGCCCAGGCGCGACCTTCTTGTTGTCACCCTGCTGGCTCATCGAACGTGACGATAGCGCAAACGCTACAGCGCGTCGTGACGACTACCACCACGTCCGCTTGTCGATTCGCCACGGGAGCAGCCCAGTGCTCATCCACGCCGCGGGCGATCGCTCGAATGGGCAGAGCTGTCGTCGCACGGTGCGCTCGATGACGCACGCCTCGAACGCAGTCGGCTGCGGTGGCTCTCCGTCCGGTTCGCGCGGCATGAGCGGCGGGTAGAACGTTTGATTCGTGCGATGCACGCGCACCGAACGGACCTGTCCCGATGGAGCGACGATCAGGTCGACGCGCGTACGTCGGTCCTCGTCGCTGCGACTCGTGTGTCGACAGGCTGCGACCTCGCTGCGCACGACGTTGTCCGCGGCGAGAAACCAATCCTGATAGCCCTCGAGCTTGTGGGACCTGAAGGTTGTTCCGAACACGGGCACGTGATCGAGCGCGGGGTCGAACGGAGCGATGAACGTTGATGCCTCTCCGTAGGCGACGGTCCAACGATCTCGACGCGATCGCGGCTCGCGCGAAGGAAACACCAACAGCGGCCCACACGATGGTTCGGCCGTCTGCGGTGCGGCGACGGGAGCCGAAGGCGAAGCGCCCGCCGTGACTGCGATCGGGGCCGCGATGTGCGCGCGCGATACGCGCGACGCGCGCTGCGTGGGGCGATCGCTTCGCAGCGCTGCGAGTGCGCACGAAGCGCCGAGCAGAACGACGATCGAGCGGGATGTCACGGTTGTCATGGTGTTCTCCAGCGTGTGCGTGAGTCCCGAGCGACGAAGGCGAGAGGGGTGCGCAACACAAGGTCTCGCGAGCGGTCGCGCTCTGCAATCACACCCATCTCCATCCGCTCGATCACTCGAACGGAACCGACTCTCGCCACCCGAACAGCGTGGGCTTCGCCATCGTGACCACGGTGGGCGACGCGACGTGATTGGGGTCGAACCACAGGACATTGTCTTGCGGAAGCTCGACGACGATCGACTCTCCGCGCGAAGCCTCGTCGGGTGGGAGGCGGGTGTTGTAGTGCAAGCACGCCGCGAAGGGTGTTGCCGGCATTCGACTGAGCCCAACGCGGTCGAATCGAACGGAGCCATCTCGTTCGACGACGACTGCGATCCGACCGCGCGCCTCCAACTGGCGCAGAGCCGGATCCGTGGAGATTTGCCGAAAGCACTCCAACAAGCGCTGTACGATTCGGCGGCGCACACGGTGCACGCGCCCTCGCAACGCTCCAGAGCGGGTTGCGATCTCGGTTGGAACGCAGATCGTCTGCAACAGCGCGCTCGGAACGAGGCGAATTCTGCTCGCTGCGGACGTGGGAGATTGGGCCCAGCGCCGCGCAAACGACACACCAATCGCGGGTCGTCCCGTCGAGCCATCGCACAGATCGAGGACGGGCGAGCGAGAGACCGCGAGGGATGTGTCGACGACCGCGGTCTGCGCAGTGGCTGGCTTCGGCGACCGTAGCGCGCGTTGGTACGACACTCCCTCGTTGGTTGCGCACGACGCGAGGGCGAACAGCAGAAGCGCTCCGCGTTGGTTCATCGCGCGAGGGATCACTCGTAGGGGACGACGGCGCACGCGCCAAGAGCCCTTCACCAGACGGACGCAACGAGAGGATCGATGTTCGATCGGCTCTCGGCGATCAGTGTACTGCGACGCGCGCCCCGACGACCGCGCCGATCGCCGTGCCAACGGCTCGAGTTGTTCGTAGAACGCGAACGGACTACCACACAACGAGCGAACCTGCAGGAAGCGCGGGGTCGGCCCACCAGACCAACGGAGTGGGTGGCGCTCGAGCGATCACGCGCTCGTCTGCGGCCATAGAGACCGTGTGCCGGACGCGCCAAGCCGAAGCCGCGATGCACTCGCCAAACGCCTCGCACCCTGGCTCGAACGATCCGCGCGACACCCACGCGATCGTGCCGGTGGGCGACAGGATCAAATCGAGTGAGGTGTCTCCGCACGCGTAGCGCGCCGATCGCGAGGGCAGCGTTCGCTCGGCGCACTTGAGCGCTTCGAAGCGCATGTCCGCGGCCAGACCGCTGCGAACGATCGCGCTCTCTCGCTGCGCCGCGAACAACGCGCTTCGACGCACGAGCGCACGATCCGCGCAGAACACTCCACAACGATCGGAAGGGACGCGCCACTGGCTGCACTCATGCTTCACGCACGACGACTGAAAGTTGCGAAGAGGTGGCGCTCGGAGCGATCGACTGGCTGTCGGTTGCGTGACGCTCCGCAGCGGCGTGGTCAGCGGTGCTCGATCGCGCGTGGTGCATGCACAAGCGATCGCTGCGAGGACGACGAGCGCTGCGCGAGTCCAGCGCGAGGGGTCGCGTCGACGAACAACCGCGTGTGCAGCGCTGCGCATGGTTCTCGGGACGCCTTCGTCGCGCGAGTATCGCACCGTGTGACTCAGACGCGGTCCTACATTTGAAAGCGCACCTGACAGCGAGAGACGAGGCGTACTGACGGCGCGCGTTCGCGCTCGCGTTCGGCACGAAAGCAGGCAACAAAGTTCGGGTAGCAGCTGTGCTCAGGGACCTCGCCGATCGCTTTGAAACACACGACCCCTGGAGTTCGAGCGCACGAACCTTGCTGAGCTCCGGGCGTTGTAGCGACTGCCGCTGCGCACTCAGCCTGCTGGACGAAGCATGCATTTCCAGTCACGACACGACTCGAGAAACACCAGAATTGCGGCGATCTCTGCCCGACGGCGGACGAGGTCATCGAGAGGGCGGACAGCAGAGCAGCGAGTTGTATGGCGCGGTTGTGAAGCATCGCGACACCTAGCTATCCGCGAAACGTTGGGTCGAGTTCTGTGTGTTGGACACGCGCAAGGTCTTGCTTGTGTCGCACGATATCGCGTTGGCAATGGATGCGGTATTGGCAAAATGCGTGGGTTCTGTGCGATCGGGAATCGCTCTGAACTAGCCGCCTTCAGCGATCGGGTTTGCCGATGCTTCCGCTGGTCGCGGAGGCTCTCGCGCGCTGCGCTCCGCCTGCTGAATCAGCCGCTCCCAAGGATCGCGCAACACGTATTCGATGCGGCCATCTCGTTCGGCGAACCACCAGCGAAATGAACTTCTAGGATCTAGGTTGACGATGGACGGTTGAAGCCATCCCGTGAGGGGGCCTGGAAATCGGATCCAGTATCCTGAGCATGTTCGCTCACTAACGAGTTGTTCGTTCGTAAGCGACTGCGCGACGCAGCGAGTGAAAGGGGAATCGAGTGCGGACTCGACGCGCCCGACTCGTCCTTCGCTGGCTATCCAGACACGCACCGAGCCCCACACCGGCGGACTCGTGCCGGTGGCGCCATTCACAGACGTTCGAACGCACCCAAGAATGCGCGCAGCCGCGGCGGTCCAGATCCGCGTCGCCAGCTCGCGAACGGTCTGACTTCCGATGACTGAATACACGTTGAACTCTAGATCTTGAACTCGTGGGCCCGCATCGCGCTGTGGTGGAAGCCGTAGGATTGTCGTGTCGAGTACCGCAAATCGTGAAGAGCCATCGGGACCGTTGAGCGCTCCGTCGACGATGATGCACGCGTTGGGAGGTGCGGGCTCTTGTGTGCGTGCGGCAGGGGGCGGCGAAGGGGCTGGGACTGCAGCCACGCGCGAGGGGCTCGTGGCGCGTGGTGCGCACGATTGCTGCGCGACGAGCAACGCGACGCAAACGGTGCTGTTGCGAGCGGTTCTCCGAGTCACGAGGGGGCCTTCATGGGATCTACCACACACCCGACGCTTCTCCCTCGCGACGAGAACTTGTCGCGTGCCTGCGAGCCGCACTGTGATCGACAGCTCGCTCCGTCGGGCTCATCGGCCGGCATCATTTCGCCACGCCGCGATCGCTTGCCCATCTCGAAACTCGTACAGTTCGACGTCGCCACCCGGCTCCAGCCTTCGAAACCACATGCGGGCAGCGGGGAAAGTGCGCGATCACTTGTCTGCATAGCCCCGTCCGAGGACCGCGAAAAGACGCCAGCGTATTGCTGATGCATTGGGCAAACGCGCTCTCGTCGTGGCGCTCGATCGGCACCACCGATCCGTCGGGCGCGATGACGATCCTCCAGGTGCTCCGAGCGATTCGATCGGCTTCTTCTTGGGTTGTAGCAAACGTCCTGACGCAACGCTCTGTCGCCCGGTACGCGGCGTCGAACCAACCAGACCATGGAATCGGATCGTCCGCGCATGTCTCCACGAGCGATTGCTCGATGAGCTCTTCGCTCACGAAGCGACGAAGCCTGTCGTGGGTCGTCGGATGGAGACGATCAATCGACTGTGCAAACACCTGCATTCCATCGGCGGATCGAATCTCGCCGTACTCCTCTTCGATGCAGTCCGACCGTCGCTGGCGGACGCCCGAGTCGAGGACCGGAATCGGACGGAGCGAGCGCGAGATGAGTCGTGAGCGATGGACCTGCTGTCGCTCGCACGCCGGCAGGAGCGAAGCCGTCAGGATCGCAGCGGTCGCGACGACGACGCTGCTACGAAGTACCGCGCTCGCTGCGGTCATTGGTCGCGTCTCCATTTGTCTTCGTCGAACGGCAGCGCGCGTTGTTGTGGAGCGTCTCGCTCAGGAGATGGCGTCAGCGGCCCCTCGGGCAACGCGACCCAAGCTCCATCGCGCTGTTCGAAGAGCCACAGCTGGTGCTCTGCGACCGGAATCACTCGTCGCATTTGCTGCAGCCGTCGCTCGCCCGAAGGCGTGCGCAGCCAGGCCGCCGCCGTTCCCGGGAGGTTGACCCAGATCGACCGACAGAATCCTGTAGGTTCGACCCGAAGCCCGCGCAGCGCGACCCGGGCGCACAGAGAAAACTCGGAGTCGTCGCTCGACAGTACGTGGGAGGTTGTTCCGTCGGGATCGATTCGAACCCAGAGTCGGGTGGTCGTGGGAGGCAGCGCATCCAAGTTGAGCGATCCCTGCGGCGACGGAATGCATCGAACGAGCGCGCCGCTGACCGCTCTCCACCACAGCGCGAAGCGCGCACGAGTGACGGGCGCCGAGTCGTGCACGTGCATCATCACGAAGGTGTCTTCACAAGCGATGGCGCTCGAACCGCAGAGCCGCGCGAGCTCCGAGGTGCTCGCGCAAGGGTAGAGAATGACTCCTTCGTGATTGTGAGCGAAGCGCCCTGTGAGCGTCTCGCAGCGCGTCGATGGGGTCGCTGCGCCAGGGGACTGCGCTCCGCCGTCGCTGCGCGCGATCAGCTGCTCGGTGCTTCGCAGCCCCGCGACCGAGCGCGTTCGATCGCGCATCACGCACGAACGAGCGAACACCGCGAGCACGACGAGCGCTGCGCGAGTCCAGCGCGAGGGGTCGCGTCGACGAACAACCGCGTGTGCAGCGCTGCGCATGGTTCTCGGGACGCCTTCGTCGCGCGAGTATCGCACGGTCAGACTCGGCCAGGCCTCCACAGTGGCGCGCGCATCTCGCACCGAGAGACGACGCGCACCGATGGTGTGCGGGCGCGCTCGCGCTCCGAGATGTGGCACATCACGCTAGACGGGTAGCAATTGTGTTCGGGGACCGCGCCGATCGCTTTGAAGCAAACGACGATGCGCGATCGGGCGCAGGACCCTTGCTGCGCACCTGCGGTCGAGGCTACGGCCGTCGCGCATTCGGCTTGCTGGACGAAGCACGCGTTTCCCGTCGGAACGCGGCTCTCGAAACACCAAACTTCGGGGAAGTTCTGTCCGACGGCGGACGAGGTCATCGAAAGGGCGGACAGCAGCGCAGCGAGTAGTTTGGCGCGGTTGTGAAGCATCGTGACACCTAAACCAATGCCGCGACGGTCGTTTTGGGGCCGCGGCCTTGTCTTGGACTGGATTTCAACGGTCCTTCTGTAGTCGCTCCGTTCCGGTCATCTTCGATGCCGGTCGCGGTCCTGGTATCGGTTCGCTCGTCGGGCGGTCAATGATCTCTTCGCCACTTGTCTTCGTTGAACGGCTGGACGATCGGCGGAGGTGGCGCAGCACGACTGCTTGCGAGATCGGCTTCGATCTCTGCGATGATCTCTGCTTCTGTACGCGAGGGCGTGCTACTTGGTGGCGCACGTCGCTCCAGTCGGCATGCGTGACGGCGCGTAGAATTGCGATCGTTCGCGGCAGACGCCTGACAGGTCTGGCGGCTCGTCGAACAAAACGCGTGGCGCACGAGAACGTCGCGTGCCCGTGAATCGCGCTGCGTCGCTGAGTGACACCAAACCTCGGGCTGCGCAGCGCACTGAGACCTCGTGTTGTATCGCAGCCGCAATCGATCCCGGTGATAGAGATATTCGCACTCCTCGCGCCTGTAGCACCACGACTCGACGCGAGGCGCGAGACCAGGGCGGACGATGACGTTGACCGTCGAGCAATACCACGATTGATCTACGGCCTGGAGCTGCGCAGTGATGGGCAGCGCGATGCTAGTTAGAACAAGCGCGGCTACGACAATTCGAATGCGCATCGAGAACTCCGACCCTACCGTGGAGTTGGATCAACGAGGTTGAGCATCCACCAACGGACCATCTGTGTGCTTGGTGAGTTTAGTTCGTAAACACTATCCGAATCGTCGACTGCATCGAGAATGTCCGGCCGGTTGATCGCTCCGGAAGATCCCGATTCCATCGAGCCTTCGACCAGTCCGCCCATTGATTGGAGGTACTTGAATAGCAGAAGTGCAGTTGCTGGAGTGACGGTAGAACTGTCGACTGTCTCGTCTGGGGCTGGACGGTGGCGTGTGTTTATCCACCAATGCATTGCTTGCCGCACCGCTACGGTTCGAAGATAGTGGTCAGTGCTTAACCCGGCGGGCAGCACACCTCCATTCAAACTGATTACACGAAACACAGCGTGTTGCGCTGCATTGAAGGCTCGCTGCTCTTCATTTCTTTCAGCCTGGGTTACCCGACCCCCGCGTCGCCGTTGATCTGCCATCAGCTTTTCGTGGTAGTTGACTAGATCCTGTGCCTCTTGCTCTGGCGTGCTCGCGGGTACGGCAGGACCACCACCCTGAACTCTTCCCATTCCTGTTCCCCCGAGAATCTGGCCCTGAATGAAGTCTTGGATCCCGACTCCCCGGACTCCAAGGCCTTTCGTGCCTCCTGGAAGAAATCCGACATTTCCCAAGCCCCGAGTAGGATCAGCCAGATCCGACCCCATCCGATTCACATCTCCAACCGAGCCGCCCACGCTTGTCGAAGAGAACGCCCCTCCCCGATTCACGCCGTTGCCAACATTCGTACTGACCTCTTCCAAACTCGCTGCGATGCTTGCTTCTTCGGCCTCCACCGCCGCCCGATCGCGCTCGTTCTGCTCGCGCTGCGCCGCCTCCCTCGCGGCCTGCGCCACGTTGCTCATGTGCGCCATCGCCGCGTCCATCAGCGGCCCCGGTCGCCCGCGAGCGACCGCTGCCAGCAGCTCCGGAGCTGCATCGAACTCGTAGTCTCTCAGTCCCATAGCGGTAGCCTCCTCCAGTATTCTTTAGTGAACCCACCAGCCGAATCGGTCCATCGCCACGCTGCCCTCGATGCGCCGCGCGGAGGTGCTGGCGATCCCGAACATCGTGCCGTGGATGAAGTGCGCGACTCCGACACTGCTCTCGGTGCCGCGAGCAAACAAAGGTCCACCGACGACGATGTCTGCGAATCCATCTCCGTTGAAGTCGCCGCGACCGGAAATCGTCCGCGCAAAATCTCGCTCCGTGCTACGCACAGGCATCCCTTGCTGAAGCGTCGGAAGCGCATTGCCGAAGTAAGGAATCAACGCGGTGCTTGGGACCGAGACGACCAGGTCATCGAACCCGTCCCGGTTCAAGTCGCCGACAGCAGCCATTTCGGAGCCGAACGACGACACCGAGATGTCCATGGGCGGGCTCAGGGTCGCGGTCGGAGTGTTCGAGATCGAGCCCGAAATTCCATGGTAGACGTAGATCACTCTCGTGCCGCTCGCCCCGACCGCTACATCTGAGAGGCCGTCACCGTTGAAGTCACCTGCTGCGACCGTCGCGCCGAAGAACATTTGAATGGTCATCATCGGAGTGGCCAGGGTCACGGCTGGCATCGTGTCGACGCCCGACGCGCGCCCAAAGAATACTGGGATTCGCGCGCGCGCGAAGCTGTATCGCTCGTGGCCGACGACGAAGTCTCCGAAGCCGTCGCCGTTGATGTCTCCGAGCGCCTCCGCACGACCTCCGAAGCCGTCGCCGCGCGCAGCGCCCTCCAGCACGGCGACTGCGGTTCGGGATGGGCCTGCTTCGCCGCCGAGGTACACGGACAAGGTGCCATACTCGCGTGGTCCGCCGAGTGCGGAGAACACGCCGAAGTCTGCATATCCGTCGCCGTTGATGTCCCCGAGCGCGGAGATCCGCTCTCCAAAGGCCTCGTTGCTGTTGACGCCCTCGATGCTGACCACGGGCGTGGCCGAGACACCCGCGGGTCCTCCGAGAAACACTTTGACCGCACCAATCACGGATCGAAGTGCTACGCGAGAACCCACGCCGATATCTCCGTATCCGTCCCCGTTGACGTCGCCGACCGCGGCGACGCTGGTGCCAAACGATTCTGTGCTCTCCGTTCCATCGAGCCGACGTGCGGGGGTCGGATCGACGCCGGCCATCGCGCCGTGAAACACGAACGCGCTCCCGGCCGAGCGCAGCGCTCCCACGGCGGACCCCGGAGAACCGACAATGCTGTCGCGAAGGCCATCGCCGTTGACGTCGAGCACCAAGCCGTAGCTGCGATCGACCATCGTTTCTCGCGAGGGAATCCACACTTGCCAGGTAGGGCTCGGCTCCGAAAGCGTCCCGCCCACGCGGGCCCGAACGCGCCAGAACACCCAGCCAGTGCGAAGTTCTGTGGGGAGTCGGCCGCGGTCTGTCGCCTCGATCGTCGTGATCACGTCGGAACACGCGCGGTCGTTGCAGAACTCGACGCGCGCCTCGGTCGCTCCCGCCGGATTGACCCATCGAAACGTCGGCCTTCGCGTCGTCGAGATCGACCCGCTCATCGGCGAGAGCGGCCGCGCCCGCGCGCTTCCACCGTCGCTCGTCGTGGAGTCCGGCACGACGACATCGATTGGGCCTGTCGTCGCGTCGAGCACTCCGGTGTCGGTCGTCGCGTCCATCCCTGCGTCGAGCGCGTCGCTCAGCGTGACGTCGTCTCCGCCGTCCGCCGGAACATCACGCACGCAGGTCGCTTCCGCCGTGCAGCGTTCGCCTGCAGCGCACGCCGGGTTGCAGGCAGACACACAGGCACCCCGCACGCACACGAAGCCCGTGCGGCACGAAGGTTCGCACGGCGCAGGGGTCGGCGTCGCGGCGCAGTGGATGGTGAGCACTGACACTGCGATCGCGATCCATCCGAGCCTCGCGCTCGCGCGCCGCATACGCCTACGTGTTCCGTTTGCCATGCCATTCCTCGTGTGTCGCGCAGTTGGGCAGACCGATCGTCCGGTGGCGATGACCACCACATCCGCGTTGCCCACGGCCTCGATGGTCGCTGTCCGCCAAGAACACCGGGCCCGAGCAGATCGGCGT
Organism: Myxococcales bacterium; assembly: GCA_016793325.1. Lineage (GTDB taxonomy): Bacteria > Myxococcota_A > Polyangia > Polyangiales. Next base: position 90,503 of record JAEUKI010000034.1, on the reverse strand, counting down.
CCGGTCGTGTTTCGCGAGTATACCCAACGCTCGATCGACGGCGGCGAGCGCGAGGATTCTCCTCTGCGAATCCGCACTGCTGACTGCGCTCGCCGCGCTGAATCGAGCCCTCAGAGGGCAGTATCTCTGCGCGCCCGCAGGCTTTTCCCCACTTCCACCCTCACTGAACTCTCGATCGCCCCCATCTAACTCCCCCTGACTCGGCTGTTACTCCGAAGCATCCGTTCGCTTCTTTGCCCCTGACCCGTCCCCAGGCGTAGCCGCACGAAAAACGCGGGAGAATCACTGCGACGAGGTCGGTTGCAGGTCAGAGCTCCGGCCGTCACGCTCGTGCGTGATGGAACGTCCGCTCTGGTTCGAAGGCATCTTGGCTCTGCTGGGGGCGTGCGTTCGTGCCAACGGGACACAATCGCAAAGATGATCGCAGCCGTGTGGTTGGTCGGCGCGGTCATGATCACGGCGCTGGCGCGTGCAGCATCGATCCCTTTCCGACAGTCGCCTCGCGCGCTGCACAAGGCGTCCGATCGAGCACTCTCGTCCGAGTCGATCCGATGAGCCTGTACTGTGAGCTGTTTCTTTGAGTCGTGGGATCGCAGCGTCGAGTCATGATCGCTGTCGATTGGTTGAGTCTGCGAAAGAACACGATGCGCGTGTTGCTCGCCTCGGTGACGGACACCGACGGGCGAGCGTGGCCCGTGCTCGCGTTGTCGATTCCCACGAGCCAGCACAAGCGACGGCAGCGCGAGATCGAGACCAAGATGATCGCGACAATCGCCGCCCTGAAAGCCACACTGCACTGTGATTTTGATGGCGGATCGTGGATTCGACGGAGCGTCGTTTCGTGCCGACGTTCGCGCCGCGAAGCTTCACTACGTCATTCGTGTGCGAGGCAACCTGCAAGCGTTCAGGGACGGCAAGAAGTGCACAACGCACAAGCTTGCGTGTTCGCCCGGCAATGGGACGATCCGTCGCGACGGCGTGGCGCTGACCGCGAAGAAGGATGCGGTCTGTGGCTTCGCATCTTGTTGGGACGAGAAGACCAAAGGCACCTGGTTGCTCATCACCGACCTTCCAGACTGCGGGGACGAGATCGTCGCGCTCTACAAACTTCACTTTCAAATCGAAGAGTCGATACGCGACATCAAAAACTCCGACTGGGCTTGGGTCTGGAAGAAGTTCGAATTGGCGATCCTCGCCGCTGGTCGGCTCTGTTGGCGGTGACGTTGGTATGGTACTGGGTCATTCGTCGTTGCGGTCGCATCGCGCGGGAGCGCGGACTCGCGAGTCATTTCTCGACGAGTGGTGGTCAGCCAAACACCCACTCTACAATTTGTCTTGGAATTTTCCAAGCCAACGCCTCGATCGACATTCTCTACCAAGCCCTCGAGATCACGCCAACCGCAGATTGGCTGCGGGCCGCGTGAGGGGATGGGGCAGCGTCCCGCGACCATTCGATCACTCGATCAATGGATCCGCGCGTGGTGAGTCCATCCTGTAGGGGACCGAACAAAGATCGGCTCGAGATTGGTAGAATCAGAACTGGCTCCAGCGAACCACCGCGAGGCAGGAGGCAACAACGGTACGAACAGCGGCACCGAGCCACGCCAGTGATCGTTGCCGAGTGCGATCAACCCGTTGCTTACGCAGATTGCAAAGAGCGAAACGGTGCCGCGAGTCTGCACAACTGTGCCGAGCTCAGGATGCGCTTCGTGTTGGAGTAGTATTGCAAAGTCAGCCAGCGAGTCAGCTGGATGAAGTTCCTGCTCGGCGATCGCGAGACATCTCAGGACGATCGGAAACGCGTAGTCATTCCGAAAGTCTCGGACAGCGCGAACGAGTTCGGAACGGAGATTGGCTTCATCCACAACGACGCACGCACCCGCGATAACCTCAGGAGGAACTCGATCGAATAGGTGGCGGATGTCGCGGCTTTGATTCTCAATGTAGTCGCTGAGGGGCGTTGTTGCCGTGCGGCTCGACTCACTGTTCGCAGCACATCGCAGCTCGTGCGATGATCTAGGATCGATCGTCAGTGTGCGGGTGCCTTGGTGCGATGTAGCGAATTGATTCACATCACTGCCTTCGCGTCGAGCGCTACTTTGTGTCGCCACGCAGCCCAGCAGACTGAGCGAGAGGAAAGCCGAAGTGACTGTATAGCCGGACCGCCGCATTTCTACAGCGCCTCGGGCGGGTCAACCAAATCGAGCATCCAGATACGGATGAGCTCTGCGCTGCTGGGTGTGTTGTCGTTCTCTGGGGACGGGTCAACTGCGTTAAGAATGGCTGGCGTGGTTCCCAGTCGCGTGCCTGTTCGCGCAACTTCTCCTGGACCAAGACCACCGTTGCTCTTGAGAAACTGGAATAACGCGAACGCCTCAACAGCGCTGGTCGGACGCGTTGTGGTTGAGGGAGCATCAGGATTCTCTCGTTGTACATGCGTACTTTGAACGAGAGCGTCGAGCGCCGCCTGCAGGCGCCGCACTTCCGCGAGATGCTCTGCTTGTTGCCCCGCTTCGTCTGCCGCAACTTGCCGCCACGGAGACGAGTGACCAGGACTTCCCGTCGTGGGGCGCCCTCGCGAGTCTCGTTCGTCCATTTCGGCTCGCTGGAGGGCTCGTTCAGCCCTCGACCCAGCATAGAGCGCACTTACAAGTTGCGCCCCGATGCGTGAAACAAGCGATGACTTCTGCTCGTCATACTCTGGGTTCGAGGTCCAGTTCTGCTCGCTGCTGAAGCCACCACCAACCAGACTCCACGGAATCCCAAACGCGCCCCATCGCTGCATTCTCTCCGGGGCAAACTCCCATCCATAGTTCCGACCACGTGGCGTGAGCCCAGCGACAACCCCAAGCGAATCGCGGGGCCCTCCAATACGTTCCGAAAGTGAACCTTGGCGAAATACACCTCGGTCCGAGACGGAGCCAAAGTTTGCTTCAGTGCCGGCTAGGTCGCCCTCGATTCTGCCTCGAATATGCTCGAGCATTGCGTGAAGTCGCCTCATCAGGATCTGACTGTGTGAGTCGACAATGCTCGCGACGTGCCTCATCGCGGCGTCCATCAGCGGTCCCGGTCGCCTGCGCACGAGGGTGGCGATCAGCTCCGGTGACACATCGAATTCGTACTCCCGCAGTCCCATGGTGACCTCCTCTTGTGTGTTGTGCTCGTGGCCTTTGTTAGCGACCTGTTCAAAACTTCTACGTCCGTGATACGATGTGAGCCAGCATGTCGTGAGAAACGACATATCGAACCGGCCCATGCCTGACCGGCTAAGCGAAGTCGCCAGGAAAGTTGGCGGAATTGGTAGATGTAGGCGTCGGCGTAAATTTCTCGTCGGTGCTTGGAGGCGACGCAGAAGTCGTGTGAATCGTGACGGAGCACGGCCAAGCATCGCCGCTGCGGCCGTCCGAGGGGGGCGTTGGTGGTCGCCATTGACGACATTTTTCCGCACTAAAACTGCGGTCGAAACCCTTATCCGGTCAGGCATGCGATCCGGCCAAGAGCCATCCGAAGTACAGTCCGCCGTGTTCATTCGATGTGTGGTGTACCCTCATCGATCGCCACTCCACTTGTGGTCTTCGAACGGCGAAACTTGTTGTGGCGGCGTGTCCCGCTCAGCGGATGGCGCCAGCGGTCCCTCCGATCGTGCCGCCCAGGCTCCGTCGCGCAGTTCGAACAGCCATACTTGATGCTCGTCGACTGCAATATGCCGACGCAGTCGTTGTAGATGCTGTTCTGCCGACGGTGTACGCAGCCAGCCGCGTGCCGTTCCTGGCAGATTGACCCAAATCGACTGGCAGACCCCCGTGCGACCAACACGAATAGGACGAACCGCGTCGCGAACACATCGCGCGAATGAAGACTCGCTGCCGGACAGAACATCGGAGGCCACTCCGTCGGGACCAATTTTGACCCAGACTTGCGTTGTACGATGGACGCGATCCCAGGACTGAGTATCGGCAGGCGCTGGTAGGCATCGAGCGAGCGATGAGCCGACGCCACTCCACCAGCGCGTGAAGTAAGTACGCGTCTCGCCCGGCGAGGCGCGAATATAGTACATGCTGTAAGTCCCTTCGCATCGTAGGCGGTTCGACGCACAAAGCTGAGCAAGTGGAGGATGCTGCAACGTGGCGAGGAAGACAACGCCTTCCCGATTGTGTGCAATGCTCCCAGAGAGAACCTCACAATGCACTGCCGCACTGGCTGTGTCCGAAAGCGACGCGTCGATGCCGGTCCGGAGAGGGGTGTGCAGCGACGTCAGTGCCGCGTCGGAGTGGGCAGCATCGACGAATCTGAGCGGTCTTGGAGTGCATGCCGCAAGCATCAAGAGCCATCGGACGTCGAGTTTCGACATCGTTAAACTTCCGGAAAAGTCGGATCGATGAGCCAGAATTGCCACATATCTGCGAGTTCGCTCGCGCCGGAAGTAAGCTGCTCATCTGGTGAAGGATCGACTGCGCGGAGGATGTTGGGAACTCTTGCAACTCGACTGGATTGCGCGCTCGATTCCTCAAAGCCCAGCCCGCCGAGTGACTTGAGTTTGTGGTACAAGATGTGAGCGTCGACGGCGTTGGTGATCGTCGAACTGCTATCATTTAGGCTATCTGGGTCATCTCGACGCACCTGCCGGAGCGCGACATTGTCAATCATAGCAAACTTGATTGTGACAAGGGCAAACTCTATATCTCGCAGTGCTTGCGCAAGGTCATGCTGAGCTATTGCACGAGTCGTGTCCGTGTAGCCCGACTCTCCACGATCACATGCCGCGATCGCTTCCAGCGCTTGGTCTCGCAACGAGAGTGCTCTGTTGAAGTTGCTGCGTTCGGTAGCAATTGTACGATTGTTTTCTCGGATGCGATTCGCAGCCTCTTCTCTCGTAAGGCCGACGGTATTTGAACCGCCAGTGACTGGAACTTGAGGAGTATATGTCGAACCTCTCGAGGAACCGCCTCGACTCGAAGTACTCGAGCCTCGGCTCTGCGTCGGATGCGAACTTTCGCCGAGAATCAGACCCTGAATGAATGCCTGTGCTGAGCCGGTCGGGATCTTCTTTCCTCCCGCAAAAATCGTACCAAGTCCGCGGGATCTCGGAACATCATTGTTCCGAATCGTGCCGCGCTCGACACCTCCGCTGGGCGATTCTCCAACGCCAATTGTGTCAAGACCACCCCTGCGCCGAATCGAGCCGAAATCGATGTGTATCTTGCGCAGACTGTTCGCCACGTTCTGATCGATCGCTTCGAGCATCTCCCGCTCCCGCTCATTTAGCTCGCGCTGCGCCGCGTCCCTCGCGGCCTGTGGCACATTCCCCATGTGCGACATCGCGGCGTCCATCAGCGGCCCCGGTCGCCCGCGAGCGACCGCCGCCAGCAGCTCTGGAGCCACATCGAACTCGTAGTCTCTCAGTCCCATGGCACAGTCCTCCTGTTGGTATCTCAGTACAGCCCTTCGCCCAATCGACCGAACTCGGTTGTCCCTTCGTACGCTCTCGCGGCTGGCAGCCTCAGTCCCGAGGTGCTGCCTTCGTACACATATACTGCTCCGAACCCGTTGCGGCCCATGTTCATGAGATCGGGAACGCCGAGAACAAGCTCGTCGAATCCGTCACCGTTGGTGTCGCCGCTCCCGCTCACCCACGCTCCAAAGGGCGCGAGCATGGGGGCTCCGATCGTGACGCCCATCAACGGCATCGAGCCCGATCGTCCGTAGTACACGTGCATCAGGTTGTCGGTATCACCGCCAATTGCGAGGTCGCCGAATCCGTCACCATCGAGGTCACTAAACGATGAAGCAGCGCTACCGAAGTTCCGGAAACCTGATCCGCCCATCAGCGATGTCACTGGCGTCGCTGGTAGCGATCCCGAGTCGCTGAAGTACAGATAGGCTCGGTTTTCGACCGGCGATCCCACCATCACGTCCGTCAGGCCGTCTCCGTTCCAGTCTCCTGCGGCGATGCCAGTACCGAAACGACCGATCGAGAGCATGGTTGGGGTTCGAAGCATCATCGAGGGCGTTGTTCGATAGCCGTCTTCGCGCCCAAAGAACACCGGAATGCCCGACCGCGATTCGTCTCCCGTGCCCGCCACGCGAAAACCCACTGCAACGTCTGCATATCCGTCCCCGTCGATGTCGCCGAGCGCACCAATCTTCGAGCCGAATCCGTTGCCGAACGTTGCTCCGTCTAGCACCGTGATCGGCATCGCATTGAGCCCCGTTTGTGAGCCTGTATAGAACAACACCGACCCACGGCCGCTCGATCCTCCCTGGAGCGTCCCGACACCCACGTCCGCATAGCCATCGCCGTTGATGTCCCCAACTGGAACGATCGTCCACCCGAACGCCTCGCTCATGTTGGCTCCTTCGAAGCGCTGCGAAGAGGTCGTCGCAACGCCCGAAGGACCCCCGAGGTAGACCTTCAGCGATCCTCGTCCTGATCGCGAACCGTCCAACGCTCCGATGCCGAGGTCGACGAAGCCATCTCCATTGATGTCGCCAAGCGATGCGACGCAGTTTCCGAGTCGTTCTCCCCCTTCGGTTCCGTCGATGACGCGCGACGCAGTGCCCGCGAGACCGCTCGCACTCCCCATATAGATTCGCACGCTTCCTGAGTCGCGAATCGCGCCAACCGATGCTCCCGGAGCGCCGATCGCCACGTCCCGGTATCCGTCTCCGTTGAGGTCCAGCACGCTTCCGTACGAGCGTTCGACTGCTGCGCTGCGTGGTCCGACTCGAAACTGCCACGTCGCGCTCGTTGTGGTTCCTGTCGTCGTTCCCCGTCGCCCGCGAACGCGCCAGAACACCCATCCCGCGGGAAGATCCGTGGTCAGCGCGGCGCGATCACGGCCCATCAATGTCGCGATGACCATCGTGCACGCGCGATCGCGGCACAGTTCGACGCTCGCCTCCGTCACGCCCATCGGAAGAGCCCACCGAAGCGTAGGCTGTCGCACTGTGACCGTCGTTCCGCTCAGCGGGGACACAGGACGCGGCGCAGCGATCGTCCCCGAGTCCGGCGCTGGAGCGTCAGTGACGACGTCGAGCGTCGGCTCGTCGTTCGCCACGTCGAACACCGTCGTGGTGTCCGGCACATCCACTCCGCTGTCGATGCTCGCGTCCGCGTGGTCCATCGCAGCATCGGGCAGCGAGTCGCGCTCGCATGTCCCCGCTGCAGTGCATCGTTCGCCCGTCGCGCACGCTGGGTTGCACGCGCTCACGCAGCTCCCTCGGACGCAGGTAAATCCTGGCCGACACGCGGGTTCGCAGGGCGCAGGCGTCGTGCTCGAAGTACAACCACTCGCCGCGAACGCGAGCGCTGCTGCGAGCGAAACCCAAGGCGCACAGAAACGGGAGAGCGGTGCAGAGTTCATGACGGTGGTTCGCTATATTGCGCGCCCGGTCGCGATGACTACCAGGTCCGAATCGCCAGAAGTGACCGAGATGCCGATGCGAACGAATGCGCCTCGAGCAGCAATGCCAGTGATATTCTCTAGAATATACTCGCTCTGAACCTGCCCAACAGCCAAGAGGGCCACGCTGGTAGTAGTGCTGTACACAACCCAGTTCTGATTGTCACCGGAGTGGTAGATCCTGATTTGAACCTTGCCGCCAGCCGTCGCGACACGGCTGCTCGTCCAGTGAAACGCGAACGAGTCTGCTGAGCCGAGGAGTCCATTGAGTTCTGCAGGAGAAAACTGCTCGTCTGTGTAAGCCGTTCCGCGAAAAATCTCTCGATTGAACAAACGCATGATCGCCTCTCTCTGCCCTCGCTGCTCACTGGCTCCGCCCGTGGCCTTTGTCTCCCGTACCGTCGTCTCGTCGATGCCCTCTCCAGACGTGCACTCCTTCGCAGCGCGGCGATCAAGAAGATACTCACAAAAAAAACTGCACTTTCAAGGACGGCCCCGAGTTTTTGCGCCCGCGCGACACGCCGGTACCGTTTGTCATGTTGCCAGTTCTCTTGCTCTTCGCCCGAAATCCCAACGCGCACACGATCCTTCCCCACTTTCACCGTCACTGTACTCGCCATTGCCCCCATCTGACTCCCCCTGACTCAGTTGTTACCCCGAAGCATCCGTTCGCTCTTTCGCGCTCTACCCCTTCAACAACCCTTCGATACTCGCTGGCAACTTTGCCCACACGTTGCTCGTGAGGGGCTCGTACGGCGCGCTCGACAGCGTGTGCCAGAAGAGCACTCGCTTGGCTCGGCCGCTCTTTGCAAGCGCGATCACCGCGGCCGCGGTCTTGGCGGTGTACGTCGGGTCGAGGACGATCCCGTCCTTCGCGAAGAGCTCCGTGGCCTCGTCGCCCGCGGTCGTGCGCGCTCCGTAGCCTTCTCCCAATTGATCCATCACGAGCTCGACGTCGCTCGCGCGCACCGTCGCTCCGCCGCCCGCGTGGCCCCGCGCGTTGGCCCACAGAACGTCGCGCGCGAGCTTCGCGGTCCGCAGTCTGGGCGCTGTCCACGGGAGCGCGACCATCACGCCCACGACGCGCGTGGGCAGCGAAAACGCTCGCTGCGCGGCGAGGAGGCCCGCGTGCGTCCCGCCGCTGCCGTGCGCACACACAATCGAGTCAGGCCACTGTCCGCCCATCGCGCCGCGCTCGATCTGCGCGCGAACCTCGAGCATCGCGTCGAAGTAGCCGCTCGCTCCGACGACGTCGCTCCCGCCCACGGGGATCACGCGCACGCGGCGCCCCTCCAACGTCAGCCCCACCCACAACGCCACCATGTACGGAACCACCGCCGCCATGCTCGGCGCCCCGTGCACGATCGCTCCCTGCGACAACGTCGCGCGGATCACGGTCTCGGCGTGCTTCGTCCTCGGTTGGGGGGCGAGCACCGCGTGCACTTCGAAGCCCGTCGCGCGGCCGTGAACCGTCGTGGCCAGGGCGTGGTGCGATCCCACGGTCCCCGCGGTGAGCAGCGTGTCGCGCCCGTCGCGGAGGGCGCGCGCGAGGATGGGCTGGAGCTTCCTCGGTTTGTTTCCGCCGTAGAGGGCGTTGCTCTGGTCGTCGCGCTTGATGAAGACCTCCGCGTCGCACGCGCGCGAGACGTGCTCGAGCCGCTCGATCGCCGTTTCGCAAATGAGGGTCCGCGCTGCGTCGGGGGAGGTCGTGGTCACGCGAGGGCGATATCATGACATCGAGCCGCGCATGCCCCCGTCCCAGTCGATCGTCCTGTACGCGATTCCCGTGTTCTTCGTGACGATGGCGCTCGAGCGCTGGCTCTTGCGCCGCACCGAGCACCGGCCGTGCACGCACTACGAGAAGCGCGACTGGTTCATCTCGATGTGCCTCGGCGTGGGGAGCCTCGTTCAAGCCGCGATCATGGCCCCCGTGTTTCACGGAACCATGAACTGGGTCTATCGCCACAGGCTCACGGACGTGCGCGTCGGAATCGCTGGGTATCTCCTGCTCTTTCTGCTCGAAGACCTCGCGTACTACTGGATGCACCGGCTCTCGCACGAGCGGCGCCTGTGGTGGGCCTGGCACGCGAACCACCACTCGTCCCAGCGGTACAACCTCGGGACCGCCCTGCGACAAAACTGGACCTCGCACGTCGTCGGGTCGTGGGTCGTGTGGCTCCCCCTCGCGTGGGTCGGTTTTCAACCCGAGTGGGTCTACTTCCAGATGAGCGTGAGCTTGCTCTATCAGTACTGGATTCACACCGAGCTCATCGCGAAGATGCCGCGCTGGTTCGAGTGGATCTTCAACACGCCCTCGCACCACCGCGTCCATCACGGCCGCAACGAGCGCTACCTCGACAAGAACTACGGCGGGATCTTGATTGTGTGGGACCGATTGTTCGGGACCTTCGAGCGCGAGGACGAGCGCGAGCCGGTCGAGTACGGGCTCGTTCACCAGCTCGAGACCAAGAGCGTCGTGTGGGCCGCGATGCACGAGTGGGTCGCCATCGCGCGGGACGTCCTCGAGCTGCCGCGGTGGCAGGACAAGCTCCGCGCCCTGTGGGTCTCGCCCGCGGAGTACGACGCGTTTCGAGCCCGCGCCAAGCGCGGGAGAGCCCCTGGCGCATGACCCTTCCAACGCGTGAGTCGATCGTCGAACTGGCGCTCAAATACGAGACGCTCGTTCGATGGAGCCGCGATCGTCACGCGGGCCGCGAAGAGCCCGACAAAGAGACGTACCGCGCGATGGCCACGAAGTTTCCTGGGGCGCTTCGCGAGCTCGAGGTGCTCTCGGTCGCCGCGCTCGAAGCGCGCCGAGACGCCGTGGCGCGCGTGGTTGCGGGACAGAGCCCCGTCGAGCCGTGGATGCAGTGCCTCCTTGCGTACCACCGCTGGATGCGTGCGGCGCTGTGGGTGCGCGCGCGACGCACCACGCGAGCGACCGACCTCGCGGGCCTCGCGCGCGACGCCAGCGCGGCCCACGAAATCACCGCAGACGAGGCGTTTGTCGCAGGAATCCTCGCGCCCCGAGGCGGTCGCATGCGCCCCCTCGTGATCGATCGCGTCGCGCGCGAATGCGAAATGATTCGCAGCGCCGTCGAAGAGGTCGTCGTCGCGCCCGCGGCGAACATGAACGATGTGGACGACACGAACGACAAGTGTTGATACCGTCCGCTTCGTGCGACTCGACCATGACTTGCACGAGACAACCGCGACGCTCGTGAAGAGCTCGCTGTCCGTGCGCTCGGCACCGCTCGCTCGCTCCGCGCGTCCCTCGCAGCGAACGGGCTCCCTCGCGCTCGCAGCGTCGCTCGCGACGATGGCGACGATCTCGACGCTCTCGCTCGACGCGAGCGCGCAAAGGAGGCGCCCTCCGCGAGAAGATCCTCCGGCCACGAATTCAAGTGGCGCCACGAGCGCGACCTCGAGCGGCTCGAGGCCCTCGGGCGCATCGACCACCGCGACGTCGTCGAGCACGGCGAGCGCCGCGAGCGCGCAGAGCAGCGGGCGATCGTCGGGCGCTTCGTCTTCGAGCGGCGCCACAGCGGCGGGCGGCGAGACGCTGATGTCGAGCACGATCAACCGGCCGGGGCAGCACGTCACGCGCGTCAACGGCGAGATCCTCGTGACGGTGGCGCCCGGAGCGTGGGCGTGGCCGTGGGGCGGACTGACGACTTCTGCTGGATTTCGCCTGGGGATTCCGCTCACGCGCAACGGGATGCTCTCGACGCTCAACAACGACGTTCGGTTGATGCTCGGCGCGCAGTGGATCATCTCGTTCAACCCCGCTGAGTACTGGTGGATCACCGCGCCCCTCGCGCTGCAGTGGAACTTCTTCCTCTCCCCCCAGTGGTCCGTTTCGGTCGAAGCAGGGCTCTCAGTGGACGTTTTTGTCTACGATTTTCTCAACTGCTACGAGCACCCGAGGCTCTACTGCGATCGGGTGTTCTTCCATCCCGTGGGCGGGGTCGGCATCCGGCGGCACTTCGGTTCGAGCGCAAATGGCCCGGGATTTCCCGCGTTGGAGTTTCGCTTCTCGTACCCGTACGGCGTCTCGGTGGGGCTCAGCTTCTGAAGGTCGCGACCTGACTCGGGATTTCACGGAGTCTCCGCACGTGTAAGGTCGACTCGGCGCGCGCTACCGTGCAAGCCTCGTAACTTCGAGGAGCTTTGTGATGGCAGCACGCACACCCCGTGGACTCACTTCGGTCGCACTTGTCGCGCTCGCGGTCCCAGCGCTCGCTGCGTGCACAACGCACGCTCCAGCGACGATTCAAGACCCGCCCGCGCGCCCATCGGATTGGTGGCCGCTCGGCGCGGGGTGCGACGCGCAGCCCGACCCGCACTGCACCAACATCGTCAACCGCGTGATGGTCCCGCTCTATCGCGGGTCGAACCTCACGATCGTCGACGAATCCAAGAGCGAGCTGTGCCGACGCATGGCGCTTGATTTGGTGGGTCGCGTTCCGACCACCGAAGAAGCGACGCGCTGCCAGAACGAGACGGTCGAGCAGATGGCCGATCGCTTCATGGCGCTGCCCGAGTACGTGCAGCAACAGCAGCGCAACTGGGGCGAGCGCTTCTACAACCTCGACGAGCAGTGGCACCAGTACGCGGTCGAGGTCGACGACATGGTCGAGCGGCTCTACCGCGAGCACATCAAGTACGACGAGTTCATGACTCGCCTGCTCGTGCACCCTGGATTCTATGCGACGTTTCGCGGTGACGACTGGGCGTCCAACGTCGTCCGCTACGCGCTCGGCCGCAACGCGCGCGCCGACGAGGTCGCCGCCCTGCGGCCCTTGTCTCGCGCGTGGCACACGCGGCGCTTCTGCTCGGGCACCGTTTGGTGGAACGTGCGCACCGGCCGCAACGGCACCAACGAGCGCGCCGACGGGCAGTGCGGCCGCGACGAGTTCGCGATCAATTTCTGCCGCTGCCGCGACGACGACGGCGCGAGCACGTGCGCGACCAACGCCTTCGGCGCGGCGATCGACTTCGGCACCGACGGCTGCGTCAACCCGCGCGAGCGCGACAGCGACACCAACGCGCTGCGCGTGACCGACGTCGGCGCCGGCCAAGGTCCCGTGTGCCCCGGCCTTCCCTTCTACAATCAATGCCAGGACCGGGACATCGGCGACGATGGTCCCACCACGCAGCTCCGCCGCCTCGCGGGGATCAACGACGGACAGCGGCAGCGGCTCTACTCGCTCGGTCGCGCGCTCGCGCAGCGGCCCGACTTCTGGGAGGGCGCGGTCGATCGCGAGCTCAAGCGCTTCCTCGATTGGTGGCAAGCAGGGCTGCGAAAGCCGGACTTCGATATTCCCCTCGTGCGCACGGTGCTCGCCGAGGAGCTTCGTCGCACAGGGAGCCTGCGCTACGTGCAGCGCTTGATCGTGACGAGCTTGCTCTACAGCGCGCGCGCCGAGCTCGCGCCGGGCGAAGCCGATCCGCCCTCGACCCACCCGGTGTGGGCGATGGGGCCGACGCGCATCATGACCGCAGAGCGCTGGCTCGACTCGGTGTTCTACGTGACCTTCGGTGAGACCGCGGGCGTGTGCGACTACCGATTCGTCACGGAGAACTACAACTGGCGCATGTTGGTCAACAACAACCTCGCGATGCGCGAGCCCATGACCAACCGCTACAGCGACGACTATCGCGACTGGGCGCAGGCGCTCTCGGGCTGCTCGTCGCAGCTCAGCCGCTCGACGCGCTCGTCGCTCGCGATCGTGACGGCGCAGCACGACATCGCGCAGAAGCTCTGCGCGGCCGGGACGCAAGTGCTCGCCAACGGCGTCGCGGACAGCGCGTCGCCAGAGGTGTTCGGCCCCGCGCTCGACAGGCTCTACCAGCGCGCGCTCGGCCGCATGCCGACCGACGATGAACGCAACGCGGCCATCACGGAGATGACCGCGTGCAACGCAGAGGGCGGCGAAAACGGCTGCCGTGCCTCGGGCCACGCCGCGCTTCGATGGTTCTGCGCGCGGCTCGTCGACTCTGCTGAATTCGCTGTCTACTAATCTTCAGGAGCACTGCGATGGCTGATCACGATCGAGACGATCGCTACGAGGCTGCAAAAGCGCAGGCGTTTCTGCGCAGGAGAGACCTGCTCAAGGCCGCCCTCGTCGGCGGAGCAGCGAGCTCGCTGGTGGCGCTTCCGATGCTGCACCGCGCGTTTGCGCAGCGGCGACCGGACGCGACGGCCAAGCGCGTTCTCATCCTGTACTTCGGCGGCGGCGTGCGCTCGTCGGTGGCGTTTCACGCGTCGCCCGCGACGCGCAAGTACAACCCGTGGGGCGTGATGGAGACGGCGATGCCAACGCCGTTTTCGCTCGGCAAATTGCTGGACGACAACATCGGCGCTCCCGCGGCCACGCCCAACGCCCCGCTGCCCGACGAGCTCTACACGCTGCCCATGATGGGCGGCTGGCGCGGCACGCGCGTGCCGAGGCTCCGTGAAATCGCGCACCAGTTTTCAGTGGTCGGCACGTGGAACCCGGCGCGCGGCGATCACTATCGCGGCGCCACCGAAGAGCCCACAGGATCGCCCTCGGGCCTCGAGGCGGGCTTGCTCTCGCGCTTGGGCACGGGCGTCGACGCCGCCGGTGGAATCGCGCTTCCCCCCGACAACACGCCCACCGTGGTCGACGGGAGCGTCGTGCAGCCGGACGCCACGGTCGTGAGCGCGCCGGACGGAGGCGACCCGGACGCAGGGATGATGCGCATCGATCCGCGCGATCAGATCCCGGCGTTTCACGTCAACCCAGGGTCGTCCTTCGGGCACACCAACGACGCGACGTCGCGCTTCGCGCCCGTTCCGCTGTTCGGTGTGGATGGCTTGCCGGGCCGATCGAACATCGAGGGCGACGAGTACGATCGCGTGGGTCAAGACTGGGCGCGCGACCCCGCGATGCGCGCGCGTCTCGATCAGCGAAGGCTGCGCGCGCGCGTGGGTTGGGGCCGCGGCGTCGTCGAGCAGTACGCGGCGGACCGCGAGGGTCGTCGTCGCGTCGGCGAGCGATTGACCGCGGATTGGATCGACGTGCGGCAGACGCCCAACGAGGCGCGCGGCGCAGTGATGACCGACAGCGGCCTCGCGCCGCTCACCAACGGGATGCTCCACGAGCTCTTCTCGCTCGCGCTCGGGCCCGACCCCGACGGAGCGACGCCTGTTCCCTACCAGAATCCGCGCGAGAGCGGGTTCTACCGAAGCGCGATGGACTTCGCGCTCGCCGTGCGTCTGTTGCAGCTCGGATCGCCGGCGATCGTCGTCGAGATGGGCGGCTTCGACACGCACTCGGGCGAGCGTCGCGACGCGCCCTCGCGCTTTCGCTTCGTCGGTCGCATCTGGTCGACGCTCCAGTGGCTGCTCTCGCGGATGCCCGAGCCGGGCGAGCCGGGCAAGAGCATGCTCGATCGCACGCTCGTGCTCACCATGAGCGAGATGTCACGCGACCCAGGAACCGAAGCCACGGGCTTCAACAACGGCGAGGGCTCGGACCACGGCTCGGACCCGAGCTGCTACTACCTCGCGCACGCGATCATGGGCGGCGGCGTGCAGCCAGGGCGCCACATCGGCGCGGCGCCGGCGACGACGTACGTTCCGCCGACGAGCGAGCGACTCTCGTTGCGTCGCTTGCACGCGACGGCGCTGTGGGCGCTCGGGCTCGAGTTCGACAACCCCGATTGGGGCTACCCCGACGTGCAGCCGATCACGCAGCTCTTCACGCCGTAAGCTTTCGCGCCGCACGTTCCATACGTTCCATACGTGCCGTACGTTCGTCGCGAGTCTGCTGGAGGTTCAAGGATACATGCCCGCTTCGCTTTCGCCCTTCGCGCGCATCGGCGCTCTGGCTGTGCTCGGCGCGGTCACCATCGCGGGCGCGTGCACTTCGCCCCCGCCCGTTCGGATGAACCCAGTCATCCCGACGGCGCCCGATCGTGATCGCGAAGTCGCGGCGATGTACCCGACGCTCACCGAGCTCTATCAAGGGCGCGAGGGCATCTACCGCGGCTGCGGACCCAACGGAAACGTCTGTCACAACGAGCGGCAGTACCCCAACCTCAAGACGCTCGGAGCCATCACGCTCTCGATCAATCAGCCCTGCAATCAATTGCAGGACGACCCGTCGCGCATGGACGACTGGTGCGAGCGCCAGGGCGACACGGTGCGCATCGGCAACATGCGCTTCGAGCTCGGGTACATCCAGCGCATCGCCGACGAGACCGAAATGATGGGCTCGCGCTGGGCGCTGTCGATTCAGGGCGACGTCCCCGAGCTCGGAGAGAACACAGGAATTCAAGTCATCCGCGTGCGCGAAGGGCGCGACGACGATTGGCTCATCGGCTTCGAGCGCCGAAAGCTCACGCTCGACCCGATGCGGCGCAACGTGCTGATCGTGCAGCTCGACCGCGACGACGACTTCGAAGAGCGAACGCTCGCGCGCGCGGGAATTCCCGCGGAGACCAACGCGATTCAGTTCGGCGACCCCAACCGCAACGGCGTGTACGGGCGCTCGCTCGGCAACGCGTTGATCGTCCCGGGCCACCCCGAGAAGAGCTACCTGATCCGACGCTTGACCGATCCGACCGCGGGTCCGCTCATGCCGCTGGCCAACTGCTGCTTCTGGAGCAAGCCCGCGCTGCGCGCGATGTGGTGCTGGATCGCGAGCCTTCGTCCCGACGGCTCCAACGCGATGGACCCGATCGACTACAACGTGTGCCCCGAAGGCCCGGTCGAGAGCGTGATGTACCCCACGCCCGGACCGATGTGCGAGAGCGCGGGCTTGTGCCCTGTGCGCGCGAGCAACGTGATCCCCGCCGAGGCCACGTGGGCCAACGTGTACAACAACATCTTGATCCCGCGCTGCGGCGGATCGGGCTGCCACCGCGGAGGAGACACCGCGGGCAACCTCGACCTCGGCTCGGAAGACGTCGCGTACAACCAGATCGTCCGCTCGATGCCCGCGCGCGTGACGCCGGGAAGCACCGCGACGAGCTTGTTCTACCAGCGCCTCGTTCAACCGTGCGGAACGGGCTCGTGCCGCCGCATGCCGCTCGGCCAACCGTCGCTCCCTGCCAACGAGCTCAGCGTGGTCGCGCGCTGGATCGAAGGCGGCGCGCGGCGCGACGGGATGCTCAACCCGGACGTGATGGTTCCCGACGCGACGCCCGCGGACGTGATGGTGACCGAAGCGGGGCCCACGGATGTCGTGACGGACACCGGCGTCTCGAGCGACACCGGCGTCGTGACGGACACAGGAACGAGCACGGACACGGGCGTCGTGACCGACACGGGCGTCAGCATGGACAGCGGCGTGAGCATGGACTCGGGCGCCGACAGCAGCATGGACGGGGAGTGATCGAGCGAGGGGGCTGCGGACGGCGTGGTGTCGTGGGGGCTCACCCGCGCTGCGGCGCTCACACCCTTCGCTGCGCGAAGTAGCGCGCGGCGTCGTAGTCGCGCTCGACGTCGACGCAGCACGGGGCTGCGAGGGCTTCTTCGATCGAGACGCGGGTGATGCGACCGCGGGGGAGCGTTCCTTGGGCGGACGTCATGGTGCCGAAGGCGCGGTCGAGGCACGCATCCACGGCGGCGGACGCGAGCCTGTGCGCCATCACGCGATCGAGGGCGGTGGGCGCTCCGCCGCGCAGCGGGTGGCCGAGCGCGACCGCGCGCGCGTCGACGTCGGTGTCCGCGCGCAGTCGTTCGGCGAGCAGCGCTCCAACGCCGCCCAATCGCGCGGCGCCGTACTCGTCGGGCTCGGCGTCGACGAGGACTTCGGTCATCCCTTCGGGGCGCGCGCCTTCGGACACGACGATGGTCGCGTAGCGGGGCGTGCGCTCGCCGCGCGTCGGCTCGGGGCGAAGCCGCGCGTCGAGCTGGCGGTACACTTGCTCGAGCGAGAATGGGTGTTCAGGAATCAAGATCATCTGCGCCCCGCCCGCGAGGCCGCCCCACAGCGCGAGGTGCCCTGCGCGTCGACCGACGACCTCGACGACTTGCACCCATTTGCGCGAGCCCGCGGACGTGCGAGATCCCGCGACGACGTCGGCGCACGTTCGAAGGGCCGAGTCGAAGCCGATCGCGTAGTCCGTGAGGCCGATCTCGAGGTCGACGCTCTTGGGAATTCCCACGACGGGCGCGCCCATCGCCGCGAGCTTCGCGACCGCGCCGAGCGTATCGCGGCCGCCCACGACGGCGAGCGCGTCGAGCCCGAGCCGCTCGATGTTGCGCAGGATCTCTTGGCTCGCGTCGACGCGTTTGTCGCCGCGCACACAACGGACGGGGTTGGTGCGGGTGCACCCGAGGTTGGACCCTGCCTCGCGGTCCCAGAGCCGCACGCGGTGCCGCTCGAGCGCGACCACATCCGGAACGGCGTCGCCCATGAGCCCTTCCCAGCCATCGTAGATTCCGACGACCGAGCACGAGCGCTCGAGCGCGCGGTACACGAACGCCTTCAGCGCGGCGTTCATGCCGGGCGCATCGCCGCCTCCCGTGAGGATTCCGAGCCGACGCATCGAGCTACGATATAGCGGAGCGCGCGCGGGAAGAAGTCACGCGACAGCGAGCGCAGTGCAGCGCGCTGCACGCGGGCGCAACGACGGAGCCCCTTTGGTGACGCCGCGCGGGTCTTTGGCCTGCGAAGCGCGAGAGCGTCGTGTTCAGCGACGGCCGGGGCGAGCAGGGGGCGTCGGCGCGAGGTCGATCGCGAGGTCGATCGTCGTCGAGGGCGCTCCGCGTGGGTTGGACCACGTGAAATTACCCATCGCGTTGCGCACGCAGTTCTCGAAAGAGTTGTTGCGGTGCGGGGTGAGGTGAATGCGATCGATGAGGCCCGAGCCTCCCGCGATCACTTCGAAGTGGACCTCGAGGCGGCCCTGGGCGTTTGGCGACGCGGCGAGCAGTCGCTTGTAGCAATCGACGAGGGGAGCCTTCTGCCTCGTGACCGCTCGTTGGATCGCTGGAGCCGTGAGGCCCGCAGTGACGCGCGGGAGATTCACGTTGAAGTAGGGCGCGGGCCCTGTGTACGCGGCAGGATCCGCGGCGATTTCGACTTGCTGGCGGTGCGGAGCGCTCGCGTCCGCGGCGGCGCCTGCGTCTGCGCGGGGCGCGCCCGCGTCGGAGGCGCTCTGCGCGGAGGCCACGCGGGCGGCGCCGAGAGCCAACGTCGCGCAGGCCAACATCGGGACAATGGACTTCGATCGGAGCACGGTGCGAACGAGTTGCATCGGTAGCGAGATCCTCGGAGGTATGACGCGTTTGGCGCGTGCGTCGACAGTACCCCACGCAGAGTGGCGAAGGAACCCATTCGGGGCTGCGTCGCCATCGAGCGCAGCGAGCGTTGAACGCAGACGCTGCGCGCGGCATTCAATCGTTCGAAGAGAGAGCGCGACGAAGATGTGTGTGTCGCGCCGTGCGTCTGGCGGTCACAGCGGTCACACTGCGGGATCGCCGCGGTTGTTTGCTCGGGTTGTCGAGCGGATTAGCCCTCGACGCGGGCGCGCTGTCGGCGGTACACACCCGGCGCGCTCGTGCGCGCGTGTGAACGATGACCACACGCGAGTTCGGGCGGCGTTGCGAAGATTGTGAAGCAAGGAGCGATGGCTTCGATGGCGAGCACGAAAGAAGTGATCGAGAAGGCCAAGACGTTCGGGTCGCACAACTATGCGCCGTTCGATCTTGTGTTGACCCGCGGCGAGGGCGCGCACGTTTGGGACCCCGAGGGCAAAGAGTACCTGGACCTGCTCGGCGGTTACTCAGCGCTCAACCACGGCCACAAGCACCCGAAGATCATGGCGGCCGCGCACGCGCAGCTCGACAAGATCGCGGTGGTCGCGCGCTGCTTTCTCAACGAGCCGCTCGCGGAGATGGCCGAGTCGCTCGTGAAGCTCTCGGGCCTCGACCGCGTGATGCCGATGAACTCCGGCGCCGAAGCGGTCGAGAGCGCGATCAAGGTCGTGCGCGCGTGGGGCGTTCGCGTGAAGGGGCTCGCTCCGCACAAGGCGCAGATCATCGTGTGCTCGAACAACTTTCACGGTCGTACGACGACGGTGGTCTCGTTTTCGAGCGAGCCGTACTACCGCGAGCAGTTCGGGCCGCTGACGCCGGGATTTACGCACGTTCCGTTTGGCGACATCGAGGCGCTCGAGAACGCGATCACGCAGGACACCGTGGCGTTTCTCGCGGAGCCCATCCAGGGCGAGGGCGGGATCGTGCTGCCTCCGCCGGGCTGGATGGCGCAGGTGCGCGAGCTCTGCACGCGCAAGGGCATCGCGCTCATCTGGGACGAGGTTCAAACGGGCCTCGGCCGAACGGGAAAGATGTTCGCGTGGCAACACGAAGACGCGAAGCCCGACCTGATGACGCTCGGCAAGGCCCTCGGCGGTGGCGTGATGCCCGTGTCCGCGTGCGTGGGCAAGCGCGAGTTCATGGACGCGATTCACCCAGGTGAGCACGGGAGCACGTTCGGCGGATCGCCGTTCGGGATGACCATCGCGAAGACGGCGCTCGAAGTGCTCGTCGACGAGAAGCTCTCGGAGCGCGCGGCGGAGCTCGGCCCCAAGGCGATGCAGCGCATTCGCGACGCGAAGCTCCCGGGCGTCAAAGACGTCCGCGGCAAGGGGATGCTCATCGGCATCGAGCTGCACCCGGCGATGGGCGGAGCGCACAAACTCTGCGAGATGCTGATCAAGAACGGCGTTCTCACCAAGGAGACGCGCAAGCATGTGCTGCGTCTCGCGCCGCCGCTGGTGATCTCCGAGGCCGACCTGATGAAGGGCGTCGACATCACCATCGAGACGATCCGCCAGATGTACGCGCAGGCCGACCAGGGCGCGATCTCGGCGTCGCCGTAAGCGCCAGAGTGGGGAAGGGGGGGCGAGGGCGTCGAACGGGGAGCGGGCGCTGAATGGGCGCGAAATGGGGGACGGTGCTCTGATTGTGAAATTCGCGATCTGCCGTGTATTTATTGCGACGGATCTATGCTGGACTCTTTGGGTGTTTGACAGGATTTCGAGGGGAATTCGCCAGATTGTGCTGTGATTTCAATGTGTAAATTTTCTACAATCGATGTCGAAAACACGCGTTTTGGCAATTTGTTGTTCGGGCGCAGTCACGATTGGACTCATTGTGGCTGCGGTAGATCGCAATTTTCACAATCAGAGCACCGTCCCCGATTGCGGCGGGCCCGAGTCAGCGCGATACCGCGGCCACTTCGATGCGAGCGGTGATCTTCGAGCGGTACGGCGACGAGTCGGTTCTCCAAGTGCGCGATCGCGCGAAGCCCTCGTGCGGCGCCGGCGAGCTGCTCGTGCGCGTGACGTCCGTCAGCTTGAACCCCGTGGACTTCAAGCTCCGCCAGGGAATGCTGCGCCTGATTCGAAAGCCGCCCTTGCCCGCGACGACGGGTAAAGACTTCGCGGGCGTCGTTGAATTCGTGGGCTCCAGCGTTCGCGGCTACTCCGTGGGCGATCGCGTGTTCGGCTCGGTCGACACGCTCACTGGCGCTGGGGCGTGCGCGGAGTTCATCACGATCGCCGAGAGCCGCGTGGCGCGAACGCCCGATGGCGTCAGCGACGAGACCGCCTCGTGCCTCGGCGTCGCCGCGGGAACCGCGCTGCAAGGGCTCGAGCGCGCGGGGCTCGCGCGGGGCTTCAACGTGCTCGTGACGGGGGCCTCGGGCGCGGTCGGCGCCGCGGTCGCGCAGATCGCGAAGCACCGAGGCGCGAAGGTCACCGGCGTCTGCGGGAGCAACAACGTCGAGTACGTGCGAGGGCTCGGCGTCGACCGCGTGGTGGACTACAAGCGCGAGGACTGGACGACGATCGAGGCGCGCTACGAGATCGTGTTCGACGCGGCGGCGACGAGCTCGTTCGGCGCGGCGCGAACGCGGATGACAGAGACGGGCGTGTACGTGAACACCGTTCCTGGGCCCGGCGTGGTGCTGGCGAGCGCGTGGGGGAGGCTCGTGTCGAAGCAGAGAGGGATCCCGTTTATGCTCGAGACGACGCACGCGCTGCTCGAGGCGCTCGGGGAGCTCGCGAAGGAGGGCGTGCTCGTTCCGCGGGTGGCGCGGACGGTGGGCTTCGACGGCGTCGCCGACGCGCAGCGCGCGATGGCCGAGGGAAGGATCTTCGGAAAGGTGTGCGTCACCCCGTAGCTCGATGATGGCTCACTGTGTGCGGGCGAAGCGGCCTCGGTCGATTCCCAGTCGTCGCAGCATGCTCTTGAGCGTGCTCGGGGGCAGGCCCAATCGAGCGGCCGCGCCGTCCGCGCCGTGCACGCGACCGTGGCTCGCTTCGAGGGCGCGCTCGATCGCGTCGCGCGTGGCGTCCGAGAGCGTCGCTGCGCTGGGGCCGCGATCCTCGTGGCGCTCGGGCTCGTCGGGGTCGAGGCTCAGCTCGAACGCGCGGTTCGCGGACAAGATCAACGAGCGCTCGATCACGTTAGCGAGCTGTCGAACGTTGCCCGGCCACGGCGCTCGCTCGAGCGCGCTCCGTTGCGAGTGCGTGAGCGTCGGCGTCGCGAGGGCGTGCCTCGCGCTCGCCCGCTGCAGCAGCGACTCCGCGATCGGAACGATGTCTTCGACCCGCTCTCGCAGCGGCGCCACGCGCGCCTCGACGACGCGCAATCGGTAGTACAAATCCTCGCGAAATCGACCTTCGCGCACCAGCGCTTCGAGCGATCGGTGCGTGGCCGCGACGACGCGCACGTCCGCCGAGAGCGTCTCTGCTCCGCCCACGCGCTCGAACTCGCTCGTGGCGAGCACGCGAAGGAGCCTCACTTGCGCCGCGGCCGTCAGCTCGCCCACCTCGTCGAGAAAGAGCGTCGATCCGTGGGCGCGCTCGATGACTCCTTCGTGTCGACGCTCGGCGCCGGTGAACGCGCCGCGCTCGTGCCCGAACAGCGCGCTCTCGATGAGCGACTCGGGCAGCGCACCGCAGTTGACCGCCAGCATCGGTCGCCTCGCGCGCGGCGAGCGGCCGTGGAGCCTGCGCGCGAGGAGCTCTTTTCCAACGCCGGATTCGCCGAGCAAGAGCACGGTCACGTCGAACGGCGCGACCCGGTCGATCGTCTCGTGAAGCAATTGCTTCATCGCCGGGCTCTCGGCGACGAGCGCCTCGTCGCGGGCTCGGTGATCCATCGCGAGCGACCGCTCTTCGTGCGCGCGCCGCGAGGACGAGGCCATCCTTTCGAGGGTGTTGGCCGTGCTCTTCGCCGCGGCGACGATGCTCCGAACGAGCGCGCGCCCGTCGTCGTCGAGCGCTGAATGCGCGGCGATTCGCTGCTCGATCGCGAGCCACGTGTCGCCTTGCGCGCCGAGCGCCTCCGCGAGCGCGCGCCGAAGCGGAGCCTCGCGGCGCACCCCGACGCACGCGTCGCTGACGCGCGTGGCCACGCGGAGCGAGGCGTTCGGTGAAGGGCTTCGGTCGCTCAACGGGAGGGGGGTGGTGGGCAAATTGTACCGCGCGAGCGGCGCGGTGCAGCGGCGTATCGCGTGCGCGTCGCGACGACCCGTCGTCGTCGCGCGACGAGCCATCGTCGTGGCGGTTGATGAGAGCCGCAAATTGCCTGGAGAAATCACGGTCGATCGCCGCGGCATCGGACTTGAACAGCCGCGGGCCCACGAGGTGTTTCGATGAGCTATGTGATTACCGACGCGTGCGTGGGCGCGTGCGAGATGGCTTGTGTGCACGTGTGCCCGGTCGACGCCATTCACGGCGCGGTGCCCGAGCGAGAGCTCAGCGCGCTCTCTGGGACCGAGCGCGTGAAGCGGCACCCGTCGCTGCAGCTCTACATCGACCCCGAGAGCTGCATTTGTTGTGCTGCGTGCGAGCCCGAGTGCCCGGTGAGCGCGATCTTCGACGAAGAGGATCTGCCCGCCGACAAGGCGTGGTGCCGTGAAGAGAACGCGAGGTTTTTTGCTCAGCAACCGCAGCCGTAGACGGGGACGATGGTGTGGCGGATGTTCCACTCGCCGGTCTCGGTGAAGACGACGCGGTCGGTGGTCGTTCGCAGCTCGGGCCACGCGCGGTGCGTCGAGAACGAGTCGCCTTCGACGAGCGCGTCGGGCGCGTCGATCATCGAGGTCGTTCGCGTGACGCGCTCGAGCGCTGGGCCGCGCGCGGTGCTCGTGACCTCTGCCAACAGGGCGATGTTGGCTCCGAGGCCGCCGCAGCCCTCGGTGTCGCGGACGAACGCGAAGAGCCACTGACGGCCGTCGCTCGCGCGAAAGAGCGTGGCGGTGCGCTCGATTCCCGCGCGCAAATCCCAGGGGCGGCCGCACTCGGCGCCCTCGCACGCGCTGCGAAATTGCTCCGCCGGGTCGCGCGCTTCGGGCGATGTGCGGATGGCCTCGTACGCGAGCTGCGCGAGGGCTTCGGGGGCGGCTTCGCTCGTGGCGAAGCGGGGAGAGGGGAGGCTCGCGTCGCGCGCCCAGGTTCCCTCGCTGCACGAGCCGCGGATGGCGGTCAGCGGCGCGGCGATCGAGCGCAGGCCCGAGTCCCACACTTCGTCGATGGGGCGATCGCGAACGCGGCCCTCTTCGTCCCAACCGCGCTCGGCGACGGCGAGCGCGACGGGCGCGCCGAGCTCGGCGTCGCACACCCACTGCGATCCTTTGAATACACGCACACGACGGGTCGAGGGGACCCGCGCGCGCGCTTCGTCCGTCAGCGTCCGCGTCGCGACTTGATGAAACTCGCTGCCCGTGAGCGCCGTCAGCGCGCCCGATCCTGGTTGGTCGAGGGTCGCGTCGAGCACGAGCCACGAGCGGTCCTCGTGCAAGAGCGCTCCGTGCTCGAGGGGCGCGACGAGCGGCGCGGCGATGTGATCCGCGGGCGCGCTGTCGACCGAGGCTCCGTCGAGGCCCGCGTCGAGGGTGGTCTCGTGGGCGGCGACGGGAGCGCACTGCGACGAGACGAGCGAGAGGCAAAGAGCGATCGAGCGAAGCGTGGTGCGCATGCGGCACCTCCTGCGGGGTGAGAGTGCCGAGGAGGAGTGCATCGGGGATGCCATCGCGCGATACCCTGGAAAAATCCAGATAATCACGCGCTGTGTCTCGCGCGCCGTGGGCGTGTGGACACAGCGAGCGGGGCGCTTTGCGCTACTTGCCGAGCGCGCTCGCGAGCCCGATCGCCGCGAAGGCTCCCGCGGCCAGGCCCATGGCGAACCCGGCGGCGCCGTAGACGATGTGCGCGCGGTCGCGCTCTTTGGCGCTCGGGGTCTCGTTGCGCGTGGGCTCGTCGCGCCGCTCGTCTTCGGGCGTGCGCTGCGGCTCCGAGCTCTGCGGGGCGTGCGTCTGCGAGGTGTGGGGCTTTTCGTGCGCGAGCGGGATCACGGCGGTGGCTTCGCGCGGTTGGCCAATGGAGTTGGTGGGCTCTTCGATGGACGTGGGGTCCTGCGCTTCGAGCGCCTCACCCTCGCGCACTTGGGGCCACAGCTGCTCGATCTCGCTCGTGCCGAGGGCTTGGTGCAGCACGGTCGAGACGACTTTGTTGCCGAGGGGCCAGCGCTCTTTGCGGGCTACTTCGAGCAGGGCGTCGCGCATGGCGCGGGCGCTCTCGTAGCGATCCGCGGGCTCTTTCGCGAGGGCCTTCATCACGACGGCCTCGAGCGACTTGGGGTAGCCCTGCACGCGGGACGAGGGCGGGGGAATTGGCTCCATCGTGACGGCGCGAAAGAGCTCTTTGGGGCCGTCGCCGCGAAAGAGCTTGGTGCCTCCGGTCGTGCCTTCGTAGAGGACGACGCCGAGCGCGAACAAGTCCGCGCGGGCGTCGAGGGCGCCGCCGGCCTTCCACTGCTCGGGGGCCATGTAGCTGAACTTGCCCTTCACGCGGGGGGCGATCGTTCGACCGAAGGCGGCCTCGGCGCGCGCGATGCCGAAGTCGACGACCTTGGTCACGCCGTCGACGCCGACCATCACGTTTTGTGGGGAAATATCCCGGTGAACGAGGCCGAGCGGGTTGTCGTTGGCGTCGCGGGCTTCGTGGGCGCTCGCGAGGCCGTCGAGCACGTCCGAGGCGATGCGGAGCATGACGTTCATGGGCATTCCGCCGCCGCGCTCGGCGAGCAGGCGGAGCATCGAGGCCAGTGAAATGCCGCGCACGAGCTCCATCGCGATGAAGAGCTGCGGCGGGTTGGTCCCGTCCTGGCCGACCTCGTACACCTGCGCGAGGTTCGGGTGGCGAAACTCTGCGGCGACGAGCGCCTCGCGGACGAACATCCGAACGTGCTCGGCTTCGGAGGCGATCTCGGGCTTGAGGAGCTTGAGCGCGACTCGTTTTTCGAAGCCGTACGCGCCGATCATGCGGGCCATGAACACGTCCGCCATCCCGCCAGAGGCGATCCGGCGCTCGATCACGTAGCGTCCAAGGGTGGGCATGAAAGCCTATGGAGCTGTACCCGGAGTGCGTTCGGGGCGCCACTGCGCCACCTGGGCAATGGTCGTAGAAGTGTGCGGCCCCGAGGGAGTACACTCCGTCGTCGCGCTGGCAGTGAACCCATCGATGACGTCTTCGAAAACGATTCGCTCCATCGCGAGCGTGCTCACCGTGGTCGCCGCGGTCCTCCCGCTCGCCGCGTGGAACGCTTGCGTCAAGAGCCCTTCTCCCACCGGCGCGAGCTCGTCGCTGCCGTTGATCACGCAGCGGTTCGAGGACAACTTCGACCGCGCGACGCTCAACGACCACTGGAACGCGACGGGGCCGCGGTGGACGATTCGCGACGGCGTTCTCCGCGTGTCCGAGGGGTACAATCACCCGCTGTGGCTCAAGCGAAGGCTCCCGCGCAACGTGCGGATCGAGTTCGACGCGTGGAGCGACTCGCCCGAGGGAGACATCAAGTGCGAGGTCTTCGGCGACGGCCGCTCGCACGCGCAGCAGGCGAGCTACAACGCCACGAGCTACGTCTTGATTTTTGGTGGGTGGAACAACCGCTTGAACGTGATCGCCCGCATGGACGAGCACGGCGCGGATCGTCGCGTGCGCGAGCAGCCGAGGGTCGAGCCCGGGCGTCACTACCACTGGACCATCGTGCGTCAGGGCAACCGGCTCGAGTGGTCCGTGGACGGTCAGCCCATGCTCGAGATGGACGACAGCGCGCCGTTGTACGGGCCGGGGCACGAGTTCTTCGCGTTCAACAACTGGAGAGCGCCGCTCAATTTCGACAACCTCGTGATCACGCCGCTGTGACGCGAGAGCACCCCGCGCGTCGCTCAACGATCCCGCTGCGAGCAGCACGATGACCACTTCGTCCGACGAGATCACGATGGCGCTCGACGAGCTCGAGACCCGGCTCGATCGGCTCCGTTCGTTGTACGAGCAGTACTTCACGGGCATCGAGAAGGCCGCGCCAGCGGTCCAGCACAAAGACGTCGAGCGCAGGATCCAGACGCTTCGAAAGATCAACCTGCGCAACACGGCGCAGCGGTTTCGCTTCCAGACGCTGATCCAGAAGTACACGACGTACTTGCAGTACTGGCAGCGCATGCTCCGTCGCATCGAAGACGGGACGCACAAGCGAGACCTCGCGCGCGCCGCGCGGTACGGGAGCAAGCCGCAAGCTCGTCGCCCGAACGACGGCGTGTACGAGCTCGACCCCGACGCGATCGAAGAGGTCTCCGAAGAGTTCGACGGGGAGCTCGTCGAAGAGCCCCCCACCAACGAGCGCCCCGCCCTCGTCGCGCCGCAGCCCGCGGCGGCGAGCCGGACGCCCTCGCCCGTGGCGCAGCCCACACAATCAACTCAGCCCACGAATCCCAGGGTCGCAGCGCAGCCCACACAATCAACGACGCCGATCGCGACCGCGGGGCGACAGGTCGAGGTGCTCCCGTTCGACGTGGTCGAGGCGCCGGCGAAGACCCTGGCCGTTCCCGAGGTGACGCGGGCGTCGAGCGTTCCGAGCGTCCCGACGATGGCGCCGGCGAGCGCGCAGCCCGCGCAGCCCGCGAAGAAGCCGGGGCTCTCGGTGTTCGGCGTCGCACAGAAGCCCACGAGCGCGCAGAAGCCGCTCACCCCGACGGCGACGCAAGCGCCCGCTGCGACGACGAGCCCCGCGCCCGCGCCCGCTGCGCCCGTGACGCCGAGGCCGGCGCCCGTTGCTTCTGCGCCCGCGACGCCTTCGCCCGTGGCCCGGCCGGTCGCCCCTGCGACGACGCCGAGCGGCGGGGCGCCGAGGCCCACGAGCACCGACGCTGCGCTGCGCCAGCTCTACGAGCGCTATCGGGACGCGCGAAAGAAGAACGGCGAAGCCGAGGTCGAGTTCGACACCGTGGCCCGGCAGGTGCGAGACACGCTCCCGAAGCTCCGCGAGAAGTACCCCGGTCAAAACGTCGAGCTCGACGTGTCGGTCAAAGACGGAAAGACCGTGCTTCGCCCGGTGATCAAGGCCAAGAAGTAGTCGCCGAACGAAGCGATCGGGTTTTGTGTGCTACCCTCCGAGCTTGCGTCGTCGATGAGCGAGCCCGCTGAGAGCCATGCGCTGATCGCGCTTCGCCCAGGCGATCGCATCGGGGCGTACAAGATCCTCTCGCTGCTCGGGCAGGGCGGGATGGGCGCTGTGTTTCTCGCGCGCCACGAGCGGCTCGATCGAGACGTGGCCATCAAAGTGCTGCGCCCCGACTCGGATCCGACGCAGTCGAGCATCGAGCGGTTCGTGCGCGAGGCGAAGGCGGCGGCGGCGATTCGGCACCCGCACGTCGTCGATGTGTACGACGTCGGCGCGGAGCAGGGCGCGCTCTACATGGTGATGGAGCGCCTGCACGGCGACACGCTCGCGGACGTGCTCGAGGGGCGAAAGAAGCTCTCGATCGAAGAGACGCTGGACGTGATCCTGCCGATCCTCGACGCGCTCGACATGGTTCACGACGAGGGGATCGTTCATCGCGACGTGAAGCCCGAGAACATCTTCATCGTTCGCGGGCGGAGGCGGCTGTTTCCCAAGCTGCTCGACTTCGGGATCTCGAAGGTGCGCGTCGGCGACGGCCAGAAGCTCACGGGCGCCTCGGCCCTCATGGGCACGCCCGCGTACATGGCTCCCGAGCAAGTGCTCGAGGCGCGCGAGGTCGATCGGCGCGCGGACCTGTACTCCGTGTGCGCGGTGATCTTCGAGTGCGTCACGGGGCAGCGACCGTTCAAGAGCCGCGCGGTGTTCGATCTGTTGCGGCAAGTGGTGGACGAGCCCGCGCCGCGCGCCTCGTCGATCGAGCCGTCGCTGCCGCCGGGGTTGGACGAGATCCTCGCGCGAGGGCTCGCGAAGAAGCCCGAGGATCGCTTCGCGAGCGCCGAGGATATGAGCCGCGCGCTCGTGCGCTTCGCTGGCGCAGAGGCCCGCGTGCTGTGGGCCCGCGAAGAGCCCACGGTGAGGACCGCCCGGGACGGAACGGGTGTGTCGACCCCAGCGCCGCTCGCTTTGTCCAAGAGCATCCCGCTCGGTCGCTCGGGGGTCGCGGCGATCGACGCGGAGACCGCCGCGGTGATCGACGAGATGCTCGCGAAGATGCCGACGAAGCTGGCGTCTGTCTCACCCGAGCCCGGGACGCCCGCGCCCGCGCAGGCGCGCCCGACGCGTTCGACGCAGAAATACGCGGTCGTCGGCGCCGTCGCCCTCTCGCTCGTCGCGGTCGTCGCGGTGGCGGTCGGGGCCCGCGCGTCGCTTCGCCCGACGGCTGCCAACCCTACGCCCGTGGCGACGCCGAACGTCGCGCGCGCCGCCACGAGCCCTCCGTCGAACGCGAGGCAAGCGCCCCCGTCGGTCGCGCAGCAGGCTCTGCCGTCGCCGCGCGTCGAGCCCGAGGTGAGCGCCGCGCCGCGCCCGGCGGCCGCGCCGAGTGAAGCGCACATACATTCAACTGGCGTTGCAAATGCTGGTGCTTCATCGCCCGCGCCTTCGGTGGCTCCCCACGCGGGGACGCGGGCTACGCACGGCGCTGCGAGCCGCCAGGACGCGGGCCACCGCGCGGTGCGTCCGCACGAGAGCGTCTATGCGATCGACTGAGCGCGCGTCGATTCTGGTGGCTCTCGCTGCGATCGTCGCGACGTCCGCGGCCCGAGCGCAGACCGAGGGAGGCGCGAGCGCGCCCGATCCGAGGGCGATCGCCGCGCGTCGCGCGTTGATCGAAGACGCGATGCGCGCGCGCGTCGCGGGAGACCACGCGAGGGCGCTCGAGCTCGGGCGAAGAGCGGTCGAGCTGCAGCCGTCGCCGACGCTTCGTCGCTTCGTCGCCGAAGAGCTCATGGTGAACCGCCGTTGGTCCGAGGCCGTGGGCATGGCGGAGCTTTGCGAAAATGACTTTCGCAGCACGCCGGCCTCGCGACAGCGGGACGAGCACGTCGCGGCGTGCCGCGCGGTGCGCGACGAGGCGAGCAGGCACACGGCGCGGATGACGGTGCGCTTCGTGGGGCAAGCGCCCGAGGGCGCGCGGGTGCTCGTGAACGGCGAGGCTGTTCCTGCGGCGCTCGTCGGGGTCGCGATGGTGGTCGACGAGGGGCGAGCGCGCGTCGAGTGTGCGCCCCCGGGCTATCGCGCGATCTCGAGGGACGTCCTCGTGCTCGCGGGCGCGAGCGTCGATGTCCCGCTCGAGCTCGTGAGGAGCGAGCGGGTCGATCCCACGCCCGGCGGGCGCGTGGGTCCGGTGGATCCCGTCGATCGCACGCCGCCGTCGCGCGTGGTTCTCCAGCGGCCCACGCGGGTGATCGAACGACAGACGACGTCGCCGCTCGTGGTTGTGGGAAGCGTCGTTGGCGGCGCTGGGGCGCTCGCGGCGGTGGGCCTCGAGGTCGGCGCGGTGCTCGTGGCGGGAGCGTTCGACGCGCAGTGTTTTCCGCGGGATGTTCCGCAGTCGGGCGCGGTGTGCGGCGCGCGATACGAGAGCGACCAACGGACGATCGACGTGCTCCAGGGCGCGGCGATCGGCGGTATCGGCGTCGCTGTGGTCGGCGGAGCGCTCGCGCTCGTCGGAGCGCTCAGGCCCACCCGCGAGCGCGTGACGGTGCTCGCGACGGGGACGGGCGTCGTCGTCGGAGGCTCGTTTTGACTGCAAAATCACGGGCGAAATGGTCGCTCGTCGCGGCCGCGCTCGCGGGGTGCATCCGCCTTCGCGACCCCAACGCAGACGTCGTGTCCGAGCGCGCCGACGCGATCGACGTCTCCGAGGATTCCCAGACGGACACGGGCACGCTCGTCGACAGCGGGATCGACAGTGGGATCGACAGCGGCATCGACACGGGCGTCGACGCTGAGATCGACAGCGACATCGACAGCGGCGTCGATACTGGCGTCGATACGGGTGTGGACACCGGCGTGGACACCGGCGTCGATTCGCGTACGGACACGGGCGTGGACACGGGCGTCGATACCGGCGTCGACACGGGCGTCGATACGGGCGTGGATGTTCGCACGGACAGCGGCGTGTTCGACTCGTCGTTGCCGTTGTGTTCGGCGGCGAGCTGCGCGCCGTCGAGCGCGTTGATTGTGTGTGGCGGCTGTCTCGCGGACGTCCGCAACAACCGTGATCACTGCGGAGCGTGCGGCGTCGTGTGTCCTGCGACGCAGCAGTGTCGACACGGGATGTGTCAGGCGTACGACCGCGTGTCGACGGCGATCGCGGTGAGCGGCGCGGCGCGGGACGGGCAGGTGTACGGCTGGGGAGCGAACCTCTCGTCGAGCGTCGCGCCGTCGGGCGGTCCTTTCGACGCGCCCGTGCTGATCGCTGGGATTCCCTCGGGGCGCCGCGCGTTCGACCTCGCGCGCGGCCGCGACTCGGCGTGCGCGCTCGTGACCAACGCGGGCGGACCGCTGGGCGTCGGGCGCGCGTTCTGCTGGGGAAACAACAGTTCGTTCGACGGCATCGGGATCGTCGGAGCGCCGACCGCCGTGGCGCAGCCGCTTCCCGGAACGACCGAAGACTTCGTCGACATCGTCGCGAGCCAGGACTTCGCGGCGTACATGGCGCGCACGCCGAGCGGCGCGGTGTTCGCGTGGGGACAAGACGGATTCGGCGTGTTCGCGGTGGATCCTCTCTTTGCCGGAAGCTCGGCGATGCGTGCGCCCTTCGAGAGCGCAGCGCTGCGTGGCTACGCGGAGGTCGCGCTCGGAGGCCGCTTCGGCTGCGGTCGAACGTGCGACGGGCGCGTGCTGTGTTGGGGCTACAACAACGAGCGCCAGCTCGGACGCACGATGACCGGTGAGTTCAGCGCGACGCCGGTCGCTGTGCGCGACGCGGGCGGGAGCGTGCTGCAGGACATCGTCGCTGTGACCACAGGGGACGCGTTTGCGTGCGCGCTTCGCAGCGATGCGACGGTGCTCTGCTGGGGCGCAAACCAGTGCAGCCAGCTCGGCGACGACCGCGCAGGCGGGGCGCGCCCAGCATCCTGTGGAGTCTCAGAGGATCCGCTGCTGACGCGCGACACCCCCGTTCCGACCGTGGTGCTGAGCGGTGGGGCGCCGTTCGGAAACGTGTTGGCGTTGAGCGCAGGACGCGCGCACGTGTGCGCGATCGTTCGCGTCAGCGCGGGGAGCGCGGGAGGCGATCTGTACTGCTGGGGCTCCAACGGCAGCGGCGAGAGCAACCCGAGCGCGCCAGGGATCGCGGGCGCCGAGCCCACGCGGATCGACCTCGGCGCGCGGGTCGTGCAAGTGAGCGCGGGCTCCGAGCACACGTGCGCGCGGCTCGTCGACGGGAGCGTCCGTTGCTTCGGGCGCAACGACGACCGCCAGTGCGCGGCGCCCTCGGTGACCGAGGTTCCCGCGCCGGGAACCAACGTGTTTCTGCCCCGCGACAGTTGAGCAAAATCGATCGCGGAGAACGGGGCGGCGCCCCGCGTCATTGACTAGACTGACTAGTCAGTCTAGTTCCGCCGCTCGGAGATGAAGCGGAGCCGAACCGAACCTTCGACGAAGGGCTCGCCTGTGGTGCCCGAGAAGAAGCGCGCCCCTGTCGCGCCCGAGAAGAAGCGCGCGTACGTGGCGCTCGAGAAGAAGCGCCCGCCCGCCGCGCCCGACAAGAAGCGCGACGGCGAGGGCGACGAGCAGAAGCGCGAACAGCGGCGCGTGGCGCTGCGCGAGGCTGCGTACAAGCGCTTCTCCGAGCGCGGCTACCACCTGACGAGCGTCGACGACATCTGCGAAGAGGCAGGGATCTCGAAGGGGTCGTTCTACTGGTACTACGACAGCAAGCTCGCGGTGCTGCTCGCCATCGTCGATGGTTGGGCGCGCGAGGTCGAGCTGTCGCTCACCGAGCATTTTCGCAGCACGCTCGAGTCCAACAAGCGACGGCACGAGGTGACGCTGGGGCTGCAGGCGCTCGCGCGTCGGCTGCGTCGGCTCATGCCCCTGTGGCTCGAGTTTCTCTCGCAAGCGCAGCGAGAGCCCGCGATTCGCAAGGGGCTCAGCGTGTTTCACCGCCGCGTTCGCAGGGCGACGCACACGCTGCTCGGGACGCTCGTCGAGGGCTTCGAGGACGAGCGCGAGAGCGAGGCGCTCGCGACCATCATCGTCGGCGGCTTCATCGGGCTGATGGCCCTCGAGATCAGCGATCCGGACAACGTCACGTTCGCGGGCAAGGTCGAGGCCTTCATGAGCCTGCTCGGACACTCGTCGATCGAGGCCGAGAGCAAGCCCAAGGCCAAGCCCAAGAAGAGCGGGACCCACACAACATCGACGGCGAAGGCGCGCGGAAAAGCGCTGGAGAAAACCGCGTCGAAATCGGTCGAGCGCAAGGCGCACGGGAGAGAGCGTTCATGAGTACGCAGGTGTTCGGGGCATCGGGCGCGAGGGTTCAGTCGTCGACCAAGGCGCGTCGCCTCCGAGTCGAAGGGCCCATCGCGGTCACGTTTGCTGGGCAGGCGTCGGACTACCTCGACGAGCTGGCGACGCTTCGCGCGCGGGGCGGCTCTGCGGCGGCGCTCATCGAGGTCGTGCTGGCCGAGCTCGAGCGCTACGTCGACGCGATGCCCGTCGAGGATCGCGCGTTCTTCACAGAGGGGTTCGCCGCGCGCGACTGGCTGTCGCGGCCCGAGTCGAGGCCGAGCGCGCGCTATCGCCAGAGCGTGGCGGTGTCGTTTCCGCTGATTTTTACGACGCAGCTCGGGCACTACGAGCGGCTTCGCGACGCGGGCCTCGCGCCGATGGACCCCGCGTCGGTCCGCGTATTTGCAGGGCACAGCCAGGGGATCATGGCGGCGGTCACCGCGTCGCTCGCGGGGCTGAGCGGCGACCTCGCGTCGGTGGCGAAGGTGTTCGCGCCGATGGGGCTCGCGTTTGCGCTGCGCATGCAGCAAGCGTGGCCTGTGCGCGAGCCGAGCGCGCGCTTCGTGACGAGCGCGCGAGGCGCGGGGCTCGACGCGCCGACGCCGATGGCGTCGATCACGGGGCTTTTGCGCAGCGAGCTCGATCCGCTGCTCGAAGCGACGCGCGGGGCGGTCACGTGCGCGCTCGACAACACGTTGTTTCGTCAGGTGGTCTCGGGTTCGCCCGACGAGCTCGAGCGGCTGCGCGAGAGGCTCTTTGCTGGGATCGACGACCGCAAGAAGCGCCGCAAGGAGCGGACGATCGGCGGTCGGGTCGCGGACGTGCAGTGGCAGTACCTCCCGGTGAGCGCGCCGTTTCACTCCGAGGCGATGCGGCCGGGGATGGAGCAAGCCGCGAAGGACGCAGCGGCGCTCGGGTTTCGATGGAGCGCTGCGGACCTCACGATCCCAGTGCTCGACACGGATCGCGCGATGGAGCTCGCGAAGGGAGACTCGCTGCTCGATCGATTGATCACGGCGCAGTTCGTGGGCTCGGTCCGTTGGCGATCGATGTGCGACGCGATGGCGTCGATGGGCGTTCGCTCGGTGATCGACTGCGGGCCGGGCGACGCGCTGCACAAGCTCACGTACTCGAACCTCCGCGGAACGGGCGCGTCGCAGTGGGCGATGGCCGACGACAAGACGCTCGGCGAGCTCACGGTACACGTCGAACGCCGTGCAAATTTGGCGGCGGAGTACCCTCGCTCGACGCGCGTCGGCGAGCGCGTGGACAACGCGTTCACCAAGCTCACGGGGGCTCCTCCGGTGATCCTCGCGGGCATGACGCCGACGACCGTGGACGCGCCGCTCGTCGCAGCGGCGGCCAACGCGGGCTTCGTCGCGGAGCTCGCGGGCGGCGGGCAAGTGACCGAGGCGATCTTGCGATTGCGGCTCGAAGAGCTGGCCGAGCGGCTCGAGCCGGGGCGCGCGGTGGTGTTCAACGCGCTCTATCTCGACCCGTATTTGTGGAAGCTGCACTTCGGCGGGCCTCGGCCGTTGGTCGTGCGGTTGATCGAAGAGGGCTTCGCGCTGCGCGGCGTGACGGTGAGCGCGGGCGTTCCGCCGAAGGACGAGGCCGTGGCGCTGTGGCGCACGCTCCATCGCGTTGGCGCGACGGTCAACAGCTTGAAGCCGGGCAACGACCGAGAGCTCAAAGAGGCGCTCGCGATCGCCGCGGAGATCCCCGAGCTCCCAGTGATCATCCAGATCGAGGGCGGCTTCGCGGGCGGCCATCACTCGTGGGAGGACCTCGATGACCTCTTGCTGCGCAATTTTCCAGCGCTCCGCGCCCAACGCAACGTGATCGTCGCGGTGGGCGGAGGCGTCGCGACGCCCGAGCGCGCCGGCGAGTACATCGATGGAACGTGGGCGTGCCGCTACGGCTCTCGCCCGCTCCCTGTGGACGCGGTCTTCATCGGCACCGCCGCGATGGCGTGCCTCGAAGCGACGACCTCTCCCTCGGTCAAGCGCGCGCTCGTCGCCGCCAAGGGAACAGACCGCTGGATCGCCGACGGAACCTTCGTCAACGGCGTGACCTCGGGCCGCTCGCAGCTCGACGCGTCGGTGTACTACCTCGACACGAGCGCCTCGCGCGCGGGGCGCCTGCTCGACGAGGTCGCGGGCAACGAAGACGCCGTCCGCGCGAAGCGAAGCGAGATCATCGCGGCGCTCGCGAAGACCGCGAAGCCTTACTTCGGCGACGTCGAGTCCATGACGTACGCGAAGTTCATCGAGCGTCTGTGCGCGCTCACGGCGGTGGGGCGGCACGGGCGCTACGAAGACGGACCGTGGCCTGATCGCTCGTATCGCCTGCGTTTTCTCGAGGCGTTGCGGATGTGCGAGGCGCGCTTGTGCGACACGCGCGCGCCGTTCGAGTCGCTCTTCGACGAGGGCTCGCTCGACGATCCGTCGGTCGCGGTCGCGCGATGGCGCGAGCGCTATCCGTCGGCGGACCGAGAGCTCGTGCACCCGCTGGACGCGATGGCCTTCGTCGCGCAGTGCCGAACGCCGGGAAAGCCCGTCCCGTTTGTTCCGCTGATCGACCGGGATGTTCGTCGTTGGTTCAAGGCCGACAGCCTCTCGAGCGCGCACGACGATCGCTTCGACGCGGATCAAGTGTTGGCCCTCCCAGGGCCCCGCTCGCTCGCGGCGATCGAGCGCGAGGACGAGCCTGTCGCGTCGCTGCTCGGGCGCTTCGCGAAGGGCGTCGTCGATCGGCTGCGCGACGAAACGACTGGTCACGAAATCAACCGACGAGACAAATCGCAGCTCGTCGCGACCGAGACCGTCGCGCCCACCGAGGCGGAGCTCGCCTCGGTAGAGCGCTGGCTCGAGCGGCTCGCGTCCTTCGATCATGGCCCTGTGTGCTCGATGCTCGGCGCGCGTCGCGCGTACGACAGCGGCGCTCGGCGCTGGTCGCCCAACGTCCTTCGCGCGCTGCTCGCGCCGCGCGAGGGGATGCGGGTCACGATCCTGCGCGGCCCGGACGGAAGGGTCAGCGCGCTGCGCAGCGAAGACGCCTCGCTCGACGGGCGCACGCGCGTGGTGGTCGACGGGCAGGGCGCGTCGCTGCGCTCGTACGCGAAGGACGGCCGAGAGGCGTCGCTCGACTTGTGCCTCTCGTGGGCGGGCGATCACCTCGCGCACGATCGGGCGCGGTACCTTCGTTCGCAGCAGAAATTCTACGGTCAAATGCTCTTCGGCCGCGCGCTCGACGAGGTCGCTCCGTTCGACGTCGCGGCGTCGGCGGTGACCGTCGATCGACGCGCGGTCGAGGCGTTTGCGTACGCGACCGGCGATCAACCGGGGCGCCTCGTCGAAGCGAAGACCGCGCCGCTCGCGATGTGCTTCGCGCTCTTGTGGGAGCCCATGTTCTCGGCGCTCTCGGGGGCGCTTCCGGACGTGACGAGGCTCTTGCACGAGGAGGTCGAGCTCGAGGCGGGCCCTGCGTGGCCGCTCGAGTTCGGGCAGACCGCCTCGGCGCGCGCGGCGATCACGGCGATCGAGCGCAGCCCCGAGGGGACGCGCGTCTCGATCGAAGGGACGCTCGAGACCCCCGCGGGCCGCGCGGCGCGCGTGTCGAGCAAGTTCTTCATCCGCGGGCAAACGAGCGCGAATGTTGAAAAGACATCACGCAATCAACACGAGCTCTTGCCCTTCGAGCGCGCGCTGTGGGTGAAGGACGACGGGGCCCTCGCGTTCTTGCGCGAGCGGCCGTTCGTGTCGTTCGAGCGAGAGGTCTCGGCGCCGGTCGCGCTGCAGCTGCGCTGCGAGGCGATGGGTCACGAGGGAGATCGCGCGACCGCGCGCGGCGGTCTCTACACGACCGACGGAGCGCGCGTGGCCGTGGTCGACTGCGACGTCCCGGGCGCCTCGCGCGAGCACCCGGTGCGCGCGATGGCCGCGCTGCTCGCGGCGCCCGAGGGGCTCGCGAAGATCGAGCAGCCTCGGTTGATCCTCGAGGCGAGCGCGCAGGCTCCGGGCGCGATGGACGCGTACGCGATGGCGAGCGGCGACCGCAACCCGCTGCACACCGACGGGCTCGTGGCGTCGCTCGCGGGGCTCGCTGCGCCGATCGTTCATGGAATGTGGACGGCGTCCGCGGCCGCGCATCGATTGAGCGCCGTCGCGGGCTCTGCGCGGGCGCTGCGCAGATTCGCGGCGCGCTTCGAGGCGACGGTTTCGCTCGGTGAATCGCTGACGATTCGCGCAGAGCAACGCGCGGTGCGCGCGGGGGCGCCCGTCGTGTCGCTGTCCGTCGCGAGCGCAGTCGACGAGCGCGTCGTGCTGCGCGCGGACGCCGAGCTCGCCGCGCCCGTGACGGCCTACGTGTTTCCTGGACAGGGAATCCAGCGCAAGGCCATGGGCATGCAGGGCTACGCCCGCTCGGCGGCCGCGCGCGCTGTGTGGGACGAAGCGGACGCGCACTGCCGCGAGGCCCTCGGGTTCTCGCTGTTGCGTGTCGTGCGGGACAACCCGACGGAGCTCGTCGTGCGGCGCGAGCGCTTCGCGCACCCGCAAGGCGTGCTCTTTCTCACGCAGTTTACGCAGGTCGCCATGGTGGTCCTCGCCGTCGCGCAGGTGCGCGAGCTGCGCGAGCAGGGCGTATTCGTGCCAGACGCCATGTTCGCGGGGCACAGCCTCGGCGAGTACTCGGCGCTCTCGGCGGTGGCGGGCGTCGTTCCGCTGCGCGCGGCGATCGAGGTCGTGTACGCGCGCGGGCTCACGATGGATCGACTCGTCGAGCGCGACGCCGAGGGCAGAACGCCCTACGCGATGGTGGTCGTCAGACCGCACATCACCGAGCTCGACGACCGAGCGCTGCGCGAGCTCGTCGCCTCGTGCGCGACCGAAGGTGAGCCGCTCGAGATCGTCAATTTCAACGTTCGAGGACGGCAGTACTCGATTACGGGTCACCAGCGCGCGATCGGCAGGCTCGAGTCCGCGCTGCGAACGAAGTCCGGCGATCGCGACGGAAGGCGCGCGGTGTCCAACGTCCCGGGCGTCGACGTTCCCTTTCACTCGACGCTGCTACGCGACGGCGTGGATCGCTTTCGCGCGACGCTCGAGCGCGCGTTCGACAAGGACCTCGACGCTCGTCCCATGGTGGGCAAGTACGTCCCCAACCTCACGGGCCGACGCTTCTCGATCGACCGCGGAGAGATCGCTCGAATCGCAGAAGAGACCGGCTCGCCTGTGCTCCGCGCGCTGCTCGACGACCCCGACGCGTTCGACGACGACCGCTCTCGCTCTCGCGCGCTGCTCATCGAGCTGCTCGCGTATCAGTTTGCCTCGCCCGTTCGCTGGATCGACACGCAAGAGCTGCTCTTTCGCGAGTGCTCGCTCGATCGCCTCGTCGAAGTGGGCATCGCTGAGCAGCCCACGCTCGCGAACATGGCGAGCGCCTCGCTCGCTGTTCTCTCGCTCGATCAGCCGCGGGTTCTCAACAGCGAGGCGCACGCGAGCGAGCTCGTCGGGCCGCCGCAAGTGACGCTGGACCCGAGCATGGGGGTGCCCGCGCGCGAGGTGGTGGCTGCGCCTGCGCCAGCGTCGGCTCCCGTCGCGGCTCCGGCCCCGCGCGCGACGGAGGCACGCAAGCACGCGGCCGCGGGGGCGACGCTCGCGTTCTCTGCGGGCGACGCGCTGCGCGTGTTGCTCGCGCTCCAGGCGCGCGTGCGCTCGGAGCAGCTCGAGCAAGACCAGAGCGTCGACGAGCTGCTCGGCGGAAACTCCGCGCGCCGCAACCAGCTCCTCGCGGACGTCGCACAAGAATTCAACATCGCTGCGATCGACGGCGCGCACGAGCTCCCGCTCTCGAAGCTCTCGGCGGCGATCGAGCAGCGCGCCAACGGCTACGCGCAGTCCGGGTTCGGTCGCTACCTCGCGCCCGCGGTCGAGCAGCGCGTGGCGTCGATCTTGGGCGCGGGCCGTGTCACGTTGGCTGACGCGCAGTCGCACCTCGCGACGCGATGGGGGCTCGACGCGGGAGGCGTCCGTCACGCGATCGCGTCGATGGCGCTCGAAGCGCGGCCCGGTGACTCGTCGAAGGGAGGAGCGCTCTCGACGGTCGCTCCCGGCGCCATCAGCGATCGCGCGAGCGCCCTGCGGTGGATCGACGCGGTGGTCGCGCACATGGCCGCGCAGCGAGGGATCACGCTCGCCTCCGAGAGCGACGCTTCGTCGAGCGCGGCGATGGTCGACAGCGAGGCCCTCGACGCCCTCTCTGCGCGCGTCCTCGGGGTCGAGGGGCCGATCTACCGCGGGGCGGTCGCCACGCTGCGCGCGCTCGGTCACGACCCGACGCCCACCGTCGAGGCTCCGGTCGAAGACGCGACGCGCGCGCGGCTCGAGGCGATCGAGCGCGAGCACGATCAGAGCTACTTGGACCTCGCGCAGGGGTGCTTCTCGTCGGACAAGCACCTGTGGCTGACGAGCGCGTCCGTGTGGCAGCGGCGCGACCTCGCGCAGCTCTTCTTCGACGCGATGTCCGATCGGCCCGGCGTGGGCGACGCGATCGAGGCCATCGCGCGAAAGCTCGACGCGGACGGGCGCGCGACAGCGAAGGCGCTCGCGAGGCGCGCCGAGGCGCTCTGCCGTGAAGACGTCGCGAGGAAGTTCGACGAGCTCTCGATGAATACGGGTGATTGTATTCGAGCGAGCGGCCGCGTGGCGCTCGTCACCGGGGCGGGCCCGGGCTCGATCGCGCTGTCGATCGTCGGAGCGCTGCTCGAAGAGGGCGCGCGCGTGGTGGTGACGACCTCGCGGTACAACGACGAGCGCGTGGCGCAGATGCGGGCGCTCTATCGCGAGCGCGCGACGCCGGGCGCAGAGCTGCACTTGCTGCCGCTCAACCAGGGCTCGTTCGAGGACGTCGACGCGCTGTGCGGGTGGCTCGCGCGCGAGGGGCTCTTGCCGGAGCTTCTGTTTCCGTTCGCGGCGCTCGGCGAGAGCGCGACGCTGGTGGACGTGGGGCCGCGCTCGCTCGCGACGCTGCGGATTCAGCTCGTGGGCGTTCAACGATTGTTGGCCAAGCTCGCGGTCGCGCTGCGCGCAGAGGACGATCTGACGCGGCGGTGTCACGTGGTCCTTCCGCTGTCGCCCAACCACGGGATCTTCGGCGGCGACGGTCTGTACGGCGAGAGCAAGGCCGCGCTCGAAGTGCTGATCGCCCGCTGGAAGAGCGAGCACGCCGCGTGGGGCCGCTGCTTCTCGCTCGTCGGCGCGCGCATCGGCTGGGTGCGTGGAACAGGGCTCATGGCGGCCAACGACGGGCTCGCCGAGGTCCTCGAGCGCGAGCACGGGCTCGAGACGTTTACGACCGACGAGATGGCGGGCGCGCTGCTCGGGCTCTGCACGGACGAAGCGCGCAGCCGCGCGGCGCAGGCTCCGTACATCGAGGACCTGACGGCGGGATTCGCGACGCTCGGCGACCTCGGGGCGCTCGCGTCCAATGTGCGAAATCGAGCAGAAAATAAGCGACGAACGCAGCAGTCGCTCGAGGCGTTGCGCGCGTCGTACCGAGAGCGAACGCAGCGCGCTGCGGCTCCGCGGGCGCTCGTCTCGCCGGCTTCGCGCGAAGGGATCTCCGTGGCGATCCCGAGCGACGAGGACCTCGAGCCGCTCCCGAAGCTCGACCACTTGTCGCTCGATCACGTGGCGGTCGTCGTGGGGATCGGCGAGGTTTCTCCCTGGGGAAGCTCGCGTACGCGATGGAGCGCCGAGCGCGACGATCGGCTGAGCGACGAGACCCTCTACGAGCTCGCGTGGATGATCGGCCTCGTCGCGACGCGCGAAGACGGGGCGCTCGTGGACGTCGAGAGCAAGCAGCCCGTCGCGCGCCACGAGCTCCGCGCGCGCTACGAGTCGAAGGTCCTCGAAAAGAGCGGAATTCGCCTGGTCGAAGGCGCTTCGGCGCACGGGTTCGACCCGGCGCGACAGCTTCGGCACACCGAGGTTCACGTGGACGAGCCGATGGTGTTCACCGCGTCGAGCGAGGAGCACGCCGAGCGCTTTCGCCAAGCGGACCCAGAGCACGTGCGGATCGAGCGCGGCGAGGGCGGCGTGCGCGTGCACGTCTCGCGCGGCGCGAAGGTGCGCGTCCCGAGCACGGCGAGCCTCACGAGGCGCGTGGTCGGGCAAGTGCCCGAGGGGTGGAGCGCGGAGCGCTACGGAATTTCCAAGGCGATGATCGAGCAGGTCGATCGCGTCACGCTCTACAACCTCGTGGCCACGGTGGAGGCGTTCGTGTCCGCGGGGCTCGAGCCCGAAGAGCTCTACGAGCACCTGCACCTCTCGCGCGTCGCGTGCACGCAGAGCTCGGGCATCGGGGGAATGCAGAAGCTCCGCCGGCTCTATCACGACGGAATGCTCGATCGAGAGCGGCAGCAAGACGTCCTCCAAGAGACGCTCGTGAACGTGATCTCGGGCTGGATGGTGCAAGCGTACGTGGGCTCGTACGGGCCCATTTCTGCGCCCGTGGGCGCGTGCGCGACCGCGGCCCTCTCGGTGGCCGAGGCGCTCGACCTGCTCACCGCGGGGCGCGCGGACTTCGTCGTGACGGGCGGGTGCGACGACTACAACGAAGAGGGCGCCGTCGGCTTCTCGGACATGGGCGCGACGGCCGACTCGATCGACGCATCTGCCAAGGGAATCTCAGCGCGAACGCTCTCGCGCCCCAACGACCGTCGGCGCATGGGCTTCGTCGAAGCGCAGGGCGCGGGCGCGCTGCTCGTGTGCCGCGCGAGCACAGCCGTGGCCATGGGCTTGCCCGTGTACGGCGTGGTCGCGATGGCGACGAGCCACTCGGACGGGATCAACGCGAGCGTTCCTGCGCCGGGGCAGGGCGTGTTGTCGGTCGCCGCAGAGGGGGCGATCGGCGCCGAGCGGCGCGAGGGCGCGTGCCAGTTCGAGGCGCGCCGCGAGGCGATCGCGAAGCTCCGGGCCGAGCGCGAGTCGCTCGCGCGCGCGATGGGCGAGGCGATGGCCGAGCGCGTCGTGCGCGAGGGCTGCGCGCATCTCGCGCACTCGTTCTACCGCGATGATCCTGCGGTTTCTCCGCTCAGGGGCGCGCTCGCGGTCTTCGGCCTCGTGGCGGACGACGTCGCGTTCGTGAGCAAGCACGACACGTCGACCCACGCCAACGACAGCAACGAGTGCGCGCTGCACGCGCGGCTCGCGAGCGCTCTTGGACGCACACAAAATCTACCGCTCCACGTCGTGTCGCAGAAGTCCCTCACGGGTCACTCGAAGGGCGGCGCGGCGGCGTGGCAGCTCATCGGCGCGCTGCAGGCGATGAGCGACGGGGTTGTTCCGGGCAACCGCGGGCTCGAGGACGTGGCGCCGTCGCTGCAACAAAAGTTGCCGCTGTGCTTCAGCGACACGACGGTGCGCGCGGGCTCGACGCTGCTTCGCGCGGCGCTCGTCACGAGCCTCGGGTTCGGCCACGTCGGCGCGATCGTGTGCGTCGTGCACCCGTACTTCTTCTGGCGCGCGCTCGATGCCGCGACGCGCGCGCGGTACCGAGCGCAGGTGCAAGCGCGGCTCTCTCTCGCGACACAGACGCTCCGCCGCGCCCTCGCGGGAACGAAGCCCCTCTACGTCCGCCGCGCCGACCGCCCCTTCGTCGACAAAGAGTCCACCGACGCGCACGCGCGGCACGAGGCGAGCGTCCTGCTCGATCGCGACGCGCGGCGCACGGGCGCGCGCTATCCGCACGCGTCTAGTGGTGCATCTTCGACCCACGGTTCACTTCGCAAGGTTCAGCCGTGATTCACACTGTCGGGACCGACATCGTGCATGTTCCCTCGCTCGCCGAGCAACTCTCGGATCGGGCGAGCGCGTTCGCCGCGCAGACCTTCACGCACGCGGAG
The DNA here is from genome assembly GCA_016793325.1 of Myxococcales bacterium. Classification (GTDB taxonomy): domain Bacteria; phylum Myxococcota_A; class Polyangia; order Polyangiales. The sequence continues at coordinate 47,440 of JAEUKI010000034.1, read as the reverse complement.
CTCGCGTACGCGCAGGGCGCTTCGTCGGGGCAGCCCGCGCAGCACCTCGCCGCGCGATTTGCAGCGAAAGAAGCGACGTTGAAGGCGCTCGACCACGCCGCGGCGCTCCGGCAGATCGACGCGCCCGCGCTCGCGATGACCACGATCGAAGTGCTGCGCGACGAGCGAGGACGGCCCCTGTTGGCGCTGCACGGAGAAGCGTCGCGCTTCGCAGAGTCGCTCGGGGTCGAGCGCGCGCAGCTGTCCCTGAGCCACGACGGCGACTACGCCGTGGCGTTCGTGACGATCGCGCTCACGGGGTGAACAGCGCTCACGGGAGGAGCGATGCAAGTGATTGTGTCGCGAGCATCGAGGCCCGCGTCGGTCCCGATCGTCCGTTGGCCGGTCGGCGCTCTGCGCTCGTCGCTGCTTGCACGCGCGTCATCGCGCGTTCGCCGCTGGATTCGCAGGCGATTCTACGCGGACTTGATCGAGATGTTGAGCGTCGCTTGGCCGCCGGTTCCCATCACGCCCTGAAGCACGTAGCCCGAGTCTTGGTTGGTGAAGGTGCCGAGGCTCGCTTTGACGGCCTTGTCGTTCATCTTGTCGTAGAGCTTCTCGTCGGTGTCGGTGTCCTTGTCCATCATGCGGAGATACAGGACGTTGTCGTGCGCGGCGTAGCCGAACGGAACGCTCCAGTAGATGGCGAGACGGTAGTTTGTGTTCTGGAGTTCGTAGCTGACCACCGCGACTGTTCCGCGCGCGGCGCCCGACGTCCGCGAGCCTGAAATGAAGTTCGCTTTGCCCGCCGGGATGGTGAGCGCTGTGTTCACGAGCTTGCCGCTCTCGATGTAGTACTTCGGGTTGATGAGGTCGTTTCCTGTGTAGTTGTTCACTGCGATCGCGATCTCGCGGCTGACGTTGATGGTGCTCAAGATCTGCGCGAGCGTCTGTGCGATCGTGGCCGCGCCTGCGACGACGACTCCGATGGCTTGCACCGTCGTGAGGGCCTCGGGCGAGAGTTCGGTGCTCTCCACGAGCGCCGGGTTGGCGGCGGTCGCCGTGGTGGGCGTCGCGGGGGTCGGGCTTGCCATGGTCGTCTCTCCTTGGGATGGCCTTGTCGAGTGGCCAAAGACGGGCGCGCGAACGTCCCCCGCACATCGGGATGACGCCTCTCGCTCCGCCGTGAAGAGACCTTAGGCTCTCGCCTCGGCGCGCAGCAATGACGGCCGATTTCGAGCGCTATATGTCGATTGCATTGGGCGATCGTACGTGACTCACTCGCGGGCTCGAGAGCACCGCAAAATGAACGCACCCACGAAGAGCCCCGCCCTGCCGAGCTGCCGCACGATGCAGGTCCCGCCGATCGATTCGCAGTCCTCCGTGCTCGTGCGCTTTCACATCGATTTCGACGCCAAGGAGCTCGCGCCGCTCGCGATGGCAGCGACCGGGACCAATCAATTCGTCCAGCCGCACTTCGAAGCCAACGCCGAGTACTGGTATGCGCTCTCGATCGCGCTCGCCACGTACCCGAAGCTGTACATGACGCTCGATTCGCAGCCGTACACCGCCGATGCGCTGAGCGCGATCGTCGCGCCGTACCCCCACGCGCTGATGGCGGACGAGAAGGCCCTCGCGCGGCAGTGGATCAAGGGCGATGTGTCTGTGTCTCTTGATTCTGTGTGCGCTCTATTCAAGGCGCCTGATCCAGACATGCCGAGCGCCTCGATCGGGTTGCTCGTCGAACAGAGCCCCGACCTCGGACTGCGGCACGTCTCTTGGTACAAGACCTGGGACCCCGCAGGTGGAAACGTGTGGTCCGTCGGCGCCGCGCCCGTTGGCGAGCGATGGCCCTGGGCGCTGGTGGTCGACGCGCAGGGAAATCCCTCGCTCTCGCCGCGCGACATCGATCCCCACGCGACGTGGTACTCGTTTACGGAGTGAGCGGTTCAGCGCGGGGGCAGGTCGCGCGCGAGGCGCATTCCCACGCTCGCGAAGCGGTTGTCGGGCGCGGCGGCGTAGCGGGCGGCGGGGCGGCAGAAGTGCGGTGCGGCGGACCATGTTCCTCCTCGAATGCTTCGCAGGAGCGGGCCATCGTGCGCGTCGGTTCCATCGCCGTCGGGCGTCCAGCGATCGAGGCACCAGTCGCGCATGTTGCCGGCGAGCCCACGAACCCCGTAGACGCTCTCGTCGGTCGCGAACGCGTCGATGGGTTCGAGCGCCGGCGCACCCGAGCGCGAGCCCACCATGCACGCCCACGTGGGCTCGAGTTGCTCTCCCCACGGTAGCGACCGACCGTCGACGCCGCGCGCGGCCTTCTCGCGCTCGCGCTCGGACGGCAAGCGCCAGCCGCGCTCGCGCGTGGCGAAGTGCTGCGCTGCGCGCGCCGCGGCGAACCAGTCGATGCTGCTCACCGGCAGCCGCCCGGCGTCGCGGGTCGATCCCTCGGGGAGCGCGAATCGCCCGGACTTCGTGCGACGAAAGAGCGCGACGTCGTGGCTGCCCGCGATGGACGCTGGCAGCCTCGGCGCGCACGACGCTGCTTCGTCCTCGCGTCCCGCCGCCACGAGCGCGTTTAGAAAAGCGAGATACTCCCGCTGCGTGACGGGAAATCGTCGGAGAACAAACCCCTCGATCCACACGCGCGCGGCGGGCAACGTTTCGCCCGCGCGCGGGTCTCCGCCCAGCCAACAGGGCCCTGCGGGCACGTAGCGATCGTGCGCTCCGAGCTCGTGCTTCGCGGGCAAGTACACCGCGCGCGCTTCGCGCTCTCCGTCGGGGACGCCGTCCCAGTGTTCGCCGCGCGCGAGGTGCACGGGGTAGCGCACCAACGAGCGCCCTTCGCCTCGCAGCTCGAGCAGGTAGCTTCCTCGCGGAAGCGCTCGCGCGCGCAGCGGCGTGCGTCCCAAGAGCCCGCACGGCTCGGCGACGAGCCTTCGCCGCCGCTCTTCGTAGCGGTAGAGTCGCACCTCTGCGTCGACGGGCTCTGTGCGCAGGCTCAGCGCGGCCATCCCTCGCAACAGCGACGTGTGCGCGCCTCGATCGTGGCTTCGGAGCGCGGCTTCGGCTCTCGCCGCGGAGCTGTCATCTCCGGCGCGCTCGGCGGCGACGAGCGCCTCGGCGTGCACGCGGGCGAGCGCCTCGTGTGCTTCGTTGAGCGTGGGCTCTTCGCGGAGCGCCGCCGCGAGCGTCTGCTGTGCTTCGGCGTCGAGCGCGGCGCCCTCGGCGTCGAGCCGGTTCGCCTCGTCCTGGAGCGCCCACGAAGGCTCCTTGCGTTCGGCAGCGTCGAAGCTGCGGAGTCCTCTCGCCGCGGCGCGCGCGTTGTCTCGCTTGGATTGCGCGAGGGCCCTTCGCGCCGTCGCTCGATCGTGCAGCGCGCGGGCTTCATCGACCAAGCGAAGGGCGCGCTCGCGTCGCTGAGCGCCGTCGAGAACGAGGCGAAGCTCGCGCAGGAGCTCGCTGGCGTTGCTCGGTCGCCCTGCGGGATCGCGCGCCATCGCTCGCTCGCAGAGCGCGAGGAGATCCGCTGGCGCGGCGACCGGCGGCGGTGGACCGTGGAGCAGTTGTGCGCGCACGGCCGCGGGCGTTCCCGTATAGGGTGGAGCGCCGCCGAGCAGCTCGTACAGCACCGCGCCGAGCGCGTACACGTCGCACGCCGCCGTGGGTCGCGCGTCGCCGCGCGCTTGTTCGGGAGGCATGTACGCGGGAGTCCCTGCGCGGAGCTCGTCTTCGCCCGGCGCGTCGGTGGCTCGCAACGCGAGGCCCCAATCGACGACGAGCACCTCGCCGAGCGCGCCCACCATGATGTTGTCGGGCTTGAGATCGCGATGCACGACGTCGAGCGAGTGCGCGTACGCGACGGCCTCACACGCGCGCGCAAACGTGTCGAGCGCGCGTCGAAGCGCCGACGGCGAGGGAGCCTCGGGGCCTTCGTGCAGCTCGCGCAGCACGGCCCGCAGCGTGCGTCCGCGCACTTCGGTCATCGCAAACCAAGGCCGCCCGCGCTCGTCTACGCCACAGTCGTGCACCGGAACGACGCCTGGATGCTGCAAGCTCGCCGTCAGCCGCGCTTCGGACAAGAACCGCGCGACGGCGCCGGGGTCCGCTGCGCGCTCTTCGGGCAGCGTCTTCAGCGCGAGCACCCGATGCAGCGCGGGATCACGAACGCGGCGCAGCTCGCCCATCCCGCCGCGGGCGAGGGGCCCGAGGTCGACGTAGCGCGGCTCGCGATGGGGCTCGGATGGATGCGTGGGCTCTGGCGTTCCGCCTTCGGTCGCGACCTCGGTCGCGACGGCGCCGTCTCCCGCGAGCCACGCGCGCAAGCCCGCGCGCAGCGTCGCGGGGAGCGACGCTGACCCGAGCAACGTGAGCGCAAGAGCGCGGAGGTCTTGGTCCATCGGGCGCGTTGTAGACGGTGCGACGCGCGCGAGCTTACATTCGCCCCGTGGGCTGTTTGAAGAACGTCGCGACGGGCCAACGCGTCACGCTCGCGGCGCGGACGCTCGTTGGCCGCGCGGCCGGATGCACGCTGACGCTCTCGCATCCTCGTGCGTCCGGAGAGCACGCCGTGCTGCTGTGGGACGGCGCGCGCTGGTGTTTGCGCGACCTCGGGAGCACCAACGGGACGCGGGTCGAAGCGCGTCGATTGAGCGTCGGAGAGCGCGTGACGTTGGCCGCGGGCGACGTCGTGCGGTTCGCCGAGCACGAGGTTTGGGAGCTGGTGGATGATTCGGGTCCGGCTACCCGCGCGCGCTGTCGCGCGACCAACGAAGTCGTCGAGGCGGAGGACGGACTGCTCGCGCTGCCCGATGTGTCCTCGCCCGAAGTGACGCTCTTCGAGGATCGCCACGGTCAGTGGATGTTGGAAGAGAACGGCGCGCAGCGACCCGCGCACGACCAGGAGTCGCTCGCGGTTTGCGGGCGACGTTGGACCATCGAGGTGTGCCCGGCGGGCGGGCGGGCGGTTCCGACGACGCAGCAATCGAGCGGCGATCCGCGGGTGGTGGGCGCGATGACGTTGCGCTTCGAGGTGAGCCGCGACGGCGAACACGTCGCGCTCTCGCTCGTGCGCGGAGGGACTGCGTTGGCCTTGGGCGCGCGAGCGCACCACGAGATGATGTTGTTGCTCGCCCGGGCCAGAGCGCGAGACCGGGACGCAGGGGAGGTCGAATCCGAGCGGGGGTGGCTCTACGTGGACGACGTGCTCGACGCGCTCAAGGTGGACTTGCAGCACTTCAACGTGAGCGTGTTTCGCGCGAGGCAATTTCTCGCGCGCGCGGGCGTGCTCGACGCGGGCGGTCTCTTCGAGCGCAGAGCCACGACGCGTCAGATCCGTCTCGGCACCGATGACATCGAGATCGTCGAGCCGTCCCCGCGATAGCGTCGCACGCCGAATGCGCTTCGAGCGCCGCGCACGTCGTCGGGGTCCTCCTCGATAGGACACCTGCTCACGCCCAACGCTCGAACAACGAGGGCTCGCACGCCACCGTCGTCGCGTTCGCTCTGCCCGAAGAGGGCGGGACGCAGCCAATGAAGTCTTCGATCGTCGCGACGCTGCCTCGCGCGACGGCGTCGACCGTCGCGCGCTTCGGCCGCACCCACATCCGCTGAATGCCCCCCCCGTGAACGATCGGGCCCACGTCGCCGAGCCCCTCGACGCGCAGCCCGTCGAGCGCAGACGTGACGAGGATGAGCAACGACCGCTACGGCGCTGCGTCTCGCGCCGACGCGCTCACGCGCCGACGCTCGGTCACTGCGAGCACGCTGCGGCGGGCGCGCGCGCGGCGAGCTGCTCGTTGGCCGGGCCGCTCAGCGTGACGTCCCAGTTCTCTTGCCAGTTGTCCGGGGCGTCGGCGTAGGTCCATCGACCATCGAGCGCGATCACGTTGGCCGCGTTGCGGCTGAAGCGAAACTCGACGCTGCCGTTGGGGCGATGGCCCTCTGCTGCCTCGTCTTGGCACCACGTTCCGCGCACGACGTCACCGTCGACGCGAGCGACGACCCTGCCGTTCGAGTGCGAGTACGCGCCGCGGAGCTCGCCGCCGCCGGCGTGCACGAGGTGCATCGTGCCCCAGTCGCCGTTGTAGACGCCTGCGAGCTGTTCGACAGGGATCCCGTTGACCACGACGGGCGTGGCGTTGCCCGACGCCGCGGTGGTCTGCGGGGCGGCGACGGTGTTTGTCGCGCTCGTGGGTTGTGTGCAGCTAGCGACGAGCAGCGTCGTCGCCGCGAAGAGGACTCGAGTGCTTTGCATGGAGCGACGGTCGTACTACGCGCCGCGCCTTCGCTGTGGAAAAGCCGCAGCAGGCGCGATGCTCGATGAATCTCTGCGAATTCAGTGACGGATCGCAATCAAGAGATTGCTTGATCCGATGTTCGTTGACGCTGAGTTGACGATGTCACGGTCGCGGGGCGTCGCCTTCGGCGTCCATCATGACGGCGCGCGCCGCCCGCTCGTTGCGGAGCTTTCTCCACTGCGCGAGCAGCCACGCGGGCCCGAGCAGCGCGACCACCAACGCGAAGATCACCGTGAGCGGCCCGACCGGAACCAGCAGCGGCCCGACCTGGATCCGCGTGACGTCCGAGCAGTTGCAGTGAACCTCGCGCTGCGCCGCTTGGGCCAGCAACGTGACGAGCGTGTGGTGGGGCATTGGTCTGTCCTCGCTACGACGCGGCGATCAGTGAGAGCCGCGCGCGCGAGCGATGGGTTCGCGAGGTGGGGCGCGCGTCGTCAGCCGCGATCGAGCGCGCAGCATTCGGGCAACGATGCAGCGTTCACGCGGGTGGGCAGCCCGGTCGCGCGGGTCGACGCCTCGCCGTTCGACAATCTCCCTCGCGGCACCGGAATGCGTCATTCTCCCGCGGTCGTTGTGCCGCCTGTGAACTCGAAGATCGTTCGAACGCTGGTCTCTGCGTCGGCGCTGGCGCTCGTCGGATGCGCACCTTCGCCTTCGCGTGCCCGCGCTTCGACCACCACGTCCGGAACCGAGTCGCGTGTCGCTCGAGCGCGCGTCCGAAGCTGCCGCGGACGTGTCGATCCATGACGCCGCGCTCGCGCGTTGGCTGCGCGCGTTGAACAATCCGTGAGCGCTCCGAGGTGCTCTCGCGAAGCGCGACGCAGCGTTGTGGAGCGCGCCCATCCGCGATGGCCTCAGAGGGCGTTGGAGTGGGACTTCGGCCTTTTGCTGCAGATCTGCGTCGACCATCGGCGTCAGCAATTCTTGCGGTGATTGCAATCACCCTGCTATTGCTGCGAATCGCTTCCTTGCTGGTCTCGCAGCTCCTTGCAAAAGTCTCGAACTTCCACTCCAACGCCCTCTCAGGCTGCTGTGCCCGCACCGATCACGACGCCCCGTTGGAAGGACGACACGCATCGAGGTTCTTCCGACGATCTCTGGGAAATATCTATGGACCTTTGAGTGGCGTATAGCCAACAGAAGGCAGAGCCGCCGTCGTACGAAGTTGTGTATACCGGGCTCGACGATGCTCAGTCGCGAGGCGCCAGGAGTTCTGGCACCAACGCGCGACGTACAGAACATCTAAACCGCCACTCATTCGATCAACGTACTTTTCGCGATCCATTCGTGGCGGTTTGACTTGATTTCAACCACGCCGACACTGTCCTCGTTTCTACGAGGTTCAATTGTGGCTTAACTGCTCCGCGCGGGTAGGCGTGTCGAGCGGCGAATGAGGGCCGATGCTCCCGACAGCCCGCTATTTCCGACGCGCTTCTCGTTGGCCGTGGTCGCGCGAAGGCCTGTTCTCCCGGATCGACATCGAGCGACGGCTTCGGCGTATTCGTGTAACACCCTTCTCTCACGGATTCGGCAGATTGACGCCCAGGAGAACCACCGGATGACGAACACCGAACTCAACAAAGCCCTCCGCGCACTCGCTGAAGAGTTCGCTGAAGGCGTGATCCGCGCGATCACGGCGCTCCCGCTGAACAAGCTCGCGCTCACGATGGGACGCGAGCCGCGAGCGCCCGCGGCGCCAGCGCCCGTCGCTCGCAGTCCCAACGCTTCGACCAAGAAGAGCGCGCCTGCGCGTGGCCCACGGAAGGGCGCGTCCAAGGGCAGGAGCGTCCGCGAAGAAGTGCTCGCGATCCTTCAGCGCAGCAAAGACTGGATGACCAGCGAGCAGATCAAGCCGCTGCTCTCGCGCGTTCCGTCGCGCAACGCGGTGTTCATGGCGCTGCAGCGCCTTTACGACAACGACCTCATCGTGAAGCGCGGCTCGAAGCGCTCGATGGCCTATCAAGTGACGCGCAAGGGACTCGAAGCGCGCGGGTAGAACCCGTCGCGCGCGGCGGCGGTCGTCGTAGTTTTCGCGGTCCGCGGTCTTTGTGTGGACTGGATTTCCGTGGCCCTTCCACCGTCGATCCGGTCATCTTCGATGCCCGTCGCGGGCGCGGTCATCAATCGATGACAAGTACGACGATCGAATGAGTGGCGGTTTAGAATCCAGTCTTTCTTCGATTCTGTGAAGTCGTGAAGCTCGTCCCATCTCTCGACACCACAACGCCCGCTCGCGAGCGCTCTGCGCGCTCGTTTCACGTTCGCGCGTCCGAAGCCTCGCCGAAGCGAATCACGACCCAGCTTGTCGCCTTCGATTTTTCGCCGATTCTTAGTCACTTGTTTTTTCGCCGTGATCCGACGAGATTTCGAGCGCTCCTGGGGCGCTCGTCCTGCGAGGTTGAGAGTCCACGCGATGGACATTCGTGTGCTAGGCAACTCTTTGCACGCAGATCGCCGCCTCGATCAAGGAGAGTTCATGCGTTCGAAGATGGAACTGGCGCAGGCAATCGCGATCGTCACGCTGTGGTCGACCCTCGCGCTGGTGGGCTGTGGTCTGCCCCAACCACGACCTGACGATGGTGCCGCCGACGGCAACCAGCACCCCGCGGATGCTTCCGCAGCAGCGGACGTTGTGCGCGATGCGGTTTCGTCCCCGAGGACGTGCGCGACGGCCCCGACCGTGATGGCCGGGTCGACCATCTCGGCCTCTTCGGACGATGCCATCGACACAGCCCTCCAGTGTGGCCCCAACACCGAGCGGCCCTCGCTGTTTTACAGCGTCGAGGTCCCTGCGAACCAGCGACTGGTCGTTGTCGGACAACAAAACACGAGCGTCTCCATTCTCTCGGCGTGTCCGCCATCCTCGTGCCTCGACGTACGTCAGGGGCCGAACGCGTTACGCCCCATGCGAAGCGCTGGGTGGACGAACTTCGCAGCAACGCCGCGGCGGGTGATCGTGGCGATGTCGGTCGACTCCGAAGGCGCGGTTTCGACGACGCTCAGCGCAGTGCTCTCGCTCCACACAGAGGGCCCGCGAAGCTCGTGCTCGACCGCGCCAGCTCTCGCGAGTGGAGAAACCATCACCGGGGCGTCCACACAATCGTCGAATCGGCCCTTTACGCCGTGTGGGGGCCGGACACCGTTCGCCGCGCTTTGGTGGCGGGTGACGGTTCCTCCAGGACAACGCGCGGTCGCGAGGCTGACGACGTCGGCCACAGCATCGAGCGACTATGGGCACGGGATGGCGTTCATTCCAACGTGTGCGGATGGGAGTTGCCTGACCTCGACTCCGATGTCCGAATTGGGGCCACGATCAGTCGAGTGGTTCAACGCTGCGACCGAGGCGCGCACGGTGTATCTCGTTGTGTATGGCTCGGCCACGCCCTTCGATCTGAGCCTCACCCTGGTGCCGTCAGACGCCCCATCAACATGTGCCAGACGCGCGATGTTGCTCTCCGGGGTCAGGCGAACCGGAGATCGTCTCGCGGATGCGATGGAGCCCGCTGTTTCGCCTTGGCATCCCCGTCCGCTTCCCGCGTTGTTCTACGGCGTGACGGTCGCACCTGGCGAGCGGCTCGACGTCTTGATCCTGAGCGCTGAAACGCATGTCTCGCGTATGTTCGAAGGATGCGGGGCGACATCGGCGATCGTGAATGCGCTGTTTCCCGGCACGACGACGAGGATGAGTTGGGAGAACACCAGCGCGATCCCAAAGAGCGTGGTGATCGCCGTCTCACGTTCGAGTACCAACGCCGAGCCTTTCGGGTCGGTTGACATCCTCGCGACGCTCACGCCCCCTCCTCCTCTGCATCCGAGCTGCACGAGCCCCGCGACTTTGATAAGTGGTGTTTCGATTCGAGCCAACACGGCGGACGCTCTTGGAATGGCTCCGACGTGCTCTTCTTCTTATGCGCCTGCGCTCTTCTACAGCATCCGCGTCCCTGCGGGGCAGCGGTTGCTCGTGCAGGCCGCTGCGGATTCGTACGACATGGCGCATGTGCGGTTCCTGACCGGTTGCAGAGGGTTGTGCTTCGGAACGTCTGGTTCCTTTGAAGTGCGATACTGGACCAACACCGGCGCGACCGAACAAGACGTCATTGTCGCTGTGGGCCCGCTGCACTCGACCTCACGCCGCGGTGAAATTTCTCTCACTGCGACGCTCGAGACCCCGGTCGCGCACGGACGATGCGCGTCTGCCCTCCCCGTGAGCGGCACAACTTCGCTCGTCGGCCAACGCTTCGTCGATGCAGACGAGCTCGCGAACGCCTGCGCGCCTGGGGAGCGGGCGTTGTTCTACGCAGTCACGGTCCCGCCGAATCGACGACTTCAAGTCCGAACCTCTTCAGCACCCTCACTGCCAGTTGCATCCATTCAACGAGGTTGTCCTGGGGTGTGTTTGGTTGCCGGCGATGCGATTCGTTCGCGCGCGGGTCTTGTTCAATGGACAAACGACAGCCCGACGAGTCAGACCGTCATCGTTGCTGTGAGCGCGTCGCGTTCGGGTACAATCGCGACAGCCTCGTTCGATCTGGATCTTCTCGTGCAGCCTATTCCTGAGGCCGGCAGTTGCGCGACGGCGCCGACGCTCACGCCAGGCAGCGAACAACCGATCGTTTGGACCGATGCGAGCGAATCGGCAGTCGAGTGCGGCGTGATCTCGCGATCACTTCCTTCGATCTTTTACTCGGTCGACGTCCCCGCTGGACACAATCTCACGGCGACGTTCAGCGGCGCTTCGTCGCTCGGCGTCGGCGTTCGGATTCTCTCAGGGTGCGCCGCGCCGATGTGCCTGTCTGACTCGCGCTTCGCGCCGAGCTGGAGAAACACCGGAACCATGCCAGCTCGCGTCGTGATCGCGTTGAGCAACACGAACACGTCTTCGCTCCCGTCGCCCGGCGTTCTGACGGTCCGCACGAGCCCGTAAGGCGACGCACAGGGGGATCGTCTGTGCACACGGACGCGCCCTCTCGCGCCGCTGACAACGAGACCCATCGCCATTTCTCTCATTGTGGACGCGAGGGGCAGCCCCCACCCGCGCTGCCGCGCGCCCCGCCCCCACGTAGTGAGGGCGGGGCTTTGGATTGACGAAATGCTGTGATTGGACTGACAGGTTGATTGTATGGGCCACTGCAACGCGAGGGCCGCTTGTCGCTCGATTGCGGTGTGTGTTCGACGGCGAGCGTGGCCGCACAAATTACGGCACATGCAATCAATCTGCGAGTCTAATTCCTGCATTTCCTCAATGCAAAGCCCCGCCCTCACTACGTGGGGGCGGGGCGCGCGGCAGCGCGGGTGGGGGCTCCGCAGTCTTCGCTTCCCGCAGTATTCATGCGTCCGATCGCGATGTGTCCCGTTGTCAGCTCGCGCCAAAGGCGGGTTGCCTGAAGGCGGCTTCGAGCCGGCCGTCGCGAGAGGCGCAGCTCGACGCGCTCGATGGCTTATCGAGTGGCTCGCTACCTCTGTCGCGCCGGACGCGACACCGAGCGCCCCGTTCGTTGGACGCGCGGCGGAGTCGGCGTCTCGGTCATCATGGGCTCGCCCATCTCCATGCGTCCCTGCTCCGTGATCGGAACGGGCGTCTCGCTGGGCCTCTGCGGCGGCGTGATCGTCGGCGGCGCGCTCACTCCCCCCTGAACGACCTCGATCCTCTGGTCGAGCCTGTCCCCCCGCGAATCACCAGCGCGCGAGGCGAGCGCGCTCGCGGCGGTGGCCATCGCGCTCACGCCCACGAGCGCTGCGGCCAATTGCTTGCGGCGCTTGCGGCGGACGCCCACGGAGCAGTCTTCGGTGAGCACGGTTCCGTCGGCGCGGCGGTACATGCGAACGCAGATCTTCGCGCCCGACGCGAGGATGAGCGCCTCGGCTTCGTCGCGCGACATCGCCGAGAGGTTGAAGACGTTCTTCTCGCAGTGGCCGCAGAAGCGCACGCGATCGTCTCCCTTCATGTCCGCCCACGACGCGGTGCACGGGCTCGCGACGCGCACGTTGTCGAGCATCGGGAGGCGCTTCTTCTCGCCTCGCAGGCGCGCTTCGACCTCCGCGAGCTCTCGCTCCATGCGCGCGGCGCGCGAGGCGATGTCCTCGCTCTCGGCGAGCTTCTGCTTCGCGGCAGCGAGGTCGGTCTCGAGCGCGCTCTTGCGAGCGGCCAGCGCATCGGAGTCGTCGCGGTACGTCATCGGGTGCCCGTAGATACCCCGCGACCCTGGGAGTTCTTGGGAGGCGCCATGGCCGAGACGAGATTCGGCCCCTGCTCCGAGGCTATTCAGAAGTTCGACCCAGAATTTCTGCGGCAAGATCACGGACCTCGCGGTCCCTTGTCCTCCGATAGATCCCCCGCACCATGGGAACGACCTCGTCGAAGAAGAACCGGACGGTGAAGCCCACGCAGGGGGTTGTTCCGAACCGGAGCCAGTGGAGGACGCGTCGCTGTCGGTCGGTGGTGCCCGAGAGCGCTTCGCGCACGGCGTCGAGCCGCGTCCATCGCGTGCGGTGTTGTCGCCACCACGTGCGCGCGGTGCGCACCGCGCGAGCGCGACGAACGGCCGCTTCTTCTCGCGTCCCTGGTTGCGTCGTTGTCGAAAAGCCGAAGTCGTCGAACGTGAGCGCCTCGAGGACCCACCCCGCGCGGTCCGTCGTCCAATCGAGCTCGTACTGGATCACCGGGCCGCTTCCGCTCGCGCGCCGCGCGCCGGGGTAGATCACTTCGTCTGCGTTGGAGAGGGGAACCCTCCTCGGCGCTCGGAGCATCGCGATGAGCGTCGCGACGCCCGCGCGATCCGCGGACTCGATGCGCTCGGCCGCGCGTCGCACCTTGCGCCAGTCGTTGCTCGCGAAGCGCTCGCGCGTTCGTTTGCTCAGCGCGCGCACCGCGCGCGGCCCGAGCGTCACCACGAGAGGCACCGGCGCGAGCGCGGGAAATCGCTCGTCGCGTCGCGGTCTCCTCGCGGATCTCGTGGGCGATGGCGCGGCGAGCGCGGGCGCCGCCTTCGTGTGCGCTTCGCAGGCCGCGAGCCACGCGAACAGCAACACGCACAGCGCTGTGCAACGCTGCGTGAGCCACCGCGAGCTGTGGATGCGATCGCGCATACGAGTGAACTCCCTGGAGCACAACACGAAGCGGGCTCGGATTGAACCCGCGGTGTCGGACGTTCATCGGACGCGGCGCGTTGTTACGGTCGAAGCCGTTGCGCTAGGGTTTGCGCATGCGTTTGGTTCTCGACCGATGGGTCTTCTCGAGCGCGTTGGCTCTCGCGGCGTGCTCTGTTCGCGGCGCAGTCGTGCGCGTCGGAGACGCGGCAGACGCGCAAACCGATAGTCCGACGACCGTGGACGTGCCCATCGAGGATCGCCCGACGATCGACTCGGGCGTCCCGATGGACGTGCAAGCGCGAGACGCGATCGACGTCACGGACGCGAGCGATGTCACGGACGCGACCGATGCGGGAGTCATCTCGGACGCGCGGGACGTCGCGGATGTGCTCGACAGCGCGACGAGCCCGGGCTGCGTGACGACGCCGAGCGGGCTCACGGGGCTGACGTTTCGCGGGATCGCAGCGACGTCCGATCGCACGGCGTACGCCCGGGCGATGCGATTGTTCTACGTCGATTCTCGGGCGAATCTCCGGAGCGAGCTGCGCACGCCGACGCTCGCGCGCGAGTGTGCGATCGACCTCGGCACGCCCGCTGGCGTGACGCTCATCGGCACGCCGTCCGCAGCGCACTGGCGCGAAGACGTCGTTGTCGCAGGACGCACGATGGGCGGCGAGATCCAGTACTGGGCGCGCTTCGCCACGGGAACGGCGTCGACCTGTGGGCAAGAGCTCGGTCCGTGGACGCTCGTTCCGACGGTGTCCGGAGAGCGCTGGGCGACCGCGCCAGCGGTGCGCGTGCTCGCGGACTTCGACCTGTCCCCGCGCATCGTCGTCGTGGGCGTCACCGAGAGCGGGCGCGTGATGTTCGTCGATCGATACGTCGACAACAACGGCCCGACGGGGGACTTTCAATCGCCTCAGATCGTCTCCTCTGTCGAGACGTGCGACGTGGTTCGAACCGCCCCGCACGTGCGCCAGCGCGGCGGAAACCTCGGCTACGTCTCGACGCTCGGCCGCGATGAACGCGGCGGATACAGCTACTTCTCGACGACGCACATCCTCTCGACTCGCGCGTGGTGGACGGGCTCTCTCGAGCAGCTCTACTTCGGCGCCGAGCTTCCTCCGTGGAGACCGTCGCAGCACGAGTGGGAGCGTCCCAGTGCGGTCACGCCGTTCTGCGAGGGCGTCGCGTGGACCCGCGCCAGCGCGGCTTGGGCGTACGTGCGATGCATTCTCGATACGGGCGAAGTGCTTACGTACCGATCGCGATCGCTCGGGACGCCGTTCGGCGACCTGGTCGGGGATGTTCCGTACGTCGTGTTGATGAACGGCCCTGGGCGCGCGGAGCGGTGGGGCCGCGAAGGCGCGCTGTACGCGATCGCGCAGTCGTCGGTCGACCCGACGCGGCTGCGCTACATCGTCCAGAGCTCGTTCGAGTGGTTCACGATGCCGTCGGTCGTCTGGCTCGATTCGCCCGATCGGCTCGAGTGAGCGCGAGCCACGGACGCAAAGACCCGAGGCTCGACCTGTCTGTCCGTGAGTTCTCAGAATTCGCCGCGGGTGCGCCCATCCATGGGTGGTCGCGTTCGGCTGTAGTCGATCGCGCCGTCACTCAGGGAGCCCCCTTCGATGCGTCAATTCACGGTGGAACTTCACTGCCCCGCGCTCGCGCTGCACCGATGTACGACCGGTGACGCGACTCCGACGCGAGCCCACGCTGGGCCCACGCTCACCGAGCGTGAGCGCGCGGTGCTGGCCCTGCTCGCAGAGGGCTACCGCTACGAGCAGATCGCGATGCGCCTCGAGATCTCGCTCGGGACCGTGCGCACGTACGTCGTTCGGATGTATCGAAAGCTCGGTGTGAACACCAAGAGCGAAGCGACCGCGCTCGGGCTGCGGCTCGGCCTCTTGCAGTGAGCGCGGGCTCGGCTCAGCGCTGCTCGCCCGAGAGCAAAACACCCAGCGGCCGCGTGTAGAGCGAGCGCGGGAAGCTCCTTCGAAACGCGCCCCAACGCGCGCGCGCTTCGCGCTCTGCGCCCGAGCGAAAGAGCGCTTCGATCGCGAGCCGCTCGCGGTCTTCGGCCATCGTTCCGCGCGGGCACTGACCCCGGTCGCGGGCGAGCTCGGAGAGCGCGCCGCGGTGATCCCCCGCGGCGACCAACGTCTGCGCGCGGCTCACGCGGGCGCGGTGCTCGTCGGCGACGCACGGTCGCGCGACAGGGGCTCGCGCCACCGACGCGTCCGCCTCGCTGCTCGGCGCGAGCGTCGCGGGCTCCAGCGTCGGGGGCTGCGGTTCGTTGACAGTGGCGCTCGCGTCGTGATCCGCGCTTGATTGTGTGTGTGTGACCAGCGCGCTCTGCGGTGGCCCGTTGCTGACGGAGGGCTCGTTGGGGCTGCTCGAGCGGCCCCACAGAAACGCGGCGACGCACACGGGAACGATCAGCGCCATCCAGAACTTCGCCCCGAGCTGCCAGTAGGCTTGCGTCGGCGGCGGCGCGTTCGGCGCGGTCGGCGCGGCGGGCGCCGGCGGAACGTCGGACGCAGCGGGCCCTCCGGCCTTGGTGACGCTCTTCGCGATCGCCTCGATCTGCGCAGGCGAAGGCCCGGCTCTGCGCGCGGCGCGCAAGTCCGAAGCGAGGTCGCTCGGGGCCGATGGGTCTTCGTGCCACCGCACGGGATCGCGGGGATCGCTCGGTCCGCTCGGTGCGCTCATGGAGACCTTCCTTCACGCGCGGGGCGTTGCGCGCGTTCGGCCAGGAATTTTCGTGCAGATACGAGCCGAGAATACGCGGTTTGCAGCGGGCAACCGAGGGTCTCGGAGACCTCCTTGAGGGTCATCTCGTGCAGCTCGAACAAGACGAACGCTGCTCGTCGATCGTCGTCGAGCTGCGCGATCGCGTCGCGCACGCGGGCGAGCGCGCGACGGTCGTCGACGGCGCTCTCGACGAGGTCGTCGCTCGGCTGGTCGCTGTGTTCGGAGACGAGCTCTTCTCGGCGGTTGTGCGCGCGACGGCGAAAGCTCGACGCGACCCGGAGCGCGATCGCGTACAGCCACGTCGTGACCTTCGCGCGTCCATCGAACTCGGGGAGCCTCCGCAACACGACGACGAACACCTCCTGGCACGCGTCGGCGAGGTCGGCTTCGCGAACGCCGAGCGCGAACAGCATGCGCCACACGTCCGCGATGTGCTCGCGGTAGAGGGCGTCGAAGGTTGGAGGGGCGGGGTCGGTCATCGACGAGCGGGTATCGATGAATGCCGGTCGTCAGCGCGTTTCTGAGCCGAAGAGCAACGAAATCGCCACGCCCGACGAGAGCGCGATCGGGCTCAGCTCGACGGTCTCTGCGATCACGCGGTTGGTGTTGGTCTCGATCACGGCGAAGCGCGGCTGCAACAGCGACGCGCTCGCCTCGGTCCACGCGCGAAGCGCCCAGCGATTGGTGAGGGGAAGCTCGGCGCGTACGGCGAGCGCGAGCGAGACGGCGCCGAGTACGGCGGTGTCGGCGCCCGTGGCTGTTCCCACAGCGACGCCCACGTGTGCGCCGGGGCAGAGCGATAGCCACCGCGCGTGCGGGCTCGCGACGCACAACGCGAGCGAGGCCCCAGTAGCCAGCGTTGTGAGGGTCGTGCTCGTGCTCTCCCAGGACACCTCGGCGAGCACGGGGCCGTCGAAGTAGAGCCCCGCGCGCAGCCGCAACAGCGGCCAACGAACGGCCCACTCGCCCGCGACGTGCGCCGCGAACGACGGCCCGATCGTGCGCGCGAAGGCGCCGCCGAGCCCGAGCTCGATCGACGCCACGCGCGACGGGACGGGTTGAATCATCACAGTGCGCTGCTGCACGACCGGGACGCGCACCTCGCGCGTCACGATCCGCGGCTCCGGCGGCGTCGGGCACTGCGCCGGCTGCGCGGGTTGCGTCGGGGGCTGCGGGCGCACGCGATTGGCGTCGAGCAAGAGCGCGATGACCGTGATGATCTGCTCGTCGATCGCCGCGCAGTCCGGCGCGACGCGCTCGATCACGCGCGTCCCGACTTCGCCGGGCATGCGCGCGGCCGAGAGCGTCGCGACCCACGCGCGCCCCCGTCGCTCGATGCGACCTTCGATGGCCCAGTCCGCTTCGTTGACCGCGACGAACACCGCGCCGCCCACGCGAGCGCTCACCATGCGCGCGAGCGTCTGCGGCGCGCTGCACGACTCGGCGCCGGGCATGCGCACCCAGTTGAGCGCGACCGAGCTGGCGGGCACCGCGTCCTGCGCGCTCTGCGCGTGCGCGTTCTTCGTCGCGACGAGGCTCACAATGAGCGCGGCTCCCAAGAGTGCGCTGCGTGAGTGCGCGCGCGCGCCACGTGCTCGAACTGACATCCGCCGACGACGCGAGACTCGCACGCGCGACAAACTCCTCGCAACGTGCGAGTGCGATCGCGGAAAGTGCGAAGCGCCTGACTTTGTGCACAATGCGCGGCCATGACCGACGCCCGGAGCGAAGAGCTCACCGCGCTTGCCCTCGAAATCCTCGACACGTTGGTGGTGATCGCGACGCCAGGCTGGACGGAGCTCTCTGTCACGATCGATCGGCGCGAGGGCAAGGCGTACGCGCACAGCGTCGTTGCCCTGGAAAAACAGCGACGAGACGCGCGTCCCGAGCTCGGCCTCGACCTCGGCGAAGTGCGCGCGGCGCTCGACGAGGCGCTCGGTGAGCTCGACGCGCTGCTCGGTCGGTCGGAGCTCGCGTCGCTGGTGCTCCATCGTTCGAGCGACGAGCACGTCGTGGTCGCGGCGCTCGCAGGCGACGGTCGGATCCTTGTCGAACAAACATTGGACGAGCGCTTCTATCCGTATCGTGTCTACACCGAGGCCCTGTTCGACGCGGCGCTCGCGGCGGCGACGATCGACGAGGGGCAGCGCGCGCTCAGCGCCGAAGCGCAGGGGCACGACGACTGGGAGTACGACGCGAGGACGCTCGAGCTGCAGCTGAAGAAGGGCGTTCTTCCGTGGCGCGTGTATCGCGCGCAGGTGATCGCGACGTGGGCGAAGGAGTCCGAGACGCTGCTGTGGGCGTGGGCCAACGAAGAGCTGCCCGAGCGCAGCAAATCGCTCTCGATCGCCGCGCGAGACTCTACGAAGTCCCACGCGGGGCTCGGCGCGCTGCGGAGGCCGCACTTGCCTGCGGACGAGCCGTTCGCGTCGGCGCTCGCGCGACTCGCGGCCGCGCGCGTGGGCGCGTGGGCCGTGTACCCCGCGGTGTACGAGAGCGGGGTGATCTACCTCGGCGTGCTGCGCGATCAACGGTAAGCACGGTGACGCTCAGCGCAGCGTGAACACCCACACGTCGTAGATGCAGTGGGTCCACGCGGCGATCGCGAAGCCGCGCACGCGGTAGATCACCGCGAAGAGCCCGCCCATGAACACGCGAAACACGAACGCGCGCAGGGTGAACGGCTCACCCAACGGCCCGACGTGGTGGATCATCGAGAACGCGAGCGACGAGAGCGCGCCGCTCACGAGCAGGGCTTGCCATCGCTTCTGCCCCGCGCGCTCGAGGAGCCACGCGAGTCCCGTGAACATTCCCGCGCGAAACACGAGCTCTTCGTGCAGCCCCGCGCCGCACGAGGTCACCACGTCGCCGAGCCACGAGCCCATCCCTTGCGCCCCGAGGCCCACCGCGCGCGACAGGAGAATCGACGTCGGCCCCACGATGGACGCGAGCACCGCGCTCTCGATGAGCACCGGCGCGAACAATCTGGGTGAGAGCTTCGAGCGTCGGCGGGCCCAGAGCACCCCGCCGAAGAGCGCGAGCGAGGCGACGAGGGCGACGCCCGCGTACACGAGGCGCGAGCCGCCGGTGAGAGCAAGGAGGTTTCCCGTGAGAAAATCCACGCCGTTTGCGCGCCACGAGCACATGCCTCCGCGGCAGTCCATCATCACCAGCGTCCCGATCTGGTAGATGACGAACATGGGGAGGACGAGAAACAGGCTCGTCAGCGGGTCGACGCGCGTCGAGAAGTACGCCTTGGCGCGCGCGAAGAAGCCTTTGGGTTCTGTCGGAGACAGCTCGGTCGAAGAGGGCACGGTCGGCTACCTCCAAGCGTGGCACGACTCGCTCGCTCGCGCTCGGCGTCCGTGCGCGCGGGCTTCGATCGTCGCGACCGGCGCTTTCGTGGCGCGGTCGATGGAATGCGCGGGATCGCACAAGAGTTTCGCGACCCCCTCGGCGCGTGCGTTCGGCGCTCCGTCGCGTCGGCTGGGGTGTCGTACCCTCCGCGACCTCGAACGCATGGACGACAGCAACGAGTTCGAACAACTGGTTCGCAGCAAGAACTATGAAGCGCTCGCGAAGCGCGGGCGCTCGGATCGCGCGCGATGGAGCCGATACGTCCGCTTCTGGCTCTGCGTGGACAAGGCCGAGTACGTCGACGCCAACGGCGCGATTCGCTACGACTCCCTCGAGATCGACGCGCTCGACGCGCCGGTGACCGAAGAGGACTTTCGCGCGTGGTTTCGCAAGGGACCGCCCGCCGCCGCCGTGCGCGCGATGACGGGCTTGTTCTCGATGGCCGACCCGCGCGAGGTCTCGTGGGAGCGGTACATCCAGATCGCTCGCGAAGAAGCGAAGGCCCTGTTGCCCGAGGCGCTCCCGTCGCATCAGCGACACTACGCGCAAGAAGACGCCCTGTTTCGCCTCGCGGGCAAAGAGCTCGGCGAGGCGTGCGGGGCGCGGCGCGCAGCGAACAAGGACGTGCGCTTCAACGACGCGCTCGAGTGCGCGACGACCGAGGCGATCGAAGCCTTTCTGCGCGCGACCGCGAAGAAGCTCACGATGTACGAGGTGAGCGAGGCGGGCCGCTGGCTCTCGAAGCGCGCGGACGTCCTGCAATCCACCAGAGACGCCTACGCCGCGGCGCTGAAGCACGCGACCTCGAAGCTCAAGAAGAACGACGCGTACCAGCTCGACTTCGACTGCGCGCTGCTCTCGGCCGAGTCGCTCGCCGCGGTGATCGTCGAGGCCAAGAAGCACCCCGACGCATTCTCCCGCGCGGTGATGCGCGCGGCGTCGCAAGGGTGGCCGCAGGGCGCGCTCGCGCTCGAGCGCGTGGTCTCGGGCGCGGGCGCCGCCGAGGACGACGCGCTGCAAAAGACCGCTCTCTTGGCGCTCGTTTCGACCGGCAGCGACGGCGCATCGGCGCTCGCTCGCCTCGCCGAAGCGCAAGGGCAGGTGAGCGCGATCGCCGCCTCGCTCGTCGAGCTGCCCGTGCCCGATGAAAACGTGTGGGCCGGTGTTCAGCGCTCGCTCCCGCGCTACGGCCGCGGGCCCGACGAAGACCTCCTCGACGTCGCCGCGCTCGGGGCGACCGTCGAGCGCGGTGAAGTCCGCGAGCCCGCGAAGCTCGAGGCGCTCGTCGCGGCGTCGACGGCCAAGCTCGAAGAGTCGCTGCTCGACGAAGCCGGTTGGGCCGACTATCTGCACCTCTGCTCGCGCGATCCGTACCTCGAGGACGTCCCGTATCACTACGAGCGCGCGAAGCGAGAAGGGACGCTCGGGCGCGGCGCGGACCCCGCGGCCCTCGTTCGAACGCTCGACGCGATGTGCTGGGAGGGGAGCGTCACCCGCGCGTACTACAGCGAGAAGCGCCCGGGCGTAGGCCACTTGTTATTGTGGGCCGGGGCGTCGATGGAGGTCTTTCGCCACGCGATCGGGCGCTTCATGGCGACGCGGAGGCACAACCTCCTCGGCTCGATCGAGCGGCACTTCGTCGAGCCGCTCGAGCAAGAGCAGCCCGCGTGGGCCGACGCGCTGCTCGTGCTGCTCAAGCACTATCGAACCAACCGAAACGAGCTGTTTTTTCAGGGCGATCCCCCGTTGCTCGCGCGCGGCGAGCGCCCCGAGCGGACGCGATCGGTCACCGTGGATCGACTGGACGTGTGGGTGCGCGGGATGGTGCGCAACGCGGACTCGTTCGCCGTGCGCTTTCGCGAGAGCGTGGAGCTCTCGGTGGACGTCGACGGCGAGCGATGGAAGCTCGCGGCCAAGGGCGCGAGCGGATGCACCCCGCCGCTCGACAAGAAGAAGGGCGTTCGCTTCGCGCTCGAGCTCGCGGGAGACAAGCTCGGGATGGGCGTCGACGGCGTGTTGCTCGACACGCTGTACGACAAGATCCCGCTCGTTCAAGGCGCGATCACGGTGACGCCGAAGGGCAAGGACGCGGAGGTCTCGTGGCTCGAAGTGTTCGCGAAGTATCGAATGGTGGCGAGCGACGCGGTCGCGAGCCTGCTCGTGGATCCGACGAGGGCGCAGACGCACGCCGAGCTCGCGGCGATCGGGCTCCCGTCGACGGCGCACATCCTCGCGGCGACCAGCGTCGTGTTCGACGGAAAGGTCTCTGAAAACGCCCGCAAAGCGCTCGCTTCGATGAAGGGCGACGCGGTCGCTCCGTGGCGCGACGCCGCGGCGCGAACCAAGGGCGCGAAGGCGCCTTCGCGCGCGAAGCCCGCGGGCGAAGCGCTCACCGAGTTTCGCGTGCGGCCGTACGAGGACGTCGTTCGCTCGTTCGAAGCATTTGTGTTGGCGGCGAAGTCGAAGAAGAAGTCTCGCTCGAAGAAGCCCGAGGTCCTCCGCCGAGGTCAGACGCAGCACGGCGATTTCGAGTACGCGACCTTCGCGAAGGACGGCTCGACCGAGGACTGGAGCTCGGGCAAAGCGGTCCCGGCGTCCGCGGTGTACTTCACCGAGAGCGCCCCTGACTTCTCGGTTCAATACCTCGCGAGCAGCCTCTGCGACCTCCCGGCGCTCGCGATGAAGGGCCGGGGAACGTCCGCGTCGATGTCCACCACCGTGAAGAAGGGCTCGTACATCCTCGCGAAGCTCGAGCTCTCTCCGCCCGATCATGGCGACGACTGGGGCGTCGCCGTGGACTACGCGTTTTGCGCGGCGTTCAAGGTCGAAGAGGGCTGGGCGTGGGCCGTGTGCGACAGCGAGGATCTCCTTCGCGCGGTGCTCGGGATGGAGTCTCTTCCGCCTCGCGACGCGTGGGAGAGCAAGGACAACGTGACCGTCGGCGACTGGTAGGCGCTCAGCTCTGGCCGACGTTCGCGAGCGCAGCGACGAGCGCGGCGAAGGCGGGCGCGGGCATTCGCTCTCGCAACAACCCGAGAAAATCCTTGTCGTTTGCGAACGTGTCGCGCGCCGCCACGAGCGCAGGGACGAGCCTGTCGCCGAGCGCGAGCAGCGCGGAGCCGAGCGCTGGACGGTCGAGCTTGCCGCGCCGCTCGAGCACCGCGCGCACGCCTCGCTCGAGCGTCTCGTCGTCACACACATTCAAGAGAGGCGCCGATCGCAGCGGGTGCTTGTCCTTCTCGAGCCGCGCCAGCACGAGCGCGTGGCGGCGCTCGGCGGGCATCCCCGCGACGACCCTGCGGCGCAGCTCGGTGTAGCGATCGTCCCAGTAGTCCATCTTCTCGCCGCCCTCGTCGTCGAAGCGAACGAAGTCGTCCCACTTGGGGTCGATCGGCTCGCCGCGATCCGCCGCGGTCGCGAGGGCCTGGATGATTTGTTGTGCGCGGCTTCTCCTCCGCTCCTTGGGCGTCTGCTCCCACGCTGTCCAGAGGTGCTCGAGCGCGGCCGAGCCCACCTCGCCGACGATCCTCGCGTCGAGAAAGCAGTTGGCCCCGTCCATCGCGAAGATCTCTCGCAAGAGGTCTTCGTCGGGGTGCGCGATGACGCCCGCGAGCGCCGCGGAGTACTGGTACGGCTGCGCGATGCGCCGCCGGACGAGCGCGTGCACGCGATCACGAGGGATCGCCTTCAGCCCCGCGATGTACGGCCGAATCGACTCGAAATAGACGCCCGAGAAGAAGTCGAATTTCAACAGCGGGTCGAGCGCTTCGGGCACGGGCTTGCCCGCTTCGCCGAAGCGCCTCGCGGCGATCACCGCGAGCAGCTCGCGGATCTCTTTGCCGAGGTCCGTGCGCTCGCTCAGCGTCTGCGCCGCGTCGAGCAGCGCCTCGGGCGAGTCGCTGCGCTTCTCGACGACGCCGATCACGTACGCGAGGTTCGTGTTGTCGCTAAACGAAAACGGCTTGGACAAGAGCTGCGCGAGCTGCCGCGCGTCGCACGCGGCGAGCGCGTCTTGGATCGGGCGCATCCCGTCGGGGCCGAGCTCGAGCGCGTAGCGCACCATCGCCGCGGACCACTCGGCCTCGCTCCCGAACAAGAGCGCCACCGCGCGAACGTCCTCGGGCTGCTGCATGCGCCGTTGAATCACCGTGTCCCCGTCGAGCATCGGCAGCTCCCACCCCGTCGTGAGCCCCCACTGCGTGCATTGGTTGCGCGCGATCTGCTCGAGCACCCGCTTCTTTCGCTCGGCGGGCAGCTCGATGCCCGCGCGGCCGCGGGCAAAATCCAGCGCGAGCCGCACCCACGGGGCGAGCTCGGCCTCGCGCGCTTCGAAGAGCCCCGCGGCGCGACGCACGTTGGCGAAGAGCAGCGCGTCGACCTCGCGGCACGAACCGTCGGTAAAATAATGGCCCGAATCGCTCTTCGGGTAGAGCTTCTTCGCGTCGCTCGGCAGCCGCGCGAGCAGCGCGAACACGGTCTCGACCGAGGCTCCTTCGGGGCTCTCGGCGAGCACCGCGAGCAGCCCGAGGTTCGTCTCGGCCGAGACCGCGCGGTGCTCGACCAAGTGCCACGCGAGCCGCGTCACTTGCTCCCACGGCACGGACTTCGAGAGCTCCATCCGATGCTTGTGCCCGTCGTACGAGCGGATCGCGTCGAGCTTGAGCGCGATCGACGCGAGCTTCTTCGGGGGCAAATCACCAAACGTAGGGACCTCGCGCTTGGCCTTGCCCTCGCTCGCGCTCGTCGAGGGCTGCGCGGGTGCCGAAGCGACGAAGCCCTCGCGCTCGCGCTGGGCCACCATGCGAAGGCGGATTCGCTCGCACGTCGCGGCGTTGTCGCATCGCTGCTCGCGCGTCTGCGTGGCTTGCCCTTCGACGCCCCACTGTTCGCGGAGGACTTCGCTCTCGGCGCGGACCTCCCAGAATTCAACCCGTTCGCCCTGCGTGCGCGTCCATCGGTCCATCGGTCGCGCGCGATGGTAAGCGACGCCTTTGCGAAGGGTCCCCTCGAATTCGCAACGGACCCCGAGCCTGTGCTAGGCGATGGTCCGTCGTGACGTCCCGAACTCTCACGCTCGCGTTGACCGTCGCGCTCGCGCCTTCGATCGTCTCGCTCGCGCGTGGGCCGGCGCACGCTCAGACGGCGCTGCTCACGACGGGAGCCGCAACCGCGCGCGCGCCGCAAGCGCCCGAGCAGCCTCCGCGCGTGGTGCTCGGGACCAACGTCCGCTCGATGCGCGTGCTGCGCGCGGGAGAGATCCTCCGCGCGCGCCCCGATGGCAACGCGCCTCGCCGCGGAACCGCCGCGCTCGGCGCCCTCTTGCCAGCGCTCGAAGCGGCCCTCGGCCCCGGGTGT
Source organism: Myxococcales bacterium (assembly GCA_016793325.1). GTDB lineage: Bacteria > Myxococcota_A > Polyangia > Polyangiales. Next base: position 22,607 of record JAEUKI010000034.1, on the reverse strand, counting down.
CAGTCCCGTTGGGTGCGCGTCGGTCGGTCAGCGTGGGTCTGTCAGTCCAACGTCGAGCCCACCAACGTCGCCCCCGCAGCACAACAGTTGCCGCCCGTTCGACAGGGCGCGTGGCTCCCCTACGAGTATGCGTTCGCGGCGTTCGGCGGCGTGCGCACGTATCGAACGCAACAAGACGCCCTCAACGAAGATTGGGCCGAGCAGCTCGAGCGCTCGATGGGCGTCGCGCTGACGAGCGTTCAACGGTTCGGCGGGCAGCGCTGGGGACAGACCGCGAGCGGGCGATGGATCGCGTACAACGAGCTGGTGCTCGCGAGGCCGAGCGACTGGCAGGGGGCGCTGATCGACGAGAGCGTTCCGAGCGCGGATCGCGTGGGATTTGCAAGGGGGCGCGCGCTCGTGTGGCCGAGCGCGGGGCACGCGGCGAGCGGCTCGCGGGTCGCTCCGAGAGAGAGCGTCGCGCCGCGAGAGCTCGTCGTTGCGATCGAGACCGCGACGGTGCGCGGGCGTCCCATCTGGCGTACGCCGCGCGGATGGATCGACCCGCGACACTTGTTCGTCGCGAGCGTCGCGCCCATGCCCGCGAACCTCGCGCCCAACGAGCGGTGGGTCGACATCGACACGCGCTCGCAGATGCTCGTCGCGTACGAGGGGACGCGGCCCGTGTACTTCACGTTGATCTCGTCGGGCCGCCGCGGCTTCGACACGCGTCGCGGGGAGTTTCGCGCGTGGATCAAGCTCGCGACCACGGACATGAGCAACGCCGACGACCCCGCGCTCGACACGAGCACGAGGGTCTACTCGGTCGAGCGCGTCCCGTGGGTGCTGTTCTTCAACGGCGATCAAGCGCTGCACGGCGTGTACTGGCACGACCGCTTCGGCACCGCGCGCTCGCACGGCTGCGTCAACCTCGCGCCCAAGGACGCCCGGTGGATCTTCGAGTGGGCGCCGCCCGTGCTGCCCGCGGGGTGGGAGGCAGTGTTTCCCACCGAGGACGAGCCGGGCCTGCGCGTGCGCGTGCGTTGAGCGCCGTCGGGCCCCGCACTAAGGACCAGCGCCCGCCGCTTGGACGCGCGCCATCCACGCGGGATCGCACAGCGAGCGCGACAGTCGCGCGCGTGTCCCTGCAAACGCGGCGAGCCATCGCTGTCGCTCGGCCTGCGTGAGCGCGAGCGTGGTGATCCCCCGTGACTGCAGCGTGCGGATCGCGCTCTCTTCTGCCCGAAGAATCACTGGCCGATAGATGTTCACCGCTTGCGCCACGACCGCTTGCATCGTCGCGCGGTCGGCTGGCGAGATCGCGCTCGCGCTTCGCTGCGACAACACGAGCGCGTTGAGCGAGCCGCTCGCGCTTCGCTCGCTCATGTACGAGAGGTGCGCCGACCACTGGAGGGCGATCGCCGCGAGCGGCGGCGCGTACACCGTGTCGATGCGCTGCGTCTGAAGGCCCATCAACACCTCTCCGACGCCGAGCGCGACGCCAGCGGCGCCGACCTCTTGGTACAGCGCGGGCAAGATCGGATCGTCGTGCCAACGCCACGGTCGCGCCGCGCGCAGGTCTTCGGGGACGCGTATCGCGCGCCGAGAGAACATCCTCGGCCCCGGCGCGGGCGATAGAAACACCAGCGAATAGCCGTCTCGTTCGAATCCCTGCTCGAGCGTCGGCTTGAGCGCCGCGTACGCGCGCAAGAACGACTCGGGATCGGGAAACATCCCCGGCAGCTGAAAGGCGAGCACGGGCCGATGCATGTGCTGCAGCCCTGTGGCGCTCAGCGCTCCTCCGTCGAGCCTGCCCGTGCGGATCTTTCGAACGACCTCGGCTTCGTCGCCCTGAACGCCGCCGAGATACCAACGAAACGCGAGTCGATTGCTCGTTCTCCGACGGAGCTCGCGGTTCATCGTCTCGAGCGCGGCGGCCCCTTGCGACCCCGCGGGCGCGAGGCTGGCGATGGACAGATAGCGCGTCGGCGCGGCGCTCTGCGCCTCGGTGTGCAGCGCCGTCGCAGACAAGACTCCGATGATGGCCCCGCCCGACAACACCGGTGTGATCCGCATCCGGCGATTGTGACGCCCGACCGATCCCGCGCGCAACGAGCGCCGTCAGCGCGCGGGACGAGCGGCGCCTCAGGCGCGCTCGAAGACGAACTTCTCGTCGCGGTAGTCCACGCGCACTTTGTCGCCGCCGCGCCAGACGCCGGCCACGATCTCTTTGGCCAAGGGGTTCTGCACGTTCTTCAAGATCACGCGCTTGAGCGGGCGCGCGCCGAACGCGGGCTCGTACCCGAGCTCGACGAGCTGAACGCGGGCGGCCTCGGTGACCTCGAGCTTGATCCTGCTCTCGGAGAGCAGCTTCGAGAGCCCCTTCAGCTGGATGTCCACGATGCCGCGGAGGTTCTCTTTGCTCAGGCGGTTGAAGATCACTTGGTTGTCGATGCGGTTCAAGAACTCGGGCCTGAAGAACTTCTTCAGCTCGTCTTTGACCGTCGCCGCGAGCGTCTCGTTGTCGACGCCCTTCTCCGCGGCCTCGAGGATCTTCAATCCGCCAACGTTGCTCGTGAGGATCACGACCGTGTTCGAGAAGTTCGCGAGCCGCCCGCGCGAGTCGGTGAGCCTCCCGTCGTCGAGCACTTGGAGCAGGACGTTGAACACATCGAGGTGCGCCTTCTCGACTTCGTCGAAGAGAACCACGGAGTACGGGCGACGACGGACCGCTTCGGTGAGCATTCCGCCCTCTTCGCTGTCGACGTAGCCCGGAGGCGCGCCGAGCAAGCGGGCCACCATGTGCTTCTCCATGAACTCGCTCATGTCCAAGCGGATGAGCGCCGCTTCGTCGTCGAAGAGAAACTCCGCGAGGGCCTTGGCGAGCTCGGTCTTTCCTACGCCCGTCGGTCCCAAGAAGAAGAAGCTCCCGATGGGCTTCTTCGGGTCGCGAATGCCCACGCGACCGGTCTGCACGGCGTCCGCGATGACCTTGAGCGCGAAGTCTTGCCCCACCACGCGCTCGCGCAGACGGTCCTCCATCTGACGCAGTCGATCCTGCTCGCTCTCGAGCATCTTCGACACAGGAACGCCGGTCCACTGCTCGACCACCGCCGCCACGCTCTCTTCGGTGACGACGGGTCTCATCAGCAATTTTCCTTCTTGTGCGAGCGCCGCGTCCGCGTCCGCGAGCTTCTTCTCGGCCATCGGAATCTCGTCGAGCGCCAGCTTCGAGGCCCTCGACGTGTCGCCGGTGGTCGACGCGCTGTCGCGCTCTGCACGAAGCGCGAGGAGCTTGTCCCTCGCCACCCGCGCTTGCGCGAGCGCTCCGCGTTGGCGCTCCCACTGCGGCTCGAGGGACGAGAGCCTCTCGCGCACCGAGGCGAGCTCCTTTTCGACGGCGCCGCGCGCCTCGACGGACGCGGGGTCGTCGTCGTCGACGAGGGCGCGGTGCTGCGCTTCGAGCGCGGTTTTTCTGCGGCGAAGTTGATCGAGCTCCGGCGGTCCCGCGTCGAGCGCGAGCCGTGTCTGCGCCGCGGCTTCATCGAGCAGGTCGATCGCGGGGTCGGGCAGCGCGCGCTCGCCGAGGTAGCGCTTGGCGAACTTCACGCCCGCGACCACCGCGGGATCCGTCACGCGCACGCCGTGATAGAGCTCGTAGCGCTCGATCAATCCGCGGACGACCTCGGTGGCCTCCGAGAGCGAGGGCTCTTCGACCTCGACCGCGGCGAACAACCGCGAGAGCGCGGGGTCCTTGTCGATGTGCTTCTTGTATCCGTCGGTGGTCGTCGTCCCGATGATCTGCACTTCGCCGCGGGCGAGCGCGGGCTTGAGCAGATCCACCGCGCCCGAGCCCGTGGTTTGACTGCCGAACAGCGAGTGAATGTCCTCGATGAAGAGCACCACGTCGCCTTCGCTCTCGCGCGCCGCGACGAGCACTTGTCGCAGTCGGTCTTCGAGCTCTCCGCGCAGTTTGGCGCCCGCGATGAGCAGCCCCATGTCGAGCTGCACGAGTCGCTTGCTGCGCAGCGGCTCGGGAACGTCCCCCGACGCGAGCCTCCCCGCGATCGCGCGGACGATGGTTCGCTTTCCGACGCCGGGCTCGCCGACGAGCACGGGGTTGTTCTTTTGGCGTCGCGCGATCACCTGCAAAACACGGCGGATCTCTGCGTCGCGACCGACGACGGGGTCGAAGTTCACCGCGCCCGAGGTCATGTTTCGCGTGAACTTCGCGATCGCGTCTCCCTCTGCGCCGTCGGGGCTCGCGCCCGCGGCCGAGCGTCCTCCGCGCGACTCGCCAGGGACGTCCGTCACCGTGGGCGGCGGCGGCTCTTGCACGGACCTCGTCGCGTTTCGAATGCGGTTTTCGTCGAGGTCCACCGCGCGCAGCACCGCGCCGAGCAGGCCCGTCGCTTCGGCGCTGAGCGCGAGCAGAAGGTGCTTCACGCGCACTTGCGTCGCGTCGCGAGAGGCTTCGCTCTCGGCGCGCGCGGTGATCGCGAGCATCCGCGGCGAGAGATACGCGATCGCGTTGGGCGCTTGAACGAGCCTGCGGAGCACGGCTTCGGCCTCGACGAGCGCGTCGCCGGGGTCGACGCCCGCGGACTCGAGGACCTTCTGCGCGTACGCGTCGCGGTCGAGCAATCGATAGAAGAGATGCAGCGGTTCGACTTCGGCGTGCGAGCGTTCGTCGGCGAGCGCTTGGGCTCCAGCGATCGCGGTCTTCGCGTCCGCGGCGTATCCCTCGAGCCGCCATGATCGGGTGGTGGTCATCGCGGCCGCGAGGATACACCCATGCCCCGCGCTCCGTAGCGGAGAGTGGGGAGGGGCGATTTCGTCAGCCGAGGTCAGCGTCGCCCCCCCCCCTTGAGGGGCGCTGAGCGTCGGATTTCGTGTGCGTCGAGCCAGACGAAGTCACGCCCGCGAGGGCGCGAGCTTCACGGGCGCGGCGTGAAGCGGATCGCGTTCATCAGGTTGATCGCGTTGGCCGAGTTGAACGCGGCGCGCGATCCCTCGACGCCCGTCGGACCCTCGAGGCCGATCGTGGCGCTCGAGCCCGTGAGGAAGGCATCCATCGCGGCCGACAACGCGCAGTAGTGGAACTCCACCACGTTGGTCCCTTCGAAGAGCTTCGCTTGGAAGCGCATCGTCGAACCGGACACGTTGCGGTTGCGGATGTTGGTCCACTCGATGACGAAGCGGCGGTTCGGCGCGGCGCCGAAGGTCGCCGTGCGCGCGGTGTTCGGGGTGTCGAACTGCAGGTCGTCCCAGAACGGAGCGATGAAGTTGTTCGGGCTCGCGTTCGATCCGATGGGCGCGTTGACGAACTCGGTCGTGGGCGAACCCGCCATGCCCATCGTCCAGAGCTGCGCGATGCCGTTGGTCGTCACGCTGTACTCGTTGACCATCGCGCCGAAGTACGAAATCGAGAACGGCAGCATCGTGCGCGCGCTCGTCGAGTCGTCGCCGGTGAGGTTGCCGCCCGAGCCCATGACGGGCGTGGCCATCGCCATGTCGTCGCACATCACGGGCGTGTTGCTCTGCGTGTACGCGAGCATCGTGGGCGCAGCGGCGGCGAGCGTCGCGGTGACGGTCGTCGTCGTCGTGCTCCCGACGGACACGATGAACGTGCGAGGCGCCATCGAGGGGTTCTCGAGGAGCGTCGTGGCCGCGGTGGCCGAGGTGGTCAAGCCTCCGGCGTAGCAGCCCGTGGCCGTGCAGCTGTCGACGACGCGCATGACGGCGTTGTCTGCGCCCATGCGCGTGAGCGACAGGCTGACCGCCGAGGTCGCGGGGACGGTCACCGAGTAGTAGAGGACTTCGCCGCCCGAGGTCGTGTCGCAGCCCACGGCCGGACCGCCGCCCATAGCAGTGTTGACCGTCACCATCGAGCCCGGGGCGAGCGTCGACGGAGCCGCGCAGCTCGCGTTGCTCGGGAGCGTCGCGCTGCCCGTGTACGCGAGCGTGAAGGTTCCCGGCGAGCCGCTGGTGGTGCTGCTCACCGCGATGACCACCGTGCTCGGCGCAGCGGTCGTGTTGGTGACCGAGAAGGTCGACGCGGTGGCCGACGAGGTCGAGATCGACTGGGTGCACGACATCGCGCCGCACGTGCCGATCACGCGCGCGCGGACGTTCTGCGTTCCGCCGCGGGTGAGCGAGAAGTTCGCGCGAGAGTTCGCGGGGATCGACACCGTGTAGAAGAGCTGCGGGTTGTCCGACGAGCAGGGCTCGGTGATCGCCGCGCCAGCGGTGTCACCCATGAGCATCGCGCCCGAGGCGAGCGACGTCGCCGTCGAGCACGCCGCGTTCGCCGCGAGCGGCGCGGCGGACGTGTACTGCAGGGTCCACGAGGCTGGCGTGGTGCTCGAGCTGCTGCCCACTTGCACGATGAACGTGCGCGGCGAGCCCGTCGTGTTCGCGACGGTGGTCGTCTGGCCCGTCGCGCTCGAGGTGATCGAGTTGGCCGCGCAGGTCATCGCGGTGCACGAGTCGAGCACGCGCGTGCGGACGTTCTGCGTTGCTCCGCGGGTGGTCGTGAGCGTGGCGCGCGAGTTGGCGGGGACCACGATCGAGTAGAAGAGGCCCTCTCCCTCGGCCGTGCTGCAGCCGATCGGCGAAGCGCCGCCCATCATGCTGTCGCCCATCGCCATCGCGCCCATCGCGATCGACGTCGGCATCGCGCAGTTGGCGTTGGCCGGGAGCGTCGCGACCGTCGGCAGGATCGTGAACGCTCCGTCCGTCGTCGCCGAGGTGCTCGAGATCGCGACGATCACCGTGCGGGGCGACCCGGTCGGGTTCGGCGCCGCGACGTTCACCGCCGTGCCCATCGTGGTCGTGGTGGCCGTTCCGCGGCAGGTCGTCGCGGTGCACGAGTCGGTCACGTACGCGCGGACGTTCTGCATGCCCGTCGCGGTGATGGCGAAGTTCGCCCGCGAATTTGCAGGGACCGTAAACGAGTAGAACACCTGTCCGGTGCCCTCGATCGAGCCGCAGGGGGACTGGTTCGTTCCGCTGTTGGCCGTCGAGCCCATCGTCGCCGAGCCCATCGTGAGCACGGTCGCCGAGGCGCACGTCGCGTTGGCGGCCGGCGTGAACACCGACGAGTCGAGCTGAAACGGTCCGCCCGCGGACGTAAACCCGTCGACGATCACGGAGTACATTCCGGGCTCGAGCACGCTGCGGACGTAGGTCTTGGTGCCCGATCCGCTGTCGTCGTCACAGGCGATCTCCGAGCCGATGTCGTTGCACACGCGGCGAATGACGACGGCCGTGTCGAACGTCGTCGCTGCGTTGTCCGTCGAGAGCACGAGGCCCGTGCGCGCCGTCACGTTGAGCGAGTAGACGCGCTCGTTCGTCGGGAACGTCGCCGTCGAGCACGAAATGCTGTTGTTGATGCCCGCTGGCATCGCCGCGAGCATTCCCGTCACCGAGCCCATGGGCAGCGTGATCGCGCCCGCGGGAGCGGGACACATCGGACCGACGCCCGAGTCGGTGACCACGCCGCTGTCCACGACGACGCCCGTGTCCACGACGACGCCGCTGTCGACGACCACGCCGCTGTCGACGATGACGCCGCTGTCGATGCCCGAGTCGGTGACGACGCCGGTGTCAGGATCGACGCCCGAATCCATGGTGGTTCCCGTGTCGGGGTCGACGCCCGAGTCTGTGACGACGCCGGTGTCGGGATCGACGCCGGTGTCCGTTGTGGTTCCGGTGTCCGTGCGCGAGTCCGTACGAGTGTCCGCGGGGGTGCTGTCCGTCGCGCCGTCGCCGCCGTCGTTGCCCGCCGGGGGAGGCGAACACGCAGCGATCGCCAGCGCGAGCAGCGGTAGATAACGTAGTTGAGCTCTCACGATGTCCTCTTGATTTGTGGGGCTACTACTGGCGCACGCCCGTCGCGGGCGTGAACGGTTCAGCAGCGGCGTTTCGAAGCTGTGAATCAGCGGCAATCTCCCAAAGCCACGAGCGCTTGAGAAGCCCCTCGCGGCGCTTTTGCCCAATGGGAAAATTGTCGGCCCCTCTGACGGACAGAATATGTCCTTCGCGTGCGTGCGCCCCGTGTGTCGCGCAATCAAAGACGCGCCGCAGCGCCGCTCTCCTGCGCGGAGCACGGAGCCGCTGGCGTCTTCTGCCGAGCGTTCACCCCCTCCGATTTCGTTGAACGCGAGCTGTTGCCCGCCGAGAACGTCCGTCCGCGCCCGAGCTCGGGCGCGACGATCACATCGGCGTGTAACGGATGGCGTTGGCGAGGGTGATGCTCATCGCCGTGTTGTTCGAGTGCTGCGTGCCGTTGCTGCCCGCAGCGTTCTCGATGCCGATCGTCGCGCTGTTGCCCGTCAAGACGGGGCTCGCGGCGTCAGAGAGCGCGCAGTAGTGGTACTCGACAACGTTGGTCCCTTCGAAGAGCTTCGCTTGGAAGCGCATCGTCGAGCCCGTCGCGTTGCGATTCAACACGTTGTTCCACTCGATGACGAAGCGACGGTTCGGCATCCCGCCGAAGGTCGCCGTGCGGATGTTGGCGCTGGCCGTCACTTCGAGGTCGTCCCAGAACACCGCGAGCAGATTGTTGGGAGCAGCGGTGCTGGGGATGACGGCGTTGGTGAAGGTCGACGAGGGCGTCCCGGTCGATCCCATCGCCCAAATCTGCGCAAATCCGTTGGTGCTCGCGCTGAACTCGTTCGACACTGCTCCGAAGAACGACACGTTGAACGGCAGCGCGAGGCGGGCCGTCGTGGCGTCGTCACCGGTCGCTCCGAGAACGACCGCCGCCGGAGATGCCATCGTGAGGTCGTCGCACATCGCCGGGGTCATGGACTCCGTGTACGTGACGATCGGCGTGGCCGTTCCGACCGCGAGCGTCGCGGTGGCGGGCGTCGACGTCGAGGTGCTGCCGACGGCGATCAACACGGTGCGCGCTGCGGCCGTGGTGTTGTCGATGGACGCCGTGACCCCCGTCGCGCTCGTCGTCGCGACGTTGGCTGCGCACGAGGTCGCGGTGCACGAGTCGAGCACGCGCATGCGCGCGTCTTGCGTTCCGCCGCGCGTGAGCGTGACGGGAATCGAGCTGCGCGCGGGGATGGTCACCGAGTAGTAGAGCACGTCACCGTCGGCGGTGTTGCACACGATCGGACGCGTGCCTGCAGCCGCCATGGTGTCGATCATCGCGGAGGCGCCGGGCGCGACGACGATCGGCGCGCTGCACGCAGCGTTGGCCGCAAACATCGTGTTGCTCGTGTGCGCGATACCGAACGTGCTCGCCGTGGAGGTCGAGTTGCTCGCGACCGCGAGGATCACGGTGCGCGCGGAGGCCGTCGTGTTGTCGACCGGAATCGCGACGCCCGTGGTCGAGCTCGTCGTCGACGTCGGGCAGCTCGCGGGCGCGCAGTTGTCGAGCACGCGAACGCGCGCGCTCTGCGTCCCGGTGTGCGTGAGCGTAAACGTCCCGCGCGAGTTCGCGGGGATCGTCGCTGTGTAGAAGAGCTCGGTCGCGTCCGCCGTGCAGGACGAGACCGGCGATCCGCCGGTGTCCGTGTTGCCATTGACCGCCGCGGCGCCCGCCGTGAGCGCCGTAGGGGCCGCGCACGCCGCGTTGGCCGCGAGCGCCGTCACCGTCGGCGTGATCGAGAAATCGCCCGCGGTCGTGAGCGAGGTGCTCGAGATCGCCAGGATGACCGTGCGCGGAGCCGCGGTCGAGTTGGACGCGCCCAGGTTCACGGCCGTGCCCATCGTGCTCGTGGTGTTGCTTCCCGCGCACGTGGTCGCGGTGCACGAGTCGGTGAGGTACGCGCGGACGTTCTGCATACCCGTCGCGGTCACCGCGAAGTTCACGCGCGAGTTCGCTGGAATCGCGAACGAGTAGTACACCTGCCCGCCGTTGATGGTCCCCGTGGACGTGCGGCAGGGCGAGTTGGTCGAGCCGCCGTTGGCCGTCGTTCCCATCGTGGCCATCGCGGCCGTCAACGCCGTCGCCGAGGCGCACGTCGCGTTGGCCGCAGGCGTGAAGCTCGACACGTCGAGCTGATACGGACCCGCCGTGCGGAACCCGTCGACGATCACCGAGTACATCCCCGGCTCGAGCACCGCGCGGACGTAGGACTTGGTGCCGTCGTTGGCGCCGTCGTCGTCGCACGCGATCTCCGTCCCGATGTCGTTGCACGTGCGGCGAATGACGAGCGACGTGTCCGTCGTCGTCGCTGCGTTTGCCGTGCTCAACACCACGCCGGTGCGCGTCGCGACGTTGAGCGCGTACACGTGCTCGCCGGTCTGGAACGTGTTCGTCGTGCACGACACGTTGTTGATCGCGTTCGGCGTCATCGGCAGCGTGCCGGTCACCATGCCCATCGGCAGCGTGAGCGTCCCCGTCATCGCGGGGCACATCGGCACGCCCGAATCCACGCCCGTGTCGACGCCCGTATCGACACCGGTGTCCACGCCCGTATCGACGCCTGTGTCCACGCCGGTATCGATGCCGCTGTCGACGACCACGCCGCTGTCGATGCCCGAGTCGGTGACGACGCCGGTGTCAGGATCGACGCCCGAATCCGTAACGACGCCCGTGTCGGGGTCGACGCCCGAGTCTGTGACGACGCCGGTGTCGGGATCGACGCCGGTGTCCGTTGTGGTCCCGGTGTCCGTGCGCGAGTCCGTACGAGTGTCCGCGGGGGTGCTGTCCGTCGCGCCGTCGCCGCCGTCGTTGCCCGCCGGGGGAGGCGAGCACGCGGCGATCGCCAGCGCGAGCAGTGGGAGATATCGCAGTTGAGCTTTCACAATGTCCTCATCGATGAATAGTGGTGCTTGCAGTGGCGCGACGAGCGTTTGAATGTCGAGCGCTGCGCGTCGAGAGCAAAACGTTTCGAAGCCGTGAATCGGCGGCAATTTCCCAAAGCGCCGCGCGATTGAGAAGGCCTGCGACGACGCATTCGGCGAATGGGGAAATTGTCCGTGTTTCGGCGGGACAGAGTATGTCTGCACCATTCTCGCGCTCGCGAGTTCTGCAGCCTACTCTCAGCGTCGAGCGACTCTGCAATGACTGCTACCACACTGCGTCAACCCGAACTGTTCGCGACGCCCGCGCAGCCCGCGCCCGCGCTGTGGATCGACGTCGCTGTTCCGCTCCCGCTGCGGGGGAGCTTCACGTATTCGGTCGCGCAAGGCATGACGCGCAACGTCGCGCCGGGCGGTCGCGTGGTGGTTCCGTTCGGTCGGCAGCAGCTCGTGGGCTACGTGCTCGAGTGCCGCACCACGCCTCCGCGCGGCATCGAGCTCGACCGCGTGCGACCCGTCACGACGGTGCTCGACGACGAGCCCGTGTTCGACCCCGAGCTCTTGCGCTTCTTGCGCGACGCGGCGGAGTACTACCTCTATCCCGTCGGTGAAGTGCTTCGCGCGGCGGCGCCCGCGGTCGATCGTCGCGAGAAGCGCTCGCTCGCCAACGACCCTCGCGCCAAGGGCAAATCGCTGCGCGCCAAGTGGGCCTCGGTGCGCGAAGAGACCTTCGTCAAGCTCGCGCCGATCGCGCCGGCCCCGACGAGCGCGACGAGCGCAACTGCCTCGAAGAAGACGGACGACCCGCGCAAAGCGAGGGGCGACAAACAAGCGCAGATCCTCGCGATCCTCGAGGCCCGGGGCGAGGTCTCTCTCAAAGAGCTGCGCGCGCACGTGAAGACCGCGCGCGAGGTCGTCGAGCGCCTCGCGGACCGCGGCGTCGTCGAGGTCTCTCGCAGAGAAGTCCCCGCGGATCCCTTCTTCGGAAAGGCCGTTCACCGAGACACGCCTCCGTCGCTCACGGGCGCGCAAGCGGCCGCGGCAGAGGCGATCGTTCACGCGGTGCGCGAGCACCGACGCGAGTCGTTCTTGCTCCACGGCGTCACGGGCTCGGGCAAGACCGAAGTGTACCTGCGCGCGGTGGACGCTGTGCAGCGCGCGGGTCGCGGAGCGCTCATCCTCGTGCCCGAGATCGCGCTCACGCCGCAGCTCGTCGGCCGCTATCGCGCGCGCTTCGGCGACGACCTCGCGGTGCTCCACTCGGGGCTCAAAGACACAGAGCGCCACGCGATGTGGCGCAGGCTCCACACGGGCGAATGCAAGGTCGCGATCGGGGCGCGCTCCGCGGTGTTCGCGCCCATCAAAGACCTCGGCTTGGTGCTCGTCGACGAAGAGCACGACCCGAGCTTCAAGCAGGACGACAACTTTCGTTATCACGGCCGCGACCTCGCGATCTTGCGCGCGCATCGCGCAGGCGCCGTGTGCGTGCTCGGCAGCGCGACCCCTTCGGTCGAGAGCTTCTACGCGGCCAACGAAGGGCGCTATCGATTGCTGCAGCTGCCCGAGCGCGCGACGAGCGCTCCTCTGCCCGCGGTCGAGATCGTGGACCTCCGCAAGGTCGGGCGACGCGGACCGACGGGGCACGATTTGTTGAGCCTCCCGCTCGTGCGCGCGATCGACGAGACGCTCGACCGAGGCGAGCAGACGATCTTGTTCCTCAATCGTCGAGGGTTCGCGCCGAGCGTTCGTTGTGGAGCGTGCGACAAGGCCCTCGAGTGCCCGTCGTGCTCGGTGGCGCTCGTGCTGCACCGCCGCGAAGGCGCGCTGCGCTGCCACTACTGCGACTTCACGACGCCCTTCACGGGCGTGTGCTTCAAGTGCCGATCGCCGGACGTCACGCTCATCGGCGTGGGGACCGAGAAGCTCGAGCAGAGCATTATTTCAGCGTTTCCAAGGGCGCGCGTGGGCAGGCTCGATCGCGACGTGGCCTCGGGCGCCGGCGCCGAAGCGGTGCTCGACAAGCTCCGTCGCGGCGACATCGACGTCCTCGTCGGAACGCAGATGGTGACCAAGGGCCATGATTTTCCCCGCGTGACGCTCGTGGGCGTGATCGAGGCGGACGCGGCGCTCTCGTTGCCGGACTTTCGCGCGTGCGAGCGGACGTTTCAGCTCCTCGCGCAAGTGGCGGGCCGCGCGGGCCGCAAAGACCTCTCGGGCCGCGTGCTCATCCAGACGTTTCAGCCGAACCACCCCGTGCTGCACCGCGCGAGGACGCACGACTACGAGGGCTTCTACGAAGACGAAGTGGCCGCGCGCAGAGAGCTTGGCTATCCGCCGTTTGGTCGCATCGCCGCGATCAAGATGGACTCGCTCGACGAGCAGCGCGTCAGGGACGTCGCCGAGGACATCGCGCGGTTTCTTCGAGAGATCCCCGAGTGCCAAGACGGGAGCGTCAAGCTCCTCGGCCCCGCGCCCTCGCCGATCGAGCGCGTTCGCTCGCGCACGCGCATGCAAGCGATGCTTCGCGCCAGCGAACGTCCGGCGCTTCGCAAAGTGCTCCACCAGCTCGTGGCTGAACTCGACGCACACCCACCGCCGTTCGTGCGCGTGGTGGTCGATGTGGACCCGATCCACATGCTCTGAGCCAACGCGACCGCGGGTGACTTACAGCGGCTGACAGCGGGTGTGCTGAGACTGCATCGATGCGCTCTCACGGCAATCGAACAAACGTCGCAAAGTAGCGCACAAGAGTTGAATAACCAACGGCACATGCCGTTCAATCCCGGCCCGCCGAACGGGTGATGGAGCGTCAGCGCGACGGTCCGCTCGAGACATCCCTCGAAATGGGGCGTTGTCAGAGTCCAGCAAAACAAAAGTGTTCTCGGCATCGATCGTCGCGAAGATCGCGGCGTTTCTCGGAGGAAGCACGAATGAAGAAGTCGGTTGTTCTCAGCGCGTTGGGCCTCGCCGCAGCGCTCGTGGTCTCGGGCGTTGGCGAAGATGTCGTCGCTCAGCAGTCGCTGCAGATTGGCGGACGCCGCGCCAACTTCGGCACGGTTCGTCTGCGCCCGGGCTTCGTGCCCGACCCGCGCTCGGTCAGCATCGTCTCGGGTGGAACGATCGACGCCCGTTCGCTCAGCCTCGGCTCGGGCTGCGTCGGCTACGTGACCCGCACGCCCGACTACATCGTGAACCTCGGCGGCACCTCGTCGAACCTGCGCTTCTACGTGGTCGTCCCCGGCGCGACCGCGTCGCAGAACACCGACACCACGCTGCTCGTCAACACCGCCAGCGGCGGATGGCGCTGCAACGACGACAGCTACGGCGGAGCGAACCCGACGGTGGACGTTCCCAACGCGGGTCCTGGTCAGTACGACGTGTGGGTTGGCTCGTACGTGCGCGGAGCGAACGTTCGCGGCCGCCTCTTCGTGACCGAGCTCAACAGCAACCACCCGTGAACGGGTGAGCGTCGCAGCGATCGATCGAAAGGGGAGATCGACGCAGCGAAGGGGGCCGCGCGACGAACAAAGAGCGATCTCTCTGGAAATATCCTGAGAGAAATCGCGCTTTCGTGGTCGATCAACCGAGGGCCGAGCGGTGGCTCACGCCGCGAGCTCTGGCGGCGGAAGCGGACCCATCACGCGCATCGCGCCCGGGTCGCACACCCATCGCGCAGCGCCCGCGTCGCCCGCGCACGTGCACGGCATCGCGCCCTCGGGAACGACCGCGCGTCGCCGCTCGCCCGGCGTCGAGCACCGCTCGCCGTTGGCGGCTTGCTGCGGGTCTGCGTTCGTCGACGCGCCTTCTTGCGTCCCGCTGTCGTTGTCGTCCGACGCGAGCGTGGCTGCGGCGTCTGCGGCGCTCGCCGTGTTGGATGGTTCGCTGCTCGAGCCGGCGTTGCTCTGCGCGGGCTCGGTGTTGCGCGAGGCAGACGACGTTCGGTCGCACGCTTCGATGGCGACCATCGGCGCGAGCAACGCGATCGAGCGAAGCACGCCCGTGAGCGAAGAGTTCGAACGATGCACAGTCAGACGTTCGTTCATCGCGGTCGGCGGTTCAACATCACATTGCAGGAAAGGACAGGATCACGCGACCCGGACTGCCCACGACGCCTGCGCTGCCTGCGCCTCCGCGGAGCGGGCTCGCTGCGTTGCCAGGGGTCGTCCCCGATCCGGCCACGAACGTCACGATGGTCCCTGTCGCGTGGCCCGAGCCTCCTCCGCCGGACGACGCGTCGCTGCTCGCGCCCTGACCGCCGCCGCCGCCGAAGAACCCGCCGCCTCCACCGCCGCCGCTGTCGTTGCGACTTCCTCCGACGCCGCCGCGGAGGGAGCTGCCCGACGTGCCGGTTCCTCCGCCGAGTCCGCCGACTGTTTGCGTGCCGCCTCCGCCCCCGTTGCCGCCACTGCCCGCGGCGCCAACGGTGCCGCCGCCCGCGCCGCCAGGGCAGCGCGACGAAGCCGTGCTGCCACCTCCACCGCCGCCGCCACCGGCGATCGCGAGCGGGGTCGTCCCGCGAAACACGCCCGAAAATCCGCCGCCACCGCCGCCGGTCTGCCCGCTCGAGTTGCCGCCGCGACCGCCGCCGCCCGGCGTTCCACCGACGCCGCCTGCGCCCGAGGCGCCGCCGTTGCCGCCGGGCGCGCCGACCACGACGCGCAGCGATTCGCCGGGCGTCACGCTCACGACGGTCTCGATGAAGCCGCCGCCGCCGCCGCGACACGCGACGCCTCCGTACGCCGTTCCTCCTGCGGCGCCCCACGCTCGAACGCGCATCGTCGTGACGCCCGCAGGAACCGTGATCATCGAGTCCTGCGCCGCTCCGAGGTTCGAGTCGCAGCGCCCCATCCCGTCGCACGTTCCGCCGTTGTCGCAGCTCGCCCCGGCCGTCGCGTTGCCTGCGAGCGCGCACACCGCCGCGCCTGTGCTGCACGAAACGCGGCCCACTTCACAGCGATTGCTGCGCGTGCACGCCGCGCCTTCGTTGCACGCGATGCATCGCCCCGTCCCGTCGCACACGCCGCCAGGGCACGTCGAGCCCGCCGTCGCGTTGCCGCTGCTCGCGCACACGGCGGTGCCCGAGGCACACGAAATCATGCCCGTGTTGCACGGGTTCGAGGGCGTGCACGCGGCGCCCGTCGCGCACGCGCTGCAGCGACCCATCCCGTCGCACACGCCGCCGGGGCACATCGAGCCCGCGGTCCGGTTGCCGCTCGTCGCGCACACGGGGCCGCCCATGGCACACGAAATCATCCCTGTCGTGCACGGGTTGCCGGTGTTGCAGCTCATGCCCGCGGAGCACGCGACGCAGCGACCCATCCCGTCGCACACGCCTCCGGCGCACGTGGCGCCCGCGGCGCGCGGCGCGCCCGGCGTGCACACGGGCGCTCCTGTGGCACACGAAATCATCCCGCTCAGGCACTCGTTGGCGGGCGTGCACGCCGAGCCCGCGACGCACGCGACGCACGCTCCGCGGCCGTCGCAGACGCCGCCCGCGCAAGGGGTTCCGCCCGGGGAGCTCGCTTGCGCGACGCACGAAGGAGCGCTCGCGCCGCAGACGATCGCCCCTGTGCGGCAGGGCTCTGCGGGGGTGCACGCGCTGCCTTCGTTGCAGGCGAAGCACGTCCCGGCGGCGCTGCAGGTCGAGCCTGACGCGCACGTTCCACAGGAGCCGCCGCAGCGATCGTCGCCGCACTGTCGGCCCGAGCACTGGGGGGAGCACGCGTCGTTGCCCGTGTCCGTCCGCGCGTCGGTCGCGCTGTCGTACGCAGCGTCCGTGCGCACGCCTCCGTCGGGGATGGGCTGCGTGATGACGTCGGGCGTCGTGCACTGGCCGTCGTCGCCGCAGGTCTGCCCGCGCTCTTCGCAGTAGCGTGACAGCGTGCACGGCGTGCTCTCGTCCGCGCAGCGCGCGGGCGGGTTGACCGTCGCCGCGCAGGCGGTCGGGATGAACAGCCGCACAAACGACGGCGTCCTCGGAACGAACCGAAACCTCGCCGTCCGCTGCGCGCTCGACACGGGCTGCCCCGGCCCTGCGGGAGCGAGCTGGAGCACCGCTTCGACGCTCACGGTTCCGTCCTTGGGGCCTGTGCCCGCGGCGATCGTAAACGACGCAGGAAATCCGAAGTCGTCGCTCGCCCCCGTGCGCGTCCACGCGCGCGGCTGCGCGGTCGTCGAGCGCGTCGTCCCGGCGGACACGAGCACGCGCAGCGACAAGACCCGCTCGCGCGCGTCGGTGTCGACGATGACCAGCACCGCCGTCGCGGGGCTCGTGCACGACGAGAGCGCGGTCGCTGCGACGAGCGCCGCCGCGGAGAGCTTCACGGCACACGTTTTCATCCCGCGCGGCGCGGGGTTCGGCGCGCTGTCCTGCGCGCTCGATGGGCGCTTCGTCCCGCCAGCGCTCGCTGATCCGTCTCCGTTCGGCCGCGATCGCTTCATTCGTCGGCAGCCTATCACCGCTCGTCGCTCGCGTGGAGACAGCGCGCCGCGCGCCGAGTGACCATGGCGAACATCATGCGACCGAGCGGTCTACACGCGCGACGCGCACGCTTGAATATCGGTGTCGTCGCGAGCTCCCTCGCGTGCGCGCTTTGTTCGACCGACGTCAGCGCGCAAGTGCGCTGGGGCGACGCGCGGCGCTACGCGCGAAGATCGCTGAGCGTGATGGCGACGCCCGAGGTCTCGATGGCTCCGTCGTTTACGGCGCGGCTGCTCGCCGAGGCGACGGTGAGGGTGAACGTGCTCGGGGGGCTCACGTTGCAGCCGCGGGCGGGCATCGGCGCGGGAGGGAGTCTTCCGGGCGGGGGCGTGGCGTTTGCGGCGCGATTCGGGCTCGGCGTGGGCGGGACGTTCGCGGTTCACCCGAGCGTCGCGCTCACGCCCACCGTGGCCTACGACGTGTTTCTCTTCGGCGGCCTCGGCGTCGTGAGCCCTCCGTTGGTCCACCGGCTCATCAGTGAGCTCGCGGTGTCGTTGGTGCTCGGCGAGCACGCGCTCGCAGAGCTCTACGCGCAGGGCGGCGTCGGTTGGCTCTCTCCCGGCGTGCTCGACCTCGCGCTCGGCGGCCTCGGCGCCCGCTTCGGAATCACATTCTCACTGTAATCGGGGACGGTGCTCTGATTGTGAAATTCGCGATCCACCCCATCCCCACTGCGCTCAATCGATTCGGACACGATGGTCCATTAGCCACGGTGGCCCTCATTGCTCGCGCTCGCTAGGGCGCGCTTCAGAGCTCGCTCGTGTTCGCGTTGCGCGCGAGGGCGAGCGCCTCTTCGATCGTGATCCCGAGGACCGCGACGAACGCGCGCCGCACCTCGGCGAGGTCTGCGAAGTACGTGAGCGAGCGGTAGAGCCGGAGGTATCGCTCTCGGCCGAACTCGCGGAGCATCGTCCTCGTGAACACGCCCGCGTGGATGTACAGCTCGTGGTCGAGTCGCCCGCGCTCTACGCCGTATGCGCCGCGGAGCACGCGCGAGTCGAGCCACTCGATGGGCGTCGCGAACGGCCCCCGCACCGGCTGTGGACAGAGGAAGTCAGGCCGCGGCGAAAACGCCTCCGCGAGCCCCTCGATGAAGAAGTGCGGCGGCAGCCCGAGCGGCAGCGCGACCGAGTGAACGAGCTCGTGATAGTGAGGAAATTCACCGGCGAACACGTCGCTCGTGATCGGGTCCGTGACGCCTCCGCCAGCGCAGCCGAGCGGGTCGGTGATGCCTTCGTTCCACGTGTAGCGGATGTTGCGCGGCGTCGGGACCCCGAGCAGCGCGGCCGTCGTCTGCACGAACGCGTCTGCGCTGTTGAGCTGCTCGCGCGAGGGCGTCCCGCCGTACACCGTCAAGATCGCGCCTTGCGCGGTGGGCGGTCCCTCCGTCCGCGCGCTGCACGCTGACAAGACGCGTGACGCCGCGGCCGCGAGCGAAACGCACAGGCACTGCCTTCGACCGAGTCGCATTCGGAGCTCGGATCCTACGCCAACCGTGAATCCCTGGGAGATCGTCCGCCCATTCTTCGCGGCGCGTTTCTCGGCGACAATCTCGCTATGCATATTCGCGTCGCGTCCCTCTCGGTTCTCGCGCTCGCTGCGCTCGCTTGCTCCGAGCCCCCTTCGATGCCTGCAGACAGCGGTCGCCCAGACGGATCGACCTCGATGGACGGAGGCCTCGATGGAACGTCCTCTGGCGACGGCGCTTCCGGCGACGCGACGAGCGGCGACGGGGGCGGCGGCGACGGCGCCAGCGGGGCGCCGTGCGCGACGCCCGATGAGTGCGAAGGCGACACGCGGTGCGTGATGGGGCGCTGCGTTCCTTGGGGCGAAGGCTCGAGCGACACGACGTGCACGACCGAGCTTCGGCCGGGCGTGTTCGCTCCGACGGTGCAGTGCGAGTTCAAGACCGCGCCGATGGGGGACATGTTTCCGAACCATACGCACGTGTTCGGCGCGTTGGTCGTCGGAGATCTCGCGCCACGGACGCGCGACCCCGACAGCGGCCCGCGCCCGTCCATCGTCGGGATCTTCGACCCCGGAACGCACATGAATTCAATCTCGCAGACCGGCGTGATCCGCGTGCTCGACGGGCGCACGTGCGCGCTGCAAGCGACGCTCGGCGAGCAGCCCGTGGTGGCCTCGACTTCTCCCGCGATCGCTGACCTCGACAACGACGGTCTCGCCGAGATCATCGCGATCAAAGCGGGCGGCGGGCTCGTCGCGTACACGCAGAGCGCGCCGGGCACGTGGAGGATCTACTGGCGCTCGAACAACATGGGAATGCCCTACGAGGTCTCGGGCGGATGGTGGACGTCGCCCGTCGTGGTCGACCTCGATGACGACGGGTTTCCCGAGGTTTTGCGCAACGGAATCGCGTTCGACGGCCGCACGGGCGCGCTCATCGGAGGCTCCGGCGGATCCGCGGGGCTCGCCTCGTACGACGCGCGCGGCGGCGGGGGCGGAGGCCTGGGCGCGCACGCCGTCGTGATGGACGTCGACGAAGACGGCGAGGTCGAGCTCGTCGACGGCATTCGCGTGTACCGATGGGATCGCGCGATGCGCAACTGGCTCCCCGAGAGCTATCGCGCCGCGAGCGGAACGGTGGGTCACGTTGCGGTCGCGAACATGGGCGCGTTTCCGGGCATGCGCTTCATGGAGCCAGAGATCCCCGAGGTGGTCGTGATCTCCAACGGCAACGCGCGGATCGAGACGCTCGAAGGCCGCGTGGTGTTCGGCCCGGTGGCCATTCCTGGTGGCTACGGCGGACCACCCACGATCGCGGACTTCGACGGCGACGGACAAGCCGAGTTCGCGAGCGCCGGCGGGACGCAGTACATGGTCTTCGATCCCGACTGCGCTGCGACGCCGCGAGCCGGCGGCAACTGCGACACGGGAACGACCAACGGCGTGCTCTGGACGCGCCCCTCGCAAGACGCCTCGAGCGCCGTGACGGGGAGCACGTCGTTCGACTTCGAGGGCGACGGTCGCGTCGAAGCCGTGTACGCCGACGAGTGCTTCTTGCGCGTGTACGACGGCCGTAGCGGAAACGTCTTGTACTCCGCGCCGCACTCGTCGTGCACTTGGTACGAGAACCCCATCGTGGCGGACGTCGACGGCGATTTTCGCGCGGAGATCGTCATGGGATCGAACCACTTGTGCGGGATGATCGGCGTCGGTCGTCCGTGCGCCGGGCTCGGACCGCGCAACACAGACCCGCTGTTTCCCGGCATTCGTTGCCGCGGCAACGACGACTGCAGCTCGGGCTCGTGCGTCGAGGGGCTCTGCCGCTGCACGATGGACACGCAGTGCTGCGCGGCGGGCGCGACGAGCTGTGATTTCGTGTGCGCGGCTCCTCCCGCGGGCACAGCCGGGACGGGCAACACCTGCCGCGCGTCGCGCGAGCGCGGGCCGAACGGCGTGCGGGTCTTCAGCGACGTGATGGATCGCTGGGTCGGCTCGCGCCCCGTGTGGAACGAGCATCCGTACCACGTGACGAACATCGAGGATAACCTCCGCGTTCCGCGCACGAGCATGATGCGTCGCGGGTGGCGCACGGCGGGGCTCAACAACTTTCGAACCAACGTTCAGGGCCGCGCAGGGATGATCGGCGTCGCGGACGGAACCGCGCAGGGCGCCTCGTGGTCGTGCGAGGCCGACAACACGGCGATCCTGCGCGCGCGCGTGTGCAACCGCGGCGCAGCGCCGCTGAACGACGCGGTGTCCGTGGGCTTCTACAACGGCGAACCCGCGATGATGGGCACGATGCGCTTGTGCGCAGCGCCGCTCGGGCGCGTGCTCAACCCCGGCGCGTGCGCGGACGTGAGCTGCCGCTGGCCGGGCGCGGGCATGACCGCGACGCCCGTGGACGTTCGCGTGCGCGTCGACGACGACAGCGCCGTGCGCGAGTGCCGCGAGCAAAACAACCGCGCGGTGATCAGTCGCGTGGTGTGCCCGATGATCGGGTAGCGCGGCTCACCCTGCGCTCCCACTCGGAGAGAAACGGAGTACGAGGGCCGGGGTTGAATACTTGTGTGCTGACAACCAGGGCGGCCTCTGCGCCGAAGTGGGCGCCGGTGATGGCCGCTGCGTTCCCGAGCGCGCCGCTCGCGCGGACGGCGAAACGCGCATATTCGGGCCCGAATGCAGCGCCGATCCAGCCCATGCCCGCGATGCCAAACTCGTAGAACGGCAGCGCGTCGGCGGTTGGCTCGCTGGGGTTCAACCCGCTCGGAGACCACGCGTAGTGCACATTGCGCGGGAGCGTTGGCGGCATCACGAGCCCGAGCGCCGCTTCGAGCATCACGTATCGGTGCGGGTCGTATTGCGCGGTGATGTGAGCGGAGGCTCCGAACATCGTGACTACGCGACGCTCGGTGTAGTCGGTGATCATCGACGACGTGGGGATCCCGAAGCCGTTCGTCGTTCGCGTGAACCTGAAATCCCGGTGAACCAAGGCGTTTTCGAGCGAGAGCGTCGCGCCGAACAGCAGTTGCACGCGGTGGCCCGCGTCGAGCGCGTAGCGAAGGCTCGCTCCGCAGCGCCAGAGCACTCCCGTGTGCGGGTTGGCTGTCGCGAGCATCGGGTTCGTGCGTACGCCGTGATGAGCCTCGGCGAAGCGGCAATCGAGCGCAGCGTCCCCTCCGATGAAGCCTACGCCGAGCGACGCTCCGACGCTGAACGGAGGGGTGCGCTGCCCGGAGCCTGAATCGACGGCGCTCACGACATCGCCGCGAAATGTCCCGCTCGCTGCCAGCCGTCCTGCGCCGATGCGTCCGCCCATGGGCGTCGGGACCGACTGTGCGAGGCGTGTGCCGTCTTGCTGCCCGCTGATCGTGATACTGGCGCCACCGCAGGCCGAGAGGAGCCAAGAGCAGAGAAGCAGCAGCTGTTTTGAATGTGTGTGCTTCATGGGTCTCCCCCGCCATCGATGGCTGCGTCGTCGCCATCCGTGGCTGCGTCGGACAGCCCGCCATCACCGTCGCACGCGATGTTGTTCTCCATCGGGTCGTCGACCGAGCAGTAGCCCATGCCGTCCAGGCCTTCGCACACGAGACCGCTCGGGCAGCACTGCGTCGCGGAGCACGTGCGGAAGATGCAGATCCCGAGGTTGTCCATTCCCATGCGACCGAGAGGCTGAATGGCGTCTGGATCATCGGGGCAGCGCGGCGTCGTTGCGAGGTTGACGTACGACCCACACACGCCGTTCGGGTTGCCCGTCACGATGCGGAAGCAGGTGCCTTTGCACGGCGAGGGCTGACTCGCCGTGGGAAGCCGACACGGTTGCCCGTCGGAGATCCGCGAAGGATCGGGCGCCATCGTCTGGCACGTTCCTGTGCGCGTGTTGCAGCGCTCGGGCGCGACGCAGTGCGAATCGTCGCTG
>JAEUKI010000022.1 GCA_016793325.1 Myxococcales bacterium | reverse complement strand
CCACAACACACTCAGCCCGAAACACGCTGTGCTCTGGGACTTAACTGACTCGATGCGTGGACTTTGCTTCGGGTGCGGCGAGGCGCGCGGCGGTTGGCAATGGCTGCGGCAAAGCGCAACGTCGCACGACTCGGCGCTCCCTCCGCAACCGGCTCCGTCTACGACTCCGCCGGAACGCCACGCATCCATCATCTTCTCCTCCACACGCGTGGCGCGATTCACTCGCTCGCCTCCTCTTCGTCTTCGACCGACTCGAAGAAGAAGAGGAGGCCGAACTCCTGGCCCTCGGCGATGCCTCGTTGCCTTCGTTGAATTCGTGGCCGCCCACACGCGACGCACTCGGCGATGCCTCGTTGCCTTCGTTGAATTCGTGGTCGCCATTGCTCGATACGATCGACGACCCCTCGATGCGCCCTCCCTCGTTACCTTCGTTGAATTCGTGGTCGCCGCTGCTCGCGTCGAACACGCTCTGCGAGCGCTCGCGATGTCGCGCGGCGCCGTTGCGCCAACGGGGACTTCACGACTCGTAGCGCTCGCCCACCAATCCCACAAGGCGCATCGGTAGCCTCACAGGCTGGCCTGGGTCGAGGGCGCGCTCGCGCCTGGCTCACTCCCGGTTCCGAGGGAGACGCTCAGCGAGCCATGCGCGAGCGCGCCCTCTACCCAGAAGCCAGCCAAGAACAGGCTACCCTGCGGTGAATGTCACGCTGACAGACCTGGACGGCGCGACACCGTCCATGTGCTCGAGGCACGAAGGCTGAGCGAGACGCTACGAGTCGTAAACAAGCCGGACCCTACTCAGGTCGCGATCGGTTGTCACCACTGAACATCGTCGTTTCATCAAAACTCAAAACGAGCGCTTCGGCAGGGCGAGTCGCTGCACCGTGTCGCCGATCACGGGCAGAGGAAACCCAGGCTTCGCGAGCAGGTAGCCCTGCGCGTAGTGCGCGCCCGTGTCCCTGCACGCGATGAACTGCTCGAGCGTCTCGATGCCTTCGATCACGACCTTGGCGCCGAGCTCGCCGCAGAGGCGAACGAGCCCCGAGACGAGCGTTCGCGTTCGCGCGCGCTCGGCGATGTCGTCGATGAGCCCCTTGTCGATCTTGACGATCGCGGGCTCGAGGTCGGCGATGCGGCCGAAGTTCGAGTAGCCCGCGCCGAGGTCGTCGACGACGAGGTGCACGCCTGGCCGCGAGCGCATCTCGCGCAACACATCACGGCACAGTTGAAAGTGCGTCATCGGAACGGACTCGGTGATCTCGACGAACACCTCGTCATCGTGCTCGTACATCGGGTCGTCCGGGCGAACGAGCCACGACTCTTGCAGCTCCTGCGGGTGAACGTTGACGAACACGGGCATCCCGCTGCACAGCGGGATCGCCACGTCTCGAATGAGCCTCCCGAGGCGTCCGACGCAGCGGTCGTGCAGCGCGCGCTCGAAGAGCACCGGCGGCGAGCGAAACCGCTCGACCGAGCAACGGACCAGCGCCTCGTGCGCGAACACCTCGAGCGTGTCGAACCGCACGATCGGCTGAAACACGCAGCTCAACTCC
Organism: Myxococcales bacterium; assembly: GCA_016793325.1. Classification (GTDB taxonomy): domain Bacteria; phylum Myxococcota_A; class Polyangia; order Polyangiales. The sequence continues at coordinate 132,403 of JAEUKI010000022.1, read as the reverse complement.
GACGGCCGCACGAGCGCCTCGAGCGCCGCTTGCGAGTCACGGAGTGATTTGACCTGTGAAAAATCTGGCAGAAACGGCGACTGATCGAAGATGTTGCTCAGGCGACGGGTCGGCCTGCTCGGACTCGGTCTATCGCTCACGTCAGCGAGCATGATGGACGAACAGCCCACGCGGGTCACGTCAGTCCTTGCAAGCCCTTTCAGCGAAAAACCCACTCGGTCGACCGCGCGGGTGTCGCGGGATTCGCCGGTGTTTTTGCAGCGAGAGCGGCGTTGTTTTGCGCGCGGGGCTCGCGTTCGCGGGTGATACCCTCCCGCCACCCGATGAACGAGCCGACCATCTTTCGGTTCAACGCCGAACGACGAGACATCGTGGACGAAGTCGTGTCCCGCGTTCTCGCCGAGGCCAAAGACCCACTCTTCTTGCTCAACGACGCGGCGTACAACGAGATCAGACGACTCGAAGCGCACGCGGGCGACGAGCGAGAGCTCTTGGTGACGTTTCGCAACCTCGCGCGCTCGCTCGGGCGCATGGGCGACGGCGAACGGCAGACGAAGCTCGAGCAGCTCGCGCGCATGTACGCGTGGGACGTCGCGGGCAACTTCGACCCCAAGGTCTATCGCTTCGCGTCCAAGGTGCTCCCTTCGCTCGTCGGAGGACTGCTCTCGCCGCTGCAGACGCTCGCGGGCGGAGGCCCCGAGGCGTCGCTGCGCGAGCACCTCGTGACGCAAGGTCCGACCGGGGACATCACGCGGCTCGCGCAGATCGGGACCATCGTGTTCGTCCCCACGCACCTGTCGAATTTCGACTCCGTCGCGTTCGGCTACGGGCTCGAGCGAGAGCACCTCCCGCCCGCGACCTACGGCGCAGGAAAGAACCTCTTCACCAACCCGCTGCTCAGCTTCTTCATGCACAACCTCGGCGCGTACCGCGTCGATCGCCGCATCAAGCACGTGCTCTACAAGAACGTGCTCAAGGCGTACTCGTGTGTGCTCATCGAGCGCGGGTATCACTCGCTGTTCTTTCCGGGCGGGACGCGGTCGCGCTCGGGCGGCGTCGAAGAGAAGCTCAAGCTCGGGCTCGCGGGCACGGGCATCGAGGCGATGATCCGGACGGCGCAGCGCGGTCGACCGCAAAAGGTCTTCTTCGTCCCCGCGACGCTCAACTATCAGCTCACGCTCGAGGCGCGAACGCTCATCGAAGACTGGCTCGCAGAGCAAGGCCGCGCTCGGTACATCATCTCGGACGACGAGAGCACCCAGCTCGAGCGCGTGCTCACGCTCGTTCGAAAGCTCTTGCTCACCGAGGGATCGATCGTGCTTCGCTTCTGCGACCCGCTCGATCCCTTCGGCAATCGCGTGACGAGCGACGGGCGCTCGATCGACCGCCGCGGACGCACGGTCGATCCGCTGTCGTACCTGAAGCGCGACGGGCGCATCGTGATGGACGCCTCGCGCGACGCGCAGTACACGCGCGAGCTCGGCGAGTCGATCTGCGAGGAGTTCGCGAAGAACACGGTGCTCATGAGCACGCACTTGGTCGCGGGCGCGGCGTTCGAGAAGCTCCGCGCGGCGCACCCGAAGTCCGACCTGTTCGGGCTCATTCGGCATCGGGACGAGGTGTTCGTCCCGCGGCAAGAGATGTCGCGCGCGGTGGGCGAAATCCGTGATCGCGCGGCGGAGCTCGAGGACCGCGGGCTCATCGTGCTCGGCCCCGGCGTGCGAAAGCGCGGCGCCACCGAGCTGCTCGACGAAGCGGTCCGCGCGTGGAGCGGGTACCACTCGTTTCCTGTGCTCACGGCGCAGGGCGACGGGTACGTGCTCGCGGACACCAAGCTGCTGCTCTACTACCAGAATCGATTGGTGGTCTCGGGCCTCGGGTTCGGCTCTGCGCGCGGGAGCCTCGCGACGGCGAGCGGCGGCGCTGCGCGCGCCGGGCAGGAGGTGGCCTCGTGAGCGCCATGACCGTGGGGATCCTCGGCGGCGGTCGGTGGGGCTTCGCCCTCGCGCGCGCCGCACAAATGGCAGGAAATCGCGCGGTGGTTTGCACGCGCCGCGACACGAGCGATCGGCCCGAAGGCGTCGAGGTCACGGGCGAAGTCCACGTGCTCGGCGCGAGGGCGACGCTGATCATTCTGGCCGTTCCTTCGAACGTGGCGCGACCGGTGGCGACGACGCTCGGCGACTCGACGACGGGCGCGCACTACGTCGTTCACGCGGTGCGCGGGCTCTCGAGCGAGGGGCTGTTGCCCATCTCTGCGGTCGTTCGACAAGAGACGCCCGTGAAGCGCGTCGGCGCGCTCGCGGGCCCCGTGCTCGCGCAGGATCTGCTCGAAGGGCGCCCCAGCGTGATCGCGGTCGCGTCGCACTACCCAGAGGTGATCGACTCGGTGAAGCACGCGATCGCGTCGCCGAGCCTCCGCGTGTCTTCGAGCGACGACATCATCGGAACCGAGTGGGCCTCGGCCCTCGTCGGCGCGCTGCTCGTGGGCGTCGGCTTCGCGCGAGAGCTCGGCGTGAGCGAGCCGCTCATCGCAGGGTTGATGGTCCGCGCGCTTCGCGAAGCGGCGTCCATGGGCGTCGCCGCGGGCGGGCTCGAAAAGACCTTCTACGGTCTCGCGGGCATCGGTGACCTGATGGCCGCGATGGCGCAACAAGACGCGCGGCCCGAAGTGGCGTTCGGACAGCGCATCGCCCGCGGGGCGAAATCCTCGCAGCTCGCGGTCGAAATGGGCGTTCGCATCGAGCCGATCGACCTCGTTCCCCGCGTGGTGAACTTCGCCAAGCAGCGCGGGTTGAAGACCCCAGTATTCGAGACGCTCGCCGCCGTGATCGAAGGCAAGGGCGACGTCCACGAGATCACCGCGGCGCTCATGCGGTCGTAGTCGGCGCAGGGTTCACGCGCAACGCCGTCGCGCGCGGGGGCGCTTCGATGGTATCGATTCGAGTCGGACGAAGGAGCGCTCGATGAACGCGAAGCCGTGGACTTTGGCGATCGCCGCACTCGCGGTGATCGGCTGTGGAACTCCCGTAAACGAAGACGCCGCCGTCGACGCGCGCGGCAACGACGCTCGCGCGAACGACAGCGCGACGCCGAGCGACACAGGATCACCCGAGGATTCAGCGGTCGCAGAGGACAGCGGCGTCGACCTCGACACCGGCGTGGCGAGCGACAGCGGGGTCGCGATGGACGCGCGTACGGACGCTCCGACGGGACGAGACGTCGCGACGGACAGCCGCACAGACGCGCGCGCAGACTCGGGCGTCGCGGACACGGGCACCGGCGCAGACGCGGGCCTCGCGCTCATGAACGTCCCCACATGCACGACCGCCAACGTCACCGCAGCGCAGCTCTACATGGGCGTCGTCACGACGTCGTGCACAGGCGCGCGCTGCCACGACCCAGGGACGGGCGGGATGCTCTCGATGGGCTCGGCAGCGCAGATGCGCACCAACCTGTTGATGCGCTCGTCGCGCGCTGCGATGGCGCGCGTGACGCCGCGCGACCTCAACAACAGCTACCTCATGTACAAGCTGCTCAACCAGCACATGCGCGTTCCAGGTGGCGCGGGCAACCGCATGCCGCCGTCGGGTTCGCTCGGAAACACGCAGCTCTGCCTCTTCGTCAACTGGATCCGCTCGGGCGCGATGTGAGCGCTCACGGCGCGCGCGCGCGCAATCGCGCCACGCACTGATCGACCTCGCGCACCATCGCGACAAATTCGGGGTCCGACGAGAGCTCGCCGCGCGCCATCGTTCGCAAGCGCGCGACCTGCTCGTCGATGCCCTCGCGCAGCGCCATCGCTTGCGCGCGGTCGCGAATCGCTTGCCTCGGATCGGTGCTCTCGATCGTGGCGGCGTTGTCGAGCAGCGCGTTCGCTCGCCGTTCGATCGCGACGTACGCAGCACATCGATTGGGCCGAGGTCCGGGCGGCCCGCCGCTCGGTCCGCTCGCGGGTTGCGTCGCCACCGACGGAGCCACGCCCGAGTCCGTCGTGCTTCGCGTGTTGCGCGCTGGCGCATCGGTCGAGATCGATCCGCGCGTGGCGAGGGTACGCGCGGCGCGCTGGGTCGTGTGCGGCGCGATCGCTTCTCGGCGAGGCTCGCGCGTGGTGGACGCGGCTGCGATCGCGTTCGTCGAGGCGTCCGCGATCGCGATCGTCGTGGGCGTCGTCGGCGGAGCGGCGCTCTCTCGACGCTGCGGCTCGGGCGCGGTGACGCGGGGCGCGAGCGCGATCTCGGGCTCGCCGCGCGCGGTGGTGGGTGAGGTCTTCTTCGCGGCGACGATGGCCGCGGTGGCGGCGCTGCCGAGCGCGAGGGCCGCGAGCGCGAGCGCGATCGGCGCGCGCGAGCGACGCGGGGCGAGCATCGAGGACACCGACGTTGTCGCAGGAGTCAACGCGCCCGAAGGTCCCGTCGGACCCGCGACGACCGTCGGCGCGACGGCCGCGAGGCTCGGGGGCAGATCGCTTTGCGTCGTCGACGCGAGGCACGACTGCAGCGCGGCGATCGCCTGCGAGGCGTCGGCGTAGCGCGCGGCCGGATCGCGGGCGATACAGCGCGCAAACCACGGGTCGAGCGCGGGCGCGATGCGACCCTCGGCGCCCAAGAATCGCGCGCGAACGGTGGCGGGCTCGAGCGGCTCGACGAGCTTCTCGACGAGCAGCGCTTGGAGCGTCGCGCCGTGTTGATTCGCGCTCTTCCAATAGTGACGGCCCGTGAAGAGCCAGAACGCGAGGAGCCCGAGGGCCCAGACGTCCGTGCTCGGGCGAATGAGGCCCGTGTCGACTTGCTCGGGCGCCATCCACGCGGGCGAGCCCACGATCGCGCCCGTCGCGTGGCTGGTGGCGGACGACTCGATGATGGCCGCGATGCCGAAGTCGACGAGCTTCACGGTGAAGCGCACGTCGGCGCGGCGCGATCGCGCGATGAAGACGTTCTCGGGCTTGAGATCGCGGTGAATCACGCCCACAGCGTGCGCGGCGGAGAGCGCGTGGCAGAGCTGGCGGAGGACTTCGAGGACCGTCGCGCCGTCGAGGACGCCGTGCGAGAGCACGAAGCGCGCGAGGTCTTCACCCTCGAGCAGCTCCATCACGATGAAGGGAACGCCCGTGTCCGCGTCGATCCCCGCGTCGATGACAGACACGACGTGATCGCTCTCGATGCGCGAAGAGACCTTCGCTTCGCGGACGAAGCGCTCGCGGGTGTTGGTGTCCGTGACGAGGGCCGCGCGAAGGAGCTTGAGCGCGCGGCGACGCCCAGTGGAGCGTTGTTCGGCGACGTAGAGCGCGCCCATCCCGCCCTCGGCCAACAGCGATTCCACCCGATAATCACCGGCGAATACCGTTCCGACGAGCGAGCGTTGCGAGTCCATCTCGGGTGGCCTGTACACGAAGGGGCGCACGCTTCGCAGCAGACGAACGCGCGACGCAAACTCTGCGTGCCACAATCACAGAAGCACCGCCAACTTCTCGGCGTCGCGAGAGCGCTACACTCGTCGCGAAGGAGAGACGTCTCGATGAGCGCAACGAAGCGACCGAGCCCGAGGCCGAGGTTCACGCTGCGATCGCCGCTCGCCCCGCGGGAGCTTCGCGCGCGAGTGAAGAGCTTCCTCGACGGGCACAAGGAGCTCCGAGGCATCGCGCTCGACCATCGCATCGAGCTCTCGTTCATCGGCGAGCAGCATCACTTCTACTCGCCGCAGGTCCTCGTGCACGTTCACCCGAGCGAAGACGGCGGCTCGAAGCTCGAAGCGCAGCTCGGGCCCGACCCGCACATCTGGTCGCTCTATCTCTTCACGTACGCGTCCATGGTGATCCTCGCGATCTTCGCCGCGGTCTTCGGCGGCGTTCAATGGTCGCTCGGCCACAGCCCAGTCGTCCTCGCGCTCACGCCCCTCGCGATCATCATCGCGGCCCTCGTGTACGGAGCCTCGTTCGTCGGTCAGGGCCTCGGCGCCGAGCAGATGTACGTGCTTCGCTCGACGCTCACCAAGCTCGCGGACACCGAGTACGAGACGCTCGCTTGAGCGACGCCCCGTTGGAAGGACTACACGCAGTGAGCTCAATCCTGGGAGATTTCCCGAGAATCTCAGCCCGCGTGTAGCCAACGGAAGGCGTCGCGAAATCATTCGACGCCCCGTTGGAAGCACTACACGCAGTGAGCTCACTCCTGGGAAATTTCCCGAGAATCTCAGCCCGCGTGTAGCCAACGGAAGGCGGGGCCGCAGTCGCGGTCGCTCAGCCGAAGGGACGCGCGCTCGCGCAGTCGAGGTTGGGGCCCTCGGTCGTGCGGAGCACCGTCGTAAACCGCCTGTAGAATCCCAGGCGATCCATCACCGCGGGCGTCGTCGGGCGATTGCACTCGAGGCCGCCATTGATGATGTTCACCGTCGTTCCGAAGCCAGGGAGGCGCCCCGCGGCGGTGTCCGCGGCCGTTGGCGTCCAGCGCCCCACCATCACGTCGTGACACGACGGCTTGGGCGCCTGCGCCGTCATCCAGAACCAGATCGCCGTGCGAAACGCCACGACCGCGTCCGTCGCGACGAGACCAGGGTTGGCCAGCAACGGAAGCGAGAGCGCGCGGCCGGCTTGGCCGTAGTTGTAGTTCCACGACAGTTGGATCGGGCCGCGGCCGTAGTAGCGCTGTCCTGGCGCGCACGGAAACTCAGCGCTCGCCGCGCAGTAGTCCGCGGTCTGCGGCGTCGCGCCGCCCTCTTCGATCCAGCACAGCCCCCACGCGTACCGCCCGTCCGGCGCCGTGTCCCACCCGCCCGTCGTCTCGTGCGCGATGTTCGCGAGAAACGCAGCGACCTCGCGACGACGCACCTCGTCGGTCCCCTCGCTCGCGAACTGCGGCCACTGCGCAGCCGCGCGAACGAACGCGTCGTACGTGTAAAACGCCCCGCGACAGGGCGCGGTCCCTCGATGCAAAAAGAGCTCGTCGAACAGCGTCCGCGACACGATCGTCGAGAGCCCGCTCGGCGCTCCGCTGCTGTCCGCCACCACGTCGGGCTGCGCGACGTCCGCCATCGACGCGTCGATCGTCCCGCTGTCGATCGCAGCGGTGTCGCTCTCCCGCACGTCGCGCGGCGCTTCGAGCGCGTCGCGAACGTCCATCGCGCTCGTGTCCGCCACGGGAGCATCGACCGAGCCATCCACCGACGCGCTCGATGGCGAGCACGCGACAACCATGAGCCCGATCGAGAGCGCTACGGTTCGCACACCGAGAGTGTGCCACGAAGCGCTACAGGTCGAGCACCGCGAGCGCGGCGTCCCGCTCGGCGTCGGTCACGCCCATCGCAGCGGCGATGCGACGAACGAGCGTCGGGGCGTCGACGTGCGCGTGCGAAGACTCTCGCGGCCCCGAGGCGCTCTGCAGCTCTCGCGCGATCACGGCCACCGCCTCGAGCGTCGCGCCCTTCGCTTCCGCAGGAATCCTCGCGGCGCTCGCCGCGACGACCGCAGAGAGCTTCTCGGGATCAGTCGCGACCCCCGAGGTCCTCGCGGAGAACGCCCGCAGCGCGTCGAGCGCGTTTTCGGGGACGTCTTCGTTGGCAAAATGCTGGTGGAGCTGCTGCACTTCGTCGTCGGTCGTGTGTCCGTCCGCGAGGATCGCGATCATGAGGACCTCGCTGCGCGCGAGCGCGGCGTCCATGCGACGCATCTCGTCGATCCCGCCCTTGCTCTTCAGCGTGGCCCAGAGATCTCCGAAGAAGCGAAACATCGACGACACAATGAGGCTGCCGAACGCTCCCGCGCCCAAGACGGCGCCGAGCGCCTTCTCGTGCTGAACGTCGGACTGAGATGGAGGCTTCACGGGCGCGAGTGTGCATCGAACGCAACGAGTTCGCACGCAGCGCGTTACGCGGCCATCGATCGAACGCTGCGCGCTGGTATCGTGTCCGCGCCGTGAAGAACAACCCGTTCGCCAAGCTCGCGGGCCTCCGCGACGCGCTTCCGCCCGGAGATGCACCCTCCCCCGAGGCGCCTCTCGACGCTCCGCCGAGCGCGCCCGAGAAGCGCGCTCCTTCGCGCGCCGTGCTCCGCTACGAGCGCAAGGGTCGCGGAGGTAAAGAGGTCACCCTCGTCGAGCAGCTCGCGCTGAGCGAGAGCGAACTCGAGCTGTGGTGTCGCGACGCGCGAAAGTCCCTCGGCTGCGGGGGCTCGGTCGAAGGCAGCGCGATCGCGCTTGCGGGTGACCAGCGCGAGCGACTCGCCAAGTGGCTCACCGCGCGCGGCGTACAAAAAGTGGTCGTGGGTTGAGCGACGACCGCACGCCGTACGCTCACCGCCTCGCGGCGCGGGCCGCGCGCACGTCCACCATGCGCTCGCCCGCGGCGTCCAAGCGAAGGACGCGCGCGACGCGCCGCCCCGATCGAAGCTCGATCAGCCCACGCCTCACGACGAACTCGTACGAGCCATCGTCGAGCGCCTCGCGATAGCGCTCGACGATGTGACCGCAGCGGACCACGGACATGAGCGCGTAGTCGGTCTTGCTCGAGTTTTCGCGGCCGACGGTCCTGACGGCCACGTACGTTTGCGAGCCCACGCGCAGCGAACGAACGAACATCGGGTACGTGTCGCTCGGGCCGAGCCAACACCATTGCCGCGTGCGCCAGTACGCGATCGGCGTGGCGCAGTAGCCGCTTCCAACGCGCAGCACGGCGAAGTACGCAGCACGCGCTTCCCGGCCGATGGTGGCCAAAAAGTCGCGCGTCCCGTCTCCGTCGAGGTCGCCGAAGAAATCAGCGCCGAGGATCCGAGCGTCTCGATCGCGAAGCGCGAGGATCGAAGGAGCCACGGCCCCCGTGACAAAGTCAGCGACCGCGACTTCGTCGGACAGCGCTGATTGCGCGTTCGCGCGGGGCGCGACGAGCGACGCCGACAACGCGACGACGAGCGCGAAAATGGTGTGTGATCGCATCGCGCCCGGTCCGGACAACGCGAAGGACGATCGGTTCTCGACGAAATGCACGCGCGACGCGCGGCGCGTTGACTTCGATGGCGAGCCCGAACGAGACTCCCTTCAGTTCGATGGCGGGAGCGACGACGGGGTTCGGGGTTCGACCGAAGCACATAGCTGCGATCGCGCTGGCGTTTGCGGCGCTCTTCGTCACGCGCGAGGCGCACGCGCAGCAACGCGACGCGCCGGACGAGAGCGACGCGACGCCGAGGCTCAGGTTCCTTCCCAACCACGACGCGGTGACGCTCGAGGCGATCGACGAGAGCGAGATCGCGCCGGCGCAGCGCGAAGAGCGCTCCTGGGGACTGTGGCGACGGCTCTGCATCGGCCCGTGCACGATCCACGTCGAGCCGTGGTGGTCCCTGCGGCTACGCGACGGCTCGCGTACGATTCACGACCCGTTTCGACTACAGCCCGGCGGGCGCACGCTCTACGCCGACGTCGCGAGCCCCGCGCTCTCGGGCTTCGCGACCGCAGGAATCATCGTTGGCGCCGCGGGAGCCGTCATCGGCGGCCTGCTCACGCTCAGCTCGCCCACGCGCTTCGAGAACCCCGTGATCGCGATCAGCGGGCTCGTCATCGGCGGGATCGGAGGCCTCGCGCTCGGGTTCTCGGCCCCGAACCTCCGCGACGAGCAAGACCGCCCGGTGCAGCCGAGCGAGGTCGCCAATCGCTCGCCCGTCGTCGAAGACGCGCCGGACATCGTTCGGCCCGGCGGGCAGAGGGAGCGCGGCGTCATCTGGATCGAAGGCAACGACCCCCATATTCAAGTGCAGCGTGAAATCGCGAGCGGTACGACGCAAGACCTCTCGACCGGCGTCGTCGCGACCACGACGGTCATCTCGCGCTTCGAGACCGTCTGCGACGGCCCGTGCTCCCTGGCGCTCCCGCCGCTCGCGCGCATTCGCGTGGTCGGCCCGGGGATCACGACGTCGTCGTGGTTCACGGTCGAAGACAACACTTCGCGGATTCGCGTCCGCGTCGGGCGCCCGTGGCAGATCGCGGTGTCCGTGCTCTCGGGCGCGGCGGCGCTGGGATTCATCGCGGGCGGCGCGGCGTATTGGTCCAACAACCCGACGGAGGTCGCCGCGGGCGTGACGCTGCTGTCGCTGGGTGGAGTGTTCATCGGAGGCGCGATCGGCTTCGGCGTCGTCAGCCAGACCTCCCTTCACGCGCTGCAGTGAGCGCTCACCAGCGCTCGCGCGCGAACGCTTCGCCAGCCTCGGCCATCTCGCCCTCGAGCTCGCAGCGCAAGATCGCGCGGATCGCGGCGCGGTCTGCGCGAGACAAGTCCGTCGCGAGCAGCGCGTCGGCGAAGGCCCCGCGATACACCGCGCGGGCGACCCGTTCGCAGCGCCCTTCGGCCTCGGCCATCACCGCGTCGAAGCGGGCTCGTTGCTCGGCCTCGGCCTCCGCTCCGTCGTCGAGCGAGGCGCGCGCGACCGCGAGCCCGTGACGCACCGAGAGCACAGCGAGCGCGGCGTCCATCCCGAGCAAGGGATCGACCGTTCCCCCTGCGGCGCCGATCGCGATCCAGCCGGGGCCCGCGCGACGCTCGACCCGCGTCGCCACAGGAACCCTCGTGCTCACCGGGTGCAGCCGTCGGGACTTCGACAACGCCGCGCGAAGCACCGTCGCGTCGCGCACCGTGCGATCGAAGAAGTCCTCGGGCCCCTCGGCGGCCCGGCGCTGCGCGGCCCACGGCGCGGTCACCGCGGCCCCGAGCGCGTGAACCCCGCCGCGCAACGGGAGCATCCACACGGCTCCGTGCGCGAAGGACACGATGTCCGCGGACCCCGCGGGAGCGCCGGCGTTGGGCTGCGCGAAGGACACGTGCGTCTCCATCACCGCGCCGTCGAGGCCCTCGCGCTCGGCGGGGGTCGAGGCGCGCGCGGACATCCATCGGCTCTCGCCGCTGGCGTCGACGAGGAAGCGCGTCTCGATTTCGTGTGTTCGACCGTCGTGCGCGCGGACAAAGAGCGCGTAGCCCGAGCCCTCGCGCGGCCGAGGATCGAGCGCGCGCGTCGCGGTGAAGACCGTCGCGCCTCGCTCGCGGGCGCGCCTCGCGAGCAACAAGTCGAGGTCCGCGCGCGGCGCGTGCGCGGCGGACACGGGCCTCGTGGGCTGCGTCCGCTCGTCGAACGCGAACACGCGCGAGCGCCCCGTCCTCGCGCACAGAACGCGCGCCGACGGAGACGCGAGATAGCGCGCCGAGAGGTCGTCGCCGAGCCCCGCGTCCGCGAGGGCCGTCACGACGGACACCGGGAGCCACCCGTACGGGCGATACCGAGGCATCTCGTCGCGCTCGACCAGGGCCACGATGCGCCCTTCGCGCGCGAGCTCGTGCGCGAAGAGCGCTCCTGCGAGTCCGCCGCCCACGACGACCACGTCGAACTCGTCGCGCTCACGGGGCTCGCGATCGACCGCGGGGGCTTCGCGCGCGTCGATCACCGAAGGCCCTTTGCGCGATCGTCGGCGCGGCGCGAGAGGAGTTCGGGATCGACGAGCAACACGCGGTCCACGTAGACGATTCCGCCACGAAAAGACAAGGGTTCGCACGGCGCGCCGAGCAGCGCGGCGCCCCACCCGAGCCCGCGCGCTCCGAGCGTCGGGGGCTCTCGTCCGAGGTCGACCATCGCGTCCGCTCCGCGCTCGATGAACGACCATTCATCGTCGCCTGCGCACAAGAGCGCGCCGTGCGTGATCGCGCCCTTCTCCGATCGCATGCTCGCGGGGCACCATCGAACGCGCTCGGCGCGCTCGCTCGCGATCGCGCGCACCGCGGCCTCGAGCGCGTCCCATCGGAGCGACGCTGCGCGCGCGAGCCAGAGCCCCGCGCAAAGCCCCCACACGAGGCTCGCGACCATCGCGGACACGACCAGCACCACGAGTCGATCGAGCGCCGAGCCCCCACCTCGACGCGCAGCGCTGCTCGCGCACCCGAGGATGGCCGCGAGCGCGCCGAGGCGCATCCCTGTCGAAAACGCGATCGACCGCGCGCGGGCGCGGGTGATCCACGGGGAAGGGGGCTCTGTCGATTCGCGGTCGGTCACGGATTTCGAGACGATTCGCCCGCGGATCGCTTACAGCGGAGCCGGGTTCGAAGGGTGACAGGCAAGATCGAGAGCCGTTGAGTGTACAAGGTGTTCGCGTTCGCGCCTGTCACAAGCCCGAACCAGAGCTGCTCTAGAACGGCCTGACGCTCCGACGATCACCGGGCTGCATCGGGCCGAGGTGCGCGAGCACTTCGTTGTACTGCGGGTGCCCGAGAGCATAGCGAAACAACCCTTCGCCGATCGAGCCTCGGCCGTCTTCGGCGCGAAGCTGGAGCTCGATGGTGCGGTCCGCGAGCATGCGGGCGACGCCGATGGAGCCTTGCGTGATCGTTCCACCGTCGGCGTCGGTGCTCGAGGGGACGGGGGCCTCGCTGCCCTGGCTTTGGGCGGGCTCGGGGGTCGGCGTCTCGCGATACCGCGCGCCGCCGTAGCACGCAGCGACGGTCGCCGCGGCGGCCACCGCGAAGAAGATCGCCGCCGCAGAGCGCCCTCCGTGCGCGGTCTGCGTGGGGCCGAGCGCGTGCTCACAAAACGGGCACCGCGCGTCGCTCGCGCGCACGTGCCTCGAACAACCGTCGCACACCACAAGATCGTTGCTCATCGTGTCGCTCCTCGCTCTCGCGCGCTGGCGAAAGTACCGCGATAACGACGCAGCGCGCGCGGCGCTTACACGTCGGATACGAATCGTCGCTCAGCGCTCGCTGGTCAGCCGATGCGCGACGCGACCGGACGACAAGATCATCCCGACGGTCGTGAGCGAGAGCGAGAAGCGGCCGAACACCGCCACCTGCTCGCCCATGGGCCGCCACATCGCGTACGCCGTATCTCCGCGAACGAGGACGACCTCGCGGAGGTCCTCGTCGATCTCTGCGGACACGAGCGCGAGCGGGATCATCATCCACACGATGTCGTTGCTCTGCTCGGCCTTGGTCAGCCAACGAACGCTCTTTCGGTCGAGCCTCACCAAGCCCATGCTCTCGGCGCCGTTGGTCCCGAGCATGTGGTTCGCGAACGCCTCCGTGCGAGACGTGTCGGGCGCGGGGGGCTGACTCGACTGGGACGCGGTCGGGTAGACGGTCTTCAGCTCGTTGCGCACGAGCTCGTCGCCGCCGACGCGCGCGCCGGTCCCGCTCTCTCGAAACCGCGCGGGGACGAGCATCGAAATGCTGCTCTGGTCCTCGACGATGACCTCGATCACGCGGCGAAGCTCCGCCGAGAGCGCCTTCTCGATCACGCCAGCGTCCGCGAGGCCCCAGCTGGCGATCACGACCGCGAGGCTCGTGTTGGTGCGTCGCGCTTCGTCGACGATGGCGGCGAGCTCTTCGCGGTCCGCCGTGACGCCCGCCGAGCGCAGCGCGCGGTCGATGTCCACGGGGTCCCACGGACACTGGACCCACGCGAGGTCGCCGTCGCCGATGTACACGCGCGCGACGCCGCGGCGCGAGCGGACGATCATTTCGCCGCTCTCTTTGCGGGCGATCGCCGTGCGAAGCACGCGCATCGTGGGGCCAAACTGTCCGCCGAGGTGGCTGCGAGCGCCGAGCATTCGGACGCGCGCGCGCATCGTCTCGGCGTCGAACGGCTTGAGCACGACGTCGTCGAGCGCGCGTCGCACGAGGACGTCGAGCGAGCTGTCGTCGATCTTGGCGGCGATCCCGAGCATCGGCGCGCGCCGGGGAAACTGCTCGATCGCCGAGAGCAGCTCGAACGACTCGGACTGCGATGGCGGCAGCGCGACGATGAGCAGGTCCACGGGCTTGTCCGAGGCGAGCAGCTCGCCGAGGGCGGCGGTGCTCTCCACTTCGATCACGCGGTGCGCCGTCGAGAGCGCCGCGCGGAGCTGGGCTCTCGACGCGGGATCCGGCTCGAGAACAGCGATCCGCAGGGGCGTGAGCGCGTCGCTGCGCGCCTTGGCGACCATCCGCATCGAAATGCCATTCATCGGAGTGTTTGCCATGCTGAGGCCCCTTCAGCTGCGATCTCCCTCGCAGCCCGCTCGGTCCGGTAAGTGCTCTCCGAAACGCGCGCCGCTCGACCAACGCACAGCGCGATCAAACGAAAACTACGAAGCGTTGTACCACGATTCGCGAAGCTATTCTGGAGACCAAGAGCTCTTTATGTGAATCTACACAGAGCGCGATTCAGCGGCTAAAATGCTCGAATCGCTTGGCGAATACTCACCTCGACGCAGAGTCTCCATTCTCGACAGGCGCCCTGTCGTGGCGTGTGCGCGATCGAGGGGTCAGGAAACAGCGGCGCGCGATTCGAAAACAACGAACGACACACGCGACTGTTTGGCTAGACAACATAGATCCAAACAGGCTCACGAGTTCGGCATCGCCGAGAAGACTGCGAACTTGTTCGAAATAGCGGACGAGCGAGCGTTGGCACGAGCAGGTATGCTGCTGCTCCTATCCGCGCTTTCCGCTCACGTGTGGGCAACGCTCGATGGGCTCTTGGGAAAAAACGCCTCCTCGGTGCCCTTGTAGTCCGCGTCGACGTCGAGCCGCGCGAGCACGGAGTAGAAGCCGAACTGCAGCCGGTTGATGAAGAACATGTCGGGCGGCATCGTGAAGAAGTGCTCGGGCGGGAGCGAGCGAGCCATCTTGGCCATCTCGGTCATGCGCTCGACCATCAGCGCGGCGTACGGTCGCGTGATGCGAAACGGCGTCTCGAACAGCGGCTGATAGTTCAAGTCCATGTACTCGAGCGCCTTGTCCGCGAGGGGCCCGGGCTTCATCGACATGAGCTCGATCGACGCTCGGTGAAACGCGGCGCGGTCGCCGTCGAGCGCGGCGCGGTGCACGCGGACCGCGTTCTTGTGGTTGCTCTTCGGGATCTCTTGGACGCACCCATAATCAAGAAACGCGACGCGGCCGCCCTCTTGAAAGATGTAGTTGCCCGGGTGCGGATCGGCGTTGAACAGCTGGCCGACCAGCGTCCCCTTGAACACGAAGCGCCAGAGCGCCTCGGCCCACTGGCGGCGATCGGCGTCCGGCGCCCGCTGCGCGTCCTCGAAATCGAGCCCGCGAACGAACTCCGTCGTGATCACCCGTCGCCCCGAGTGCGAGTCGATCACGCGAGGAACTCGAATATGTGGGTCCCCTTCGTGCAGCCTCGCGAAGCGCTTCTGCCGCTCGGCCTCGAGCCCGTAGTCCAGCTCTTCGCGAAACCGCGCGCGGATCACCTCGAGCCACTCTTTGGTCTGAAACTTCGATCCCGCCGTCGTCGCGATCATGCGCTCGAGCAGGCCCGCGTTGGACAGGTCGCTCTCGACCGCCTCGTCGATCCCGGGGTGCTGCACCTTTACGGCGACTTCGGTCCCGTCGTGCAGCCTCGCGCGGTGCACCTGTCCGATGGACGCGCTCGCGATGGGCGTCTCGTCCCACTCGCGGTAGAGCTCTTCGAGCTTCTTTTCGAACGTCGTCTCGACGACCTCGCGCACCTCGCCGGGATCGCTCGTCGGCGCCATCGATCGCAGCTTCTTGAGCGCCCCTTCGAACGCGTCTTTTTGCGCGTCGGGAACGACCCCGTCGACGTACGACGCCATCTGGCCGACCTTCGCCGCGAGCCCTCGCATCGAGCCGAGCACCTCGGCGGCGTGCTCCGCGGCGTTCTTGCCCTCTTTGTCTTTGAGCAGCGACGCCCCGGCCTTTACGCCCATCGACGCGAGGTTGGCGATCCGCCCGAGCCGCCCTTTGGGCAGTTTCTTGAAGTCCATCGAACGATCCTGGTTGCCTGTACGATGCTCGCTACGGGCACCGTTGCGGCGCGAGTGTGCATCACCTCGCGGCCACGGGGTGAGCCGCGAAATACGCTTCTGCGAGGGGGGTCGTGTCCTCGTCGAGCGGATGAAAATCACGCCGGAGGTAGTCCCGCACGGCGCCCGCTTGGGCCTCGCGACGGACGCTCATCTGCTCCTTGGCCGCCTCGCGCTCGGCGCGCAGCCGCTCGAGCGAGAGCGACTCGCGGTCCTGCCAGAGAAGCGACAGGTGAAACACCGTCCAAAACGGAAACAGCGTCCCGATCGCGACGGCCATCCCCGCGGCCCTCACCGACCAACGAGGGTCCACTTTTTGGAGCACGTCGAAGGCCACCGCGCGGTGCTCGATCTCTTCGGCCGCGTGCCAGCGCAAGAGCGAGCGCATCGTCGGGTGCGCGTTGTCGAGCACGGTGTGCGTGAGCGCGAGGCGCGCGAACGTCGCGGTCATGTGCTCGAGCGCCGCCGTGGCAGACAATCGAAGCACCGGCGGCGCGACGCGCTCGATCACGCGAAACGCGAGAAACTTGTACGCCGAGAGCATCGGGCGAATCACGAAGCCCTGCGCTTCGAGGGCCGCGAAGAAGTGCTCGTGCTCGACGCCGTGCCGCGCTTCTTGTTCGACGAAGCGCTGGACGTCGGCGCGGAGCTGCTCGTCGTCGACCGCGTCGAGGTAGCGACGCACGCTCCGCACGAAGAACCGCTCGCCGTCGGGAAACAACAAGTTCAACGCGTTGACCCCGTGCGACGCGATCGCGTGGCCGCCGAACCAATGCTTCGGAACGTCCGTAAACTCGAGCCCCGGCTTTCGCGGAGTGATCTTCGGCCTTCGACCGTGGCGCTCGTTGGTGTCGCTCACCTTCGGTTCAGTCCTGTCGACGTCGCTCTGCATGCTCAACCTCGGAGACGATCGTAGGGCCAATCCCGCAGCGGGTCGAAGGGCACAATCGCTCGTGGTTTCGACGCTCAACGGTTGCGCAACATCCCGCGTGTCCGCCGCGGAGAGGGCGGCGGAGAGAGCGCTGGACGCGACACCGTTGTCACAGCGGCGCGGCAGGGATTTTCCCCGTAGAATCTCCGATCCTCGATGCTTCGCTTTCGATTCTCTTCTGTGCCCGCGCCCGCGCGCATGTTGGCGTTCGCGTGCGTCGCCGCGCTCGGCGCTGCTTCGTGTCGCGGCCCCGAGCCGGACTTCTACCTCCAACGCGTCGTCGCGATCGCTGGCGATCGCCCCGCCGTCGCGATCCAGTGGGACAGCTCCGAGCTGCGCCACCCGCGCGTCGACCTCTTCACCTTCGACGGAACCAACCTCGTCGCGGACTACGGGATGGTCCTGCCGCAGCTGCGCCCGGTGAACGTCGAAGCTGCGACCAACAGCCCGTCGCGCGTGATCGTTCAGCGCGACGCGCAAGGAGCGCTCTTCGCGACAGGCCCAGACGGGTACGTGCTCTCGAGCGCGTTTGCGCTGTGGGGGCTCGCGCCGATCCGCGGAGGCTTCGTGGGTCAATCGGTCGAGCCAGGCCCCGCAGACGCCCCACACCTCTCGATCCCGCTCCTCGTGTCCGTCGACGAGCGCGCTCGAGAGCGATGGCGCGCGGCGTCGCAGCCGGGGCGCGTCTTTTGTTCGACGCAATCGATCCTCACGCCCGATGGCTCTCGCGCCGCGGTGATCGTCAGCGACGCGCAACGCTCGTGCGTCGGCGAGACCACGCTGCGGGTGTTCGACGATCAGGGCGCGATGATCGCAGAGCACCGCCGCGCGACGCTCGCGAACCTCGGCGCCCTCTCGCCCTCACGAGCCGCGGTGCGAGACGACCTCGCGACGCTCACGATCGCAAACGATCCGTCGTCGGGTCGAGCGCAAGGTGCGGCGGTGCTCCATCGGCCAGGGGTCGAGACCGGGACGCGGTTGGACTTCGGAGACTTCGTTCCTGCGCTCGTGGCGCCGGTGGGCGGCGCGCGTTGGCTGCTCGTCGGGCCGACCGAGACGCGCGTCGAACGTTCGACGGGACGATCGACCTACACGACCATCGAGCGCACCTACGACGCGTGGATCATCGATGATGCAGGCGCTCGGTCCTGGAGCGCGGCGCTCGCACGAACCACCACGCCCACGGTCAACGTCGCGGCCACCAGCCGCGGAACGCTGCTGGTGGCGTCGAGCGCGACCAACGGCAGGCCTCGGTGGATCGTCTTTGCGCCCGACGGCCGCGTGATGAAAGACGAGCAGCTCGACCTCGAGGCCCGCGCGCGAATGGTGCAGCCGCCGCTCGAAGCGTCGTCGCCCTGACCGCGTTCGGTGTAGGATCGCGCGCTGCATGCAGAGCGAATATCGCAGCGCGTTCAACGAGCACTACTCGTCGGCGTTCTACCGGCGCTACCTCGATCGCATCGAGAAGATCAGCGGGGCCGAGATCCCGTTTCGCGTCGCAGAGACCCCGTTCTTCATCCCCACGAAGCTGCGCGCGAGGCTCGCTGAGCACGCTCGCGCGATCGTCAAAGAGATCTGCGACCCCGCGTTGATCGCCGCGCACGCGCACGGGATCCCCGCCCACTACAACGTCCCGCGGATGGACAAGGTCGCGCACTGCATCCAAGTGGACTTCGCGATCGTGCGCGACGAGCGCGGCGAGCTCGACGGAAAGCTCGTCGAGTTTCAGGGATTTCCCTCGTTGTATGCGTTTACGTTGCTGCAGGCCGAGGCGATGGCCGAGGAGCTTCGCGCGATCCCTGGGCTCGATCGGCCGTGGACGCCGCTGTTCGACTGCGATCGTCAGGGCTACATCGACGTGCTCCGCGACATGATCGTCGCCGACGAAGACCCCAACGAGGTCGTCCTCGTCGACCTCACGCCGACCGAGCAGAAGACCTACCCCGATTTCATCGCGACAAAGCTGCTCCTCGGCGTCGACAGCTGCGACCCGAGCGAGCTGTCCGTCGAGGGGCGAAGGCTCTTCCGCGCGCACAACGGCAAGAAGATCCCCGTCAAGCGCATCTACAACCGCGTCGTGTTCGACGAACTCGAGCGCAAGGGACGCGCGATGCCCTTCAAGTGGACGGACGACGTCGACGTGACGTGGGTCCCGCATCCCAATTGGTATTGGGTGTGGTCGAAGTTCACGATCCCGTACTTGAAGCACGCGAGCGTTCCGAAGGCCCGGTTCGTGTCCGAGGTCCGAGAGCTCCCCGAAGACCTCTCGAACTACGTCCTCAAGCCGCTCTTCTCCTTCGCAGGGACGGGCGTCGTCGTCGACGTCACCCGCGAGCACATCGCGAACATCCCCGCCGAGCAGCGGCACGAGTGGCTCTTGCAAGAGAAGATCACGTACGCCCCGGACATCCGCCCCCTCTCGGGACCCGGGATCAAAGCCGAGGTCCGCATGATGTTCGCGCGGCGCGAAGGCGACGCAGAGCCGAAGCTCGTGCTCAATCTGTCCCGTCTTTCGCGCGGAAAAATGCACGGCGTCGATCACAACCGCGACTTCGATTGGGTCGGCGGGACCGTGGGGCTCTGGGGCGGCGAGCCATAGTCGAGCGACGGGGGATCACGGATGCCACGCACGAAGCTCTCGACTCACGCCCTCGCGATCACGATCGCGCTCGGGTCGCTCGTCGGGGACGAAGCCGGCGCGCAGTCGCTCGCGACAAATACCATCACACGTTATCAACTCGACAACGGGCTCGACGTCGTCCTCGAAGAGCGCCACGAGACGCCGCGCGTCGCGGTGCAGGTCGAGTATCGCGTGGGGACGCGCGATCAAGTCGACGGCTACTCGGGGCTCGCGCACTTGACCGAGCACTTGATGTTCTCGTGGGCGCGCGGGCACCGACGCGGGGGCCTCGCCTTCATCGAGTCGCTCGGCGCGAGCGACTTCAACGGGATCACCACCGCGGACTCGACGCGGTACTACGAGGTCGTGAGCGCGTCCGCGCTCGAGCGAACGCTCGCGTTCGAGAGCGATCGCATGGGATTTCTCTTGGACCACGTCGACGAGCGCGCGCTCGACTCGGCGCGGCGAGTCGTCTTGCGAGAGAGCTCCGAGCGCCGCGGAGCGAGCGGAGCGTCGGACTTCGGGCCGCAGATCCTCGGCTCGCTGCACGGCCGAGGGCACCCGTATCGATTCTTGCACGAGGACCCCGAGCAAGTGGCGACGCTCACGCTCGCCAACGCGCAGTGGTTTCATCAGCGTTGGTACACGCCGTCCAACGCGACGCTCGTGCTCGTCGGCGACTTCGACGCGAGCCGCGCACGAGCGCTGATCCAGCGATACTTCGGCGGACTCGCGCGCGTCGCGCGCCCTGCGCGGACGCCGGCGCCGCCGATCGTGACGCTGTCAGGCCCCGTGCAGTTTACGTCGAGCACGAACGCGACGAGCGACTCGATCTCGAGCGTGTTCGTCACGCCGCCGCTGTTCGCCGCGGACGACGCCGAGCTCGACCTCATTTCGGACGCGCTCACCGAGGCGAGCACCGCGCGGCTGCCACGACGATTCGCCCCGATGCCCGCGCTCGCTGCGTCGGCGGACAGCGAACAGAGGAGCCGCGAGTTCGTGTCGATGTTCTACCTCGGCGCGCGGGGGCGCGCGGGCTCGCTCGACACGCTCGCGACGATCACCGAAGGCGTGCTCGACGAGCTTCGACGCACCGAGCTCTCGCAAGCCGAGCTCGACGCGCTCTGCGCGCGGCGGCTGCTCTGGATGCGCGCCTCGCATCAGACGCTCGAGGGACGCGCGTACTGGCTCGGGCTCTACGCGCGCAACGCGAGCTCGATCGACGCGATGCTCGCCAGAGATTTCGATCGATACACCGCGGTGACGCCTCGCTCGCTTCGGCGCGCGGCGCGGCGTTGGCTCGCGCCGAACAAGCGCATGATCATCGTTCGACGCGGGGCGCGTCCCGCAAACGACTCCGAGATCATCCTCGAGGACGACCGATGATTCGCGCACGAAGCGCGCCATGGGCGCTGGCGATGGCGGCGCTGATGGCGGTCGGATGCGAGGGCGCGACGACCGCGACGGGACCCACGCGGGCGGCGCTCGTCCCGACGTCGCCGCTTTCGCGAACGCGCGAAGAGCCCTTTCGCGCCGCGCAGATCCCTCGCGAACCGCGCCGCGAATGGACGCCGCCGACGGTCGTTCAGTGGACGCTGCGCAACGGGATGCCGGTGTACTTTCTGCCTCGACGGGGCTCGGGGTTGGTCTCGTTCGAGTACATCAACCGCCGCGCGGGCAATCGAGACAACCGCACGGGACCCACGCTTCCCTGGATCTTCGCGTTGATGCTCGGCCGCGGAACGCTCTCGCGGCCCTCGACGCGGCACGCAGACGAGCTCGCGAGCTTCGGCGCCGAGCTCTCGACCCGCTGCTACGCCTCGGGGCTCTATACGAGCGTGAGCGTCGAGCCGCGCTCGGCCGCGCGCGCAGCGACGCTCCTCGCGGACGCGATCGTCGCGCCAGACCTCAGCGAATCCGAGTTTCGTCGCGCTCGCGAGCGACTCTTCGCGGCGCGCATGTCGTTTTCGGGCAGCGTCGCGGCGCACGAAATCGCGCTGTGGGCCCTCTTCGAGCCAACGCACGCGCTCGCGCGCCCCGAAGCGGGAACAGCCTCGGAGATCAACGCCGTCACCCACGCCGAACTCCTCTCGTTCGCGCGGCAGCGGATCGTTCCCGCGCACAGCGGGCTGTCGGTCGCGGGCGACATCGACGAAGCCACGCTGCGCGCCGCGCTCGACGAGTCCTTCGGGCGGTGGACGGTCGAGGGCTCGACGGCGATCGACCGAGCGCCGCGTCACACGCCCCCGCCGCGACGCGCGCGAGCGTGGACCGTGTACGACAGGGACCTCGCAGAGGACAACGCAGAGGTCTTGGTCGCCTACCCGCTGCCTGCGCTGCTCGATCAAGACTTTGCCCCCGCGCTGTTGCTCGACTACATCGTCGGCGCCGCGAGCGGACGCATCAATCGAACGCTCCGCGAGCAGCAGAACATCACGTACGGAGCGCACTCGCTGCTCAACATCAACCTGCAGGGCGGCTTCGGGATCGCCTCGACGACCGTGCGCGAAGAGCTCGTCCCCGAAGCGATCGACGGGATCTTCGACGGGATCGAGCGGCTGCGACGCAGGCCGCCATCTCGCGCAGAGCTCGAAGCCGCGCGCGAGCGAGCGCGTGGGGATTTCTTTGCGGGCTTCGAGTCCGTCTCGAACCTCGCCGAAATCGGCGCGACGCTCTTCGCGTACGAGCTAGGGACCGATTCGTGGACGCGGCACCTCACCGCGATCGACGCGGTCACGCCTGCGGCCGTGCAACACGTCGCGCTCGAGTACTTGAGCCCCGATCGCGTCGCGGTGGCCATCATCGGCGACGCCGCGGCGTTCGCGAGGCCGCTCGTGACCGTCGCGCGGACGAACCTCGTGTTCGTCACGCACCGACCGTGACGCGACACGAGCGGTTGCGCTCACGGTTGCAGCGCGAGCAGGACGAGCAGCATCGACGCCGTCGCGCGGCCAGCGGGACGAAACGCTTCGAAGCGCATCGTCGCGCGCTCGCGGGTCCCGTCGGCGGCGATCATCACGACCGAGCCGTCGTCTTCGACGCGGAGGAGCTTTCCGTCCGCGCGACGCAGCTCGCCTTGGTCCGTGAGCCGATGCGTCGTGCGACGACCGGCGATCATGACGACGCGATCCGGGGCGATTCGCAGCACTTCGCGCCCTTGCGCGTCGATGAGCCGCTCGCCCTCGAACCGCGCAGAGAGCGCTCCGCGGCGATAGATCGTTCCATCTTCGCGCAGGTCGAGGTCGACCGTCGCGTCTGCTCCGCGCGCCTCGGGCGTCGGCCGGACGCGCATCGCGACGAGCACCACGCCCACCACCGCAGGAGCCACTCCCGCGTCCGCGACCGCGACGGGTCCCGCCGCGGTTGCGTCTTCGCTGCTCGTCACGAGCACATCGCCGCACGAAGGACACTCCGCGAGCACTTCAGCGTCGGGCATCGTCGCTCCGCCCGCGCTCTGAACGACGCCCGTCGTCCCTCCGCCTCGGCCCGTCGACCCGTCGCAGCCCAACAAGACGCTCGCGACGATCGCGGCGAGCACCCCCATCGCGATCGATCCTCGGGCGCCTTCGCGCGCGCTGCACGGTCTGTTCACGGCGCTATTCTGGCAGACTCCGACCCGTATTTCGTCGATGAACGTGCGCTCGCCCCCTCCCACGCTCGGCCCCTTCTCGGTCGTCGGTCCCCTCGTCGCCGGGGGATCGAGCGACGTGCTCGCGATCGAGTACAAAGGCGAGCGAGCGGCGGCCAAGTGTCTCCTTCGCGAGCTCGCCCGCGATCGTCGCGCGCGGGCTTCGTTCGAGCACGAAGCGACCCTCGTCTCGCGCTGTCGCGCGAAGGGGCTCCCGACGCTGCTCGGCCGCGAAGAGATCGACGAGCGCCCGGTGATCGTCTCGCGATGGGTCGAGGGCGCGGGGCTGGACATCGAGCGCGCGAGGTCCATCGCAGCGTCGGTCGAGATCGCGCGATCGCTCTTGCGCGCGCTGAGCGCGCTGCACGCGCTCTCGGACGAACACGGGCCGCTCGGCGTCGTGCACCGGGACGTCAATCCCTCGAACGTGATCGTCGGCGACGAGCGCGAGGTGACGCTCATCGACCTCGGGCTCGCGTCCTCGAGGCTCTTCCCCCGCGGCGCCGACGCGCTCTCGGAGGGAACGCTCGGCTACCACGCGCCCGAGATGTTCACCGGCGACGCGCCGATCGACGCGCGGGCGGACGTGTTTTGCGCGGCGGTGGTCGTGTGGGAAGTGATCGCGTCGCGACCGCTCTTTTCGCGGTCGAAGTTCGCGGCGGCACACGAAATCGTCGAGGTCGACGCCCCGGACGTTCGGGACGCGCGCGGCGACGCGCCCGAGTGGCTCGCGCGAGCGTTGCGCCGAGCGCTCGCGCGACGCGCGTCCGAGCGCTTCGACGATGCGCTCTCGTTCGAGCGCGCGTTGCGTGAAGGACTGCCGCCGACCCGCTCGTGAAGCCCCGTCGGGCCGTGGCACAATCGCGAGCATGCGTTTGGCAGGGCGTTCGATGGTCAGCCTCTCGATGGTGTTGTGCGCCGCGTGCGCGGCGAGCACCGAGAGCAATACGCAGTTCGCGAGCGGCGGCGCGACGCAAACGAGCGGCGCTTCCTCTGGCGCTACAGCGGTCGCGGTCGGCACGGCGACGAGCACGGACAGCAACACAACGACGACACCTCCGAGCACGACCGACGGACGCGGCGGCGAGACCGCTGCGACGCCTCTCGCGAACGGCGCGGGCCCTGCGCCCGCGAGCGGCGCGGCGACTCGTGCGTTCGCGATGGGCGGCGACGCCGAGCACCCCGTTGCTCGCTGCGGACCGCGGGACAGCTACTACTTCGTCGCCACAGAGTTTCGCTGCCCCGACGGGACGAATCCGCTCAACGGTGACCTTCGCGCAGGGCAGGCTTCGCGCGTCGGCAACGTGGGCGCCAACCGCACGGGCCACATCATCGACCTCTACGAAGTCCCCTGCGCGAGCGGCGCGCAGCGCGTGTTCGTGGACATGTACGGCTGCCCCGAGTACGCCAGCATGTTCGGCGGGCCCTGAGCCAATGCGTCACACACATTCAAATCGCCAGTGAATTCTCAGGGTACGACCCACGCCTCGGGCTCGGGTTCGCGGTCCGCCGTGGCGCTGTCCCACGCGGCCCAGTAGCGCAGCCCGCACGCGCCGCATTGATACTCGACCTCGCCCGCGCTCGAGCGCTCGGCCGACGACTCGTCGCCCTCTTCGTCGGCCCACCTTCGAACGGCTCGAACGCCCTCGTCGTCGCAGCGGCCGCAGCGATGACGACCGCCGCCGAGCGAGCGCGCCACGACGCGGGCGGGGGTCTTGTGCTTGTGCAGCGCGAGCTCGCTCGCGACCTCGGGCGCGAGGGGCCATCGCTCGATCGCGTCGAGCGCGTCGTCGAGCGCGCGGGCGCCCGCGCGGCGAACGAAGCCGTAGAACAGCACGCGCGGGTGGCTCGCGAAGCGGCTCCAGTCCGCGAGCATTCGCGCGAGCGAGCGCAGCGCGTCGGCCTCCCACTGAAGACCGCTCTTCGCGCGCGAGCGCGCAGAGAGCGCGAGCGCTTCGACGCGGGCCTCGACCGACACGATCGCGTCGCCCGCGAGCACGCCGCGCACGTCGACGCCCTGCCCCGCGACGAACACGATCAGCGCGCCGCGCGTCGAGGGAGCGACGCGCTCTGCGACGTCGAAGAGCACCGCGGCGCGCCGGCCGCGCGGGGGCCCGACAGCGGACCAGAGCACGTGGAGCGTGCGCGCGAGCCGCCCGGTCGAGAGGTCTGCGGCGCGGAGGTACGCAGCGATCGTGCGGCTGTCACCCGCGAGCGCGAGCGTTGCGCAGTCCGCGTCGACGCCTTCGTCGAGCGCAGAGAGCGCGAGGCGGAGCTCGTCGAGCAGGCTCCAACGAACGGCGCGCGAGACGCTCGCGTCTTCGACGAGCGACGCGAGCGCCTCTCGGAGCGAGACGCGCACGAGCATCGAGCGATCGACGATCGCAGCGACGTGGGGCTCAGCGAGCCCGGCGAACTCGGCGAGCTCGGCGAGCGCTTGATCGAGCGAGTCCCAGGCGTCCCAGAGCGCGCTGACGACGTCGCTGCGCGCGCTCGAAGCGCCGAGCGCCAGCGCGAGGCCGACCCGCACGACCCCTCGCCCGAGGGGATCGCTCGACGTTTGCGCGCCGTCGCGATCCGAGAGGCTCTCCAGCGCGTGGCTCACGAGCGAACGTCTTACCGCATCCAGGACCGCATCAATCAGGAGACTTGTGAGTACGCTGTGTAAAGCTCCTCGACGCGGGCGTGATTGGCCCCACAAACACGGGCGCAAACGCAGTACAAGCGCGGCTGGGACACAGCGCGGACAGTGTTTCAACGGTCCGCGAAATCACTGCGCGATCGTCGGCTTTGACCCTCGGCGTCCCGCCGTGATACCCAGCGCGCGCGAATACGCAGGGCGGCCGATTTTGTGGCCGAGCCCGCACGCAGAGACATCGCTTCTCGAGAGGTAGTTGCTCCAATGACCGAGCTGGCCCGCGGAAAGATCACGCAAGTCATCGGCCCCGTCGTCGACGTCGAGTTTCCCCCAGGCGCGCTTCCGCCGATCAACTCGGCGATCAAGATCTCGTCCAAGGCCATCAGCGACGAGCCGTGGAACCTCGTCGCCGAAGTCGCCCAACACCTCGGTGAGGGAACCTGCCGCGCGATCGCGATGGACAGCACCGACGGTCTCGTCCGTGGACAGGACGTGATGTCGACGGGCGCGCCCATTCAAATGCCCGTCGGCAAGGCGACCCTCGGTCGTATCCTCAACGTCGTCGGCGAGCCGGTCGACGGACGAGGCAAGGTCGACGCGTCGCAGACGGCGCCGATCCACAAGGCGGCGCCGAAGTTCACCGATCAGAGCACCAAGGCCGAGATCTTCGCGACGGGCATCAAGGTCATCGACCTGCTCGCTCCCTACCGAAAGGGCGGCAAGATCGGCCTCTTCGGCGGCGCCGGCGTCGGCAAGACCGTGCTCATCATGGAGCTCATCAACAACGTCGCGAAGGTGCACGGCGGCGTGTCCGTGTTCGCGGGCGTCGGCGAGCGCACGCGCGAGGGCAACGACCTCTACCTCGAGATGACCGAGTCGAAGCTCGGCGACGGAAAGACCGCCGTCATCGACAAGGCCGCGCTGATCTACGGGCAGATGAACGAGCCGCCCGGGGCCCGCGCCCGCGTCGCGCTCTCGGCGCTCACGGTGGCCGAGCACTTCCGCGACGTCGACGGACAAGACGTTCTTCTCTTCGTCGACAACATCTTCCGCTTCACGCAGGCGGGCTCGGAAGTGTCCGCGCTCCTCGGTCGTATTCCGAGCGCCGTCGGTTATCAGCCCACGCTTTCAACGGAGATGGGCGCGCTCCAAGAGCGCATCACGTCGACGACGCGCGGCTCGATCACCTCGGTGCAGGCCGTGTACGTGCCCGCCGACGACCTGACGGACCCGGCGCCAGCGACGACCTTCTCGCACTTGGACGCGACGACGGTGCTCTCGCGCGCGATCGCCGAAATGGCGATCTTCCCTGCGGTCGATCCGCTCGACTCGACCTCGCAGATGCTCCAGCCGCACATCGTCGGCGAGCGTCACTACCGCGTCGCGCGCGAAGTGCAGCGCACGCTGCAGCGCTACAAGGAGCTCCAGGACATCATCGCCATTCTCGGAATGGACGAGCTGTCGCCGGAGGACAAGCAGGTCGTCGACCGCGCGCGTCGTATCCAGAAGTTCCTCTCGCAGCCCTTCTCGGTGGCCCAGCAGTTCACGGGCTTCGAGGGCAAGCAAGTCCCGCTCAGCGAGACGATCGACTCGTTCGAGGAGATCCTCTCGGGCAAGCTCGACAAGCTCCCCGAGCAGGCCTTCTACATGAAGGGCAACATCGAAGAAGTGAAGAAGGCCGCTGCAGAGATGGAGAAGGCTTGATCCATCATGGCGAGCATCATCGCACTCGAAGTCGTGACGCCCACGGGCCCGGTCGTGAAGGTCGACGTCGACCAGGTCGAGGCCCCGAGCGTCTTCGGTGAGTTCGGCGTGTTGCCGGGCCACTTGCCGCTGCTCGCGGCGCTCGAGGCGGGCGTCGTTCGCTACCGTTCGGCCGGTAAGGTCGTCGCCATCGCGGTCAGCCAAGGCTTCGCCGAAGCAGGCCCCGATCGCGTCACGATCCTCACCGACGCTGCCATCGACGGAACAGAGGTCGACACCGCCTCGGTCAAGGCCGACCGCGACGCCGTCACCAAGCAGCTCGAGACCGTCTCCGCGGACGCTGGCAACGAGTACGAAGAGCTCTTGCGCAAGCGCAAGTGGCTCGACGCGCAGCTCGACGCCGCCCGCGAGAGCGGCAAGAACTAACCCGACACGCGACGGTCGGCGGCGCCCTCTCGCTCAGCGACCGAGCCCGGTCGGAAGCGAGAAGGTCGCGTCGCCGAGGATCGAGCGCGACACCTGCCCGTTGTTCGCGTTGTCATGCACCCACACGTTTTCAAGTGTGGACGCGGGCCCGACGAACGCGCCCGCCGCGGTCAACATGGAGGCGACGACGCCCTGCTCGACCTTCAGCTGCGCGTTCTCGGTGTAGAGCCCGAAGCTCGCGTCGAGCACCGTCGCGCGCGCCGCGCGAAACCTCGCGCCTCCGGAGGCCACGAGCCCCACGCTCTCGGTGGCGCTGCGCGCGGTCGTTCCGCCGGAGGTCGTCGAGCCGGGGCGCACACGAGAGACGAAGACGTCCTCGGCGTCGACCGTCGAACCGATCGACGGCATGATCGTCTCGGCCGCGGCGAGCCCCACGGTGGCCACCTCGTCGATCGCGACGCGCCGAGCGGTGAGCGATCCACCTCCGTACGCGACCACCGACCACGCGAGCCCCTCGGGCGACGGCGCGAGGCGGCGCACGAGAACATCTTCGACGATTGCCGTGGCGCCTTCGGGGCCAGACGACACTCCCGTCTCGAAGCCTCCCTCGACGAGCACGCCGCGCGCGACGAGGTGGCCTCCGTACGAGGCTCCGAGGCCCCAGCCGAGCTCGTTGTCCCGCCGACGCTTGCAGTTGCGCACGACGCTGTCGCGAACGGTCAACGTCGCGTCGGTCGTGACCAACATCCCGAACCCGACAGGCTCCTCCAAGAGCACCCCGCGCATCGTCGCCGTCGACGACTCGCGCACGAGAACGCCCAATCCCCCGTGAAAATCGCGGTTTTCTCCGAGCGCTTGCTCGATCGGGGCGCGAATGAACACGCGCTCAGCCACGAGGGTGCTCGACCGCTCCGCGCCGAGCGCGGTGCCCGTGACCGTCTCGATGCGCGCGTCGCGTAGCTCGAGCGTCGCGTTCGCGATCGCCGCAGCGCCGACACACGAATCGCACGCCGCGGTCGAGCCCGTCCCTCGAGCCAACGCGCGCGTCACGCGCAGCGTCGCCCCCGCGCCCGCAAACAAGTGCGCTCCGAGCTCGACGTCCGTGCGAATCGACTGCGCTTCGAGGGTCCCCATCTCGATCGTCGAGATCGCTGAGCCGACGCGCATCCGCGCTGGGTCTGGCGGAAGAATCCCGCGCACCGCGACGTCCGTGATTTGCGCGCGACAGCCGACGACGCTGACTCCCGAAAACGCTCGCGCGTCGACCGTGACGCGCTCGAACCGCAGCATCGCGCCCGTGTTGCACGACGCTCTGGGGTCTTCCGTGCTGGGTGCTTCGGGGTCGATCACTGCGTCCGCGAGCACGAGCGACGAGCCCGACCCTTGTGCGGACACGACCCCTCGCGCGCCGCCTCGCAGCCGTACCTGCGCTGCGTCGAGCGAGCCTCCGTTCAGCGCGACGAGCGCGCCCGAAGACAACACGCTGCGCGCGACGAGGCGCGAGCGAACGCCATCGGCCCCGAGCGCGGCGCCGACGGTCGAAGCCTCTCCGAGCCGCGCGCGATCGACCGTCAACACCCCAGTATTCTGCGCGGCCACGAGCGCGGGCGCGTTGCTCGCCGTCGCTCCATCGCGAACGAACAGATCGCCGATCGTCACCTGCGCGCCCCGCGTCGCGACCACGCTGCTGCCCAGCACGCCGCCGATGTCCGCGCGGGTGATGCGCGCTGTTCCCGCGCTGAAATACAGGCCGTACGGGCTTCGACCCGCCGCGCGTACGACCACGTCTTCGACCGTCGAGAGCGCGCGGCTGAAATGGAGGAAGCACCCGTTTGCGTTGCGCTCGCAGCTCAGCCTGCGGACCGTGGCCTCGCTCGCGCCTTCGGTGTCGACCCCGCGCCCGGTCCCCGCCGCGCTGTTCGCGATCGTCCGCGCGACGAAGAGGTCGTTGGCGATGAGGCTCGAAGCCTGCGCTGCGAGGACGCCGTACTGCTTGCTGCCGATGACAGCCACGCGCTCCAGCTGTGCGGCTCCGTCGCGGAGCTCGACGCCCGCCGTCACGCCCGACATCGCAGCCGCGCCAGCGTCGACCACCACGACGTCGCGCACCGTCGCTCGGCTGCGAACGCTCACGCCGATCCGCGCGACGGACGTCACGCTCGTCTCGACGATCGTCGCTTCGCCCGCGTCGACGAGCACGCCAAACGACGCCTCGGCGCGATCGGCGATCGCCGTGATCCACACGTCGTCGAGCGAGAGCGCTCCGCTCGAGTGGACGCCGTGGCCCGTCGCGTCGCGGACGACCGCGTTCGAGAGCGCGAGCGATGACGCCGCTTCGACGCGAACCGCGGCGCTGCCTCCCGCGAGCGTGACGCCCTCGACGCGCGCGCCCATCGCGCGAACATCGAGCGCGCTCGGGGCCATCTGCGCTTCGATGCGCGTCGACGTCGCGCATCGGCCGCGAATGACCACAGGGCGAGCGATCGTCACAGGCCCGAAGGTGCCCGCGCCGACGAGCAACACGGTGTTGTCGGGCACCGCAGCGATCGCCTCGTTGATCGACGCGAACGGCGCGGACTCGCTTCCGTCGCCGCCCGCGGATGCCCCCGATTGCACGTAGCGAACGGGCATTCCTGCGGGGGCGCTCGCGTACGGCCCCGAGGGACATTGATCCATCGCCGTGGCAGTGCATCGCCCTGCCGGGAGCGGACCGCTGCCCGAAGGACACATCGCAGGCAACGACGGGTCGCACAGCCCGTCGCGCGCAACCCAGCCGCTCGGGCACTGCATGCGCGGCGGCGCTGGAGCGAAGTCCGCGGCGACAACGCCCATCGGCGGCGCGGGTTGAAAATCAACCCCAGGAATCATCGCCGCCCCGGCGCTCCACCCGCCTTCGATCGCGTCACCAGCGCCGCGCGCGAAGCCCGCGTGACGCTCGCCTCCCTCTTCCGAGATCACAGGCAGCGCCGTCGTCGCTGCGCACTCGGCCGCTTCGCCGCGGTTCGTGCCGCACAAGATCGCCGAAGGACCGCAGCCGCCGAGCGTGCTGTGCACCCACCCAGCAGGACATGCCCACCGCTGCGGCTGCGTCTCGCCGTTGCACGCGAGCAGCCAGAGCGCGGCGACCAACGCAGCCGCGCGCATCATCCCTTCACTCCGTTGCACAGGTACAACGCTACAACGAAGCCAAGCGCCCGCGACGCCTCAACGCGAAACGTCGCTGCGCGCATCATCGTGCAGGTGTGACTCGGTGGACGACAAGATCGCTCCGCTGCTGCGCTCGACGCGAAGCCCGAGGCGCCGGAGCATGCGAAAGAGCGTGACCCGGTCGACGTCTGCGGCGCGCGCGGCGGCGGCCACGTTTCCATGAACGCGCTCGAGCATGTGCGAGAGGTACGCTCGATCGAACGCGTCGAGGAGCTGTCGTCGAGCCTCGCGCAGCTCGAGCGCGAACAGCGACTCGAACGCCGCGTAGCTGAGGGGTGGGTCTCGCTTCTCTGCCATGGTGCGCGCTCCGATGTTTTCTTCGAGGACGTCGATCGTCACGAAGCGCGAGGCATTTCAACGGCCGTGCCGAGGCGCGAGACACGAGCCCCTGCGCGAGTCGCAGCGCTTGCGCGCCTCGCCCGCGGCCCGCGCAAACACAGGCGACTCGCGCGCGCCTCGCAGCGAGGCGCACGTGCATCGCATGCGGCGCGATCGCATGACGCGACGCAATTGTGCCATCGTTGTCGGGAGCAATGCTCTTCGACTCCTTCGCGCTTCGCCCTCGCTCGCTCGTGGTGATCGTCGCTTCGACGCTCGTATCGAGCTGCGGTCCAACACGCCCCGCGCCCTCGTTCGTCGCGCGGTGCGATCACCGAACGTGCGCCGCTGGCGAGTCGATCGTCGCGCGCGACGGCTCGTTCGAGTGCGTCGTCCTCGGCGCCAAGAGCCCCGCGGCGACCGCTCGTTGGCCTGCCGTTGGCGCGCCGCTCGCGACGCGGCGCTTCGTCGATCCCGCGGCGGCGGCGGGCGGCGACGGGCGCACCGAAGCGAGCGCGTTCGTCACGATCGCGCAGGCCATCGCGGACGGCGCGACCTCCATCGCCCTCGCGCGAGGGACGCACGCGGTCACGACGCCGTTGAGCGCGATGGCCGTGCAGCTCCTCGGCGCAGGCTCGGGGACCGACGGGAGCGTGCTGCGGCTCGACCCTGGCACAAGTATTCAAATCAACGGCGCGAGCGAGCTCCAATCACTGCGGATCGAAGGCGGCACCACGGCGGCGATCACGACCACGAGCGGGACGCTCTCGCTTCGCGAAGTGGTCTTCGACTCGGTCGAGAGCGCGATCAGCGCGAGGGACGCGTCGATCGTCGCGCGCGAGGTCACGGTGCGGCGCGCGCGAGGACGCGCGATCAACGTCGCGGCCACCGCGGCGGGCGTCGCGAGCAGCGCGCTCGACTCGGTGCTCGTCGAGGACGGCGCGGGACCGGGAATCGTCTTCGAGGGCGCGGGCTTCACCGCGGAGCGCGTGAGCGTCCGGCGGCAGCAGCGCGATGGATTCGCGCTCGTGGGGGCGGGCTTCGCCGCGCAAGGCTCGCTCACGGACAGCTCGCTCGCGTGCAACGGGGTCACGGGCCTTCGTGTTCAAGGCGTGGGCGCGCAGCTCGACGCGACGAGGCTGTACGTCGCGGGCACCACCGCGCCCGCCGGAACCGTGGGCGGCGACGGCGTCTTCGCGCACGACGGAGCGCGATTGTCCTTCGACAGCGCGATCGCGACGCCCACGGACGCGGACCAGGGACGACACTCGATGGTGCTCGACAACGAGCGCGCAGGGCTCCTCGTCGACGGTCGCAACGCCGCGGGCGCTCCGTCGAGCGCCGAGCTTCGAATCGTGGGCGCGCGCGTCGAAGGCAACGGCGCTTCGGGGCTCTTCTTGCAGCGTGGCGCGCGCGCCACGCTCGTCGGCTACTCGATCTTCGAGCGCAATCGCGCGCTCGGCGTGGGGCTCACGACGGGCTCCGAGGTCGTCGAGTTTCGCTGCGACATCTTTCGCGACGCCCGCGCGGGGACGCTCGCCACCACGCCCCCCGTCGACCTCGGCGGCGACGGGCTGTCCGCGGCGAGCTCGACCATCGGGCTCGTGCTCATGAGTCGCTTCGACGAAAATGGCCGTTTCGCCGCGGTATTTACGCAGTCCAACGTTCGCATGTTCGTCGGCAACCGCGGCGTCAACAACGGGCTCTCGGTCGGCGCGTACGCCTCGATGTTCGTCGAGACCGGCAGCGACGTCCGCGGGGGAACG
Organism: Myxococcales bacterium; assembly: GCA_016793325.1. Classification (GTDB taxonomy): domain Bacteria; phylum Myxococcota_A; class Polyangia; order Polyangiales. The sequence continues at coordinate 99,386 of JAEUKI010000022.1, read as the reverse complement.
CCCCCGTCCACCCCGCCCGTCACCGCGCGCGACTCGATCACCCTTCGTTGAGCGAGAGCACGTAGCGCCGAACGATCGCGCTTCGCGCGGCCTCGCGATCGCCCTCGGGCGCGCGAGCCACCGCGGCGTCGAGCGCGCGTCGCAGCCCGTCGAGCAGCGACGAATCACCAGCCCCCTCGCAGAGCGCGGCGTACAGCTCGACCGCCGCGAGCCCGCGAGAAGCGTGAGCGTCGCGCGCGAGCTCGCCCCGCGCGATGTCGTCGATCGGGACGCCCAGCCGAAGCGAGAGCGCGAGCGCGGCGGAGAGAGAGGCCTTCACGCGCGCGCGCTGCGCGGTCTCGACGAGCTCGCGCGCGAGCGTCGCGTGGTCCTCGGTCGTCGCGTTTGCGAGGACGAGATACGCCCGCTCGTTCACGCACGCGGCGACGAGCGCGTGGTGCGCGAGCGCCCTCGCCTGCGACTCCGAGGCGCGCTGCAGCGCGACGGCCTCGTCGTTGTGCCCGAGGCAGCGCGCGAGCACTCCGAGCGAGTGGCGCGCGGCCGCGGCGGTCCGCGCGTTCTCCGATCGTTGCGCGAGGGCGAGCGCCGCGTCGAGCGCGGCCTTGGCGTCGATGAGCAACCCGCGGTCGAGCAAGCACGCCGCGGCGTTGTAGCTCATCGCCGCGGCGCGCCTGGGATCACCGCAGCGCGCGAACAGCGCCGACGCTCGCTCGAACGCGTCGACGCTCTCGTCGTCTCGTCCGTTTGCGTCGAGGGCCACCGCGCGCACCGCCATCGCCCGCGCGGACAGCCACGGATCGTCGACGCTCGCCGCGACGGACACCGCGCGCTCTGCGGCTTCGAGCGACGAGAGCGCGTGTCCCTCTCGCGCGTCGAGCGCGCTCCGATCGATCCAGGCGTTCGCGATCCACGGGGCGGTCTCTGCGGTCGTCGCGACGCTCGTGGCGGCTCGGGCCATGGCTTTCGCGCGCTCGTGCTCGGCGCAGAGGCGCGCCTCGCGACACGCGCGCCACGAGGCTTCGGCCCTCCGCGGGTCGCCCATCGAGCGCGCGAGCCCGAGGAGGGCGTCGGTGCACGCGCGGCGCTCTTCGATCGTTCCCCGCGCGAAGCGAACGTCGTCGAGCGAGGCCCAGGCGACGAACCGACTGTCGTCGTCGCGAGCCGAAGCGAGCGCGGCGCGCGCGTGCCGTTCGGCGTCGTCGAAGGCTCCTGTTCGCGCAGCGCGGCGAGCGGCCTCCGCGTGCATGGGCGCGGCCTCGGAGGGCGCGCTCGCGAGCTCGAAGTGCGCTGCAATTTCAGCGGGATCTGCGTCTTGGTGCTTGGCCAACCACTGCGCCGCCGTCCGATGGAGCCCGCGTCGCGCCTCTTCGGTGAAGAGCCCCGCGGCCACCGACGCGAGCACCGGTGAGCGAAACCAGTGTTCGCGCTCTCCCGCGAGGCGCGAGGTCTTGCGCGGCGCGATCACCCGCGCGGCGCGCGCGAGCCGAAGCGCGTCCGCGAGCCCGCCGAGCGCCGACACCGCGTCGGCCCAAAACGTACACCCCACGATCGCCGCGCGCTTGAGCGCCTCGCGCGCGTCGTCGGGACACAAATCGAGCTGCACCAACATCGCAGCCTCGGCGTCGAGCGGAACGACTCCCTCGCCGAGCGCCCCCGCCGCCTCGAGCGCGCACAGAGACTCGATACACAACGGATGCCCCGCGCCCTTCTCCGCGATCACGCGCCGACGCTCGTCGCTCGAGCCAGGACAGAGCGCACGGATCAGCGTCGCGCTCGCGTCGGACGAGAGCAGGTCGAGCTCGATCCTCGAGGTCCACTGCACGCTCGTGTCCCACGCGCGCGCGCCTTCGGGCCCCGCGAACACCCACAAGCACATCGTGAGCGCGTCGTCGGTGAGCAGCCGCGCGAGCACAGTCCGCGATGGAGCGTCGATCCACTCGGCGTCGTCGACGGCGACGACGACCTCGCCGTTCGTGGACCGCAGCACGAGCGCCACCACGGATCGAACTCGGTCGAGCGCCTCGGCAGGGTCCGCCATGGACACCGCGGCGTCGAGCGCCGCGAGCGCGCTCGGCTCGCGCGCCTCGAGCGCCGCGCGAAGCGCGCCGAACGCCACGGACGATCGCAGCGGTTCTCCCTGCAAAAACAGCGTCGAAATCGCTCCCGACGCGTGTGACAGCGAGAGCGACTCGCGCAACAGGCGGCTCTTTCCGAACCCTGGCGCGCCGACGACGAGCGCAGACTCGGACAGACCGTTGTCTCTCGCGCGCTCGACGGTCTGCGCGAGCAGGGCGCTCTCCGCGGCGCGACCGACGAAGGGCGAGCCCTCGACGTCGTGGGTGTCGCTCGCGGCGACGAGCTCGATGCGATGCGCGCCCGTCGTCGACTCGTGCGCCGTTCGCACTTGTCCGCGGAGCAGCTCGGCCGCCTCTTTCGTCGCATACAAGCCATCGCCGACGGTGACGGCCGCGGCTTCGTCCATCACCCTCGCGCAGTCGCGCGGGTCGTCGACGTTCGCTCGCACCGCGGCCAACACCACCTGCTGCGCGGCGCTCTTCGCGAGCGCGGCGCACCGAAGCGCGCGGCGGGGCTCGTGCCCGCTCCATTGGCCAGCGCCGAACAGAACGACGAGCGATCCGTCGACGAGCGAGCGAATTTCCGCGCCGAATTGCGCAGCGGTCGCCTCGATGAAGACGCGATCACGGACCGAGCGGCAGTGCACGAGGACGAGGAGTCGTCGCTCGACCGTGGCGTCGGCGCCGAGGCTCCGCTCGTCGTCGCGCGCTGTTCTGTCGTGCGCCGAGATCACCGTCGCGTCGCTCGCGGTGTCCGGCGCGGACGCGAGCATCGCTTCGATCTCCGCTCGCGCGGCGTCGGCGTCGACGAAGCGATCGTCCGGGTTCTTCTCGAGCAGCCGATCGAGCAGCGCGAGCGTGCGCCGCGAGAGCGATGGCCTGAGCGCGCTCGCGGGGATCGCCCGCTGAAACAAGATCGCGAAGAGCGTCCCCTGCGGCGTCTCGGCGGCGAACGGCGGCCTGCCCGTCAAGCACTCGTAGACGAGCGCGCCGAGCGAGAACAGATCCGATCGACCGTCGATCGCCGAGTCGCCTCGCGCCTGCTCGGGAGACAAATAGTCCCACGTCCCGATCACCTGCCCCGACGCCGTGAGCCTCCGCGCCTCTGCGATGCGCGCGACCCCGAAATCCAACAGCTTCACAGCGCCGTCCTCGGTGACGAACACGTTGGACGGCTTGACGTCTCGGTGCACGACGCCCCGCGCGTGGGCGTGCGCAAGCGCCGCGCACAGCTGCGCAGCGACCGAGAGCACCGCGCGCTCGGATCGACGCTCGGATCGCAGCCAACGGTCGAGCGAGACGCCCTCGAGCAGCTCCGTGGCGATCCACGGCTGCCCGTCTTCTTGGCCGCTCGCCACGAGTCGAACGATGTTCTCGTGCGCGAGCGCCTCGAGCGCGCGCGCCTCGCGGAGAAACCGCACCGTCGCCAGCGCCGTCGCGTCGCGCATGCACTTGAGCGCCACCATCGTCCCGTCCGGCGCGCGAGCGCGAAAGACCTCGCCCATTCCCCCGCGGCCGATGGGCGCGAGGCGCTCGAACCTGGCTGTGCTTCGATCGATCATCGGGCCCGCAGGGCACCGGACGACCCAAGAGCGATCCGTCGCTCGATCCCGCGCGTCACGGGCTTGTGTTATCAGTCAACACCGTGGGCGAGAAGACAGAGACACAGAAAATTGAGCGCGATTCGCACCCGAAGATCGTCCGCAAATTCTCAGTGAGCGTGCGATCAGGTCCCGACGCTGGAGCGCGCGTCGGCTGCGAAGAGGGAGCGCTGACCGTCGGCACCGCGAAGAGCGCGCGCTTGGTTCTCACGGACCCGACCGTCTCGCGATTTCACTGCGAGTTCGAAGCGGACGGCGACGGCGTGACGGTGCGCGACCTGTCGAGCTCGAACGGCACATATTTTCATGGCGCCGCGGTGACCGAGCTCCGCGTTCACCAGAGCGCAGAGCTGCAGCTCGGGCAGAGCGCGCTGCTCGTCGAGCTCGAGCCGCAGCGCGTTCCCGTGACGCTCTCGGCGCTCGAGACCTTCGAAGAGCTCATCGGCGGCTCGGTCGCGATGCGCAAGGTCTTCACGGTCCTCGAGCGCGCGGCGCCGACGACCACCCCCATCTTGATCCTCGGCGAATCTGGAACAGGAAAAGAGCTCGCCGCCCGCGCCGTGCACGCGCGATCGGCGCGCGCCAACGGCCCCTTCGAAGTCGTCGACTGCGGCGGTCTTCCGCCCACGCTCGCCGAGAGCGAGCTCTTCGGCCACGAGCGCGGCGCGTTCACCGGCGCCACCGGGGACCGCGCGGGCGCGTTCGAGCGCGCCGACGGAGGGACCCTCTTTCTCGACGAGCTCGGCGAGCTGCCGCTCGAGCTTCAGCCAAAGCTCCTCCGGGTCCTCGCCGAGGGCGAAGTGCGCCGCATCGGCGGGCGCAAGAGCAAGAAGATCGACGTTCGCGTGGTGGCCGCGACCAACCGAGACCTGCGTCGCGAGGTGAACCAGGGCCGATTTCGCGCGGATTTGTACTTTCGACTCGCGGTCCTCGTCGCGCGGATGCCGCCGTTGCGCGAGCGGCTCGACGACGTTCCGCTCATCGTGCGCGCGATGATCCCGAAGATCGCGAAGCAGCGCGGCGTCGAGGCGAACCTCACGCTCGACGAAGAGTTTTGGCTCAACCTCGCCAACCACGATTGGCCCGGCAACGTCCGCGAGCTGCGCAATTACCTCGAACAATTGCTCGTGCTCCGCGACGCCGCGCTGCTCTCGGCCTTCGAGAGCGAGCCGCGCCACGAGGGCTCCGCCGACGCGCTGTGGGCAGACCTCTGGTCGATGCCGCTCCGCAGCGCGAAAGCCCTGCTCGTCGAGCGGTTCGAACGCGAGTATCTCAAGCGCTTGCTCGAGACCACGGACGGCAACGTCGCCGAGGCCGCCCGGCGCTCGGGCGTCTACCGCGGCACGCTCTTTCGCGCGATCCGCCGCATCGGGCTGCGCGCGCACGACAGCGAGGGGGATCTCTCGGACGACGAGCCCGACGCGAGCTGAGCTACGGGACGGACGACGAGAGCAGCACGATTCGATCCCTGCCCGCGTCGAGCAAGACAAACCCGAGCTCCCAGAGCGCGGCGCGCGACGCCCATGGATTCGGCAACAGATCGAAGCGGTCACCCGAGGCGACCGCGCGAGCTCGACTCGAGGACTTCGCGCGCACAAACACGTTTGCCTTCAGCGAGGCCAACACGGCCCACTGTTGCTCGCGCGTGAGCGTGCGCAGCGCGCGAAAAAACGTCGGGGCGAGGCTCTGATCCTTGGGAACCAAACGATCCCAGCGAACGGCCCTCGAGTCGCGAAACACATCGTCGAGCGCCCCGCGATGCTCCGCCAATGACGCATCGTGAAGCTCACCCAGCGCGCGCGGCACGCGGTCGATCGTGTCGAGGTCGAAGCTCCCACGCTGGCCGTAGGAGAAGAACCGCCATTCGATGACGGATTCGGCGCTTGGGCTCTCGCGATCGGCCCACGGCGCGCTCGCGCGCATCGCGCTTCGCGCGAGCACCTCAGCCGCGAGCATCGCCTCGGCGTTCGCTGCCACGCGCAAGACCGCCTCCGTGCTCGGCGGGACGTTTGAAATCGTGTTCACCCATGACCCGAATACGCGCTTTTCGTCGCTCGCCCAGGACATCGGGATGAGCTCTTCGGCGAGGCACGCTTCCCATGCGTCGTCCGCGCTCTTCGCGTCGCCGACCACCGCACGTGCGTCGTCGAGCCGCGGCGTCGAAGGCGACAACACGCGCTCGAGCAGCGCCTCGATCGTCGTGATTCGCTCGGTCAATCCTCAGCCCTCGGTCGCGACGCGCACCCCGCGCGTCACGTCGCCTTGGTGATCGATCGCGGCGATCTCTTCTTCGAAGTCCGCGACGCGATAGCCCTGCCCTTGCGAGACGACGCGCACGAGGACCTTTCCTTCGTCCGTCGTGTCGACGCGAAACTTCTCGACCTCGCCGCGCTCGACCGCTTCGACAAACTTCTTTCGCTGCGCCTCGCGCTCGCGCGCAGACACGAGCGCTCCCATCCCGAGCGCCACTCCGAGCACCGCGAGAAGCCTCGGAAACCACAGGTTCGCCGCGCTCTGCCCGAACGTCCCGACCATGGAGAGAATGAGCGCGAGCGCGCCGATCACCGTGCTCGACGCGCCGACGACGGCCTCGCCTCGCTCGGCGCCCGCGAGTCCCTTCTTCGCGAGCTGCTGGGCCCGCGCGAGCGGAAGGCCGAACGTCACCAACGTCGCCACGAGCGCCGGGATCCAGATGATCGCGCCGAACGTCGCGCCCGCGAGCATACCAGTCACAAACGTCTTGAACGTGTCGCCCACGATGAACGGCGATCGATCGCCCGCCGCGAGCATGAGCCCGCACGCGAACGCCGCGTTGAGGACCGCGATCGGGAGCGACAAGATCCACCCGATCCGCATCGACGTGCCCGCCACGGTTTTGTCCCAGCGCAAGAGCCGCACCCAGAGCATCCCCGCGAGCAACGTCGGGATCGCCGTCACGATCGGGATGAGCGCGCCGTCTTTGAAGACCCCCGCGAGGATGGCGCCCGTCATCGCAGCGAGCGACGCGCCGACGCCGACGATGTTCATCCGTTCGAGGGTATTCTTCGACCGAAACGCCGCAGGAATCATGGGGGGGTTCGTCCCTTTCGTGGACAGGCGAACGCAGTATCGCACTCGCCGTGTTCCCCTTGTCGCCCCAGCACGCCGCTGCGCTGGGCGAACGGCCCGAACCCAAGGGCGAACGGCGTCGCTGCCGTCGGCTCTTCAGCGCCCGAGGATCGCGGGGATCGTCCCTGTCGAGTTGCCGATGCGCGTGCGCGTCGATCCGATCGCTTGCAGCAGCGTGAGCAGCAAGTTGCCAACGGGGACGTTTCCGCACTGCACCGCGCGCCCGCCAGGAATCGCGCCGCCCGCGTGCCCCACCAGCACGAACGGCAAGTTGTTGTGGCTGTGCGCGACAGGGTCCGCGAGCTCGCTGCCCGCCATGATGATCGTGTTGTCGAGCACCGTGCTCGTGCCTTCGCTGAACGACTTCAGCTTCTCAGCGAAGTAGTTGAGCAACGTCATGTGATAGCTCTTGTACAGGCGGATCTGATCGTACCGACGCACGGGCGTATCGCCGTCGTGCGCCGCGGTGTGCTCGTCGAGCTCCACGGCCGTCGCGCGATCGCGTCCCGTCACGCGCCCGCCGGCGATCTCGTCGGCGAGGATGCGCCGGCTCGCGCAGCCCGAGTTGTTCGAGCCGTTGCCCAACATGAACGAGCCGAAGCGCCGCAAGTTGCACGCCGCCGCGACCGCCATGAGGTCCATCATGATCTTGGCCTTCGCCGTCGTGTAGCGATTGCTCTCGACGCCCATGACCGCGCTCGTCGGGCGATCGGGCCGCGTGCACGCAGGCTCCATCGCCATCATCATGATTTGCTGCTCGAGCTCGCGGATCGTGGTCAGGTACGCCTCGAGGCGCTGGCGATCCGACGCGCCGAGCCGCGCTTGCAGCCGCGTGATGTCCGCGCGCACGTACCCGAGGATCGTCGTCTCGTAGCGTCGCTCGCGCGCCGCCGCGGGGTCCGTCGGCGGCAGCGAGCCGAACAGCGAATCGAAGACCATCACCGGGTCGCGCTGCGCGACGACCGCGCCGCCGGGCTGCCACGAGATCTCGCCGTACACGTCCGCGACGTTGCTCACGCCGCCGGCGGTGAAGCAGCAGGGCTTGCCTTCGAGCGCGAGGTTGAGCGTCGATTCGCCCATCATCCCGAGGTCGACGCGCGCGGCCTGATCGATCGAGTGACCGGTGCTGGCCGTCGGCGTGAGCGGCGCGCCCGTCGAGAAGCACCCTGTGCCCTTGCCGTGACCGTCGCCGTCACCTGTATTCATGTTGAGGTTCACGCCGCCGAGCACGGTGACGTGCGCTCGGTTCATGGCGAGCGGCGTGAGCGACGGCTTCATCACGTAGCCGGTGCCGTACGTGTCCGGGTACCAGTCGCCCGGGTCTACGCCGCCGGGAAAAAACCACGTGAACAAGCGCTTCGGCGGCGTGCGCGTCTGCGCGTGCGCGGTCCCGTGAAAGAGCCCCTTGCCGTCGAGCATCGCGTCGAGCACTGGCAGCGCGACGGCGATTCCCGCGCCGCGCAGCAGCGTTCGGCGGTTGAGTCGTGTGCTCTTCATCACATGCCTCCCGTGCTCTCGGGCGAAGGCGCCCGGTACCTGAACGCGTCGGATCGAACCAACGCGCGCACCATCGACCGGAACGAGAAGTTGCTCTCGCGCAGCGCGCGCTCCATCGCGGACACCGCGCAGTTGTCTCCGTCGCCCTCGCTGCGGCCGAACGCGTATCGGAACATTTGCTTGGCCATGCAGCGCGAGACCGCCGGGTGCGCGCGCAGCTGCGGGGCGAGCTCTGCGGGGCCCGAGTACATTCCGATCATGAGCTGATCGATGCTGCCCGCAGTGTTGACCGGCAGCCCTCGCGAGTCCGTCATCGTGACCGCGCCGACGTCGTCGTAGCCCGAGAACGCGAGGCCCATGGGGTCCATGCGATCGTGGCACGCCGCGCACGCGGGCTCGCGTCGGTGGTACGCGAGGAGGTCTCGATCGCTCTGCCCCGGCATCGGCGGAGGAAGCGCGGGGATCATCCCCGGCGGCAGACGCACGACGTCGCACATGAACACGTCGAGCGCCCACACGCCGCGACGGATGATCGTGAGCACGCCGTGATCCGCCGTGTTCATCGCGAGCACGCCGGGCTGCGTCAGGACGCCCGTTCGCTGCGAACCCGCGGGAAAATCGAAGCGCCGCCACTCGTCCGCGCGCCCGGTCGTCGGCGCTCCGTACAGCGGCGCGAGCGTATCGTTGATGAACGTGTAGCGCGCGGTGAGCAGGTCACGGAGGTCACCGCCGTCGCGCCACGCGAGGTCGTCCGCGAGGCGCAGGGTCTCTTCGCGCATCGCGCTCCGCATCGTCTCGTTGAACTGCGGAAAGCGCATCGCGTTCGGCCGCACGCTCGCGAGCTTGTTGAGCCGGAGCCAGCCGACGAAGAACTCGCGCATCGACGCGCGCACCTCGGGCGAGGCCATCATCATCTCGGCTTGCGCCGCGACGCCGTCCGCCGTGTCGAGCGCTCCGCTCTGCGCCGCGTCGAGCAGCGCGCTCGTCGGCGTCGATCGCAAGAACAAGAACGACAGCCGCGAGGCCATCTCGTAGCTCGAGAGCTTGACCGCCATCGGCCCGTGATCGGCCACGGCCATCCCGGGCTCCATGCGAAACAAGAAGCTCGGCGATCGCAGCATCGCCTGCGTCGCGACGCGAATGCGCACGTACGGGTTGGGGTCGTCGTTGGCCACCGCCGCCACGGCGACGAGCGCGTCGATCTCCCCGGCCTCGAGCGGTCGCCGAAACGCGAGCCGCCCGACGCGCGTCACGTACGAGCGCACGCACATCGCGTCCGTCGCCGGATTGCAGCGCACGATCGCGTCTCTTCGCGCCGGGTCGATCACCCAGTCCGCCACCGCGCGCGCGGCGTCTCGGTATTGCTCTGCGCGCGTTCGACCGAACACCGTGCTCTCGGCGTTGTTGTCGAAGCCGTTGACCTCGCTGTCCGTCGGCAACACGCCCGTGAGCGTCGTCGGCGCGCCGCCGAACAACACGCGCGTCGAGTTGACGTACTCGATCCGCGAGAGCCTCCGCAGGTACGCGTGCAACGAGGGCGGCTCGGGGCACGGCGTCGACGGCGTCGAGCCATCCGCGGGAATCGCTGCGTCGCCCACGACCGCGCCGTCCCGGTTGGGCACGACAGGCGTGTTCGGGCGCGCGCCCGGGTCGCTGATGACGCCGGTACAGCCCGCCGCGAGCAACGCGAAGAACGACAGCGATTTCGCTGCCCAAAGACGGCCTCGATCGACGGGAGATGAATCCGCACTCGTGTGCATGGCGAAGTTCTCCGCGGAGCTTTCGTCGCGACCGAGATGCGCATCACCGCGGTCGAGTGTTCATCATCGCACGAACTTCGTCTTCGCCGAAAGCACACATCTCCCCTCAACCGGCGCGTCCGTTTTGTGTGCGCTCTCGACGTCGTCGAACGAGAAAACTCCCCGGGCGCCTCGGCGGACGCGACGGATTGATTTCGTGTGTTCTGCTCTCACCGGCACCGCGACGTCGCGCTGCACGTCCTGCCATCGCGACACTCGCACGTCCCGGGCAGGCACGGCTCGCCCTCACCACCACAGGCCCCGCAGACCGACCCGCGAATGCAATCGCCCGCGTTGCAGCGGCCCCCGCAACAGACCTGCCACAGCCCGCCGCACCCCACAGGGTTGGCGCAGATCGAAAACGCGCCGAACGGGATGCACGTCAGCCCGGGCCCGCACGATGTCCCGCAGCACGGCTCGCCCGTGCGTCCGCAGGCGCGACACGTACCTCCTTCGCACACGTTGCCGGGCGAGCACGACGTGCCGCCGCAACATGACTGGTTCGCGCCTCCGCACGCGCGACAGATCCCACCGATGCAAGTGAGCGCTCCGCTGCACATGGTCCCGCAGCACATCTGACCGCCGCGGCCGCAGGGCACATCCGGCGGCGGATCGGGCACGTCCGCTGCGATCCCCGAGTCCACACCCGTATCGACACCTGTATCGACGCCCGTGTCCACGCCGAGATCGGTCCCGGGCACATCGATGACAACACCCGTGTCTTCGACGACGCTGTCGACCTCGACGGCGTCCATCGGCGCGCCTCGATCCGCGCGCGCGTCCGCCCTCAGCGACGCGTGAGGCAACGCGCAACCGCTCGTGCAGAGCGCCCCGACGAGCGCCGCACGAACCGACACGCGCGACCGTCGCGTCGAGGCCATTCGGTGGGAGCTTAGCAATACAGCCGATCGATTCGCGAGGTTCTGCGGTCGCTTTGCGGTCGAGCGCACAACAGCGGCCCGCTCGCGATACGCTCGCTCGCTATGGATCCACTCTCGATCGCGGGACTCGCCGCGCTCGGCGGACTCGTCGCCGTCGCCATCTGGGACCGCACGCAGACGAAGCACACGATCAAGAGCAACTTTCCGATCGTCGGACGCTTTCGCTATTGGGCAGAGAAAGTCGGCCCGCCTTTGCGTCAGTACATCGTGACCGGCAACGACGAAGAGCGCCCGTTCTCGCGCGATCAGCGGCGCTGGATCTACGCGTCGGCCAAGAAAGAGAACAACTACTTCGGCTTCGGAACGGACAACGACCTCGAGATGACGCCGGCGTACTTGATCATCCGGCACTCGACCTTTCCCCTCATCGCGCCGCACAAGGGCGAGCCCGGCTACGACGACAAGTACAACTGCCCCGGCGCCAAGGTCCTCGGCGGCTATCGCAAGCGCAAGAAGGCGTTTCGACCGACGTCCATCGTCAACACCAGCGCGATGAGCTACGGCTCGCTCTCGAGCGCCGCGATTCAGTCCATCAACATGGGCGTGAAGATCGCGGGAGCCATGCAAAACACCGGCGAAGGTGGAATCTCCGACCACCATCGCAAGGGCGGCGACGTCCTCTGGCAGATCGGCACGGGATACTTCGGCTGCCGCGACGACAACGGGCGCTTTCACATGGAGCGCTTCCTCGAGAGCGTCGCGTCCGCGCCCGTGCGCGCGATCGAGCTCAAGCTGTCGCAGGGCGCCAAGCCCGGCCTCGGCGGAGTGCTCCCCGCCGCGAAGATCACGCCCGAGATCTCGAAGATCCGGCACGTCCCGATGGGCAAGGACTGCATCTCGCCCGAGGCGCACACGGCCTTCACCGACGTCAGCTCGATGCTGGACTTCATCGAGAAGCTCTCGGACGCCACCGGGCTGCCCGTGGGCATCAAGAGCGCCGTCGGTGAGCTCGCGTTCTGGCAAGAGCTCGCCAAGCAGATCGAGCAGACCGGACGCGCCCCAGATTTCATCACGATCGACGGCGGCGAAGGAGGAACCGGCGCCGCGCCCCTCGTGTTCGCCGATCACGTCGCGATGCCGTTCAAGCTCGGGTTCACGTCGGTCTACCGCACGTTCGCCGAGCGAAACCTCCAGGACAAGATCGTCTTCATCGGCTCGGGAAAGCTCGGATTTCCCCAACAAGCGCTGCTCGCCCTGGGCCTCGGCTGCGACATGATCAACGTCGCCCGCGAGGCCATGCTCGCGATCGGCTGCATCCAAGCGCAGGAGTGCCACACCGGCAACTGCCCCACCGGCGTCGCCACGCAAAACCCGTGGCTCGTCAAGGGACTCGACCCCACGGACAAGTCCGCGCGCCTCGCGAACTACCTCGTGTCCCTGCGCAAAGAGCTGCTCTCGCTCGCGCACGCGTGCGGACAGCCGCACCCCGCCCTCGTCGGGATCGACCGGTTCGACATCGTCGACGGCTTCGAGTCCAGGCCCGCCGCGAGCGTGTTCAATTATCAACCCGACTGGGGAATGCCCGGCGAAAGCGACGTTCGCGAGCTGCGCGAGTGGTACGAGAAGCGCGTTCGCCCCGCGGCGTAACGAAAAAACTCGGCGCGGCGCACTTTTGTGAGCCGGTTTGCGACGAGCGCGCCTCTCCATCGCTGCCATCGTGAAGCTGCGCCGTCGTGTCGTTCGAAGCTCGGTCGCCGCGCTCTCGTGCCTGCTCTCGGGCGCGATCGCGGCGTGCACAGGCCAGATCGGGAGTCGCCCCGGCGATCCCTTCGCGGACGGAGGCCCCCCGAGCGCGGACGGGTCGCCCCTCGCCGACGGGGCGCTGCCCACGGACGCTCGGACGCCGGTCGCGCCCGCGTTTCGCTGCGATCCCGCGCAGACGCCCCTCGAGCTGCCGCTGCGCAGGCTCGGGCGCGCGCAGTACACCAACGCCATCGACCACGCCGTGCGCGCGATCGACGGAGCGCTCGTCGGCGAAGTGCGCACGGCCATCGCGCCGTTCATGGATCGCTACCCGCAAGACCACCTCGGCGCGTCCATCGACGGAAAGCACGGCGGCTACGCGAGCGCCGATCAGACCGTGCAGCAGCAGCACATCGACCTCTCGTACGACGTCGCGACGCGCGTCGGCGAGGTGCTCACGCGCGACGCGGCGCGCATCGGTCGCGTGTTCGGCGCGTGCGCGACGGACACCAACACCGCCAACGACGCCGCGTGCATCGACGCGTTTCTCGACAGCTTCGCGGCGCGCGCGCTTCGAAGGCCGCTCAGCGCCGAGGACAAGACGTTCTACCGCACCGCGATCGGCGGTCGCACAGCCGCGGCGGACCTCGCGGACCTCGTCGCGCTGGTGCTCTCGGCCCCGCAGTTTCTCTATCACGTCGAGCACGGGGCGGCGATGGCCGATCGCCCCACACGTTTTCAACTCGACCCGTGGGAGCTCGCCGCGCGGCTGTCGTTTCACTTCTGGCAAGAGCCGCCCGACGAGGCCCTTCGCGAAGCCGCGCGGACCGGAGCGCTCGCGACAGACGCGGGGTTCGCCGCGCAGGTGCAGCGGCTCTTCGACGACCCGCGCACCGAGCGCGCGCTCGACCGGTTCTTTCGCGAGTACCTCTGGCTCGACACGCTCCCGTCGCTCGACAGCCGCGTGGGAGACCCGGTCTTCGACGCGTTTCGCGCGGAGGTGTCGCCCTCGCCAGCGCTGCGCAACGCGATGATCGACGACGTGCTCTCGAGCGCGCGAAACACCATTCGCACGGGCGGCGCGCTGACGGCGCTCTTCGACGACCGCCGCTCGTACGCGAGGGACGCGACGCTCGCGGGGATCTATCGCACGCCCGTATGGAGCGGGACGGGGGACGCCCCGACGTTCACCGAGGCGCAGCGCGCAGGCCTGCTCACGCGCGCGGCGTTTCTCTCGACCGGGACGATCAACACGCGGCCGATCATCAAGGGCGTGTTCATTCGCATCGGGCTCCTCTGCGATCCCATTCCGGCGCCGCCCAACAACGCCGCGGCGACGCCGATCCCGATGCTCGAGATGCGCACCACGCGCCAAGTCGTCGAAGCCCTCACCGAAGCCGAGGGGACGCCCTGCGCCGGCTGCCACTCGTCGCTCATCAATCCCCTGGGATTTGCCTCGGAGAACTTCGACGCGCTCGGCCGCGCCCGCGCGACGCAGCGCTTCTTCGACGCGATGGGCAGGGTCGTCGGTGAGGCGCCGGTGAACACGCGCTCGACCCCGCTCGTCAGCGGCTCGGACCCGCGAGAGACAGCCGACGCAGTGCAGCTCACGCGCACGCTCATCGAGAGCAACCGCCTCCAAGCGTGCTTCGCGCGGCAGTACTTTCGCTTCACGTTCGGGCGCCTCGAGCGCACCGACGGAAGCGACGACTGCGCCCTCTCGCGCCTCCACGACGCTGCGCTCGCGGGCCGACCGCTCGGCGAAGTGCTCCGCGTCGTCGCGATGGACCCCGCCTTTCGTTCGAGGAGCTTCCAGTGAGCGACGAGCCCGTTTTCACAAGCAGAGATCGCCGACAGTTTCTCAAGGGCCTCGGCGGATTCGCGCTCGCGATCCCGTTTCTGCCTTCGCTCGTCGCGCGCGAGGCCGCCGCGCAGGGAATGCCCAATCGCAAGCGCTTCGCGCAGCTGTGCACGGCGCACGGCGGGCTCTGGCACAACAACATGTTTCCCTCGGTGAGCACGCTCACCGAGCAGATGCCGTTCAAGGGACGCACCGCGCGCCGCGGCGATCTGCGGCTGTCCCCGCAGGGCACGCGCACGGGGATCTCTCCGGTCGTGAGCAGCGCGGCGGATCGACTGACGCCCGCGCTCCTCGCGAAGATGAACGTCGTCGCGGGCCTCGATATCCCCTTCTACATCGCGCACAACACGGGCGCGCACCTCGGCAACTACGCGCGCAACGACGGCAACGGCTCCGACGGAATGATGGTCCAGTCGCAGCCGCGCCCCACGATCGACCAGATCATGGCGTGGTCGCCCGAGTTCTACGCGAGCACCGTCCGCCGCCGCGTGATGATCGTCGGCAATCGACTGACGTACTTCTGGTCCAACCCCATGACCCGCATGGGGACCATCCAGCAAGTCGACGGGACGATCGACTCGCTCGAGCTCTTCGACCAGGTCTTCGGCCCGATCATGGTGGGCCCCGCGCGGCGGCCCATCGTCGACCGCGTGATCGAAAACTACCGGCGTCTTCGCACTGGAAGCGCGCGCCTCTCGACGGACGACCGCCGGCGCCTCGACGAGCACATGCAGGGCCTGAGCGAGCTCGAGCGTCGCCTGTCCGCGACGGTCTCGTGCGGGACCATCACGCGCCCCACGCGCGGGTCGTTGCCCGTCATTCGAACGATGGACTACGGGCGAAATCCCGCGTCGCAAGCGCAGGCCTATCAGCTCTACAACGACGTGATCGCCCTCGCGTTCGCCTGCGGAGCCTCGCGCCTCGCGGTGCTCTACGCAGACCAGACCTTCAGCACGTTCACGGGCGACTGGCACCAGGACATCGCGCACAAGGCGCACCTGCCGGGGATGACCGAGCAGCGAACGATCGTCGCGTCGCACCAGCATTTCTTCTCGGAGATCTTCCTCGACCTCGCGCGCAAGCTCGACGCGATCACGGACACCGACGGGACCGTGCTCGATCAGACGCTGCTCGTGTGGTCGCAGGAGTCCGGCAATCACACGCACGAGAATCAATCGATGCCGCTCGTGACCTTCGGCGGCGCGGGCGGAGCGCTCCGCACGGGCAGCTACATCGACTACCGCGAGACCTCGCGCGAGATGGGCTCGCGATTCCAGGGAACGCCCGAGCCCCGCTACACGGGCCTGTCGTGGAACCAGTGGCTCGCCAACGCCCTGCAAGTGATGGGCATCCCGCGCGCGCAGTGGGAAGAGAGCGGAGGCGGCTACGGCGTGCCGTACGTGGGCGCGGACTACCGCTCGCACTACCCCGCGGCGGCGCTGAGCGGCCTCAGCGACCCGCTCGCGTACCTCCGACGCTAAACCACGCCCCAATTGAACGTCGTAGAAATGGGACGAGCGTCGGCGTGGTTCAAATCAAGTCAAACCGCCACGAATCCACCGAGAAAATGACGACGATCGAATGAGTGGCGGTTTAGCGCGATCCGCGAGAGGCACGCCGTGACACACAGATTCAATTCGTCTTTTCAATCGCTGCTCGTATCGGCGCTGTCCCTCGCGCTCATCCGCTGCGGCGCGCCGTCGAACAACGACGCAGGACCGACGCCCGACGGATCGAGCCCGGCCGACGTGACGAGCGATCGGACCGCGCACGAAGACAGCGCCACCGCGGACGCGAGCACCGCAGACAGCGCGACGCTCGACGCACAGACACCCTCGGACACGGGCGTTCGCCCCGACGCGACGAGCGCCGACAGCGGAGTCTCCACCGGGCGCGTCGGCGTCTTCGTCGCGCAGGGCCACGTCGCGCGAACGACGATCTCCTGCGACGACGGTCGAACGTGGGTGGCCAACCGCTCGGACAACGATGCGCTTCGGTGCTTCACCGCGGGGGTCGACTGCGATCACAACGGCGGACGCGCGATGGGCGTCACGTCGATCGACGGCGCGATCTTCGCGTCGTGGGGCTGGGGCATGGCCAACAGCGTTCGTCGCACGACCGATGGAATGCGCTGGGATCGAACGCTCGATCGAACGATCTTCTCGGGCATCGAGTCCGCGTCGGGTCGCGTCGTCGCGATCGCGAATCAGTCGCAGCTCACGACGGACCTCGGCGCGCGCTGGACCATGTCCACGCCGCTTGGTTTCGTGGGTCACATCCGCGCGACGGGCGTGATCGGCACGACGCAACGACGCTTCGTCGCGGCGGGCGGAGAAAACGGCGCGACCGTGGGCTCGGTGATGCTCTCGGACGACGGGATGACGTGGCGTCGCCCGGCGACGATCGCGCCCGAGTGCGGGCAGGGCGTCGTCGCCGACGGGATCGGCTCGGGCGGCGATGGCGCGGGCATCGCGGTCATCACGCACGAGAGCGGCCTCGTGTGCACCTCGCGCGACAACGGCCAGACGTGGACGACCGCGCGCGCCGACGGGATCTCCTTCGAAGGCACCGTGATCCACACAGGAACGGAGTTCGTCACCTGGGGCCGCTCGATGACGATGGGCCTCGTGCACTTGCGCAGCACGGACGGCGCGCGCTGGACCGCCACCGCGACGAGCGCCACCAACGCCGACGGTTCGCGCGCGACGACTCCGCGCATCAACGCAGCGGCGCGCAGCCCCTCGGGCACCTTCGTCACGGTCCACGGCGAGTGGGACAACTGGTACGACCGGCAGGTGTTCTACCGCTCGACCGACGGCGTCCGTTGGCAAGCGCTGCCGAGGACCGCCTTCGTCGGAAGCCACCCGATTCGTTTCTTCACGTACGCCGAGATCCCTCGCGGCGGCGCGTGTCCGTGAAGCGCGCACCTGTAGCTCCATCGTGGCGCGCGCCACGACGAGCGTGCGCCACGCGGCGCTCGATGTTCTCGCGCGAGTGAAATCACCGCTGCGAACCGCCTGTGTATCGCATAGCCTCGTTTGTTCAATCGACGGTGCTTCGATCGGCACACCGACGCTGGCCGCGCGGAGCACGAGCACGCACGAAGGAGAGCGACGATGGGAGTTTGGGACGAGTTCTGCGCAGTGTGCGGCGGACCGCCGGTGTTCAGCACGCACGACATCCTCGTGGAGAAGGCAGAGAACCTCGAGCTGAAGATCGACCCCAAAGCGTTGAAGGCGCTCGCGAGCAACGGAGCGTGGACGCGCGAATGGGTGGGAATCGGCGCGGACGGCACCGAAGCGCCCGTCGGTCCGTACTCCGGCTACGGGAGCTTCGACGGCGTCGACGGTCAGAAAGAGTTCCGCTTGAGCACCAACGTCACGCCCAAAGACATTCGCGGCGGCGCTCGATACGGGCTCGGGGCGCACGCGGCGTGCGTGAGCG
The DNA here is from genome assembly GCA_016793325.1 of Myxococcales bacterium. Classification (GTDB taxonomy): domain Bacteria; phylum Myxococcota_A; class Polyangia; order Polyangiales. The sequence goes on along the minus strand of JAEUKI010000022.1, from coordinate 81,377 downwards.
TGTTGCGCAAATCGCTAGGCTATTCGCTGCGATTCGCGGACGTCACGATGAAGCGATACAACCTCGTCGACGGCATCGACTACAGCGACATCGACAAGTACCACGACCAAGACTTCGACTGCCTGACCATGGTCGAAGACGGCACCGAGTGGATGCTCAACGACCCGACGAAGGACGCTCGCAACCGCGATCGCATCCTCGCCAAGTGGCGGGCGCGCGCTGGCGGCGCAGCAAAGTCGCCCGCTGCCACGCCCTCCCCTGCTGCCAAGAAGCCCGCTGCGAAGAAGCCTGCTGCCAAGAAGCCCGCGGCGAAGAAGCCTGCTGCGAAGAAGCCCGCGGCAAAGACTTCACGCAAGGCGTAGCGGCTCGGCGATCGCCCTCGGTCACATCCCGCACGTGAAGTCGTCGCGGCAGCGCTGGCCCGCGGGGCACTCTTGCGGGCTGCGGCACGAGCGAAGGCCGGGGATCTCCACGTAGATCTCCTTCTCGCTCTTCACCTCGAACGTCATTCGATGGCCCGCCGCCTCGCGCGTTCGCAGCACCGAACGCGTCACGAACAGCGCAGGAAAGCCCGCCATCCCGAGCGCGTGCAGCCCCGTGATCAAGCCCGCGGGGATCGTCATCGCGCCGTCGTCCGCGGTGACACACGAAATCATCCCGCGCAGCCCCGCGTGGTGCGTGAAGTCCAAGCTCACGAGCGCCCGCTGCCCTTCGGGCACGGCGCCCGCTGGAGGCTCCCAGCGTACGTCCAGCGGTTGCCCCGGCCGCGACTCGGGCGTCAGCGACAGGACGCGCATCTCGTCGATCGCGGGCATCTCCACCATCATCGCAGGGACGGTCCCCGCCCCGGCGATGGACCATTGGATCGTCTGGCCCGCAGCGAACGGCGGATACACGAGCTCGTTGCTCTCGAACTGGTATCCCATCGCGCCCGTCGTGAAGCGCGAGAGCGGTCCCATGTCATTTCGACGCAGGCCCGACACGGTGATCGCGCCGACGTCCACGCGGTTGGGCCGCGGCTGGCACGTGTTGTCCGCGACGCACACGGCGTTGCTCGGACATCGCTGCGCGCAGAAGGGAATGCGCGGCACGAGCAGCTCGCACTCTCCGTCGCGCATCGTCGTGTCGAAGCGAAACAACGGCGGCGGTTCTGCGTCGAACACCGCCGCGGTCACGAGGCTCACTTGCGGACGCACGAGCTCGAAGCGCACGAGCTCGACCCCGAACGTCCCGTGGATCATCGGAGGAGCGGCGTCCGTTCCGCCATCGGCCCCACCATCGGCCCCAGCGTCCGAAGTCACGCGCGGGCTGCACGCTGCGCTCACCGCGGCCACGAGCGCCAACGACAACACTCTCGATCGAAGCATGCGCGCGATCATGCGCGATCGATCGGCGCAAGCAAGCACCCCCGAGGACAGCAGCGACGCCTTCCGTCGGCGACACGCGGGCTGAGTCGCTCGGGATATTTCCCAGGAGCGTGCTCTTTGCGTGTCTTCTTCCGACGGGCGTCGCGATGGCGCTACGCTCGCGCCGTGAACGCACGCCCTCTCCGCCCCCTCGCAGCCCGCTCTCACGTCGCGCACGTCGCGTCCGTCGCATCGCTCGTCGCGCTCGCGTCCTGCGCGACGACCGGCGGCGCGCAGTCGTCACAATCATCACAGTCTGGCGTCACGCCCCGCGAACGCGGCTGCGCGATCGAGCTCATGCGCGAGGGAATTCCCACGCAGAGCGTCCGCGTGCTCGCGACCGTGCGCGCGCGCTGCACGGGCGAGATCGCCGCGGATCGATCGCGCTGCGAGCGGCTGCTCATGGACGAAGGGTGCCAGCGCGGCGCGGTCGTCCTGTGGCAACTCCGCGAGTCGCCCCTTCGCGACACCGAGGACGGCATCACGCTCGAGGCCTCCGCGGGCGTCTATCGCTGAGCGATTTTCCCCGCAGAACGCGTCGGCGCCTCCCCCTCGGCGCCGCTCGCTGCTCAGTACGGCGTTCCGCCGAAGAGGTCCTCGCCGCCGCCGCCTTGTGAGCCGCCGTTGCGACCGCCCGTGCGTCGTCCGCCCGTGCGCCGCCCGCCCGAGGGGCGCGTGCCGTTCGACGGCGTCGGCGGGTTGGTCGCCGTCGCGCCCGTCGTGTTCGCGTTGGCCGCCGAACCATTTTGTGTGCCGGTATTCGTCGCGCCCTGCGCGGCGGCGCCGTTCGTGGGCGCGCTCGGCGTTCCATTTTGTGTGCCGGTATTCGGCGTGGGCGGAGCGCCCGCAGCGGTGCCCGCGGTCGCTCCAGCGGTCGTGCCCGCAGCGGTGCCCGGCGCCGTACCAACCCCGTTCGCAGGCGCGCCGTTGTTCGCGGCGCCCGCGGCGGTATTTTGTGTGCCGGTAATCGTCGGCGCCGTCCCCGCCGTCGGGTTCGCCGCGCCTGCCGCGTTCGCAGGATTCGCAGCGGCGCCGTTGGGGTCTTGCGCGGCGCCGTTGTTCGTCGGCGTCCCCGGCGGCGTGCCCGCGGGGTTCGCTTGCGTGCCCGCGCCGCCAACGTTGGCGACGTTCGCTGGGTTGACGGCGCCGTTGTCGCTCGCGCCGTTGTTCGCGGTCACCGCGCGAGGCGTCGAGATCGTCGCGTCCGCCGGTCGTCCGAACTTCACGAACGCGACCGCGCCGCCTCCGCCCATCAACAAGAACAACGCCGCAGCACCCACGATCAACCCAGCCTTCGACTTCGGCTGCTCGACGCGCGGCGCAGGGACCTCGAAGGGAGTCTCGATGGACACGCCTGCGGTCGGCGCAGGCAGCGGCGCAGGGGCAAACGTCGATGCAGGCACTGGCGCAGCGCCGGGCGGACGCACCGCAGGCAGCTGCTGCGTCATCGCGCGCGGGTTCGCCGTCGGCGCGAGCAGCGAAGCGCCACCGCCGGGCGAGACCGCGTCGCGCGCGGTGCTCGTGGGTTCGGGTCCCCCAACGGCGGGCTCGAACGCGGTCGGCTCGTCGTCGATGAGATCTTCGCCTGCGACGATCGCCGAAGGCGGCGCGACAGGCTTGGTCGGCGCCATCACCGCGGCGAGCGACTTCGTCACGTCCGCGCGCACGATCGCTGCCGTCGGAACATCTTCGTCGTCATCGAGCAGCGACGGACCCGCGTCGAACGTCGGCGCCGATGGCCGCGCGGGCGGAGGCGGAGGAACGTTGCCTCCGAGCCCGACCATGGTGGCCTTGCGCACAGGCGGCGGCGCGGCCGTTCCCGGAGGAGGCGCCGGAGGAATGGGCGCTCCAGGGTTGGTCAACGTCGGAACCGAGAACTGCCCCGTCGCCCTTCGCTTCACGCCCGACGGCGTCGCGCCGTCATTGGGAACAGGCGGCGCGCCCGCGAGGATCCTCGCGCGGTCCTTCGCGATCTTCTCGCCAGAGACCTTTTGCAAGTGCGCTGCGATCGTCTTGGTCGTCGCTGGGCCGCCGAAGATCTTGCTCGCGCGCTCGAGCGCGTCCGCGAACTCGGCGGCGGTCGAGAAGCGCTTTGCAGGATCCCGCTCGAGCGCGCGCGACACGACCGAGTCGAGCGAAGCGGGCACCGTCGGCGCGACCTCGCGCAGCCTGGGGATCGGCTCGAACAGAAGTTGGTTGAGCACTTCGACGTCGGACTCGCCGTTGAAGAGCTTCTTCGCCGTGAGCATCTCCCACGTGATGATCCCCATCGCGAACACGTCGACGCGGCGGTCGATCTCCGAGCGCTTGGTCTGCTCGGGAGCCATGTACGCGATCTTGCCCTTGAGCTGACCGTCGCGCGTCACGCTCAAGCGCGCGGAGGCCTTCGCGATGCCGAAGTCGACGAGCTTCACCGAGCCGTCGACGGAGATCAGGATGTTCTGCGGAGACACGTCGCGGTGCACGAGCCCGAGCGGCGAGCCGTCGTCGTCCGTGAGCTCGTGCGCAGCGTGGAGCCCCGCGAGCGTGTCCATCGAGATGCGCACAGCGACCGCGGGAGGAATCTTCTCGCCGGTCTTCGCAGAGTGCCTGAGCAACGCGAGGAGCCGATCGCCCTCGACGTACTCCATCACCAGGTAGAGATGCTCGTCGTCCTCGACGTCGAGCGTCCCGACGACGTTCGGATGGCGGATCTTCGCCGCGAGCCGAGCCTCGTCGAGAAACATCGAGACGAACTCTTCTTCGCCTTCGAGGTGCGGGTGCAATCGCTTGATCGCGACGAGCCGCTGGAAGCCCTTCGCGCCAGTGACGCGACCGAGATACACGGTCGCCATGCCACCAGACGCGATCTCTCCCAACAGCTCGTAACGGCCGAGCCGCTCGACGGTGGACCCCTGTCCGCTGGTTGCCTCGTTTGCCACGACTAGAATCTCCCCCAGAGTGCGACGCTCGGCAACGGGCCGAGGACAGGAACGATCATCGCCGTTGGCGACTGTTCGGTCCGCGGAGCGCTCCAGCGAGTGAAAATCAAGGTGCCCACGGCCGCAGCGCCGAGGCCCGACGTCACGCCAATCAAGATGTTCGTGCGGAGTTCTTTGCCCTGACCCTGGGTCAGCAACATCTCGGCCGTCGCGCGATCGCCCTGCTGCGCGGCCATCATGTACGCGGGAACGCCGCCGAGCGTGTCCACGCCGGACCAGGCGAGAATTCCTCCGGACACCGCGGTCAATCCCAGGATCGACAAGAAGATCGCGGGGTGCAGACCGCCGCGGCTCGGCGGAGGGCGTACGATCCCCGATCCGATGGGGTCCCCGTTGCCCGAACCCGACGAGCCGTCACCCGCTCCGCCGGTGCCCGACGTGCCCGTTCCGCTCGTACCCGAGCCGTTCGTCCCGTCGCCCGTCGTTCCTGTGCCGGAGGTGCCCGAGCCGTTCGTCCCGTCGCCCGTGCCGCCCGTACCCGAGCCCGACGAGCCCGTCCCGCTGGTTCCAGTCGAACCCGAGCCGTTCGTCCCGGTCGAACCCGTCCCGCTCGAACCCGTCCCGCTCGAGCCCGTCGTACCCATCGACCCCGTGGGATCGCTCCCTCCGCTGCTCGTCGCGCCGACCGCGGGAGGCTGCAGCGTCACGTTCTCCGAAGTGCCTCCGCGCGCGTTGTTCATGCGGTGATCGCGCGAGCGGCCGCCGGACCAGTGCGCCACGATGCGATGCGCGCCCGGCGTCACGAAGAACTCGGTCCCCGGTTGAAGCTGCCCGTCGGACTCGGCCTCGCACCCGTCGCACGCGACGGTCACGCGCACGAGCGAGCCGCTGAGCTCGTTGAGCACCTGCGTCGCAAACGACGCGAATCGCGGGTCCGATCCGTACCGCGCCTGCAAGCGCAGCGCGAGGGTCGCGGCGCGCGCGTCGTGATCGGGCGTGCGACAGTCCTTGTGCGCGCGGATCGCGTTGCCGAGCGCCTGCACGCTCGGCGCGAGTCGATCCGCGGTCTCGTAGAGAGCGGCCGCTTCGGAGTGCTGGTTTCCCGCGCGGAGCGCCTGCGCTCGCGAGTACGCCATCTGCGCTTCGCGGCGCTGCTCGAGCGTGGGCTCGGCCTGCGCAGACGCGCTCGCGGGCATCAGCGCGAGCGCCGACGACACCAGCGCCCCCACGGCAACATGAACCCAAGGTCCCCGTCCAAACACGGTCCTCGTACGAGCAACCATCGCGCTATCGCTCCTCGCCTCGGCAGACGTCATCGATCGAGCGTGAACTATAGCGCAATCCTCGCGCGAGGTGCTCCCTTGCGTCTCTGCCCGGACGCTGCGCATCCTCCGCGCCCGCGATGGCCGTAGAGATCAAGCGAATCGCTCCCGGTGAGAGCGTCCGAGAGTTCATGAAGGTCCCCCACGTCGTCTTCGAGGGGGACCCCCATTGGATCGCCCCGGTCGGAATGCTCTTCGAAGAGCAGCTCGACCCGAAGAAGAACCCGTTTTTCGAGCACGCCGAGGCCGTGTATTTCGTCGCCACCAAGGACGGAAAGCTCGCCGGTCGCTGCACTGCGCAGATCGATCACGAACACCAGAAGCGCTACGGCGACGCCGTGGGCTTCTTCGGCTTCTTCGACACGCTCGACGACCCCGAGGTCGCCAAAGCCCTCCTCGACGCGGCCAGCGCGTGGCTCAAAGAGCGGGGAATGAAGACCATCCGCGGCCCCCTCTCGCTCTCGGTCAACGAAGAGCTCGGGTGCCTCGTCAACGGCTTCGACACGCCTCCCTACATGATGATGCCCCATCATCGCCCGTATCAATCCACGCTCATCGAAGGGCAGGGCTTCACCAAGGCCAAGGACTTCTTCGCGTGGACGTACTCCGTGGGCGAGGTCCCGACGCGCGCTCGCCGAGCGCACGATCAGATGGTGGCCGAGCCGTCGCTCAAGGTTCGCCAGGTAGATCTCAGCCACGCCGAGCGCGACATGCGCATCGTGATGGACATCTTCAACGACACCTGGAGCAGCAACTGGGGCTTCGTCCCCATGACCGAGAGCGAGCTTCGAAAAACGGTGCAGGATTTCAAGTTGATCCTGCGCCCCGAGATCGCGCTCATCGCTGAGATCGACGGAGAACCCGCGGCGATCTCGATCGCGCTGCCCAACCTCAACGAGGCCGCGCGGGACCTCGGAGGGAGCTTGTTTCCCTTCGGCTGGGCGAAGTTCTTGTGGCGCTTGAAGGTCTCGGGCACCAAGTCCGGTCGGCTCATTTTGCTCGGCGTTCGAAAGAAGTTTCGCGAGCAAAAGAAGTGGATGCCCCTCTCTGTGGCCCTCTACGTGATGATGAACGACCGCGCGCAGAAGCTCGGCATGACCCACGGCGAGCTCGGCTGGACGCTCGAGGACAACGCGCCCGTCAACGTCGCCATCAAGGCGATGGGCGCGAAGCCCTACAAGACCTACCGCGTCTACGAGAAGCCGCTCTGACCATCGCGATGAACCAGCACCATCGCGAGAGAAAACACACAGGAAACACACGATGAAGGTCCTCGTTACTGGCGCCTCCGGGTTTCTCGGCTCGCACGTCGTCGAGCGCTTGAAGGCCCGCGGAGACAGCGTCCGCGCGCTCGTTCGAAGGTCGTCGAACACCAAGCTGCTCGAGAAGCTCGAGGTCGAGCTCGCGTACGGAGCGATCGATCAACACGACACGCTGCCCGCGGCGGTCGAAGACGTCGACGCGATCATCCACTGCGCAGGGCTCGTGAAGGCTCGGGACGCAGAGGAGTTCGACGCGGTCAATCACAAGGGCTCCGAGGCGCTCGCGCTCGCGGCGATCGAGCACAACCCGAAGCTCAAGCGCTTCGTTCACGTCTCGAGCGCGGCGGTGATGGGCCCCGGAGAGACGAGCGCGCCACGCACGCGAGACTCCGAGCCGAACCCCGTGACCGAGTACGGCCGCAGCAAGCTCCGCGGAGAGCGCGCGGTGATCGCCGTCAAGGACAAGCTGCCCGTCACGGTGCTCCGCCCGCCCGCGATCTACGGGCCGCGCGACCAAGAGATGTTCGCGTTCTTTCAGATGGTCTCGTACGGCCTCGCGATGAAGCTCGGCGGAGGCTTCGACAACATGGTGGTCGTGTACGGCGAGGACTGCGCGGACGCGTGCATCGCCGCGATCGACAAGGACGTCCCCTCGGGCAACGTCTACTTCGTCCACGACGGAACCGCGCGCAGCTTCGACGCCATGGCTGACGCGATCGCGCGCGCGCTCGACGTCGAAACGTGGGCGAGGCCGATCGTCCCGTTGCCCGTGCTCCGCGTCGCGGCGCGCGTGAGCGAGGCCTTCGGAAAGGCCACCAACAAAGCGATGATGTTCACGCAGGACAAAGTGAACGAGCTCGCGATCAAGCACTTCGACTTCGACACGAGCGCCACGCGCGACGAGCTCGGCTGGTCCCCGAGGGTCGACTTCGAAGAGGGAACCAAGATCACCGCCCGCTGGTACCGCGAGAACCGCTGGCTGTAGGTCGACTGGGCGCGGCGTTGGGGCGCGCGGGGCGCGGCAGCAAGCAGCCGCGCACTGTGCTTCGCAGACCCGCGCAGCGAGTCTTCTCGAGCTAGCTCCGCAGGCGTTCTCGCTCGCGCTCGAACTTAGGCACGGTAGTTGAAGCGCGACGGAGCTACGATTCACCTGCAAATGCGCAGAAAAAGTTCGAACGGCTCTTCTCGCCAGTTCGAGCGCGAGCGAGAACGCCTGCCGAGAAAGCTCGCGTGAAGGTGCCCCGCGATGTCTTCGAGGCACAGTGCGCGGCTGCTTGCTCTCATCATTCGTCGCCTGTGGTGAATGAGCTGGAAACTCGCAGGTGAAACTCCATCATGCTCAGCGGCTGTCCCCCACCTTCAGTTGGGGGCAGCGAGAGCCGATCCGTGCGCCGCTACCGGCGCACTTCACAATCAGAAGCCATCGCACTGGGTACAGCATTTTTGCTGTCCGTTGTGCCTTCTCGCGGTCTCGCCATCTCGAATCTGTGTGCGCCGCTTGCAGCGTACAGCCTTGGCCTCGCTGCCCCCAACTGAAGGTGGGGGACAGCCCATGGGCCAGGGGGGAGTGCCTGTGCACTCGCTGTTTCATGAGCGAAATATCAGCTCATTCAGCACAGGTGACGAATGACGAGAGCAAGCGGCCGCGCACTGTGCCTCGAAGACATCACGGCGCGCCTTCACGCGGTCTATCTCGGCAGGCGTTCTCGCTCGCGCTCGAACTAGAGAGGAGAGTCGTTCGTACTCAGCCTGCACATTTGCTGGCGATCCGAAGCACACCGACGCGACAGCTCACGCTCCTAAGCTCGAGCGCGAGCGAGAACGCCTGCGGAGCAAGACGGAGCCCACTCGCACAGTGGGTCTGCGAAGCACAGTGCGCGGCTGCTCGCTGCCGCGCCCCGCTCGCTGCCGCGCCCCGCTCCCTGCCTCACCCTCCGTCCCTGCCCAACCCCCACAACTGTACTATGTTGCATAGTACAGCAAGAACACGTATACCCCGCCCACGATGCCGCTGAGACTCAAGACCACGCCGGGCAGCTCGGTCCCGATCTATCGGCAGATCGTCGAGCAGATACGCGCGGCGATCTCTCGCGGGGAGCTCGCTTCGGGCGACGCGCTCCCGAGCGTGAGGGCCGTGGCCGAGGACCTCGTCGTCAACGCGAACACCGTGGCCAAGGCGTACGGAGAGCTCGTTCGCGCGGGGGACCTCGTGTCCGAGCCGGGACGCGGGGTCTTCGTCGCCGAGCGCAAGCCGCAGCTCACCGCGAGCGAGCGCAAGCGAAAGCTCCGCGCTGCGGTCGAGCGCGTCGTCGCGGAGGCGGTCAGCGTCGGAGCCTCGCGCGCCGAGCTCGACGCCGCCATCGACGCTCACTGCGAACACACAGGGCTGCTCGTCGAGGAGGATGAAGATGGACTTCGCACTGCATGAGCCCGTCGTGACCGTCGAAGACGCGGTCGTTCGCTACGGGGCGAAGGAGGCGCTCTCGGGCGTCAGCTTCAGCCTCGACGCAGGTCGCATCCTCGCCGTCGTCGGCGCCAACGGCGCGGGAAAATCCACGCTCTTTCGCGTTCTCGCGGGGCTCGTCGCGCTCGAGTCCGGGCGCGTCACGCTGTTCGGGCACAGCGCGGGGTCGCTCCCGAGAGCGGTGCGCGAGCGCGTCGCGTACGTGTCCGAGACGCACGCCGAGGTCCCCGAGGCCACCGTGCGGGAGCTCTGCGCGTTTCGGCGCGCGATGTACCGAAGCTTCGACTCGGCGGCGTTCGACGAGCTCATCGACGGCTCGCGCGTCGGGTGGAACACCCGCTTCGGAGCGCTCTCGCGAGGGCAGCGCGCGCTCGTCGCCGTGGGGCTCGCGCTCGCGCAGACGCCGGACCTCCTCTTGCTCGACGACCCGACGCTCGGGCTCGATCCGTTGGCGAGGCGCACCGTCGTTCAAGCGGTGTTGCGGGTGGCGCGGCGCAGCGCGACGACGGTGGTCCTCGCGACGCACGACGTCGCCGACGTCGAGCGCGTCGCAGACGACCTGCTCTTTCTCTCGCGCGGGAGCGTCGCGTGCCCCGTCGTCGAGCTCGCGCAGTTCGTCGCGCGATCGTCGGCGATCACCGTCGAGCGCTCGAGCGCGCTCGATGAAGCCATCGAGTCGATCGACGCGGTGGTCTATGCGTGGCCGCGTCGCCATGGGGTCGAGGTCGTCCTGTCCGGAGAAGACGACGAGCGCGAGGGCGCGCGGGTCGCGCTGTCGAAGGTCGCGGGTGAAGAGCTCGTTTTGCGTGATATTTCACTGGAAGAAGCGGCGCTCGCGTGGCTCGCGCGCGACGCGGAGCGGCAGGTGAGCCATGGGTGAGCTGCGCGCGCTCTTGTCTCGGGAGTGGATCCTTTCGCGGCGGTGGGTGCTCGTGCTCGCCGCGCTCACGACCCTCGGGTACGCGGCGCTCTATGTCCTGTGCCAACCCGAGGATCGCTATCGCTTGCTGTGCGACCCCGCGCTCGTTCGTCGCGTGGCGCTCATCGGCGCCCTCGCCTCGGGCGGCTCGCTCGCGTACCGCTCGTTCGCCCACGAAATCCGCAGCGGAACCTGGGAGCACATGCTCATGCTCCCCGTCGCCCGCGGGACGATCGTCGGGGTGAAGTTCGCCTTCGGCGCGGTCGCGCTCTTCGCGCTGACGGCGCTCCCCGTCGTCGCGCTGCGGACGATCGTCGCGAGCTCGCCCGTGACCGGAGGGCCCGTGCTCACGCTGCCCGAGCTGTTCGTCCACTCGATCCTCGGGCGCGCGATGCTCGTCGGGGTCACCGCGTACTGCGCGGGCGCGGCGGCGGCCCTCTCGCTGCGCACACACAATCGAGTGTTCTGGGCGCCGCTCGTCGCTCCTGCGCTGCTCTTCTTCGTGACCAACGGAGACCGTTCGGACGACAAGGTGTCCTTCGAGATGGGCGTCGCGCTGCTCGTGATCGCGGCGCTCGCGCTGCTCCACGCCGCGCGAGAGACCAAAGAGGCCGGCGAACGTCCGTCCGAAGCGCTGAAGGTCCTGCGCGTCACGAGCGCGGCTCCGCTCGCGATGGCGGCGCTGGCCTTCGCGGGCTCGCTCGGCGTGGACGCGGTTCGTCGCAACACGCGCCACGAGCGCGAGAGCTACGGTGCGCACGATGACCAGCGCGCGTTCGGCTTCGGCAACGACGGTCGAATCGGCTGGCACGCGCGCTCGATGGGGTTCGGGCTGCACTCGCTGAGACCCCGTGACTCGCAGCGCGAACCGCGCTCGCGCTACTGGACGCCCGACGTCGTTCAGCGAACCACGCAGTACTTCCTCGATCACCGACGCAACGTGCTGCTCGCGTACGGGCTCGACTCGGGACGCTCGCTCGGCTGCGTCGGCCGCGACGGGCCTCGCGAGCGCGACTGCGCGGAGTTTTCGTCGCGACCGAGCTTCGTGTCCGGCGAGATCGATTTCGTCCTCGAGCCACACCGCGTCGCGATCCTCGACAGCCGGAGCCGACGGATCGACACGGTCTTTCGCGGCCCTGTCGATCGCGTCGCGTACATGGGATCGGACGAGGCGATCATCGTCTTTCAGTCGAGCGACAAGGTCGTCGCCGTGCAACGCGTCGAGCGCGAGACCAGCGAAGAAGAGCCCGAGAACGCTGCAGTGCTCTCCGACAGCGCGACGGTTCGTACGACCGAGCTGTGCCGAGGCGTGGGGCGCTTCGGCGATGTCCGACAGCTCGCCATCAACGACGGCTACGTGGCGATCATCTCGGGTCGGCCGGCGAGCGACGAAGAGACCTACATCGTCTGCCGCAACGGCGTCGTCACCGAATCGCAGTCGCATCGCGAGACGCGATCGATGAGCGCTCCAGAGCGCTCGTTGCGAGACGTCGTGACCGCGACGCTCATGGGGCCGCTCGGCTCGATGACGCTCGACATCGAGCGCCACTACGTCGTGCACGGAGACACGCTCGCGGCGCGGTCCCTCAGCCGACGCCCCGTGTGGATCGCGGCGGTGGCGGCGGCGATCGTCCTCGCGCTCGCGCGCAGGCGGGCTCACAGCGTCCTCGCGACGGCGGCCACGATCAGCGTTGGACCTGCGTTTTTGCTGGCGTGGGCCCTCGTTCACGCGAGGCGCGCAGGAGCGTCGGCGCGTCGCCGTTCGTGATCGTGAAAGCTCTCGGCTCGAGCGGCGTATCTTCGGCCACGATGAAGCGATCGATCCTCGTGGTTCGAGCCCTCGCGCTCGTCGCAGCGTGTCGAACCGATGCGCGCGATTCGTCCGCGACCCACGAAACCAACGCGAACTCGGGCGGAGTCTCGCTCGTGACGGTCACGGCCGGCGCTGCCGACGCGGGATCGGTCGACAACGGCCAGCAAATTTCCACGGATTCTGCCGTGACTGACGCGGGGATCACCGTCGCGATCGCGCCCACGGAGCCGGTGGACTCGGGCGTCTCGGAGCCGCCGATCGTGACAAGCCGCCCTGCGCGGGGCCTCGCGCTCGTGAGCGCCGCCCAGTGCTCGCGGCGCGTGCCAGAGAACGCCGCGTGTTCGCGACTCAATGAGATGTGCGGCGGCGGCCAGAGCCACTGCCTGACTTCGGGCAACAATCGCGTCCCCCCGCGCTGCAGCGCGACTCAGTGGAGCTGCCGCTGCCAAGGAACAACCATCGGTCTCGCGTGGGGTTGTAGCGTCGCGATGCACCCCGCGGGACCGCTCGCGCCGCCCGAGCTCGTGGCGTAAGCGCGAGCCGTACCAGCGCCGGTCGTAGGGGTGCTGGAGTCGTTGCGATCGCGGCGATGTTGCCGTCACCAATCGAGCAGCTCGGCGACGGTGCGTCACGATGGCGATCCTCGTGTTGAACGGCGCGGAGGGCGTCGAGCGCTCGACGCACGACGTGTCACTCGGATGGAGAGAGCCGCTCTCCATCGTTTGCGACGGGGCCAGCGAGGTCCGTGTTCGCGGCGTGTACGGGATCGACCTCGTTCACAAGCTGACCGACGCGCAGCGCGAACAAGGGGAGCCCGCGATCACGATCGACGCGGACGAGCTCGCGCGGTGGGCGGGGTTCGTCGTGCTCGATGTCTCGGTCATTTGCACGCAGATCGCGCACCCGAGGAGCGCGGGCGCTGACCGAGACGCCGCGTGGCGACCGCTCGCTTCGATCCGCGTCGAGCCGTGGGGTTCGCGGCAGCTCACGCGACTCTCGATCGCGCTGCTGCTCGCGACGTCCGTCACATGGATCGTGCTCGGAGCCACGGCCGCGGGAGCGCATCGCGCAAAGGTCGACGCCCTCTTCGCTCTGCTCGCGTTTTCGCTGGCGATCGCGACACGCATCCGACGATCGACCCATCAGCCCATCGAGGCGGCCCTCGTCGCCGCAGCGACGATCGCCCTCTCGATCGCCTCGCTGCGTTCCAGCGTGATCGTCTACAACCCGAGCGACGCATTCGTGCGCGGCGACGCGCTCGTCACCCACGGAGCGTCCCGCTGGAGCGCATCGGACTGGGTCGACGATCGCGGCGTCGAAGACCCTGTCTTTCGGAGCCCGTCTTGCCAGCCATCGAACCAGCACGCCAACACGAACTGGACGGACTGGGTCTCGGACGTCCGCGTCCTCCGCGAGCCGGGGCGCTTCGTCGAGGTGCCTCGAAGCGCGGCGATGGCGCTCGGAATCGACGCGCTGCTGCGCTGCGAAACAACAGGCACGAGCGAGCGGTGCTGCTTCGACCGCGGCCCCGAGCCATGGGGTCCGTTGCTGATCGAGCGAGCGTTCGCGACGACGCAGCGTGACGTGCAGGTGCTGTCTCCGTCGCTGCGTATCGACAGGGCCGCGAAGCTCCAATCGCTCGTCGGAACCTACGCAGTCCGACTCATCGAAGTCGCGGACCAGAGCCGTCGACGATGGTCAGAGATCTCGGTCTCGATCGACGGGGTCACCATGCAATGGAGCCGTCCGAGACGCGACGGAGTGAGCGTGATGGTCGTTCCGGACCCGCAGCAGGAGCTGCGAGATGCGCGCCTCACTGGGACGATCCAGTTCGAAGGAGAAGCGCGCCGCGCCACGTTTTCGTGCGCGCCCAGGCAGTACAGGCTCTCGATCTTCGACGTCGAACCACGGACCATCGCGAGCGTCACCGCCGACGGTGATCGAGCGTACGTCGACGAAGACGCAGGCCTCGTCGTCGCGTGCTCCGATGGTGCGGTGACGGCAGACAAGATCCACTTCGAGCTGCACAGCGCGACGATCGCTTCGTTTGGCGGTATTTCGGCGGGGCCTCGCGCGTCGTCGGACCGTGCGTTGGTTGCGCAGGCGATCGCGCTCGAGCACGCAGCAACGAGCGTCGTGTCCTGCGAGACGGCTCCCGAACATCGAAGCGGCTTCGAGCCGACGTGCCGAAGCGTCAGGAGCATCCTTCGAACGCTCGCAACGAGGAGCAGGCCGGGCTTTCGCTCGTATGACTTCAGCGAGGTCGCAGAGGTCGCGCTCGGTCCCTTGGTCGCGCCGCCGGCCGAGCAGCACGTTCGCTGGCGATTCGGCGCGTTCGACCCGCGCGCGTGGATCGAGCGCCGCGTCGAACGATAGCCGACCGGCGGAGCGCTATTTGGCTGTGCGTTTTCGCTTCGTGTCCTTCGGGACGTCTCGCGTCGCGAGCGCCTGGGTCACGTCGAACACGCGCACGACGCTCTCGGCCCCGGCCACGGCGAGCCTCGTGGCGTCCTCGTTGAACGCGGCGCGCTGCGGGTGCGCCGCGCCTTCGAACGACACGACCTCCGTCGGTCGATCGCGCGTCGCGATCGCCACGGACGAGACGCCGCCGATGACCGCGACGATCTGCCCGTCGCGCGAGCACGCGGCGTTGGATCCGAACATCTTCGGCGAGTGCGCGCGGACGGTGCCCGTCGCGGGATCGATCCACTTCGTCCCCTTCGAGCCCATGATGACGAGCTCGTCTTCGGTCACGAACTGCGCCCGCTCTGCGCCGAGAAGCTTGTACCGCGCGAGCACGGCGTCCGACGCGAGGTCGACGAGCAGCGCCTCGGACTTGAGCGCGACGAACGCGCGGGTTTCGTCAGGCGAAACAGCGATCGTCACGATGTGCTTGCAAGGCGCGAGGTCGATCGATCGATCGCCCGAGAGGAGCTTCTGTCGCTTGACGTCCGCGATCCAGAGTCGGTCGCCCGCGACGATCGCCTGCGAGCGAGCGCCGTTGCCCAGCGCGGTGCGCGTGCGATCCGAGAGGGACAGCCAAGAGTGCTCGTGCGTGTCCGTACGGACGAGCGCGCTGCCTCGCCGTTCGCTGAACTCGATCGCGTGTTCGTCCGAGCCCAGCGCGAGAAACGTCGAGGCGTCGCTGCGTAGATCAATGAACTCGATCGGGCTGTACCAGCGGCCGACGACGAGCTCGTCGTCGCTTCTCCAACGCACGATCGTTGGAAACGAGCACGGCTCTGCGAGCTCGAGCGCCCCGGTGTCGAGCGCGAGCCGGTGGAGCGCTCCGCGGCCATCGACGATCCAGGCTCGCTCCGAGCGCGGTTCGACGAGCACGTCTGCGCCGTCGGCGATCGAGAACGCGCCGGTGATCGCGCGCTCGATCGCCAGCGAACGAACGTCGACGACGAGGATTTTTCCAGCAGTTCCGACGGTCACACGGCCGCCGGGGCTCGGCGCAGACAGCCGCGCGTAGTAGTCGGAGCCGAGCAACAGCGTCGCGATCGCGCGATTCGTCGCGAGGTCGACGCGAACCAAGAGCGTTCCGCCAACGAGCGCGAGCGCGGCGCGCTCGTCGAGCACGCAGAAGTCCGACAGGTACGAGCGGGCGGCTCCGAACTCCTGCTCGAGTCCGCGCGGGTCGAAGAGCGTCTCTTTCAACGCGCCGGTGCGCGCGTCGTAGCGCAGCACCCCCTGGCGGCACGCTGCGAAGAGCTCGGATCCGTCCTTCGAAAACGAGAGGCTGATGAGCGATCCGCAGCGCGCGACGTCGGGGACCTCGGCGTTGACGACGCGAGGCTCGCCTGCGCCGTCGATGATGAAGAGCGCCCACTGGCCGTAGTATTTGCCGCTCGCGACGCGACGTGGCTCCGTCGGCGAGACGGCGATCCGCGATTGCCCCGCAGCGCGAACAGGAACGACGCAGAGCTCCTCGCCGCTCGTCGCGTCGAGCCACCGCACCGCCTCGTGCTCGAACGCGACGATCGAGCC
Organism: Myxococcales bacterium; assembly: GCA_016793325.1. Lineage (GTDB taxonomy): Bacteria > Myxococcota_A > Polyangia > Polyangiales. The sequence continues at coordinate 65,277 of JAEUKI010000022.1, read as the reverse complement.
GTCGCACGCGGGGGCGACGAGGTCGAAGATCGCGTCTTTGTTTCCGAGCGATCGTCGCACGCGGCCGTCGTCGGCGGACAGCTCGACCACGCGCGGATACGTCGCGTAGTAGAGCGAACGAGCGTCACGCGACAGGGCGATGCACTGGCGATCTCCGAACGAAGCCCCCCTGCGAAACGCGCTCGCCCCGAAGGAACCAACGTAGAACGAAGGCAACCTCGCTTTGTCGATCAGGTCCATCGCCAGAGTGTGCAGCAAGACGCCCCGTCAGCGCGGTATCGTCGTCGATGATGAAGAGATCGATCGTCGTGGCGCAGGCGCTCGCGCTGGTGTCCGCATGCCGAAGCGAGCCAGCATCGACAAACACGACAAACACGAACAACACGACGAACACACAGGGCTCGGGGGGCGACCGCACCGTCGTCTCGTCGGGTGGGGGCGAGAGCGCGGAGGAGATTCGCGCGAGGCAGGCCGCCGCGCTGAACCGCGTGTTGACCGTCGAGCAGTGTTCGTCGCAGAACGCTGACGGGTTTCGCTGCGAACAAGCGTCGAGCCGCTGCGGAGGCAGCGCGTCCCATTGCGCGAGCTCGGGCGACCCGCGCGTCCCCGATCGATGCAGCGGCTCCGAGTGGAACTGTCAGTGCAGCAACGAAACCGGCGAGCTCCGCTGGCAGTGTCGGCAGATGATGCACGCGGCTGGGCCGCTGGCGCCGCCAGAGCTCGACGCGTAGCGCGTCAGGGGCTCCACTCGCCGACGCGCAACAACGTCGGTCCAAACGCAGAGGGCTTGAGCACGCTGCGCCCCAAGAGAGCCCGGGCGCACTCTTGAACGCCCTCGGTCACGGCGGGGTGCGGGTGCACGCAGGCGTCGATGTCGTCGACCGTTCCGCCCTTCTCGATGAGAAACGCGATGCCTTGAATTGCTGTGGCGGCCTGCGGTCCGACGACGCGCATCCCCAAGATGCGCGAGGGCTCGTCCTTGGACACGAGGAGCTTCATGAATCCGTCCGTCGCGCGCATCGCGATCGTCCTGGGAACGAGCGAGTTTTGCAGCACCGCGACGCGGTACGGGATCTTGCGCTTTCGCGCGTCGAGCTCGTTGAGGCCCACGGTCGCGACCTCGGGGGCGAGAAAATAGATCGCCGAGAGCGCGTCGTAGCGGATCCTGTGCGTGGGCGCCGAGAACATCTGCTCGACCGCGTGGCGTCCCTCGAGCTCGGCGACGTTGACGAGCGCGACGTCCGCGGTCACGTCGCCCGCAGCATGAATATGTGGGACCGATGACTGCGTGTCGGTCACGACGATTCCGCCGTTCTTGTCGAGCGCGACGCCGACGGCCTCGAGGCCGAGGCCCTTGGTGTTGGGCACGCGGCCGATCGAGACGAGGGCGCGCTCGACGTGGATGGGTTCGCAGTGATTTCCCTGGCGATCGCACACGACGTAGCGGACGTGGTCCTCGAGCACCTCGAGCGACTGCAGCGACGACTCGCGGTGGATGTGGATCCCGATGCGCTCGAAATTGCGCGAGACCGCCTCGGCGACGTCCTCGTCTTCGAAGGGCAAGATCCGAGGCTGACGGTCGATGATGTTGACCTTGGTGCGGCCGAAGTTCGCGAAGATCGTCGCGTACTCGCAGCCCACCACGCCGGCGCCGACGATCACCATGCTCTCGGGAAACGTCGGGAGATGCTCGATGTGATCGCTCGTCACCACGCGCGTTCCATCGATGGTGACGCCGGGCGGAGTCCGCGGGACCGAGCCGGTCGCCACGAGGAAGTGGTCGGCCTCGACGCGCTGAATCGCCCCTGTTTCGTCGGTCACTTCGATTTCGTGGGCCGTCACGAAGCGCGCGCTCCCTCGGACGCGGCGCACCGATCCTCCGTTGGCCGAAGGCGTCTCGAAGTGATCGAGCTGCCGCTCGAGCTGCGCCCGTCGCTCGTCGATCGCCTCGTGCAGCGCGGCGATCACCGCGTCGTACGAGACGCTCACGCCCTCGGCGCGGTAGCCGCGGTCGTTGCGGCACACGCGCGCGTAGTCGTTGGACAGGTGCCAGAGCGTCTTCGAGGACAGCGCGCCGTCCGCCAACCCGCGGCCTCCAGGCCGATCGCGCTCGATCAGGGCGACGCGCTTTCCGAGGTCCCACGCGCGGCTCGCGGCCGCAAACCCCGCGGGGCCCGCGCCGATCACACAGAGGTCGAATCGTTGCACGGATCACTCCATTGGCCGCCGCACGAGCGACACACCGAGGGCGAAGATACCAGAGCCGCCCGATTGGAGTACGGCGTCTCGAATAGTCGCACCATGATTCAATACGCCTTCACGCCAGCGCGAGCTCTGGCGGCGGAAGCGGCCCCGCCGGGTGACGCTCGACGTCGCACCGCCAGCGCAGAGCGCCGGATCCCTCGGCGCTGTTGGTGCACTGACATCGCCAGCGGTGCATTCCGCAGCGAGGCGGAGGCGCGTTGGGACCGCCCTCGCGGACACAAGGGACGTAGCCGTTGCATGAAGCGCCCGCGCTCGCGCACGGCTGGTCGCTCGGCTCGGTTCGAGCGCACGCCTCGACGCTCGCGACGGGCTCGGCTCCGCCCGAGCCGCCAGCGCCAGCGTTGCCAGTGTTGTTGGTCGAGCGACAGCCGACGAGCAGCGACGCAGCCTGAACAACCGCCAACCAACGCGGGACTCTCATGGCGAGAGGGTACGACACTGTCGCTCGTGCCCGCCCCTCGCTCGGTCACGTACGTGTTGCAAAGCGCGCAGCTCTCGTAGAACATAGGAAATATCCCGATAGAATCAGCCTTCGAGGAGCGAGTCGCGCAGGGATGCGCTCGCTCGACGAACAAGGGGCCGAAGCGATGGAAGCCGTTCTCCGAGAGCTCGACACGAAGCGAGAAGAATTCATCAGCGCGATGGCGCGCGCGGTGCTCGGCGACGTCGACGTCGTGCCAGACGAGATGCGGCAGTACGCCGCGGGGTTCTTGTTCATCCTCGAGGCGCGGGCGCGCGGCGAGCGCGAGCCGCAGCAGGAGTTCATCGCGACGATGCTGCCGGCGCTGAAGAGCACTGGGATGCAATTGAAAGAGCTCGTTCCGGGCGCAGCGCAGTTCGGGATGGGCATCGTGTCGGTCGCGTCGCCCGAGACGCACTCGTGGTGGATTACGCACGTCTCCGAGCACCTCTCGATGGTGCTCGAGCGTTGGGAGAGTGCATGACCGCTGCGCCGCCGACGCTCTTCGAGCGCGTCGTGGCCGAGTGCGGCCTCGCGCCAGCGTTCGCGCGAACCGCGATCGAGCGCGCGCTTCGTCGCGCGAACATCGAGCCCGCGGCGCTCACGCGAAGCAACCTTCGCTCGGCGCTCCCCGAGATCGAACGCACCGTCACGATGTACCTCGGCCCGAGGACCCCGCAGGCGATGGCGCGCATCGAAGCGCTGCTGTTGTAGTCTCCAAAGGGCCATGGCCTGGATCGAGACGCGCCCGCCTACCGCACAAAACCCAGAGGTCGCAGAGGCGCTGCGCGAGGTGCGCGCGAAGCTCCCCGCAGAGTATTCGCCCGCGCAACAAGCGAAGATGCAGGTCCCCGAGGCGGTCGCGAAAGAGAGCATCGTGCTCGCGCACTCGCTGATCCCCGACGCGATGAAGCACGCGGTGGCGCTCATGACGGCCAGCTTCGACCCGTCGCTGCCGCTCTCGCGACGCGAGCACGAGCTCGTCGCTGCGGTCGTCTCGTCGGTCAACGGCTGCTTCTACTGAAGCCACAGCCACGCGGAGTTTCTCCGCATGGTGACCCTGGACGGGTCGCTCAAAGAAGCGGTTCTCACCGATTGGCGCAAGGCGGACTTGAGCGCACGCGAGCGCGCGATGCTCGAGTACGCCGAGAAGCTCACGCTCGCGCCGCGCGCCATGCGACGCGCGGACCTCGACGCGCTTCGACGCGAAGGGCTCGACGATCGAGCAATCTTGCAGGTCAATCTCATCACGAGCTATTTCAACTACATCAACCGCGTCGCCGACGGGCTCGGCGTAGGCAAGAGCGACGACGAGTGAGCGTCGTGGCAGAATGCTCGCGTGCGTATCGGGACGCTCGCAGGCGTGGGACTGTTGTGTGCGTGCGCGCCGCGTTCCGCGAACGTCGCGCGCCCGATCGTGGTCTCTCGCGCGATCCTCGACGCGGGTGTCGAGCGACGCCCCGAGGACGCGAGCGCGACGGCGTGTGACGACGCGAGCGCGCTCGCCGCGAACGGGATCGTGCCGTTCGAGGCCATCCAGTCCTTCGCGCTGATCGAGCAAGAGACGCGCGAGGGCGCTCATTGGTTCGGCCCGATGCGCGTCCAAGAGACGAACCCGAGACAGCCACGGCTCGGGACTGAACGGCGATTCACGCAGGGCGCAACGCGGGTCGAGCGGCGCTGCGGGCGGCTCGTGGCGCGCAACGACGCGCTGCTCGGGCCGATCGCAAACTGGTGGCCGTGCGGCGGTGGCTTTTGTTTTCGTGTGGGCGACGACCTGCTCTATCGCGCAGAGACGTTTCTCGGGCCGATCGCATTTGCGGGGCGCGCGCCGGCGAACACGCTGTCGATCGGACGAGGGTGGCTTTCGAATCGCGGAGAGCTCTTCTGGCCCGATGCGCGGGGACGTCTCCAGAGCCTTCGTCCGTCGCGCGTCGTCGCGGCGAGCGCGGTCAGCGACGACCGAATCGCGATCGTCGAAGAAGACGGCGAGGCGCTCGTCTCGAGCGACGGCGGTCAGCGATGGACGCGCGTCGCGCTCGACGAGCCTGCGATCGACGCCGCGACGATCGACGACGACCTCGTCTTCGTGACTCGGACGCGGCGTCTGCGCGTGACCGCTTCGAACGCGACGCGCGAGACCCCGCAGCCTCGCGTGTTCGACGAAGGGTCCGAAGAGGTCGAATACACGCAGTCCGATCGCAGACGGTATACGAACGAGCTGCTCTACCCGCGGAACGGCGGCCCCAATTCACGGTGCGCCGCGGCTGTGCCTTTTCACGGGAGGGGCAACCGCAACGAGTGCGAATGGGGCACGGAAGAAGCGCTCGTTCGCTGCGGCTCGCCGGGAGTCATCGAGCGCGGCGAGCGTGTAGGGCGCGTTCCCGCAGGGGTCGAAGTGTTCGACATTCTCCCGGATGGACGCGGGATCGCTGCAGGTGTCGATCCGTGGAACGTCTGGAGCACGACGGACGGCGGCCGCCACTGGGCGCGCATCGACTCGGTCGCCATCGTGCCCGGCGCGCGTCCCCAGGACAACAGCATCGGAAGTTGCGGGATCCTCGCGATCCACCCGTGCGTCCAATGCGACCCACAGCGCTGCAGCGTGCATTGGTACTCGTATGGAAGCGCGGTGTTCGTCGGGCGTCCTCCGTTTCGCGTCCATCCCGAACACCCGCCGGCCCGCGAGCTGCCGAAGATCACGCTCGAGGCACAAGCGAGGATCGAGCTATACGGCGAGAAGCCGCTTTGGCGCTGTGCGACTCGCGAAGGCGAAATCGAGCGGGTGTACGGAGGCCGTTTGCTTCGCGCGAGCCCCGTCGCGAGCGCGACGCCGCAAACGCTTCGCATCGAGTGGCGTAGCGAACCACGCGGCGCTTGGCGCTCGGGGACGGTGGCCGACCCCTCGATCACGGAGGCCGTGCGTGTGCTGGCGGCAACCGACCGATTCGTGCTCTTCGTTGACCGCAGGGCGCGCCGTGGCGAGAGGCTGTGGACCTTCGATGGAACCACGCTCACTTCGATCGACTCGCCGATCGATTCGCTTCACTTCATGTTCGCGACGACCACCACGGCGAGCGGCGCGACGTTCGTCGTCATTGGCGACGTACCCGAGCTCGGTCGATGGTGTCGAGCACTCTGGTTTTCTCCAAGCGGAACGCTCACGCACTCACGATGGCTCCCCATGCGCTCGGGCGCCGACGGCACCGCGATCGTCCGTCTGCGCACGCGCGGCGAGTCGATCGAAGTGATCCTCGAGCGCGGCGATCGATGGAGCGTGTGGGGCCCGACAGGACCGAACACGATCGAGCGCAACCCTGGCCAGCTCTCGATGCAGCCGTGCGCGACCGCGGGACACCCGAGCGACGAGCGGCTGACGAATTGGATTCGCTTTCCTTTTCCTCGCGACTACTCCGCGCCGTCGTGGGTGACGCGGCGGCGCGACGGCGAACAGTGGTGCGTCGAGCGACTCTTTGCGCCGTGGGACGGGATCGAGGGGACCATTCGACGCGACGGCCGCGTGCGATTCACGTACGAGGGACACCGGCCGTTCACCTGCCAGCGAATCGAATCCACCGCCGATTGAGTGCGAAAAACGAAAAATCGTCGCGATAAATTTAGCGTTCGCACGGGCCTCGGTTACAACCCAACTCGTCCGCGGCACACACCGCGAACCGCGAAGCGACGCAGCGCTGGCAACAGTGAGCACGACGCGGCGCGCACTCGGAGAGAGCATCGCGAAAGCGACTCTCTACGACGGGGCAGAGAGCTGTCCGAGGTGACTCGCAAGAGCATCCACGGCAGCGATCGAGAGAGCCAACACCCCGACAACAAGCTCTACGCGACCCGCCGTCTCGGGTCGCACATCGCGTGAGAAATCGCTCGATGTACGAAGCGAGACGCAGCGTCGCGGGCGACCTCCTCTCGGCACACACTTTCGAGTGGCGATGTCGGCGGCGGTGAACCGGGCGAGAGCCCGAGCGGTGCAACGCACCCGTGTCGAGGACACGTTCATCGCCGAGCGAGCGATCGACGAGCGATCCCTGCGAGAGCAGCGAACGCGAAGCGATGCGCGGACTGAGAGGCGCCGAGGGTTCTGCACGCGCGAAGGTCCCGAGGTTTCGACCGACGATCGAGCGCGACGGCAGGGCGGCGACAACGGTGTTCGACCAGAGTTCGAAGGTTTCGATGTGCGGCCGACGCGAGGCGCAGCACAAGACACTCGAAGCAACGATCGAGAGCGCTCCCGCGAGGGACGCGATCGACGGCGCGGCGAGCGAAAGAATCCTCCCCTTCGAGCTCGCTACGAGTCGAGCACTATGGAGTGACGAGCAATCATCACCCCGCGCGCTCGAAGACCAACGCAGACCCCACGTAGCTCTGGTGACAGACTGCGTGACGCTCGAGGTGAGCTCCCCGTCACAAGGGAGCGGGTGATCGAGCGACCCACTCGCGAACGGACACAGCCGACGAGAGAACCGAAAGGAACGCTCGCTGGCTGTTCGTGTTTCTCCCGTAAAACGTTGGGCGTTCGACGAGCGCGCGCGTCGAGTGACCGCGCGGGGGCGTCGGGCTCACTCGGGTTCGTTGTCGACCGAGCGGAGGCCGTAGCGCTTGCAGAGCTCGCGCAGGTGGTAGCGCGTGAGGCCCGCGGCGTTGGCGCTTCGCGTGATGTTTCCCTGGTGGCGCGCGAGGAGGGACTTGAGGTACGCGGGCTCGAACGCCTCGAGCAGCCGCGCCTTCGCGTCTTTGAACGGGAGCTGCGAGAGGCCCTCGTACCCGTTGGCGCTCGACGTCGATGGCGCAGCGCTCGCCGTCGCCGCGGCGTCCGAAGGAGCGCCCTGCGCGCTCGCGTTGTGCGCGAGGACGGCTTCTGCGGTCGCCGCGGTGATGGGCGCGACGCCCGCGGGCGGCGTCTTCTCGACGGCCCCCGCGGGAAACAAATCGGACAGCGTGATCTCTGCGCCTTCGGCGAGGCTCGAGGCGCGCTCGATCACGTTGCGGAGCTCGCGCACGTTGCCGGGCCAGGGCTGCGACACGAGGCGCGCCATCGCCGCCGCGTCGAACGCGCGCGCTGTCACCGAGGGATTTCGCTCGCAGAATCGATCGAGCAGCGCCGTCGCGATGAGGGGCACGTCCTCGCGCCGCGCGCGCAGCGGCGGGAGCTCGACGCTCACGACCGCGAGTCGGTAGTACAAGTCCTCGCGAAAGAGCCCCTGGCTCACCATCTGGCGCAGGTCTCGGTTGGTGGCCGCGACGACGCGCACGTCGACGGGGATGGTCTTCTCGCCGCCGACGCGACGGATCTCGCGGTTTTCGAGGACGCGAAGCAGCTTCGCTTGTTGGTCCATCGGCAGCTCGCCGATTTCGTCGAGGAAGACCGTCCCGCCTTGCGCTTGCTCGAACGAGCCGACGCGACGATCGCTCGCGCCCGTAAACGAGCCCTTCTCGTGGCCGAACAAGACGCTCTCGACGAGCGTCTGCGGCATCGCCGAGCAGTCTTGAACGACGAGCGGCCCCTTCGCGCGCTTGCTCGACTTGTGGATCGCGCGGGCGACGAGCTCTTTGCCCGTGCCCGTCTCGCCCGTGACGAGCACGGTCACGTCGCTCTGGGCGAGGCGCTCGAGCTGCGCGAACACCTGCCGCATCGCGACCGAGCGTCCCACCATGTCGTAGAAGCGATCGTCTTTCGAGAGCGGAACCTCGACGACGCCCTCCGCGGGAACGAGCTGCAAGGTGCTCGTTCCCATGCGGAGTCGCGTTCCGATCGGGACGACGGCCTCGCGAAGGCGCACTTCACCGAGGTACATCCCGTTGGTGCTGCCGAGGTCGCGCACGATGAAGCCCGCCTCGTGCGCTTCGAACTCGGCGTGCGACCCCGAGACGCTTCGATCGTTGAGCTTCACTTCGCAGATGGACGAGCGCCCGATGGTGATCCTGGGTTTCTCCAGCTCGAACGTCTTTCCACGGTCGGGCCCGTCCACGATGAGCACCCGCGCTTTGCGCAGCCGTCGCGCGGTCGCGCGATCACCCACGTACACGGTCTCGAAGCCCACGCTCGGTCCCGAGCCCGATCCGCCTTGTCCTCCGCCGGTCGTCACGACGCCGCCCCCGCGGTGACGGACACGACGTTGTCCGCGTTGCCAACGAGCGCCGCGATCGCGTCGGCGTACAGGGGCGTGCCTTCTTTCTTTCCGAAGACCGCGTTGCCCGCGACGAAGCAGTCTGCGCCTGCGCGACGCGCGGACGCGATCGTGTCCGGCGTGATCCCGCCGTCGACTTGCAGGTCGATCGCGCGTCCCGTCTCGTCGATCATCGCGCGCAGCCGCTCGATCTTCGGGAGCACTTGCGGGATGAACGCTTGCCCGCCGAAGCCAGGGTTCACGCTCATCACGAGCACCAGGTCCACGCAGTGCATCACGTACTCGACCGCGGACTCGGGCGTCGACGGGTTGAGCACCACGCCCGCGCGCTTTCCGAGCGAGCGAATCAATTGGAGCGTGCGCTCGAGGTGAATCGTCGCCTCGGGGTGAACGCTGATCACGTCCGCGCCCGCGTCGGCGAAGTCCTTCACGTACCGCTCGGGCTCCATGATCATCAGGTGACAATCGACCGGGAGCTTCGTCGCGCGTCGAACCGCCTTGGCCACCAACGGACCGATCGTGATGTTCGGGACGAACTTCCCGTCCATCACGTCCACGTGAATCCAGTGGGCTCCGGCTCGTTCGACGGCGGCGACCTCCTCTGCGAGACGGCCGAAATCCGCGCTCAAGATCGACGGCGCAATACGCACGCGCTGCATGGGACAGCACTGTATCGCGAATCGACTCGCGTTGCGCTCCGTGTGTTGCGCTACCCTCCCCGGCGGTTTCGCGCATGGCCATCTACGGCATCGACCTCGGAACGACGTATTGCGCCGCGGCCTATGTCGCCGACGGCAGGACGCACGTCGTCGCGCTCGAGCGCGGAGGACGCACGCTCGCGTCCGTGGTCGTCTACGACACGTCGAGCGGCGTTCGCGCGATGGTGGGCAAATTCGCTCGCGAAACGTACCGCCGCGTCGTGGGCACCGCGGACGAAGCGCCGCCGCACCTGCGCCTCGTGCGCGGCGCGAAGAACACCATCGGCGTGCGCACGAGGGTCCCTGGTGGGCCGCCTTGGAGCGTGAACCAACGCGAGCTCTGGTCGACCGATGTGTCTGCCACGATTTTGCGCGCGCTCGCCGAGTTCGTCCGCACCGCGCCGGGCGCGCCTCCGATGGACGGCGTCGTGATCGCGCACCCGCAGCGCTTTCGTACGCGAGAGAAGCTCGCGACCGCGCAAGCCGCGCAAATGGCTGGCTTCGTCGTGCGCGGAATGGTCACCGAGCCCGACGCTGCCGCGTGGGCGTACGGCCTTCACGACGCCAACGAAGCAGGCTCTCCCGTTCGAACGTTTCTCGTCTTCGATTTCGGCGGAGGGACGCTCGACGTCACGGTCATGCGCCGCGAGCGCGACGCCTCGGGCAAGGTCTCGATCCGCGCGATCGACTCGTACGGCGTTCAGCTGGGCGGGCTCGCCATCGACGAGAAGGTCCGCGATCGACTGCTCGAGAAGTACTGCGCGATCGCCGGCTACGAAGGCCTCACCCTCGCAGACGTCAACGAGGCGACCCGCGAGCAGCTCCTCGACGTGGCCGAGCAAGTGAAGGTCGAGCTCAACCAAGACCTCCGCGCAGAGGTCGCCCCGTGGGAGCGCTCGCGACGCAAGTGGCTCAGGCTCGAGTCGTCGCAAATTGTTGGTGATGATATTCAAGTCGAGGTGAAGCTCGGCGAGCTCTCCTCGTGGATCGCGGGGGACATCGACCGCGCCGTCGCGTGCGCGGACGAGGCGCTACGCCGGGCCAACCTCGCGTGGAGCGACATCGACCGCGTCCTGCTCACCGGCGGCAGCTCGCAGCTCTACGCGCTGCAGACCCGAATGAACGAGCGGGCGCAGGGCAAAGTGCAGATCGTCTTCGACCAGAGCGAGCACCCGCTCAACCCGCAGACCATCGTGGCGTCCGGCGCGGCGATGTACGGGGCGGCCCTCGCGCAGAGCCGCCAGAGCGGGCTCATCGAGATCCGCGGCGTGCTCCCCGATGCGTTTTCAGTGCGCGCGTACGCGCCCGATCCGCGCGAGCCCTCGGGCCGGCGCGCGGTGCTCCACACGCTGATCCCCGCGGGGACGCCCACGCCCTTCACGGGTCGCGCGAATTTCTTCATGCGCGGCGGCGGCAGCACCCTGCCCATCGACGTCTTCGAAGGTCGCACCGAGCGCGAGGCGACGTCCGTGGGGACGTACACGTTTACCTTCGATCGCACGATGCCCGACGGGGCGCCGGTCGAGGTCGAGCTCGACGTCGAGCCGAACGGGGTCCTCGTGCTGAGGGTTCGCGATCGAAGCACCGGGGCCGTGCGCGAAGCGACGCTCAGCGAAGCGGGGCTCTACGGCGACGAAGAGCTCGCCGGGCGCCGAGAGTGGCTGCGAGGCGTGCGCATCGAAGTCGACCGCTGACCGGCGATTCGCAGCGATCTTGAAATCATGTGGATGGTCACAGCAGCTCGCGCTTGCTCTCGATCGCGCCCGACGGGCCGATGCGCACGAGCACCAGTCGTCGCCCCGAGATGGACTCGAGCGACACGCGCTCGCCCGACACGTCCCCGAGCAAGAGCGACGCGCGCGAGCCCTGAACGACGGCCGAGTGCACCGAAGCGCGCTCGTCGAGCATCGAAGCGACGGAGACGGTCCACCGAAGCTGGCCTTCGCGAGAGACGAGCGAGAGCGAGCGCGGGGCGTTTGCGAGCGCGGACTGTTGGTGTTCAACGAGAATTCCGCCGGCGATTTCGCTGACACAACCGCGATCGAGCGTCTTGATGAACCGAGGGCTGTGCAGCCGCGCCGCGTCGGGGCTCGCGATCGTGATCGAGGCGTTGTTGGGGGTTCGCCACCCGGTCGACCAGCCGAGCTGCACGGTCGTTCGGTTGCCTTCGCGGCGCCACGTCCAGCAGCGCGTCTCGCTGCACGAGGGAGCGTCGTAGTAGAGACACGCGTAGTGCACTCGCGGCTCAGCGACGCTCGCGGGTTGCTCGCGCAGCAGTCGCGGCTGCGCATCGAGCCACGCGAGGCGTCCGTCCGCGAGCAAGACCGCGAGGCTCGACGGGTACCAGCTGCGTTCGTCCGAGATGCTGCCCCCGAGCGATCGCATCGAGGCGTCGTTCGACGCGTGGAGGCGGTAGCCGACGGCGAGCGCTGGGATCCTTCGAGCGAGGTCGTCTCTGGCGACGATCACCGCGGGCGTTCGTAGATCGACGAGGGTCGCGGCGTCGCCGTGCACGAACCACGCGCGGCGACCGCTCGGCGTCCAGCGGAGCGTCCCGGGCCCTTCGAGCTCAAGCTGTCCGAGCGCCGCGCCAGACGCGGGATCGAAGCTGTAGAGCCGCGTCGCGCGGTAGTTGCGCGCGCTCGCCGAGGCCTCGACGACGATCGCGCCGTCGACCACCTCGATCCGCCGGATCGTCGCGGGCATCCACGCCCTGCACGCGCGGCCAACGAGCGCGATCGCGGCGATCACCCCGACGATCAAGCTCACCGCTTGCAACGAGGCGACGAACGTCCGTTGCTTCTCGGTGTGTTTGTCGGGCGCTTCGCCAGCGCGAGGCTTCGGAGCAGGCGAAGCCTTCTTGCGAGGCGGATCGCTCGGCGCAGGCGGCTCGCCGCGCGCTTTCGAGGAAGCCTCCGCGGCGGCGAGCTTCTCGCGGAGCTCTTTGTTTTCGCGCTCGAGGCTGTCGACCCTCGCGGCGCGCGCCTCGTCTTCGTCGCGAAAGGTCATCGCAAGACCCAACGGTAGCCCAGCGTGGTGGGTCTCGCTGTAAGCTCGAAGACCGTTCGAGCGTTGTTGCCGTCGAAAGGCGCTCCATGGACCTGCGCACCGTCTCGCTCACCTTGTGCCTCGCGCTCGCGCTCTCTCCCGTGTTTGCGAGCGCACAAAATCAACCAAACGCTCCCTCGCCGCGCCGTTGTCAGGTCGTCGGGATCTGGAGCACCGGAACGTGGGTGACCGACTTCAGCGCCGACGGCCGTTGGCAGACCTACTACACGCGCGAGCAAGCGCGTCGCTCGTCGCCTGCGATCCAAGGGACGTTCTCCGTCGACGGCACGATGATGCTGTTTCGCGCGTACGAAAACGTCTTTCGCTATCGCGTGACGCTCACGGGCAACGAGTGCGAGTCCATGCGGCTCGTGCTCGTGAGCGACGATCGCCAGCAGTACCCCGCGGGCTTCACGATCAACTTTACGCGCGTCCCCGAAGCACAACAGTGACCGCGGGTCACCGCGCGTTTGCTGCGGCGAGGCTCGCGATCCAAGGGTTGTCCGCGGCGCCGTTCGAAGGGAGGCTCTGCGCGAGCGCCTCGAGGTAGCGGTCGAGCCCCGCGCGGTCTGCGCCGGCCCAGTACCCGACGTCGAGCGCTCGCTCGAGGGCGGCCGCGAGCGAGTCTGCGACGGGCGTGTGGCGCGTGGCGCTCACGAGCGCGACCGCGCCCGAGTCGGGCTCGATGGCGAGGACGTGCCGCGAAGACTCGTCCCCGTCGCGCTGCGCCCACGCGACGGCGATCGCGGTCGCGAGCGACGAAGGAGCGCCCGGCTCCGACGAGAGCGCGCGCAGCGCGAGGGTCTCTTGTTTGGCGTCGCTCGGCGTAAAGAACGTCAGCGTCCGACCGAAGGCGTGCTGCGCAGAAAGCGCCGGGTCGTACTCGGCCACCGCGTCGAGCGGCGCAGACCAAAGCGCCACGAGCGCCGCGGGGACAGGCGCGCCCACCGCGTTGGCGATCGCCGTGAGCGCGCTCGCCGCGATCGGTCGAAACGCAGGACGAACAGCCACCGAGTAGCCGCGCGGCATCGTCGCGCGTTGCGCCTGCTCGTGCAGGAGCGCGACGAAGCGTTCGTGTCGTTCGCGCCAGGTCTTCATGTCGCTCATTGCGCTGCCCTCGAGACTCGTGCCTCAACACCCCCTGCGATCTGCGCAGACGAGCGGCATCGATCGTTGGCCGCGATGGTACAACGATCCGCCATGAGCCGCGCCACCCGTGCCCGCACAGTCAGCGCGTTCGCGACCGGAATCGCGATGGTGGCGATCGGCGTGCTGCACTTCGTGAACCCGACGCCGTTCGAGCGGATCGTCCCCCCGTGGCTGCCGGCAGCCAAAGCGCTGGTGTACCTCTCGGGCGTCGCGGAGATCGCCCTCGGCGCGGGGCTCTTCTCCGAGCGCACGCGGCGGTGGGCCGCGTGGGGCCTGGTCGCGCTGTACGTCGCAGTGTTTCCCGCCAACGTGCACATGGCCCTGCACCGTGTGTCGCTCGTCCAAGGCGAGCCCCCGCCGCCCGACTGGGCGCTCTATGCGCGCTTGCCCCTCCAAGCGCTGCTCATCGCCAACGCCGTGTGGCTCGCTCAGCGGCAGGCGCCGAGCAAGCAGCGCTGACCCATGCGGCACGCGTTGCCGCACGCCCCGCAGTTCATCACGCTGTCGAGCCGCGTTTCGCAGCCGTTGGCCGCCATGCGATCGCAGTCGCCGAAGCCGATGTTGCACGTGAGCCCGCACGTCCCGGCGTTGCACGAGGCGCGGCCGTTGGCGCCGCCCATGCAGCGATTGCCGCAGCGCCCGCAGTGCTCTTCGCTCTCGTTGAGGTTGACCTCGCAGCCGTTGGCGTTTTGCATGTCGCAGTTGCCGAAGCCGCCGAGGCACGAGGCGACCGTGCAGCGCCCCATCGTGCACGCCTCGACCGAGTTGTTGAGGAAGCACGTGTTGTTGCACGCGCCGCAGTTGGCCACGCTCGTCTGCGTGTCGACGCAGGCGCTTCCGCAGCGCATCGAGCCCATCGGGCACATCCCGACGCACATGCCCATCGAGCACAGAGGCGTCGCGCCCGAGCACGTCCTGCCGCACATCCCGCAGTTGGTCGGCGAATCGAGCCGCGCTTCGCACCCGTCGTCCGGGCGCATGTTGCAGTCGGCGAACCCGGCGGTGCACGCGTACGCGCAGCCCATCGCGCCGCACGTGGCGTTGGCGTTGTTGCGCCGCGTGCACGCGCGGCCACAGGCACCACAATTCAAAACCGTGTCGATGCGCGTCTCGCAGCCGTTGCCGCTCATGCGATCGCAGTCCGCGGTGCCCGCCGCGCAGCCGCCGTCGGCGGTCATCGTGGGGCTGTCCGCGGTCATCGCGTCGGTGGCGGTCCCGCCGTCGGTGACCGCGGCGTCCATGCCGGGATCGACGACGTCCATCCCAGGATCGACCACGTCGACGCCGGGATCTCCGTCGGCGCCAGTCGCGCTGTCCGTCTGCGACGAGCCGTCGCCGGTGTTGCTCGACCCGTCGTTGCTCGACGCTGTGTCGTTGGGCGTCGCGCCGTCGTTTGTGTTGTTGTTGGGAGCGCCGCACGCAGCGAGCGCCAAGATGGCTGCGACACCGAGTGCCGCGCGGAGACAGACTGAGGTGCGCATCATCCTCAACGGGTAACAGAACCCCGCGCACCCTGTCGATTCGGCGGTAAAGTCTCTTCGTGGTCACTTCGCTCGCGCTTCAAGCCCGCTGGTACGAAGAGCTGCTCCCGCTCGACCGTGAGGTCGTGGTCGACGTTGGAGCCAATGTGGGAGAGCTCTCGCGGTTCTTCGCGACGACGCACGGCGGTCGAAATCGTGTGCTCTCGGTCGAGCCCCTCTCCGAGAACATCCGCGAAATCGAGGCGAAGATCGCAGCGATTCCCGGCGCGGCCGAACGATGGACGATCGCCCCGTGCGCGGTGTCTTCACGCGATGCGAAGGTCCGCTTGAGGCTCGGTCGCTCGGAGGACGGAGACGTGGCCACCGCGCACAACAGCGTGGTCGTCGAGCCCGGCGCGCCCAAGGGCCCCGACGAGCGCGAGGTCGACGCCAAGACACTGTCTGCGATTTGCCCGGACGCGACGGTGATCAAGCTCGACATCGAGGGGCACGAGTACGCGGTGCTCGATCAGTCGCTCGACGCGCTCGGGTCCGTCAAAGCGTGGGCGATCGAGCTGCACATGACGGACAGGAGGCTCTCGGACACGATCGGCGCGCTGAGGAGCCGGGGATTTCGAGTGTTCGGCGCGGGGCGAAGGCGCAGCGATCCGACGGGGCCGTGGGTGACCGCGGAGGTTCCGCCGAGCCTCGAGTGGGCGAACTTGCCGGTGGCGTCGACTCACCACGATGGGTCGGTATTCAAGATGCTGCACGTCGTCGCAAGGAGAGCGTGAGCCGTGAGCCAGGGCGTCTTGCTCGGCGGTGGCGGTTACTCGCAGCGAGGCGCGCAGCGCTGGGTGCTCTCGCGCGTCGACCTCGACCAGCCCGAGCCCGAGGTGATCACGTTCGCGATGGGGTTTCTTCCGCACGGATTCGCGTTCGACCCGACGCGCCCGTCGCGCGCGGCGCTCTTCGAGAAGAAGGGCAAGGGCGCGGTCGTGATGGACGTGGCGACGGGCGTGATCGAGCGCGAGCTCGCGCCAGCACCGGGCCGGCTGTTCTATGGGCACGGCGCGTTTTCGCCGGACGCGAGGCTCTTGTACGCGACCGAGTCGGCGCTCGACGAAGGCGGCCGCGGCCTTCTCACCGTGCGCGACGGAGCCACGTTCGAAGAGCTCGGCGCGCTCCCGACGCACGGGCTCTCGCCGCACGACTGCGTGTTGCTCCGCGACAACAAGACCATGGTCGTCGCCAACGGCGGCGGGCCGTTCGGCGTTCGTGGCTCGTCGCTGCCCTCGGTCACCTACGTGGACATCGCCTCGGGAAAGCTCCTCGACCGCGTCGTTCTCCCCAACCCCAAGCTCAACGCCGGCCACCTCGCCGTGTCCGACGCGGGCGCGCTCGTCGTGGTCAGCGCGCCGCGCGACGCCGTCGGCCCCGAGGAGACGAGCGCGGGCGGGATCACGTTTCGACCCACGAAATCAAAGACCGCGATCGCGCCCAGCGCGCCGCCCGAGGTCCTCGCGCGCATGATGGGCGAGACGCTCTCGGTCGCGCTCGACGCGACGGGGTCGCGCGCGCTCGCGACGCAGCCGTTTGGCGACTTCGTCACCGCGTGGAGCGTCGAGACCGCGAAGCTCCTCGGCGTGATCGAGCTCGACGGCCCCCGCGGCGTCGCGCGGACGCTCGACGGAGCGCACTTCGTCGTGAGCCACAAGAAGGGCGGCTCGATGGTCGTGAGCTTCTTTCACGCCGAGACGCTCGCGCCGACCGGGCGCACGATCGGGCCGAGCTACACAACAGGGTCTCACATGGTCGTTCGCGCGCTCGCGTGAGCGGCCTTCATCGCCGCGATCCCAGCGTCGACCGAGATCTCGGGGCGGTAGCCTAGCTCTCGCCGCGCGCGACGGTCGTCGATCGTGATCGAGCTCGACATCATGGCGATCGCGAAGCGCGTCATGGGCGGCGTGCGCTTGGCGCCGACGAGCCGCCACGTGCCCTCGATGAGCGCGCTCAACGGTCGAACGACCGCGCTCGGCGCGGAACGATCGGGGAGCGCGACGCCCTGCGTCTCTGCGAGGGCCGACAGAAACGAGCGCATCGTGCGCGTCCCGTCGTCGACGACGAAGTACGCCTCGCCGCCGCGCCCGTGTTCGAGCGCGAGCTCGAGCGCCGCGCACACGTTTTGGACATGCGTCGTGGAGGTCTCGTGCCTGCCTCCGTCGAGCCAGCTCCACGAGCCCTCGCGGGCCATGCGCAGCACCGCGGGGAGCACGCTCGCGTCGCGCGGTCCCCAGACGAGCCTCGGGCGAATCGAGACGGTGTGAAAGTCGCTCGCGTTCGCCGCGAGCACGCGACGCTCGGCCTCGGCCTTGCTCTCGCTGTACAAGAACCTCTGCTTCGCGGGGTACGGCGCGGTCTCGTCGATCGCGACGAGGTCGTGGCCGTCGAAGAGGGCGGCCTCGGTTCCAACATGGACGAAGCGTCGAACGCCCGCGGCGCGCGCGGCGCGAAGGAGCTGCTCGGTCCCCTCGACGTTGCCCTCCCAGAACTGCGCGCGCGTGCCCCACTCTTCGACGAACGCCGCGCAGTGAACGATCGCGTCCACGCCCCGCAGGCTCTCTTCGGACACCGCGCCGAGCTCGCCGCGAACGGCGGTCGCGCCGAACGCCTCGACCACCGCGGCGCTCTTGTCCGAGCGCGCGAGGGCCGACACAGCGTGCTTCGGCGCGAGCCGCTCGATCAAGTGCCCGCCGACGAACCCCGATCCACCAGTGACGAAAACGCGCATGGCCGATGACTCTCTTTCCGCCGCCGATCCGCGCACACGACGCGCAGAGGGCGGCGACGAAGAGAGAGTGCGCCCGCGGATGGCATGTTTCCAATCGATTGATAGCATTGGATGCATGCACACCATCGATGTGACACCCGCGGCTCGATGGCCGGTCGACCCGGCGCTCTTGCCGGTGCTCGAGGCGCTCTTGCGCCAGCGCTCGGTCACGCGCGCCGCGGCCGTGCTGGGGCTCGAGCAATCCACGGTGAGCCACGCGCTCGCGCGGCTGCGATCAGCCCTCGGCGATCCGCTCTTCGTGCGCACAGGGAGGGACCTCACGGCGACGCCGCGCGCCGAGGCCATCGCGCCAGCGCTCTTTGCGGCGCTCGACGCGACGCGAAGGGCCCTCTCGGACGAGAGCGCGTTCGATCCCGCGACGAGCCGACGGCGCTTCACGCTCGCGAGCCCCGACATCCTCGCAGCGCTGTTGCCGCCGCTCTTGTCCAAGCTCGAGCGCGAGGCGCCGACCACGAGGCTCGAGCTTCGTTCGTCGGGCGAGATCGACGCGGCGCGCGCTCTCTCGGACGGGGCGGTCGACGTGGCGGTGGGCGTCGCGAGGGACGTTCCGCGCGGGTGCGTCCAGCGGATCGTGGGGAGCGCGCGGTGGTGCGTGCTCGCGCGTAAAGGGCACCCCGCGATCGACAAGCGGGGCAAGCTCTCGATCGAGCGCTGGGTGCGCTACGGGCACATTCGCGTTCGAACGATGGGCGGCCCCTCGCTCGTCGAAGAGGCGCTCACCGCGCGCGGGCACACGCGCAAAGTGGCCTTCGTCGCCCCGAGCTTCCTCGTGGCTCCCATGGTGGTCGCCAAGACGGACCTCTTCTTCGCGACGCCCACGGTGCTCGCCGAGCCCATGACCGCGGCGCTCGGGCTCGTGATGCTCGCGCCGCCCGTCGAGATCGCGCCCGTGTCGGTCGCGGTCTATTGGCACGAGCGCATGGACACCGACGGCGGTCACCGCTGGTTTCGCCGCGCGCTCGCCGAGGCCATCGAGGGCCTGCTTCGGGCCGATCGAACGCCGCGGACGACGCGCGCGTGACTGTGCCCTGGTGAGCCAACGAGCGAGCAACCCAGGGCGCGATCGGACAACTCGGTCGCTTGGATCATTGTGGCGCACCTGCGATCGAGCCCATGATTTCAAAGAGAATCGCGTTGGCCTTCGTTGTGCAAAGGTTCTCGCACGATGAAGCGACGAACTTCGATGCATGTGGGCGTGATCGCGGCTGCGGCCGCGACGGTGGTGGGCGCGATGAGCGTCGATGCGTGGGCGTGTGGGGGATGCTTCTCGCCGCCGCCCATGGTGAGCGGAGGAGGCGGATCGACGACGATTCAAACGGTGACCGATCACCGGATGGTGCTCTCGGTGTCGGCCACGCAAACGACGCTCTGGGATCAGTTCAGCTACTCGGGAAATCCCGAGGAATTCGCGTGGATCCTGCCGATCCGAAGCGGTCCCGAGACCCGCGTCGAGCTTGCCTCCGATCGCTTCATGGACCTCGTCGATCAGAGCGGAAGGCTCACGGTCGAAGCCCCGCGCGCGCCGACGCGGCGGTGCGGTCAGTGCGTTCCTGCGAGCGGGTTTGCGCAGTGCTTGGCGCGCAATGGGGGCGGTTTGCCGGGGGCTCCGCCCTCGGACTCTTCGCTTCGATTGGACGCATCGAGCTCGTACGACAGCGGCGGAGGCGTCACGGTCATCCGCGAAGAGGTCGTGGGTCCGTACCAAGTCGTCACGCTGCGCGGGAGCGACGCGGGCTCGCTACGCGCGTGGCTCACGAGCAACAGCTTCGCGATCCCTGCGTCGATCGAGCCGACGCTCATGCACTACATCAACCTCAGCATGGACTTCATCGCCGTGCGCCTGCGAGGCGGCGAGGGACTCCGGCGCATGGCGCCCATTCGCGTGAGGATGCCCGGGTCGCAAGCGGCCCTTCCGTTGCGCATGGTGTCCGCAGGAATCTCGGACAAAGTGGGGCTCTTGCTCACGGTGATCTCGTCCTCGCGCATGGAAGCGCAGAATTTCGCGAATTTCGCGCTCACTTCGAGCGATCTCGTGTGGGACTTCGCGACCATGAGCGACGCGGTCGCGCAGTATCGCGCGGTGGTCTTCGAGCGAACGCGCTCGCTCGGCGCCGCGTGGCAAACGGAGACCGCGCGCACCGAGGACGTCGCGTCCGCGAGGTTTCGATACGACGCGCCGATCGCGCCTCCCTCGACGCCAGATGGCGGCGTCGAAGACGCTGGAATGACCGCGCCTCCGCAGTCGGACATCACCGTGGCGCTCACGGGGCTCGCGGGCTCCGTCGTGTTCACGCGGATGCGCGCCGAGCTCTCGGGTCCGCAGCTCGACCGAGACCTGCTCTTGCGCGCGGCGACCGGCGGAGACCTCCCGACGCGCGTGCGCTTCGGGGTGCTGCGCAACACGCAGACCCCTGCGGCGTGCGCTCCCTTGAATTGTGGTGCGACGGACGGGCGCTTCGAGACCGACGGGACGATCTACGGCGTGTACGGCGAGCGAGTCGCGCCGAGCACTGTGTTTCCTGCGGAGTATCGCGTGGGGTCGCTGCCCGATCACGTCCCGGTCGAGCGCACGGTGCCCCCTGTGCAGTGCCCGGGCGGCGGCTCGCCGATCGGGATGATGCCCGGCTCGCCCGCCGGGCCAATCGTGCGGTGCTCCGTCGAGACGCCCGGCGTCGCGCGGTTCGGAGCGTTTGCGGTGATGTTCGCCGCGCTGAGCGCCGTCGTCGCGCTGCGTCGCCGTCGCTCAGCGTGAGCTTCGCGCTTCGCGGTACACGACGTCGCAGTCGGTCGGGGGCGGGTCCGGCACCACACGAAGCTCGACGCCGCGCGCGCGTGCTTCTTCGTCTGTCGGGCACGCGTACGTCTGCGGAATGTCGTCTTCGAGGCAGCAGCGCGCCAGAGGAGGGGGAGGATCGTCGCTGGGCACGAGCTCGGGCCCGACCGCGCTGTCGTGCGGCTCGAGCCGCGCTGCGAACACTCTGCCTTCGTCGGTGATCACACGAAACAGCGATCGAACGCCGGTCGAGCGCTCCTGCATCGGCCACAACCAAGCGTTGACCGGGATGTGCGAACAGAAGAACACGAGGTCGGGCCGCGGGCTCTCGGCGTTGTCGCGAACCCAGATTGGAAACGGCCTCTGGCCTGGCTCGAGCAATTGCACGACGCGGGCTCCTCGAAAGGACGGGTGGAGTCGCACCGTGTAAACCCCGCGCGGCTCGCCGCCTGCGCAAATCGCCGACCAGCGAGCGCCGGACTCCGCGCGAAAGCTCACCATCGAAGGCTCTCCGGGCACCGCGAGGACGAACGCGCTCCACGCCGACGTGGGCGCTCGGCCGAGGTCGACGTAAAGCGCACGCAAGCGATGAATCGACTCCGAGTCGTCGAGCCCGTGCCACCAGCGCATGATCTCGCGCTGCGTCCTCGGCGTCGGCAGGCGTCCGTCGGCGGTCTGCTTCAACGAGAGCACTGCCGGTCGCCCACGCAAGGGTCGGCCCACCCACGCGCCCGAGACACGCTCGATCATGCCCTCGGGAACCTCAGCGAAAAAGAGTTGGTCTCGCTCTTGTGAAGCGGCCAACCATTCTTCGTCGCCGATGCCTGTGCTCACGACGAACCCGGCCGGGCTCGGGATGCTCCAGTTCTGCCAGACGGGCGTCGTGCGGTACACGCCTCGGTCGAGCCCCTCGTTGTGCACCCACCGAACAAAGGTCTTCTCATCGTACTGCGCGTACAAATGGAGCGATCCGACGCTGCGCCAAAGCCCGATCGAAACCTCGTGGCGCGTCGTCGGCAGCGTGGGCCCGAGCTCTCGATTGCGATAGAGCACCAGCGTCGAGTGGAACGGGTCAGCGTCGCCCGCGCGATCGATCGAGAGCGACGCTTCGTGCGCGAGATCGAGGCAACACCACTGATCGTTCGAGCGAGCTGGGTCGCATCGCTGCTCGCCCACGGACGCGGCGCGCAGCGACTCACGCGTGAGAGCTCGAAAGCGATCGGGCTTCGTGACCGCGACGCGACGACGCACCGGCAGCCACGAGCGCCCTCGCGGCAACGCGCAAACGGGCGGCGAACGCGGGTCGAATTTCACGAGCCCCGACGACTCGATCACGCGATCGCTGAGCGGGCGATCCCATGGGAGCATGCGCGTCACCCCGGCTCGCAGGCTGCGCTGATCCGAGAGCACCGCGCTCTCGCTCGCGTTGTACGCGGACGTGGTCATCGCGAGGACGCTGGCGGCGATGCCTGTTCCAAAGGCACACAAAATCAACGTCGGCAGCACGCTCCACCCCACGCCTCGTCGCCCCACCGTCGCGAGCACGAGCGGCGCGGCGAGCGACGCGAGCACGAACGCGTCGATCGGCGCGAGCGAGAACGGGGCCTCGGCGTTGGCGAACTCCGTCGTCACGCCGCGGTGGTACGCGACCGCGAGGGCCATAGTGACCATCGAGAGCGCGACGCTCGCGAGCCGCGCGCCCGCGACGACGACGCGGAGCTCTGCGATGGTCTCGACCCGAGCGCGCGGCGCGTCTGCGCCGTCGACCTCATCGGACTCGACGCACACGACGAGGCGCTCGTCGGTCCACGGCGACCACGCCGTCGAACTCGGGATGGTCAGGACCCAGCGCTCGTCTTCGCCGCGCTCGTTCGCGGTCGCGCTGCACAACGTCGCGCCGCGGCGCTCGATGTGCACGCTGTTCGCGTCATCGTAGCCTTCGACGACGATCGTCACCTCGACGCCCCGCGCGACGTGGACCGCGCTCTTCGTGCTCTTTTCGCCTTCGCGAATCGTGACCGTGACGGCGCGAGCGGACGGCGCGTCTGCGGGTGTTGTTCGGTACGGGGTCGACATCGCTGCAACGTCGATCGTACGCCAACACGCCGGCGAGTCCGCGCGCTCAACGACGCTTGCGCGAAGCGAGCGTCGCCGTCGCGAGCCCGAGCACAAAGAGCGAGAGCACGCTGCGCGAACGAGGATGGGTCGCTGGCGTCGTGCACTGGCAACCGCCGCCGAGGTGGGGCTCGACCGTCGAAGCGTCTCGGCTTGCGACGTCGACGGACGCGTCCACGACCCCGCGATCCGCTGGAACATCGGCCGCGCGACTGTCCGCCGTGACGACGTCTTCGACCACGACGTCTTCGAGCTCGCTGGCGTCCACCGCTGCGTCCACCGCTGCGTCGCGCGGCACGATCGGGGCGCACGAGACCTGCGCGCACACGCCGTCGGACGGGGCTCCGCGCGCCGCTGCGCACACGCCGCACGTGGCGCCGACGCTTGGGCACGCGCTCTCGCAGCACACGCCGTCGACGCACGCGCCCGAGCGGCACTGCGCGTTGCGAGCGCACGTTCGTCCCTGCTCGACGAGGGCGTCGTCGAAGGACACTTCGCGGGTAAAAATACGCGAGACGCCCAACGTGTCGTCGCGACGGCCGTACGCGACGCGCACGCGTCCCTCCGCTTCGACGAGCATCGAGAAGCCCTCGATCTCGGCGGTCGCAGGCAGCACGCGCGCGCGCTCGATCGAAGGCGGGCCGTCCTTCGCGATGCGGAGGACCTCGAGGGTCTTCGACGGGCTCGACATCCCCGTGGCGACGACGAGGGCGACGTAGAACGAGCTACGATCCGAGGCCAACTCGAGCGACGAGCGATCGAGGTTTGCCAGCGTATTCGGCGGCGTTGCGAGCATGATCGGCGCGGCGTCGATCGCTCGGCTCGCGTCGATCGGCCCCGAGTTGTCGAAGCGCTGCGCGCGCCACTCGCCGTCGCGCCAGACCGCGAGGCGCGTTCGATCGCTGTGTTCGATGATGCGCAGCGGATCGCCGAAGGTCACCGTCGAAGGCTCGATGGCGATCGAAGGGCGCGCGATCGTGGTCGGCACGCGGGCGCGACGAGGCATGACCCCGCGACTCCAGTGCACCTCGAGCTCGGAGCCCGAGACGAACCCCGTGACATACGCAGGGTAGTAGCCCTCTTCGCCGAAGAGCGTGCCCCGATCGTCGAAGTACATCGAGCCCACGTCGGCGCCGAGCGAGATCGAGCGACTCGCGTGCTGCACCCACTGCAAGCGTCCATCGACCGAGAAGAACTGCGGGCACTGATCGGTGCTCGTGTACACGGTGTGCGTTTGGGGCTCGGAGTAGCGCAGCACGGAGCCGCTCCTTCGAACGCGCGCTGCGCCGGGGGCGCCGAGCGTCCCGAGCAAGTTTTGCCAAGACAGAAACAGCTCGTCTCCCGCCGCGAGCGCGTCGAAGCAACCGACGCGCAGCGTGTTCGTAGAGACCGGAAGCCTCTCGGTGGGAGACAGCGTCGCATCTGCGAGGAGCGAGCGCGTGTAGAGCTCGCCGATGTCCGCGCGAGACTCGGCCCAGACGACGCGTACGTTCGAGCCCTGTCGCACGAGGCGCGGCGATCGCTGGCGCGCAGGCTCTCCGGGCGCGACGTGCGTTCGAGCTCGGGCGGGCGCGTACACCTGCGCGATCGTGGGAATCTCCACGCGCGCGAGGGAGTCGGCGACGCTGAGCACGCGACGCTGAAACACCAGGGGCCCCGCGGTCGCAGGAAGAACGCGGTCGGAATACTCGAGCTGCAAGGTCGAGCGCTCGAGCCACGGGGTCACAGGAGAGAGGGTGTCCGCGTGATCGAGGGTCGCGGTCCGCACAGGGCCGGTCATCGTCGCGGGGTCGAGCACCCAGCGCAGCGCGTCTCCGTCGCGAAACATGCTGTGCGTCGAGAACGTCGCGACCGTTCCGAGGAGCACGTCGCGCGAGGGAGCGAGATCGCTCGCGTCGCTCTCGAGCCTCCGCGCGCGAACCTCCCACGCGGTCGAGGGCGTCCCGCTCGTTCGCCGGACATATTGCAGGACAAACGAGCGTCCATCGTGCGCGATCCGCGGCGTGTTGGACGTGTACGCGTCGAGCAGCCGCGCTGCGCCGGGCTCGCCTGTCGCGCTCAACGGAATGATCTGCACGCGATCCGCGTCTCGGACGAGCGAGACGAGCAGGGAGGTTCCGTTCGTCGCGACCGCGGGGCGAGCATAGGTCGGAGCGGTCACCGCGAGGACCCGCGTCGTCGCCGCGCCCGACGAGGGAACACGCACGATCTGCAGCTGTGACGGCGCCACGAACGCCACGAGGGTGCACGCGTCGATCGTGCACGCTGCGGCGAGCCGATCCACCGCGTCCGTCGAGATCCGCACCAGCAACGACGGCTCGACAGAGCGCGGGACGCCGTCTGCGTCGAGGCGCCACGCATACACGTCTCGCGCGCTGGATAGCGCGAAGCGCTCCGCGACCACGAACATCCCATCGTTGTCGGGAACAGCGAGGACGACGCGCGCTCCACCGAGCGCGGCGCCGAGCGCTCGGGGAGGAGAAAACTCGAATGTTCCGCTGAGTCGCTGCGACGCGAACGACGAGAAGTTCGACCGGTGCAAGAGCAGCGCGCCGCCACGCGACGGGACTGCGAACGTGTCTTGGAGAAGCGCGGGTCGGTCGGCGCTCCAGAAGCCCTCGAGGCCGTCCGTCACCGTGGTGTCGACAGGCTCTTCGGCGCCGAGCCTGACGATCGCGGACGCAGGCCGAGCGACCAGCGCGAGGAGCGAGAGCGCGATCGAAGCGATCCAACGAACATTTCGTGAGGTCATCAACGACCGATTGGGCGGGTGAGCCGCTGGTTCTCAACGAATCGACCGTCGGTCCCGACCGCTCTACTGCGGCTCCGCCTTCCGTTGGCTACACGCGGGCTGAGCGTCTCGGGAGATTTCCCAGGAGTGAGCTCACTGCGTGTAGTCCTTCCAACGGGGCGTCGCTCTAGCGGAGCGTCGGAAGACGGCTCCATCGATCGCCCTCGACGGCCCACACACAATCAAATTGATCCATCACGGCCTCGCTCTCTTCGGGCCAGAAAAAAGCCCAATCTCCCTGGTCGAGCGCGCTTGCGCGATCGAGTTGGTAGAGCGCCTGATTCGCGCTGTCGCCGAGGACCGCGTTCGCCACGAGGTCCGTCGGGCTCACCGGACGCGCGTTGAAGCGCCCTCCGAACACGTAGACCCCGGGGCCGCGGAGCCCTCGCACGAGCCCGGCGACTGGGCCGAGCCACTCGCCGTCGGGCGCCACGAAGCGCTCGATGCGTTTGAGCACCGGCGTCGCGATGAACATCGCGGGATCGAGCGAGGCGAGGCGCTTGTCCGCGAAGTGCGCGGGCTTGACCAGACACGACCCGATCGTGAGCTCGTCGCTCGGGTCTCCGTCGCGGTACTCCATGAACGAGAGGCTCCCGCCCGCGTTGCGAACGGCGTCCCCCGCCACGAGCCCCGCGCGATCCGCGGCGTCGATCAGCGTCGAGTAGCGCTGCATCGACCGCGCGTGCGAGCGCGAAATCGTCTGCAGCGGCCACGGGACGCGCCCGAGGTGCCCGTCGTAGCCCATGAGCCCCGCGAACGAGAGCGCGGCGTCTCGGCCGAGAAAATGCGTTGCGATCGCCGCGAGGTCCTCGGCGCTCGACGCTCCGCCGCGGTGCAGACCGATGTCGATCTCGATCGCAGCTCGGAGTACTTGATTGTGTGTGCGAGCGACTTCGGACAGCTCCCGCGCGGTCCGCGCGCTGTCGACGAGCCACCGGACGCGGCCGAGGTGCTCGGGCGCGAGCGACTCGAGGGAGCGCGCGACGGCGCGGGGGGCGAGGGGCTTTCCGAACAGGACGTCCGCGTCGGAGAAGGCGGCGAAGAGCGGCGCGAGGTGCGCGGGGTGAAACACCATGAACCGCCGCGTCTCGAAGCGACGCGCGAGGCGCTCGAGCAGCGCGATGCACGGGAGCGACTTGACCGCGAGGCGCACGGCCTTGCCCCGAGGCCACATGCTCCGAACGCGGTCGACGTTGACGTCCACCCGATCGAGGTCGAGCACGATCGACGCGACGCCGTCGGACTCGCGGTCGAGGCCCGCTTGCAGACGCGCGAAGTACGGCTCGTGAGGGGCGCGGTCGCGATCGTTGCTCATGGTCGTCGGCCGAGCGTATCGCGGCGCGGGGCGTGACCGTACCCAGGCAAATCGATACCGTCTTCGCCCGTGCTCGCGCTCAGGTCGCTGACGACGAAGGCCCCCTCGCAGTGCCGATGGACCCGGCGAGGCGCTGCGCGCGCGCTCGCCGCGAGCGAAGCGCTCGTCGTCACAGGTGGCGACGACGGATCGCTCTGCGTCTATACGCACGACGGCGCGCTCGTGGCGTCTCGCGTCGCGCACGAGAGCGCGGTGATCGCCGTGGGCTTCGCGCGCGACGACGCGACGGGCGACGCGGCGCTCGTCTCCGTGGGCCGCGATGGCCGCATGGTGGTGAGCGACCTCGCGCTCGTCGAACAGAGGGCGCTCGCGCTGCCTGGGGTTGCGACGGCGCTCGCGACCGACGCTCGATCCTCGCGCGTCGCCGTGGTGATCGCCGAGCAGAGCGTCGTGTCGGGCTCGATTCACGAGGGGCTCGAACCGTGGCCGAAGCTCACGGACGAGCCGATCACGGGGATCGTCGCCATCGACGACGGCGAGCGATTCGTGCGCTCGACGATCGGCGCGCTGTGGGTCACCGACGCGCGAGGCGCGCTCGTTCGAACGATCGCTGGCCACGGCTTCGCGTCGGACGAGCTGCACAGCGTGACGGTGCGGCCGCACCCCGATCGAAGGCGCGTCCTCGTCGACGCTTCGGGCGAGGCGATGCGGCTCTACACCACGCGCGACGTGTGGGCGCTCGACGTCGACACGGACGAGCGCGTGAAGCTGAGCGGTGATTCATCCACCGCGGCGCCTTGGGTCGCGCGCGACGGAAGACCCATCGAGTTCGTCGCTCGCCCCGCGGCGAGCAGCGACGCCACGCATCGCGTCCTCGCCCCAGGAGCCTCGGTCACGGCGTGCGTCGCGGTCGACATTGATTCAGTGTTTACAATTCAAACAGATCGATCTCTGAAGCGCTATTCGCTGCGTCCGGTTGAGAGTAAGTCGCCGGCCGCGGGGTCCTTGGTCCGAGGGTTCGATCGCGTCCCGGGAGAGCTCTGGACGTGGGACCGCGCGACGCGATCCGTCCACCGATTCAGCGCGAGCGACGGCGCGTGGATCGACACCGCGCGCGGCAAGCACCTCGAGAACGAGCAGCTCGTGCTCTCGGACGACGGATCGCTCTTCGTCGCGAACGCCCCGAGCACGCCGCTCGTGTCTGCCGTCATCGAGCGATGGAACGCACGCGGAGAAGTCACCTTTCGCGCCGACGGCGACTACGAGCTCCCGCGCGCCGCGGCGCTGTCCGAGCGCGCCACGCACGCCGTCGCCGTCGCGCACTTTCACCAGCTCGAGCACTTTTCACCCGAAGAATCCGCGGTGTTTGTGCGAGACACGCCGCACCGCGAGTGGGGCGGCGCCGCGTGCGTTCGCGACGACCTCGTCGTGAGCTACGACCGGCAGGGCTCGCTCGTTGGCTGGTCCGTCGACTCGTCGACGCCTCGCTACACCACGCGCATCGAGAAGACCCCCTGCGCGATCTTGCCGTGCCGCGACGGTCGCTCGGTCGCGATCCTGCTCGAGCGCGCGTCGCGAGAGCTCGAGCTCGTCTGGCTCGACGCCGACACCGGAGCCGTGCTCCAGCGATCGCAGCGCGCGAAGGCGTCGATCGCGTCCACGCTCGTCGAGCGCGAAGACGGGAGCGTCGCGAGCGCGGGCGTTCCGCCGGTGGTCTTCGATCGCGTGACGGGCGAGGCGCGCGTCGCCACGAGCGTCCGCGAGGCGTATTGCACGATGATCGACCCGAGCGGGCGCTACGCGATCGTGCAGAATTTTCAGCACGAACGGCTCGCCCTCGACATCGACGCAGACGTCCTTCGACCGCTCGATGGCTGCCGAGGGAGCGCCACGTACACAGTCACGAGCTTCGTCTCGCGCGACGGACCGCGCTTCGTGCTGAGCGGGCTCGGCGGCGAAGCGATGCTCATCGACCCCGTGAACGGGCGGGTGCTCGCGCGCAAGGTGCTGCACGAAGGCGGGATCCTCGCGCTCGCGGCGACGCGCGATGGATCGAAGCTCTTGTCCTCGGGCTCCGACAGGCGTGTGCGCGTCTACGACGGAGCGACGCTCGCGCTCGAGCGCGAGCACGCTGGGCCCAAATCCTCGGTCTTCTACGCGCAGATCGACGAGGCGGCGACCGGCGAATCGAGGGCGTTCGTGTGGGGTTACGACGCAAGCGAGGGCCACCGGTGCTGGGCGTTCGACCTCGATCGCGAAGGATCGCTCCCGCCGCGCCCGGTCGAGCGTCGAGGTGATTGTGCGAGCGCGCGCGAACGGGCTACGCGCGGTCGCTGGTCGCTCTCGACGCAGACGCGCGCGGTGCGGTTCGACCTCGCGCGAGGCGTGATCGACGCGCAGGTCGCTGTTCGAGGGAGGCATCCCGAGCGCAGCTCGCTCTCGGAGTGCGGTCGTTGGCTCGTGCTTCGCGACGTAACCGAGACGTGCCTGATCGACCTCGATCGCGGCGTGGTCCATGCGCTCGACAAGAGCTTCAGCCAACGGGGGCGCTTCGCGTTCGGCCCGCGTTCGAGCGGCTCGTTCGTGCTGGTCGCCGCGGGGGCCGAGCTGCGTCTGATCGACGACGCGCGAGAGCGGTTCTGCGTGCGCGTCGCGGACGACCCCGCGAAGATCGAGCGCGTCGCCGCCGCATCGAACGCGACCGCGATCCTCGTGCTCTCGTGCAAGCGCGAGGCGGGCGTCGCTTGGTGGATCGAAGCCCGCGCCGCCAGGGATGGGTCTCGGGTGTGGCGGCGCGAGCTCGACGCGAGCGCGGTTCGAGCGTTCGCCGTCGCGCGCGGGCGCGTCGCGATCGGAGACGCGGACGGTCGTGTGCGTGTATTCAACGAGGACGACGGCGAGCTCGTCGCGGGCTTCGAGTCGACCGAGTCCGTCGAAGACCTCGGGCTGCTCGATCAAGGGCGCGTCGTGGTGATCGACGGCGCGGGCGCGCTTCAGGTGCTCGGCGAGTGACGGCGCGATCGCGCGCGGTTCGGAGCGATTTCGAGCGGTGCGGACGTCGACGTCCGACGACGGACCGTAAAGAACCGCGAAGAACGACTGCAACCGACTTCGTCGCGGTGTAGAACGTGCGCGATGAAGAGCACACGTCGAGAGCTGTTGCAGTGGTTGCAAAACTGGGCCGCGCTTGCGGGCGTCGTCGCGATCGCGCCCGCGGCGGTGGGCTGCGGAACATCGAACGCCAACGCAGACAACGGCGCGAACGGCGGAGCGAGCGGCGCGGGCGCGAGCTCGGGCGGGGCCGCGGGGCAAGCCGCTGCGGGCGCGTCGAACGGAG
Source organism: Myxococcales bacterium (assembly GCA_016793325.1). GTDB lineage: Bacteria > Myxococcota_A > Polyangia > Polyangiales. The sequence continues at coordinate 34,872 of JAEUKI010000022.1, read as the reverse complement.
AGATTCCGAAGGCGAAGCCCGCGTCGTGGGACCCGATCGCGTTCAACCGCGATCGAGGAAACGCGGGAGCGATCCCCGAGTCGTATCGCGCGCAGATCAACGGCGCGGACGGCGCGACGGCGCACTTGGGCAAGCACCTCCCGTACGTCCCCGAGATGCCCGCGGGCGCCGTGGCCGCAGGGATGCTCGCGATCATGTGGGGCGACCCTGCGAAGGGCCACGCGAAGCACCCCAACGCGGCGCCGAGCGAGAGCAACCCCACCGGCCACTGGTACAACTGGATCCGCGTTCGCAAAGCCACCGACGCCGAAGCGCAAGAGGCCGAGAGCCGCTTCTCGAGCTGGCCTGCCGCGGGCTCTGGCGACAACGGCCGCTACGCCGCGCGCGAAGGCACGGACCCCGCCGCGGACGCTGGCAAGAACACGGTGTACCTCGTCGCGTTGCCTTCCGACGTGCAGCCGGGCGACACGGTGCGCGTGCATGCGCACTGCCTCACGCACGGCGAATACGTGGATTTCGTCACGATCCCCGCGCGATAGTCGCACACGCAATCAACCGCGCGCGATCGCGCGAGGCACCGTGCGCTCGACGTCCGCGATGAACGCCGCGAGGCCCGAACGCGCTCCGCGCTCGATCAGCGCGTCGAGCGGCGTCTCGCGCCAGCATCGCACGAAGCGCTCGTTGAACAGCGACACCCCGCCGCTCTGCGCGAAGAGCTTGCTCGCCACGCGCTTGGCGTCGCGAACGTCGCCCGTGAGGTCGGACATCAGCCGCTCGCTGTGCAGCGTCGGGTCGAAGCCGAGCTCGTCTCGAACGCGCGCGAGCGCGTCGCGTTCGGCGCTGTTTTCAGCGACGAAACCGCTGATCACCCACGCCTCGGACTCGCGGTGGATCTCAGCGCACACCGTGACGATCGGCTCGGCCGCGAGCCTCAGCCCCTCGGCGAATCGAACGCGATCCTCCGTCTCTCCGTCGGTGTCCGCGGAGATCACGAGCAGGTCCGGGACGGGGCTCACCGTCATCGCGGCGCGCGCGGCCTTGAAGGCCATCGCGGCTTTTCCGTGGGGAGCGATGCGGCGCCCGGTGCTGAGCTCGCGCACAGCGATCGCGAGGCCCGCGGACTCGCAGCGACGATCGAGCGCTCCGCGGTCGGCCCAGTTGTAGTGGGGCTCGAGCCCGATCCACTCGCGTTGCGACTCGACGAGCGAGGGGTCCCACAGCGCGCGAATCCAATCGGGCTCGGCGCGCTCGCGCACGACGCGGTCGCACAGATCCCGAGCGAGCTCTGCGGACAGGTTGTCCTCTGCGCAAAGGAGCCATCGCCGCGCGGCGCGCCCTTCCATGCGACCGAGGGTAGCACTCCATGATTGTGCGCCACCGTCGAAGCAAGGGGCGCGTCTTGTGTAGCCTTCGGCGCATGGCAGACGAGGTTCTCTTTCGTGGGTCGCGCTGGACGCTCGTGTCGCGCGAGGACCACTCGCGCGTGGGCGCCACGCGGAGGCGCGAGGTCGTGGTGCACCCGGGCTCGGTGGTGATCCTTCCGCTGCTCGACGACGGACGGGTCGTCCTCATCGAGAACCACCGCGTCTCGATCGGCCGCCCCCTCGTCGAATTGCCCGCAGGAACGCTGGGCCCGAACGAACACCCGCCCCTCGCCGCCCGCCGCGAGCTCATCGAAGAGACCGGCTACGACAGCGAGCGCATCACGCCCGTCACGAGCTTCTTCGTGGGCCCAGGCGTGACCGACGAGCGCATGCACGCCTTCGTCGCGAGAGAGCTCCGCGCGGTGGGACAAGAGCTCGAAGACGACGAGCAGATCGTCGTTCGCGAGACGCCCATGAGCGAGTGCCTCACCATGATCCGCGACGGTCGCATCGAAGACGCCAAGTCCATCGCGGTGCTCTTGTACTGGGCGCAGTTCGGCGAGCGCTGAGCGCTCGACCGACGCCCATCGCGCCGCGGTTTACATGCTCTTTTTGTTCACGATGTTTCGCGTGACGAGCCCGTGCGCCATGGTGATCCCCGCGCGGAGGGCCGCGGCGCAGTGCAGCGCCTCGGTGAGGTGATCCATCGTGAGCCCGATCGCCATCGCTTGCTGCGTGTAGCTGTCGATGCAAAACGGGCACTTCTCGTTGTGGGCGACGATGAAGCCCAAGAGCAATTTCTCGCGCTTGGTGAGCTTGCCCTCTTCGAAGGCAGCCCCGTAGTACTCCATGAATTTCTTCCACAGCTCGGGGGCGTGCTCGCCCATCGTGCCGAAGTGCGCGAGGTCCTTGTCGTCGAAATACGCGGCCATGCCCACGTATACGGCGCGATCGAGCCAAGTGCTACGCCCACTCGGCGAGAGACAGCCGTCGTCGTGTGCAGGTAGCGTCGAGCGCTGGTGATGGTCTCGCCGAGCGATCACACAGCGTCGAGCCCCGTTCGCGAGCGCGCGGCCGAGGCAAACGCCCGTGGCGGCGCTCCGCTCGCGCGAGGCGACTCGCTCGGCCGGTACATCATCCTCGACCTGCTCGGCGAGGGCGCGATGGGGTCCGTCTACCGCGCGTACGACAGCGAGCTCGATCGACGCGTGGCCCTCAAGCTCCTGCGCGCCCACACGATCACCGACGAGCGCGAGGCGAGGCTTCTGCGCGAGGCCCGCGCCCTCGCCCAGCTCGCGCACGAGAACATCGTCACCGTCTTCGACGCCGGACGCCTCGAGGACCGCGCGTTCGTCGCGCTCGAGCTCGTCGAAGGCGAGACCCTCCGCGCGTGGATCGAGCGCGAAAACCCCCGCTGGAAGCCCGTCCTCGAGCGCTTCACCCGCGCCGCGCGAGGGCTCGCCGCCGCGCACGCCGCGGGGATCGTTCACGGAGACTTCAAGCCGGACAACGTCCTCGTCGGCGGAGACCAGCGGGTGCTCGTCGCGGACTTCGGGCTCGCACAACAAATCAACCCGCGCGACGACACGCCGCTCGAAAACACGCCCACACAATCACCCGTTCGCCCCGCGCCCGCAGGCACGCCCGCGTACCTCGCGCCCGAGCGCTTCGACGGCGCCCCGCCGAGCGCGAGCGCTGATCAGTTTGCGTTTTGCGTCTCGCTCTTCGAGGCCCTGTTTCGCGAGCGACCGTTTCGCGCGGACACCCTCGAAGGCCTCGCCGCCGCCGCGCGCAAGGGACCACCGGCGCGCGCGCCCGATGAAGACGTCCCCGCGTGGCTCTACGACGTCGTTCGCAAGGGGCTCGCCAGCGACCCCGCGGCCCGATTCGCCTCGATGCGCGCCCTGCTCGACGCGCTGCCCGAGGACCCCGAGGCGGACCTCCGTCACTCCAACGCGCCTCGCGCGCTGCTCGTCGGCGCGGTGGTCTCGCTGCAGTTCGCGCTCGGATGGTGGCTCGATCCCCCCTCTCGTCGCTCGGTCCCCACGAGCGCGAGCGGCGCGCAGACGCTGCTCTGGACGCTCGTCACCGCGACGATCGCTGGCGTCGTCGTGTATCGCTTTCGCAGCAAGCTCCTCGCAAGCCAGCGCTCGAAGCAGCTGCTCTTGTCGCTCGGCGCGCTCTACTACGCCTCGGTCCTCGTCGAGTACGCCGCGCAGCGACTCGCGGCGCCTCCCGCGTTCAGCGTCGCTTCGTCCTTTGTGTGGGCGAGCGCGTGCATGCTCGTGCTCGCGATCACGCTCCACCGGCTCTTCGCTGCGACCGCGCTCTTGTCGTTGATCGCCGGGATCGTGACCATCGCTGCGCCGGCGCTCGCCCCGTGGACCTCGCGCGCGACGCCGTTCGCCCTCGCCCTCGTGTTGATCGCGGGCTGGGGCGCGCGGCGAAGCCCGCCGCCCGCTCATCGCGAGGCGCGTAGCCCGTACGCGTCGACCCAGCGATAGATCTGCCTTCGGTCCCGTCCGAAGTGCTTCGCGAGCGCCCTCACGCTCCCGCCGTGCGCCTCGTACGCCGCGAGAAACTCCGCGCGATCGGGCGCAGGGCGCGCCGCTGTATCCGAAGAATCAGGCTCCATTTGATTCTGTGGGTCGATCTCATCCTCGAGCCACGCGGGCAGCGCGCGCGCGGACGTCTCCCCTTCGCGGCGCTCGCCGAGCTCTCGCGCGAGCCGGTCGACCGCGCGGAGGTTGAGCGACCATCGCGCGCACACGAGCGCCTCGGCGTCGTCGGCGCGAAGCTCGACCCGCGCCCCATGCGCGAATCGATCGAGCCAGTCGAGCACGTCCACCGCCCGCTCGCGCAGCGAGGGAACCCGCAGCTCGCGACCCGACAATCGCCCGTACAAATCCGCGCGAAACGTCCCCGCGAGCACCGCCGCGCGCAGGTCTCGATGCGTCGCCGCGACGACCTTCACCGAGACCGACACAGGACGCGTGGCGCCGACGGCGAGGGACTCTCGGGCCTCGATCGCGCGAAGGAGCTTGGGCTGAAGCTCGAGCGCCAGGTCGCCGATTTCGTCGAGCAAGAGCGTCCCGTGGTCCGCCGCGCGAAAGAGCCCTTCGCGCGCTTCGCCGGCGCCCGTAAACGCCCCCTTCACGTGACCGAAGAGCTGACTCTCGAAGAGCTGCGGCGAGAGCGCGGCGCAGTTGACGGCGACGAGCCGCCCCGGGCGCGCAGAGAGCCTGTGAATCGCCTGCGCGACGCGCTCTTTTCCGGTCCCGGTCTCGCCGAGGATCAACGTGGGCGCGAGGTCTCGCGAGGCGCTCTCGATCGACGCGCGCAGCCCGTCGAGCACCGCCGCGCGACCGAACACCTCGTCGACGTTCGTCGAGCTCACCGTCGGATGATCGACGCGCTCGTACACGGCGAGGACGTCGCCGAGGCGAAGGACGTCCGCGCTCGCGAGCGCGATCGGCGAGGAAATCCTCCGACGATTGACGCTCGTCCCGTTGTGGCTCCCGAGGTCCTCGAGCGCGTGCGCGCCGCGCGCCGGGTCCCACTGGAGCTTCGCGTGCGCGCGAGAGACCGTCTTGTGCGCGAGCGAAACGTCTCCCGCGCGACCGAGCACGATCGGACGGTCGTCGAGCTCGACCGCCGCCGAGAGCTCTCTCGGCCACACGATCGTGCACCGCGCGCGCGGCGACCGAGCGACCGACGTGTGGTGTTCGAGGCGCGAGACCGTCGACTGCAGAAGCGAGTCGCTCACCGCTCGAGCGTACCGCAGCGGTCCCCGGGGACGTCACAGGGGACGCGCGGCGGGGCATTCGTCGGGCGCCTACAGCGGCTCCGCCTTCCGTTGGCGACACGCCACACAAAGATCCCAGTGAATTTCCCAAGAGATGGCTCGATGCGTGTCGTCCTTCCAACGGGGCGTCGCGATCGCGATTTTGCTCGCGCGTCGCGCTCGTTCGTCCCGGCCCGTCGTTTGCGACGCGCGACGGACGATGACAGCCGTTTCACAAAGCCCCATCGCGCGGTGGTGCGCGCTCGTCGCTGTGTTTTCGCTGGTGGTTCTCGCGGCGTTCGTCGCCAACCGCCCGATCGAGCCGAGGCCGGCGACCGCGCCCGCGACGGAGTTCTCGGAGCTTCGCGCGAAGCCCGTGGTGCAGATGCTCGCGGACACGATCGGCGTCCGGCCGACGGGCAGCCCCGGCGCCGAGCGCGCGGCGCAGTACCTCGCGGCGCAACTGCGGGCGATCCCGCGGGTCGAAGTGGACATCCAGCGCGTGAGCGACCAGCGCTTCTACGAGAACACGCCGTACCCGTACCCCTTGCTCCGCTACCACGTGATCAACGTGGTGGGGCGATTGCCTGGGCGTTCGCGAGACGCGATCTTGCTCGACGCGCACTTCGACACGCTCGGCGACTCGGACGGCGCGGGGGACGACGCGCTCGGCGTGGCCGCGATGATCGAGACGATGCGGGCGCTCTCGGCGGGCCCGATGCTCGACAAGACCGTGATCGTCCTGGCCAACGGCGGCGAAGAGTACGGGCTCTTCGGCGCAGACGGGTTCATCCGCAACCACCCGCTCGCGCGCGACGTTCGCGCGTACGTCTACATCGACGGGAGCCCCGGCGGCGCCGCGACGCTCCTCTACGCGGGCCCCGGAAACCCCGAGCTCGTCGACATCTACGCCCGCGTCGCGCCGAGGCCGCAAGCGACGTCCGTCGTCCTCGATCTCATGGAGAGCGGAGCGCTCGCGCACGACGGCGACTTTCGTCCCTTTCGAGACAGCGGAAAGCCAGGGTTGACCTTCGCGGGCATCGGCGACCTCTGGGCCGCGCACACCTCCCGCGATCGCTCGGACCGACTCCAACCCGGAACGCTCCAGCACCTCGGCCAGACCATGCTCGAAGTCACCCGCGAAATGGCCCGCGGAGCGCCGCTCCCAACGGGGCTCGACGCCCGACGCGTGACGTACTTCGACGTGCTCGGGCTCTTCGTCGTTCGCTACCAATCACGCACGGCCGTGGTCCTCGCGGCGCTCGTCCTCGCGATCGCAGCGAGCGCCATCGCCCTCGCTCGAACGCGCGCTCGGGTCACGGCTCGCGCGACCGCCGTCGCCTTCGCAGGAGCGCTCGCGTCGCTCGTCGCCGCGGTGCTATCCGCAGTTCTGTGCGGAATTTTACTGGCATTTATCATCAAGCGCCCGCACGGCTGGTACTCCGCGCCGCTCGTCGTGGTCCCGGCGTTCGTCGCTCCCGCGGTCGCCGCGATGATGCTCGTTCAGCACAGGGTCTCTCTGCGCCTGCGCGCGCGCGAGCACGACCCGCTGATGGCGACGTGGGTCGCGGCGATCGTCGGCTGGTCGCTGCTGCTCCTGCTCGCGACCGCCCGCGGAGCGCGCAGCGGGTACATCCCTCTGCTCTGGACGGCGGGGCTTTCGACAGCGTTTTTGCTGGCTGTTTCGACGAAGCTCCCGCGCGGCGCGCTCGCGGTGTGCGGAGCGCTCCCGGGCTCGATGGCGCTCGCAGCGTTCGCGCCGGTGCTTCGTACGATGTGCGCCGAGGTCGCCTTCTTGCCGCTTCCGACCGCCGCCGATCCGATGCTCGCAGGGCTCGTGGCGAGCTTCGTGTCCGCGGGCGCGGCGGGGATCCTCGTGGCCTCGCACGCGATCGGATCGCACAAGCGCGCCGCGCTCGCCTTCGCCCTCGTGGCGTGCGTGGGCGTCGTCGCGAGCGCCGCGCGAGAGCCGTTTACCTTCGAGCGCCCGCGAAGGGTGTTCGTCGTGCACGGAGAAGAGGGCGGCCGCAGCGCCGTGCTCCTCCGCGCGATCGACGCGCTGCCGTTCGACCCTGTCGCCCGGAGCGTCCCCGAGGCGCGCCCCGTCTCGCGCGAGTGGCCGCTCTTCGAAGTGTTCATGCCGCCGCCCACGCACGAGGTCGCAGCGCCCCCTCCGTCCTTCGCGCCGCCGCGGATCGAGACGCTCTCGTCCACGCGCAACGGCGCGACGCGCACCGTCCGCATCAAGCTCTTCACCGAGACGACGCAGCTTCGGCTCTTCGTCGCGCGCGATCGGCTCGTGCGCTGGTCGCTCGGGCGCAACCTCGCCGTCAACGAATACGCCGGAAATCGCCCCACAGCGTACTTTCAGGGCGTCGGCCCCGAGGGCGAAGAGGTCGAGCTCGAGCTGCGCGGCGACGAGCCCGTCGAGCTCGAAGTGATCGCGACGAGCTTTCTTCCCGACGAGCATATGACGCGAATCGCAAGGCAATTTCCGCAGTGGGCGGTGATGACGCCCATGGTGGCGCGCACGATCCGCGTGAGGCTGTGAGCGGCCCCGACGCCGCTCGTTGATGGACGGCGTCCGCTCGCGTACCGTGTCGACGCGAGAGGAGCTGGCACGATGGCTGCAGAAATTCTGGGTGAGTTGCTGATCACCTTAGGGGCCGAGATCGCGACGAAGTTCGCCCTCGCAGGACCCGTTCGCGAATGGAAGCTCGATCGCTTCTACAACGGGATGAACGACGAGCAACGCAGCGCGTTTCTCGATCTCGTCGCGCTCGCGATCAACGCCGATGGTGCTGTGAGCGCGATCGAACAGCGCTGGCTCGAGCGACGCAAAGAGGTCAACGAAGACGTCGCCAAGGCCGTCGACACGGCGTTCGAGCGTACGAAGTCGGGCTTGCCCGAAGGGCTCTCGTCGCCCGACGCGACGACGTACCTCTCGACGCGCGTGGCGAAATTCACGGACGACGATGACCGCGAGCGGATCTATCTCGCGCTAGCCGTGCTGCTTCGCCCGTCGGGCCAGGCCGACACGCTCGTAAAATTCAGGGACGCGCTCGCGCTGTCGACGACGAAGGCCGCGCTGATCGACGCGCGGATCGACTCGTGGGTGAGCTGAGCGCGCGATCGATCGCCCGTCATCGTGACCTCGATGCTTCAGAGTGATTCCCTGGTAGAACGCGCTCAGTCCGTGCGCTTCATCGGGTGAGACTCGGGCCAGAGCGAGTCGCGGTCGCGAGGGCAGAAGCCATCGCTCATCGTTGCCATCGAAGCGAGTCGCCGTGTTATGGCGTCCCCGCGATGAACGCGCAGCCACGCTCGACCGAAGACGCACGCGCGAAGAGCGCGTCGCGATTGACGATCGCGACCGTCGCTGGGAGCCTCGCGTTCGCGCCGTCGCTGCTCGTTGTGCACCTCGTCACGCACAGCCAACTCGCGCTCGCGCAGGCAGCGGATTCACTGTCCGATTCGCTCGGCGGCATCGCGTTGATCTTCGCCCTCCGCGCGAGCGCTCGCGCAGCCGACGACGACCACCCGCACGGACACTCGAGCGCCGAGCCCATCGGCGCCCTCGTCGTCGCCATCCTCGTCGGAACCGTCTCGATCGAAGTCCTCCGCAGCGCGCTCACGACCGACGCGCGCCCCTCGCTCGACGCGTGGCTGCTCGGGGCGTTCGCCGCGAAGATCGCCTTCAAGACGACCATCGCCACCATCGCGACGCGCGCGCTGAAAGCCCAGCAAAACCCCGCGATCGACGCGCTCCGCGCCGACGCGCTCAGCGACGTGCTCGTGTGCTCGCTCTCCGTCGCGGGCGCGCTCCTCGCGCGCGTCGGGTGGGCGCGGCTCGACTCGCTGCTGGCCGTCGCGGTCGCGATCTACATCGCCGTCTCGGCTGTGCGCCTCGCGCGCGAGAACGTCGCCCTGCTCATGGGCAGCTCTGCGCCGATCGACCGACGGGACGCCCTCCGCGAAATCGCCATGAAAACACAGGGCGTCGTCGCGATCGACAAGCTCGTCGCCACCTTCTTCGGCAGCGCCCTTCACGTGCACGTCGAGCTCGTCGTCGATCGAGGGCTCTCGCTCGTCGAGGCGCACGAGATCGGCCACGCGGTCGAGCGAGCCCTGCTCGAAGAGAGCGACGTCGCGCGCGCGGTCGTACACGTAGGCCCCTCGAAGTGACGCCGTTCGACGCCTCGCGCCGCGGCCCCTTCGCTTTGCGCGCGGGTCGGGCTATCACCGCGGCGCATGGACACTGTGTTTCGGCACACCGTCGCGCGCGACGCGACCTTGCGTGACGCGCTCGTCGCGCTCGAGCGAGGGAGCGGCGAGCTCGCGCTCGTGCTCGACCAAACGCGCCTCGTCGGAGTGCTGACCGACGGCGCCGTTCGACGCGCGCTCCTCGACGGCCACGGGCTCGACGCGAAGCTCGCGCCTTGGATCAACGAGCGGTGCGTCACGGTCGCGCCCGGAGCGGACCGCGCGACGGTGCTCGAGCTCATGCGGACTCGCAAAATCCGGGCGGTTCCCGTGGTCGAAGAGGATCGCACGCTCGTGGGCCTGCACTTGTTGCAAGAGGTCCTCGGGCTCCCGAAGCGCGAGAGCTGGGCGGTGGTGATGTGCGGCGGACGCGGCGCGAGGCTCGGGCCGCTCACGGACGCGATCCCGAAGCCCATGCTCACCGTCGCGGGCAGGCCCATCTTGGAGCGCATCGTCCTGCTCCTCGCAGGACAAGGAATCGAGCGCATCTACCTCGCGGTTCACTACCTCGCCAACGTCATCGAGCAGCACTTCGGCGACGGCTCGCAGCTCGGCGTCGACCTCCGCTATCTGCGCGAAGTGAAGCCGCTCGGAACCGGCGGCGCCCTCTCGCTCCTTCCCGAAGCCCCGACGGCGCCGCTCGTCGTGATGAACGGCGACCTCGTGACGCAGGCGCGCATCGGCGAGATGCTCGATTGCCACGCAAATACGCAGGCGAAAGCCACCATCGGCGTCCGCCGTTACAAGCACGTCGTGCCCTTCGGCTGCGTCGACGTCGACGACGGTCGCGTGCTTCGCATGGAAGAGAAGCCCGCCCTCACCAAGCTCGTGAACACTGGCGTGTACGTGCTCGACCCTGCGTTGGTCGCGCGCGTTCCGCGGGACACCGAGTTCGGGTTGCCGTCGTTGCTCGATCAGTGCCTCGCGCGCGGCGAGCGCGTGCAGAGCTTCGAGATCGTCGACGACTGGATCGACGTCGGCCAGCGCGACCGCTTGCTTCACGCGCGCGGAGAGGGCATGTAGCCCCGCGATCCATGCCCGCGCTCACCGGCTTCGAAGGACGCACCGTGCTCGTCACGGGGGCAGACGGCTTCATCGGCAGTCACTTGTGCGAGCGGCTCGTCGCGCTCGGCGCGCGCGTCCGAGCGTTTTGCCTCTACAACTCGCACGGCTCGTGGGGGTGGCTCGACCACGCGTCGCCCGAGGTCCGCAAGTCGCTCGACGTGCGCCTCGGAGACATCCGCGACGCGCGCTTCGTCGAAGACGCATGCAAGGGCGTCGACGCTGTGTTTCACCTCGCCGCGCTGATCGCGATCCCCTACTCGTACACGGCGCCCGAGTCGTTCGTGGACACCAACGTGCGAGGGACCCTCAACGTCCTCGAGGCCGCGCGTCGCGCGGACGTCTCGCGGGTCGTTCACACGTCGACCAGCGAAGTGTACGGGACGCCCGCGCACACCCCCATCCGCGAGACGCACCCACTCAACGCGCAGTCGCCGTACGCGGCCACCAAGATCGCCGCGGACCAGCTCGCCCTCGCGTGGCACGCGACCTACAAGACCCCCGTGGTAGTGCTGCGACCGTTCAACACGTACGGGCCGCGGCAGAGCACGCGCGCGGTGCTCCCCACGATGCTCGCGCAGCTGGTGGCAGGGCGCACACAGATTCAACTCGGGCGGCTCGACACCAAGCGAGACCTCACGTTCGTCTCGGACACCGTCGAGGGCTTCGTGAAGGCCGCCCTCGCGCGCGACTGCGAAGGGCTCGTCGTCCAACTCGGGACGGGCCGCGCGGTCTCTGTCGGCGAGCTCTTCGAGATGGCCTGCAAAGTCACAGGAACCCCCGCGACCGTCACCCAGGACCCCCGACGCATGCGCCCCGACGCGAGCGAGGTCCTCGTGCTCGAGTCCGACCCGTCGCTCGCCAAAGAGCGCCTCGGATGGACGCCCCGCGTGTCGCTCGAAGAGGGCCTCTCTCGCACCGCAGCGTTCGTCAAAGAACACGCTGCGTTGTATCGCCCAGATTTTCTACATTTGTGATCGAGCACTATGGCGCACATCGTCCACGTGATGACCGTCCCCGAATCGCTGGGATTCTTGCGGGGACAAGTCGCTTTCATGAAGTCGCGCGGGCACACGCTCTCCGTCGTGACCTCGCCGGGCGAAGGGCTTCGTGAGTTCGGCGAGCGCGAGGGCGTCGAGACGTACGCCGTCGAGATGCCACGCAAGATCACGCCCGCGAAGGACCTCGAGAGCGTCGCGAGGTTGACCGCGCAGCTCGTGAAGCTGCGGCCCGACATCGTTCATGCGCACACGCCCAAGGGCGGGCTGCTCGGGATGATGGCCGCGACAGCGGCGAGGATTTCGCGGCGGATCTATCACATGCGCGGGCTGCCCATGGAGACCGCGCAGGGCGCCAAGCGCGCGCTGCTCGCGACGACCGAGCGCGTCTCCTGCGGCCTCGCGCACGAAGTGATCGCCGTGAGCCCCTCGCTTCGACGAACGGCCCTCGAGCATCGGCTGTGCGCCGAGCGCAAGATCCGCGTGCTCGCCGGCGGAAGCGGAAACGGCGTGGACGCCTACGGTCGATTCGACCCGAGCAACGCCGGTGAGACCACGCGCGAGGACGTTCGTCGCGAGCTCGGGGTCGACGCGGACACCGTGCTCGTCGGCTTCGTCGGCCGGCTCGTGCGAGACAAGGGCATCGTCGAGCTCACGGACGCGTGGAGCGTCGTTCGCGAGCAATTTTCCAACGCGAAGCTCGTGATCGTGGGCCCCTTCGAAGAGCGCGACCCGGTGCCCGACGCCGTCCGCGCGCGGCTCGAACGCGACCCCAGCATCGTGATGACGGGCGCGCGCAAGGACACCCCGAGGCTGTACGCCGCGATGGACGTCGTGGTGCTACCCACGTACCGCGAGGGATTTCCCAACGTGCTGCTCGAAGCGGGCTCGATGCAGAAGCCCGTCGTCTCGACGCGCGTCACGGGCTGCGTCGACGCGGTGGACGACGGTCGCACAGGGATCCTCGTGCCCGCGAAAGAGAGCAAGCCCCTCGCGCAGGCCATCGCCCGCTACGTCGCGAGCGCCGAGCTACGCGACGCCCACGGCCGCGCGGCGCGCGAGCACGTGTGCGCAAAGTTCGACCGCGAGCGAATCTGGACCGAGCTCGAGGCGCTCTATCGCAACGGCGACGCTCGGTAGCGCAAAGATTCCGCAGCAACAACCGGTCGAGAGGGGGCTTCACCGATGGGGGCCGAACGTTGGCGCGCTTCGTCGCCAGTTCTGTGGAGAGAATTCGAGCGCGTCGCGCGATCGAGCGTCACCGCCCAACCAACGTGGAAGGCATCTCGATCCGAGCGGGCGTTTCGCGCGGTGGTTTGCCTCACCCCCGCTGCCGCGCGCCCCTCTCCCGCGAGATCGCGGGAGAGGGGCTTTGATTTTGTGGGCCATGCGGACGGCTGTTGGTCGTCTGCCACAACGCGTCGCTCCCAGCAGCCCCGCTCCCGCGGTCTGATTGTGCTGACAACGGGACACGCCTCCATTTCTCGCATTGTGGATGCGAAGCGCAGCCCCCACCCGCGCTGCCGCGCGCCCCGCCCCCACGTAGTGAGGGCGGGGCTTTGCATCGAGCCAACGCAGTCACATGACTGACAGGTTGATTGTGTGTGCCGCGATTCGCGCGGTCACGCTCGCCGCCGAACATCCGCCGCAATCGAGCGATAAGCGGCCCTTGCGTGGCAGCAGCCCATACAATCAACCCACCAGTCCAATCGCAGCACTTTGCAACATGCAAAGCCCCGCCCTCACGACGTGGGGGTGGGGCGCGCGGCAGCGCGGGTGGGGGCCGCGTTTCGCGCTGCGAGCGCGCCGCAATTTTCGGCGCGGATCAGGCTTCACCGATGGGCGCTTCTGCTATCGTCCCGCGCCCGAAACGACACCCCTCCCAATGAGCAAGAACTTCGCGATCACCGGCGTCGGTGGATACATCGCCCCGAGGCACCTTCGCGCGATTCGAGACACGGACAACCGTCTCGTCGCCGCGGTCGACACCAAGGACTCGGTCGGCGTACTCGATCAGTACAACTTCGACGTCCGGTTCTTCACTGAGGTCGAGCGCTTCGATCGTCACCTCGAGAAGCTCCGCCGAGGCCCCGAGGCCGAGCGCGTTCAATACCTCACGGTTTGCTCGCCGAACTACCTGCACGACGCGCACTGCCGATTGGGCCTCCGCGTCGGCGCTGACGTCATCTGCGAGAAGCCCCTGGTGATCAACCCGTGGAACCTCGAGCCACTGCAAGAGCTCGAGGCCGAGACGGGCCATCGCATCTGGACCGTGCTCCAGCTCCGCGTGCACCCGAAGCTCCTCGAGCTGCGCGAGAAGCTCCTCGCCGAGAAGCCCGGCAAACCCCACGAGGTCGAGCTCACGTACATCACCTCGCGCGGCCACTGGTACGACGTGTCGTGGAAGGGTGATCCGTCGAAATCCGGGGGAATTCCCACGAACATCGGCATTCACTTCTTCGACCTGCTCGTGTGGCTCTTCGGCGGCGTGACCGACACGCGCGTGCACCTCTCGGACGCGCGTCGCATGGCGGGCTTCATCGGGCTCGAGCGCGCCAACGTCCGTTGGTTTCTCTCGGTCGAGCAGAAGGACCTCCCGTTCGTCCCCGAGCCCGGCAAGAAGACAACGTTTCGCTCGATCACCGTGGATGGCCACGAAATCGAGTTCTCCGAGGGCTTCACGGACCTCCACACCGTCGTCTACCGCGAGATCCTCGCAGGCCGCGGCCATGGAATCGAAGCCGCCCGCGGCGCCGTCGAGCTCGCGCACAAGCTCCGCACCGCCGAGCTCTCGGCGATCGACGACACGGCGCACCGCAAGCTCAAGGGCTGAGCGCGCTCGCAGCGGAGCCGCGATTCAGCGGAGCTGCGATTCAGCGGAGCTGCGATTCAGCGGAGCTGCAATTAGCCGCGTGCTCGCTGTCGATCGAGATCACGCTCGTCGCGACCTCGCGCAGCTCGTCGCGGTGCGACACGACGATCACCACGCGACGCTGGCTCTCTTCGCGCAGCAGCGCGGCCAAGCGCGCGCGCCCCTCGCGGTCGAGCCACGCGTCCGGCTCGTCGAGCACCAGCACCAGCGGCTCGCTCACGAGCGCCCGCGCGAGACCGACGCGCTGCCTCTGTCCGCGAGACAGCGCGCCCAATCGATGCTCCAACGCGTGATCGATCCCCACGCGCGCCAACGCCGCGCGCATCGCGTCGTCCTTCACCGTCGGAACGACCAACGCCATGTTCTCGCGGATCGATAGCGCGTCGATGAGCGCTGGCTCTTGCCGCACGAACGCCACTTGTTCGCGCAGCACATCCGCGCACCGCACGCGCTCGCCGGACGGCAGCTCGAACGCGAGCTCGCCCTTCGTCGGCGCGATCATCGCGGTGACCGCCGCGACGAGCGTGGTTTTTCCCGCGCCGTTGGGGCCCGTGACCAGGATCACGCCGTCGCACGACGCGCGGAGGCCCTCGGCGCGAAGCGCGAGGTCGCTCCCGTACGACAGCTCGAGCCCCTCGGCGCACAGCCACGCGGGCCGATCGGAGAGCCGCACGCGTCCCTCCACGAGCGGCGCCTGCGCGCCTTCGAGCACAACGTCGAGCCTCCGAAGCTCCTCGCTCGAGATCCACAGATCACTCGCCGCGCGCAGCGCCCCGTAGCCCGCCGCGATCAACGTCACGAGGGCCGTCGTCGTTCGCACATCGAGGGCGGGCAACGCGCCGAACCCCGCGACGCGCAACGCCCACGGAGCGAGGCCGATCGCCGCTGCGACCGTGGCTCCGAGGATCGCGATGCGAGTCAGGTCCCTCCGCGCTTCGAACGCGTCGTCCGCCGCGCACCACGCGCGAACCGCGTCGCGGACGTGCGCGAGGTACGCGTCGTGCGCAGAGTCTCCGCGGATTTCGCTGCCGCCCCGGAGCGCGGCCGAGAGCCACACCACCGCGGATTGCCGCGCGTCCACCGCGCGCGTCGCCCGCGCCCCGAGCGCGTGCGTCGACACGGTCAACACGAGCCCCGCGCCGACGAGCAGCGCGAGCAAGAGCCCCGTCACCAGCGCGCCCAGCGTAGCGCCCACAAAAACAAGACACAGCGCGATCGCTGCGCTCGTCGCGACGATCGACGGGAGCGACGTCGAGAGGGCGTACTCCGCGATGTGCGCGCTCCAAAACGCCGCTTCGCCGTCCGCCTCGGACACGGCGTGAAGGGGCCGACGAAGGCATCGAAGGGCAGATCGCTCGAGCGCCGCGCGACGAAGGACCGCTCGCGCACGGTGGTTGGCTACGAGGCGCAAGGGAGCGAGCGCGACGCCCGCGACGAGGGCCGCCCACGGAGGAGCGCCCGCCGCCACGACGAGCGGCGCTTGAATCCACCAGGCGATTTGCAGCCCTGCGACGAGCGCGACGCGCGAGGACGACTCGCGAAGCAGCGTTCGTACGAGCGCGCGACCGGCGTGCGAAGGAGCCGCCCCGCGCGCCGAAGCGCGAGGTTCACCATCGACGCTGCGCTCGATCGCGACGGTCAACGCACGGGCCTCGTCTCGTCGAGGATACGCCGCGCGGTCTCGATCGGGCGATCGAGCGCGTCGCGTCCGAGCGCCACTGCGTACGCGCGCCCGCCGTTGGCGAGGGCGGCGAGCAACGCGAGGTTCTCGTCGCGGTGCCGGATTCCGTCGACCAGGGCGAGCGCGCTCGACTCGATGAGCGCGCCCATCGCTTCTGCGGCGCTCACGAGGCGCGTCGCGCTGTCGGCGCGGGGCTCGACGCGCGGGAGCAAGACCGTGGTTGGCCCCGCAAACGCCCTGCAAAATCCCTCGGGAAACGCACGCCTCGGGTCGACCGCGAGCTTTCCTCCGATGCCCTCGGCGCGCTCGGCGACCGAAAGCACGCCCTCGACCGCCGACGCCGTCGCGAGGGGAACATGAAACGTCCGCGGGTACGCGCACAGCTCGACCTTCGCGCCATCACCGCCCGCCCGCTGCCTCAACAGAACCCGATCGTCGCCGAGGTACTGGGCGCCCGCCGCGAGCATCATGAGCGCGCACGAGGTCTTTCCCGCGCCCGCGTGGCCGACGACGAGCCGCGCGGAGTCCCCGTCGCGCACGGCAGCGGCGTGGAGCTCGAACAGCCCGCGCTCTCGCAGCGACAAGCACAGCGACGCGTGCAGCAGCCCGTGCGTCGACACCGAGAGCGCCCCGCGCTCGTCGCACTGCGCATCCACCGTGATCGAACGGTCTACGAGGTCGATCACCGCCCGCGCCCGCGCGTCCGAGAGCGCGTACGCGAGGCCGTCGTCTCGCACGAAGCCCTGGATCACGCCGAAGAAGAACCGCGGCTCCCACCGCGCGCCGTCCGACGGATAGGGCTCTCGCACAGGCTCACTCTGCCCGTAGATTCGCACGCGAAGCGCGCGCGCGTCCTCGCGCGAGGCGGGCTCGAAGAGCGCGAGCAGCGACGAGAGCGAACGCTCCCACGCGGGACCCACGTAATCAACGGTGACGCCGTGCATGTCGACGCGCAGCGCGGCGGTCGTGCTCGCGGTGCTCATCGCGCGATGGGGAGGCTCTTCTTCCACGCCCCGCGCCAGCGATCGCGGCTCGCGCCCGGGCCCCCGACGCCGTCCTCGGTCCAGTGCGGCTTTCCGAAGTCCGCGAGGCAATAGTTGCACGGAAAGAGATCCCACTCAGCGTCGAGCTCACCGGCCGCGGCGCGATCGAGCTTTCGCGCCTGCGCGTCGTGGATCACCGTGAGCAGCTTGCGGTGCGCGCTCACGAGGGGCTCGCTCGCGAGGCTCCCCGAGCGATCGCTGCGAGAGCCCGGCTCTTGCGGAACCCCCGCGTGCTGGCAGCACAACGTGAGCTCGCCCTCGACGTTGATGTGCAATTGCTGCTGCGCAAACGCCTGGCACGTATAGATGGGCTGCGCGTGAAAGTACCCCTCGGGGTGCGTCACAGGCAGCCGCAGCGTGTCCCCGAGGCGCAGGACGCGGTCCATCACCGCGCGCCACTCGGCCGCCGTGAGGTAGAGCTCTTTGTCGAGGTACGTCCCGGTCGGTTGGGTCATCGAGAACGAGAGCCTCGTCGCGCCGAGCTGCGACGCGAGCAGCCCGAGCGCCTCGACCTGGTGCTGGTTCTTCGCGTGAACGGCGCACTGCAAGACGAACGGGAGCCCGCGCGCCGTGCACTGGTTGATCGCGGTCATCACGGACAAGAAGCTGCCCTTGCCGCGGATCGCGTCGTGCGTCGCCTCGTCGGCGCCATCGAGGCTCAGCGTGACCGAGGTCATCGCCGCGCGGCGCGACGGCTTCTCTTTGAACTGCTCGAATAGCCAGGGAATATTGTGGCCATTTGAAACCATGTGCCACGTGTATCCGAGCTCTACGGCCACATCCACGATCGCGTTGAACTCGGGGTGCAGCGTGGGTTCGCCGCCCGTGAACGCGGTGTGCGTCGCGCGGTAGACTCGCTTTCCCTCGACGAGCGCGCGACGAATGACGTCGAGCGAGAGGTCTTTGGGCTTCAGCTCGGGGTCACGGAGGCAGTGCTGGCAATCGAGCTGGCACCGGTCTGTAACGTGGAAGGTGATCCACTCGACGGCCATTGTGCTGTGCTTCGATGCGCGACGGTTGAAGAGCGCTCAGTTCGTCGGCTCAGTTCATCATACTAATGACGCCGACGCTCATGGCGCCCATGCCCGAGAGCAGGGTGACGCGCGCGACGGGCTGACGCTTCTCGATGCGCGGTGGTGAGTACGGACGACGGGCCTTCTCGCGCGGGCTGGTGCCCTGCGCATCGTCGTGGAGAGCGGCTTCGGCTGGATTGTTGTTCTTCATGATGAGCAGTGTGTTGATCGTGTGAGCAGCGCCGTTCGCGACGTCACTGAGGATTGGCCGAGAGCGTGATGAACGCTCCGGAGCCAGGGCACGTCGCAGAGTGGAGCGGCAGCAGCGTCGCGTTGTTCGAGACCTGCGTGACCTCACCCGTCCCGTTGCCACGAACGCCGACGGTCGCGCCCGTGCCGCGCATCGCGCCGCTTCCGGCGCAGCTCGTCGCGTTGTTCGACCAGCGGTGATAGAGATAGAAGACCTTGTCGGTCCCCTCTTGGAAGACGATCGAGAAGGTCAGCCGCGAGGCGGCGACGCCCGGCACCGTGACGTTCTTCCACGTCACGACGAAGCGTCGGTTCGGCGCGGAGCTCGTCGAGTCGAGCGCGGCGCACACTTCGCCAGGCGCAGTGTTCGACGTGAGGCCGTCCCAGAACCCGTAGTACGCATAGTCGTCCACGCTCGTCCCGGAGAGAGCCTCGTTTGCGCCTTGCAGTCCGACGCCGAGCAAGCTCACCACACCCGCGGACGACACATCGATCGCGCCGCCCCACGTGTCCGGCGTCACGGTCGTGTCGTACACCGTGAACGGGAACGGAATCGTCGTGCCCGCCGACGTGTACCCGCTCTGGTTCGAGAACAGCTGGGCGCCAGTCGTCAAACACGCGTCGCGCCACGCAGGCGCGCTGTCGCTCCAGGTCGCGTTGGCGGCGACCACGTTCGCCATGTCCGAGATCGGCCCCGTCACGACGCCCGACGGCCCCGAGTAGCTCGTACGACGGTAGGTGCCCCACACCTTCACGGTGAAGTTGAAGTCGCCCGTGTAGCCGCCGAAGATCCACGGCGCACTGGCGGTACCCGAGGGGTTGACCGCGTTGTACGTCCAGCCACCGTTGTTGCCTGCGGTCGACGGGTAGCCCGTCGGCAGCGAGTCGCCGTTGGCCACCGTCGCGCCCGTCAGGTCGAGCACTTCGACGCGGAGGTCTTCGATGAGCCGCGCGCTGTCGTTGGTCACCGTCACGACCGCGCAGATCTGGGTGCCGCCACACGAGGTCCCGCCGTTGAAAGTACCGGGGCCCTCGATCGTCGTCCCGTTGTCCTCGAGGCTGACCGTGTTCGAGTTGAGCGCGACGTAGCCGCCGAGCGGACGGCCGCCCGAGGGCCCCTCCTCTTGCTTCGGCTCGAACACCAAGCGCCCCGTGGCTCTCGAATATCGACCCACGAATTCAGCCACCGGCCGCGCGACCTGCGCCGCAGCGAGCCGCTCGCGGCTGATGTGCGTCGCCGCGGCGCCGAGGTTCGTGATGCTCGTCGCGCCGATCACGCTCTGCCGCGGCGCCGGAGAAGCCGTCTCGCCGGGGATCGGTCCAGCGCACGCGCCGAGAGCCAAGAGGGCGGTCGAGCCAGTGAGTAGAAGCTTGTTCATCGCGGTCCTCGAAGGGATGGGAGCTGAATATCGAGCGGTCGAAATCGAAGCGCCGCCGTCGAGCAGCGGGCA
Source organism: Myxococcales bacterium (assembly GCA_016793325.1). GTDB lineage: Bacteria > Myxococcota_A > Polyangia > Polyangiales. The sequence goes on along the minus strand of JAEUKI010000022.1, from coordinate 15,092 downwards.
AAGCTCTGGGACGATAGCAACACACATCGACGCGGATCAAGTCGTGCACCGCTAGAAACCCAAATGATTTCAATGGATTCTACGCGCACGAAGAGCCTCGTAGCGCTGGTTCGATGCTCGAGCGCGCGGCGGCATTCAAACCTGCGACGCGCCTGGAGCGCGGGGCTCTTTCGGCGGGGGGCCTGCGGTTGTCTCTGCGGGAGAATCTCGGGTCTCGGGCTATATCTCGCTCGTGTCACTCGTGCTTCACGCGCGCTACGTTGTTGCTCGCGCGGCGATCACGCGAGATTTCTCTCGCGTCGCGCTCGACGCCCTGCTCGCGCGCAGCCGCGCATCGTCGGCGTCGCAGAAGCACATCGTCTCAGTCGGTCGTCTCGCGGCGGTGATCAGTCGCTGCGAAGCTTTTTTTACGCGAACGCGGCTGCTCCCCGACACCTGCCTCTACCGAGCGCTCGCGCGGTTTGCTGTGTTGAGCGCACACGGCGCGGACCCGACCTTCGTGATGGCGCTCCCGTCGGACGGGTCGAACGAAGGCCACGCCTGGATCGAGCTCGACGGCGAGCCCTGGCTCGACGACGAAGACCTCTCGTCGATGAAGGTCACGTTCTGCTATCCCCCCGCACGAACGTTTGCGAACCCCGCGCAACGGAGAGCACCGTGATCGACACAACCGCGAAGCTCCACGCAAACCCTCGGTGCCTGCTCACCGAGCTCGAAGACCGCACTGGCGTGCTGCTTCACTTGGACACCAAGTTCTATTTCACCCTCAACGACACGGGCGTGTTCTTGTGGAAGCTCCTCGCGGACCAAGAGCGCTCGGCCGAAGACCTCGCGGACAAGCTCACCGAAGAGTTCGAAGTGTCCCGCGACGACGCGCTCGCGCACATCCGCGCGCTGCTCGACGACCTGCACGCCAATCGCTTGATCGAGCGGCGGTGAGCGAGGGCGCCGCAGCAGAAAGCAGCCGCGCCTCGCTCACTTCCCCGCGTTACACTCGCGCGGTGCGCCGTCGATCCCACCGCTTCGCGCGACGCTTCGCCGCATCGATCGTCGTCTCGTTCGCCGTGACCGCTTGCAGCGCTCCGCCGACGGCCTTCGACGCGGGCGCCGACGCGCCTCGCTCGGACGTCGCGGACACCATGCTCGACACGATCGACGCGTCGATCGATCACCACGACGCGTCCTCCGAAGACTCCGTCGCGGACGTCGCTGTCGACAGCGGCGCGCCGCGCGTGACGCTCCCCGCGGAGATCACGGCGGAGATCGTGTACACCTCGAGCGTGGGCGCGACGACGCCCCCGACGTGGAACGCTCACCTGCCGAAGCTCGTCGGCGACGAGCAGAACTTCTACGCGGTATTTACGCACTTTCCTGACGCGACCGTCGATCGGTACGCGGTCGTGGCGAGGCGACCGAGGGCCGGAGGCGCGTGGCAACAAGCCTCGCGGCTCGCGTACGTCCACCAGCCGCCAGGGATCGTGATGACGCGCGCGGGCGCGCTGCACATGGTGTTCGATTGCTTGCGCCCCGCCGCGAGCGACGTGCAGTGCTTCACGGGCGGCGCAGGAACGGGCGGACTCCAGTCGCGCTTCTATCGGTTGGTGTTCTCCGCGCGCAGCGCGGATGGCGCGCTTCGCTGGGACACCTACGGCAACTACGGCGAGTGGTCCGCGGAGTCCAACGGCTACCTCGGAATCGCCGTCGCGCCCGATGACTCCGTGCAGTGGTCGCTCGCGAACAGCGCATGGGCGCGCGTGGTGTTTCGCGCCACCAACGCCGCGGGAAGCGCGATCGCGACGCTGAGCGAGCCCGGGCGCTACCTGCTCTATCCGCAGAGCGCGTGGGACGCCGAGCGCGCGCTGCTCTTTGCGGGAGAGTTCGAGCCGAGCGGAGGAAGCAACGCGGGCTACCCCGCGACGTCGTTGTACGCGCTCGGCACGAGCGCGACGCCGAGCCGCGTCCTGCGCGTGACGCCCGAGGTCTCCGTCGACGCGGGGATGGTCGGCGCGTATCCGTCGGACCTCGAGGTCGCCTCCGACCGCACGGTGTATGCGCTCGCGTATCAGCGTCGCGCTGGCGGGTGCTCGACCTTGTTTCGCTCGGACGGCGGCGATCGGTTCACGCCGCTGCCCGTCGGCTGCCTGGACACCTACGCGCGCCTGCAGCTCGTCGACGACCGAACCCTCGTGCTCCTCTCGAGCGCCGGCGGAACGAGCCTCCGCGTCGGCGCCAGCGAAGACCGCGGCGACTCGTGGCGATGGACCACGATCCCCATCCGAGGGACGCTCGCCGCGGACCAGACGCTCTACGGCTACACGCTCATCGACCCGCGCAATTCACCAGCGATCTATCAGCCCGATCGCGTTCGCATGGTCTTCTCGGGCAGCGACGCCGCGGGCCTCTCGCGCACCCTCTACTTCGCCGAGTGGCCCCTTCGATAGCACACACATTCAAGCGTGCGGGACGAACAGCGCGTGCGGAAACGGCGCCTCGCAGAAGTACCGCACCGCGTACCCTGCCCTGTGGGCCATCGACTGCACTTCGCTCTCGGTAAACGCATAGACGAACCCGCCGCCCGCTTCGTACGCGAGCCCCTCGGGAACGCCGTGATTGCGCCCGCCCATCCGCGCGAACGCGCCGCGCAGCGCCTTGCGAAGCCGCTCGGTCTTCGCGATCGGCGCGCCCTCGTTGCGCTCGGGGCGCAAGAAGAAGCTCACGATCACCGGCGCGGTCGGCGCGAGCGCACGAACGCTCTCGAGCAGCGCGATGCGCTCTTCGTCTTCGAGCACATGGGTGATGCTCCCCCAGCCGAGCACGACGAGCGCGTACGGGCTCTGCGCGCGCAGCGACGCGAGGGGCCCCTCGTCGCGAACGGCCGTCGATAGATCCGAGAAGAGCCCGTCGTACACGCGCGCTCCGAAGCGCGAGGCGACCTCTTCGGCCCCGCGCCGCAGCACCGGGTTGGGCTCGAACGCGCACACCTCGTAGCCGCGCTCGCCGAGCGCCTCGAGCTCGCGACCGCCGCCCGCCGCCGCCAACAAGACGCGTCCCGATTTCGGGACTTCTTCGCGGGCGAGCAGGGATTTTTCCCACGAGAAGAGGCCTCGCTCGAAGGTCGCTCCGCCAGGGAGGTACGCGTCCTGCGCTTCGTACGCGTGCTGGATCACCGCCGCGCGCTCGCTCGAAGGGAGGTACGCGAAGAGCAGCTCTTCTCGTAGCACTTCGTAGCCGTGGTACGCGTACCAGGCGACTCGATCGGCGCGCTGCAGCGCGCGCACCCAAAGCGGGACGGGCATCGCTGCGGATGGTAGCAACGAGTGGTCTTGGCATTCACGGACAACGACCGCGGCGCGCGCGCGAACGAGCCCCACGGCGCGCACGGCGCGTACCGAGATCTCGCAGGGCGCCCGATCGATCCGCACGCGATCGTCGCGATCCACAGCCAGGCGCGCTTCGCGCTTCGCGTGTTGCTCGAGGCCCTTCGCGCGCGACGCGTGCTCGCCGCGCCAGTCAAAGGGATCGTCACCGCGGGGTGGCTCTATCCGTCGGTGAGCGAGCGGCCGATCAGCGACGTGGACGTGCGCGTCGCGCCCTCTGCGCTCGACCTTGTCCTCGCGATCGCTAAGCAGAATCGCTGGACGATCGCGAAGAACGACGACGTGTATCGCTCGCTCGAAATCGTGATCGAGGGCGTCACGTTCGACATCGAGACGCACTTCGGCGCCCTGGGAATGTCTTCGCTGGACACGACCGCGGCGCTCGCCCGCGGGACGCGCACGACCGAGACGTTCGGCGTCGAGCACTGTCGATTGACCGTGCACGATCACGCGCTGCTCCTCGCGCTCAACGTGCTCAAGGACCGCGTGGGCGAGAGCGCTCCGTGGGCCGTCGAAGACCTGGTTCGCGTCGCGAGAGAACCGACGTTCGACCCTGATAAGTTGGCGGCGATCGCGTGGAGCGCGGCCAACGCGTCCGCGCTGTGGGCGATCGCGACGTGGCTGAGCGAGACCCGCGCGAGCGCGCCGTGGGGCGACGTCGCGCGGGCGATCGGGAGCGTTCCACGAGAGGCGTACGCGACGCGCGTGCGAGAAAAATTGGCGAAGGCGAGCAGCCGCACCGCGCTCGATCGCGCCGAGCGGCGGGTGCTCGGGCGCAGCGCGAGCGATCGCATCGAGCAGAGAGCGAAGGCCCTCGCGACGATGGGGCGCTGGGGCGCGCGTCGCTTGTTGGCGTGGTGAGCGTCGCGAGCAACGGCGCTCTCGAGTCGATCGACCAAGGACGAGCCACGGCGGACACGCGTGCGCGCGCCGCGGAAACTCATCCAACGGGCTCAGACGACACGATCATCCTCGACGGAAGTGTCGACCGCGGATCGCGACGGGGCACCTACCCCACTCGTGCGCGCTCGAGAACGACGTTGGTGAATGCGGTGCGTGCGTCGAGAGGCCCGGCGCAGCGTCGAGGGCCTCGCTGTGATCTTCCCGAAAAATCACGAACCGCAATCACACCCAAGAATTCCCCACGCAACGAGTGGGACTGTGGGGAGATTAGCCTCGTCTCGCTTGGAGAGTCGGAAGCAAGTCGACGCGAGTTCCGAGTTGGCTTCACCCCCCTACACGCGACCCTCGCTGCGTTCGACATGCTTGGTAGAACAACCAAGCGCGGCGGTCCGCCAGTCCGCCTGCCCACAACTCGTCGCAACGGCGAGAGAATCGCCTGACCGCGAGACGCCATCAACACACTCGATCCAGTTTCGTATTTTCCGACTTAATGCGTCCGCCGAGACGCCGATTGGCAGCCCAACATGGGAAGCCGAGTTCTGGTGCTGGACGATTCAGTCGCGTGTCGCGCGCGCATCGTGTCGCAGCTCGTCGCCGCCGGATGGAGTCCCGCGAACGAGGCGACCGCAGAGGACGGCGCGACGAGGGCGTTTCGCGAAGAGTTCGACGCCATCGTGTGCGACGACCTGATGACGGGAATCAGCGGAACGCAGCTCTGTCGACTGCTCCGCGCAGACCCGCGCACCGCCTCGACGCCGATCGTCGTGATGACCGCGAGCCCCACCCGGCGCGGGATGTACTGGGCCATCGAGTCCGGCGCCTCGGCGTACATCGCGAAGGCTGACTGCGCGCGACTGCCCGCGATGCTCCGCCAGCTGTGCGCTCGCCCGTCGAAGCCTTCGCTGAACCTCCCGAGTCCGTCGAGCGCGACGGTCGCCGCGCGGCTCGGTCACCTGCTCGACTCTGCGCTGTTCGAGAGTCACTTGAGCGGGCGAATTCGAGGGATCGCGGCGCGAGAAAAATCAGTCAGCGGGCTCTTTCGCTGCCTCGGGTCCCTGCTCGGAAGCGTGCTGCCGTTTCGATGGATCGCGCTCGCGGTCGTCGGCATCGGCAACAGCGCACACATCATGCGCCGGTCCAACGACGAGACCGCCAACGCAGACGCCGCCGCAGCGCTCGGCACGGGCGCCATCACGCTCGAGTCCGTCGAAGAAGAAGCGTGCGCCGCGCACACCGAAGACGAGCGCGTCCTGAAGGTCGACATCGAGTTCGGAGGCGAGCGAATCGCCTCGCTCGCCGTGTGCGCCGTCCGCGAATGCGCGAACTCGTCCGCGTCAATTCTGTCCGTTGTGCAGTCGGAGCTGCCGCCCGTCCTTCGCCTCGTGCACCTCGTCGATCAGACGACGAGGCTCGCGATGTCCGACGCGCTGACGGGACTCCCGAATCGGCGCGCCGCCATGGACTTTCTCGAAGCCGCGGTCGCGTCCGCGCGACGGCACGAGACGCCGTTGTCGATCGCGCTCGTCGACGTCGATCGCTTCAAGTCGATCAACGACCGGCTCGGGCACGGAGCAGGCGACGTCGTTCTGAAACAGATCGCAGCAACCATGCAGCGGTCGGTGCGGCGCTCGGACCTGGCTGCGCGCTGGGGCGGAGAAGAGTTTCTCCTCGCGATGCCCGTCACGAAGCTCGAGGCCGCGCGGCTCGTCAGCGAGCGGCTTCGGGTCCTCGTCGAGCGCACCTCGGTGCCGCTGTCGACCGGGCAAACCGTCGAGGTGAGCGTGTCGCTCGGCGTCGCGCAGCTCGGCGCAGAGTCGCTCGACGCGCTGCTTCGGAGAGCGGACGAGGCGCTCTACAAGGCAAAAGCGAGCGGAAGAAACCGCATCGAAGTCGCTCGAGAGCACGCCGCTCCCGAGCTCGGACAGTCCTTCGCGTCTGCGAAGCTCAACGGATAGCAAGGCGACCGAAGGGAGCGATGATTGTCATGGAAGAAGCACAGGTTGGTTGCACCATCGATGGACGATTCACGCTGTTGCGAGAGATCTCGCGCGGCGGGATGGGGGCCGTCTTCGAGGCCGAACATCCGCTGCTCGCGACGACGGTGGCGATCAAGCTCCTCGTCGCAGAGAACCTCAGGCAGCCTGCGATCGTTCAGCGCTTGTTTCGCGAGGCGAAGGCGCTCGCCGCCGTTCGAGGCCGCGGCGTCGTGCAGGTGCTCGACGCGGGGCTCGACGCGACGTACGGCCCGTACATCGTCATGGAGATGTTGCGCGGACGATCGCTGGACGGAGTGCTCGCGGCGCGCACGAGGATGTCGCTCGCCGAGACCGTGCAGCTCGTACACCGCCTCGGCTCGACGCTGTCTTGGGTTCACCGACGCGGCGTCGTTCACCGTGATCTCAAGCCGAGCAACGTGCTCCTCGTCCCCGAGGGCGACGAAACCGCGGTGAAGCTCATCGACTTCGGGATCTCGATCTTGCCAGACCACGCGCAGCTCGAGCGCCTCACCGCCCCCGGCCTCATCTGCGGGACCATTGAATACATGGCCCCCGAGCAGCTGCTCGGCGGACGCTGCGACAAATCGTGCGACATCTTCTCGCTCGGGGTGATCGCGTTCGAGTGTATCTCTGGCGGTCTGCCGTTTGGTTCGGACATCGCGTCGCGGATCTCTGCTCACTCGATGCGACAATCCGCGCCGCTGCTCAACTTGCTCTCCAACTCGTGCAGCGTTTCGGTCGCGCGGGTCATCGATCGAGCGCTCGCGCTCGACCCCGCGGCGCGCTACAGCGACGCGCTCGACTTCGCAGAGGCGCTTGCGAAATCCGTGGCCAACTCGATCGCGCGGCCCGCGGCCGAACGAACCGTCGCCGCCGTCAACACCAAGGGAATGAGCGTCGAGCAGCCCGCGGCGCCGACGCCTCCGATGACGACGGACGACGTCGCTGTGGTCAACCCCACGGAGCTCGTCTTGGATTTGGTGCGCCGCCGCCGCCACGCGCGCGCTCCGTACCTCACGCCTGTTCGCGTCGTCGACACCGCGCGAGGCGTGGACATCGACGGTCGATCGCAGGACGTGTCCGCGAGCGGAATCCAGATCCTCCTGACGGAGTCGTTGCCGATCGGCTCGCGAGTCATCCTGCGCTTCGCGAGTCCCATTTCGGGCCGACTCGTCGCGGCCTCCGCGGTCGTCCGCTGGTGCGGCGAGCGACGCAACGCGCGGTTTCCCGTCGGATTCGAGTTCGAGACCGAGATCGAAGCCAGAGACGACATCCAGCGATACATCGAGTGGTTCGGCACCAAGTCAGACTGAGCGCCCCGAGCCGCGTGCGTCCAACGAATCGAAACCGGTCGACAACTTCCCATCGAGGCTTCGGTCATGTCTCACCAAGCACAACGAGCCACGCAACCGACGGAGCGTCCGATCGCGTTGGTCTCTCCATCATCCGAGAGAGAGCCGCTGTTCGCGCGGCTAGCAGCAGCGCTCGGCGGCCAGCTCGTCGAGGCGCGATCGCCCGACGAGCTTCGGCGCTGGCTCGACGCCAACGAGTGCGTCGTGCTCGTCGTCGACGAGTCGTTCTCCGTCGAGCGCGAGAGCGTTCGCTCGGTGCTCGAGGCGCTCGAGGATCGACCGACGGTGTTGGCGCTCTCCGAGCGCGCTCCCGAAGTCCTGCGCCAGCGCGACCCGTGGACCTTCGAGGGCCGCACGCCCGACAACGAGCTGGCGATTCGACTGCTCGCCGCCAGCATCGAACGCAAGATCCTCAGCCTGCGCGCGATCTCCGTACACGACTCGCAGACGAGGGTGCGCATGTCTCTGAAGGACATGCTCCTCGACGAGGCGCTCGAGCGCTGCACGCTCGCGTTTCAGCCCGTGGTGTCGATTCGCGAGCGCCGAGCCGTCGCGTACGAGGCGCTCTTGCGATCGGCGCATCCGAAGCTCACAGGCCCCTTGGCCGTCCTCGACGCCGCGTTCGAGCTCGGTCGAATCCGGGACGTGGGCGCGCGCGTGCGGCAGCTCGTGTGCGACAGCACGGCACACGCGCCTCCCGACGTAGACCTCTTCGTCAATGTGCACGCGTCCGAACTCGAGGACGACAGCCTCATCGAGACAGCAGACAACCTGCACGAGTTTTCCAAGCGAGTGGTGCTAGAGATCACTGAACAAGCGTCGCTCGCGTCCATTCCAGACATTTCGGCGAAGATCAGTCGGCTTCGAAAATTGGGTTATCGAATCGCCGTCGACGACCTGGGCGCTGGTTACGCCGCGCTGAGCGTGCTAGCGTTGATCGAACCTGAAGTGGTCAAGGTCGACATGTCTCTCGTGCGAGCGGTCGACGCTTCAGCGGTCAAGCGTCGCGTGATCCGCTCGATCCTCACACTGGCACAAGACGTGGGGGCATCGGTCGTGTGTGAGGGAGTCGAGACAGAGGGAGAATATCGAGCGCTCGAAGAGATCGGCTGCGATCTGTTGCAGGGATACTACCTGGCGAAACCTGCGGCGGGCTTCACCGTGCCGCTGGGATTCGACGGCAGATCGTAGCGACCGGCGACGGAGACCGCCGACCTGGTTCGACTGGCATCCGCGCTCGTTGACAAGGTTCGATGAACCGCGCTCGTGGGGCCCGAGAGGGCGTCGAGTCCCGAGGGCCGCGACAGAGAGATATTCATCGCTCGTTTGCGGGCGCGTTCAACTGGAGAGGGAACGTTCATGGAGGCGACTGAAGCGGTATCCGAGGCGAGAATCTTTCGTAGGGTCGATCTGCACGCTCCTGCGGTTTGCCTCGTCGAGCCCGATCGACAATTCTTCGGACAGAGCCTCAATCTGTCAGAAGGCGGGGTGCTCCTCGAGCTGCGCGACGAGCCGCCTCCGATCGGCAGCGACGTCGCGGTGTCGCTGTCGCTCACGGACTTCGAGCCGAGCGTGTGTCGGGTGGCGGGCGTGGTCGTCTGGAGCGCCGCGCAGGTGCGTCGGGTGGGCGTCGAGTTTTCGGCGCTCGAGTCCGAGCCGATCGCGCTGCTCCGGCGCTTCGTCGAGTCGCGCGATCCGATGGTGTGGAGCGAGCCCGACGAGCAGCCGACGGTGCTGCCTCACAAGATCGCGGTCGAGATGCTCCCGATCATTCGAAGGATGGCGAGCACCCTGTCGCGCGTGAGCTCGATCCACGCAGACGACCTGATCGGCGCGGGCTTCGTCGGCCTCGTCTCAGCGTGGAACTCGTATCGCGCCGACTCGGGCGTGCCGTTCGAAGCCTTCGCGCGGATTCGCATTCGAGGCGCGATCAAGGACGAGATCCGCGCCGCGGATCCACGAAAGCGACGCGGGCGCCTGCTCGACGGACAGTTCTCCCTCGCGTGGCGAACGCTCACGGCCCGGCTCGGACGCCCGCCCGAATACAGCGAAGTCGCCCGCGAGATGAACATCACGCAGAAAGAGCTCGAGGCGCACCTCGTCTTGCACGAGGCGACCAAGTCGCACGTTCAAGTCGAAGAGTACATGGCCGAAGACACGAGCGACTCACCAGAGACCATCGCCGTGCGCGCCGAGCACGCGGTGCTCGTGGATCGTGCGTATCGCGCGCTTCCCGATCGCCTCCAGCGGGTGCTGTCGATGCACTACGGTGACTCGATGACGCTCCGCGCGATCGCGAAGGTGCTGGGGGTATCCGAGGCTCGCGTGTGTCAGCTGCACGCGGACGCCGTGCGAAAGATGCGAGAGAGCGTCGTGAGCTGAGCGCCTCGCGCGTTGGCGAGCGTCCCTACTCCGCTCGACGCACGCGACGAAGCACGAGCTCGTAGCGCTCGACGACCTCTCGCTCCCGCGCGTGGTCGTAGCCTTCGCACACCCACGACGACTGCTGCCACGCGCCGTCCGCCCCGCGGATCTCTGTCCAGGTCGACACCGAGAGCGCGCCGCGACGCGTGTCCAAGACGAAGCGATTGCGAAGGGATCCTCGCGAGGGCTCGACGGCCTCGACCCACGTGTGATGGCGGTTGTGCCGCACGACGCGGAGCTCGAGCTCGCGGACCAACACCTCGAGCGCGCTCGCTCGCTCGGTCCGCTCGGCGTGCAACGGAACACGGAGCGGCGTGTACTGCTTGAACCCGAAACAGGCAGACGTGCTCGACACGAGCAGCGCCAACACGAGCGTGCGAAACATGGCGTAGTCCTCGGTGGGTGAGAGACGCGCGCGACCGATGACGCCCCCGATTCGTGGCGCTTGGTCGCGCAGAGTCCGCGCGGGTTACGGCGTCGCTGGCGTGGCCGTGAGGCGATAGAACGCTCCGTCGCCGTCGCACGACGATGCGTGAGAGGGCAGCGTCGCCGTGTTGTGCGAGAGGACGTTCACCTGTCCGACGCCGAAGCCGCGCACGCCGATCGTGGCGCCGCCCGCGCGGACGAGGTCGCTGCCCGTGCCCGACGACGAGCAGTCGCTCGGGCTCGTCGACCACCGGTGATAGAGGAACCACACGTCGTCGCTTCCCTCGCGTATCACGATCGAGAACGTCAGGCGACTGTCGGACAGCGAGGCGATGTTCACGTTCTTCCACGTGGCGACGAAGCGTCGCGCGGGCGCGCTGCTCGTCGGATCCACCGCGGCGCAGACCGAGCCGTTGGTCGACTCGAGCGCGTCCCAAAACGGATAGAACGTGTAGTCCGGCGCAGAAGAATCGCTCAGCGTGAGGTTCGCTCCGGACAAGACGCTCGTGATGCTGAGCGTGCCCGCGGACGAGACCTCGAGCCCGCCTGCCCACCCATCGGTGTCGATCAACGTGTCGAACACCGAAGAGGGAAACGCTGGCGTCACGCCCGCGGTCGTAAACGCAGTCTGTCCAGAGATCACCGTCGAGCCGCTCACGAGACACGCGTCGCGCCACGCGGGAGCCGCGTCGGACCACGTCGCGTCGGCGCTCGCGGCGTTGTTCGCGCTGGAGATCGTCCCCAGCGACGAGGTCGAGTAGCCAGCGCGCGAGTAGGTCGCCCAGACCGCGACGTTGAACGAGAAGTCCGCGCCCGCGTTGGTGTCGAACTTCCACACGCGCGCCGCAGAGCCGCCCGAGCCTGCGAGCGTCGGATAGTTCCATCCGCCAGCGCTTCCGCTGCGCGACGGGTAGTTGGTTCCGAGCGACATCGGATTGGCGATCGTCGCGCCGCCATCGAGGTCGTAGATGTCGATGCGAACGGAGCCGAGGGACACGGACGAATCATTGGTGATCGTGACGTTCGCGCAGAGCTGATTGACCAGGCACGGCTCGAGGTCGATCAAGCCGACCCCGAAGATCGAGCTGCCGTTGTCATCGAGGGTCACCGCGTCGGTGCTCGCTTCGGCGAACCCTGGCGAAGGAACCCGGCTTCCGTTGCGCGCGCGGGAGAATCGCAGCTGCCCCGTCGCGTGATCGTACGTGCCGATGTACTCGCCGATCAGCGCCGGTCGTTCGTCGGAGGCGCGAAGCGCCTCGGCGCTGCGGGGCGCCGTCGAGATCGATCGTCGCGAGCGCGGAGCGACCGCCGATTCGGGCTGACCGGCGCAGCCTACGAGGCACGCAGCGACCGCAGCGCGCGCAATGAAAACGCGTGACATGATGTTCTCCTCCACGTGCGGGCCAGAGATCCTGTGCCCGCGTCGAGGGACTAGTCGGCTGCCGTCGGTATCCCTTAAGCCCCCCTCGTGAAGCGTCGGTCGATCGCGCCTCGCGGGGAGCTCGACGGCACCCCCCCGCTGCCGCGCGTGCTGGGGTTCGGGCCTCACCCCCGCTGCCGCGCGCCCCTCTCCCGCGGCACCGCGGGAGAGGGGCTCTGCATTGTGTGGGTGTGTTATCAAGCAGCGGGCGTCGAGCGTCGACAGCGCTCGATCACGTTCGTTCGATCGCGTTCGTTCGATCGCGTTCGTTCGCGTTCGTTCGCGTTCGTTCGCGTTCGCTCGATCACGTTCGCTCGATCACGTTCGCTCGATCACGTTTGCTCGATCGCGTTCGCTCGATCACGTTTGCTCGATCACGTTCGCTCGATCACGTTTGCTCGATGACAAGCCCCTCTCCCGCGGTGCCGCGGGAGAGGGGCGCGCGGCAGCGGGGGTGAGGCCCGAACCCCAGCGCGCCTCGCGGGGAGCTCGACGGCACCTCACGGCAACACAGCGCGATGCAGCACCACGGGGCGCGTGGCGTCCGCGTCGTCGGCGAACACGACGTAGTCGCTGGTCGGAAGCCGATAGCGAACCGCGTTGCGCGACGCGACGAAGAGCACATCGACGCCGCTCGCGAGCGCGTCGGCGGCGGCGGTTGGCGAGAGCCTGATCGTGATCGTGTCCGCGTCGGTCGCGTCGGTGACCGCGAGGAGCCCCGACTCGCGCGCGAGCAGCCACGATCCGTGCGTCGGGTTTGCTCCGTCCAAGAGGATGACCGTTCCGCCGGCGCGGGCGAAGCCCGCGAGCGCGTCGCTCCACAGAAGCGCGAGCGAGCGCATTTGCGACGAGGTCGCGTCGCGTTGGTCGTACACGAGCAGCGCGTCGAAGCGGTCGATCGTGAGCTCGCGCGAGAGCTCGGACTCGTTCGAGAGGACGCTTCGTCGCACGCGCGGCGCGCCGATCATCGAGTCGACGACGCTGTCGACCCGCGCGCGCACGGCGCCGTTGGCGTAGCGCGCGAACGTGAGCAATCGAATGACCCCGCGCGATCCCAGCGAGACCGCGTTCGCGAGGATCACGTCTTGCGGCGGGCGCGAGGACTCGTAGTCGCTCCCGATGAGCACCATGTGCCCTGCGCGCGCGGCGCGACAACGACCACCGTTGCAGATCCCCGTGGGGCAACGAACGCCGCAGCCCCCGCAGTGATCGGGATCGCTGTTCAGGTCGACGCACACGCCTCCGCACGCGATGAGGGGCTCGATGCATCCGCCGCCATCCGAAGGCGGCGCGTCGGTGCTCGTCGCTGCGTCCGCGTCGTCCGACGAGAGACCGCCGTCTCCCGCGGATCCATCGCTTGCGGTGGAGTCCGCGCTCGAATCCGTGGTCGATCCATCGTCCGTAGCGTTTCCATCGAAGCGCGCGTCGCTGCCGTCCCCCTGCGCAGCATCTTGTGCGGCGTCCTGCGCGTCCTCTGGCTCGACGCGCGCGTCGCTGGCCGAAGCGTCCGCGCGCACGCAGCGTTGGTTGTCGCTCTCGACCCAGCCGGGGGCGCACTGTCCGCCGACGAGCGAGCTCGGGCAGCCGGCGAGCGTCATCACGAAGAGAACCGCGGTTGCAAAGTGGAGTCGAGCGTTCATTGCGCACCTCCCGCTCTCACGTCGACGAAGCCGCGCGCGGTGAGCGCTCGGCCGGGCGTTCGGCGACCATCGACGACGAACTCGACGCGACGGTTGAGCGCGCGACGCCAATAGTCTTCGCCGTGCGCGACCGGCTGTCGCTGTCCGTACCCAACGGGAACCATCCGCGCACGCGCCACGCCGAGCTGCGCGATGGCGTCGACGATCGCGCACGCGCGCAAGTACGAGAGTCGGTCGTTGTAGTGCTCGTCGCCGATCGAGTCCGCGTGTCCCTCGACGTAGATCACGGCGAACTCGGGGTGCGCCGTGAAGATGCGCGCGATGTCTCGCAGCACGGGCCGGCTGTCGGGCGTGATGCGGATCGAGTTGAAGAAGAACCGAAGCTGATCGACGTACAGCACGCGCCCGCCCTGCACGCGCGCGAGGGTCTCGTCGGGGCACCCGTCCTGATCGTCGACTCCATTGATCACTTCTGCGGCGAGCGGACATCGGTCGACCGCGTCCGCGATCGTGTCGCGGTCGTTGTCGGGATCGGGACAGCCGTCGGCGTCCTCGAAGTTGTCGCGGTCTTCTGCGTGATCGGGGCACGCGTCCGAAGGGTCCGCGATGTGATCGTCGTCGCGATCGTCGTCGGGACACCCGTCGTGGTCGAGGTCGCTCGTCGTCGCGTGAACCAACACAGGACACACGCGCGCCGGTGGAGACGCAGGCTGTTCGACGCGAGCTTCGGGAGCGCGGATCGTCGTTGGCGCGCCGCCGAACGAGCGCGTGAGCTCGAGGCCCGCCGTGACGAACTGGCCATCCCCCGGGAGCACCGACGGGGCGACGTCGAACAAGCGCCAGTAGCCGACGGACGCGCCGATGCTGTAGTCCGCGAATCGCAGCGCGACACCGGCGCGAGGGGCGAGGGCGGGGGCGAAGCGCGTTCCGGAGATTCCCAGGGCGAGCGCGAGCTCGATGAAGGGCGTGACGCGCGCAGGCGCCGCGAAGGGCTCGACGCGCGCGACCGCGCCGAGCGAGAGCGAGCCGCCAGGAGTCGTCGGCGCGAGGACGCCTTCGGGCAATCGCGCGGTCGTCAACGAGAGGAGCGTCGCTTCGAGCTCACCCGCGAGCGTGAACCACGGCCGAACGCGCGCCCCGACCGCGAGCGACAGCCCGCCCCCCGGCCCGAACGCGAGCGTCTGCGGCGCCGCAACGGGAACGACGGCCATCGTTCGCCCGCGCACCTCGAGCTGCGCAGCTGCGGTCGACGGCGCGAGCAGCGCGGTCGCGAGCAAAAAGTGGAAAATGTGGCGCTTCACTCCGCGAAGAGAGTCGGACGCACGAGCGGGGACTTAATGCGCAGCGCGGAGATTTGGGATCGAATGTGGGGCACAGCGGAGGAGAGAGTACGCGCGGCGGGGTTGGAGTGAGTGGGCTTCCCTCGATTGCGTTGACAGTTGGTCAAGCAGCGTTGGCGAGCGCGAAAGCGCGTTCGACCTCGGCTGGGGTCTTGTAGTCGAGCGAAGAGTGAAGTCGTCGGCGGTTGTAGAACACCTCGATGTACTCGAACA
>JAEUKI010000076.1 GCA_016793325.1 Myxococcales bacterium | reverse complement strand
CCTCTCCCGCGAGGGATCGCGGGAGAGGGGCTATCGGGATCGAAGCGTCGTGGCCGAACGCCGCCCGCGCCCCCTCACGCCCACAAAATCAAAGCCCCTCTCCCGCGATCCCTCGCGGGAGAGGGGCGCGCGGCAGCGCGGGGTGAGGCCGCCGCCCCAATCGCCCCGCCCCCCTACCGATCCACGTCGTACTTGCGGAGCAATCGGTGGACGTACGCGCGCGTGAGCCCTGCTGCTTGTGCGGTGGCCGTCACGTTTCCCCCGTGACGCTCGAGCAAGCCCAGGACGTACGCGCGCTCGAGGTACACGAGCCACTCGTCGCGAAGTGTCTTGAACGGAACGTCGAGCTTCACCGTCGGCATCGACGACGACACGGTCGACGGTCGTGGGAGCGCGTCTTCGCTGAGCGAGAGCGCTTCTTTCGCGCCGAGCGCCACCGCGCGATCGACGAAGTTTCGCAGCTCGCGCACGTTGCCGGGCCACGGGCGCGCGAGGAGCTCTTGCATCGTCTCGCCGTCGATCACCGAGGCGAGCGGAACTTTCTCGGGCAAGAAGTGCTGCGCCAGCACCGGGATGTCTTCGACGCGCTCGCGCAGGGACGGGACCGTCACCGGGACGACGGCGAGTCGAAAGTAGAGGTCCTCGCGAAAGGACCCCGCGTTGACCATGCGACGGAGGTCTCGGTGCGTCGCGCACACGAAGCGCACGTCCACCTTGCGGTAGTGATTCTCGCCGAGCCTGCGGACCGAGCGGGACTCCAACACGCGCAGCAATTTGGGCTGCAACACGAGCGGAATCTCGCCGATTTCGTCGAGGAAGACCGTCCCGCCGTGGGCCGCTTCGATCGCTCCTTCGCGCGCGCCCGTCGCGCCCGTGAACGCGCCGCGCGCGTGGCCGAAGAGCTCTGCTTCGAGGAGGTTCTCGGGGAGCGAGCCGCAGTCGACCACGACGAGCGGGCCCGAGGCGCGGCTCGAGGTCTCGTGAACGGCCGTGGCGACGAGCTCTTTTCCGCTGCCGGTCTCGCCGTGGATGAGCACCGTGGCGTCGCTCTTCGCGACGCGCGCGAGCCGCGCGAAGAACTCGCGCATCACGGGGCTGTGCCCCACGAGCGGCCCGAAGCGAACATCGCCCCACAAATCAACAGCCGTGGGCTCGGGCGCGTAGCGCACCGTGACGACCGTCGAGCCCACACGCAGCGTCGCTCCGTCCGGGACGCGCGCCTCCACGATGCGAACGTCGCGAACGTACGTCCCGTTGCGCGAGCCGAGGTCGCGCACCCACAGACCGTCGAGCTTCGGCTCGAGCTCGCAGTGCAGCTTGGACACCGCGTTGTCCGTGACGACCACCTCGGCGTGCGGCGCAGAGCCGAGGACCATCCTGTGCTCGATCGTCGCGGACTGCTGCCCGGCCTTGCTCTGCCAGGTGAGCTCGGCGCGCGGCCGCCTGAGCACTGCCGAGTCGAAGGGGCTGTTGAGTCGTACCGTGTCGACGTCGAAGTCCTTCGAAGAGTCGGTCATGCGTACCAACGTCGAAGGTACCACCGCCGTAGCGAGCGCTCTTCGCGAATCGTCGCGACACACGCCCGCCGTTGGAGCCGCCGTCGCTACTCCGCGAGGATGCGATCGAGCAGCGCGCGGATCGTGCTCACTTCGGCGAAGCCCGAGTGGCGGATGCGCCCGGTTCGATCGATCACGAGCGTGTGCGGGAGCGAGATGCTCGAGAGCCCGAGGGCCATCGACACTTGCCGCGTGGGGTCGATGGTCATGCGCGAGGTGATCCCGAAGCGACGCTGCCACGAGAGCGCGTAGCTGGTGGTGGCCCGCGATCGATCGGCGTTTTCGATGAGCGTGATCACCGAGCGAACACCGCGCGACGCGTACGCGCGTTGGATGTCCGCTTCGAATTCTGGTGCTTCACGCTGACACGCGCCGCACCAGCCCGCGCTCACGACGATGACCGTCGCGCGCGCCGCGCAGTAGTCGCTTCCGTAGAGCGCCCAAGGGCTGTTGGTGTTCGCGTCGGTCAGCGAAAACGGCCGCAGATTGCAGCTCCCGGGGCGGCCGCAGAAGTTGCTCGTCGGCGGCGTGCACGTCATGGGCATCGGCGCGACGCCCGAGTCCGCGGGCGGTGGCGGCGGTGGTGGCGGTGGCATCGACGCGTCCGGACGAGAGACACCCGAGTCCGTCGGCGGCGGGGGCGGCGGAACCGGAGGAACGCCCGAGCAATCCGTGCTCACCCAGCGCCAGTCGGAGCACGCGCTGGCGATCGGTCCGCGGGAGGTTCCCGAGAGGCAGCGACCGGCGCACCAGCCGCAGGAGCTTCGCGCGGTGCAGCTCGCGCAGTCGGTCGCGCTCGCGCACGGATCGCTCGATGGTGGCGGCGGCGGCATCGGCGTCGAGAAGCAGTCATCTTGAAACCACACCCACGAAACAGGCGCCGTCGGAGACACCCTCGGGTCGGGCCCGCGCTCGCTGCCCGGAAAGCAATCGCCCGTCGCAGGAACGTACCCGCACTCGGGGATCGCCGTGCAGCCCACGCACGTCCGCGCGAAGTACCGACAGCGATCGGTGCGCGTCACGGGCGGCGTCCAGGGCGGCGTCGAAGGGGGCGTCGCGACGCCCGAGTCCATCGGTCGACCTGCGTCGATCTGCGGCGCTCCAGCGTCGCTCGGCGCAGAGGGCGGGCGGGCGCCGCGCGAGAGTCGATAGCCGACGAGGCCGAACGCGCGGGTCTCGCCGACGACGCGCCGGCCGTCGGACGAGACCGTTCCGACGCCGACGACGCCGAGGACGCCGGGGGCGACGACGCGTTCGGTGCCGTGATTTCCGAGGGCGACGAGCTCGACGGCGCTGTTGGGCGCGAGCGAGAGCGTGTTGGGGAGCTCGATCTGCGCGGCCTGCGCGAGCTTGGTGTCCGCAGGGTGGATTCCCACGAACGCGACCGCGCGATCGTCGCGACCGGGCGTCGCGAGCGAGTCACCGACGCTCGTCGAGATGTCCACCACGCGCACGGTCATGTCCTCGGCGCTGAGCGGAAGCTCGACCGCCGTCGGAACGAACCGCACCTTCGCCCCGCCCGCGGTCACGATCTCGACGGGCGTCGTCGACATCATATCGATGCGCGCGGTCGCCGCGCCCGCCAACGACGGAACGTTGTAGTCCCCGAGGTCGACCACCGCGATCGACCGACGCCCGCTCGACTCGAACGGGTCGTAGTACATGTCGAGCTGCTCGGTCGACCCGACCACTTGCACCACGGCCCCGTGCGGGTACGCAGCCCCTTGGGGAAAACACAGGTCGACCTCGAAGTCGAAGCGCCCGTCCGACCCCGCCTCGCCCGGAACGCACGCGCTCCCGCACACCGTGATCTGCGCGTTGGCGATAGGCTGCGTGAACATTCCCCGCGCGCGCACGGCGCGACCGCGAACGCGCCCGACGTAGTACTCGTCCGCCGCGCACCGCGAGGGGTCATCGGGCGCCGCGCTGTCCGCGGACGCATCCGCGTTGCGCCGAATGGGCTCGATGTCCCCCGGCGCGCACCCCCCGAGCGCCAGCGCGATCGACGACGCAACACAAACCAACGCGTGCAAGCGACCCATGAACCGCGAAGCCTCTCTCTGCGCGAGCGTGCGCAGTGGGCCCCAACGCAAGACGCAGGCCGAGATGAATCTTGGGATGCACCGAGATGAATCTCGGTGCATGGACGCCGCTATGCGGCGCGCGACCGCAGAGCCGGTCGCGAAGGAGCACCGTCTCGCCATCCCCCTCGCGGCTTTGCGCGCGCCGCGCAGCGGCGTCCATGCACCGAGATTCATCTCGGTGCATCCCGAGTGCCATCTCGGTGCATCCCGAGCGCCATCTCGGTGCACCGGTGTTTCCCCTCCGCGCGCTCGACGCAAACGTGTGTACTCGAGTACTCAGTCGAATACGCCAGTACACCCCGCGCGCACGATCACGCGCGTTGCGACGGCACCACAATTCAACCAGACTTCTTTTCGCGCGCGGCGTCGGGGAGCCCGTCGTGCGGACCCAGCGGGCGCGCGGGCGCGTCGCTCCACCACTGGCTCCACGGCATGTCGCCGCGGCGCTCGTCGTTGAGCGGGTACACGATGCGACTGTCGCTCTTGGCGCGCTCGCCGCCGACGAGCAGCAGCGCCGTCGCGTCGCTGTTGTTGATGATCGTGTGCGCGATCCCGGTCCCCGCAGGAAACGCCGCGAGGTCGCCCGCCTCCATCGGCCAGAGGTCTCCGTCGATCCACGCATCGACGCGCCCTTCGAGCACGTACACGAACTCTTCTTCGTCCTCTTCGGCGTGCGGGAGCGACGTTCGGTGTCCGGGCTCGAGTCGCTCGACGTGCAGCCCGATGCGCAAGAG
Organism: Myxococcales bacterium; assembly: GCA_016793325.1. GTDB lineage: Bacteria > Myxococcota_A > Polyangia > Polyangiales. Next base: position 92,385 of record JAEUKI010000076.1, on the reverse strand, counting down.
TCCTGCCGCCTTGCCGATGGCGCGTCCGTGCGAGAAGCGCTCGGGGTTGTTCGGATACGGCGCCTCGTACCGCTCGGGTACGTCACGCGTCGAGACGATGAACGGGGGTCGCTTCGGTTCGCTCACGAGGCTCACGGAAATAGCACCGCGCCCGACGATTGTCTGAGAACCGCGACCGCGAGCGCCCAATCCCCAGCGAACATGAAGCGCTTTCGAGTCGCCCTCACCCTCGCCCTCGTCGCTGCGAGCGTCGGGTGCGCAGACCCAGGAATCTCCCGAGACGCGAGCGCAGACAGCGCGATCGAGAGCGACGCCGCGACGCCCGAGCGCGACGCGGTCGCACCCATGCGCGACGCGCAGTCCCCCGTCGAAGACGCGCAGCCCGACGCGAGCCCTCCGAGCGACGGAGGCCCTCGCGCGTGCGAGCCGATCGAGAGCGCCCACGCGCCCGCGGCGCAGACGTGCGCAGAGCCCGCCGTCGTGTTGGGTCGCGCTTCGACCGCGAGCGCTCCTCGCGCGCCGGGCGTCGAGACGTTCGCGCTCACCGTCGTCGCAGAGCGCGACGCACGCTCGCTCGCAGGCGCAGATGCTCGCGAGACGAGCTGGGTCGACGGCGACGACGCGACGGTGCACTTTCGCGCTCCGCGGGGCGGAAAATGGCGCGTCACGGCCCGTGGAATCGGCGCCCACCGGATCACCGCCCAACGCGCGTGCTCGCCGAGCGCTGCGCCGAGCGAGTGGCAGCGGACGCTCGAGCTCCCCGCGGAGTCGTGGCCCGTCACGGGACCCGACGTCGTGAGCACGGTCGCGATCGAGCTCTACGCGCAGCGCGACGAGCGTTTCGACTTCGTGATCGACGGCTGCGCGCGAGGGACGCGATGCTCGTTCGAGGTCCGCGCCGAGCGCGTGGCTGAGCTCGCATGCGCCCCGGGAAACGCCTGCGCCGAAGGAGAATCGTGCTTCGTCGACCGCTGCGACAGCGAGCGATACGCGTGCGTGTCCGCGGAGCGGATCGACGAGATCGTTCCGAGCCGCGTGCGCGCGTGGTTCGACGGAAGGACCGTCTTCGTCTCGGGCACGACCGCGGGTTGGCCGCGAAATCTCCCGCCGATTCAGCGCGAGCTCCGCTACGAGCTCCTCGATTCGTCCGGCGCCCTCGCCCCGCACGCGACCTCCGCTCCGACCGCCTCGATCCGCGGCGGCTTCTTCGGCGCGACGCAGACGGCGCTCTACCCGCGGCCCGAAGTAACCAAGATCCGCGTGTGGTTCGCGCCGCGGATCGGCCGCACCGCGCGCGCCTCGGTGATCGCCGACATCGAGCCCACCCGCGCCGCGCAACCCGTGCAAGGCGAGCGCTGCGAGCCGTCGAGCTACGTCTACCGATGCGCCGACGGCCTCGCGTGCATCAGCGACAACGACGGACTCGAGCGCTGCGTCTCGCTCGCAGGCCGAGCGACGCGCGTGCGCTCGGTGACGGCGAACACGCAGTCGTATCGCGACCCGAACGGGACCGCGTACGGCGGCCCCATGGTGCTCTTGAACATCCTCGGCGAAGCGCTCCCGACCGGCGTCGTGGCCGCAAAAGCCTACGACGAAGACGGAAACGAGCTCGCCAACGACGGCGCCGAGTGCGTCGATGGCGACTGGACCGCGGCGCCCGTCCGTCGCTTCGTGTGCGCCGTTCGCATGCGAGTCGAGACGGTCTCGCGCGTCGCGCGCGTGCGACTCGAGGCACCACAAATCATCATCGACGCCAACGTGACGCCGATGCCCGTGAGCGCCTTCGGCGGGCCGTGCGGGCTCGTGGGCCGATCGCCCTACGTCCTCGGCGAAATCGGCCGCTGCGCAGAGGGCCTGGGGTGCGCGAGCAATCGCTGCGTCCTGCCGCAGAGCACGACGCACCTGTGCTTCGGCGCTGCGACCGCCGAGTGGACGCCGGTCGGCGCGACGAGCACGCTGACGGGCGCGACCCGGTCGACCATGTACTCTCGCGCGTGCGGCAGCAGCTCAGCGCTGTGGCTCTCGTTTGATTTCGTGGCCACGAGCGCGGGGCGCTATCGCTTCGCGAGCGCGGGCCCCGTGACGCTCACCGTCCGAAGGTACTGCGCAGGGCGGTCCTGCGGGGGCGCGGGGATCCCGATCGACGACGTCGAGCTCACGGCCGGCGAGCGACTGCACCTGCAAGTGCAGACGACGAGCGAATCGCCGACCTACACGATCACCGCGACGCGGCTGTGAGCGAACGCGGGGCGATCGTTGCGTCGATGCTTCCCTCGCGGCGCTCACGAACAGCGCATGATCGCGCGAGGGCCGACGAGTTTCAAAGTCCGCCCGCGTCCGTCCCGCCGTCGCGCTCGTGCGCGCCGAGCTCCCAGGTGCGCTCGGCGACGCGCCAACGACCGTCGATCGACACGAGGACAAACGTCTGCCCGCGGCGAGAGTCGACGCGAAGCCCCGAGTACGCCCCGCGCGCGTGCCCCTGTCCGCGGACCTCCTTGCGCGCGTGCCCGTCGGCGTCTCGCTCGAGGTCTCGCGTCTCGACGTGCTCGAGATCGTAGAACGTCGCCGCCGTAAACCCACGCGTACGATCGAGCTCCGCGCGCTGATCGGGCGGGAGCTGATCGAGCTCGCGCTGCCGCAGCTCGCAGCGATCACGGAGCGGACCGACCGAGAGGTCTCGCGCGACGTTGTACTGTTGCCGCATCCACGCGCGCAGAAATCGCTCGGAGACCCACGCAGGCGAGCCCTCGACGTAGTGATCGACGTCCCGCGCGGGTAACGGAAGGCTCGGCGCCGCGGTGTTCGTCGGCGCGCGCTGCCCCAGGTAGAGCGCGGCTGCGGCCGTCACCAACAACAAACACGCTGCGATCACTGGCAGCGCCCGGACTTCGCGCTCTTGCTTCGTGGGCGCGCGCTCGGGCTTCGACTCGTCACGATCCGTCATTCACGTACCGTCGCTCTCGGGGTCGGCGGGTATACACCGCTCGCACATCGCACGCAGCTTCGCTTCCACGTCGTCGAACACACGAACGGGCAACGGTCTGCGGTAGGCTCGCATTCCATGGCTTCATTTCGTCTCGCTCGTCCCCGTGTGCAGTTTTCATCGATCCGACTCGCGACGGGCGCGCCGCTCCTCCTCGCCCTCGCCGCGTGCAGCACCCCCGAGGGCGTCAACGGCCGCGACAGCGCGGTGACCGACACACGAGCGCCGGACACGAGCTCGAGCGACGTTTCGTCCGCGCCCGACAGCGCGATCGAAGACGCCTCGCTCGACAGCTCGACGATGGACGCCGCGACGGACACGGGCGTCGACGCGCGCACAGACAGCGGCGTCGACGCGCGTTCGGACAGCGGCGTCCCGTCGTGTCCGTGCCCTCCGACGCCCACGATGTGCACGCCGCCAACCACGGAAGATCCCGTGTTCACGCCGCGGTCGGACGCGCTGCAGCGACAGCTCCACGACGTGGTCGCGTGCGCGACGACGACGCTCGACATGGCGCTCTACGAGGTCGACAGCAGCTGCTTCGTCAACGTGGTGCTCGCGCGATTGGCCGCTGTCCCCGCGCTGCAGGTGCGCATCGTCACGGACGACGAGAGCTGCCCCCTCGTGATGGGGACGCGCATGTGCGAGCTCTCGCGGCTGCAATCGCACCCGCGCGTGCAGATCATCGACGACGCGCGCTCGGGGCTGATGCACCACAAATTCGTGCTCGCCGACGGTCGCAGGCTCTGGATCGGGAGCGCCAACATCACGCGACGATCGTTTTGCGTCGACGAGAACAACGCGATGGTGCTCGACGACATGTCCGTCGTCGCGCCGTTCGCCGCGGAGTTTCGACGGATGTTCGAGATGCGAATGTTCGGCCCGATCGCGCCCGAGGCGCCGCCCTCGCCGACCGCGCGATTCGCAGTGTATTTCTCGCCGCGCTCTCCGACGACGCAGCCTCCGGCGTGGCACGCGCAGCTCATCACGTCGATCGGCGCCGCGACCCGGACGCTCGAGTTCGCGATCTCGGCGTTCACCCGACAGGACATCGCCGACGCGCTCATCGCGGCCCACCGCCGCGGCGTTCGCGTCCGTGGAATCGTCGGCGCCCCCTACGCGATGGACCCGGCCGTCGCGTCGATTCGCGCTGCGGGCGTCGACGTTCGCGCTGCAGAAATGCACTCGAAAGTGCTCGTCATCGACGGACAGACCGTCGTCACCGGCTCCGCCAACTGGTCGACCAACGCCTGGAGCAGCAACGAGAACTCGCTCTGGATCCGCGACATGAACATCGCGACGGTCTACCGCACCGAGTTCGACCGTTCGCACGCCGCGGGCCGCATGATTCCGTGATCGACTACGAGACCGCGAAGCGCCACTCGCGCCCGAAGCACTCGACCGTCACGTTGATTCGCTGTTCGTTCACCGTCACGTCGTAGTTGGCCGGATCGCCGAAGCTGTACAGCACCGCGACCGCGACGGCGAACTCGGCCACCGAGCGCGCATCGCCTCGCTCCGCGGTGACGACCATCACGGGCCAGCTGTAGTGCTTCTCGACGATCACGCAGACGTCCTCGCCAAACGTCTCTCGCAACCACGGGAGATCGCGCGTGTGATCGTTCTTCGAGGCGCTGAAGAACGCCACGCGACCCAGCGAGGGGATCTCGGCAAGGGCCACGCTGTTGCCGAGCGGCGTGGTCTCGATCGCGCGCAACTCGATCTCCTTGCTCAGCAACATCCCTCACCCCTCGATCACGCGCACCGCGTGCGCTTCTTCGGGCCCGGGCCACTCGAACTTCGACGCTTGCCGCGCGATCACCCAATCGGGAACCCTTCGTTCGCGCTGCCGATTGCGCGCCATCGCCACGCTGGGGGCCACGTCGAACACCCACAGCGTCACGTGCGCTCCGTACGCGTGACACACGTTCAAGAGCTGCGCCCGAAGGTCCGCCACGAGGTTCGTCGCGTCGTACACAGCGCGTCCCTTGGCGCGAAGGACCTCCTTCAGCTGCTCGCGACACGCGCGATGAACCACCGCGGGGTCGCCCTGCTCGCTCGCGTCGCCGTAGTGCTCCGCCCGCCATTCGTCCGGCGAAATCACGGTCCAACTCGCGTCGAGCTCCGAGAGCGCCGTGGACTTTCCCGAGCCCGAGAGGCCGATGGTGACGATCACTTCGGCGGGCGTCGCGCGGGACAGCTCGTGCGCGAGCGCGAGGGCTTGCCACTTGTCCGTGACCGTCCCCGCGAGCCGCCGACGCTGGACCTCGTCGAGGGCGTAGCGCTTGGCGCGCGCGTCGGCCCAGCGAATCGACGACGCGTCGTTGTCGTCGACCCACGGGCTCGGCGCCGCGCCGAACAAGCCCCGCTCTTCGCAGAGCATACGAAAGAGCGCCACGATCTCGAGCTGCTCTTCGCGGTCTTCGCAGATGCGACCGCGCATGTCCGCGTCCTCGAGCGCCCAGAGCAGCCGCGTGTCGACGCGCGTCGCGAGCCGCTCGAGCGCCGCGCGCGCGCCCTCGTCGTCCGCGCGCTTCACCGAGCGCTTCACGAGGTGATGGGTCGCGACGAGCTCCGAGAGCATCCTGCGCTCGGGGCCCGTGAGGCCGCTCTCGTGCAGCGCTTGCCGCACATGAACTCCGCCCATCCGCTCGTGACCGCGCGCGATCACGCGGCCGACCTCTTCGTCCCTGCGCGTCGTGAACGGCTTGGCGATGTCGTGCAGCAAACACGCGAGCCGCACGAGCTCGCGGTCTCCGTCGCGCTCGAGCGCGCGCTCGCTCGTGGCGCACTCGCCGAGCACCATGTCCGTGTGCACGAGGACGTCGCCCTCGGCGTGCCAGCCTGGGTCTTGCGGCGTGCGCGAGAGCGCGTCGAGCTCGGGCCACGATGCGCGATCTGCCTGTGATTTCACAGCACGAACGCGCCCGTACCGAACGTCGTCGAAGAGCCGCCGCCGCGCTCCGTTCGCGCCCACCGGCGCGAGCACTACAGGAACGTCGTTCATCGCCCGCCACCCTTCAGCTTGTTGGGGACGAGCGGCTTGCTGTTCCAGTGTTCGGTGATGCCCGCGGTGAAGTCCTTGCGAACCCACTTGTAGCGGGCCACGAGCCTCCCGCCCGATTCACGGCGGAGGTACACGCCTTCGGCGCGCTCGCCGCCGAACGCGGACCCCTTGATCAGCGCGTCGAGCGCCGCGGTCGTACGCAAGACAGCTCCGCGCTTCAACTGCGGAACCGTCGCGCAGCTTGTTTGTTCGCACACCTTTTCGAGCGCCAGTCGATCGTAGAAGTACCCTCCGTCGCGCTTGTCGTACAGGTCGAACGCGATGAAGAACGAAGGCAGCGCGTCGTACGCGATCGAGTGCTTCGCGAAGCACCACTCGCCGAACAAGATCCTCTCTGCGCCGAGCGCGTCCCACAGCGCGTCCCGTCGCTCGTACACGAAGGGCCACAGGGGGCCGTACTGCGCGTGATCGCCCGGCCCGAGGTAGTGCCCGCGGTTTTGCACCACGAGCTCGCCCTCGTCGTCGAACGAGATCCCCACGTTCGCCCCGTCGATCTTCTCGTCGACCGACAGCGGCTCGCTCAACACCCGCGCCGTGTCGGCCTCGCTGAGCACGCGATCGTCCCGCGTCGACATCGAGCCGAACAAGTGCGGCGTCCTCGGAAACTTGTGCGGAATCGATCCCATGACCCAACCTCGCGCCCCCGTTGCGTCGGGCGAGCGCGAGCAGTGTGCATCCGTCGTCCGCAGCGCAACGGGCCGTCGTCCACGACGGCGCCATCGTCGGCGATGCCCGCGTCGCGAACCGCGCGGTGCTCGATCGTTTGGGTCCCCCGTTCGATCCGTCGGATCAGTTCGACGACAGGCGCGCGCGCTTGGGCGCGGGCGTCATCGGCGGCATCTCGTGCTCCTCGCAGTACAAGATCGCGCAGCCGTGGCGGTCGCTGCTGCGAACGCGGCCGCACAGCTCCGCGAGGTCATCGTCGCTGTCGACGACGGTGCCCTCCATCGGACGGGCGGTGACCTCGTCGTAGCGCACTCCGTCGAGCGCAACCCAACGTCCTCTGTACTCGCGAGAGGTACAGATCTCCGCCCAGCTCATGAGCCGACCGGCTTCGCGGCGACTACCCATGTTCGTGCTTCGTGCTCCGTGACACCCCTCGGACTGCTGCGTCCGAGGTCGCGAAGAACGCACCACCACGGCGCGTGTCTCGCTTCCCCCACCGGGAGTTTCGCTGCGATCGCGAAGTGCGCGCGCGCCGCGAACCATCCACCAACGATGACGACCCATACACGGGAATAGTCGATCGTTAGCACTCGCTAATCAGAGGGGTCAAGGCGCGCCCTCTACCCCCTCGTGGCGCTGCTCTTGCACTGCATTTCAACGTTGAAAGGTCGCAGCGATACGGTCACGCGACGCGCGCTCGGCGACCGACGAACACGCACGCGAACACACGCGTCGCGCGCTCAGGGAGCGCGGCACGAGTCGCCGAAGGAGTCCCCCGCGTTCGGCGCGGCGCCCGCAGCGCGAAGCTGACGATAGAGCGCCTGCGCCGCGGAGCACTGATCGGCGAGGATCAAGTTGTCGATGCGGTTGCGACCGCGCGAGCGCATGGACGAACGAAGCCGCGCGGCGCCCGCGCTGTCGCCCGCCGACAACGCGCTCTGCACTGCGCGCACGGCGGCGCCGAAGTCGTTTCGCGAGAGCGCGGCCATGCCTTCAGCGACCGCAGGCGACGACGTGCGCGTCGGTGTGCCGCTGTTGGTGTTGCCGCTGTTGGTGTTGCCGCTGTTGGTGTTGCCGTTGTTGGTGTTGCCGCTGTTGCCGTTGTTGGGGTCCGTGCCGTTGTTCGTCGGCGTCTGCGTCCCGTTGTTCGTGGGCGTCTGCGTGCCAGCGCCGTTGTTGGGATCCGTGCCGTTGTTCGTCGGCGTCTGCGTGCCCGCGTTGCCGTTGTTCGGATCGACGCCGTTGGGAATCGGGTTGATCTGCGGCCCGACCGTTCCCGTTCCGTTCGGGTTGGGCTGCACGAGCACAGGGTTGGTCGTGCCCGTGCCCTGCATGCCCGTCGTGTTGTTCGCGATGTGCTGCTGCGTATTCTGCGCGGTGTTGTTGTGGCTGTCCTCTTCGTCGTCGCCGCTCACGACCGCGGCCGCGATCCCGCCAACGAGGATCACCGCGCCGAGCACGAGCGCGACCACGAGGCCCGTCTTGCTCTTCTTCGGCTGCGCGGGCTGCGCTCCGGTCGCGCCGTACGCGCCCGCAGACGTCCCCGCCATCGAGCCCATCGCGCCGAACGCGTTGGGCGGCTGCGGAAAGCTCGGGTTGGACCCCGCTCCGCCCGACGGAACCTGCGGCGGCACCGCAGCAAACCCCGCGTTCGACGGCGCTGGCGCGTAGCCACCACCGCCCGCCATGGGCCCTGTCGCGAACGGGCTCCCTGTCGCTCCGCCCGCGCCCGTGGGCTGCTGTCCGAACGGTCCGCTCGACTGCGGTCCGCCGCCACCGCCAATGGGCGGCGCCGCAAATGGGTTCGGCGTCGGGCTTCCCGCCATGCCCATCGGCGCTTGCTGCACAGGGCTCGGAACGGTGTTGTTCGGCGTGAATCCACCGGTCGGCGGAAGCACCGGCGGCGGCGGCAGTCCTGCCGTCGCTGGCTGCGGCGGCGTCGGCGCTGCGTTGGATCCGGCGCTCGTGAAGTTCGTCGAGCTCGTCCAGTCGACGGCGCCCACGGCAGTTCCCGCGAAGTCTTGCAGAAACTCGATGACGTTCTTCTGGCGTTCGTCGCGGTTCTTTCGCAGCGCCTTCATGATCGCGTCGCGATAGCGCGCGGGCACGGACGCGCCGTTCGGCTGCGACTCGATCGGCGTCGGGGGCGCGGTCAAGTGCTTAGTCGCCCACTCCCACGGCGTCGCCGCGGTAAAGGGCAATTGCCCCGTGAGCATCTCGTACGCGATCACGCCGAGCGCGTAGATGTCCGAGCGCGCGTCGAGCGCTTGCCCCGTAAATTGCTCGGGAGACATGTACGGAGGCGTGCCGAGCACCATGCCCTGCTTCGTGAGCTTGGCCTCTTTGTCGTCCGCGGCCTCCGAGCGCTTCGCGATGCCGAAGTCGAGCACCTTCACGAAGTCGCCGCGGGCGCCCTTCTGCGTGAGGTAGATGTTGTCCGGCTTGAGATCGCGGTGAATGATGCCCTTTTCGTGCGCTTCCTGCAGGGAGCCGCACACCTGGGTCATGATTCGCTCGGCGCGCACGCCGTCGATCGAGCCGCGCGCGAGCACGTGCGCGAGGGTCTCGCCCTGGATGAACTCCATGGCGATGAAGAGAAACTTCTTGCCGTCCGGCGTCGGAAGGTCGCCGAAGTCGTAGAACTTGATCGTGTTGGGGTGCTCGAGCTCGATGACCGTCTGCGTCTCGCGGTGAAATCGCGCGATGATTTGCGGGTCATTTGCGAGCTCGGGCTGCAAGGTCTTGATCGCGACCTTGCGCGTGGCCGTGCCCATCTTCTGCTCGGCCAGGTAGACCTTGCCCATCCCGCCTTCGCCGATGACCGAGCTGATGCGGTACTTGCCGTCGAGGATGGGCTGCCCAACGAGCGGGTCCGCGGCGTCTGCCTGCTCGGGCAGCGGGAGAAACGCGCCGCACTTCGGGCAGAACTTTTGGTCCGTGCTCTGGACGACGTAGCCGCAGGACGGGTTCGAACAAGTGATGGCGCTCAAGACGGCCTCTTTGTGTGGTGCTGCTCAGTGCGACGTTCGCAAACAATCGAACGGAAGTGATTGAAAGTACCGTTCGACCCGCGAACGCCCCGAGCCGTTGGGCGATCGCAACGTACCATAAGTTCGGCGCGGCTCGTGGACGAGCGCATGCATGACACCGTACGCGCAGTCGGGGTTCCCCATTCCCCCCGAAGCGCGGTCCAGACCGCGGGCGCGCTTACGGAGCGGTCCAAACGAAGTACGCCGTGCGCACGTCCTGGCCGATCATGGGGCGATATCGAACACCGCGAAACACCAGGGCGCGAGAGCGGTCTTCGTAGTCGAAGCCGTCCTGGCGCGAGCGAGGAACGAGCGTTCCTCCGACGCGGGCGCGGAGGGTGGTGCTCACGGGGATCGTTGGCAAGACGAACTCGCTGCCCGCGCCGGCGATCACGTCCACGATGCGGGTCATCGCCTGCGTAAACGCTCGGTCTGCTTCGCGCGAATCCGCGACAGAGATCGGCACGAACGCGCCTCCGGCCTCGAGGATCACGCACGCCGCGAAGTTGTCCGCGTTGTCCGGGCACGACGTGCTCGCCGACCCCGGAACGAGCCCGAACGGAACGATCCCGCGCGTCCGAAAGAACGCCGCCGCGCTGCGAACGCGCGCCGCGGTCGTCGTGCCCCAGTTCATGCCGCCGCCGTTATTGGCGAAGAAGCGACCGATGTCGTTGGGCCCTCCCGGCTCGTCCGTCACGAAGAAGGCCACCTGAACCGCAGAGCTCCGGATGCGGAAGTTCGGGTCCGGCTCGGGCATCATCGCGCGCCGCGAAAACTCTTGATAGACGAGCACGCCAGCGCCCACGGGCTGCTCGTCCTGCCCCGTTCGAAGCGTCATTCGAAACGGCTTCACCATGTCGCCCGGCTCGAACGACTCCTCGGTGACGCGCCACGCGAGGTCCTTCGCGCCCGTCATCGACGAGCCGAGGATCCAGTTGAACCGACGTCCGGGGGTCCCCGGCTCGGACGCGAGGGACACGGGCTCCGTTCCCGCTTGAAAGACACCGACACGAAAGTCGACGCCCGCTTGCGTGAGGTCGAGGAAGAACCGTTGTCCGGTGCGACCCACGCGTTGTTGGTCGTCGAGCATCGAGCCCGACGTGTCGACGAACCAGAGAAAATCCGCCTGCAATTGCCGCGTCGCGCGCACTTGATGGCACCGCGTGTCGAGCCGCTCGCCGCGAAATCCAACGCCGCTCGCGTTCGCAAAGTCATCGAGACGCACGGACGTGATGGTCGAGAGGTCCTCGACGAGACCTTCGGGCGCGGCCGCGACGAGCACGACGACCCTGTTTTCGGCGGGGATCACCAGCGTGCTGAGCTCGACGATGAACGCGCGCGCCGGGGACTGACCGACGGGCGTGATGGGCCCCGCGCCCGCGACCAACCCTCGAACGATCGCGTCTCGCACAGCGTCCACCGAGAGGTCGCTGTTGGCGAGCAAGCGCACCGTCGTGCGACGCGCGGTCGCGCCCGAGCGAAGCTGCGAGCTTCGACCGACGAAGAGCGAGTCCGGCGAGCCGAGGTCGCGAAGCGCGCGAAGGGCGTCGCTCTCGGTGCGGCCGCCCTCCGCCGCGAGCACCGCCTCGGGTGTGCCCATCGTGATCGCGGGGCGAGAGAGCGCGGCGACGCTCGCGCGCGCGACGCGGTCTTCGGCGAGGACCGCGCCGCTCGAGGTTCCATCGACGCGCACGGGGTCGGTGAAGCTGATGTCGAGCGCGATGCTCGCAGACGACGCGGGGATCAACGCGACGCGCGGCTCGACGAGGGCATACCCAGGGCATCGAGGATCGGGCGGCTGAGCGACCACTGTGACCTGGCAGCGAAGCGGCCCCATCGCGCCTTGCGCGGGCACCTCGACGGACAAGACGAACTCGCCGACGACGTCGGGCGTGATGACGGCGGTGTCCGTTCCGTCCGAGAAAATCCGGGCGTTGGACATCTCGGGTCGGTTCTGGAGCGACCAGATGAAGCCCGTCCCGAGCACGGGCGTGTCGAGGTCGGGACGAACGTTGGTCACCGCGCCGAGCCGCGCGAAGTACCGAATGGGCCTGCACGTCACCATCCGCGGCGGGACATCGACGATCACGTCGGTCGCGTCCGGGACGTCCGTCGCGTCGATCTGCACGTCGGGGCTCGCGTCGGTCTCGACGTCGGGCGTCTCGAGTCCCGTCTTCGCGCCGCAGTGGGTCGCCGCGAACGACAGCGCTACCAGCACGAGCGCGCGCAGCGCCGCGAGCCGCGAAGCAACCAAAGAGTTGTCGTGACGAGTCGAAAGCATCGGTAGGGGCCACCACGGTGTAGCACTGGTCGGCGTGGGTGCGCTCGGGGGGACGGCTGCACGCCCGCGAAAGCGCTCGCGAACCCCCAGAAAATCCAACCATTGGCCGCGCGAGCGCAGCGCCCAATCAGATCACCCAGCGATCATCCCGACGCAGAGCGCGAACACGAGAGGCGTGAGAAAGAGCAACGCGCTCGCGATCGCCCAACGGACCTTGCGCCAATCGCGCTCGAACGGCGGCTCGACGCGCACCTCGAGGACCTCTCGCGTGGACTGCGCGCGATACGGCCCGCTGCCGCTCGATCGTTCGTCGGTCACCACCCACAGCTCGTGGCTGTTGTGAGGGATCTTCACGCCGCGCGCTGCATCGAAGCGAACGCCGTCCACGGTCACGCTCTCGTCGACGTTGGCCGCCGCGCGTCTCCATCGACGGTGCTCGCGTTGTCGCGTCGCGTAGAGCAACAGCCCGACCCCGATCACGCCCATCGAGAGCCAGCTGAACGTCGGCGCCAACGATCGTCGCTCGGTCCACGCGGTCGCCGCGCGATCGGGGGACGCGAGGCAATGCACCGCGCCTCGCCCAAAATTGACGACACGAACGCAGCCCAATCGTCGGTCGAATTGAATGTATGTGTCGTCGACCGTTAGGTCGATGAAGTGGAGCTGACTCGCGCGGCTGTCACGCAGGTACAGCCGCGGGTAGCGCGCATTGGGTGGACGAATCGCGACCACGTCGTGTCGGTCATCGAGGCGGAGCAACACTCGCTCGGACTGCGCGGGATCGGCTCGAGAGTGCACCAGTTTGGGGAGCGCGCTGAGCCCATCGGGCGAATCACGATCGGCTCGGCGGACGGTTGCCGCGAGAACCAAGAGCAAGGCGGGCGCCGCGAGAACCGCTGCAAACCGTTGCAACCTCGGCAACCAGCGCGCCCGCTCGAGCGCACAGTCATCGATGCATCGATCGAAAATCCATGCCGCGCCAAACGCGACCACCGCAGCCACGGCGAACAGAACCACGGGGACAAATGCGGCAGGCATCCCATTCCCCGGGCCTTCCGTGCCGTGCCACCACGACTCCATCAACGCGCGGAGCGCGAGCGCCACACAAGGGACCATTGCGACGAGTCGCGCCGCTGCGATGTCGTCGCTTCTCGGATCGGTAGCATCAGAAGGTCGCGAAGAGCCGCAGAGCAGGGCGACAAGCGCGAGCAACGACGGAACGAACTCGGCCCACGCTGGCGCTCGGACCGAGACCCAGCAATCGCCAACCAATACGCAGGCAACGGCGGCCACGGCGACGTTCTGTCCTTTGCCCGAACTGCTTCGCTTCATTCCGCGACGCATCCCTCGTGTTTGTGTGTTTGTGTGGCCGTACGATCCGAGCGCACGCACGTACGACAGCGAGCCGATCGACACCCGAGCGTATACTGGAGCGAAACGATGAAGCTTCGACTCGCGTTGATCTCAGCCACACTCGTGGTGGCAACCACACAAGGGGCACTCGCGCTCTGCATGATGCCGAGGCCAGAGCCGCCTCGGTTGTTGCAGAGCGAATCCGTGGCGATCGCGCCCGGAGACGCGTTTGCGATGTACCTCTCGAGCGCGTCGCAGACGTCCCTGTTTTCGCTGCGGCCGACGGTGGGGGCGTCGCGGACGCCCGTGCCCGTGAGCGCCTCGCAGGTGGTCCCGTTCGTGTATCGCGCGGTGGTTCCCTCGAGGACGGAGCCGGGCGTGTACGAGGTGTTGTCCGCGGCATCACCGCGCGCGACGGCGCAGGTCGTGGGACGGATCACGGTGGCGCAGCAAGCGAGCGCGCGCGCGGCGACGGCCGTACAGGGACGATTGCGGCTCGACACTGCGACGAGCGTCCGTCGCGGATCGACCTCGGTGCTTCGCTTCGAGCTCAGCGACCGAAACCTCGCGGATGTTGTCGTGTTGTTTCGTTGGCGCGTTCGCGGTCGGCAGCTCGGCAACGCCGTGTGGGTCACCGCGGATCGCGCGCTCTTCGTCGCTGCCGCAGGCCGCTGCGGCCCGAGCCCCTACGACAGCGGCGGCGCTCCCCCCGCGGGAACGACGGTCGAAGTCGCGCAGCTCGGCCGCGACGGCACGCCCGGGCCCTTCACGAGCTACGTCGTTCGCTGATCGCGCACCCGCGCGAGCGCGCTGACGAGCGCGTCGTGAATCGCGCCGTTGGTCGCGACGAGCGAGCCCGAGCGAACCTCGACAGCGCCGCCCTCGATCGACGTGAGCGTTCCCCCTGCGGCGAGGACGCACGCGGCGCCGGCCGCGAGGTCCCACGGGCTTAGCTTTCGCTCCCAATAGCCGTCGTACGTCCCGTCGGCGACGAGGCACAGGTCGCACGCGGCCGAGCCCAAGCGGCGAATTCCCTGGGCGACGTAGCGCTCGATCGCGACGAACTGCGCGAACTGAAGCTCGTTGATCGGGTCCGCCTCGCGCCGATCGTAGGGAAATCCCGTGGCCAACAGGCTCCGCCCGAGCTCGCGCTGGGCGCTGACCGCGATGCGCTCGCCGTTGCGCGTCGCGCCGTCGCCCACCACGCCGCTCCACGTCCAGCCCAGCACGGGGGCGCACACGACGCCCACGGTGGGTCCGACGCCCTCTTCGACCACGCCGAGCGACACGGCGAAGACCGGGTGTCCGTGCGCGAAATTCGTGGTTCCGTCGAGGGGATCCGCGAAGATCGTGGCGGCTCCCTCGCGAAGCTCGCCGCCGCCCTCTTCGGCCACGAGCGCGAGCCCGGGCAGATCGCGGGCGACCCTGGCGCGGATCACCGCCTCGCTGCGACGGTCGAACTCGGTCACCAAGTCCACGGGACCCTTGAACTCGATCTTGGTTTGTCCCCGAAATCCCCGCAGAAGTTCGGCAGACGCCTCCTCCGCGATCGACTCGAGGGCCCGCTGAACGCTGCGTCGATCTGCAACGGAGAGTGTTCCTGCCATCGTCATTAGGTCTATGCTCTCGATCGATGGCCGCCGTCTGCAGCAACGGCTCGCTTCGAAGACGAATGCTTACTTGACGGGTCGATCGATCGACACGTAGCGTTTTTTTCACACTCCTCTCGGCCTGCAACTGGTCCCCCGTGAGCATTGACCGTCAGAAGGTCCTCGACAGCGCGCAGAAGTTCGCCGCGAAAGGCCAGTTCGATAAGGCCATCGCGGAGTACCAGCGCCTCGTCAAAGAGGACCCGAGCGACGTTCGGATCCTGCTCAAGATCGGCGACCTGCAATTTCGCCGAGGGGCGCGCGAAGACGCCGTCGCGACCTACTCGAAAGTAGCCCGCGGCTACGAAGAGCAGGGCTTCGCGCTCAAGGCCATCGCGGTCTACAAGCAGATCCTCTCGATCGACCCGAACCTCACGGACCTGCACGGAAAGCTCGCCGAGCTCTACGTGCAGCTCGGGCTGGTCCCCGACGCGCTCGTCAACCTCGAGGCGCTCGCCGCGCGCTACGCCCGCGCCGGGACGGACGACAAGCTCGTCGGCGTCGTGCGCCAGATGGTGCAGATCGACCCGAGCAACGTCGCGATGCGCATCAAGCTCGCGGAGCTGCTCTCGAAGCTCGGCAAGAACGTCGACGCCGCGACCGAGTTCGAAAAGGGCGGAGAACTCCTGCTCAAAGCGAACCGCGTCGACGACTGGGCGCGCGTCACCGAGCGCCTGCTCTTTCACAGGCCCGAGGACGCCAAGGTCGCGCGCGACCTCGCCAAGCACTACCTCGAACGCAAAGACGCCAAGCGCGCGCTGCCGAAGCTCCAGGTCGTATTCAAAGCGAACCCGAGGGACATCACGGTCCTCGAGATGCTCGCCGAGTCGTTCGTCGCGCTCGGACAGGGACCGAAGGCCGTCAGCGTGCTCAAAGAGATCGCGCGGCTCTTGCTCGAGAAGAACGAGCTCGAACGACGCGTCACGATCTGCGAGCGCATCCTGCAGATCGCGCCGGACGACCACGACGCCAAGGCCGCGCTCGACGCGACGAAGAAGGCCATCGACGCGGCCAAGGCCCCCGTCGTCTCGGACGAGCCCGACATCGCCGTCGAAGACGAGGTCGAAGAAGAGGTCGTCGTCGTCGACGATGAGCCCGAAGCGCCGATTCCCCTGGAGAAACCCTCGGCCAAACCCGCTCCGCAACCGCAGCGAAGGCCGACTCCGCAGCCCCAACCGCGCGTGGCGCCGCAGCCCGTCGCGCAAGCGCAGCCGACGCCCGCGACCGCGCCGCGACGCAACACGCCGCAGCCGTCGGTGATCCAGCCGAGCGTCGCGTCGCAGCAGCCGACGCGCCCGAAGAGCCAGCCACGAATTCAAGCGGTGCAGGCGCCGACCACGCCCGCGCTCGTCGCGACCGAACAAGGTCGCCTCGTCGCCGAGCAGCTCATCGCGCAAGAGCAGATGCACCCCGACGTCGCGCGGCTCGTGGGCGAAGTCGAGATCTTTCAGAAGTACAACCTCCGGACCAAGGCGATCGCGCACCTCTCTCGCGCGCTCGAGATCGACCCGCGCGCGCTCGGCGTGCACTCGCGGCTCCGGGACGTGCTCGAAGGGCACGGCGATCGCGTCGCCGCCGCGCGACACGGCGCCTACGTGGCCGCGGTGCTCGCGGCGCAAGACCTCGACGCAGCGACGTGGGCCGTCCTTCGCGCGATCGAGCTCGACCCGTCCAACCCCGAGGCGCTGGATCTCTACGCGCGGATCGCCGAGGTCGCGGCGATGCCGGACGAAGACGCTCCGCTCGACGCGGCGCCGCAGTCGCCCGCAGAAGAGAGCATCATCGACGACGAGGCGATCGTCGAGGGCGCCGACGGCGACGGGCTCGCGCCGGACATCGAAGCGGGGCTCGACGAGGTCGAGTTCTACGTCTCGCAAGGGATGTATCGCGAGGCGCTCGAGAACCTGAAGATCCTCGTGTCGGCGCACCCGACGCACCCGCTCGTGGCCGAGCGCTGGGAAGAAGTGCAGGCCCTCGCGCAAGCGCAAGGCGGCGAAGACGAGTCCTTCGCGCTCGCAGAGAAGCTCGCGGAAGAGGTTCAAGTGCAAGGCGCGGGCGACGCGCACTTCGCGGGCGCCGATCAGATGATCGACGTCGAGACGGTCTTCGCGCAGTTCAAGCAGGGGGTCGCGAAGGTCGTCTCGGCGGACGACGCGGACACGCACTACGACCTCGGGATCGCGTACAAAGAGATGGGGCTCACCGACGACGCGATGAACGAGTTCATCGTGGCCGCGCAGGCTCCGCGCAAGCAGTGTCTCGCGCAGACGATGGTCGGGATGTGCCTGATGGAGAAGGGCGATCCGGGCGCGGCGATCCCGTGGTTCGAGCAGGCGCTCAGCGCGCCGCTGCGCTCGGATCGCGAGGAGATGGGCTTGTTCTACGAGCTCGGCAACGCGTACGAGCTCACGGGCAACGGAGCGCAAGCGATCGAGTATTTCCGCATGGCCGAGCGACGAGACGCGAAGTTTCGCGACGTGCAAGAGCGCATCGCGCGGCTCGCGCGCGGGGGCGCGGCGCCGTCGAACGTTCCGGAGATGGACGACGTCGATCGTGCGTTCGAAGAGCTCATGAAGGGGTGATCCGGAGAAAACGTCGTTCTCGATATCGAGAATGACGGTGCGAGCTGCGGCCCCTACGCGCGCTTCACCGCGAGCCACTTTTTGCGCTCGGCCTCGGGGAGCTTCTCGATCGCGTAGCGCAGCATCGTGCGAGGCATCACCGCGGCGTGCGCCCGCAAGAACGCGCGGAGCTCGACGAGCCCGCCGCGTCCGCCGATCTCGCGGAGCATCCAGCCCGAGGCCTTGTGAAGGAGGTCTTCTTCGTCTTCGAGCAGCCGCGCTGCGACCTCGAGCGCCCAGGAAAAATCCCCGCGCTTGATGAAGTAGAACGTCGACATCATCGCGATGCGACGGTCCCACAGCGACTCCGCGCGCGAGAGCTCGTCGACGAACGCGCGCTCCTTGCTTCCCTCGATCGCGAACGGGCCGACGATGTGCTCGGCCGACGTGTCGACGAGGTCCCAGTTGTTGACCCTGGCGCGGTTCGCGATGAAGCAGCGATACACTGCGCGCTTGACCGCGTCGGCGTCCTTTCCACGCGCGCGTTGCATGCGGCGCACGAGCACGAGCAGCGCCGTGAGCCGGTCTTCGTGCACCTCGCTCGCGAGCAGCCGCGCGCACTCGTCCGTGGGCAGCGACTCGAACGTCTTTGCGACCTTCCGCTGCACAGGAACCTGCACGCCAATGAACACGTCCCCCTCGCCGTACTCACCGGGCCCCGCTTTGAAGAACCGCATTTGCACCGAGGCTCGAGACGGGTCTGCGACGGCGCGAAGCGCGCGTTGAACGTCCTCGGCCACGAGCTCGGTCATCGTCGCGCTCGAGGATCGCACAGCCGCGCGTCGACTACGGCGCTGGGCGAGCGATGAACTGATCGAGCAGCGCGCGGTCGTCGCTCGAGCGCGGATCGCGCGTCACGCACTCGAACACGAGCGAGTGTCGCCCGCGTCGCAAGCGCGTGGGGCGCCCGTCGTACAAGCGTCGGACGCGCTGCTCGCCGTACCCGTCGAGGACGAGCATCGGCGCGCCGTCGAGGGTCACGCGGAAGTTTCCGTGGTCTGGCGCGGAGAACGCGACGATCCCGGGGATGTACTCGCCGTCGACCGAGAGCTCGAAATCGAGTCGCAGCGTCGAGCCCGGCTGCGCGTGTTCGATCGCGAGCAGACGGCCTCCGCCGACGATCACGGGCTCACCGAAGCGGCTCGCCTCGAAGCGCCACGCCTTCAAGCGCGACGGCCACTGGAGCGACGGCCACAGCGCCTCGAGCTCGACCGAGACCTCGTCGCGCATCGGCGGCATCGGAACGAGCGCCAACGTCCGCTCGCGCGTCGCGGCGTACACGGGCCACGTCGGACGCGCGCGTCGAAGCTCGCGCAGGCCCGCGTCGTCGCCGGTCACCACGACGCGACGGCCGCGATCGAGCCACGGGTCGTAGCCGGTGATCGCGTGGAAGTTGTCGGAGACCAGGATGATTCCCTGCGGATCTGCAGCGCGATCGATCGTCGGACGAACCCACGGCTCGCGCTGCGAGAGCTCTCCCTCGGCCAAGCGAAGCGTGCGCCATCGATTGCCCTGCCCCACGATGATGGCCGAGAGCATCGCCATCGCGAGCAGCGACGGAGGAGCCGCGGTCGCCCACCGACGCGACGGCAACGCGCACGCGCGGGCCGCGAGGTAGTAGACGAACGGCGCGATCGGAAACAAGTGTCGCGCGCCGAAGAGCGGCGCGTTGCCGTAGTAGAAGAGCCCGTACGAGAGCGCGAACAGCGCGCAAAACGCGCTCGAAAACGCGGCGCGTCGCGTGGCTCCTACGACCGCGAGGGCGACGATGAGCGCGAGCATGTGCGGCGGCGCGAGCAGGTCGTCGCCGAGCACGATCGCCCGCGAGCGCACGATGGCCCACGCGTGACGCGGCGTGTAGCCGTCGGGCCCCATCGCCGCGCGGTCGTCGCCGTGCTCGACTTCGCAGCCGACGTCGCGACCGAACCCGAGTCGGTGGCAGGTCGAGGGAAAGTCCGAGCGCACGAAGTACTCGCGCTGCGTGGGCGTGGTCCACGAGCCAGTCGCGGCCTTTTGGTGCGCGGCGACGAGCGCGACGAACGGCGCCGCGCCGAGCGCGACAGCGACGACGGAGGTGACGATCGCGCGACGAGCGCCCGTTCGGAGCGCGGCGATCCATCGAGCACACAAAATCAACGCGCAGCCGCCCAAAAAGAGCGCCCCGTCGAGCAGGCGTGCGGAGAAGGCCCACCCGATGAGCGCGCCGATGGCGAGCGAGCGAAGCGCGAGGGGGCGGGGCTTTTCGGCGGGATCCAAGCGAAACGAGAGCGTGATCGCGAGCGTTCCGAGGACCGAGACGAAGGCGTGGGAGAGGAGGTCCGTGGTCTCAGCGGCGCGCGCGAAGCTCGCGAGGGGCAAGAGCGCGGCGGTGCGAGCGACGAGCTCGCGGGTGCGCTCGTTGTCGTCGGGGTCGTCGGACCAGCGGTCCGTGTCCGAGAGCGTTCGCGCGAGCCAATAGCCGGCGATCGAGAGCAGCGCCGAGACGACGAGGCCCGAGAGAAACGGCGCCTTCGCGCGCACGAACGGCGCGAGAAACAGCGGCCACCCTGGAGGAAACACCCCGTGCAGCTGCTGGTCGGGGCCCTCGAACAAGAACCGCATCGACCAAAACTGCCGCGGAAACTCGAGGGGAGTTCCGAAGCTCCCGTGGCTGAGGGCGCGGGCTTGAAACCAGTACACCGCGCCGTCGGGGCTCAGCGTGTGCCCGCGCGCCACGATCCGAATGAACACCTCGGTCGCGATCGCCGAAATCGTGGAGGTGAGCAGCAGAAAGGCCCACCGAGGAAGCGCGAGCACCGCGCGGCCGAAGCCCTTGGCGATCGGCGCAAAGCCGAACCCGACCGCGAGCGCGGCGACGAGCGCGTACGCCGCGGGCCTGTGAAACTTCGCGCTGAACAGGCGAAACAAGGGCCAGACCATCGCGAGCCAGGCGAGGCCGGCGAGCGCCGCGCACACGGGGACCGCGACGCGATCGAACGGCGTGCGAGCCCGAGTCGACGTCGAAGGCGGAGTTGGTGGGGCAGGCTCTGCCCGAGTCGTTTGATCCACGAGACTTCTACGCGAGGTCGAGGGTCGCGAGCGCCGTCTCGGGCCGCGACGAGAAACGAACAGCCGCGCCGCTCGGCGCGCGTCCGTGGTGCTTCGAACGCGCGGATGTTGTACACGACCTCGTAGCCGTGAGCGA
This sequence comes from Myxococcales bacterium, assembly GCA_016793325.1. Taxonomy (GTDB): domain Bacteria; phylum Myxococcota_A; class Polyangia; order Polyangiales. Next base: position 71,552 of record JAEUKI010000076.1, on the reverse strand, counting down.
CGCATCCGAAACGACGCAGCCCGCCAAAAACGCAGAGACTCCCGCGGTCGAAGGCGCGCTGCCGCTCGCGCTGCTCGCGCTCGCGTCGAGCTCGCTCGTGATGACCGAGGTGCTCGTCACGCGGCTCCTGTCCGCGGTGACGTGGTACGGGCAGGCGTTCTTCGTGCTTTCGCTCGCGATGGTGGGGCTCGCGGCGGGCTCGCTCGACGCGGACAAATCGCGGGACAACGGCGTCGCGTGGACGCGGTACGTGGGCACGCGCCTGGGGCTCGCGGCGCTGGGGATCGTCGCGGCGACGCTGCTGGCGTGCTCGATTCCCGTGCAAGCGGGGACCGCGTGGGGCTCGCTCGCGCGGCTCTTGATGCTCGCCGCGGTGTGCACATGGCCGCTCGCCGCCGGGGGCGGTGTCGTGGCGCGGTTGATGGCCGACGCCAAGCGCTCGACCGCGACGCTCTACGCGGTGGACCTCGGCGCCGCTGCGCTCGGAGCGCTCGCGCCGCTCGGGCTGCTCGGGCCGTTGAGCGCCCCTGGAGCGCTCGTGCTCGTGGCGATGGCGCTCGCGTTGGGCTCTGCGGCGGCGGACAAGACGTACCGACGACAGTCCATCGCGGGCTCGATTTTGTGTGCGTTGATTCTATGGATGGGCGCGAGCGGCTCGATCGACCTCGAGCCGAGCTACCTGAAGGGCTTGCCCCGCCCCGCGACGCGCGCGCTTCGGCACAACAGCTGGAACGCGCTCTCGCACGTGATGCTCACGGAGTTCAGCGATCAGCCCATCGCGCTCTGGTCCCCGTCTCCGAGGACTCCGCCGATTCGCGTTCGCGCGGCGACGGCGCTCATCGACGGCGAGGCGGGCACGCCGATGTACGCCCAGCAAAACCCCGAGGACCTTCGCGCGCTCAAGCTCGACGCGGTGTTCGCCGCGCACGAGCTTCGGTCCGACGGGGCCGCGTGCGTGATCGGCGTCGGCGGAGGGCGAGATATTGCCGCGGCGCTCGTGGCCGGGCACGACCCTGTGTACGGGGTCGAGATCAACCCTGCGATCATCGAGATGCACGCGAGCGCAGGAAGCGAGTCGCGGCTGCTCGAAGACTCGCGCGTGAGCGTTCAAGTGGGCGACGGCCGCGTGGTGTACGCGCGCAGCAACGTGCAGTGCCGCGTGCTGCAGGCGTCGCTCGTGGACACGTGGGCGGCGACCGCGGCGGGAGCGTTTGCGCACGCAGAAGCGACGCTCTACACGCGCGAGGCGTGGGGCGTGTTTCTGCGCCGCGTCGAGCCCGACGGGATCCTGACGTTCTCGCGTTGGTTCGACCCGCGCTCGATCGACGAGACCGCGAGGCTGGTGGCGCTCGCGTCGGCGGCGCTGCTCGATCGCGGGGTGCGCGACCCGCGAAGGCACATCGCGCTCGTGGCGAGCGGCCGCGTGGCGACGATCCTCGTGTCGCCGCGGCCGTTTTCAGAGGACGACGTCGCGAGGCTCCGCAATCTCTGCATTCGGATGCAGTTCGCGCCGCTGGTGTTGCCGGGCGTTCGCGTGCGGCCGCCGCTGCTCGACGCAATCTTGTCCGCGCGGACGATCGACGAGCTCGGCGCGGTGGGAGCGCCGCGCGGGCTCGACACCTCGGCGCCCACCGACGATCGCCCGTTCTTCTTTCAGCTCGCGTCCGCGCGCATGTGGCTCACGCCGTGGAAGCTCTTTCGCGTCGACGCCTCGTCGGGCGGCGTGATCGCGGGAAACATCACCGCCGCGCGAGAGCTCGTCACGACGTTCGCCGCCGTCTTGATCGTGGGGGCGCTGCTCTTGGGCCGGCCGCTCGTGCGGGCGTTTCGCGGCGCGACGCTGCCGGGCGCGGCGAGCGCTGGCTACTTCGCGGCGCTCGGCTTCGGCTTCATGGTGGCCGAGGTCGCGCTCGTTCAACGCATGCACGTGGTGCTCGGGCACCCGACGTGGGCGCTCGTCACGGTGCTCGCGGGGCTCTTGGTGGCGATGGGCGTCGGAAGCGCGCTGTCACCGCGGGTGCTCCGCACGCGAAAGTCCGTCTCGATTTTGTGTGTCGGGATCGCCGCGGCGCTCGTCGTGACGGCGTACGGGGTGATTCCGTTCGTGGCGAAGCACGCGCTCGTGGCGCCGCTCGCGATGCGCGCGACGATGGCCGCGTGCGTGAGCGTCGCGTTGGGCCTCTTGTTGGGAATGTGCTTTCCCGCCGGCCTCGCGTACATCGAGCGCGGCAAGGGGGCGCCCGCGGCGCTCGCGATCAACGGCGTCACGGGCGTGCTCGGCAGCGTGGTCGCGCTCGTGGTCAGCGTGGCCCTCGGGATCCCCGCGTCGTTCGTGCTCGCAGCAGCGATTTACCTGATCGCCGCCGCGGTGGGGCCCTATCGCTGGGCCCAACCGGGGACGGTGCTCTGATTGTGAAAATCGAGAAACGAGCTGCGATTTCGCTGACGGATCAAATTTGAGCGACCAGAGGGTCTGCCACGGACCATGACAGACACCCATTGGGTAATCTGTCGAGATTGCCCAGTGAGATCAGCGCTCTATTGCGAATTTCACAATCAGAGCACCGTCCCCGATTGGGTCACCGGCACGTGCCCAACACGCACGTCAGGCCGCGCGGGCACATCGTCCCGCACGCCCCGCAGTTGGCGTTGTTGGTGAGCGTGTTGGTCTCGCAGCCGTTGGCCGCGTTGCGGTCGCAGTCGCCGAACCCGCGGTTGCACGCGGCCACGGCGCACGTTCCGGCAGTGCACGCTGGCGTTCCGTTGGCGATCGTGCACGTGCGGCCGCACGCGCCGCAGTGCACGAGGCTCGAGCGCGTGTCCGTCTCGCAGCCGTTGTTCGCGTTGCCGTCGCAGTTGCCGAAGCCCGCGGTGCACATCGCGACCGTGCAGTTGCCCGCGGTCGAGCACCCCGCCGTCGCGTTCGCTAGAACACACCTGCGTCCGCACGTCCCGCAGTTGGCCGCTGTCGTGAGCGGCGTCTCGCAGCCGTTGGTCGCAACGGCATCGCAGTTGCCGAAGCCCATCGAGCACATCCCCAGCGCGCACGTGCCCATCGCGCACGTCGCCGTCGCGTTCGGCCTCGAGCACGCCGCGCCGCACGCGCCGCAGTGCGCGAGCGAGTTGAGGTTCGCCTCGCACCCGTTGGCGTTGCTCATGTCGCAGTTGGCGAAGCCAGGATTGCACGCGAGCGCGCACGCGCCCGCGCTGCACTGAGCCGTCGCGTTCGCCCCGCCGCCGCACGCGCGGCCGCAGGCGCCGCAGTTGTTGGTGCTCGTGTTGGTGTTGGTCTCGCACCCGTCCGCAGAGAAGCCGTTGCAGTTCGAGAAGCCCGGATTGCACGTGGTGATCTGGCACATCCCGACGTTGCACGTCGCGCCCGCGTTCGCGAACGCGCACGCCCGACCGCACACCCCGCAGTTGTTCACGTCGCTCTGAACGTTGACGCACGAGCCCCCGCAGCGCTGCGTCCCCGCCGGACACGTCGCGACGCACGAGCCGCGCGTTGCGTCGCAGAGCGGAGAGGTCCCGCCGCAGACGTTTCCGCAGCGCCCGCAGTTCATCGGCGTGTCGAGCGTGCTCTCGCAGCCGTTGGCCGCGTTGCGGTCACAGTCGCCGAAGCCCGCGCGGCACGTGTACGCGCACGCGCCCGCCGCGCACGCAGCGGTCGCGTTGGGGCGCGTCACGCACGAGGTCCCGCAGCTGCCGCAGTTGAGCAGCGTGTCGAGCCGCGTCTCGCACCCGTTGAGCGGGTTGCGATCACAGTCGGCGGTGCCCGGCGCACACCCGCCGTCCGACGCCGCGCCCGAATCACGAACGTCTGGAGAAACACCGGAATCTCGAATTCCTGTGTCGGCGCTCACGCCCGAGTCCATCTCGACGCCGCTGTCTGGCGACACGCCGCTGTCCATCGACACGCCCGCGTCCATCTCGACGCCGCTGTCCGCAGGGACGCCCGTGTCCGGGTCGCTCCCCGAGTCGGGATCGACGCCGGTGTCGACGGTGGTCCCGCCGTCGGTTTCGACCCCCGTGTCCGTCGGTTGAACGACGTCGATCGGCGCGCTGTCCGACGCGCCGTCTCGAATACCTGTGTCTGCAGGGCGCGCGTCACCTGCGTCCGGGCTCGATGGCGCGCCGCACGCAGCGAGCGCGAGCGAAAGACAGAGCGCTTTGGCGCCAGAAAAATAGGCTCTCGTCATTGGGTCGATCCCTTGTCCTCGAGGGCGATCGTACACGAACGAAAGCGATGCTTCGCTGCGACGCGCGCTACCGCACCGGCGCCGGCGTCGGCGGAAGCCCCGGAAAGCTCTGCCTCAACGCACCCCACGCGCTGTGCAAGAGCGCCGTCGCAGCGGTCGCGATGTCTTCGAAGCGATCTTCTGGTCGCTTCGCCATCATGCGATGCACCGCCTGCGCAACGGCGAGGGGAATCGTCGGGTCGAGCTCGGTCAACATCGGCGGCGGCTGACGGATCTGCATCTGCAGCATCTCGAGCGGCGTCGCGGCTTTGAAGGGACGCTTGCCCGAGAGCATCTCGAAGACGATCACGCCGAAGGCGTACTGATCGGCCTGCGCGTTGACGGGGCGACCGGTCGCTTGCTCGGGGGGCATGTATTCGGGCGTTCCGAAGACAGCGCCCTTGGCGGTGAGCGGCGTGCCCTGCCCGAACAAGAGCCGCGCCATTCCGAAGTCGAGCACTTTGATGTGCGGCATGCCGTCGGGGAGCTTGCGCACCATGATGTTCTCGGGCTTGAGATCGCGGTGCACCACGCCCTGCGCGTGCGCGTGCGCGAGGGCGCCCGCGAGCTGCCGAGCGACCTCGAGCGCGACCAAAGGATGCAGCGGCCGCGTGTGACCATAGACCGCGCGCAGCGACTCGCCGTCGACGAGCTCCATCACGAGCGCGACGTCGCCGTTGGGAAGGCGGCCAAATTCCCAGGCGCGAACGATGTGCTCGTGCACGAGCGCCGTCATCACGCGCGCCTCGCGGTCGAACCGCGCGAGCACCTCGTGGTCCGACGTGTACTCGTTGCGCAAGAGCTTGACCGCGACGCGGCTCTTGTCCGCGATCGACTCGGCGAGATACACGGCGCCGATCCCGCCCTCGCCGAGCAGCTTGAGCAGCCGATACTTGTCCGCGATCACGGTGCCGATGCGGGTCTGAAGGTCACTCGATTTTGTGTGCGTCATTTCAGTCTGCGTCCCAGCAGTGACAGCGCTCGCTTTCGATCGCGAAGGTCAGAACGGGCTCCACCATCGACCGCCGCGCGACTTGTTCTTTCCGTGACCCCGGCCCTCGCGTTCGCGTTCGCGCTCGCGGTCGCGATCGTCCTCGCGGCGTTCGCGCTCGCGCCGGCGCTCGTGCTCGTCTCGCGCGCTCTGGTGAGCGAGGTCCTCCGCCGTCGGCTCTCCGTGCGGGTCGTGCGAGTCGTGCGCGGCGCCCTGAATCGACGGGTCTGTGCCGGCGTCCCTGTGGCCCGTTCCCGCGACGAACGCCGCGCCCGCGGTGAGCACGAGCGCGAGCAGCGCGATCGCGGCGAAGAGCGCGCGGCGATCCGCGGGCTTCGACGGCGGCGCTTGAGCCACCATCGCGAAGCTGTGAATCGGCGCTGGAATCGCGGTCATCGACGGAACCGCCGCGGCGCTCAGCGCAGGAGAACTCTGGATCGGAGCGCCGTAGGAGCCCGAAGGCGCGACCGCGAGCGCCGCGGACGACGGTCGCGAAAATGCACCGGCGAGCGCGTCGTGCGCTTGCTGCACCGAATCGAAGCGAGCCGCGGGCGTCTTGGCCAACACGCGGTCGAACACCGCGTCGATCGCGACGGGAAGCGACGGTTGCCGCTGGCTCGCGCGAGGCACGTCCTCGCCGACGTGCTTGAACACCAACGCGAGGGGGTCCTCTGCTTCGAACGGAGGCTTTCCCGTGAACAACTCGAACGCGATCACGCCGAACGCGTACTGATCCGCGCGACCGTCCACGGCCTGCCCGACGACTTGTTCGGGGGACATGTACGTCGGCGTTCCGAGCATCGTCCCGGCTTTGGTGAGCGCCGTGCCGCCTCCCCCGAGCGACTGCGAGCGCGCGCGGGCGATGCCGAAGTCGATGAGCTTCACCGTCCCGTCACGACCCACGATGATGTTGTCGGGCTTGAGGTCGCGGTGAACGATGTCCTTGCCGTGCGCGCACGTGAGCGCGCTCGCGACCTGCGAGAGAATCGCCAGCGCTTTTGCTGGCGCGAGCGAGCCTTCGCGCTCAATGAGCTTCGCGAGGGGCTCGCCGTCGACGAGCTCCATCACGAGGTAGCGACCCGCGTTGTTGTCGAGCTCACCGACGTCGATGCACCGCGCGACGTTCTTGTGTTCGAGGTGCGCCGACGCGAGCGCCTCGCGCTCGAAGCGCGCGACGCTCTCGGGGTCGCTGCTCTGCAAGCGCATCACCTTCAGCGCGTAGAGCTTCTTCAGCCCCGCGTGCTCGACGCGATACACAGCGCCCATCCCGCCCTGCCCCAATTTGGACAGCACGCGATAGCGCCCGCCCACGACCACTCCGACCAGCGGATCGTCGTCGACGGGAGCCGCGGCGGGCGCGCTGGGCGGGGCATCGAAGTCTGGCGCAGGCGTCTCGACGGTCGCGTCCGACTCTTGTGGCAACGATTGCCTCGAGAGCTTCACCGTCGCTGCGCGCTGCGAGTCGCGGTCCATCGACGTGAGTGTCCCGGACCGCCGAAGAGAACTCAACTGCTCCCACGAGATGACTTCGCTACCCGACAGCGTCGCTGCGCATTTTGGTGAGCGAAAGAGCCACCATGGCGTACGCGCCCAACATGTGCCCAGCGCCCGCGCCGAGCCACGGGACAGGGTAGTCCCCAGTGAACGACGAGAGCGCGATCGCTCCCGCGTACGCCGCGAGCGCGTGCACCGTCGGCGACTGCAGCCGCGAAGGCGCCCAACGCCCGAGCACAAACGGAAACCCCGCCACGCACAGCACCGCACCCACCCACCACCCCGAGCCGAGCGACTCCGCGAGCGAGAGAACGCCTTCGACCTCGGGCACCGGCTCGAGCGACGTCGGTCGCATCGAAGTGGCCAGCGCGAAGGCGGCCATGATCGCGATCGTTCCGTAGCGAATCGGCGCGATGATGCGCGAGGCGTAGAGCAGCATCGACGCGCCCGCGGCGAGCGCCCACGACTGCGCGGTGTCTGGCTGGAGATAGTGCGCTCCCTGCGCCGCAAACAGCAGCGCGAACGCCGCGTACGCGAGCGCGTCCCTCCGCGCGAGCAGCGTCGAAGCGGCCCACAGGATCCACGGCGAGAGCGCCGCCGAAACGTGCAACGAAAACGGCCCGAGCGGCAGCCACCGGTGAACGTCGTCGCGACCTGGCGCGAGCAGCGTCGCGAAGAGCGCCCCGACGCACACCGCAGCGACGATCGGCGCCGCGCGCGAGAGCGCTTTGCGCACCGCCTTGCTCGACGCGACGACGAGCGACGCGAGCGCGCCCACCGCGCCGACGCTCGCGCCCACGATGAACGCGCTCGTACGCAAGCCGAAGCGCCACGCGACGAGCGCGCCGACCGCGTGCGCGACGAGCGGGATCGCGAGCACCATCGCGAGCCACCCGCGGTAGAGCGCGCGATCGAGCTGCTGGTTGGGCGAAGTGTCGGACATCCGCGGGCCGAGACTGTAGCGCACGAGCGCAGGGCGGGGCGCGGAGGGAGTCTGTGGCAATAAGTACCTCGAGGTCCTTTTGAGTCCACTGCGTTTAGGGAGCGGTGGATTGCAAATGTGAGGATCAGAGCACCGTCCCTTGTGACATTATCGGACCGTGACGCGGAGCACGCGCTGCTCGCCGTCGGGCCACGCGCCGCCGAGCGACTGCGTCTCGCCGCGACGAACGAGAAGGACCTGCCGAGTCTGGCGCGTCGTTCGTCCCGTGCGCGCCGATCGCTCTTCGCGGAGCTCGATTTCGACGAAGACGCGATCGCTCTCGCGCGCGGGCCGGACCGCAATCGTCGCGTCGACGACGGCGCCCGACGAGCTCGTGAAGCGCACGGTTCCGTGACTGTTTGTCACGAGCGCGATGCGCTGCGACCACTCGGCGCGCTCGCTCGACGGCGACGAGAGCGCCGCGAGCTCGATCGAGTACGCTTGCTCTTGCGAAACGGGCGCGCGATCAGGCTGCGACGGCGCCGTCTGCGCCAGGGCTTCACCGCTCGCCATCAACATCATCGCCAACGCGAGCGACGGAAGTGGCGAGACTCTCGAGGCTCGAGCGAGGCGACGAAGGAGCGAGCAGCTTTGGGTGTGTTGGGTGGTTGGCTTCATGGCGACTGCGCCATCAGCAGCGCCCGTGCCAGCGGCAGCTCTCGCAGAATCGCTGAAGATTCACAGCTCGAACGACGAACGCTCGAGGCCCTTGCGCACGGTTGTCCTCGCGTCTCGGCCACGGCGGACAAAGTGTCACGCGCGATCGTCGCGATCGTGGCCCGATCGCGAAACGATCGGCCGATGAGTGGCGTACACTGACCGCTATCGTGCGCTCGACGATCCTTGCACTGGGTGTCTGCTTCGCTGCGACCGCGTGTCGGGCGCCCGCGACGCAGATCCTGCTCACGATCGACACGGACATCACGCGGCCGTTGACCGTGCAAGCGACGGTGCTCGAAGGGGCGATCTCGCCGTCGATGGCCGCGGCGCGGGCGCGTTCGCCCGGAGCGCAGCGGATCTCGCTCGGCGAGCCTGCGGTGCGGTTTCCGATGCAGCTCGGGATCGTCCCGAAATCGGGATCGCTCCGAGAAGGACCGATCACGGTGCTGCTCATGGTGCAGAGCCCGTCGGTCGCAGGGCAGCCGGACCTCGCGTTCGACCGCGCGGTGCAAGCGACGTTCGTCACGTCGTCGAGGCAAAACGCGCGGGTCGTGCTGCGGCTCGCGTGCAACACCGACGTGACGGGCTGCGCGACCGCGGGCGCACGATGCACGATCGCGCAGCGGTGCGCCGAGCAAAACCAGGTCTGCAACGACGAGGGCGTCTGCGGAACTCCCGTCGTCGAGCAGCGCCCACACGACACCGACGCGGGCGCCGACGCGCGCGTCGCTCCCGCCGACTCGGGCGTCGCGGACGCGGCGGACGTCGGCGTGATGGATGTCACGACCGACGTTGGCGTGCTGGTCGACACACCGCCGAGGCAGCTCGCGCCGCTCAGCTCGTCGCGCGTGACCTCGCGGCGACCGACGTTGCGTTGGTCGCGCGCGGCCGGCGTCACCGAAGCGAGCGTCGAGCTGTTCGCGGATCGCGCGTGCACGAGGTCGATCACGACGCTCACCGGAGTCGACAGCGCTCGCCCGAGCGCGGACCTTCCGCCGGGTTGGGTGTTTTGGCGCGTTCGCGCGCGCGCAGCCTCGGTCGACGGGAGCAGGACGAGTCCGGTGTGGCAGTTTTGGGTCGGACCGCGCAGCGCGACCGGCGAGCGCGACACGAGCTACGGGACCCTCGGCGACTTCAACGGAGACGGCTTCGCGGAGGTGGTCGTCAGCTCGAATAGCGAGACCGCGGCGAGCTCGGTTCGCGTGTACAACGGCTCGCCCGCAGGCATCAGCGCGACCCCGCAGCAAGTCATCACTTGGATGCCTGGAGGCGGGTTCGGAAAGGCCGTGACCTCCGCAGGGGACGTCAACGGCGACGGATTTGCGGACCTCGTCGTCGGCGCGTGGTCCGCGACGCTCTCGGGCAAGCCGCGCTGCGGAGCCATACTCATTTATCACGGCAGCGCGAGCGGCCTCGCCACCACGCCCGCGCGCCTCATCGAAGGCACCGCTGCAGAAGAGCGCTTCGGAATGCACGTCGCGGGTCTCGGCGACGTCAACGGCGACGGATACAGCGATGTGATCGCGGGCGGGCCGTACCAGAACACGCCAGGACAGCCGTCGGGGCCGGGGATCGCGCGGCTGTTCTTCGGCAGCGCCTCGGGCATAGACCCGGCGACGGAGACGTACTGGCGCAAGGGACAAGCGGGCGATTGGTTCGGCTTCGACGTGGCAGCGCTCGGCGACATCAACGCCGATGGCTACGCGGACTTCGGGATCCACGCGCCGCGCGCGGACTCCGCGAGCCTGACCGACAACGGTCAAGCGCTCGTCGTGATGGGCGCTCCGGCGTTTGCGGTTCTCTCACCAGGTCGACAAGCGACGGACGGGACGTACTTCTCGGGCACCCTCGCCGGAGAGCTCTTCGGCGGCCTCTATGCGAGCGGCGACGTCAACGGCGACGGGTTCGGCGACGTGTTGCTCGCGGGCGACGCGCCCGCCGGAGGTCGACGCGGAAGGGTCGCGCTGTACCTCGGGAGCGTCGGTGGGATGAGCGCGACGCCCAACAACATCTTCGACGGAACGACGGCGGGCGAACAGCTCGGGTTCTGCGCCGCGCTCGGAGACGTCGACAACGACGGCTTCGACGACGCGTTGTTCGGCGCGCCCACGGCGCCGTCTGCAGGGATCGCTGGCGTGGGCTACGCGACGCTCTACCGCGGCGGGCCGAGCGGGCTGAGCACGGCCGCGCTGCGACGGTTCGATCCGCCCGCGGCGGTCGAGGGGCTCTTTGGTTTCAGCGTGTCGATCATGGGCGACATCAACGGAGACCGCGCGATGGACCTCGGGATCTCGCAGCCCTCCCTCGCGCTCGGCGGGCGATCGAACAACGGACGACTGTTCGTGCACCACGGCGGGTCGACGACTGCCATCGCGCGAACGATCGACGGAGCGGCAGCCGACGAGTACCTCGGCTTCATGATCGGCCGCTGACGCAGCGCGCCGCGCGTCACTTCGTGCGTCGTCAACGTCTTGCGCCGGCGATACGCAGCGCTTGCACTTGTGCTCGCGAAACAACGGTCGGCACACTCGCGCCCGTGAGAAAGCCAACCGCGTACTGGGAGTACATCAAGGTCGACGAGCTGCTCGCGCTTCAGGGCGGCCTCGAGAGCGACGACACGAAGCTCACGAACGACGAGGTGCTCTTCATCACGATCCACCAGATCGAAGAGCTGTGGATGAAGCTCGCGGTCCGAGAGCTCGTGAGCGCGAGGGACTTGTTCGTGCAGGTCCCAGTGCCCGAGCAGTCGCTCGCGGCAGCGGTGCGGGGAATCCATCGCATGACCGAGCTCTTGCGCTTCGCGGGCGAGCACTTCGCGCTCATGGAGACGATGACGACGCGGGACTACCTCGCGTTTCGCGACAAGCTCAACCCCGCGAGCGGCTTTCAATCTGCGCAGATGCGCGAGATCGAGATCCTCGCGGGCCTGCCCGAAGAAGACCGCATCCCGCTCGGGCACGAGAAGAGCTACATGGTGATGCTCAAGAACCACGACGGCTCGGCGTCGAGCGCGTACAAGCGCGTCGAGGCGAGGCTTTCGGACAAGCCCACGCTCCGCGACGCGATCGACGAGTGGCTCTTTCGCACACCAATTCAAGGCTCGACGCCCGATCGCGCGGACGACGCGGCGCGGGTGCGATCGTTTATCGAGAAGTACGTCGGAGCCCACCAGACGAGCGCGAATCAAGCGCTCGCGCTGGCGTTGTCGAGCGCCCTCAACGACGGAGATCGCGAGCGGCTCGCGGCGCGGTACCAGCGCGAGGTCGACGGCGCGAGGTCGTTCTTGCTGGCCGAAGACGTGGCCGAAGGGCCGACGCGCGAGCGGCGGTCGCGCGTGCGCGCGGCGCTGGTCTTCATCGAGAGCTACAGGGAGCTGCCCTTGCTCGCGTGGCCGCGCGCGGTCATCGACGGGATCGTGGCGTTCGAGCAGTCGTTTGTGCTCTTTCGCCAACGGCACGCGCGCATGGTCGAGCGCGTGATCGGCCGACGCACAGGGACCGGCGGCTCCGCGGGCGTCGACTACCTCGATCAGACAGCGCTTCGGTACCGGATCTTCCGCGACGTGTGGGCGGTTCGGACGCTGCTCGTGCAAGAGAGCGTGCTCCCGCCCGTCGAGAACGCGAGCTTCTACGGCTTCGCCGAGACGCCGCACACCTAATCAAAACCGACTGTACTCACTCACTTCGACCACACCGACGAGAGAGCGACGATGCGCATCGCATGTTTGGGAGGAGGCCCCGCGGGCCTCTATTTCTCGATCTTGATGAAGAAGGCCGACCCGCGCGCAGAGATCACCGTGATCGAGCGCAACAAGGCCGACGACACGTTCGGCTGGGGCGTGGTCTTCTCGGACAAGACCATGGGGGGCTTTCGCGCGCAGGACCCGAAGGTGGTCGACGAGATCGAGCAGTCGTTTCGGCACTGGGACGACATCGACGTGTTCTTCAAGGACCGAAAGATCACGTCGAGCGGCCATGGATTCTGCGGTATCGGCCGCAAGAAGCTCCTCGAGATCTTTCAGCGTCGCGCGAGCGAGCTCGGGGTCGAGCTGAAGTTTCAGACGCACGTTCAGTCGCTCGGGCTGTTCGAGAAGCAGTACGACCTCGTGATCGGCGCGGACGGCGTTCACTCGATGGCGCGCTCGACGTACGAAGAGCACTTCAACCCGCGGATCGCGCAGGGACGCTGTCGGTTCATCTGGCTCGGGACGCGCAAGAAGCTCGACGCGTTCACGTTCGCGTTCAAAGAGACCGAGTGGGGTTGGTTCAACCTCCACGCGTATCGGTTCGACGACGAGTGGTCGACGTTCATCGTCGAGACCCCCGAAGAGACGTGGAAGGCCGCGGGCCTCGAGTCGCTCGAGCAAGACGAGTCCGTACGCTTCTGCGAGCGCCTCTTCGCGGACCTGCTCGACGGAAACCCCCTCGTGTCCAACGCCAAGCACCTGCGCGGCTCGGCCTCGTGGCTCAAGTTCAACCGCGTGTTGTGCGAGCGATGGTTTCGCAACAACGTCGTCCTGCTCGGCGACGCGGCGCACACCGCGCACTTCTCGATCGGCTCGGGGACCAAGCTCGCGATGGAGGACGCGATCTCGCTCGTCAGCGTGCTCACCAGCACCGACGGCGATGTCCCCACGCGGCTCGCGAAGTACCAGGCCGAGCGCGAGGTCGAGGCGCTCAAGCTCCAGAGCGCCGCGCGCAACCGCATGACGTGGTTCGAAGAGATCGACCGATACGTCAAGCTCGAGCCCGAGCAGTTCGTCTTCTCGCTGCTCACAGGCAGCCAGCGCGTCGGCTACGAAAACCAGAAGCTCCGCGACCCGGCGTACGTCGCCTCGCTCGACCGGTTCTGCTCGGCGCGCAGCGGCGTGCTCGGCGCGCCCGTCCCGCCGATGTTCACGCCGTTTTCGCTGCGCGAGATGACCGTGGCCAACCGCGTCGTCGTCTCGCCCATGTGCATGTACTCCGCGACCGACGGGACACCCGGTGATTTTCACGTCGTTCACTACGGCAGCCGCGCGATGGGCGGCGCTGGGCTGATCTTCACCGAGATGACCGACGTCGCGCCGGACGCGCGGATCACCCCGGGCTGCACCGGGCTGTACACAGAAGAGCACGTCGCGCAGTGGAAGCGCGTCGTTGATTTTGTGCACCAGCATTCAAAAGCGAAGATCGCGATCCAGCTCGGGCACGCTGGACGCAAGGGCGCGACCAAGCTCGCGTGGGAGGGGATGGACCAGCCGCTCGACAGCGGCGGCTGGGAGCTCGTCGCCCCCTCGCCCATCCCGTACATCCCTGGCGTCTCGCAGACGCCGCGCGCGATGACCGAGGCGGACATGGAGCGCGTGCTCGCGCAGTTCGTCGCGGCCACCGAGCGCGCCGAGCGCGCGGGGTTCGACATGGTCGAGCTCCACGCGGCGCACGGGTACCTCTTGTCGAGCTTCATCTCGCCGTTGACCAACCAGCGTACGGACGAGCACGGCGGATCGCTGGACAATCGCATGCGCTTTCCCCTCGCGGTGTTTCGCGCGATGCGCGCTGCGTGGCCCGCGAACAAGCCGATGTCGGTGCGCATCTCCGCGCACGATTGGGCTCCCAAGGGACTCACGCCCGACGTGGCCACGGAGGTCGCGCGGCGCTTCAAGCTCGAGGGCGCGGACATCATTCACGTCTCGTCGGGGCAGGTCGTCAAAGACGAGCGGCCTGTGTACGGGCGGATGTTTCAAGTTCCCTTCAGCGATCGCATCCGCAACGACCTCGGCGTCCCGACGATCGCCGTGGGAAACATCTTCGAGCACGACCACATCAACACGATCGTCGCCGCAGGCCGCGCGGACCTCTGCTCGCTCGCGCGCCCGCACCTCGCCGATCCGTACTGGACGCTGCACGCCGCGGCGGACCTCGGTCACACGGCGATCGACTGGCCCGTGCAGTACGGCTCGGCCCGCGCCCAGTACGAGAAGAACCTCCAGCGCACCAAAGAGCTGCTCGCGCTCGAGGCGTAGCGAAACGTCTATCGCACACACTCGTAGAGCGCGGCGCACAGCGCGAGCGACCGCGGCGAACGCACACGCCAATCGAGCTTGTTCATCACGTAGCCGAACGTGAGCTGATGGACGGGATCGCACCAGCCGAGGGCGCCGCCCATCCCCGCGTGACCGAAGGCTTCGCGCGTCGGGCCGAACACGCCGAGGTCTTCTTTGAGAAACCCCTGCGACCAGCCGAGCGGCTTGTGCAGCACGCGATCGCGCGGAGAGAAGCTCTGTCGCTCGTACAGCGGCGCGAGCGTCGAGGGCTTCACGTACTGCCGTCCCGCGTGCGATCCGCCCTGAGAAAACGGCAAGTACGCGCGCGCGAGCCCGCGGGCGCTCGCCGTCGCCGACGCCCACGCCAGTTCGCTTCGACGCACGCGAACGTCCGCGTACGCAGAAATGGTCTTCGCGCCGGTGCGCGGGTTGTCGAACGCCCCACGAACGATCGACCGACGCGAGGCGATGTTCTTCGCGATGGCGATCTCGGGAGCGTCCGGGTCGCGCGCGAACAGCTTGGCCATCTCGACGGCGCGATCGGCGATCGAGGGCGGGTAGAGCTCGGCGACGCGGTGATCTTCTTCGGGACCCGTTCCGAGGCGCGCGTCCGAGCCGAGGGGGTCGAAGATTTCGCGCCGCAAGAACGCGCCCAATCGCTCGCGCGAGACGCGCTCGAAGAGCTCACGGATGAACATCCCGTAGCTGACGGCGTGGTACCCCTGCGCCGCGCCTGGCTCCCACCCAGGCGACTGCGACTCCATCGCGTCGAGCACCAGCGCATAGCGCTCGGGCTGCAAGCAGTCGACGAGCTCGAGCCGCTTGTCGAGCACGGCGAGGCCCGCCCGGTGATTGAGCAGCGTGCGAACGGTGATCGCGCCCTTGCCCGCCTTCGCGAACGACGGCCAGTACGCGGCCACGGGGGCGTCGAGCTCGAGCTCGCCGCGGTCGGTGAGCAGCAGCGTCGCCATCGCCGCGAGGCCCTTGGTGACGGAGAACACCAACGCGCGCGTGTCGCTCTGCCAACGAGCGCCCGTCTGGACATTTGAAAAACCTCCCCACAAATCAACAACGCGCTCGCCTCGGTGATAGACGCACAGCGACGCGCCGACCTCTTGGGTCTCGAGTTGCTTCGCGAAGCGCTCGGCGAGCGGGGCGAAGGCGCGATCGTAGGTTCCCTGGGCGGGGCTCGGGGCGGGTTCGGTCACGATGCGCGCGAGCGTACAACACGACGCTGTCTTCACTCGCGGGCAGACAACGCGCGCGTCAGCGCAGCGTCGGGTCGAGGTACGCGACGATGTCGACGACGTCCTCGTCCGAGAGGACCTCGCGCGAAAACGGCGGCATCGTGCCCGCGAATCCTCGAAACGACCCGAGCCGCACTTTGTGCACGAACGTGTGCCGAAGCGTCTCGATCGTGTAGCCCGACGCGCTCGGGTGGCTGCGCTCGGTGTCTTCCGGAAGCACCGACGTGGTCGCGCCCACGCGCCCCTCGCCGGTGTGCGGGGCGCCGTGACAATAGCCGCACGCGCGATCGTAGAGGTCCCTTCCCCGCGCGCGATCGCCGCCCGTCGGCGGCGCGGTCTCGCTCACCACCGTAAACGGCACTGTGTCTGTTAGCGCGCCCGACACGGCGCGAAGCTCCGACAACCTCCGCAGCAAGCGCGCCTCGGCGTCGGGCTCGCGGTCGAGCGAGTCGCCGCGCATGAAGTGAGCGAAGCACTCGTCGACCGCGCCGCGCGCCGTCGCGATCGCGCCGCCCCAAAATGACCGACGCGCGAGCGCTCCGTCGAGCCTCGCGCCGGGCAGGATGCGCGGGTCGCCAGCGCCGATCGCGTGGCACGTCGTGCAGCGAAACGCGTTGAAGCGCGAGCGCGAGATCGTCGGGTCATCGAGCGGGTCGCGGTCGATCGACGGCGCGCAGCGGGCGGCGAGCGCTCCCAAGAGCACGACGAGCGCTGTGAGCTTCGCGCGCGGGGTGTTCATGGCGAAAAGAGCGTCACGGCCGCAGGGCGTTGGCCGACGGCAAATCGTCGAAGCACCGCGGCTCCGTCGGACGACACTTCGACGAGCGCTCCGGCCCTTCGCTCGTCGCCCGCGCACAACACGAAGCGCCGGCCGCCGTCGGCGCGAGCGACGGCCCTCGGCTCGACGCACACGTTTTCATCGAGGACGAGGCGACCCGCGATCGTGTCGTCCGCGATGCGAACGAGCGCGCCGGGCTCGCGCGTCGCGACGAAGGTGGTCGACCCTTCGACGAGGGGGCGCGAGGGCTTCGCGCCGAGCGGGACGCGCGCGGCGATCGTTCCATCGGCGATCGAGAGCGAGACGAGCTCGCGCGAGTCGTGGTTGGCGACCCACACGCGGCCGCGCGCGGCGTCGAGCGCGAGGTGCTCGGGCGCGAATCGAATCGCGGGGTAGCGACCGGGGTTTTCGCCGACCGAGGCAGACCCAACGCGCGCGATCGAGCGCCCCTGACGCTCGACGGACGCTGCTGCGTCCTCGCCGAAGCACGCGATCCAGGCGCGATCCGCGGTGGCTCCTTCGGCGATCGCCGCGGGCACGAGGCACGGTCTTCCGGTCGCGAGCGGCGCGAGGGTGTCAGCGTCGAACACGGTCACCGCGCCCCCGCGCATCTCGACGGGAACTCGCGCGTCGAGCGCGCGCAGATACTCGAAGCTCGCGACCCACAGCGACGAGCGATCGTCGGACAAAACGAGCGCCGACGAGTAGGGCTCGGTGCGCGCCCGCGCCCGCTCGCGCAGCGTGTCGAGCGAGAGCGAGAGGAGCGTTCCGTCTTGGGGCACGAGGACGTGCGTCGAGTGAGGCCCCGGCGGGTGCGGTGGAATCGGCGGCGCGAGCGCGACAAAGAGCGCTCTTCGCGAGCGATCCACGACGACCGCAGACGGACCGCTCGACGCGATCGGGTCGAGCCGCACGGGCACCTTCGCGAGCACGCGGCCGCCCTCCGACGCGAGGTCCACGACGACGAGCTCGTCCGCGGATGCGTCGAGCACGAACGCGACAACGCCCCCGCGCGGGTACTCGATGTTGCGCGCTTCTTCAGGCCACGCGAGCGGCGACGCGCACTGCATCGTGAGCGCGCAGAGGAGCGTCGAAGCTGTGGCCCACGGTCGCATCACTCGTCGAACGCGTGCGGGTTGAGCGCGAGCGCCCGCTGCTTGTGAGCCGCGGCGACCGCGCGTTGTCCGAGCGCTTCATAGATGCGCGAGGCGCACTCGTAGAGCTCTGCGGTGCGCCAGCGCGACGCGAGCGCGCGATCGATCGTGGCCTTCGCGTCGTCTCGTCGGCCCACGGCGAAGAGCGCTCGCGCGAGGTGCACCTGCGCTTCGCCTCCAGGCCGAGCGCGCACGTTGGCCTCGGCGATCGCGACCGCGCGCTGCGGATCGTGCTCGAGAAAGTGCTCGACCGCGTGCCCTGCGACCGCCTCGGGAAACCTCCGCAGCCGCTCGTCGTAGATGGCCCTCGCGCGGGCCACCCAACGCGCGGCCGCGTCGCGCTCACCGCGCTTGGCGAGGATGTCCGCCGCAGCGTCCATGAACTCGGGGTTGTTCGTGCGCTCGATGAGGTCGAGGTACTTCGGGAGCGTCCTTGCGCCCTCGCCCATGAGCGTCATGGCCTCGGCCTCGTGCTCTTCGAGCAGCCAGTATCCGGGTCGAAGAACGAGCCCTTCGCGGTAGTGCGAGAGCGCGTCGGGCCACCGTCCGCGGTCGAGCTCGAGCAGCCCTCGCACGAGGCAGAGCCACGCGCGGACCTCTGGCGACCGGCGTTGCGCGACGCGCTGCGCTTCGGCGAGGAGGCGATCGGCGCCCGCGAAATCACCGGTCTTCCACTGGTATTGCGCGAGGGCCGCGAGGCGCTCGGCCGAGCGCTCTTCGCGCACGAGGCGCTCGTACGCCGCGCGAGCCTCGTCGTAGCGCCCCGTGTGAAAGAGCACGTTTGCGCGGAGCTCTTCGGCCGCCGCGCGCACCGTGGGTTGAACGATCGCGCCGCGCAGCACCGCGTCGACATCGGCCGTGACGCGGTCGAGCCTGTGGAGCGTGTAGTTGAGCTGCGCGCGGAGGAGGAACGGACCCATCCCGTTTCCCTTGCGAAACGCGCGGTCGATCGCGTCTTCGGCGCGGCGGTAGTCTTCGTAGTCCGCCGTGAGGGCGACGCGCTCGAGGTAGCGCGACGCGACGGTCTCGAGGTCGATCCAGTTGTCCGCGCGCGCGGCGGCGAGGCGCTCGAGGCTTCGAATCTCGTCATCGAGGGCGGCGACCCGCGTCGCCGAAGCTGGGTCGAGCCTCGCTGCAGGAGCCGCGTCCGCGCTCGCGTCGGTGTTCGACGAGCTCGCGTCTGCGGCCGGCGCTGCGTCGCGCCGCGCGACAACGACGGGTCGCGCCGGGTCGAGCGGCTGACTTCGTTGGCACGCGAGGAGCGAGAGCGCGCACAGCGCGAGCGAAGTCGAAGCAACAGAGCGATGAGTGCGCATGGACGAAGGGGTGTATGCCACAGCTTCGACGAGAGTTACGACCGCGTCGAACACGGAATCAACGCCCCTCGAAATACAACAACGCCGCTCGTGAAACGTGCGTTTCGCGAGCGGCGTCGATGCGCGTATCGCCTGTAAATCCAGCGGCGGATCGCCGCGGACGATTACATGCGGTGCGGCGGGTGGAGGTACGGGAACGTGTCGGGGAACATGCCGCCCATCACGTCGTTGCGTGGCGGGTTGAGCGGGAGTCCCGCGAGCGTTCCGGCGGTGCACATACCGCCAGCGCAGGTGCCCGGGCCCGACGAGTTGACGCGGAGCAAGAGCACCGCGAGCGTCACGTCGATGACCGGGTCTTGGAGGCGACGGCCGTTGGGGAAGCCCGAGGCGGTCGTGAGCACGAGCTTGATGGCGTCGTTCGGCAGGATGAGGCTGGCGACCGACGCGCCGGGCGCGTAGGTCTGGCCGACGCACTCGGGGAGGCCACCGATCATCGTGGTCATGCTGCACGGCGTGAGGTTCGCCGCGGTGAGCCGGGCGTCGAGCGCGGTGTGGAGCGCCGTGAGCGAGCCGACGAAGTCACCGGCGAAGCCCATGTCGTCGTTGGGGTTGCCGTCGTTGAACGCGTTCTTGCGGGCAGAGCCGACGAGCGCGGTCGAGACAGCGGGCATGCCCATGCGATCGACGCGGGTGAACGCCGTGACGGCGCCCGCGTTGAAGTTGATGGTGCCGCACACTTCGCCGCCGGTCGGGCCGGCGTGCGGGCAGTGAACGGCGGGCATCATGCGGGCGACGCCGGCGTGGTAGATGCGGCACTCGAGCGTGTTGCCGGACATTTCACCGGCTGTTCCCGTGGGGATGCGCGCGCCGGCGCACCACGAGGTGCAGTCCGCCATGTCCGTGAACTGCGCGTTGGCGCCCGTGCACGCGCCGATCACGGCGGTGCAGAGCTCGGTGCACTTGTCGCCGCCGCCGCCGTCCGTCGGAGGAACACCAGAGTCGGTCGGACCAACGCCCGTGTCCGTCGGCGTGACGCCAGAGTCGGTCACGACGCCGGTGTCCGTCGGGTTGACGCCCGAATCCGTCGTCACGCCCGTGTCGACGCCCGAGTCCGCGGGAGGAGGAGGAGGAGCGCAGGCGATGACCGTCGCCGAGATCGCGAGGAGCGCGCTGAGTCGAAGAGTTTTCATGATTTGTGGTGCTCCTCTCAGCGAGCCCGCGCGGTGGTGGCCCACACGCGGAGGGTGTTCTGGCCGTTGTTGATGGCCGTCGCGGGGACTTCGATCACGATCGCAGGCGTGTTCTTGCCGGCGAAGAAGTCGCGATCGTTGACGAAGCGAAGCTGGCCCATCGCCAGCGTCTCGCGGAAGCCCTGGAGGTCGAAGAAGAACGCGTCGTCGCGGAGACCCGCGAAGGCTCGGACGTTTCCGCCGAGATCGATGTTGGTCTCGGTGCGCGTGACGACGGGCCCCGTCGTCCCAGGAAGCCCTTCCCAACGGGCGAAGCAGTTGTTGACCGAGTCGCGTCCGAAGCGAACACGAAACACACGCTCGGAGCCCGCGGCCGGGAGCGTGTCGCCTGCACCGACGTGAATGTTGTAGAGCACGTCGCGGTCACAGGGCAGCGCTTGGTTCGCCGCTGGCGCGTTGGGTCCCGAGAACGAGAGCGCGAGCACGACGGTTTGGGTCGCCCCAGTACCGCGGTGCCACGCGTACACGTCGGCGATGTCCGCGTTGCGGTCCATGCCGGCGGGCATCGCTGCTGGGTCGGTGCGGCCCGGCGGATCCAAGTGGTCCGCAGCGTGGCTGCGAGTAGAGCGGAGAGCAAAAGCTCCGCCCAAGAGGGCTGATGTCGCGACACCGACAGCAAGCCACTTCTTCGTTCGAGTTGAAGTCACGTACGCCTCCGTTCGGATGCTGAGATGCACCCGAATGCGCGTCGTTACGTCAGTTGAGGCACTCGAGATTTGAACAAATTCAACGTGTTACAACTTTGTTTTTCGTAGCACGATGGTGTTACAGCGCGGGTACTTCGTGGCACAATCATTCGAACTTCTCGAATTGATTCGCCAGTTCGCTAAATAGTTACTCGAACGAGACGATTCTTTTCTCGACTCGCAAACGGACGTCAGCCAGCAGGCACGAACGGCCGCGTTCTACGGACCATTCGATCCGCTCGCGTGAAGTCGGCGCCGATGCGAGCGGTTCGGCAATGGCGCGGCTCAGCGCACGATCGCGACGGGTCGCCCGATGCGAACGGTCATCTCGTTCGACTCGTGGGTGCGGACGTCGCCGTCGATCATGTACCGAAGCGGCCCCTTGTTCGCGCGGACCGTGAGCCTCGTCACGAGCGCGTCGATCGCGCGGTCTTCGCGCATGGGCTTGGCGCGGAAGATCTTCGGCAAGTCGAGCACGAAGCCCATCGCGTTGGTCGTGACGCCGAGCAAGTGCACGAAGCCCGGGGCCTTCGGCGCGCGGTGAAACGGCTTGAACCCCAGGCCGATGTCCGCGATCGTCCCCGCGGTGACCGTGAACCAATCGCGCTCGGTCCACACGCCCGCGTCGTGCTCGACCTCGCAGCGGACGCCCTCGCTCAATCGACGAAACATCTCGCCGCGCACGAGCGTGCTCCCGACGCCCTTCGCGAGCGTGATCGCCGCGGTCTTCGGCGACGGCGCGCCCGTGTCGTAATACTCCCTCAAGAACTGCGGAACGACGCCGAGCCCCCACAGAAATCCGAGCTGACCTTCGACCGACAACGTCCACTGCTCGACCGTGTCGATCGCGGGTTTTTCGAGGTATTTGCGCAGCAAACGATCGAGCAAGCCCTCGGGTTTTCCGCGCGGGAGCGAGAGCGAATCCGCGACGGTGTTCATCGTGCCGCCGCGCAGGAGCGCGAGCTTGGGCAGCGGTGAATCGCCGTACACCGCGGCGAAATGCGTGAGCGTGACGTGGTTGGTCCCGTCGCCTCCAGCGATGGCGAGCACGTCGATTCCCTGTCGTCGAAAGTCCTCGGCCGCGCGCGCGAGCTCGTCGAGCGACTCGGGCGCGCTCACCACGCCGTGGTCGCCCAGCATGCGCTTCATTCGCTCTGCCGCGCGCGGATCGCGCCGATTGCGCCCTGCGCGCGGGTTGAACACCACTCCGATGGCCATCGCGTCACCAACACCGTTACAACACCAGGGCACTGGATGTCACACGACCCGGCCTCCCCTCGCCCGCCCCGCGCCTCGCTGCCCGTCGTCGATCGCGCCGTGCGCGACAAGAGCGACGCGCGACCGTTGATCGAGCGCCTCGCGGCGCGCGCCAAACCCGCAGCGCTCTTCGAGCCGACCGAGCACGGCCACGTCCGTTGCCTCGCGTGCGCGCACGGGTGCGTGATCCAAGAAGGCCGCGAAGGCGCGTGCGCCGTCCGCTTCGTGCGCGAAGGAAAGCTCTACGCGCCCCACGGCTACGTCGCGCGTCGCCTCGCGCGCAACGTCGAGACCAACACGCTCTATCACTTTCGCGCCGGCGAACGCTCGATGATCATGGGCATGTACGGCTGCGATCTGCGTTGCCCGTACTGTCACAACTGGAGGCTCTCTCAAGCGCTGCGCGAAGACAGCGAGCACACCGCGGACGAAGAGCCCCTCGAGTGCACCGCCGAGGCGCTCGTCGATCACGCGATCGAGCAGGGCTGCACCGTCATGGCCGCTGCGTACAACGAGCCCATGATCGCCGCCGAATGGGTGCGCGACGTGTTCGCCGAGGCCAAGCGACGTGGGCTCGCGACCGCCGTGATCTCCGACGCCAACACGACGCGGGAGGCGCTCTCGTTCATCCGCCCGGTGTGCGACGCGTACCGCGTGGACCTCAAGGCCGCGGACAACGAGCGATACCGCGCGCTCGGAGGACGATCGGGACCCGTATTCGACGCGATCGCGATCGCCAAAGAGCTCGGGTTCTGGGTCGAGGTCGTGACGATGGTCGTCCCCGGCTTCAACGACGAGCTGCGCTCGCTGCGAACCATCGCCGACGCGATCGCGCGCGTGTCCAAGGAAATTCCCTGGCATTTGAACGCCTTCGTGCCGCGGTACAAGCTCGAGCACGTCCCGCGCATGGAGGTCAACTCGCTCGCGAGCGCCGTCGGGATGGGCTACGCCAAGGGCCTCGCCTTCGTGTACGCGAGCAACGCGCGCGGCGGGTACAGCGAGCTGTCGCACACGCGCTGCCCCGCGTGTCACGAGGTGCTCATCGAGCGCGACGACTACCGCGTGACGGCCAGCCACTTGAAAAATGGAGCGTGTTTCAAGTGCGGCGCGAACATCCCGGGCGTCTGGGGCGAGCGAGCGGCGAGCGCCGCGAACGCCGAGGGCGAAGCCGAGCTCCCGTGATCACCAACGGACCGTGATCCGCTCTTCGCGGCGATCCGCGCTCGACGCGACGGTGACCGTCGCGCCGCGAAATCCGAGCAGCTCGCAGAGCGACTCGATCGACGCGCGCCAAGCGGTGCCTGCGTGCTCTCCGAAGGGCTCGGAGACCGCGCGGCAATGGACGATCCCGCTGTTGGGTCCGAGCGGCTCGTACTCGAACCGGACGCCGCGCATGACGTTCGGCCGGATCGTCTCGAGCCGAGAGAGCACCGCGGCTGGCGTCCTCCCGAACACGCGAACGACGCCGTGGATCAGCGGCTCGATGAGCCTGAGCACGCCGCCGCCGATCGAGCCGCGCACCATGCTGTGAATCAGCTCGTCTCGACCGACGGCGTGCACCGCGGCGAGCACTCCGTTCTGCATCGCGGCGGACACCCACTCGGTCGCGAGCGGCGGGTCCGCCAACCGCGCGCGCACCTCGGGCGACGCGGCGCTCGACACAGCGTCGAAGTGCTTGTTCTCGCGCAGCCACTTCGCGTACCCGCGAAGCAGCCCGCCCTTGTATTCGAGCCGCTCGTCCTGCATCTCGGTATGGACCTCCACGAGCGTCGCGTCGCGCAATGCGTCGGGCCGCCACGGCGTTCGCGCCTCGTCGCGACGCCGATGCAGCCGAGAATATCGCTACGCTTCGCCCGAAGAAATACGCGCGACGCGCGGCCTCTCGGGAAAGGGGCCCAACGAACTCCGGCGAGTCCGTCGCCCACCGACGGCGGATCCTCGGTCGTCTCGGCGCGCGATCGATTTCGAGATGGGTTTCGCGAGGGGCGCGCACGAGTACTCGACGCCATGCTTCGCTCTGCTCGTCGCGCGCCTCCACGGCGTCGCGGGTCCTCGCATTTTGCCTTTTTCTCCGCGGTGTTCGCGGCTTCTCTGCGCGCGTACGACGGCGCGGCGCAGTCGGCGCCGGTCGCACAACCAGCGAGCGACGCCTCGGGCGCGCAGCCCGACCTCGCGACCCGACGAATGCTGATCGACCAAGCGCAGCAGGCCCGAACCGCGGGCGATCATCGGCTCGCGCTCGAGCGCGCCGAGCAAGCGATGCGCATTCAGCGGACGCCCTCGCTCCGGTTGTTCGTCGCGCAGACGTTGGCCACGCTCGTGCGACCGGCAGACGCGCTCACGCAAGCCGAAGCGTGCGTACGAGAAGCCGAGCGAGACGCGAGCTTGCCCAATCGCGAAGCGCTGCTCGCGTCGTGCAGGCAAGTGCTCGAAGAGACGCGCCCGGCGATCGCGACGCTCGCGCTGGTCGTCCGCGGCGAGCGGCCGAGCGACGCGCGCGTCACGGTGGGCGGGCGCGAGGTCTCGGGGGCGCTGTTGGATGTTCCGATCGCGCTCAACCCGGGGCGCGTGGCGATCGTCGCCCGAGCGTCGGGGTGTACGCCCATCGAGCAGACGGTCGAGCTCGCGCGCGGTGAGCGACGCTCGCTCGAGCTCGCGTTCGAGCGAGCTCCGCAGCGGGAGACGACGGCGGTCGAGCAAACGATCGCGGTCCCGCCGCCGCGCACGGTCACGGTCGAGCCGCGAAGGCCGCTGCCCATCGGGCCGATCGTGACGCTCTCGGCGGGCGCGGTCGCGCTCGTCACGGGCGCTGTGACCTTCGCGCTTCGCAACGGTGAGATCGCCGCCTGCCCGATCGAAGGGGGCCGTTTTGTGTGCGCGGATTCGACCGCGGCGGACGCGCTCGTCGCGAGGGCGAGCAGCGCAGAGTCGTTGAATACCATCACCAATATTGCCCTCGTCTCGGGCGGCGTCCTCGTCGCGGGCGGCGCCGCGTGGCTCGTCGCCGATCGGCTCGTTCGCCGCGAGCGCGCGCCGGTCGCTGTCGCGCCGACCGTCGGACGAGCGCAGCTCGGGATCACCGCAGGAGGTCGCTTCTGATGCGCGCGACGATGTCCAACGTGACGGCCTCGCTCGTCGCGCTCTTGTCCGGCTGCGCGCTCCCGCCGAACCTACGGTCGCCCGATTTGCGGGACGGATCCGTGGACCGCGTGGACAGCGCGCTCGACGATCGTCCGAACGTCGACGCTCCCTCGGACGCGATAGACAGCCAGCTCGAAGACGCCGCGGACGACGCGATCGACGTGATCGATGACGTTCGAGACGCGCGACCGATCGACGATGTCACGAGCACGGCCGATGGGATGGACGTCACGGACGCGGGCGTGCCGACAGACTCGGGCAACGACGCGCGGGGCGACACGGGCAACGACACGGGCAACGATACTGGCGTCGATTCGGGCGTCGACAGCGGCGTGGATACGGGCGCGGACGTCCCCAACGACACGCGGCCGGACGTCCCGTGTTTCGCGCCGAACATGGCGTGCGGCGGCGCGTGCGTCGACGTGCTCGCGAACAACACCCACTGCGGAACGTGCGGCCGCGCGTGCACGGGCTCGAGCAACTGCGTCTCGGGCGTGTGTCGCTCGCTCAACGACCGTTGCTCCGCGGCGACGCCGCTCGGAACCGATCCGTACAACCGAACGTTCTTCGGGACGCTCCGCGGCGCGACGAGCGAGAGCGGCGACTGCGTTGCCGCGGCGGTCACGGTGTTCTACTCGCTGACGGTGACGGCGCCGTCGCTCGTGTACGCCGCGGTCACTTCGAACACGGTGTTTCGTCCGAAGGTCGCGTTTCGCGCGAACTGCGCGTCCTCGACGGCGTGCAGCAGCGATGGATGCGGCGATACGCGGTTCGAGCAGGCGTTTACCTATGTCAACTCGGGGACCGTGTTCCTCGAGGTCGGGAGCACCACCGCGGTGGACGGGGACTTCACGCTCACCGTGAGCGCGATTCGAACGCCGATCAACACGGCCGGCCCGGTGCCCGAGGCGTCCGCGCTCCCGATCGGAACGAGCTACGACCGAACGTTCGCGCTGCCCACCACGACGACAGCTTCGACGACGTGCGGAGGCTTGGGCGCGCTGCCAGCAGCGATGTACTTCTGGACGTCGTGCCCGACCTCCGCAGGCGGATCGCTCGTCGCGTCCACGTGCTTCACGACGCGCACGCTCGACACGGTGCTCGAGTACCGAAGCGCGACGGGCGACACGACGTGCGTCGACGACACGGGGGCGGCCGCGTGTGGACCCTCGAGCGCCGGCGCAGGAACGGGCGCGGAGCTCGACCAACTCATCGGTCGCGGCGCCAACCTCCACACCCTTGTCGTGAGGCAAAAGACAGGAACTCCGTACAACACGGGCGTGACGCGCATCACGATCTCGCGCCCGCCCGGGATCTGAGCGACCCGCGCGGAGCGCCGCGTCAGCGTCGGCGCATGGAGCCGTCGTCGCCGTTGTCGTTGGCCGCGCGCCGTCGGGACGCAGCGAGGTCCGGTCTCTGCTCGAGCGCAGCAGCGACGCGCTCGGCCGCTCTTCGCCCGACGAACACCGCGTTGCTCGCGCACGACGCCGGGGGCAAGGCCATCGCGCCGAGCGAAAACGTCGTCGCGCTCGTCGCCGGGTCCGACGCGAGCTGCGACCACCAGACCCCTTCGGCGCTCCGAAGGGCCGCGAATCGCGCGCGCGCGAGCGCTTCGTCTGGCGAGAGGAGCTTCGCGTAGAGCAGCGCGTCCGCGAAGCCGGGCACCACGCGATCGAGCGCTCGGCGCGCGAACACGAGGACGTCGCGGCGCTCGTCTTCGGTGAGCGGCCGCGGCGAGCGACGAGCGACGAAGCCGACGAAGGTCTTCGGCGCGCCTTCGGGTTCGCCGAGGTTCGTTCGGATCACATGAAAACTGAACACGTCCGACTCGACGATCTCGCCCGACGCGAGGAGCTGGTCTCGAAGGTCGGGCATGAAGCAGCCGAGCGTCTCGACCTCCGCGGGCCAGGGGGCGTCGCCGCGCGTCGCGAACAACAGCGTCGAGAATCGCTGTGGTGTCTCCTCGGCGCTCTCGTGGACGAGCAGCGTCGAGGCGAGGACGGTCTCGTTCGAGCTCGTCAAGCGCAGCTCGTGCGCGGACGACGCGAGTCGGTGACGGATCGCGCCGCAGCGGACCACCGCGCGGCCGCCGAGCGCGCAGAAGCGATCGAGCGTTCGATCGATCAGGTG
This sequence comes from Myxococcales bacterium, assembly GCA_016793325.1. Taxonomy (GTDB): domain Bacteria; phylum Myxococcota_A; class Polyangia; order Polyangiales. Next base: position 44,203 of record JAEUKI010000076.1, on the reverse strand, counting down.
TTGGGGACCGCAGGCAGGGCTCGTCGAGGCGGTGTTCGCCTCGTGCTCTCGGCTCGCGTCGGCGCCGAGCTTCGAGAGGGCTTCGAGGTCGCCGACCCGAGACATCGCGGGACGCCGCGCGAGGAGCGGCACACGGAGCACCAAGCGCGCGACGAGCGCCGCGCTCGGGGGCAGGTCCACCGCGTCTTCACCGAAGTAGATCCGCGTGTGTTTTCGCTCGAACGCCACGTCGACGCCGAGCTCGTCGAGCTCGCGTGCGAGGTTGGTCGAGAAGTCGTTGCAGCCGCGGTCGAAGACGAATCCGTCCTCGACGAACGTTCCGCACGCGCCGCCGATGGAGGGCTCGGGCTCGAGCACGATCGTCGAGTAGCCAGCGGCGCGCAGACGCAACGCCGCGATGAGGCCCGGCAGCGTCGCGCCGATCACCGCGACGTCGAAGCGCGCAGGCGTCGGATCGCCGTCGTCGCCGACATCGCCGCGTGTCACAGGAGCAACCAGCGAGCGCGAGAGCGAGTTTGCAAGCCGAGCGCGAGCGCGCCGCCGGCGTAGCCTCCCTCGGGCGCGCTGAGCCAACGCAAGAGCGAAGGGCCAGTCGGTCCTCCGCGAAACACTGCGAAGTGCCCCTCGAATGGACCCGGCATTGTCCGGAACTCAGGCTCGCCAACGACGATGTCCGAAAAGCCGTCGCCGTCGAAGTCACCGTGGCCTCCCACAGCGCGACCGAAGCGATCGGCGTTCGGGCCCAAGGAGTACGGGACCGCGTCGAGCGTGGTGGTCGCCGAGCCGCGGTAGATCGGCGCCATGCCCATGAGCGCAGCTTCATCGGGGACGCCGACGATGATGTCGTCGACTCCGTCGCCGTCCACGTCACGCGCATCCGACACGCGATAGCCGAAGGCGCGCATCCGCGTCGACCCGAGGATCGAGAGCGTCGGTCGCGCTCCGACCCAGTCGACGCGCGACGAATACAGATGGATCGCGCCGGCGCGCTCACGATCGTTGGGCGAGCCAACGACGAAGTCGCAGTGCCCATCGAAGTCGACGTCGCCCGCGCGGCGCACGCCGAAGCCGAACCATTCGCTGGTCGCCGAGCCACGAAGCTCCGCCGGCGTCCCCACGGACGGGCCACCACGTACGAAATACGCAGCGCCTGCTTCGCCGGCGAACGCGAAGGGCGCACCAACAATCATGTCGGCAAATCCGTCACGGTCCGCGTCGCACGCTCCGGACACCGAACCTCCGAAGCTGATTGCGGTGACAGAGCCGCTCGCGATCTCGAAGACCCCGCCCGTGAGGCCCGCGGGGCCCCCGTAGAACAACGAGGCTCGGCCCGCGCGCATCGCAGCAAACCGAGCGCCGACGATCATGTCCCCGTAGCCATCACCGTTGACGTCTCCCGCTGCGTTGAGATCGACCCCGAACTCGTCGCCGGAGGACGCGCCAGTGACCGTCGTTCGCGGCGCGCTCGCGTCGATGCCGCGAGGAGAGCCGAAGAACACGCTGACCGCCCCCGTCGAGCTCGCTGCTTCGGGCGCGCCCACGGCGAGCTCCGCGAAGCCGTCGCCGTTGAGATCACCGACCGACTCGACGACGTATCCGAAGCGCCCCGTGCCGCGAACCGTGACGGACGGCGTGTTGCCGATGCCGCTCGCGCTCCCTGGATAGACGTATGCGGCGCCAGCGCCCAAGGCGTCGGGCGCGCCCATCGCGACGTCGGTGAAGCCATCGCCGTTGAAATCTGGGGTCGTGCCCCACGCGGTGGTCACCGCTGCGGATCGACGCGGAACGTGAAACTGCCACGTCGCGCTGGCGATCGAGGAGCGAAGCGCGCCGGTCTTGCCGAAGGCCCGCCAGAAGTGGGTTCCCGGGGTGAGCGCGACGGGCCAGACGAGCGTCGTGCCCGCGACGGTGACCGATCGTTCGAGCATCGTGCACGCGCGATCGGCGCACATTTCGACGACCGCTTCGTCGGTGTTCGCGCTGAGCTCCCATCGCAGACGCGGCGTCGCGCCCGTCAGGAAGCTCGTCGACATCGGCGCCACCAACCGCGGAACATCGGGAAGACGCACGCGCACGTCCGGGCGCTCGTCGCTCGGGCGATCGTCGAGCACGTCGGGCGTCGAGTCCGGGAGCGAGACCACGTCCGGCGTCGACTCGCTCGCGGTGTCGTTCGGCACGTCCATCGGAGCCTCGGCCCTGTCGTTCGCGACGTCCATCGCGAGCTCGCTCGTGACATCGACGGCGCTCGCGTCGGGGCGCTCGTCCGACGCTACGCGGTCCGACGCAGCGTCGACGCGCACGATCGTCACGCGGTCGAGGCACCCAGAGGCGAGCGCGGCCATCACAGCACACGCAATCAAGTGACGTTGCGTCTTCATCGCTCCCCTCGCTGTCGACGGAGCAGCGTCGCGTACACGCTCGATGGAAATCGCCTCACCAACGCGTCCGCGCGCGCGTCCGCCTGCGCCCCGCGGCCCGAGCGCCGAAGCGCTTCGATCGCGATGTACTCGCTCTCGGCCAAGAGCTGTCCGCGCTCGAACGCGCGTTGATAGTGGTCGATCGCCGCGAGCGCCGCGGTGGGATCTCGCGCCAGCGCCGCGCGCGCGGGCTCGAGCATGAGCCGCTCTCGCGTGAGCGCGTCGGCAGCGCTCGATGGCGCGACCTCGGGCGAGCTCGCGGACGCGACAGGCTGCGGCGAGGGCAGGCTGGGCCCGGTGGATCCGGCCTGCATCGGCGAGGCGGACGCGACGACGATCGCAGGAGACGGGTCGATCGCGCGCGTCGCGACGCGCGTATTTCGCCTGGCAATTTGCAGCGAAGGCGCGGTTGCAACGGGGCTCGGCGCGGCCGCGGCGACGGGCGTTGGAGCCTCGGCAACGACACGAGGGAGCTCGTGCGGCGCGGGCTGCGGCGACGCCGTCGCGACACGAGGCGCGCGCGAGGCGGCTCGCTGAGGTCGCGGCGTGGTGGTTGCGTTGGCGTTCGCGCGCAACGCGTCTCGCGCGACGAGCGTCGCGACCGTCGCGCCTGCGACGACGGCGCTCAGCCCGAGGCCCGCCGCGAGCGCCTTCAGCCAACCGACGAACACCGACGCGCCGACGGCCGTGGCCGAGAGCGCCGCGACGCGCTGCCTCATGCGACGGCGCGTGGCCGTGTCGAGAGGACGGTTGGGGTGACGCTTTCCGTGCGCGAGCACCGAGCGATGCTGCGCGTGATCGCTGTCGCTGCTGTCGAGCCAACGGCGAGGTTCGTTCATCGGCGACCTCCGTGTCGTGTGCGCGCGTTGAGGCGGACGAGCGCCTGCTCGAACTGTTTTCGCGCCGCGTGCAGGCGCGAGTACACGGTCCCGATCGGAACGCCGAGTCCTTTGGAGATCTCCTCGCACGTGAGGCCTTCGATCTCGAACATCACGAACGCCACGCGACGCTCGGGGTCGAGCTCGTCGAGCAGCGCAGCGAGCAAGACGCGGCCTTCGTTCTCCGCGGCGCGCTCTTCGGGAGACATCGGCCCCGCGAGCGCCGCAGGGCCCGGCGACGACGGCTCGGGCATCTCGTCGACGACGTGCTCGCGCCGCGTGTGCGCCCGTCGACGGTGCGCCGTCATGACGCGCACACAGATTCCAAAGAGCCACGCGTTGAGCGTCCCCGCGCCCGTGTACGAGTGCAGCCGCTGGTGCACCACGGCGAACACCTCTTGCGAGAGGTCCTCGAGCAGCGCGTCGCGCGCGCCGAGCCGCGCGAGCGTGGCCCACACGAAGTCCGCGTACTGGTCGTACACAGCCAGCGTGTCGAGCGATGGCGCGACAGCGGTGCCCTCGGCGGGGGCCGTTCGAAAGAGTGCCTTCAATGCGGCGAACGCTCCGCTCATGGAAGTGCGGGTCCGGCCCTCGGACCTTCTCGTTTTCGACGGCGCGCTGAAAGACATTGAATCAATTCGAGAAATTCACGGTCGACTCGCGCCGAACGGCTCGGTCGCGACGCCGAAGCCCAGCGACGCGTAGCCTCCGACGAGCGGCTGTTCGAAGACGGTCGCGCTGGTCACGGGCTCGCCGCTCTCTTCGAGGTACGCGTTGCGCGCGAGCGCGAACGTCGCGCCGAGCCGCGCCTCGAGCACGAGCGGACCGACGACTCGCAGCTGGCCGCGCAACGCGGGGCCGAGCGCGACCCACGGTCGAACGCCGCCCTCGATCGCGCGTTGTCGCAGCGCTGACGCAGAGATCGCCCCAGCCGAGAGCGCCGCACACGCGGCGAACGATGCGCGCGAGGCGCTCGTCGATCCGAGGGGATCGACGCACACGCTCGCGGACGAGCTGGCCATCGAGAGCGCGTAGTCGCTGAGCGCCGTCGATGTCCGTTGTTCGGCGAGCCAACGAGAGGACAGGTCCGCGGCGATCCAGCGCGAAAATCGCAGGTGCGCGTCGAGAGCCGGGCCGAAGCCGACCGTCGGCAACACGCCGAGCGCAGCGTCGAACGAGAGCGAGAGCGCGAGCGCCATCTGCGATCGGCTCGTCGGCAGCGCGGTCAGCGTGAGGCTCGGCGACCTGCGCGGCACCGCCGCAATCGGACTCGGGGTGACCGACGCGCGCACGATCGACGTGCTCACCAACGGCTCGGGACGGAGCGCGACGGTGGGGTCGATCACGATCGCGAGCGCGAGCGCGAGCGCCTCCACGATGGGCTCGCACGTCGGCGCAGCGCTCGTGAACTCGCGCGTCCCGAGCGGCTCATCCGAGGCGCCTCGAACGAAGAATCGCGCGACAAATCCCTGGGAATTTCGGCGCACGATCGCGTCGATCGACGTGCGCGCGCGCTCGCTGAAGGGGTCACGCCCGACCCGATCGCTCACCGCGCGACGCACCACGGTCGCGTCCGGACACGTCTCTGCGCCCTCGTCTCGGACCCACGCGAAGCGGACGTTGTCCTCGCGCTCCTGCCCCGACGCAGGAACCGCGACGAGCAGCGTCGCAGCGCACACGAGAAACCTGCCCCGCCGTTGCTTCAAGCCGTACTCTCCAAAGCAGACGGCACTCTACTCTCGAAACAACCGCGGCGACCACGGATCGGCGCCGCGCTATACACAACGCTTCGATCGCGACGGGCGCACAGCGCAAGCGATCCCAACGATCGAGATCGAACTATGGAGAATTCGAGTTCACCACAGGCTGAGCGCACAACGACGACGCTCGAACGATGGCTCGAGGACCCGCTCGCTGCGCGGCTGATTCGCGCGCTCGTCGACGGCAACTCCGCCCCGATTCAGGTGGGTGAACAAACGCAGCTCTGGGCGACGGACGACGCGCCGCTCGTCGTGCTCGTTCGCGTCGATGGCCGCGATCAAAAGGCGCTCGGCGACGCGCTGGCGCTGTTGCTCTCGCGACTCGAGAGCGAGCCGATCGACGTCGTGCTCCTCGGCGGGAGCGCCGAGCATCGAGAGACGCTCCGCGCGCTGTTGGCAGCGGATTCGAGCGCGAGTCACCCGCGCGGCGCGGCGCACATCGACGAGCGCGGCGAGCGATGGAGCGCGTCGCTCTCGCCGACGGTGGCCTCCGCGATCGATCGCGAGTTCGAACGAACCGACGCAGCCCCGCTCGATTCGCCAGCGCGCGACGCGTTGGCCGAGCGCGTTCGAAGCGCGGCGAAGCAACGCGCAGAGCGAGCAGCGGAAGCGAAGGTCTTTCGAGGACAGCTCGACGCGGCCGCGCGGCCGACGGTGACGTACGCGCTTCTCGCGGCGATCGCGGTCGTGTTCGTCGCGCAGCTCGCGTTCAGGGTCGACTCGCTGTCGACCGCCGTGCGCATGGGCGCCCTCGTGCGCGAGCGCGTCGCGGCGGGCGAGCTGTATCGGCTCTTGTCGTATAGCTTCGTGCACGGCTCGTTCAATCACGTGCTGATGAACGGCCTGTCGCTCTTGAGCCTGGGTGCCTTCTACGAGCGCGTGCTGGGGCGCGGGCGATTTTCACTCGTGTACTTCGCGGGCGCCCTCGCGGGCGGCGTGTGCGCTGCGCTGTTCGGCAAAGCCTCGGTCGTCGTCGGCGCGTCGGGGGCGATCTTCGCCCTCATCGGAGCGTCCGTGGCGCTCGCGATCAAGCCGCGCGGCGCGTTGCCCGAGGCGACGATCGCCGATTTTCGAAAGAGCGCGGTCGGAAACCTCGCGCTGCAGGTCTTCGTCTCGCTCATGCCCAACGTGAGCCTCGCGGCGCACGCAGGAGGCTTTCTCGCGGGGCTCTTGCTCGTGTTGTCGGGCGTTGCCCACCCTGGCGACGAGCCGATCGAAGAGCGCTCCGAGCGGCTCTCGCTGGTCGGTCGCGGCGCGATCGTCTCGCTGTTCATCGCTGGCGCGATGGGACTCGCGCTCGGCCGCGTGTGGACGCGCGACAACCCCGATCGTTGGTCCACCTACCGGCTCGCGGCGACGTCGCTCGAAGTGCGCGCGCCGCGCGTTCCCGTCGCGGTCGGAACGCACACCGCAGAGCGTCGCGAGTGGACCCTCGCCGAGATCCGCGACGACGACATGTCCGTCGGAATGGTGTTCGGCGCGTATCCCATGGCCGCGACCGAGGAGCTCCTCGACTCGACAGCGCGAGAGTTCGTGGAGCAAACGACGCCGATGGGCGCCCCGAGCGGCGCGCGATCGCTCGGCGCCCCGACGCGCTCGATGCTCAACGGCCTGCACCGCATCGAGCAGACCTCGTCCATGACCACCGGGGTGACCTTTCGAAACACGATCCTTTTGCGCCGCGACGGGCTCGTCTCGGTGCAAGCCGTGTATCGCGAAGCGGACGCGATGATCACCGCCGCGAAGCTCCAGCGCATCCTCGAGAGCCTCGCGCGCTGACGACGTCGTCTCGACACACACAATCGAGACGCTCAGCGATTTGCACGCTCGTCGCGCGCCCGTCGCGCTTGGGCTTCGAGCGCAAATCGCCACCCGTCGAGCGTCGGAGCCCGGTCGGCCAGGGCGCACGGCTCGCGGGTCTCCGCGAAGGCGTGGGCGATTCCCGCGAGGTCTCGAAGAGGGATCCGGCCCTCGCCCCGCGCGTACCCGTCGTGCACAACGGGGCACCTCCGTCGCCGGCCCCACGGCTCTCCGGTGCGAACCGCGTCGCTGACGGGCGAGCCCACGGGCACCGCGCGCGCGAGGACGACCCGCACCCAGTCGAAATACGTTGGATTGTGCGAGGCGCAGCGGATCGCTTCGGGTCGCACCCAGCGCACGAGCGCGCGCAGCAGCGCGTGCGGAGCCCGCTCTCTTCGCAGCGCTTCGAGCGGCGCGATCGCGTGAGCGCGAAGGGCCTCGATCGAGAGCGTGCGCTCGGGTCCGTGGGCGATCGAGTCGCACGGGCTCGCCGCGTACACGAGCGGGCCCGCGCGCCGGATCCACCGCACGTATCGCTCTTCGACCGCCGGTTGCGCCTCGCCCGCGCGCGGACGCAGGACCCGCGCGACGCACGACGCGGTCTCGACGGTCAGCGGCCCCTCGCGAGCGAACCGGTCGACGAGGGCCGCGTGGGCCTCGCTCGAAACCATGGGCGCGACGCGCTCGAGCTGATCGAGGACAGCGCAGCTCCACGCGGGGTGCGACTCGAAGAGCGCCGCGGCCCGACGCACGATGAGCTCGGCGTCGCGCGCGACGCGCGCCTCGTAGCGCGCCTGCTGCTCTCCGACGCGACGCGGGTTCGCGCGGTAGGCGGGCAATCGCTGCGCTGCTGCCGCTGCGATCGCCGAGAGCGACTCGTTGGCGAGCTGCGCGCGCGCGAGCTCGGCGTCGCCCGAGGTCGCGCCGTCCATGCGCACACGAAATCGAGCTACGAGGTCTTCGAGCGCCCGACGATCACCAGCGACGAACGCGCGGTGCGCCGCGAGGCTGTCTGTGCGCGGGCGGGTCTCGTCGGCGCCCGCGGCGATCTCTTCGAAGATCGGGTCGAACGCGAGGGCCGTGGCGACGAAGTGATACGCGAGCTCGTAGAGCCGCGCGGGCCTCACGCGCTCGGGGTGCTCGAAGGGGACGACGCGCACCGGGACGAAGGCCTCTCCCCGCGCGAGCAGCTCGAGCATCGGCTCGATCGCGTCCGAGCGGCGAAGGACCGCGTGAAGCGCGGGCGCGACCCACTCGAGCGACGGCCGCGGAGCCCCAGGAGACGGCGCGTACCTCTCTCGCAGCGTTCGCGACGGGAAGCGCGAATCCGCGAGCCAGCGCCGCGCGACGGAGACGGCGATCCGGGGCTGTCCTGCGTCGCGACCGCCGTCGGGCAGAGGCTCAGCGGCCCCCGCGTCCTCCACGCGATCGTCGAGCTGTCGCGCGAGGGCCGCTGCCGTTGGAGCGAACCAGAGCGCGTCGGACGTGCGTGTCGGACCGCTCGTTCGCTCGAAGACGCCTACGGCCGCGAGCGACGCCCGCGTGAAGAAAAGCGCGCGCTCTGCGGTGGCGCCTCGCGCCTCGCCGACGTAGTTCGAGAGCGCGACGCGCCAGGTCTCTTCGGCCCACGCCTCGAGCGCGGCGAAGGGCCGGACGTGGCGCGCGGGCGCGTTGGCGAGCGCGTCGGCGCCGATGTTCGTTCGGAGGATGAGCGCGCGCGTGAGGGGATTGCGTCGTGCGAGCGATGCGTCGAGCGACAGAGCGCGCGCGACATTTCCGAACGACTCCCCGGGAAACGGCCTCTCGACATCGCGCGCGTCGTCGCACGGCCGGATCGAGCCGCGCCAATCGATCACCGCGACGCCGCCCGGAACCGCGACGACGAAGCCCACGTCGTCGCCGCACCGCGCGTAGCGACGCCCGATCGGATCGGGAAATCCCGCAGCAAACGCGCGTCTCGCGTCGAGCCACGCCGCGCCCAGGGCTCGATCGGACGGCTCGACCCACGGCGCGTGCTCGCCGTTGTCCATCGGGCTCGAAGCGATCCCGAACTCGAGCGGCTTGTCGCCGACGACCGACTCGCTCGATCGACGACAGCTCGACGCGAGCGCGAGCGCGAGCGACAACAAGACGACAGACGATCTCATCACGAAGCCGCGCGCACTGTATCGCACGGTCGCGCCGTCGATCTTCACTGCGCGACGAGCTCGGCGTGCCAGCGCGTGGCGCTCGCTTCGAGCTCTTCGTCTCGCGTGCGTGCGCGCTGCTCGAAGCACACCCGCGCGCGATCGCGGTCGCCGGCGAGCTGCTCGGCGCGGCACAACACGAGCGCGACCCACGGCTCGCTTCGACGCAAAGCGAGCGACACGACGAGCTCGCGCACGCGGGCCGCGACGGCCGCGTCGTCCGGCGCGATCGCGAGCGCGTCGAGGTAGAGACGCATCGAGCGCAGCGTTTCGCCTGCGAAGCTCGCGCCGTGCGCGGCGATCACTGCCGGGAGCGCGGCGGTCATCCGTCGGAGGCGCGCGCGCTCGGCCTCCGAGAGCGCTCCATCGAGGAGGGACTCGGGCGCTGCGCGGTGGTCCGCGAGAAACTCGAGGTTGTCCGTCGTCGCGCGGGGCGAATACCCGGTGAGCGGCGCTTCGAACTCGAGGACCGGGCGATCTTCGGTGTTGAGCCGCGCGTCCGCGAGCGCGCCGCGGAGAGAGCGCGCGTCGGACACGAGCGTCGAGAGGACCTTCACGGGATCTTCGAGGGACACTTCGCGCAGGTCGTCTCGCACGGGCGCGCTCGCGAGGAGCGTTCGAAAGCGCTCCCACCGAAGCGATCGGCGCCCCTCGAAGCCGACGAGGACGACGTAGTGCGACGGATATCCGTTGGGCCAGAACACGAGAAAGTCAGCGAACACTTCGCCGAACGTTCGGAGCGCGACCTTGAACATCGGCCGCGAGAGCCCGCCCACCGGGAGCCACACGGCGACGACGCCTCCGCGCTCGAGCCGCGAGCGCACGAAGCGAAAGTACTCGACGTCGTAGAGGTTGGCGTTGGAGCGATAGCGAAGGTCCGTACAATCCGTGGCGATGATGTCGTATCTCGAATGTGTGTGCGCGAGATACGAGCGCGCGTCGTCGAGCACAACCCCGTATCGCGCGTCGCCGCGCGCGAGCACGCCGTGGTTGGACGCCGTGAGGTGCGGTGCGCCGTGGAGCACTTCGGGCGCGATTTCGACGGCGCGAACGCGATCGAGCTCGCGGTGGAGCAAGAGCGAGTGCGACGTTCCGCCGCTGCCGAAGCCGACGGTGAGCGCCGAGCGGGGGCGCTCGACGAGCACCATGGGGTAGTGCGCGAGCGACTTCTGGTCGGTGAGCATCGTGGGGGACGTGCCCGCGACGGGGACGCCGTCGACGTCGATGCGAAGGTAGCCGTCCTCGGCGCGCGCGACCGCCACGGTGGCCGTGGGCCCCTCTTCGTAGAAGACGGCCGGGGCGTCGTCGGCCATGAGCAGCGGTCTACGAGGCAATTTCCAGAAGATCATCGCGAACACGAGCGCGCTCGCGAGCGTCGCCGCGTGCGCCCTCGCCCGTCGCGACCCCGACGTTCGCACGAGCGCGAGCGCTCCGACGACGGCCACCGTCGCGCCCACCACCGTCAGCGATCGCACGATCCCGAACGCGCGCACCAAGACGAACGCCGCGCCGATCGAACCGACGATCGCGCCCGCGGTGCTCGCGGCGTACAAGCGCGCCGCCGCCGTCGCCGCAGACGCGCGATCGTCCCCGGCCACCGCGCGAATCGCCGCCGGAAAAGCAGCCCCGAACAACAGCGACGGGACGAACACGACGGCGCACACCTCCGCCAACACGTTCGCGAGGGCGCGCCGCGCGATGAGCTCGAACGAGGCGTCGAGCGGTCGTCCGAACGGCGCTCCGCCGCGCGTCACGGTCACGAGCGCGGACGCGGCGATCGTCGTCCCCAAGAGCAAGAGGATCGTCGCGTACGCCGTCGCGGGCCGCTTGGTGCGACGCAAGATCGCGCCCACCGCGAGGCTCCCGAGCGTGACGCCCGCGAGCACCGAGGCCAGCATCGCGGGAAACGTGTACGTCGTGTTGTTGAGCCACGAGAGCCGAAACGCGAGCGAGCGCGACCAGAGCACCTCGCTCGCGATGCACGCCGCGCCCGTCACGAAGACCGTCGCCGTGATCGCGGGCGTGGCGAGCGAGCGCTCGGGCTCTCGTGGCTCGTCTTCGGATTGGTCGTTGAGATCGGAGCGATCGTCGTGATCGACCTCGGACCGCGCATCATCGATCAACGCGCTCTTGGCGAGCGCGAAGGCCGCGAGCGCGACGAGCACGTTGGTCGCGACCGCGAACCACTCGGTCCGTCGCACGCCGAACGCGCCGATCGCGTAGAAGCCCGCGAAGAGCGTGCCCGCGACCGCGCCGAGGGTGTTCGCTGCGTACAGCGAATGGACGCGCGTTCCGCTCGTGTTCGCGCCGCGTGCAAGAAGCGGAAAGGTCGCTCCCATGAGCGCTGCGGGCGCTCCGATGACGACGAGCGCGAGGGCGAAGCGCGCGGCGGTGAGCGTTCCCGCGGCGGCGCCGCGATCGTAGAACCACCCGTCGACCTGTCGAAGCCTGTCGATCAAGGGCGCGACGCCGACGCCCGCGACCGCGATCGAGAGCTCGATGAGCGCGTAGTCCCTCAGCGGCGACGCGCTGGATTTCGCGCGGCGCTCGATCGCCAACGCGCCGAGCGCGAGGCCCGCCATGTACGCCGCCAACACCGCGCTCACCGCGCGGATGCTCGCGCCGAACACGAACGTCATCCGCCGTGTCCAGAGCACCTCGTACACGAGCGCCGCCGCGCCCGACGCGACGGCCAGCACGTGCACCGCGCGAGACACTGAAGCGCTGCTCGTCATTCGAGCCGCGGATGGTACTCGCGCGAAGGCCGTTACACATACGGCGGCGCGAGCCGCCTGAATCCGTGCGCCAGAATCACGGGAACCATCAGCAGGTTGCGCGCGAGCGCCCACGGCCACGAGAACCGCGGCGCCTGGGTCCCGCGTCCGCTCGAGCGCGCCCTCGCGAGCGCCGTCGCGAGCGCGCGAAGGTGCGCGAGACCGAAGGGCCCCGACTGCAGTCGCTCGATCCAGAGCGCGTCGAACGCCTCCACGCCTCGCTGCGCGCCGAGCCACGCCCCGACGATCGCGCCGATCGAGTCCGTGTCGCCGCCGGCCCCGTAGAGCTCGGGCAGGATCTCGCGGACCGAGCGCCCCTCTTCGCGCGCGAACGCGAAGCTCGCGAGCGCGAGCGTGTGCACGGTGAAGCCCGTGTTTCCGAGGGTGCGCGCGGCGTCGAGCATCGTCGTCCCCGCGTCCGCGAGCGCGAGCGCGCGGTCGATCGAGGCGCCGAGTTCGGGGTTCGTCACCCGCTCGCGCGCTGCGACGAGCCGCGCTCTTCCGGTCCCTTCTGCGGCCACGACGTCGGCGACGAAGACCGCACCTTCAACGGCTCTTGAATCCGTGTGCGTCACTTCGGCGAGCGCGCTCGCCGCGCGCGATCGTGTCCGTTCGTCGTCGCGAAAGTACGCTCCCACGATGGCCGAGCGCATCGCCGCGCCGTTGCCCGCGCTTCGAACGCCGCTCTTCGCGAGCCCGAGCGTGAGCTTGAGGCAGGCGCGCAGCGTCGCGAGGCCGAGCCCCCACGGGAGGCGCCAGAACCACCCGAGGATCGCGCGACGAAACGCGCTGACCGTCTCCTCGACGTCGCCCGCAGAGCGCACGAGCGACTGCGCGACGAGCGCGCTCTGCTCGGTGTCGTCCGAGACCCAACCGACGCTCCCCAAGATGCGATAGCGATCGACGCGGCCGAATCGCTTGGCGATCACGCCAGCCGAGAGCCCTTCGGCCGCGAGCCCGAGGGCGTCGCCCACGGCGGTTCCGAGCAAGACGCCTTCGAAGAGCGCTTCGTCCGAGAGCGGTTCACGGTGCTGCGACGATCCCACGATGGCGGGCAACGCCGACGCATGGGCCGCGTATTCCGCGGGCAGCTACCGTCGCGCGGCGATCGACCAGTAGTCCGCGAGCCACGCTGGCGCGTGATCGATCACGGGCGGAGCGATCGCGTCCGCGCGCGCCTCGGCGTCCTGAACCGCACGCTCGGGGACCCCCAACCAACGAGCGATCTCGCCGATGCGCTGGCGCTCGGCTTCGCGATAGACGCCCTCGGCGCGAGCGAGCGCGATGCAATCGCGCAGGATCGCGCGGCGCGTGCGCTCGCTCGTCTGGACGCGGGAGAGAAACGAGAGGTCACTCCCGCGCTCGATCGCTTGCTCCAGGTCCACGCCGAGGAGCGACGCGTTGCGCTCGAGCACCACGCGCTCGCGCGGGTCGATCACGCCGTCCGCGAGGGCGACGGACGCGAGGACCGCGACGTGCGCCGCTGCGTCGAAGGCCGCGTGACTCGCGCGGGGCGTGGGAATGCTCACGCGCCCCGGCATCGCCGCCGCGCCGGACGCGAGCGAGCCACGGCCGGACGCCGCGAGCACCGCGAGCAGCGGATCGCCCTGAAATCCCAGGGACAAGTGACCGTCGCGCGTAAAGAGCTCGACGCCCGCGACCTCCGGGGCCGGCAGCGTCAGGTCGCGCAGGTCGATCGGAACGAGCCCCGCGCGTCGCATCCGCTCGAGCCACCGCTCGTGACGCTCGTGGCGCTCGGCCCGCGTGTGATCGGGCGCGCCGAGGATGTCCTCCATCTCGCGGCCGAAGAAGCACACCTTGATGGCGGCGCGGTCGTTCTCGGCGATGGAGACCTGATCGATCTGGGCGAACATCGATCGAAAGTGGTCGTGGCAGTTGCGGAGCCGCGCACACAAATTCATCTCGAAGTGATCAACGTCGGGCTCGGTCGCGACGAAGAGCTCGGGGTCGAGCGACCGGATCCGGCGCAGCACCGCGTCGATGCCGTCTGCGCTGTTGATTTCATGGGCGCCGTCGTCGTCGAACGCGTCCACCGCGTCCGACACGTGGTGCAGCGTGAAGCTCTCGTTGACGACGAGCGTGTCGCCGAGGCCGCGCAGCGAAGCCCAGTCGCTCTCGTCCATCTCTTCGGCGAGCTTGGGGACGCCGCGCAGCTCGAGGGCGAACGGCAACTCGCTCGCGAGCGCCGCGACGCGCGAGAGCGCCGCGCGCAGGCTCACGGGATCGGGCTCGGTGAGCACGAGCGCCAATCGCTCGGGGATCTTGGGCCCCTCGGCGAGCATCTTCAGCAGCGAGAGCATCTGGCGCCCGGTGCCTGTTCCGAAGTCGACGAGCGCTGGGGCGCGGTGCTCGCGCAGCGCGCGAACGACCATCTTGTTCGCGAGAAACGTCCCGAGCGCCATCGTCGGGACGCGCTCGGCCAACAAGTTGAACAGCCGAATCTGCGGAACGTCGTACGGCCGCAGATACAGGTTGATCTCGTCGTACGTCGGCCCGTCGAGCCGCTTGCTGAGCCCCGCCGCCAGCAAAAAATACAGCAAATCCTCAGGCCGATCGTCGAGCGCGAGGTGATCGTTGACCAGCGTCGAGAGCTTGGCGCGCGCCGCGTCGAAGCGTCGCTCGGTGAGCTCGATCGCGGCTTGTTCGAGCAGCGCGAACCGCAGATCGCGTCCCATGGTTATCCCCGGCCCACGAGCTCTTTGCGAAGCCGCGTGAAGCTGTCGGTCACGGCGAAGGACGAGACGTCCTCGAGCAGCTCCGTCGCGCCTTGGACCACGGCGACGCCAGGGTGCACCGCCAGCGCGTCGCGCACGGCGAAGAGGTCGGCGCAGAGCAGCATCCCCGCGCGAACGGCGGCGCAGTCGCTCGCCCTCGCGTAGCCGCGCGGGTCGATCGACGAGCACTGCGTGACGAGCGCGACGAACTCGTCGTGCGCTTTTTGTCCGGCGCCGAAGCGCGCGTGCACCGCCGCGAGCGCCGCGTTGGAGGGCGCTGCGCTGCCCGCGGCGATCGCGCGAAGGCCGTCGACGAAGCGAACGAGCTCGTCGTCCGTCGGGCAGAGAACCCGCACGTAGTGCTCGGGGCGATAGAGCGCGATGTGCCTCGCCGCCACGAACGCGCGGATCGTCGCGCTCGGCGGCGGCTGCGTGAGGGCCCACGGTCCGACGAGGGTGCTCCACGGGTCGCTCGCGACGCACTGGAGCGGGAGCGCGAGCGACGCGCGGTAGTACAGCGTCGGCATCGTGGTGATGTCGAACGCCGTCCCCGCGAGGAGCATCGCTTGGTGCAACGGGTTGATCCCGCGAAGCACCGCGGCGGAGCTCGACATGGGATCGACGCGCTCGCGATCGATCAAGCCGCTGTCGCGTGGGCTCTTGGCGAGCGCCTGGTACACGACGGGCGTGACGCGATGAAAGAGCTTCGCCATCGGCGCGAACATGCTCGGCGTCGGCAAGAGCGGATCGTTCCACGCGCCCTCGGACACGTGCCCGCGCGGAACGACGGGCGCGGGCGGCGCGGCGCTCAACAAGTAGTCGTTGGCCGAGCGCGCGGTCTCGGGCCCTTCGCGCAGGACGATCGCTTGCGCGGCGATGCGCGCGGTCTCGAGGTCGTTGCGCGCGACGGCGGCCTCGAAGAGCGTTCGTCGCGTGGAGGTTCCCATCACGCGATCGACCTGGCTCTCGCGGGCGAACGTGTAGCTCGTCTCGCTGAGCGAGAGCTCGGGCCCCGACGTCGGCGGCGACGGGGGCTTCTGCGCGGGCTGCGCGATCGGCGCTGGAGCCGCGGCCGCAACGGGCGGAGGCGGCATCGACGCGAGGCGCGCGCCGGCGTCAGGCTCGACGGGCACCGCCGCGCTCACCGGCTTGCTGAGCGGCAGCGGCGAGGTCATCTCGGGCGGAGGCGTCGGAGGCGTCGGGTCTTGCGACGGAGGCGCCGTGACGGACGCGGGCGCAGAGAGCACACGAAATCCACCGGTGCGATCGGGGCTCGAGACGACGCCTGCGCCGAGAAACACCTGGTCGAGCGCCTCGAGCGCGTCGCCCGCGTTCGCGAAGCGCTCGTCGCTCTTGCGCGACACCGCGCGCGCAAACCACCCGTCGAACCCCTCGGGGAGCGGGCGCGCGACGCCGAGCGCCGAGGCGCGCTGCGACGCTGCGATGATGGGGTCCGCGACGAGCTCGTAGATAAACGACGAGATGCTCGAGCCGTCGGTGTTGGCCGTGCGCCAATAGACCTTGGACGTGAGCGCGTAGAACGCGATCAACCCGAGCGCCCACACGTCCGTCGCGGGCGCGATGCGCGAGCCGTGCTCGAGCTGCTCGGGCGCCATCCAGAACGGCGAGCCGATCACCTGCGAGTTAGCGGCCGCGGTGCGCGCCTCTTGGATCCACTTCGAGATCCCGAAGTCGAGCAGCTTGGTCGTAAACGGAACGTCCGTGCGACGCGCCTGCGCGAGGTAGACGTTTTCGGGCTTGAGGTCTCGGTGCACCAATCCGAGGCGGTGCGCTTGCTCGAGCGGGTGGCGCACTTGTCGAAACACTTCGCGCGCGATCTCGAGCGGGAGCGCGCCAGCGGTGTCGACGCGCTCGGCCAGCGTTTGTCCTCGCAGGAGCTCCATCGCGATGAAGGGGACGCCCGACTCGTCGACGCCCGCGTCGACGACCTCGACGACGTGATCGCTCTCGATCTGGCTGGCGACCCACGCCTCTTGCAGGAAGCGCTCGCGGTGCTTGGGGTCTCGCACGAGCGCGGGCTGCATGACCTTGAGCGCGCGTTGCTTGTGCGTCGAGACCTGCTCGACGAGGTAGACGACGCCCATGCCCCCTTCGGCGAGACGGCTGAGGACGCGGTATTGCCGTCCGAAGATCGCGCCGCTCGAAAGGTCTGGGGGACTCTGCATCGGTCGGCAGAAGGGTACGCCGCGGGCGTGTGAGCCGACAAGTTGCGAGCGAACGCGCGGGGCGACGCGCCGTTACAGCGCGCGGACCTCTTCGAACGCCGTGCGCGAGGCGATGGCGTCTTCGTCGAGATTGAGCAAGATTGGCAGGGTTTCTTGCTGCCAGTCGTCGTCGCGCACGCGGCGCACGGTGATGTTTCCCTTCACGTGGCGGTACACCGTCTCGACGATGTCCATGATCACGTAGAAGCCGTTGGAATTGCAGAACCGCAGCTGCGCGAAGTCGATCACGCACTCGCCGACGGTCTGGTCGGGCAGGGTCTTGTCGAGCTCTTGGAGGTACGGCTCGAGGTAGCGGTACGGGTTGTCGATGCGGATGACGCCCTCGAACGTGACGAACAACCGCTCGCCGTCGAGCTTCGCCACCGAGTGGAACACGCTCGCCCCGCCGTCCATGATCTCTCCGTAGGTCAGGATCTTCATCGCAATTTCAGCCTTCGAGCGGGTAACGAGCGGTCACGGTGAGCCGACCGTCCGAGTGAGCACAAGAGAGTGTGAAGCGGTTTTCGGCGACCAGTCGGATCAAGCCGAGTCCGCCCTTCAGTCGCTGGGGTCTGCGCTCGCGGATCGTCTGCGCGAGGAGCTTCTTGGCCTCCGCAGGCGTCCCGAGCGAGTCGATCTTCGCGCGGACCTTGGCCGCGGCTTCGTCGGTGGCGGCGTTGGTCACCGCGATGACGAGGTCTTTTCCGTCGATCGCGAGGCTCACGCGGCCGTGGCTCGTGGGGTCGAGAACGTTCTCGACGATGTTCTGCACGAGCTCGGTGACGACGACGTTGGCCTTCTTCGCCAAGGTGCTCGGATAGAACAACCCGACGAGCGCGAGCGAGAACTCTGCGACCACCGTCGGGAGGTCACCGACCACCGACGACAGCGGCCCGACGTCGACGACGAACGAGACGTTGGCGCGCGGCGCGTTGGCGGCGCTCGACGCGTCGTCCCGTGCGTGATCTGTGGGCGTTTCGGTCATTGCGATGCTGCTCCTGCGACGTCTCGCGACGGTTCAGCGACGGCGCACCACGATGAGCGTGATGTCGTCGGTGTCCTGCGCGCGAAACGCTGTGTAGTCCTCGACGCAGCGCGCGACGATGTCCTCGCACGGGTCGTTGCGGTGGCGGGAGATCACGTCGTTGAGGCGGCGCACCGAGTAGTCGATGCCTTGCTTGTTCTGCGCTTCGACCATGCCGTCGGTGTAGAGCGCGAGGATGTCTCCGCTGGCAAAAGGCAGAGAAAACTCCCGGTACGGCTTCAAGCGCAGCCCGAGGAAGTGGTTCTTCTTCTCGAACTGGTGCGACGACTGATCGGCGCGCAAGAGGTAGCCGTAGCCTCCGCCCGAGACGTAGCGAATGCCGTCGGGGTCGAACGTGACGAGGTTGACCGTCGCGTACTTTCGCACCTCGCGGAGGAAGTCGAACGACGTGCGATTGACCCACTCGACGATGCCCTGCGGGCTGTCGAAGTGCTCCATCACCTGCATGAACTGCGCTTTGAGAAACGCCGTGATGAGCGCGCTCGAGACGCCGTGGCCCGAGATGTCGAACACGCCGATCGCGAAGCGGTTGTTCGGCAAGCGAAAGAAGTCGTAGTAGTCGCCGCCGACCTCGGTGAGCTGCTTGTGATAGACGGCCACTTCGATCTCGTCGGCCATCTCTCCGAGCACCCGCGGCAACAGCGCGCGCTGCACGTTGTGGGCGACAGAGAGGTCCTCTTGAATGATCCCGTACGCCCGCGCGAGCTCGCGCTCTTGCTCGTCGAGGCGCTCGTACGCGACCTTCAAGTTCTCGTTGGTCGACTGCCAGAACGCCTTGTCGCGGTCGGACGTCTTCTGCTGACCCTTGAAGCGCCAGAACAAGCGATGGAGCTCTTCTTTCGAGAGCTGCTCCACCTTCGTGGGGTCGTTTTGCGCGAGCACTTCGTCGAGCGTGAGGGACACGTCGGCACCGGCCTTGAAGAGGGAGAGAGGGTCTCCAGCGGGAGACTGAAGTTCAGTGAAACTCGCAGTGGAGCAGGTCGGGGTCGTCCCCCTGCAGCACGTCGACGTAGTCGAGGTCGCCCGGCGCGCTGAGGCCGCCGATCAACACGCCGCGCTCCATCCAACGATTGAAGGGCGTGGTCGAGTGGATCACCGCGCGACCGCGCCTTCGATCGTAGAAGTCCATGTCGAACGTCCCGATCACCTCGGGCGCGCCCTGAACCACGGACGTGAATCCCTGCGAGCCCGTCTGAAAGTGCAGAAACGACGCGCCGTGTTTGATCAGCGATCGGCCGGGCCCGTAGTGGTACCAGCCGAGCATCATCTCGATGCCGACGCGCACGAGGATCGGCTCGACGCGCCCGTACGAGCGCAGCACGAGCCGCTCGAGCTCCCGCCACTGCTCGAGCGGATACCAGTTGTTGATCTCGAGCTTGTCGATGAACGCGTGCGCCGCGCGGCCCGCCACGATGTTGAGGTTCTTGCAGGCCTGCGCGTAGCCCACCATGAGCGAGCCGTGCACGAGCATCGTGCTGTCTTGTTGGCCGGTCACTGCTCGGCTCCTGTGCGCGCCCCGCGAGACTCGAAGGCGAACACGGCGATGAGAGGTTGCTGTTTGTACCCGAGCCTCACGAGGCCCGGCGAAGATTCGACGCTGCAGTACGCGGGCAGCGCGAGCCCGTGGTCGAGCACGCGCGGGTACGGCGTCCACTCGGACTTCGCGAAGCGAAACAACCAGCTCTCGTAGTGCTCGTGTCGCTCGCAGCGGTACGCGTCGCTCACGCCGAAGATGTCGCGGATCTCGCGGCCGAAGAACTTCTCTTTGACCACGAATTTGTGCTCGCTCGGGATGTCCGAGCGATCGATCAAGTCGAACACCGCGCCGAAGTGCTTGAAGCACGCGTCCACGCGCCGCGCGAGCGCCTCGGTGTCGTGGTCGGCGTTGGGCTCGACCAGCGTGAAGAGCTGCGGCCTGAAGAACTGCGCGATGCGCCGGAGCAGGTTGGTCCGAAGCTCCGTGTCGTTGGGCTTGTGCACCGTGTGATGCAGCGTGTACGCGCTGTTGACCACGACGTTGCCGCCCGCGTCCGTCGCGAGCTGCGCGAGCTGCGCGGGCGAGAGCGACTCGAGCATCGCGTGCACGCGGTGAAAGCTCACCGCGATCGGCCCCTTGGGGAGCGCTTCGATGCGGGCCTTTGCGTTCTCGAGGTTGGTCGCGTCCGGGTCGAGCGCGAGCACGCGCAGCGTGCGCAGGTGTCCCGGCGCCCGCTGCAGCTCGGTGATCAGCGAGGCGACCTGAACGCCGCGGCCGATCCCGATCTCGAAGAGCGTCGCGTCGCGGCACTGCGTGAGCGCGTCGAGCAGGTACCCGTTGGCCACGCGGTGCGCCGCGGGGACCTGCGGGTAGCTCTCGCACATGCGATAAAACAGCTCGATTTGCGGGATGTCGAAGGTCTGTAGATAGATGTTCTTCGCTTCGACGAGCTTGCGGTCGAGCCTCGTCAACAAGCTCTCTGCGATGATGTGCGAGAGCAAATCTTCGCTCGGAAGCTCAGGCCCCACGTGGCGTTGAATCAACGCCTCGAGCACGGGCTTCGCTACGCGATCGCGGCGACGATGCATTTCGTCGCATGCTTGCAAAAACGCGTCGTACGGGGCTGTCGTCGGCATCGGTAGGCGAGAGATGCGCGCGGCGGTTTGAAATCGCGCGGATCGCAACCGTATCAGACCCCAGCAACAACGCTCAACCTGTCGTTTACCGACTCACACCGCGCGAAATGCCCCGTTATGTCCCCTCGCTCGGTGCGGCACAATGGACCCACCGACATGGTCACCCCTAACGTCGCGCCGACGGACGCCGCGCCGCTGTCGTCGTTGCCCGCGATTCCTTCGCTGCCGATCGTTCGCGGACTGCCTTGGCTCTTGAGCCCCGAAGGCATCCTCAATCGCCTGCTCGCGCTCAGCGAGGAGTTTCGCGAAGTGGGCGCATTTCGTGCGCCGATGCCCGACGACCGCGAGCCCATTTTTGTGTGCTCGATCGCGTGGGCCACCGAAATTTGCGACGAAACCCGCTTCGAAAAGGTCCTCGACGGCCCCCTCGTCAATATCCGAGACTTCGCCGGGGACGGGCTGTTCACCGCGCACAGCGACGAGCGCAACTGGCACCTCGCGCATCGAATCTTGTCGCCGGGTTTTTCGATGACCTCGCTCGAGCGGTATTTTCCCGCGATGGTCTCGGCGCTCGAAGCGCTCATCGCGCACTGGCGCGCGGCGCGAGCGCCGGTCGACGTCGTTCGAGACATGACGCGGTTGACGCTCGACACGATCTCGCTCGCGGGCTTCGCGCATCGGTTCGACAGCTTCGCGTCGCCGGAGCTCCACCCGTTCTTGCAGAGCCTCGGCAGGGCGCTGCAAGAGTCCGTCGACGTGCTCCAGCGGCCGAGCCTGTTCGCGCCGCTCTTTCGCGCGCGACGGGCGCAGTACCGACGGGACATCGACACGATGTTCTCGCTCGTCGACGAGGTGATCCGCGAGCGAAAATCGCAGCCGCAAGACCGTTGGCCGCAGGACTTTCTCTCGCTCATGCTGTCGCAGCCCGACCCGAAGACCGGCGAGCTGCTCGGCGACGAGAACATCCGCTACCAGATCCTGACCTTCCTCGTCGCAGGGCACGAGACGACCTCGGGGCTCTTGTCGTTTGCGCTGCACCAGCTCGCGCGCGATCGCGCCCTGTTCGCGCGGGTGCGCGCCGAGGTCGACGAGCACTTCGGCGATCGAACCCCCACGATGCGCGAGGTGCTCGGGCTCGACCTCGTCAAGCGAACGCTCGAAGAGACGCTTCGCCTCTGGCCCACGGTCGCCGCCGTCACCCGCGCGCCCAAAGAAGACACCGTGATCGCGGGCCGCTACGCGATCCGCAAGGGACAGCCGCTCGGGCTGCTCGTTAACGCCGTGCACCGCGACCCCGCGGCGTGGCCAGAGCCCGACCGCTTCGACCCCGATCGGTTCTTGCCCGAGCCGAGCAAGTCGCGGCCCAACGGCGCGTACAAGCCCTTCGGGATCGGTCGTCGCGCGTGCACGGGGCGACACTTCGCGATGATCGAAGCGATGCTCGCGCTCGCGACGATCGTTCGTGAGTTCGACTTCGACGACCCTGGGCCCCTCGTGCAGGCGCCTACGGTGTCCGCGAAGCCCAAGGGATTTCGCCTGACGATTCGCAGGCGAGCGTGACGCTCACGCCGCGCGCGGCTGCTCGCGCTTCGCGATGTGCTCGAGCGCGAGCGGCGCCCAGAGCGCCTCGCGCATCTCGCGACGAAAGAACCCGAAGTGACCGATGCGCGCGCCGCGCTTCTCCGTCGAGCACACGCGAACGTGTCGCACCTCGGCGCTCGTGTACATCCCGTGCAACGAGCGCGTGTTGGCCTCGGACATCATCTCGTCGTCGTCGAACGAGAGCGCGGTGATCGGCGCGCGCACCGCCGCGAATTGCGCGCGCATGCGCTCGCCCTCGGCGCCGACCGCGTACTCGGGGTTCATGCACCATTTCTTCCACTGGTAGATCACGCCCTTCGGCAGATCGCCCACCATCCCGAGGCGCTTGCCGGGAAAATACCCGAACAGCGGCGTCGCGATCGGAACCGCGCCGAACCAGAAGAGCCACACCTTGCGCCGCAAGGGCTCCGCGTTTTCGCGCCAGTAACCGCTGCCCGCGGCGACGCTCAGCACGCGCGAGACGCGCTCGTGGCCGGGCGTCATTCCGACGATCTGCGCGCCGAGGCTGTGCCCGATCCACGTGATCGGGAGCCCCTCGGAGCGCTGCGAGAGCGCGCGCAAGACCGCCGATGCGTCTTCGCGGGCCCACGTCTCGATGTCCGCTCGCTCGTGGGACAAGGGCCCTTTGCGCGAGCGCCCCGTGCCTCGATAGTCGAAGGTCATCACGATGAACCCCTGCGTCGCGAGCCACTCTGCGAACGCGCGGTAGTACCCCTGCCCGACGCCCATCGCTCCGGCGACGAGCACCGCGCCTCGCCGCTCGATCGCGCGCGACGGAACAAACGTCGTCGCCTCGACCTCGAACCCGTCCTCCGCGCGCACAACGCACGGCTCGCTCGAAACCTCGTCGCCCAGTTCGCTTTGCTCGTTCATGGTGAGCGACGATGTGGCGCCTGCACACGGGGCTCGTGAACCCCCGCCCCACGCAACGCCGTATTGCGCAACGCGCAACACCCCTCTGTCAGCGCGACCGCGGGTCCACCACGCGCTCGAGCGTCTGCAAGAACACCGCGCGCAGCCCCGCCTTGCCCGCGTCCCGCGGATGAACCGCGTACATCGTCGGCAATTTGCTGGGCGTATCCGCGCTCCAGGCCTCGAGCACGCGCTGCAGACGCCCCGACTTCAGCGCTTGTCCCACGCTCCAGTCTGGCAGGCGCACGAAGCCGACGCCGCGCTCGGCGAGGGCGCACAAGAGCGCGATGTTGTTGCTGCGAAACACCTTGGCGACCGAGACGCGCACGGCCTCGCCGCTCTGGTGGACGAACTTCCACACGGGCGCGCCTGGGCCGCTGCCGTAGTGGAGCGACGGCAGGTGCGCGAGCGCCGTCGGGTGCACGGGCGTCCCGACCCGCCCGAGCAGCGAGGGGGCCGCGCACACAACTCGACGAAAGCTTAGGAGCTTTCGAGCTTCGAGCGTCGAGTCGGGCAACGGCCCCATGCGCAAGGCCAAGTCGAAGCCCTCGGACACGAGGTCGCGGACGTCGTCGCTCCCGTGAATATCCAGGGCGACCTCGGGGTGCTCGGCGCACATCGCCTCGATCACCGGCGGCAACACTTGCTCGGCGACGAACACGGGAACCGTCACCCGAAGCGTCCCTTTCTTCGCGGCCTTCACCGCGCCGAGCTGCGCCCGCAGCGCGTCCTCGTCGCTCAGCCAACGAGACAAGTGCTCGCCGTACTGCCGCCCCGCCTCCGTCGTCACGACGCCCCGCGTGCTGCGCACGAACAGCGCGACACCAAGGGACTTTTCGACGCGCTGCACCGCGCGCGTGACCGTCGAGACCGAGACGCCCACCGCCCTCGCCGCCGCCGAGATCGACCGCGCTTCGATCGCCCGCCGCACGAGGCGCAGCTCGGTCAACGGGTCGGCCTCGTGTTGCGCATCACGCAACACCGTCTTTCGTAAACCGCTCTTCGCCATCGCCCCAACTCGTGACATCGCAGCCCGCGGACGGCAACTTCGAAAGCGGACCCACCCCGATGGCTGAACCGCTCAAGAACTTCTTCGACCGGGCGCTCGTCGAGCGAATCGCCGCGTCGATCGTCACCGTGATGCCCGCGTTCGATCGGCGCGCGTTCGTGCGCGACGCCGCGGCGGGGCTCGACGAGCTCGAGCTGCTCGCGCGCTCGAACCGCATCGCAGAGGCGCTCGCGAAGCACTTGCCGCAGCCGTTCGACGAGGCCGCCGCGGTGATCACTGCTTCGCTCGGCGCCAAGCACGCGAAGGACGAGCTCGTCGGCGCGGGGATGGGGCCCTTCTTCTACCTGCCGCACACGATGTTCGTCGCAGCCCGCGGGCTCGATCACTTCGAGCGCGCGATGGACCTCCAGTACGAGATCACGCAGCGATTTACCTGCGAGTTCTCGATTCGCCCGTTCATCGACAGGCACCCGGACGCGACGCTCGCCCGGCTCGCGCGCTGGGCCCGAGACCCGAGCCCCCACGTGCGCAGGCTCGTGTCCGAAGGGACGCGCCAGCGACTCCCTTGGGCCTCGCGCGTTCGCCTCCTCGACGAGCACCCCGAGCGCGCCCTCGAGCTCGTCGAGCTCCTCCGCGACGACCCGAGCGCGATGGTCCGTCGCAGCGTGGCCAACCACCTCAACGACCTCACGAAGAGCCGCCCCGAGCTCGTCTACGCCGTGTGCGAGCGATGGCTTACCGACGCGGACGCGCAGCGGCGCGCGCTCGTCGCGTACGCCTTGCGCAGCGCCATCAAGAAGGGCGATCGCCGCGCGCTCGCGCTGGTAGGCCGCGGAGATGCGCCGAAGGTCTCGGTCGAGTCCGTCGCGTTCGAGCCGGCGCGCGTTCGCATCGGCGAGTCTCTGCGCGTGCGCGTCGAGCTGAAGAGCAGCGCCCCGAAGGCGAGCGAGCCGCAGTCGCTCGAGGTCGACCTCGTCGTTCACTTCGTCAAGCAGCGCGGGACGAGCGCGAAGGTCTTCAAGCTGAGCCGGGTGTCGCTCGCGCCGCGAGGCGAGGTCACGCTCGAAAAATCGATCTCGCTCGCGGTTCACACGACGCGCACGCCCAACGTCGGAAGACACGTCGTCGAGCTACAAGTCAACGGCGTGAAGCGCCCCCTGGGACACTTCGACGTCGCCCCCGCGCGCGTCGCGAAGAAGCGCGCTTGATTGTGTGTGCGGTGGCGCTAAGGCCCGATCCGAAGCCATCCGCCAGGCAAGAAGAGCTGAACGCCGCCGGCGCCCACCTGGAGCGCCGGCGGAGCCCAGCGCACGTTGACCTGGGGAGGGAGCTCCCAGTGGCCTGTCGTCCATGCCCAGGCGCTGCCGTTCCATTGCCAGTAGCCGGCGATCCATTGCGCGCCCGCTTGCGGCGCAGGAGGGATCACTTCGGCTCTCGGCGGAGGCGCGGTCGGCGCGGCGTTTGGCAGAACGACCGCGACCGTAGGCGCTGTGAACGTGGCGACCGAGCTCGGCGCGGCGCGCGTCGTCGTCGCGGTGGCCGTCGTGCTTGCCGAGGCGACCGTTGTCGTCGCGACCGCAGGCGTGACCGCAGGGCGCGCAGCGACGCCCGTGCTCCCTGCGGTCTGGGCCACGATGGGCGGCGGAACGAACCGCCACATCCCGCTGATCCACGCGTAGTCCGAGCCGTTCCACTGCCAGCCGCCAGAGACCCAGAGGTGGTCGCTGCTCGGTCGCGGAGGCGGAGCTTCGTCGCGCGGCGGCGGCGGCGGTCGACGCGCGCCCACGTAGCGCTGTTGATTTTGTGTGGTGTGGTAGCAGCGCTCGTTCGTGGGCTCGCGGCGGCAGAGCTCGGTGAACTCTTGTTGCTGCACGGACGCGGCGGCCACGCGTCGCGCCCAGAGCCTCGTGTACTCCTCGACGGCGATCCTCGGTTCGAGCACGAGGTCTTCGACTTCGAACACGACGCCCTCGGTGTCGAGCGGCTCCTGCGTCCAGATGCGCAGCACGTACGCCGCCGACAGCTCCGCGCGCGGGACCCAGCTTCGATGCACGTAGTTCATCGGAACGACGGCGAACTCGCGCTCGAGCACGAACTCCTTTCCGTACCGGTGCGGCGCCGTGTCGTAGTCGAAGCGAAAGTCCGGCGCAGCGACGAACCCGCGCAGCGGAACCTCGGCGCTCGCGATCACCTCGGGCACAGCCGCCGGCGTGACCGTCGCGGTGGTCGTCACCGTCGTATTCGTGTTGCGGCGCCCGCGTCCTGCAGCGCCCGCGCTGGTCGTCGCGCTCGAAGCGCTCGTGGCTGTCGCGGGTGTCGCAGCCGCGGTCGACGCCGTCGCGCTCGACGCGCGCTGCGCGATGCACGCGCCGTGCTCCGTGAGGATTTCCTCGTGTTCGGCGCGCTCCATGCCGTACATCGTCGCGGCCACGTAGCCTCGCGACGGCTCGGGCGGACGCACTTCGATGTGAAACGCGAGCCGCCTCGGCGTGCGCACACGAACCCGAAGCGATCGCGCCCAACGCGCCTCCGTCGCAGGGACGTACACCTCCATCGCGCTCGTCGCGCAGCGCTCGATGGGTCGCACTTGCCAGCGACGCGCGGACCTCCAGCCCTCGACGGCGTCGTTCATCGCGCGCTCGTCGACGGGCAATCCATCGGGACCTCGCGTGATCGTCGGACGTGCTTGCGGGTCGACCGATCCGCCTGCGACCGAACGCGCGCCTCCGGATCCCGTGCTCGCGCAACCGCCGATCGCGACGCTTAGCGCTGCTATCGCAGTCATCGTGCGGGTCGTCCCTCGGTCTCGTGACAGTCGCCTGCGTGTGTTCATCGAACGTCTCTCAATCCGCTGGAGCGTTGTACGCCCGAAAGGCGCGAATCGTCCCCGTCGCGCGCACGACGCCCGTCGAGAGATGGCACCATCTCGACGATGCTGCGTCGATCACCGCGCAACCGCGCGCCATGGCTCTGCTGCTTCTCGTTGTCGTGCGTGGCGCTCGGCGCGTGCGCCAACGACGCAGAGCGCGTCTCGTACACGCCGACGGCCTCGTCGGGCAGCGCAGCGCCGCGCGCCGACAGCGCATCGACTGCGAGCGTCACCGCGGTAGACGCTGCGCCGAGCGCGACGCCGCTCACCACGACGCAACAGGAGCCATCGAGCGCGGGAGGCCCCGACTCCGACGGAGACGGGATCGTGGCGTCCAGTGACTTGTGTCCGAGCGAGCCCGAAGACCGCGATGGGTTCGAAGACAGCGACGGATGCCCAGACCCCGACAACGACCGGGACGGTATCCGCGACGTCGACGACCAGTGCCCCAACGAACCCGAGGATCGCGACGGCGTTCGAGACAACGACGGCTGTCCAGACTGACTTCGAACGATGTTCTATCTGCTCGAGCAAGCGTCGAAACGAGTCCTCTGTCGTCGATGCCGCGCAGTGATCGAACGGGACGAGCCGCTGCTGTCTGCTTGGATCTACGCCGATCCCACAGGCGACCTCACGAAGACCGTCAGCTACCACCCGGACTGCGCGATCGACGTCGACGCGCTCGGCGCGCATCTCGCCTTCGAAGCGCTGAGAGACGGGCTTCCAACGGCCGTCGCGCCTGCAGCAGAGCTCGCCGCGAGTCGCGTCGCAGCGATCGAAGCCATCGAGCGAGACCCCTCGGGCGCGCCTCCGAGGATCGCGCCCGCGAGAGATCGCCTCGGTCGACCGCGGGTGCGACTGCGCTTCGGCGGGAGCCTGAGCAGCGGAAACAAGTTCGCGTCCAACTTCGACCGCCACTGCGCGGACTGGACGTTCACCTCGTCGCTGCGCGAGTACGTCCTCGCCGCGCACGCGGGCTCGAGCGGAGCGCGCCGCAACGACCCGTCGCAGCCCGTCGTGGGCGCGGTGTTCGGGACACAAGCGTCCGTCGAAAGCGTTGAAAACCAATGGGATGCAGCGCACGAGTGGCGCGTCGAGGGGCTGCCCGTTCCCGTGCTGTGGGTGCTCGACGATCAGAAGCTCGGCCGCGCGGCGATCGACAAGACGGTCCTCGAGCTTCGCGCGATGCTCGCCGTCGCGGGATACGAAGCAGACGACGCGCCGGTCGTCTCGTGCAGAGCCATCAACGACGCGGCGTTCGCCGCGCTGGGACGAACGCTCGACGAACACACGTCGACGAAGGACGCGCGCCTCGCCGCACCCGCGCGATCGCCGATCGATCGAGCCGCAGACCTCCTCGAAGAAGCGATCTCCGAAGCGCGCGTCGAAGCGTGGCCCGCGGCGCTCTCCCGTGGCGAGAGCGCGATCACACGAGGGACTCTCGCGCAGCGCGATCGGCTCGTGACGCTCGCGACCCGATGCGTGAGCGACCCGGCGAGCCACAGCGCCATCCTCGCGCTCGTCGCCAACCACGACGAGGTTTCGGACGAGGTCGCCCGCGCGGTGACGACGATCCTCGCCGACGCGCTTCGCGCCGAACGAGGGACGCTGGACGACGATTTTCTCGTCGCGGTGGCCGTGCTTCGACGCGCTTCACCGTCAGCGAAACGCGCCGCGCGCGCTCATCGAGCGAGCGATGCTCGCGGAGACGAGCGCGACCCATCGATTCAAAGCGATGGCGCGGGCCGTCACGGATCTCGCGCGCGAGATCCGCGAGAAATAGAAGCCAGCCTACGGAGCCGCGCGCGACGCGCACCGACGTCGGTGTGCGAACTCGACGCGCACCGGGAGGTGATCGCTGCGACCTGCGCGAAGAACCCGCGCGTCGAGGGCGCGGAGCTGCGTAGGGTCGTACACGACGTGGTCGAGACGCTGCTCGAGCGTGAAGGGACCTACAGACCATCGCCACGTCGTCGCGCGCGGAGCGAACCCCGCGACCGCGGAGGTCATGCGCCGCTCGCGCGCGAGCCACGCGACGGCGCCTCGGTCCTCGGGCTCGTTGAAGTCACCCGCGACGATCGTCGCGATCGCGTCTTCGCGCCGGACGATCGCGCTCCACAGGGCGTTGATCTCGCGTTCGTGCTGCGTGGGCGCCTCGAACCACCCGCGAACGAGCGCTCCGTCCCGCGTGACTGGGGGCTGCAAGTGAACGTTGATCACTTCGATCGCGCCGCACGGGCCCTCGACGATCGCGCGCTGCGCGTCGAACCACTGCACCGCCGAGGGCGCCGTGCGCACCGAGCGAAGCGGCCAGCGCGAGACGATCGCCGCTCCGCCCGCAGGCCAATCGCGCGAGTGCCAGAAGCGCGCGTGGAGCCCCTCGCGTTCGATCCACGGGCCGAGCGCGGACTCCCACGCCTCGTTGGTCTCTTGCAAGAGCACCACGTCCGCCGCGAGCCCGCGGAGCGCGCGCATCGTGGGTTCGTCGCCGGCGATCGCGAAGTTCACGTTGTAGGTCGCGAGCACGAAGCGAGGCTCGCGCTGCAGCGGGCGCTGCGCGAGCGTCGCCGCCGGCGGGCACGCCGCGCAAAACAGGGGTAGGAAGAGCGCTACTCGCTCGAGGGATCGCCGCAACGCACGCTCCGAACACGACCGTCGAACGACGGTCGATGCAGACTCTCGTACGGCGCTTCGCGAGGAATCTTCCCCGCGGATCGGCCGTGCGCTCGAGCGCGATGGAGGTCCTGAAATTTCCTGAGAGCGCGGCTGCGCGCGTAGCGAGCGAAAGGTCGCGCCGGTATAGGTGTACGCGGAGTGAAGGGAGCACGAATGCGAAGGATCCTGTTCGCCTTGTCGCTGGCCGCCGCGCTCTCGGCGTGTGGACCCACGAATTCAAACCCACCGCCGGACACAGGCGTGAGCGACGACGCGCCGCCCACCGCGGACGCGATCGTGGCCGACGAGGGGTCGGACGCCGCGGTCCCCGACAGCCCCGTCGCGGACGCTGCGACGGACGCGCGCGACGCGCAGGCGGGCGACGCGAGCGCGGACGGCTCGAGCGCGCCGTTCATCACCGAGGCGCTCGACTGTCGCTTCGACGCGCCCGGCGGCCCGGGGAGCGGCGACATGCAGCGGCACTCGCTCGACCTGACGCGCTTTCCCGACGCGCTCTGCAACGATGGGACGGGCGCGGTGCTCCACTTTCGACCTGCGCGCGGCGCAGCCAACCGCAACAAGTGGGTGATCTCGCTGCGCGGCGGCGGCTCTTGCATCTCGGGAATCGACTGCGCGTCGCGCTACTGCGGCTGCTCCAACGCGCGCGCCGCGATGTGCCCTGGGATCCCCGCGGAGAACCGCACGAACTTCACCGCGGACAACATGTCCAACACCGTCGCCGCGCTCTTGCCCGGCCGCGGGGTGATCCTTCGCGACGGCGGACCGACGATGGTCAACCCGCTCGCGGACTACAATCACGTGTACCTGCAGTACTGCACCTCGGACGTGTGGAGCGGAACGCGACGCGACGCGGTGCTCGACGGAGTGCACCCGCGGACCGGCGCGCCGCTCCGCTATCGCGTGCATTTTCTCGGCTCGAGGGTGCTCGACGCGGACATCGCGACGCTGCGGCGCGACGGGGTTTCCGCGCTCGTGCACGCGGGCACAGCGACGCAGATGCCCGACCTCGACGACGCCGAAGAGGTCGTGTTCACCGGTGATTCTGCAGGCGGCATAGGGCTCGTGCAGAACCTCGATCGACTCGCGACGACGCTGCGCGCGAGCAACACGCGCTGCGCAGGCGCGACGTGTCCGTTGCGCGTCTCGTCGCTCATCGACGCGTCGACGGGGCCCGACATGAGCCGACTCGACTTCTCGATGACCGACTTCGGGACGTACGCGACGTTTCTCAGCCGAAACTGGGCTGCGCAGACGACCTACTGGGGCGTCCGCACCGACGAGAGCTGCGTCGAGTACCACCGCAGCCGATCGCCGGGCAGCGAGTCGAGCTGCTCGGACTTTTCGCACACGATTCGGCACCACGTGACGTCGCCGTTCTTCGTGCGAATGGCGCTGCTCGACGGGCTCATCTTCGAGACGTACCGCTCGCTCGGGCTGCGCGACTCGATGATGGGTCCTCTGTCGGGGATGGTGTTCGCGCAGACGCTCGGCCGCGAGCTCGCGGGCTTTCCGATGCTGTCGACGACCGCCGAAGAGGGCGCCTCGATTCGAACGCCGTCCGGCGTGTTCGCGCCGCTCTGCACAGACCACGACACGATCTTCGAAGACGTCGAAGTGTACGGAACGAGCATCACCCTCGCGGGGACGACCTACAAGCTCTTCGACGTGTTCGATCCGTGGCGAACCGCAGGGACCGCGCGCGCGATCGTCCCGCTCACCCCCACGGCGACCACCTGCCGAATGTGATCAGAGCCAGCCGCGCGCTCGGTAGAAGCCCGCGGTGTCCAAGATCGACTCGCGCGCGGGCCTCGATCGGTACCCGAGCTCGCGCTCGGCCTTGGCCGACGACACCCACACACGAAAACAAGACTGCATCGCCATCTCTCGCGAAAAGAGCGGCGGTCGACCGCGAGTCTCCGCCACGGTCTCGGAGACCCTCGCCAGCGCGAGCACGAGCGACGCGGGGAGCGCGACGCTTGGGCCTCGGCCGCCGACGCTCTCGGCGATCGCGGTCATGAGCTCGCGCACCGTGAGCAGCTCGCCCGAGAGCGCGTAGCGCTCCGCGGAGCGACCGAGCACGGCCGCGCGAAGGTGTCCCTCGGCGACGTCGCGAACGTCGCACACGCTGCGGGTCCCTTGCGTGGCGAAGCGGCCGAGCCACTGCGACGAGGCGCGAAAGAGCGGCAGGAGGTTCTTCTTCCAGTCACCGGGGCCGAAGATCGCGGTCGGGTGCGTGATCACCGCGTCGAGGCCCCGTCGACACGCGGCGAGGACCTCTTGTTCGCCCAGGAATTTCGTTGGCGGATACACCCATCCGAGCCCGTCGAAATTGTACTCGCACGACTCGTCGATCGTTCGCACGGCGCCCGCAAACGCGCCCCGCGGCTTGCCCAGCGTCGAGCCGCTGGAGGTGTACACGAAGCGTCGCACCCCCGCGTGCTCGGCGGCCTCGGCGAGCACCCGCGTCGCTGTCACGTTGGCTCGATACGCTTCGTCGTACGCCGCCGGGTACATCCGCAGGTCTGCCGCCACGTGAAACACGAACGCGACGTCGGCCATCGCGCGCTCGACCGCGCGAGGGTCCGTCATCGAGCCGACCACCACCTCGATCCCCCGTCCCTCGAGCGAAGGAACGAGACCGTCGCTCCGCGCGAGGGCGCGCACCGAGGCGCCTCGATCCAGCAATTGTTCGACGATCGCGCTCCCGAGAAACCCGGTCGCCCCGGTGACGAGCGCTCGCTGCCCCTTGAGTGCGTCGGCCCAGCTGCGTGCGCGCTCGTCGTCCATCGTCTCCGCGACCGACGCTACAACGATCGCCACGGCAAGTTCAGCCCGTTCGTGGGAGCGCGATCACGAACTGCGTCCCCGAGCCTTTGGCGCTGCGCACGCTGATCCGACCGTCGTGCTGCGCGACGATGCTCTGCACGAGCGGGAGCCCCAGCCCGCTGCCGGACGTCCGCGCTTTCGTCGAGAAAAACGGCTCGAACGCGCGCGCGAGCGTGGCCTCGTCCATCCCCTCGCCGTCGTCGCTGACCTCGAGCACCACGTCGTCCTCGACGCCGCGGACGGCGATCGTGATGGTCCGCGCCCCGGCGTCGCGCGCGTTGAGCGCCAGGTTGATCAGCAGCTGCTCGATCTGCGTTCGGTCCGCGTGCACGAACAGCTCTGCGTCGACGAGCGAGAGCGCGAGCTTGCAGCGATCGTGAACGAACGAATCGACCATCGACGCGTGGGACCGCACGAGCGCCACGAGGTCGAGCTCGACCGGCTCGAAGCCGCCCTTTCGCGCGTACGTCATGATCTGACGAACGAGCTTGGCCCCGAGGGCGCCCTTGGCCAGCGCCGCGTCGAGGAGCGAGGTCGTCACAGGATCCGCTGCGCAACGACGCTTGGCCGCCTCGGTCGCCATGAGCATCGCCGCGAGCACGTTGTTGAAATCGTGTGCGAGCCCCGCGCCCATCCGCGCGAGCGCCTCGAGCTTCTGCGTCTCCGCGGCGCGCGCGCGCTGCTCAGCGAGGGCCGCTTCGGACAAGTGCCTCGAGGCCTGCTCGAAGAGCACCGCGACGATGTCCGCGACGGACGCGGCGAAATCACACTCGCGCGGCGTCCACGCGCGGCGAGGGCCGATGTGCTCGTGGCACACGACGCCGATGACCTCGCCCTCGCGGTAGAGCGCCGCGTCGAGCATCGACGTGATCCCGAGCGGTCGGAGGTAGCTGTCGGCGAGCTCGCGCGTCTCGGGGTGCGCGCAGGCGTCGTCCGCGATGATCACGCGACGGTCCCGCAGCGCCGACGCGTACGCGGGAAACGTCCTCGCGTCGAGCACGGCCCCGATCGTCGCGCTGCCTCCTCCGCGCTCGAACATCGAGACGCACCGCAAGCTCGCCCAGTCCTCGGCCCACAGCCACACGCCGACGCGCTCGACGTCGAGGGTCTCGGCGCTCGCCTGAATCGCGCGGCCGATCCCGCGAAAGAGCTCTTCGCCAGCGCCGAGGCTCATGCGAGCCAGCGCGAGGCGCGTCTTCTCGAACAGCGAGACCTCATTGGGTTTCCCGCTCGAAATGCCGCTGGCGCCCGCAGCGGACGCCGCGCTCCCTGCGCTCCCTGCGCTCATCGTCGGGTATGTTATCACCTTCTCTATGGCGCAACCGGTCCTGTCGAACGCAGCAACCGTTCGCCAGAAGAGTCGAGACCGTACGCTCTTCACCGAGCACGCGCCCGCGCACTCGCCAAGCTTCAGCGCGCAACGCACGACCGTCATCGCGATCGCCGCGGGCGGAATCGTCGTCTCGGGGCTCGTCGCCGCGGTGCTCTACGGACGAAGCCGCGCGCTCGAGTCCGACGCGTTTGCGCAGAGCGCCGCGACCACCGCGTCCGCCGTCGAGCAGAGCCTGCGAACGCCGCTCGAAGCCCTGCACGCCGTGGACGCGTTTACGACGGCGGTGCCACACAACGACCGACACCAGTTCTCGGAGTTCGCGCGGCCGCTGCTCGCGAGGCACCCGAGCCTCGCGGCGCTCGAGTGGGCCGAGTTCGTCGCGGGCGACGAGCGCGCGGCGTTCGAAGCGCGCGTGTCCCGCGAGCTCGGCGCGCCGTTCGCCATCCGCGAGCCCGACGCCCGAGGCACCATGCGCCCCTCGCCCGTTCGATCGCGGTACGTCGTGCTGCGCCGGCTCGAGCCCTACCTCGAGCCGCTCGACGGGCTCGAGGTCGCGTTCGAGCCGCAGCGCGCGCGGTTTCTCGACGACGCGCTCGCGCGGCGGGCGACCTCGGCCTCCGCGCGGTTTCGACTCGTCGAAGATCCGCCGCACGTCTACTCGATCGCCGTGTACGCGCCGCAGTTCAACGGTCGACGGCCCACGGGCATCTCGATCGCGCTCTATCGATTGCGGCCCCTCGTCGACGCAGCGCTGCGCGCGACGCAACGCAGCTCAGCGAACCTCGCCCTCCTCGACAGCGACCCTCGCCTCGACACGAGCGAGCGCACCCTCTACGTCACCCGCGAGGGCGCGGACGCTCCTCCGCGCTCGGCGATGGTGTTCGATCGCGAGATTCAGTTCGGCGGCCGTCGTTGGACCGCGAGGCTCTCGCGCGAACGCGAAGGACACGCGGCGCTCCCGCTCGCGGTGTGGGCCTTTGGCTCGCTCGTCGCCGTCGCGCTCGCGATCGCCCAGGGAGCCACGCGCCGCGTTCGATCGCTGCAAGCGCGCAACGCCGAGCTCGCGTCGCTCGGACAATACTCGCTCGAACACGAGATCGGCGCCGGCGGAATGGGCCGCGTGTACCTCGCGCGACATCGCTTGTTGCGGCGGCCCGCGGCCGTCAAAGTCATCGGCCGCGAGTACGCGTCCGAGGACTTGTTGCGACGCTTCGATCGCGAGGCGCGGCTGACGAGCGAGCTGACGCACCCCAACACCGTGACCGTGTTCGACTACGGCCGCACGGACAACGGCGAGTTCTATTACGTCATGGAGTACATCCGCGGCGTGAGCTTCTACTCGCTCGTGACCGAGCACGGGCCGCTCTCGCCCGCGCGCATGCGTCACGTGCTCTTGCAGGCGTGCGAAGCCCTCGCAGAAGCGCACGACAAAGGCCTCGTCCACAGAGACCTCAAGCCGTCCAACCTCATGCTCTGCGAGCGCGGCGGCATTCACGATTTCGTGAAGGTCCTCGACTTCGGGCTCGTGAAGCCCGCGGACGTCAACACGACCACGACGGACGCCGACGTCGTCGTCGGAACGCCCCGATACATGGCGCCCGAGGCGTTTCTCGCGCCGTCCACCGTCAAAGGCCCCGCGGACATCTACGCGATCGGCTGCATCGCGCACTTTCTCCTAACAGGCCATGACGTCTTCGGGGATCTCACGGACGACGCGCTGCAAGAGGCGCACACGCTCCGCGCGCCGCCGTCGCTCGCGGACCACGGCTGCGAGGCGTCTGCAGAGCTCGAGGCGTTTGTGCACAAATGTCTGGAAAAACAGCCAGAAAAGCGCTTTCGCTCGATGCGCCAGCTCGTCATGCGACTGCGCGAGCTCGACCTCGGTCGATGGCGAGAAGCGGACGCCGCGCGATGCTGGCGCGAGATCGAATCGAAGCTCGACCCCGCGTAGTGACCGCGAGGTGCGCGCTCGCAAACGACGCTGATTGCCGATAGCGTGCGAACGCAACGTCGTTTCGAACTCTGTCGATCGTGAGGGTGAACATGCTTCGTGTCCTGTCGCTGGGCGTGCTCGCCTTACTTGCTGTTGGGTGCACCGCGCCGCCGAGCCAAGACGGGCCCATCCACGACGCGACGAACGAGGTTCCTCCTCCTCCCGATGTTCCCAACATCGATGGCGGGACCTGCGTCGACAACGACAACGACGGGCACCAAGCCGCAGGACCGTGCGGCGGCGACGATTGCGACGACAGCAACCCACTCATCAACCCGAGCCGGCGCGAGGTCTGCGACAGCGAAGGCGTCGACGAAGACTGCAACCCGTGCACGGTCGCGAGCCCCATGCCGGGAAGCGATGGTGACGCCGACGGCGATCGCTTCGTGAGCGTGGCGTGCGCCAACAACCTTCGGACCCCGGGCGATGGGGACTCGTGCGGCGCGACGACATCGGACGCGGGCGCGGACGGCAGCGTGGCTCCTCCCACGCTGTTCGTGAGCGCCACGAGGGTGACCGGCACCGACTGCAACGACCGATTGACGACGCGATCGCCTGCGTCGCCCGAGGCCTGCAACGACCTCGACGACAACTGCAACGGGGATGTCGACGAAGACTTCATCAAGACGAGCTGCTACCTCGATCGAGACCTCGACGGGTTCGCGACGCCATCGGCCGCGGTGATTCTGCAGTGCGGCGCGTGTCTGCCCGGCTACACAAACGTGACGCCGGCCGGCGCCAACGTCGACTGCGACGACAACGATCGGCAGCGCGCGCCGCGCCGGGTCGAGAACTGCGACGGACTCGACAACGACTGCGACCCGACGACGCTCGACGGGGCCAACGACAGCGAAATCGGCAACCGTTGCATGCCCGGCGCGGGCACTGTGGGGCGCTGCGCCGACGCCATCACGGTCTGCGCTGGAGGTGCGAGGGACTGCCGCAACAACGGCCCCGTTCTCGAGATGTGCAACGGCGTCGACGACGACTGCGACGGCGCGACGGACGAAGGACAGTGCGTGGACTCGACGATCGGCGCGAGTGGGCAGCAGACGCCGCCCACGGGGTTCGGCGTGTGCGCTGGCAGCGTGTGCAACGTGTCGCGCTGCGCCGATGGCCGAGGAAACTGCGACGGACGCGGTGACAACGGCTGCGAGGTCGACGTCACGAACAACCCCAATCACTGTGGCGGCTGCAACATCCGCTGCACCTCCGGCGCCTGCAACCGCGGCGTGTGCCGCGACGACACCTTCGCCGAAGTGAGCGCGGGAACCTCGCACACCTGCGCGCGGAGCAACGCCGGCGCGGTGCTCTGCTGGGGCAGCAACGCGCAAGGACAGCTCGGACTCGGAAGCACACAAAATCAATCGCTCGCGACCACCGTCGTGGGGGTCACCAGCGCGAGGAGCATCTCGTCCGGCGATCGGCACACGTGCGCGTCGCTCGCCACCGGCGAGGTGCTTTGCTGGGGCGACAACGAGTTCGGGCAGCTCGGAAACAACTCGATCGTCGACCAACGGGAGCCAGCGGCGGTCACCGGCCTTCGCGACGTCGCCGAGGTTCGTGTGGGGTCGACGTTCAGCTGCGCGCGGCGCAACAGCGGCGACGTCGTGTGCTGGGGCAACAACCAATTCGGACAGCTCGGCAGAGGAAACAACGCCAACAGCAGGACGTTCGTCCCGGTGCTCATGGTCGCGGGAGCCGTCGAGCTCGCCGTCGGCGCGCTCCACGCGTGCGCTCGAGTGAGCAGCGGTCAGGTGTATTGCTGGGGATCCAACGCCTCTGCGCAGCTCGGCGACCGAACCACCGTGGCTCGATCGCGGCCCGAGCCCGTGTTCGGTTTGAGCAACGCCGCTCAAATCACCGCAGGGGCAGCGCACACGTGCGCGAAGCTCGTGACCGGCGCGACCGTGTGCTGGGGAGACAACACCGGAGGTCGACTCGGCACGGGCGCGGGTACGCCGCTCGTCCGCGTTCCCACGCCGGTGCAAATGCTCGCGGACGGCAGCAACGTCGACGCTGGTCACCAGCACACGTGCGCCGTGCGCGCGAGCGGACAGGCTACGTGCTGGGGCAACAATGATCGAGGACAGCTCGGCGACCGAACGACGATCGCGCGCAGCGCGCCAGTCGCAGTGGTCAACCTCGACAACGCGCGCAGCACGAGCGCGGGCGGACGCCACACGTGCGCGCTTCGGACGACGGGCGTGATCGTGTGTTGGGGCGACAACGACTCGGGGCAGCTCGGCGACGGGACGATGGTTGTTCGGAGCTCGCAGACGCCCATCGCCGCCAACGAGTACGGGGTGCTCACTGGCGGCGACAACCACACGTGCGCGCGTCGATCGAACGGCCAAATCGTGTGTTGGGGCGCCAACGACCGCGGGCAGCTCGGCGACGGGAGCACCGCGATGCGGATCGTGCCCACGCTCGT
Source organism: Myxococcales bacterium (assembly GCA_016793325.1). GTDB lineage: Bacteria > Myxococcota_A > Polyangia > Polyangiales. The sequence continues at coordinate 6,116 of JAEUKI010000076.1, read as the reverse complement.
CGGCGGCGTCGGCGACGCGTTGGACGCGAGCGCCGGGGCCGCACACACGTGCGTCGTGCGAAGCACGGGGCAGATCACTTGTTGGGGCAACAACCAGAGCGGACAGCTCGGCGTCACGGCGATGACGATGAGCACAACACCAGTGAACGTCCCTGGCATCGCCGACGCCGTCGAAGTCGCGACCGGCGACGAGCACACGTGCGCGCGACGCGCCTCGGGGCGGGTCATGTGCTGGGGATCGAACAACCGAGGCCAATTGGGCAACGGCGCGACTGGCAGCAGCGCGATGCCGACGGACGTCACCGGACTCGACGACGCCGTCGAGCTCGACGCCTCGCTGGATCACACGTGCGCGCGACGACGAAGCGGAGCTGTCGTGTGCTGGGGCCACAACGGCAGCGGGCAACTCGGAAACGGCTCGGCGAGCCTCGCCGTGCGAACGCCGGTCGCGGTCTCGGGCGTGACTGACGCTGTCGAAATCGCGGCAGGCGCGCTCCACACCTGCGCTCGCTCCGCGCGCGGCACCGTTCTCTGCTGGGGTGGAAATGGTGAAAATCAACTCGGCAACGGGACGATGAGCGACTCGCTGCTCGCGATCGCGGTCACGGGCATCGCCAACGCCGTCGAGCTCGCGGTGGGACGCAACCACTCTTGCGCGCGACTCGGCACGGGCGAAGTTCGTTGCTGGGGCTTCAACGCGTTCGGCCAACTCGGCGACCAGACGCGCAACAACGGTCCTCTCTCCGTCGCGGTCACGGGCGTGACCAACGCGACGCACATCGCGGCGGGCGCCAATCACACCTGTGCGCGACGCGCGGATCGAAGCGTCGTGTGCTGGGGCAGCAACGAATGGGGGCAGCTTGCAAACGCAGACACGAATCGCCGCGCTCCGGTGCGCTCGGGCACGATCACGGGCGCGACCGACATCGCCACGGGATTGACGCATACGTGCGCGGTCGTGATGGGCCAGGTGTGGTGTTGGGGTGACAACGCGAAGGGTCAGCTCGGGGACGGGACGCAGACGAGTCGAGTCACTCCGACGCTCACGCCGTCGCTCACGTCGGCGACGCAAGTCAGCGTCGGTTGGGAGCACTCGTGCGCGAGGCTCTCGACGGGCGCGGTTCGTTGCTGGGGCGCGAACAACCGCGGGCAGCTCGGCGACGGATCCATGGGGGCGCGGACGAGCCCCGTCGACGTGATGATGCTCAGCAACGGGACGCAGGTGAGCGCGGGGGCCTCCCACACATGCGCGCGACGTTCGGACAACACGGTGTCCTGCTGGGGCGACAACCGCCTGGGGCAGCTCGGCAACGCTGCTGTCTCGATGAACTCGGCGACGCCCGTGGAGGCGAGCGGCTTCGGGACAGCGACGGACCTCGCGACGGGGAGCGAGCACACATGCGCAGTCAACACGGGCGGAGCGCTCTGGTGCTGGGGAAAGAACCTCGACGGTCAGCTCGGCGTCGGGGACAGTTCGCCTCGACGGATTCCGACGCTCAGCATGGCGCCCGCGACCGTGACGAGCGCAGCCGCCGGAAGCACACACTCGTGCGTTCGAACGAGCGGTTCGCGAGTGTTCTGCGCAGGCGGCGGCGGGCTGCTCGGCGACGGTACCTCCGACCAACGCAGCACGCCCGTCCAAGTCACGGCGCTCGTCGACGCGACGCAAATCTCAGCGGGGCGTGCGCACTCGTGCGCCCGTCGATTGACCGGCGAGGTCGCTTGTTGGGGCGAAAACGACGCGAGCCAACTCGGCGACGGAACGATCGTCGATCAGACAAGAGTCGTCCCCGTGAGCGGCGTCAGCGACGCGACAGAGGTCGCGAGCGGTCATCGCTTCACGTGCGCGATTCGCGCGGGAGGGCAGGTATTCTGCTGGGGATCGAACGTGTACGGACAGCTCGGCGACGGGACCATGAGCAGTCGACTCGCCCCCATTGTCGTCTCCGGCATCTGACGCTCGTCGCGCTCAACGCAGCGCGAGCGCGACGAGCACGGGCGCGGTCACGCACACGCGCGCGATCTCCCAGCGCCACGCGCGGCGCCGTCCGTCGAGCAGACCGCCGAGGGTCGTCAGGCACGCGAGCACTGCGAAGAGCCCGAAGAGCTTCACGGGCCACGGCAGCGACTCGCGCGCGACGCACACGTAGAGCGCGCTGAAGACGCTCACGGTGAACTGCGCCGCGACGTAGACCTTCACGGGCACGCGGATCTCGTCCGAGGCGCGCGCGGGCACGATCGCGACGGGCACGACGCCCTCGGGAACGGTCCCCGGCCGACCGAAGAAGACCCGCGCGAGGTCGCGAAGCGAGCGACACTGTCGCGCCAACGCGAAGAGATCGCGCCACAGGATGAACTGCGCGAGCGCGCCGTCGTGAGTGCGGTAGCCGCTCGGCGTTCCGTACTCCGGGGGGACGTCGGGGTCGCGGACGACGTGCGTCCCGAAGAGCTTGTCCCAGAGGCAGAACATCGCGCCGAAGTTCTTGTCGATGTACCGCTCGTTGCGCGCGTGGTGCAGCGAGTGCGACGCCGGCGTCACGAGGAAGCCGAACGACGGAAAGCGAAAGTGCTCGGTGTGCGTAATCAACGCGTGAAACGACAGCGCCGTCGTCGCGATGAAGAAGTGCTCCATCGGGACGCCCAACAACGGCAGCGGCGCGTAGAACGGAAACGAGTACAAATCCGAGAACCACGCGTGTCGCATCGCGACCGAGAAGTTCATCTCTTCGGGCATGTGATGGACGCCGTGCACGGCCCACAGGGCAGCGACGCGATGGTCCATCCGGTGGTGCCAATAGTGCCCGAAGTCCGCGAACACGAACGCGAGCACCCACGGCCCGAGGCTGCCCGACGGCCACCGAACGAGCGCGAAGGTCTTCAGCGCCCACAGGTACAGCGCGATCAACACAGGGCCGAGAAAGAGCCCGATCACGATCGTCCCGAAGCCCGCAGACAGATTGCCGAACGCCGTCGCGAACGTGATCGCGCGCTCGCCTTTGCGCAGCATCACGCGCCGCTCGATCAACAAGATCGCGATGTAGATCGGCAGCCCGTAGGCGTAGTACGCGGTCGTCTCCATGCGCCTCCGCTCACGAGCCCATGAGCATCGCGTCCACTTGCTGCATCAAGTACGACACTTTGCGAACGTACTCGGGACTTCCGTGCGTGACGACGGCGCCTCCCCGAAACCCTTCCATCTGACTTTTGCTCGCGGTCAGCGCTGAAAACGCGCTCTCGACGTCGCGAAACACCGTGTGCACGAAGGGCTCGCGGCCGCTGTACACCCCCGTCCCGGCGCAGGCGCGATCGGGGCGCACGCGCAGGTACGCTCCGTCGCCGGTCTCCGAAATGGTCCACTGGAACACGCGCTCGCGATCGACCTTCGTGAGCGACCGCGCCGGAGCCCACTCGCAGCGATGCAGCTCGGCGATGGCCCGCGTCACGAGCGCGAGCAGCATCCGAACGCGCAGTCGCTTGTCTTCGAGCGAGAGCGACGGCGGGTTGTTTCGCGGGTCGAGCACGCGAAGCCCGAGCAACAGCTGCGTGCCCCGCGCGCTCACGAGCGGCGAAGCGAGCCCCATCCACGGCGTGATCTTCGGGAGCGAAGGCCGACCGATGAAGAAGTCGTTGAGCGACCGCGCGTCTCGAAACACCCAGCGAACATCCGGGCGCTCGCTGCGCCCGTGCGTGACGTGCGCGCGCGCTCCGTCGACCGAGAGGGTCGACGCGAGGCTCTCGTCTGCGAGCGACAGCTCGATCGCGCCGCGGGTCGTCGCAGAGAGTCCCCGCGATCGCTCGGCGACGAGGCTCACGAGCGGGAGCACCGCGCGCAAGAACACTCGCGCCCTCAGCGCACAGTCGTCGTGCGTGTCCGCGCTCAACGGTCCTCCCAATCGTCGTCGGCCGTCGGGGCAGCGACGCGACACACCCTGAGAATTTCTTCGTAGATCGCGTCTTCGTCGAACCCGCCGATCGCCATCAGGTCCTCGGGGACGCCCATGGGCAGATACCGCTCTCGGTGCCCGAGCGACGCGAGCCGCACGGCCAGCCCCGCGCGCGCGACGGTCTCGGCCACGGCGCTCGCGAGCCCGCCGACGATCGAGTGGTCCTCGACCGTGATCAACCGCCGCGTCTCTTTCGCGGCACACACAATCGAGTCTCGATCGAGCGGCGCGAGCGTCGGAGCCGCGAGCACCCTCGTCGATACGCCCGCGCGCTGCGCCCGGCGCGCCGCGCGTTCGGCCTCTTGCACTGTCGGTCCGTAGGCGAGCACGGTGACGTCCGAGCCACCGACGCGCTCTTGCATCGGGCCGATCACGAACGGGGCGTCGCGCTTCGAGGCGTCCGGTGTTTCTGTTCCCCTGCCCCATCGGAGGTACACGGGGCCCTCGTGCGCGATCGCCGCGCGAAGGGCTGCGGCCATCTCGAAGCCGTCGCTCGGCGCGAGGATCACGAGCTCGGGAACGGCCCGCAAGAGCGCGAGGTCCTCCGCCGCGTGGTGCGTCGGTCCGCCCTGCCCGTATGCGACGCCCGCGAGCGTTCCGATGAGCTTGACGTTGCGACGGCCGTAGCCGAGGTCCGTGCGCACGAACTCTGCCGCGCGCAGCACGGCGAACGTCGCGTACGTGCACACGACCGGGACGAGCCCCATCGCCGCGAGGCCCGCCGCGACCGCGACGAGGTTCTGCTCGGCGATTCCCACGTTGATCGCGCGTTCGGGAAACGCCCGCTTGAACTCTTGCAAGCGCGTGGTCTCCGCGAGGTCCGCCGTCACCGTCACGATCCTCGGGTCCGCGCGCCCTGCCTCCACGAGCGCTTCGCCCCACACGTCGCTCGACGAGAGCAGCGCGTGATCGCCGACCGTCCACGTGAACCCTCGCACTTTGGACTGCGATTTGTCAGACGATTCGCTCATCGAGCGCCTCCGGACGCGATCGCGGCCAGCGCCGCCCGGTGTTGTTCTGCGATCGAACGAAGCGCCTCGTCGAGCTTCGCCGAGTCGATCGACCCGTAGTGCCACTCGGGCCGCTGCTCCATGAACGAGACGCCCTTGCCCTTGACGGTCTCCGCGAGGATCACCGCGGGACCCTGGTCTTTTGCTCTCGAAAAGCACGCGTCGATCGCCGCGTGGTCGTGGCCGTCGCACACCTCGACGCGCCACCCGAAGCTCCTCCACTTGTCCGCGAGCGGCTCGAGGGGAACCTCCTTCTCGGTAAACCCGTCCATCGTCAATCGATTGCGGTCGACGATGGCGCACAGCCCCGTGAGCCCCGACGCGCTCGCGCTGAGCGCCGCCTCCCACGTGCTTCCCTCGTAGCACTCGCCATCGCTGAGCAAGCAGAACACGCGCGTAGGCCAACGCTGGATGCGCGCGCCGAGCGCCATTCCGACGGCGATTCCGAGGCCGTGGCCGAGCGAGCCCGTCGCGGTCTCGACGCCGCGGACCTTGCGGTGGTCCATGTGCATTCCGATGGGACTCCCGCTCTCGCCAAAGGTGTCGAGCTCGTGGTCCGCGAGGATGCCTCGCTCCGCGAGCACCGCCGCGAGGCCCAACCCTCCGTGGCCCTTCGAGAGCACGAAACGATCTCGCGTAGGCTCGTCCATGCGCGCGGGGTCGACGCGAAGGTGTCGCTCGTAGAGCGAGACGAGGACATCGCATTGGCTCAACGCGGCGCCGACGTGGCCGCTTCCTGCGCGAAACACAGTCCGGACGACGCGCTCGCGCACCCGCAGCGAGACGCCGAGGAGCCGACGGTGCTCGTCGGTCGTGAGCGATCGTTCCATCGCGCACGAGGGTACTCCGAGTCGACGCGAGACCTCGACGCAGCGAGCTCACACAAGTCTGTCTCCCCGCTGGGCGCGGCAGCGAGCGGGGCGCGGCAGCGAGCGGGGCGCGGCAGCGAGCGGGGCGCGGCAGCGAGCAGCCGCGCATCGTGCCTCGAAGACATCACGGGGCACCGTCACGCGGTCTTTCTCGGCAGGCGTTCTCGCTCGCGCTCGAACTTCGAGAGAAGAAACGTTCGAACTCTACCTGCACATTTGCAGGCGATTCGAAGCACGCTCGCGCGACAACTCACGCTCCTAAGTTCGAGCGCGAGCGAGAACGCCTGCGGAGC
>JAEUKI010000054.1 GCA_016793325.1 Myxococcales bacterium | reverse complement strand
CTCGCCGCTCATGGTCGCAGAGAGCGTACCACGAGCCTGCGCCGCGCGCTCGACGCACACGTTTTCGAGATGCGCCGAGAAACCCTCTGGCGCACAGAGAAAACATGGTCGCCAGTCGACTGGCGACGAAACGCGCGCCGCCAGGAATGGCGACGAGCGCGCTGCTACGCGGCTTCGATACCGCCGCCTACGCAGTACTCGGCGCCGGTGACGAAGCTCGCGGCAGACGACGCGAGAAACTCGATCACGGGGGCGACTTCTTCCGACGTTCCCAAGCGCTTCATCGGAACGCGCTCTTTGATCCCCGCGCCCATCGCCTCGAGCATCTGCGGCGTCACGCCCATCTTCTCGGCGGCGAAGATCGGCGTCGCGATCGGACCCGGGCTCACCGCGTTGACGCGAACGCCCGACGTCGCGAGCTCCTTGGCCCACGAGCGCGTGAGCGCCAAGAGCGCAGCCTTGCTCGCGCTGTACACGCCCATCCCCTCGAAGGGCTGATCCGCGACGACCGAGGCCACGTTGACGACAGAGCCCTTGCTCTTCAACAACAGCGGCAGCGCGAGGCGCGTCAGCTCGATCACCGCCGACACGTTGACCGAGAAGATCTTGTCGACGTGCCCGCGAGACGACTCGCTGAGCGGCGCGATCGGCGCGATGCCCGCGTTGTTGACCAGCGTGTCGAGCCTCCCGTACGCGCGCTCGACCTCGCGAATCAGCCGCGAGGGAGTCTCGGGGTCCGCGATGTCCGCCGCGACGAGCTTCGCGCCGGTCTTCTCGGCCACCGCCCGCAGCTGCGCCTCGTTGCGCCCCGTGATCAAGATCCTCGCGCCCCGCGCGGCGAAGAGCTTCGCCGTCGCCTCGCCGATCCCGCTCGACGCACCGGTAATCAACACGACCTTTGTTTCGCTCATGACATCTCTCTCGTCGCTCGTCGATTCGAGCGTGCGAGGCATGCGATCCGCCCGCGTTCGCGACGATCGACGCGGCTGCGAAAGAGCTGCTCGATCCTGCGAAGCTGCGACGACGCGCGCGAGAAGTCTGCTCGTGGCTGCCAAATGCTTGCTCGAAACTGCAACGCCCCCCAGCCGAACGCCCCGCGCGCACTATGCTCGCGCCATGTTGCAGCTCGCTCCTGCCTCGGCCACGGTCGACGCGCCGCTCTCTCGTCGAGACACCGGGGCGTTCGACGAGCTCGAACGCGCGGCCCGGAGGTTCGCCACAGAAGAGGGTCGCAACGCGACGCCCAACGCGCGCGTCACCGTGTTTCGCTTCGACCGCCCGTCGCTCGTCACCAAGAGCACGTCGTATGGAATGGCCTTGAGCGTCATCGTCGCGGGCCGCCAACGCGTGAAGGTCGTCGGCCACGATCACACGGGGGACGCGGGCGCGGGCAAGCTCTCGGCGATCACGCGGAGCGCCGACATCGAAGTGACGTTCACAGAGACGCCGTTCGTGAGCGTGAACGTGTGCTTCTGCCCGTCGCTCGTCGCCGAGAGCTTCGTGGCCCTCGCCGAAGCGGGCGAGGAGCCTTCGGACGGAGACTCGTTGCCGTTGTTCGTGAGCGACGCAGGGCCGAGGCTGGTCGGGGCGCTCTCGCGCATGCTCGCGGCGCTGTCGGACCCGGTCGAGCAGCGAGTCCTCGTTCCGCTCGCGGAGCGAGAGCTGCTGTTTCACTTGTTGCGCTCGCCCGCGGCCGCGACGCTCCGCGCGTCCGTCGGCGAGCCGGCGGACAGACAGCGCATCCTCGACGCCATGAAGTTCATCCGAGACAACGCGAGCAAGCGGCTCTCGGTCCGCGAGCTCGCCCGCGCCGTCGCGATGAGCCCTTCGCATTTCGCCCATCGATTCAGCGACGTCACGCGCGTCTCGCCGATGCGCTATCTGCGCGACGTGCGCCTCGAGACCGCGCGAACGCTCTTGGCCAACGGCGAGCGGGTCAACGCCGCGGCGCGCGCCGTCGGGTTCGAGAGCGCCTCGCACTTCACGCGAGAGTTCAAGCGTCGGTACGGGCAGTCGCCGACGACGTTCAAAGTGCGATGACCGCGGCGATCGAGCGCCGATGTGCGAGCGGAGTGAGACCCGTGTGAGCGGGCTCGTCGTTGCGGCGCGCGTCGCGCTCGTGCGACACCCAGCACGATGCGTCGCTCTTCAGCCACGTTGATTGCGTGTGCCGTGTCGCTCTCGCTCGCTCACTGCAAGAAGCCCCCTCCGCCCGCGCCCGCGGTCGACGCTCGCGCCCTCGACGCGCGCGTGACGCAGCCGTCGCCAGACGTCTATGTGCAGCCTGCTCGAGACGCAGCGTCCATCGACGCAGGCGACGGCGGTGACGGCGAAGGGCCCCCTGTGCGGTGGCTCGCGACGCGGGCGTTCGTGCAACCGACTGCGGACGATGCGGGCGCCGCGGGAGACAGCGGGGACGCGAGTCGACCCACGGCGCAGAGCGCTCCGCCGCTCGACGAACCGGCGCAGCTCGTTCGCACGGACGACGGGTTCATTGGCGTGAGCACGTACTGGGACGAAAATGATCGCCGCCATCCGATCATCGCGCGCCGCTACGACAACGACGGGCGTCCGGCCGAGCGCGTCGCGACGCTGGCGAACTACACGGGCGTGATCGCCGCGCTCTCTGCGAGCGCGCGCGGGCGACACCTGTGGGTGCTCTGGCGCGCGGACCATCGAACGGACGCCGGGGTCGACGACGTGAAGATGCTCGCCGTGCACGCGGAGACGGATCTTCTTCGCGCGGCGCCTGCGATCATGGTTCGTCAGCGAAATCGCCGGCGCGACGAGCAGTCGATCTTCCTCGTCGGGATCGACGCGCGCGACGACGGAGGAGCGCACACGCTGCTCAGCTTGAATTCACGGCCCGCGCCCGAGCAAGATCGGACCTTCGCGATGAGCGAAGAAGACGTCATCGACGAGCTCACGATGGAGTCGGTCGCGATCGACCCGTGGCATCGAACGTCGTCCACCGCGCGCTGGACGCAGATCGTTGGAGAGCTCAACTGCGAACACCAAGCGGGGCCGCACGTGATGTTCTTTCATCCGCGCGGCGCGGTGATCGAGGCGCACACGGTGGGCTGCCGCTCGACGCTGGAGCGCGGGACGAACGAGCTAGGAAGCAGCGTGTTCGCGTGGCAGTCGCTGATGGCGATTCCGCTCGAAACGGGGGCGACGATGGGCCTGAGCGACGATCGCCTCGTGGGGCTGCACTTCGGACGGCAGCGGCGACAGCTCGAGACGATCGAGGGCACGCTCGTCGAAGCGCCCGCGGACGCGAGCGTCGTGCAGACGCGGCCCACGCGGCGCGTGATGCACAACGGACCCGCCGTGCGCTGCGAAGACGGGCAGCTCGCGCTGGTGGCGAGCGCGCCCGATGTGCGCCTTCCGCTCACGGGGCCGGGTGTCGAGTTCGATCTCGCGATGACGATCGGGCCGCTGCTCGGCCTCGACCCCGAAACCCTGAGCCCCCGCACCATGCAATGGAACGGGACGAAGCTCTTCTACCTGCCCGACGCGCGCTCGCTCCTCGCGCCGACGCTCCCGAGCTGGCGGTGCGAGTCGGGGTCGCTCGTCCGCGATGATTGAAATCGTGTGCTCCGGTGAACTTCGCGCGCGTCGCGTTGTCCGTGCGCTCCATGGCGCACGACGAGCGACGCACGCAACGGGTGAAGGACTTCGTGAAATCCGCGGCGATCTGGGCCGCGGTGCTCGCGTGGCTCTCCCGCTTTCAGTGGGTTGCGTTCGCAGCCCGCTACCTCACCGTTGACGTTCCCGTGTTCAACGCGTCCCCGTCAACGCCGGTGTGGGGCGCCGTCGTAGGCTTCGCTCCGTTCGCGATCGTGTACGCGCTGGGACGGCGCTACGAGCGGGCGCGGACGGCGGCGCAGCTCGTGTTGTGCGCTTCGATCTGCCTCGTGCCGCTCTCGTGCTGGGACGTCTACGAGTGGCTGTCTGTGCGAGAGGTGTTTCCCACCGTACACGGCTGCGTCATCTACAACTTCTCGCCATGGATGTTGCTGCCCGAAGCGCTCGACGGGTTCGTCGCGCTTCGAGCGCCGCTGCGATTCGACGATTGGCGCTCGTGCGTTCACCTTTTTGCAGTGGTGTGTGGCGTCGTGCTCTTCGCCCTCTGGCAGAGCGCGAAGCTCCGCGCGGCGATCGTCGCGCTCGGCGTCGTGGCGTGTTTGGGCTGCGCCATCCGAGCGACCGCACAGAGCTTCCACCAGCCCGCGGTCGAGTCGTGGGTTCGGACGCTTCCGAGCGTCGCGCACATCGACATGGCGTCGATCGACACGACCGAAGGGATGAACGACACCGGGACGCAGGTCGGGCTCTACCGAGTGGGAAGAGATCGGTACAACGCTGTCTTCGAAATGCCTCACAAAGCGCAGTGGCCGCAGCATGTCGTCGGCCGCGTCCCCTGCGAACCCGACGGGGCCATCGAGGTCCGCGAGCTCTCACACAAATTCAACGTGGCGCGCTGCATCGACTCGCAAGGAGCGCACCGTTGGTACGGCGTCGGCATCGGCGACGGCTGGGGACAAGTGTGGCGCGCGCACGTTGCTGCGCGAATCGGACCGCCCATCGAGTGGTCGATCCTCGCGTTTTCGGGGCTCGCGATCGGCGCGACGCTCGCGTGTGCGATGCGCCGCGCGAGGCGCACGCCGTCACGAGGGCCGATCGCCGCGACGACCATCGCGCCGTACCGCGAGACCGAACCCGCGAGGCCGTCGTCCCGATCAGCGCCCGCGGACACGCGAAAGATCGATCAGCTCGCGATCTTCGCGCTCGTGATTCACGCGGGTTGGCCGGTGCTCTTGTGGGCGCTCGTTCGAGCGAATTTTCCGCAGGTGTGAGCGCGCTACGCGCCGCCCGCGACGAGGACCACTTCGACGTCGCGCGCGACGACGGTCACCGGCGGTTGCCCATCGATGAACACGCGATGCAGCGCGCCGTTGTCGACGACGAACATCGTGGTGCTCGACTCCCAGCGCGCCCAACACTGACCCGCGCATCGAAACACAGCGCGCGCGCGGGCTCGACCGTCGAACGGGGCGTGCCACACCGAGCGCGGAGCGTTGTCGGGAGCGTGCCAGAGGACCTGCGTTCCGTCTGGTGAGAGCTCGGCTCCAGCGTTGAGGAGCCGCTCGGTCGAGAGCGGCCGGAGCGCGAGCGCGCGATCGTCGAGCCGCACCGCCGTCACGGCTTCGGTGTTCTGCGGAGCGCTCACCGCGCGATGCGCGAACACCAGCGCGTTGCCCCGTAGGTGAAACTGGCTCATGCCCCAGTAGCCACCGCGCAACGTAAAGAGCGTGCGCGGGTTGGGGTTGGCGTGCGTCACGCGGCGCAGCTCCTCGTGGTACTGCGCGACGTGCTGCACGTAGTAGAACGTGTCTGCCTCGTCGCTCGCCCAGTACACGGGCACGACGTCCGCGGGCAACGTCATGCGGCGCGTCTCTGCGCGGAGCGAAGCGCGAGGCGGTCGCCCCGCGGGCGCAGCGTTTGTCGCGACGATCGACGCGACGTAGGTCCCTTCGGGCGCGGGCATGCGCGGACGATCCGGGCCGTCGAGCCGCTGCTGCACCGCGAGCGTGTACGCCACGGAGTTGTCGCGAGGAGACCAGCCGATGAAGCCCACCGTCCCGTCGCCCATGCGCCCGGTGACGAGCGGCGTCTCGGCGTTGGTCTCGAGGTGCCTCACCATCGGTCGCCCGCCGCGCAGAAACGCGAGAAACGCCCCGTCTCGCGACAGCACCGCGCTCGTGGGCGTCGTCGCGTACTCGCGCGTGACCGTGTCGAACGCGAACCGCATCGGCGCTGGCGGCTGCCCCGCGGGCGGAACGGGCGCGATCTGCTGCGGGCGCCTCGGTCCCGAACGCAACACCACGAGCGCCGGCCGCGTCACGCTCGGCGATCCAGGAACGGGCGCGCGGGGACCGCTCGCAGAAGGCGCGACCGCTCCCGCGTCTGCCCCCGCGTCCGGAGCGCGCTGTGCGAGCGCGCGCGAGCCCGAGTAGGTCGCGATTGCCCCGACGCACACGCACGGCACCAACGCGATTCGAGCGCTTGAAATCGAGCGAAACAACATTCGCGCGAAGATACACCACCGAAAGAGTCGAGGGAGCGTCGGTTCAACCCGTGGGCGGGTTGGCGAACGCAGCCTTCCACACACCCCAGAGCGCGATCACCCCCTGCAGCGGATCGTGGGGCTCGACTGTGCTCACTGCCCCGGAGCGCTCACGACGACGCTGCTCGTCGAGCCTGCGTACTGCCCGAGGTCCGCCGTGCTCGCGGCGAGATCGACGTGCTCGCCTGCGAATCCGCCGTCCATGTACAGCGTCACCCGCCACCCCGCAGGGACGCACACAGACCGAATCGAGTCGTTTGGAACCTGCGTCGACTCGAAGTGCTGCACGTCGAACCGCCCCGCGGCGAGGTCGAGCGCTTCGCCTGCGAAATTCGTGTCTGTGTACACACGAACCACCGAGCACGGACCGCCCGTCGAGGTGGTCGACTGCGACGGAGCCGTCGTCTGCGCCTGCGCTTCGCCGCCCTGCGCGGTCGTGACGGGCGCGCCTCCCGAACCCGTGGTCGTCACCGTGCAGCCCGTGGCCACGAGCGCGAGCGCGATGCCCGCGTTCGCTGCAAATGCCTTCACCGAATGAATCGAGGTCTTCATCGGACCCGAGTCGAGCACACCGATCGTCAACGGAGCGTCAACGCGGACCAAATATTTGATTTGCCTATGTATTTCGCAGGTCGTCGGCCCAGCACGCGCCCCACTCGCGCGACGCGCGCACCTCGATCCAGCTCCTCCATCGACGGGCGCGCGGCTCGTCGAGCCCTTCGCACGCTTCGACAAAGGCCGACTCGAACCGCGAGCGCGCGCCGCAGCCGCGACGCACCTCGACCATGCGCCAACCGAGCAGGGCGAACATCGTTTCGACCTGGTCGAGCGCGTGATCGAGCGACGGGCCGACGTCTTCGTCGAGCCGCAGCCGCGCGAGCGACGCGAGGAGCGACGCCACGGGGCCGAGCTCAGCGCCCGCGCGATCGATCAACGCGCGCACGAGCGTGGCGCTCGGCGCGATCAACGCGAGCTCGAGCCACGAGAGCGCGGCGACGTCGCTCGTGTGGGGGCCCGTGAGCTCGCGCTCGGCCGCCGCGAGACAGGCGTCCCACGTGCGCGCGGTGAACGCGCGCTCGAGCCTCGTGTGCGACGCGCGACGGGCGTCGTCGCCCTCTTCGGCGACCGCGAGCGCGCGATCGAAGTGCGCGCTCGCCGCAGAAAATCCGCCTGTTTCGAGCTCGAGCTCCGCGCGCGTCATGAACTCGAGCGCGAGCGGGCGCAGCAACGACTGGTCTTCGTCTCGCGTCGCGTCGAGCAGCGCGAGCGCCCTGCCCGGCCGGCCGCCGAACACCCACGCGAGCGCGGCGTTGACCTCGGCCATGCGCGCGGCTTCATGGTCGCGAACGCTCCGCGAGAGCGACGCAGACTCGAGAAATCGCGCGGCTGCACGACGACGCTCGCCCGCGCGCTCGGCGGTCGCGGCGAGCCCGTTGAGCGCCCGCGCTACGAGCCCGAAGTCCCGCGCGCCGCGCGCCTCGGTGAGCACGCGCTCGTGCCGCGCGCGCGCCTCGTCCAATCGAAGCCGATAGCCAGCGATCGCGCCGAGGCCGTACTCGCCCACGCAGCGCGACGCGGTGTCGGGCTCGGCTCGAAGCGACTCGAACACCTCCGCTGCGCGCTCGGTGGCGCCCGTGCGCAAGAGCGCGATCGCCCGCTCGGCCCGCGCGCGACGAGCGCAGTCGTCGAGCCCCGCGCGGGCGCAGTCTGCCTCGAGCTCGTCGCTCGCCGAGAGCGCCGCGCCGTAGCGCCCGCCCTCGCGATCGAACGCGACCCGGCGGAGCCTCGCCTCGACGAGGGCGCGGTCGCTCTGGAGCTCCGACGCACACGTATTCATCACGAGCAGCTCGCGCTCGCGGTCGTCGCGCGCGCCGGTCGCGCTGTAAATCGACTCGCGGATCGACGCGATCTCGAAGCGGTGCAGCGCCGTCACCGCCCGCCGCGCGGCGCGGTCGAGGGCGTCGAGCGCTCTCGAATACTCGCACACCATCACAAGCAGCCTCGCGCGCAAGATCCACCCCGGAACCGCGCGCGCAGGGTCGCCCGCCGCCTCCCAGTGCGCCGCGGCGTCGGCCGATCCTCGCCCGTCGAGGGCCGCTGCCGCGCGGCGATGCCAGCCCTGCGCGACGCTCTCGGACACCGTGGCGCGGACCTCTTCGCGCGCGGCGGGGTCGAACAACACGCGTCGAACGACCCACCCCTCGCGCTCGAGCTCGTCGAAGGCCGCCTCGCGCGACGCAGCGTCGAGCTCGAGGACCGCGCTGATCACCGCGTCGTCTGCGCCGTCGGCGCCCTCCGTCGCCTCGCTGATCGAGAGCCACTGACAGAGCCTCCGCGCGTTGATCGAGCATTGCTCGAGCGCCGCGCGCGCCGCGAGCTCGCCCTTCGCCCCGCCCTCGCCCGAGAGAGAGACCCATGCGCGCGCGACCGTGTCGATCGCGGCGCCGAGCGAAGCGTTCTCTCGATGTGCGCGGCCCGAGCCCACGCAGATCACCGCGGGACCTTCGAGAGCGTCGAGCAGCGAGAGCGCGCTCGGCAGATCGACGAGGCGGAGGTCGACGAAGACCGCGCGCTTGCTCAACGCGGCGCGAAGCGCGGTCGAGATCTGCCACCGGGCGCGGGTCTTGGCGAGGGGCGCGCGAACCGGCGAGGCCGCGTCGATCCGCTCGGCCAAGGACTCGCGAGCGCCGAGCGCGTCGAGCCACCGCAGCGCCGAGGCGTACGCGCCTTGCTCGTCTCCAGCGCCGTCCGCGACGAAGCCGTCTGGCGCCCGCGCGAGAAACCCGCGCCGCAGCGCGCCCGCGTCGCGCCCGTCGATCACGCCTTCGACGACGACGCTCGCGCCCGCTTCGAAGGGCGCAAACACCCGCGCGAGCTCGGGCCGCTCGTCCCGCGCCAGCGTCGATCCACGGGACGAATCCCGGAGCTTCTTCGCGAGATCGTCCGCGAGCGCGTCGGTCTCTTCTGTCGGCTCGACGCCGAGCTTGTCGAGCAGCGATCGACGCAGGCCCTCGTAGCGATCGAGCGCCGCGCGCAGATCGCCGCGCAGCGCGCAGACGCGCATCCCTTCGCGGGCGATCGGCTCGTCGAGGGCGTCCCGCGCCAGCGCGCGATCGACGCACACGAGCGCGCGGTCGAGCTCGCCGCGCGCGGCGAACGTCCGTGTGGCTCCGAGCAAACCCCGGCGAATTCGCTCATCGAACCGCTCTTGCTGCTCTTGGAGCCACAGCGAAAACTCCGGCGTCTTGTCCGTGATCGAGTCGTCGAACAAGCGCAGCGCGCCCTCGCGCGCGAGCGCCTCATCGAAGCGCCCCGCGTCGATCTTCGCGTAGAGGTCGAGCGCGTCGCAGCGCGCGTACACCGTCACTTGTTCGCGCGTGACCTCGAGCCACCGGTCGCTCTCGGGGAGCGCGCGCAGCGCGTACAACGCCTGTCGCAGGCTCTGCGTCGCGCCCTTGGTCCAAAACGTCGAGGCGAGCGTCGAGCGCCGCGCGACGGCGCCGTCCAGCACCACGCGCGCGAGGATCCAGCGCAGCCGCGCCGCGAGCTCGATCGGCTGCCCGCCCACGGACACAGCGAGCGCGTCGAGGACGCGGAGTTCGAGCGGAGATGTTTCGAAGCGTGGATCCATCGAGCCGCGAGCGACGAGCGCCGCCCGAGCGCTCGGTGTAGACGCGCGAGGGGCGCCGCGTCCAGCGTCAACTACGCACAACTCGTAGGTTTTTCAGGACTTTTCGATCGCCCGATCGTCTGCTCGAACGCGCGAAACTTCTTCGCGCTCACCGCGCTTCATTGAGCGACCAGTCGTAGGCGACGTGCTCGACGCGACAGCGCGACAAATCCGCGCCGCACGCGCCCTCGAGGGCCGAGCGCAGCGCCGGCGCCGCGAAGCTCTGCACGAACCGCATCGGCCCCTGTGCGCCATTTTGCAGCACTGCGCGCCCGCGCACGGGCCGCGTGAAGTCCGATGAAAACCATTGAAACAGCGACGAGACCCGCAGCGCCCGCGCGCTCGCGTCGAGCGAGACCGCCCCGTTGTTGACCCACGCCGTCGCGAGCCGATCGAGCTGGGCTTGCACGGTCCTCGGCCGAAACGCCTGCGCGGCGAGGGGCGGGCAGGATCTGGCACCACAATTCAAGGCGGCGTGCACGCGCGCGTCGGAGAAGCGCTCGCGCACCTCGCGGTTCTCGAGCGCGTCGAGCGTCATCGAGCGGCGGTCGATCCTGTGCGTCCGCGTGCGAAAGAAGCCGCTGTTCGGCATAGACTCGAGCACGTTGCGCATGCTCGCGGGCGACTCGGCGATCGCTCGGAGCACGGTCGCGTTGTACGCGTTGAGCCAGTACGCGAGCTTGCTGTCCGCCGTCGCGAAGGCCGTCGGCGTGGCCGTGGGCCCGTTCTCTGCGAGCCAGTCGCAAAACGCGCGGAGCTCGGGCAAGCGCGCCCGCAGCGCTCGATAGTCCACGCCGCTGCGCCGCACGACCGCGCGCAAGAGCGCGTCGTAGGCCTGGTAGGGATCGCCCGTCGGCGCGAGCGGCGATCGCGCCCCTTGCGACGCGGCCGCGCCTTGCGCGAGGGCCGAAGACGCGACGCTGGTGTTGGCGGCGAGCGCGAAGGCGACGATCGACAGTGCGCGGCGGGGATTCACGGACAGCAGTACGTCGGACGGAGACATTTGGTGACGCATTCATGCGCGGGCCGTTACCCGGCGGGACGGGAGTGACGTACACAGCGAGCCGTGCAGCGGACGGGTGAGCTTCCTGTGGACCTGATCATTCCTGCGAGAGACGAGGCCGAGACGATCGGGCCGGTGCTCGACGAGCTGCCGCGCGCGAAGCTCCGAAGGGTGATCGTCGTGGACAACGGCAGTCGCGACGGAACAGGCACAATCGCGCGCGAATACGGCGCCGAAGTCCTTCGCTGCGACGCGCCCGGCTACGGAAACGCCTCGCTCGCGGCCCTCGCGACGATGCCGATCGAGCCCTCGGTGGTCCTCTGGATGGTCGCCGACGGGAGCGACGATCCCAGCGATCTCGACGCCGTGGTGGGCCCGGTCGTCCGCGGCGAGGTCGACCTGTGCATCGGGACGCGCGTTCGCATCGAGCCCGGGGCCATGACGCCCACGCAGCGGTACGGGAGCGCGTTTGCGGCCGCGGTGCTCAGCGCGCGGTTCGGGCTCTGGACGACGGACCTCGGCCCGTTTCGCGCGATCCGACGCGAGGCGCTCGAGGCGCTCTCGATGCGCGATCGCACGTGGGGTTGGACCATCGAAATGCAGGTCAAAGCGCTGCGCGAGCAGCTCGCGATCCGGGAGGTTCCCGTCGCGTGGCGTCAGCGTCGCGGCGGTCAACCCAAGGTCGCCGGCACCGTCCGTGGAACGCTCGGGGCCTCTCG
Organism: Myxococcales bacterium; assembly: GCA_016793325.1. Taxonomy (GTDB): domain Bacteria; phylum Myxococcota_A; class Polyangia; order Polyangiales. The sequence goes on along the minus strand of JAEUKI010000054.1, from coordinate 17,958 downwards.
CAAGATCCTCTCGTGGATGGCGGGCGCCGTGCTCGGGCCGCGCTTCGATCCGACGCCATGAGAGCGCTCCCGTGGGCCATCGCCGCCGCGAGCGCGCTCGTCTACGGAGTCGCGCAGCGGCCCGCAGGCGCGCGGGCGTGGCCCTACATCGCGCTGCACTTCGTGTTGGCCGCGATGCAGCTCGCGCTCTTCGTGAAGCTCGCGCGAACCGAGGACGGCGCAGCGGTGCGCACGCACGCGAGGCGCGCGCTGTTCGCGGCGGTCGCGGCGCGGGTCGTGTTGATTCTGTGTGTTCCGTTTACGACGACGGACGCGAGCCGGTACGTGTGGGACGGCGCGGTCGTGCTGCACGGACGAGACCCGTATGCGCACGCGCCAAACGCGGTAGCGCTCGCCGACGTCCGCGCGCGCTGGCCGCTCCCGCTCGATCACCACGACGTCGTCGGCTGCTATCCGCCGCTCGCCGAGGCGCTCTTCGCGCTCTGCGCGCTGTTCGGTCCCACGGGCGCGCTGTGGGCGTGGAAGGCGCTCGTCGCGCTGATCACCGCGCTCAGCGCGCGCTCGCTCGTCCGTCAGTGCGCGAGCCACGCGCAGCTCGCCGCGGCGACGCTGTGGCTCTTTCATCCGCTCGCGCTCTTCGAGGGCGGCGTCGGAGCGCACCTCGACGCGATCACCGCGGCGATGATCTTGTGGGCGATTTTGGCGGCCGAACGCGATCAATGGACGCGCGCCGCGCTGTGGCTCGGGGCCGCGACGGCGATCAAGCTCACGCCCGTGCTCGTGTGCGTCGCGCTGTGGCCGAGGGCGCGGCCGCGGTGGGCGTGGCCACTTTTGTGTGCGTGTATTCCAGCGGTCACCATCGGCGCTCCGTGGGCGCTCGGCGCGGCCCTCCCCGGATCGCTCCCGCTCGTCGCCGAGCATTGGAACTTCGGCGCCCCCCTCTGGACCGCCCTCTACGCGCGCTTCTCGACGAGCGATCACGTCATTCGTCCGGCGCTCTCGGCGCTCGGAATGGCCTTGGTCCTCGCCCAGTGGCTGCGCCCGAGCGCCTCGCACGCCGCGGTCTCGCGCGACGCGCTCGTCGGCTACGCGATCACCAACCCTACCCTCTACCCCTGGTACTTGCTCCCGACGCTCGCGAGCGCCGCGCGCGCGCCGAGCGCCTTCGCGTGGGCGCTCTGCACGGTCACGCCGCTCACGTACGAAGTGATCGACCGCTACGCAGCCGAGCGCGTGTGGAGCCCCGCCCGCTGGCCGCTGTGGGCGACGGCGATCGCGCCCCTCGTCGCGGTCGTCGCCGCGTGGTGGCTCAGCCGCGGACGATCGCGATCGCAGCCTTGACGCTGTCGGTCTCGACCGAGGCGTCGATGCTCTTCAAGTGCTTGGAGGCCGCGCCGAAGGCCTGACCGTCGTTCTTGGCCGAGCGGATCGCTTCTTTGACGGGCTCGAGCGCGGCCACGATGGCGTCCACGCTGAGCGTCGCCGGGAGAAATCCCTGGAGAATCTCGATCTCTTTCTGCAGGGTCTCTTTTTGGGTCCCGTCCGTCGACAGGCCGATGGTCTCGCGGTTCGAGCCGACGAGCTTGCGGAGCACCGAGACCACCGCGGCGTCGTCGACGTCCTTGCCGGTCTTGGTGAGCTCGCCGATGGCGGTCCGCAGGACCTCCTTCTCGACAACGTTTCCCGCTTTCATCGCGGCCATCATGCGCTTCTTGATCTCATCGAACAGCATAGTGTGCTCCGTCGCCGACTCCCCCACAGACGAACGTCGTTGCTACGCACGCCGCCGCCGTTGGTCAACCACAGACGCGGGGCTCTCGATGCGGTGCTACCCTCCGCCACGCAACATGACCCCCGGGTGCTCGGCGCGTTCGGTCCTTTGTTTCGCAGCGATTTTCGCGGCGGTGTGCGCGGGCGCGTGCAAGACGAGCGCGCCCTCGGAGCCGCAACCCGCCGCGCGGCCGACCGCGCAACCGGCGCAGCGAGCGAGCGCGTATCGACCGAGCCTCGAAGAGAGCGCGCGACGGATCGCGGACGAGTACGCGAGGCAGCGGGCCGAAGAAGACGCGGGCGCACCGGGCGCTGCGTCGGATCCGCGAAGGATCGACGTCGGGGGACTGGCCGCGGTGGACGTCGTCGCGGTGCGCTTCGGGAGCAAGTGGATCGTGGGCGCCGTCGAGCGCGACCGCGTGTCGATCGGGCTCGCGGGAGCCGAGCGCATTCATCAACTGCGCGAAGACGAGCAGCGCCCGCTCAACGCGATCGAGATGGCTCGGATCATCGGAGCGCTCCACTACTACCCCTACCCCGTGTGGGACGGCGCGTTCTGGTCCGAGACCGCTTCGACCACAGGAATCATCGGTCGAACGACAGGCGCCACGCCCATCCTCACGCCTCGCCCGCAGGGCGGCCGCGACCTGACGTTCTCGTTCTTCATCCCCGAGGGAAGCTCGGGCGCCGGCGACCACCTCGCGCACATCCGCGTGACCGACTCGCGGCTGCTCATCGACATGGCCCCTCACCCCGAGCAACGCTGAGCGCGCGACCCCCCGATGCCTCGCCCGCCTGCACAACGATCGCTGTTCGCGCCAGAGCTCACGATGTCCGTCGACGAGCTGCGCGAGCGCGAAGCGATCGAGCGGCGCCGCGATCAATGGCGAACGATCGCCGCGCGCGTGCGCCCCGAGGTGCGCTTCGGGACGAGCTCGTGGAGCTTTCCTGGGTGGAAGGGCATCGTGTACCCGCACAAGCGCACGACCCACGACCTCGCGTACGACGGCCTGCGCGAGTACAGCAAACACCCGCTGCTGCGCACGGTGGGGATCGATCGCGGCTACTACGCTCCCATCCCGCGCGACGACCTGGCGCGATACTTCGAGCAGACGCCCGATGATTTCGTGTTCTGCACGAAGGCCCCCGAGCTGATCGTCTCGCCGATCATTTCGGCGCACCGGGACAAGCACCGCGCCGGCGAGCGCAACGAGGATTTTCTCTCGGTTCCGCGGTTCGCGGACGAGATGCTCTCGCCGCTGCTCGACGAGCTCGGGCACAAGACGGGGCCGGTGCTCCTCGAGTTTCCGCCGCTTCCCCCAGAGGCGCGGCTCCGGCCCGTCGAGTTCGCCGAGGCGCTCGATGACTTTCTCGCGGAGCTTCCCCGAGAGATGCCCTTCGCCGTCGAGCTTCGAGACCGCGCCCTCTTCACCGAGGACTACCGCGCGGTGCTCGCGCGCCGGGGCGTCGCGCACGTGTACAACTATTGGTCGTTCGTCCCGACGCCAGGGCAGCAGCGAGCGCTCGTTCCCCTCGAAGAGCAGCCGTTCGTCGTGACGCGGCTGCTCTTGAAACCAGGCACACGTTACGAGGCGCAGCGAGAGGCGTTCGCGCCGTTCGACCGCATCGTCGAAGAAGACCGCGGGATGCGCTTCGAGGTCGTCGAGATCCTCCGCGAGGCCGAGGCGCGAGGGGTTCCCGCGTATGTGCTGGTCAACAACAAGGCGGAGGGGTGCTCACCAGCGACGATCGAGGCGATCGCGACGGAGCTCGCGTCGGGCACATAGGGGACGGTGCTCTGATTCTCACATTTGCAATCGGCCGCATTCGCACCGCGGCAGATCCATGCAGGACTCAGAGGGTGTCTGACATAAGGCCAAGCGGCTTATGACAGACACCTCGTGAGTCCAATATAGGAATCCTCGGGCCACAGTGCGGCCGATTGCAAATGCGAGTATCAGAGCACCGTCCCCACCCTCTGGCGCTCAGTTCGCGCGCGCCGCGCGCCGGACGCGGTCCACTTGCGACGCTGCGCGCCGAACGCTCTGCTCGGTGACCCGCGCGGACTCGTCGATCTTTTGCGCGATGCTGATCACCGCGTCCCCTGCGCGGACCTGCGTTCGATGCGAGTCGTTGAGCTGACTGACCGCGCCCGCGATCGACTCGATCGCCTGCGAGATCTGCCTGCCGCCGCGGGATTGCTCCTGCGCGCTGCGCTCGACGTGCTCGGTGATCATCCGCATCTGCTCGGCGCTCTTCATGATCTGCTCGGAGCCTCGCGCTTGCTGCGCCGTGGCCGCCGCGATCTGCTGCACCGTCTCGGCGATGCGCCCCATCGCGTCGGTCACCTGCTTGCTGCCCTTGGCCTGCTCGACCGTCGCGCGCGCGATCGCGCGGACCATGTTCGTGCTCTTGCGCGAGGACTCGAGGATCTTCTTGAGCGCGCGCTCGGCTTCGTTGGAGACCTCGACCCCGCGATCGACCATCGTGGCAGAGCGCTCGACGGCGGTGATCGCGTTCTTCGACTCGGCCTGAATCGTCTTGATGAGGTCCGTGATCTCTTTGGTGCTCTGCGCCGCGCGCTCGGCGAGGTCCTTGATTTCGTCGGCGACGACCGCGAACGACTTTCCGTGCTCGCCCGCTTGCGCCGCGATGATCGCGGCGTTGAGCGCGAGGAGGTTGGTCTGCTCGGCCACGTCGTCGATCACGTTGACGATCTGTCCGATCGCCTCGATGCGAGAGCCCAGCGACGAGATCACCGACACGCCCTGCTGCGAGGTCTCTTTGATGCGGTTGATCTCGCCGATCGTCTTCAAGATCGCCTCGGCGCCGCGCTCGGCGTCTTGCGACACTTCTTCGGACAAGCGCGCGGTCTCGTTGGCGTTGGACTGCACTTGATCGATGCTGACGTCCATCTCGTTCATGCTCGAGCTGGTCTCTTCGGCAGTGAGGCTCAAGCCGTCGACGTTGCGCGCCACTTCGCGGATCGACGCCGTCATCTGCTCGATGCTGGCCACCGTCTGCGCGACCGAGCGCGCGAGGTTCGCGATGTTCTCTGCCACTTCTTGGTTCGTGGCGCTGACCTCGAGGATCGAGCTCGACGACTCTTCTGCGTTGGTCGCGAGCTTCTCGACGCCGCGCGCCACCTCGGCGAGTCCGCTCGACATGTCGCGCAGCGTGCGGTTGACCGACTCGACCGAGTCGAGCTGCTCGCGCATCGTCACGAGCGACGCTTGAAGCTCGGCCTCCGTCTCGGCCACGGCCGACTCGAGCTCGCGGCGCGCCTCGTCGCTGAGGCCCGCGGGCTTGGCGGCCGCGCGCTGCTCGGCGTCACGGAGCCGGTTGTCGAGGTCCATCGCGCGCGATTCGACGTCGCGCAAGCGCGCTTCGGCCGTCATCGCGCGGGCCTCAGCGTCGCGGCCCTTGCGCTCGGCGTCCTGCGCCTTTTGCTCGAGGTCTTGCAGCTTTCGTCGAGCGTCTTGCGCGTCGCGCTCGACGTCCGAGAGCTTTCGCTCGTGGTCGCGGCCGCGGTTGTCCGCGTCTTGCGCGCGGCGCTCGGCGTCCTCGCGACGGCGGTCGGACTCGGCGAGCTTGCGCTCGAGCTCTTCGACGCGGCGCGCGTTGTCGCGCGCGTCGCGCTCGGTGTCCTGCGCCTTGCGACGGGCGTCTTGCGCTTCGCGGTCGAGCTCTTTCGTACGCGCCACTTGCGCGGCGAGCTCGTCGAGCGCGGATTTGATCGAGTCGCGCTCGGCGAGCCCCTCGGGCAGCGCGGGAGCGGACTCTCCGGACGCGACGCGACGCACCGCGCTCACGAACGTGGGCCCGAGGCCGTCGACGCCCTTGGTTTGCGTCGCGCGCACCGCGACGCGGTCGATCTCTTCGTACAAGAGCTGCGCGCCCGCCGGAAGCTCCGGCGGAACGTTGGGTCGCTCGCCCTCGCCCGCCCGCCGCACAGCGCTCGTCACGCGCGCGACCAGTTCTTTTGCGCCCTCGCTCGCGCGAAGCTCAGCTCCAGCGCTCTCTGCGGAGGTCATGAGCACGCCCACCACTGCAGCCGCGGCCACGATGGTGATCGCCATCGTTGTCGCGAGTCCTGCGAGCGCCCCCGCGAGCGCGCCGACGAGCACGAGAGCCAGCGCGATCTGCGCCGATCGATTCTTGAGGAGACTGTCCATCGCTGATTTTGCCGTTTGGAGGGTACACCACCCGCTCTTTCACTGCGGAACGAACGACAGCCCTCCCCGCCCGGTCGCCAGGGGGGTTGGCCCGAGGGACGTTCGCGGTGTAGGTTCGCCGCCCTTCCATGGTCACCAAGAGCAGCAATCCGATGCACTACGACAAGCGCGTGGTCGAGCGCTTCATCCGCGCCGGCGTGGTCAAGCGCGAGGACTACGAGAAGCACCTCGCCGCGCTGCCCGACGTCGAGTCCGAGTCCGAGCTGATCAACATGTCCCTCGCCGACGAGCGCGCGGACAGCGGCGCGGACCTCGACGACGACGAAGACGACCTCAACGACGAAGACGAAGCGGACGAGGGCTGAGCCATGGCCGCAGACCCGAACGAGAACGCCCCCGACGCGAAGTACGACGAGATCGCGGACAGCAAGGCGCTGCCGCCGGTCGACTTCACGACGTTCGTGCTTTCGCTCGCGACTTCGGCGCTCGTTTCGCTCGGCGAAGTGCAGGGCGACGAGGGCGAGAAGCCCGACATGCCCCTCGCGCGGCAGACGATCGACACGATCGCGATGCTGCAAGAGAAGACCAAGGGCAACCTCTCGGGCGAAGAAGAGCGGCTCGTCAATCAGGTCCTCTTCGACCTGCGGATGAAGTTCATCGAGCGCTCGTCGGGCGCCAAGAAGTAACTCGGTCCCGTCCCTCGTTGTCGCGACCGCCGCGGGTCCCCACTCCCCGTGGCCAGCGGTCTGCACGACGCGAGCGCCGTCGAGAATGGACGCCGGGGGTCGGCGGTTCTACACCGCAGAGGACCCATGCGTTCACACAATTCCACGGTTTTTACGGTGCTTTTCGCGAGCGCCCTCGGCGCCGCACCCCTCGCTTCGGGCTGCCGGATCCGGACCGAGGTATCCACTGAAGAGCACGAGCCCCCGCGCACGCGCACCCCACGCGCGACGCCGACGCCTCAGCCCGCGCAGCCGCCGACCGCGGTTCAGCAGCCCGCGGCGCCAGCGCAACCCCAAGCGACGACGCCGAGCGCTCAGGCCGCGACGAACTTCGTTCCGTCGTTTGCGCCGCTCGTTCGGCGCGTCCGCGCGAGCGTCGTCAGCATCTTCGTCGCGCAAGTCGAGCTCGTCGCCCCGCAGTGGGGCTTCATGGACCCGCAAGAGCGCGTCCGCCGCGGCCAGGGCACGGGCTTCGTGATCGAAAACAACGAAGTGCTCACCAACAACCACGTGATCGAAGGCGCGCAGTACATCGAAGTGCAGCTCGATGACGGACGGCGCGTTCCCGCGACGGTGGTCGGGCGCGATCCGCGCACGGACGTCGCGCTCTTGCGGCTCAAGGGCGGCGTTCAAACACAGCCCATCGCGCTCGGAGACAGCGACGCCATCGACGTCGGCGACTGGGTCGTCGCGATCGGAAACCCGTACGGACTCTCGCAGACCGTCACGACCGGAATCGTCAGCGCCAAGGGCCGCACGGGAAGGGACGTTCCGCTCGATCCTGCCGGGTACTACTCGTTCATCCAGACCGACGCGAGCATCAACCCGGGCAACTCGGGCGGGCCGCTGCTCGACGCGCGCGGCAACGTGATCGGCATCAATACCGCGGTCAATCGCGAGGCGCAGGGCATCGGCTTCGCGATTCCGATCAACATGGTCAAGACCATCCTCGGACAGCTCCGCGACCACGGCCGCGTCGTTCGATCGTGGATGGGCGTCTCGATCCGCGACGTTCACGAGTCCGCGCGACGCTCGTTGGGCCTCCCCGACACGCACGGCGCGATGGTGATGGACATCCACCCGCAAGGCCCCGCGGTCGCAGCAGGGCTCCAACCGGGCGACGTGATCCGCTCGTTCGACGGCCGCGACATCACAACGTCGAGCGACCTCGCGTGGCAAGCGGCCACCGCAGGCGTCGGCCACAGCGTGCGCCTCCGCGTGCGCCGCGGAGCGCAAGAGCTCGACGTGACCATGGTTCTCAGCGCGATGCCCGAGCGATAGCGCGCCGAGCGCCGTGGGCGTACGGGCCTCACCCCCGCTGCCGCGCGCCCCTCTCCCGCAGCGCTGCGGGAGAGGGGCTTTGCTCGCCAAAGCGTCGCAGCAGCACGCCGACGGCGGCACGCAACGCCCATGAAATCAAAGCGTCGCGGCAGCACGCCGACGGCGGCACGTAACGCCCATGAAATCAAAGCGTCGCGGCAGCACGCCGACGGCAGCACGCAACGCCCATGAAATCAAAGCCCCTCTCCCGCAGTGATGCGGGAGAGGGGCGCGCGGCAGCGGGGGTGAGGCCCCCAGCGTCGTCGTTGCGCCGAAGCTCCTCTCGGCGCAGTCCCCCGATCAGCCCGTCACTGGCTCCACTGAACGAGCTCGATGTCCTGGCGATCGCCCGTGTCGCCGAGGGTGATCGCGCGCGTCGTCACTTGCTCGTTGGACGAGCCCCACCGACGAACCACCGTGGCCAGCACGCGCGTACGAGCGCTCGCGCGGTTGCGATTGGAGCCGTAGAAGTGCGCGAAGATGCGATAGCTGCCCGCGCGCGCCTGCGGCTGGATGAACATCTCGGGCCCGTACCCTGACGTCACGTCTTGCGTGAGGTAGCCGCCCGCCGCGGTCTGGCGATGGCCGTAGTAGCACTCCTCGCCGGCGGGATCGACGACGTGAAGGTCGACGTCGGTGCTGTCCGTGCTCCACGCGATCATCACGAGCACGTCCGCGCGCACGGGGATGGGCATCTGCCCCGACTGCGAGAGCGTCGGAAGAACCTCGCGCACCGCGTTGAGGCGCTGCGCAGCGAAGCCGCCGTCGGCCACGCGACGCGCTCCGCGGGCGACTTCGCGCAGAAAACGCAGGTACCCGACCGCGGCGATCGCGCGGTAGTCCCGCGAGCGCGCGTCCCAATCGCTGCCCACGGCGACTTCGTAGAGGGCGAGGGCGAGGTCGTTCTTTCCCATCGCGGCGAGGGACTCGGCGAGCGAGCGGTACGTGTGCGACTCCGCCGGGCGCAGCGCTTGAACGCGGCGAAGCAAGTGGTACGCGCTCGCGGGCATGCCCCACTCGCTCACGGTGAACGCGACGTCGCGCGCGAGGACCGTGTCGCCCGGGCGCTTCTCGATGAGCGAGCTCAGCGCGCGCAGCGCTTCTCCGCGGTGATTGGCCTGACGAAGCCGCGCCGACTCGGCCGAGACCGCGTCGTAGTCGAGCTCGTCTTGCGAGAGCGCGCTCTGCAGCTGCGGGCTCGTGTCTTGGCGACGCGTGCGCTCCATCGCGACCGACTCGCGCGGGATCTCGAAGGCGCTCACCGGCAGCTGCGCCAGCATCGCGCGCATCTGCGGGTTGACGCGGATCGTCGCGCCCGGCGTCGAAGACAATCGATCGAGCCACGCCATGAACGCGCCGCGCGCGTCGCTGAGGGTCGCGACCGCTTCTTGCTCGGCGCGCGCCGCGAGCGAGCGAAGGTTCGTCTCGCGCACCACCTGCGCTTCGTTCTGCGGAACGATCCCGAAGCGCTGGTAGTCCGCCTCGCTCTCGAGCATGACCATCGAGCAGCTCCGGCCCGTCACACGAAAGTGCGTCGCGAACGCGCGCGCTTGTCGGTCCGTCACCGGCGCCTTGTCCTCGAGCAGCGCGGTCGCGACCTCGCCGAACACCCGCGGCGCGAGCGAGCTCGAGAGCTGAGGCCCCATGGGGAGATCCACGGTGGTCGTCGCGCTTCCGCGCGCGAGCTCGAGGTGCAGCCGCGCGTTGGGCGCGATGCGACCCTTGCCGACCACCATCAACTTTTGCCCAGGAAACAACGCCGACGGAGCCCCTGCGAGCACGAGGTCCGTCGCGCCGTCGATCGTCGCGTTGCGGAGCATCCACGGCGACGCGCGGTGCGCCGTCGCGGCGCGCGCGAGGTCCTCGTCGTTGGCGATCGTGAAGACCGCTCCGCCCGAGTGTCGAACGAGCTGCGCCATCGTCGCGCCGTCCCCGCCGCCGCTCGTGGCGAGCCGGTACGCGAAGATCCTCCCGCGCTGCGTGCGATCATAGTTTGCAGCGATTTGCCTGACGTCCGCCTCGCCCCACGTCACCGCGGCGTCCGACAGCAAGAACGTGTCCCAGCGTTGGCTGTTGCTCTGCGCGAACGACGGGCTCGACGCTTCTGCGAGCGCGGCGCCGAGGTCCGTCGCGCCTTGGAGCGAGAGCTCGTTGGCGTGCGCCAAGAGCGCGCGGACGTTCTCGGGGGTGTTGTCTTGAAATCCACCGCGCCACCATCGCGGGGTCACGTCGAAGAACTGCACGGCGAAGCGCCGCATGGAGTCACGATTGGACTCGAGGACGCGCTCCATCACCCGCAGCCATCGCGCGAAGTTCTCGGGCCGATTGCTGAGCGACGTGTCGACGAGAAACACCGCGCTGTCCGCGGTCGCGCTCGCTTGCGTCTCGGGGATCTGCGCCGTCACTTGCGCGGCGAAGAAGCCATCGGGGCTCCCGTCGCTGCCGACGAGCGTCGGCGCGGGGCCTCGCAACCGCAGCTGCACCGAGCGCTGCTGCGGCCGCTCGTAGCGATAGAACGTATAGCCGCCGTCGACCCGCGGACGCGCTTGCGGCGTGATCGCGAGGGACGCGCCGGGGCTCTGCGCGACGGCGACGTCGAGCATCACTTCGTTGGTGTCCTGCGGAAGATTCAACGGCAAGACGTACTCGTCTCCGTCGCGGTCGAGCGTGACGTCGTACGCCACGACGATCCGGTGCAACTTCTGGTTCACCAGCGGAAACACTCGCGCTTCGAACACGCCTGCGCCCGACCACTCCATGAGCGCGGGGTCTACGCGCGCGCGAACGGTCTCGGTGTACGCGTGCGCCGCGCGCTCGCGCGGGACGACGCGGGCTTCGCGAGGCGCGTTCCACTGTTGGGCGCGGGCGCGGAGGATCTCGTCGGGCGAGAGCCCCATCCCCTGCGCCGACGGCGCGGGGAAGAACGGGATCACCGACTGCCTCGCGTCCTCTGCGCTCCACGCGCTCTCGCCGAACGCGAAGAAGTACGGCGAGGCTCCCTCGGGCAGCTTCAACTGAAACGTCCCCTCGAACTGCCGTCCCCGATCGTTGAAGAAATACGCGTCCATCACCACGCGAGCGCGAAATCCATCGACCTGCGCGCGCACTTGGATTCCACGGAGCGGGAGCGTCTCGCGGTCGCCGATCGAAAGTCGGAGCGACTGCTGCCGCGCCGTCGCCTCGTGCCACGAAGACGGGCGCTCGGGCTGCTGCTGTTGTGCTTGATTCTGTGTGCGCTGTCCCTGGCCCCCGCCCGCGGGCATCTCTTGCGCGCTGTCGGCGTTCGCTGTGTTGCCTGCGACCGCGGACTGCATGCGCGGACTGTTGTTCGGCGTCGGTCGCGCTGGAGGCGCCGAGGGCGCCGAGCGGCGCTCGTCCATCACTGGGGCGCCTTCGGGGGCGCGCGTTCGGGGCGCGGCGCTCGCGCTGCCCGTGGCTCCAGCGGTGGCTGCGCCGGTGCTCGCGAGCTCGCGGTCGATCTGCTGCGCCGGGTAGCCGCCGACACCAGTCGAGTCCTCCGAACGGCTCACGGAGGTGGTCGTGGTGGCTGCCTCACCGCCGAACGCCGAGCCCCCCGACGAGGCCCCGGACGACACGCTGTCTCGGGTGGCGGATGTGCTGTTCGCAGCGCCCCCGCTCGAACAGCCTCCTTGCGCGATCATCGCGGACGAGAGCCAGATAGAGAGCGCGCCGCGCGCTAGATGACGGATCTTCGAGTGGTTCATGGGAGCTACGGACCTCGCGTTACAGGCACGAACGAGCGAGTCTCCCTTGGACTTACAGTTTCCAGAAGCGTTGGGCGCGTTTCGTCAATTACCCCGCAATGGACCGGAAACTGGAGATGTCTCTCTCTGGCGTGCTAGCCGCTTTGATTCCAGGGCATGGCATTCGTCGGACGCAAGGGTGACGCGAAGGACTCGGGCTTCAACGACCGCGGGACCAATCCCCGTTGGCGCCGATCGGACGCGAACAACGACAGCCCCCTCGCGCCCAAAGAGGACCCGAAGGGCAACGTTCCCCCGCACGACCTCGAGGCCGAAAAAGCGGTGTTGGGCGCGGTCTTGCTCGACAATACGGTGTTCTCGACGGTGAGCGCCGCGGTGGTGGCCTCGGATTTCTACCACCCTGCCCACGCAGTGATCTTCGAGTGCATGCTCGCCCTCAACGCCCGCGGCGAGCCGATCGACATCGTCACGCTCTCGGCGGAGCTTCGAAACCGCGAGCGGCTCAACGCCGTCGGCGGAATGCAGTACCTCGGCGAGCTCACCGAGACGACGCCCACGATCGCCAACGCAGAGAACCACGGTCGCATCGTGGCCGACATGGCGCAGGTGCGCCGCATGATCGGCGTCGCGCACGACATCGTGTCGCGCGGCTACGGCGAGCGCGGCGCGGCGGACACGTTTCTCGACTACGCCGCGGCGCAGGTGTTCGCCGTGGCACAGAAGCGCTCGAAGAGCACGCTGATCCCCCTCGAGACCGCGGTGCAAGAGGCCTTCGAGCGCATCGAGAAGACCCTCGAGCGCGGCGCGCGCATCACGGGAACAGAGTCGGGCTTCCGCGACCTCGACGAGATGACCTCGGGCATGCACCCGGGCCAGATGATCGTCATCGCGGCGAGACCGGCGATGGGCAAGTGCCTCACGGCCGACGCGAAAATCGTCACCGAAGACGGGTCGCTCCGCACGATCGAAGAGCTCTACAACAAGCGAGAAGCGCGGCTGCTCACGCTCGGCCGGAGCATGCGCTTCGGGATGACCTCGCCGTCGGGGTTTCTCGATGACGGCAAGAAGCCAGTCTTTCGCGTCACCACCAAGCTTGGTCGCAGCGTGAGCGCGACCGCGACGCATCCGTTCTTGACGCTCGACGGATGGAAGTCGCTAGGGTTGCTCACGGTCGGCGAGCGAATCGCAGTTCCGCGTTCGCTCGGCGTGTTCGGCGACGCCTCGGTCGGCGACAACAAGATCAAGGCGCTCGCGTACCTCCTCGGCGACGGCGCGCTCACGGGGACGAGCGCGGTCTTCACCAACAGCAACGCGCAGGTTCGACGAGATTTTTCTGCGGCGATCGACGCGATGGACGACGTCGAAGCGGTCGAACTCGCGCCCGAACAACGCACGATGGGAGTTCGTGTTCGCGCCAAACGACGATCGATCGCGTCGCGCCGAGCGTCCTTCGCGGTCGCGCTCGATCGAGCCATCACGAACAGCAGCCTCTCGCTCGCGGAGATCGCGGCTCGCGTCGGAGTGAGCGAAGGCGCGCTGTATCAATGGCGTCGCGGCGGTTGCGCGCCGCGGCCCGTCGCCTTCGAGAAGCTCTGCGCGACGCTCGGAGTGTCCGCTGAAGAGCTCTCGCCCGGCGGAGCAGCGTTGCTTCAAGGAACGGGACCAAACTCGTTCGTTCGCTGGCTGCAAGAAATCGGCGTGTGGGGACACAACGCGAAGACGAAGGTTGTTCCGCAGTGCGTGTTTACAGCGCCGCGCGCGCAAGTGGCCCTCTTTCTCAACCGACTGTTCGCGACCGACGGCTGGGCGACGACGCTGAAATCGGGACAGGCGCAGCTCGGATACACGACGGTCTCGACGCAGCTCGCCGAGGACGTACAGCACCTGCTCTTGCGCTTCGGAGTGATCGCGAAGCGACGCGCACGAACGGTCGGCTACCGCGGCGAGCGGCGAGCGGTCTGGCAGCTCGACATCACCGACGCGCAGTCGATCCGCACCTTCGCCGCGCAGATTGGAGCGTTTGGCAAAGAGCGCGCCCTCGCCCGCTGCATCGAATCACTCGACCGTCGATCGACGCACACCAACGGCGACACCATTCCCGAGCAGGTGTGGTCGATGATCGCGGCGAAGAAGGGCGACGAGAGCTGGGCTTCGCTCGCGCGTCGCGCCGGGCTCGGCGACGTGACGAACATCCACGCAGGCAAGCGCGGGCTCTCGCGAGAACGACTCGCGAAGATCGCGCGCGCCCTCGGAGACAGCGAGCTGCTCGAGCTCGCGACGAGCGAACTCTATTGGGACGAAGTCGTCTCGATCGAATCGCTCGGCGTGCAGCAGGTTTACGACCTCGAGGTCCCCGACACACACAATTTCGTCGCCAACGACATCTGCGTACACAACACGTCGTTCGTCTTGTGCCTCACGGCCAACGCGGCAAAAGCCTCGGGCAAGCCGGTGCTCTTCTTCTCCCTCGAAATGCCGCGCGTCGAGCTCGCCAATCGTCTGCTCTGCGCGGAGGCCAACGTCGACCAATCGCTCTTGCGGTCGAACATGCTCACCGAGGATCAGATGACGGCGCTCACCAACGCCGCGTCGCGCATCTACAACCTGCCGATCTACATCGACGACTCGGGCGAGCTCACGCTGATGGACCTTCGCGCCAAAGCGCGGCGCATGAAGGCCGAGCGAGACTTGTCCCTCATCGTGATCGACTACCTGCAGCTCATGAAGGCCTCGCGCGAAGGAATGGACTCGCGCGAGCGCGAAATCAGCGAGATTTCTCGCGGTTTGAAGCAGCTCGCCAAGGAGTGCGGCGTGCCCATCGTCGCGCTCTCGCAGCTCAACCGAAGCGTCGAGTCTCGAACGGACAAGCGACCGCAGCTCTCGGACCTTCGCGAGTCGGGCGCCATCGAGCAGGACGCCGACATGGTGATGTTCATCTACCGCGACGAGATCTACAACAAGGACACCGAGGACAAGGGCGTCGCCGAGATCATCATCGGAAAGCAGCGCAACGGCCCCACGGGCACCGCGCGGCTTCGGTTCATCCGCGAGCTCACGAAGTTCACGAACCTCGAGACCGACGTCCACGAGTACTCGGACACCAACGTCGGCGACTTCGCTCCGCCCGAAGAGGGCGGCGTGTGATCGCACACACAATCAAGTGTCGTCCGGCCAGCGTCGGTCGCGCTTGATTCGCGCGTACAACGACTCGAGCGTGATTTCGAACAGATCGCAGAGGTCCTGCTTCATAGCGTCGCGAGCAGCTGCGCCTCGACCTCTTCGACCAGCACCTTCACGCGCACGTCGTCGCGCTGGGCGCTGTGAAAGACTGCGTGAACCGGCAGCTTCACGATCGGCGCTTCGTGCAAGAGCACCATCTTCTCTTGCCCGCGCGCGGGCTCTCCCAAGAAGCCAGGCAGCAGGCCCATCCCCGCGCCACACGCGATCGCGTCGGCGATCGCCGTGCGATCATCGACGATGGCGGCGGCGTCGGACACAACGATCCCTGCGCGACGCAGCAGCGCTTCGTCTGCTGGCGCTGCGATGAGAGGAATGTCCGAGAGCGGGACAGAGCGGTACGCGGCGCTGCCGTAGAGCCACATCGAAGTGCTCGCGAGCTTGCGAGCGATCAAGTCCGAGTCCTGAAGTTCGCCGCCGCGAATGGCGACGTCCACACCGTCGCGCAAGAGATCGACGCGCTGGTTTTGCAGGACAATTTCCAAGCGAACGAGCGGCAGTCTTCGACGAAACCGCGCGATCACGGCGCCCGCCAGCATCCTGCCCAACGGCACAGGGACAGACACGCGCAGCACGCCCGTCGGCGCGTCGGGCAGCAACGCCATCCGCGTGGCGTCTGCCTGACCGAGCAGCACACGCGCTCGTCGCGCGAGCTCGATCCCTTGCGGCGTGAGCGCCAACACGCGGGTCGTTCGCTTGGCCAGCGGCGCTCCTACGCGCGACTCGAGATCGGTCAGCCATCGCGACACCGTCGCCTTGGGCAGCCGCAGCTCTTGCGCGACCGCCGTCAGCGATCCGAGCGAGGCGAGGCGCTCGAAGAAATGCAAATCGCGCAGGCGAATATCCAAGAAAATGTCCGCCACGGTTTGTTCCGTTTCTCGCGACAAAGACTCCCAGACAACGTTCGTTCGTTCAACGACGAGCGTGCGTAGAAGCGCTGCACCGCCATGACACACGAGAGCGACGAGACAGACCTGTTGATCGTCGGCGCTGGGCCAACGGGCCTCGCCGCCGCGGTCGACGCGCTCCGCTATGGAACGAGCGTACGGATCGTCGAGCGCCGCGCCGAGCGCGCCGAGTACTCCAAAGCGCTGGTCGTCCACGCGAGAACCATGGAGGTCTTCGAGCGGCTCGGCTGCGCACAGGCAGTGCTGAGCGCAGGCGCGAAGTTTCGCGCGCTCCACGTGCACACGATCCCTCGCCGAAAGCGCACGCGCGTCGATCTCTTGGATCGTCGTTGGGGAGACACGCGCTACCCCTTCTGGCTCTCGGTTCCGCAGTACGAAGTCGAGCGCGCGCTCGAGGGTCGACTCGCTGAAATGCTCGCAAGAACTCAGTCCAACCACGGCCCCGTGGTCGAGTGGTCCACCGAGCTCGTCGCGCTCGATCAACGCGAGTCCCACGTGATCGCATCGGTGCGCGGTCCCGACGGCGTCGTGCGCGAGCACCGCGCGCGCTGGGTGCTCGGCTGCGACGGAGGTCGTAGCACCACGCGAGAGCTCATCGGCGTGTCCATGAAGCGCGCCGACCTCGGCGTGACGTTCGCGCTCGCCGACGTGCACACCGACTCCGAGCTCGCGGGAGACGAAGGGCACGTCGTGATGGCTGACGAGGGACTGTTGCTGATCGTCCCCATGCCAGCAGAGGGCGTATGGAGGCTGATCGCGCAGGTCGACAGCGCCGGGCCCGAGCTCGACGCCTCGCGATGGAACGAGCTCGTCACGCGACGCTCGGGCATCGATCTACGCGTGCGTTCGATGGGCTGGAGCTCGCGCTTTCAACTCACGAGCGGCGTGTCCGACGCGCTGCGACGCCGTCGTGTGTTCTTGCTGGGCGACGCGGCGCACGTGCACAGCCCCGTCGGCGGACAAGGGCTCAACACAGGCGTGCAAGACGCGCACAACTTGCTCTGGAAGATCGCGCTTGCAGACAGCGAGAAGCTCTCTCCCACGCAGCGAGAAGCGCTGCTGGACAGCTATGCGAGCGAGCGTCACGCGGTCGCAGAAGCCATGGTGCGAGGCACTGAGCGCATGACCCGCGTGCTCACGGGCCGCAGCCGATTCGCCTTCGGAGCGCTGCGTCGCGTGGCCCCGTTCGCGTTGAAGATCGACCGGGTGATGGACCAACTCGGCCGCGGCGTCGGCATGCTCGACCTTCGCACCGGCGGTCGACGCCTCGCCAACCCCGAGCTCGCCCCAGGCGTGCGCCTCCATGATCGCGTCACCGCGCTCTTCCCCACGCTGCTCCGCTGGAACGGCCGATCACTGCTCGTCCGCCCGGACCTCGTGGTGGCCGAGCCAGGATCGCTTCCGCACCAATCCGAGGTCACCGTCACCGAAGCAGGGAGCGTGTGATGCACGCGATCATCACTCCGATCGAACGCGCGACCATCGCGTTCGCCCTCTCGTCCATCGCGTGGCTCTCGTGTGCGGTCACCTCGAAGCGACTTCGCTCCGCCCGAAGAGGGCGGCGTGTGATCGCACACACAATCAAGTATCGTCCGGCCAGCGTCGGTCGCGCTTGATTCGCGCGTACATTGACTCGAGCGCGGCGATCTCAGCGGCTGCGACAGACGCCCGGCGCGCGTCGTCGAGCGTGATTTCGAACATCTCGCAGAGGTCCACGATCGTCGCGCGGAGCTGCATCGCGCGGCCCTGCGCGACGCCCTGCGCCACGCCCTGCGCCACGCCCTGCGCAACACCCTGAGCCACACCCTGAGCCACACCCTGCGCGACTCCTTCTTGTCGGATCTCGTCGATGTCGCGATATCCCGCGCGGCGAAGGAGATTTCGCAGCGAGACGTCGAGGGCGACAGAGCGGTCGTACAGCGCCGCAGCGGGCACCGGGAGCGCGAGTACGCCCGGGGCTTCGATCGGGTCCATCCCCGAGCGCGTGGTGAACACCCCCGGCGCAGAATAGACCTCGACGCACCGCTCGCCCTTCAGCCGCACGACCCACACCCACTTGGCGCCAGCGCCGAAGTACTCCTCGATCTTGTCGCGGAGG
>JAEUKI010000051.1 GCA_016793325.1 Myxococcales bacterium | reverse complement strand
CAGCAAGCAGCCGCGCATTGTGCTTCGCAGGCGTTCTCGCTCGCGCGCGAACGTAGGAACGGGAGCTGCGACGCGGACGTGCTTCGGATCACCTGCAAATGTGCAGGTAGAGTTCGAGAGGCTCTTGCCTCAGTTCGAGCGCGAGCGAGAACGCCTGCCGAGATAGATCGCGTGACGCTGCCCCGTGATGTCTTCGAGGCACAGTGCGCGGCCGCTTGCTGCCGCGCCCCGGTCGCTGCCGCGCCCTGCTCGCTTCCGCGCCCCGCTCGCTGCCGGGCCCCGCTTCCGGCTCTCTCACGCGCGCGCGGCGCGGGCGGTCTCTTCGAGCCCGAGGCGCTTGAGCATCTTTTGTAGCCCGAAGCGCGAGAGGCCCAGCGAGACCGCGGCTTTGGACTGGTTTCCGCGGCACTCGCGGAGCGCGCGTTCGACGAGCTTTCGCTCGATGTCTTCGATCGCGCCTCGGAGGTCCAGAGGGCTTCGCGCGGGTGCGTCGGGGTCGAGCTCGCGCGCGACGAGCTTGGGGTCGAGGTCGCTCTCGCGCAGCGTTCCGTCGCACAAGAGCGCGGCGCGGAGCACTTCGTTTTCGAGCTGACGAACGTTGCCGGGCCACGCGTAGTCCACGAGCCGAGCCATCGCGCGGCGGTCGACCTTCACGTCCGTGCGCCCGTGCTTGCCGAGAAAGTACTGAACGAGCACGGGGACGTCTTCGCGGCGCTCGCGAAGCGAAGGGACGTTCACCGTCAGCACCGCGAGTCGATAGTAGAGGTCCTCGCGAAACGTTCCCTTCTCGACGAGCTTGGGCAAGTCGCGAAGCGTCGCCGCAATCACGCGAACGTCGACGCGGCGCGAGATCGTCCCACCGATGGGGCGCACCTCGCCGTCCTGGAGGACACGGAGGAGTTTCGCCTGCATTCCAGCAGACATTTCGCCGACCTCATCGAGGAAGAGCGTCCCGCCGTCGGCCACTTCGAAGAGCCCTTGCCGCGCGCGATCGGCGCCCGTGAACGCGCCGCGAAGGTGGCCGAAGAGCTCGCTCTCGAGCAGCGTCTCGGTGATCGCCGCGCAGTTCACCGCGACGAAGGGCTTCTTCGCGCGCGGCGAGTTCTGATGGATCGCGCGCGCGACGAGCTCCTTGCCCGTGCCCGACTCGCCCAGCAACAACACAGGAACAGCCGTGGCCGCCACGCGATCACACAGCGCGAGCGTGCGCCGCATCGCCGAGCCGCGACCGATGATGGCGTCGTATTTTCCACGCGGTTCGTGCTCGGTGACGAGCGCGCGACGCGTCGCCTCGAGCTCGACGCTCTGGGTCTCGACGCGCTTGGCGAGGGCCCTCGCGAGCCGCTCGCTCTTGCGCAGCGCACGACGCAGCCGCGCGCTGTTTCGCGCGTTGTGAATCGCGAGCGCCGCGGCCTCGGCGAACTCGCGCGCGACCTCGAGCGACCGCTCGCCGAACGCGCCGGCGCGAAAGCGATCGTCGACGTACACCGTTCCGCTCGACACGCCGTGCACCACGAGGGGAACGGCCAACACCGACCGAAGCTGCATCGCGGTCACCGACTCGAACGTGCTCAGCGTCCCGTCGTTGCTCGCGTCGACCGTCAAGATCGCCTCGCCCGTGCGCGCGACGCGCTCTGCGATCGATCGCGACGGAGAGCCCTCTCCCTCGGCCAGGTCGCGACGCCCGAGGTTGCGCGCGGCGCGGACCCGCAGCGCGCCGTCGGGGCCCGCGAGCAGGAGAAACCCGCGCGTTCCGCCGGTGAGCTCGACGATCGCGTCCATGATGCGCTCGAGCAAGGGCCGCAGCCGGTGCTCGGAGTTGAGCTCGCGCGCGATCTCTGCGAGCCGCCGCCACTTGAGCGACGCCGGAGCGAGCCCGCTCGACTCGTCGTTCGCCGCGCGCTCCTCGCCGCGCCTCGCGCGAACGAGCGGGTGCGCGTCGCGAAACATCGCCGCCGACTCGTCGGGCAACGACCTCGCGAGCGCCTCGATGCGCGCTTCGTACGCCGCGCGCGCGCTCGCCGTCGTCGCAGGATCGAGCGCGCTCGCGCGGCTCTTCCATCGCAAGAGCGCGAGCTCGTGCTCGGGACCCGGGTCCGTCGCGATCGCCGATCGCGCGCGATCGATCAGCGCGAGCGTCGTCGTCGCGTCGCGCTCCGAGAGAACACCCCGCGCCAGCGACGCGAGCGCGCAGAGCGAGCCGTCCGCGTCTCCCATATGCGTGACATATTCTGACACGCTATCAATTTCCCCTGCGTTTGCAGCGGCGAGCGCGGCTCGGGCAAACGTCTCCGACGCAGAGCTCGCGCGCCCTTCAGCGAGCTCTCGCGACGCCAGGGACGCGAGCGCTTCGGCGAGCGAGCGGCCCGCGCGCGTACACTCGGCCTCGACGACGCGAGCCCCGAGGAGCGCCGTGGGATCCTTCGACTCGAGCGAGGCGCGCTCGGCGCGGGTCGCGAGGTCGAGCGCCCTCGCGCGCTCACCGACGAAGAGCTCGAGCATCGCGAGGTTCGCGAGCGCGCGGGCGAGCTCGTACGCCGTTCCGAAGGCCGCGAGTGAGCGAACGCCGCGCTCGAGCCACGAGCGCGCTTCGCCGAGCGCGCCGAGCGTCCACTCGGCGATCCCGAGGTTGACCGCGTACGTCGCCGCGGCGCGCGTGTCGCCCGCGCGGTCCGCGAGCGACCACGCCCGCGCGTAGCTCTCTCTCGCTCGCGCGCTCTCGCCTCGGAGCTGCGCGACCATGCCCCCCAGCGACTCGAAGCGCGCTCGAACGCGCTCGTCGACCGACGCGAGCAGCGCGCTCACCGACGCGAGCAGCGCTTCGCCGCGCGCGCCGTCGCCCTCGACCAGCGCGAGGTGCGTTCGAACCTCGGTCCAACGAAGCGCGATCACCGCGTCGGTCTCGCGCGACGGAGCCGCGCCATCGAGGGCCGAGCTCGCCTCGCGCACGGCGCCCGCTTCGAGCTTCGACCGCGCCGAGAGCGCGGCGGCAGCGACGCGCGCGGACTCGCTGCCCGAGCGCTCGAGTTCGATCACGAGCTCTCGTGCGCGGTCGCTCGCGCCGCGGCTCCGAAGGGCGTCGATGCGCGCGAGCAACACCTCGGGGCTCGGAGGCAGCGCGGCGAGGACCTCTTCGGCGCGGGCGCTCTCGCCGAGCCAGGTGAGCGTTCGACCGAGCGTCAGCGCGACCGTGTGCGAGAGCGACGCGCGAGGCTCTGCGGCGAGCGCCAACGAGAGCCACTCGGCGCGCTCGCGAAGCGAGAGCGATCGATCGAAGCCGAGCTCCCTCGCGAGCCGCGCGGACTTCTCGTGCTCTCCGAGCACCCACGCGATGCGCGCACGCGCGCGGCGGTCGTCCCACGAGAGCGCGTCGAGCGCGAGGCCGAGCGCCCTCGCGGGAGCGCGCCACCGCGCGTCGAGGGCCGTCGCCGAGAGCGCGGGCGCGACGAGCCCGATCCGCGTTCCATCGCTCTGGGCGAGGCCCACGCGCTCGAGCGAGGCCGCGGCGCGACGGGCCACCGCGTGATCGCTCGCGAGCGCGGCGACCGCGATCGAAGAGCCCGCGACCACGAGCCGCGCGTAGGGCTCGGCGGCGATGGGATCGAGCGTCGAGGCGCGACTCGCGGGGTCGTCGAGCTTCGCGCGGACGCTCGCGAGCTCGTCAGCCGTCGCGGTCGCGGCTTCTGCGGGAGCGAGCGCGAGCGCGAGCGAGGCCACGCGGCCGGGCAGCGCGTCGCTCCGCTCGATGTACGCGTCGACCGAGCCGTCTGCGACCGCGCGCCCAGTGATCGACCCGAGCAGCGCGCGGATCTGCGGCCGCGCGAGGGGACCGAGCGACACGAGGACCGTGTCCTTCGAGAGCGCCTCGCGCTCGCGCTCGTCCTGCGGAGCGACGCTCGTCGCGAGCAGCGCGATCGGCTGCGGCGAGTGCGCGAAGCGTCGCATGCGCGAGAGCGCGTCGATCGTCGCGCGGAGCTTCTCGGGGCTCGCGTCGAGCATGCGCACCACCGTGGGCCGCTGCGGCTCGGCGACGAGCTCGTCGACCACGTCGCACAGCGCTCCGCGGGTCGCGAAGAGAACGCGCGTCGCGCGGAGCGCTTCGCTCGCGAGCCGGGCGCGGCCGCTGCCTTCGGGTCCGACGAGCACCACGCCGACGCCTTCGCCGCGAACGAGCGCGGACGCGAGGGCGTCTCGCGTCGCGTCGAGGGCCTCGTCGCGCCCGACGAGCGGCGCGACCTCGCGACGAGACAGGTCCGCGGCGGCCGCACGATGCTTCTGCGAGGGCGAGAGCCACGTGGTGTCCCGCGCGAGCCGCGCGAGAAACGTCCGCGCCGTCCCGCGCTCGGAGGGATCGAACGCGAGCAGCGCGAGCACCGCGTCGCGACAGGGCTCGGCGATTCGCTCGCGGAGCAGCGGACGAACGGGCGCGCGACGGGCGATCGCCGCGAGCAGCGCCACGCGATCGTGCGGATCATCGACGAGCGGGTGCGTTCGACAGAGCGCCCACGCGGCGCTCACGCCGAGCGCGTACAAATCCGCCGCGGGGCCGCGCTCACCGGCGATGAGCTCGGGGGCCATGAACGCGAGCGAGCCCTTCACGAGCGAGGGCCGCTCGGCGGTCGAGGCGAGCCCGAAGTCGACGAGCCACGCGCGCTCGGCGGTCCCCGTTCCTGGCCCGACGAGGATGTTCGCGGGTTTGACGTCGCCGTGCACGAGGCCCGCGTCGTGAACGGCGGCGATCGCCTCGGCCACCGAGAAGAGCGCGCGCGTGATCGCTGGCGCGCCGACCACCTTGTCGAGCGGCTGTCCCGCGATGCGCTCGAGCACGACGAAGAGCGACCCCTCGTGCGATCCCACGTCGAGCACGCGCGGCAACGACGGGTGCTCGACGCGCGCGAGCGCCTCGAGCTCCGCGCGAACATCGACGGCTCCAGCGAACTTGAGCGCGCACACCCGACCGTCTTCGCGCTGATCGAGCGCCTCCCAGACTGTTCCCTGCGAGCCCCGTCCGAGCGGTGCGACGAGTCGGTAGCGCGCGGCGACGAGCTGTCCGGGACCGAGAGCGAGATTCTTCATAGACGGCCTCCCGTTCGATGACGATGCACGAATCCGTTGGATCTGCCAACTGAAGTGTCTCGACAACCTCTCGAATACGCCAACTAAGTTGGCAGTCTACCATCGCTCGGTCCCATGGCGACGGGTCCGTCACGATCGCGACAGCGCGGTCGACGAAGGCGCTACGGTGCGCGCAGTGAGCGACGAGAGCGGCGAGAAGAGCGAGCGCGAGGGAGCCATCGAGACGAGCGCCGCGCGTTCGAAGGGCGATGGATCGACGCGCTTGGTGATCGTGCTCGCGGCGATCGCGGCGATCGCGGGGGCGATGGCGATCGTTCCTCCGGGAGGAGTGACGGCGCGCGGGCTCCGGATCGAGCGCATGCGCGGCGCCGCCGACGGCAGACCGCTGCTGCTCAGGGTGGCGCTCGAAGACGGCGGCACACGAAATTGGCGCGCGCCTGCGTCGGTGCGCGTCCGCGCCGAACGCGCAGGCGGAGGGACAGAGACCGTCGATGGCGCGCGCGTGGGCCGAAGCCCTTGGGTGCTCGTGACGCTCTCGAACGCGCGCTACCCGATGCGGCTCACGGTGAGCGCAGACGGCCACGACGTGACGACGACGCTGCGCGCAGACCCGCCTTCACCGCGCTTCGCGCTCAGCGATCAAGGACGCGCGCGCGTCGACGTCGCGGTCGAAGGCTACGTGCTCACGCCCGAGGTCGGCGGCGCAGCGCTCTTCAACGGCGGCCCCTCGCTCGCGGGAACCGTGGTCGACGTCGCGCCCGACGACCCCACCCTGGCGATCGGCCCCGAGCGCGCGACGCTCGACGCGTGTGGAATCGTCGCGCTCTACGCGCGTCCCGGGGGGCTCGCCGCGCCCGTCCTCGTGCGCTTTCGCGGCGAGGAGCATCGCTTTCGACTGCCCCTCGCGCCCGGCGCGATCACCACGCGCATCGAAGGCGACACCCTCACGCTCGCGCACCCGCTGGGCGGCCTCGTCGCGTACGTCGTGAGCGGCGACGATCGCGGCCCGCTTCGCTGGGAGCAGCACTTGCTCGCTGCGGAGTCCGATCGCACAGCGACCGCGCGCGTCGCGCTCGGCGGGGACGCAGCGTGGGCCCTCGCCTCGGCGTCGACGGATTTCGAGCGCGTCTCGGGCGCGTGGAAGCGCTCGCCCCCGGGGCTCTCGCCGTGCGCCGCGACGCCGCTCGGCGAGTACTTCGCGCGGATCGCCGCGCCGACGCCGCCCCTTCCGGACATCACGATCGTGCACGACGGCGCGCAGCACGCGCTCGATCGACGCGAGGATCGACGCGGCCAGAACCGACGACGCGCGCTGTGGGTCAACGCGCTCGCGCTCGGCGCGCTCGCGGCGCTCATGATGCGCGCGGCGAGGAGCACCGACACGACGCTCGAACGAGAAGGGCTCGTGCGAGGCTCGGGCGCGCAGCGCGTCGCGGCGTACGGCGTGATCGCGCTCGCGACGATGGCGTTTGCGTTTGCGCTCGCGGTGCAGCTCCGCGCGTAGCGGGGCTCCGCCCTCCGCTTGCGAGACAAGAGCTTCGTTTCGCCGGGATATTTCCTGGAATTGTCGGAGAAGCTCACTGCGTCGGAATCGAGAAGCGCACGAGCACTCCGCGCCCGAGCGAGCTCTCGACTTCGAAGCGCCCTCCGAGCGAGCGCGCGAGCGCCGCGGCGACCTCGAGCGCCCCTGCAGCGCCCTCGTCGCGATCGAGGACCTTCGGCGCGAGCACCCGCGATTGCAGCTCGGCGTCCACCGGAGCGCCCGCGTCCGAGACCTCGACGCACACGCCCACAGGACACTCGGTCACGCGCACTTGCACGGGCATCAACGGCGAGCGTCGCCTCGCGTCCGCGACGACGAGCGCGAAGATCCGCGCAGGATCGACGGGGTGCGCGCGGACAGAGCAGTTGGTCTCGACCTTGAGACGCACCGGCCTCGCGGCGTCGTTGAGCACCGGCGAGAGCCCTCGCTTGATCACGTCTGCGAGCGGGAGCGTCGCTGCGCCTCGCTGCGCGGCGCCCTGGAGCGCGTCCGCCGCGCGTCGAAGTCTCGTGACGAGCGCCTTGCGGTCTTCACCTTCGAGCGCGTCCCGCGCGAGCGCGTCGAACTCGATCGACGCGAGCGCGAGCAGCTCTCCGTCCGAGAGCGCCTCGCGCGCGCTGATCGCCGCGCCCGCGTCGCGCAGCGCGAGCTCGTGCAGCGCGAAGGTCCACAGCGGTCGTCGCGTCGTCGGCTCGTGCACGCGCAGCCAGTGAATCGAGAGACGCAGCGCAGCGCCGTCGCTTCGAAACAAGTCGACCTCGCTCGCGCCGCGGGGCTCGCCCTCGCGCACGATCGCCTCGTGCATCGCGCGCGCGACTTCGGCCGAGCGCGCGGCGAACGCCTGCCACCACTCGCGACCGAGCAAGATCTCGTGCGGAACGAGCGCGATCGACTCAAGCAGCTCGTTGCACCCGTGGAGCGCCCCGAGCTCGTCCGCGATGAACGCCGGCACCGCGACCAACTGCAGCGCGGCCGTCGCGCCGGACATGGGCGTGCTCGAGGACGGAGCGCGACGCGGCGACGCGGATGTTCTCTCGCGGGTCACCACGGATTTTTCTCCAACACCCATCGCTCGCTTCGCATCGACTCGCCCCCGTTCGTCCCGCTTCGGTCACTCGTGCCGCGCGGGATAGGATTTTTCGATCGGTTGGACGCTTCCGTCCGGAGACATTTCACAACCTATCGCGTCTGGCATGCGGTCGTAAAGCCTTGGTGCCCTCGCCAAGACCTCGAAGTCACGCCGTTATTTCGACAGGGCCGGACGAATTCGCCGTGACTTCCCCCCGAACCTGGGCGTTAATAGTCCCGCGTTTGTCCTCTGCTGGAGGTGTAGTTGCGATGGCCTCACGTGTTCTGCTCGTCGAGCACGAAGAAGAACTTCGTCAATCGATCGTCCGCGCGCTTCGCGCTCGAGGGATTGGCGTCGACTCGTTCGAAACCGCCGCGTCCGCGTTGACCGCCGTCGAATCGGGCGGTCAGTGGTCGCGTGCGCTGATCGACCTTGCGTTGCCCGACATGGACGGCGCGACGTTGGCTGAGAAGCTCCAACAACATCTGCCCGAGCTCGAGCTCACGTTCGCGACAGGCGGCACCGACGCAAAGGTGCTCTGCCGCGCGCACGGCCTCGGCACGGTGATCTGGAAGCCGCTCGGGCTCGGCCCGCTCTGCGAGCGATTCAGCACGCAGTCCCGCGGATCGGGCACGTTCTTGCGTCGCGGCAAGCGCGCCAGCTCGATGAGCATGGAAGCGGTCGTCCCGAGCAAGACCGGCACCGAGCGCTGAGCGACGCTTCGCGCGGGGTGTGATCGAAACCGCCGCTCATTCGAGCGACGTGCGTTTCTCGATTCGTTCGAGGCGGTTCAGCGCGCGATCACGAGCGCGGCCAACACAGCGAGGGGCGTCGCGAGCTCTGTGAGCGTCGCGGCGCGCCGTGTCTTGAGCCACTGAACCACGTCGCGCGTCGATTCGCCGACGGGCTCGATCAACAGCCGCGCGCTCGCGACGTCGTTGAACGACCCGAGCAGCGACTGGATCGGCTGCAGTCGCCCGCGCCAACGCAAGCGCCGCGCGCCGAGGGCAGGGCCGCACAAATCGATGATGTCCCGCACGCGACGCAGCTGCCTGCGCACGTCGTGATAGCCCTCGTCCACCGTGAGGTCTCCCTCGAGTCGCTCGTGGATGCGCCGCAGCTCGCGATCGAAGAAGCGTTGCAGCGAGCGGCCCGCGCGCTCTTCGCTCTGCTCGGGGCTCGAGAGCGCGCCGGCGCTCGGGGTCGTCGCCGGCATCGCCATCGCCGCGAGCGCCGCGTCCGCGCGACGCATCGAAGCGCGGTGCGTCCTCGCCCGCAAGTGACGGTCGAACGCGGCTTCTCGCGCGACGCGCGCCTCGCGCACCGAGGCCATCGCGGCGTCTCGCGCGGCGCCCTTGGGAGCGCGCTTCTTCAACAGCGCGAGGATCACGTCGGCGTCGCGCAAGGGACCCGCTGCGGCGCCGAGCGTTCGAAGCACCGAGACGACCTCTTCGAGCCGAGGGTCTCTCGTCGAGCGCGCGAGCCAGCGCAGCGCGGTACGACAGCGACGGATCGCGATGCGCAGCTCGTGGACGCCCTTTTCGTTGCGCGCTTCGCCTTCGCGCGCGAGGCACTCGCCCTCCATCGCGACGACGCGCGCGAGCCAATCACGCGCGAGCGCGACGGCCTCGCGCTGCGCGGGCGCACGCGCGTCGGGCTGCGAAAACTGAGGGCGTTCTGCGAAGTCGACCCGAACGAACGGAGCCTCGAACGCGCCTCGAAGCTGCGCCGCGAGGTTGTCCGAGAGCGTGAGCGTCGCGGGCCCCGTGGCAGCAACGGGCTCGAGCGAGACAAACAGCCCCCGCGGCGTGAGGGTGGCGTCGATGCCCGTGGCCCCAGCGCGGACCGCGGCGCGGCTGAGGGACGCGAGCGCGCGCGTCTCGCGCTCGCCGAGCGATCGAGCGCGCTGGAGCCGCGTGGCGAGGGTCGCGGCGAGGCGGGCTTCGTCCTCGCGGACCGGTGTTTTGCGCGCGGGTGCGCGGGTCGTCATGGGTTGTGCGTACCGTATTTTATACCGCGACGGGCGTCGAAGAGCGCGCTTCGGGAAGACGGTCGATCCGCGCTATCATGACGCGATCGCATGAACCGCATTGCTTTTGTGACGTCGTCGCGGCGTGTCGCGCGGTTTGCAAAGACCGCGTCTGCAGCGTTGATCCTCGGCTCAGCGCTCGTCGCGTGCGCGCAGATCGAGACGAACACGCCCGGCCGCGACGCGAGCATCGACCGCCCGTTGCGCTCGGACACTGGGGTCGATCCGAGCGATTCGATGGTGATCGGGGGCGCGTGCGTTCCTGGAGAAACGCGGGACTGTTATACGGGTGAACCGGGGACCGACGGGCAGGGCGTCTGTCGCATCGGCGTGCAAACGTGTTCGGCGTCGCGCACGTGGAGCGCTGCGTGCGTCGGCGAGCGCACGCCTGCGGCCATGGAGACCTGCGGAAACATGCAGGACGACGACTGCGACGGGATGGTCGACGACGGGTGCGGCGACTGTATGACCGGCGCCTCGCGTCCTTGCTACACAGGTCCCGCGATGACGATGGGCACGGGCACGTGTCGCGGCGGCATGCAGACGTGCGACGCGACGCGGATGTGGCCGGCGGCGTGCTCGGGCGAGGTCACTCCGCAAGTCGAAGTGTGCGGAAATATGCAGGACGACAACTGCAACGGCATGACCGACGAGATGTGCGGTGAGTGCACCGCCGGAGAGACTCGCCCGTGCTACTCGGGCGCCGCGGGAACGTCGGGCCGAGGCATCTGTCGCGAGGGAACGCAGACGTGCGGGACGATGCGCATGTGGCTCACGGCGTGCCCGGGCGAAGTCACGCCGCAGCCGACGGACACGTGCGGCAACGCGCAAGACGACAACTGCAACGGGATGGTCGACGAGATGTGCGGCGACTGCACGCCCGGCATGACGCGCTCTTGTTACACGGGGCCCGCGGGCACGATGGGCACCGGCGTCTGTCGCGCGGGAATGCAGACCTGCGGAACGGGTCGCACGTGGGGCGCGTGCACGGGCGAAGTTCGTCCGGGCGCCGAAACGTGTGGAAATATGCAGGACGACAACTGCAACGGCATGACCGACGAGATGTGCGGCGTGTGCACGCCCGGCATGACCCGCACGTGCTACACGGGGCCCGCGGGCACGATGGGCACGGGCATCTGCCGCGCGGGGATGCAGACCTGCGACGCCTCTCGCAACTGGCCGACGGCGTGCAGCGGTGAAGTGCGTCCCGCCGCGTCCGAGACGTGCGGCAACTCGATGGACGACAACTGCAACGGGATGACCGACGAGGGGTGCACCACAGCGCCCGCGAACAACGCGCGCACGAGCGCGATCGCGATCACGCTCGGCAACGCCGAAGTGACCCGCACGGGAACCACCACCGGCGCGACGTACGACGGCCCTTCGCCATCTTGTTGGTCGTGCACCAACCGCGGCGACGTTTGGTACTCGTTTACGCTCGCCGAGCGATCGATCGTGTACGCGGACACCGCGGGATCGTCGTTCGACACGATCCTGCAGTTCGTCACGAGCACGGGCACGGCTGTGGCAGGCGCGTGCAACGACGACGGAGGCTGCTTGGCTGGCGGCTTCACGTCTTCGCTGCAGAGCCGCCTCAGCGCGGTGCTCAACGCGGGGACGTACTACATCAGCGTGGGCGGCTGCGGCTCGGGGACGTTTACGCTGCATGTGCAGCGAATTTCCACGACGTTCGGCGCGTTCGTGTACTCGAGCGCGCCGCTCACCGGGACGGGCAACACGACCATGACGTCGCTCTTGTCCGGCTCGCGACGGACGCCGAGCACGTGCGGAGCGGGCTTGGGATCGTCTGGCGAAGACGTGCGGTACTTCATCACGTGCGGCGGGCAGCAGCAGTTCTTCTCGCTCTGCCAGAGCGACATGGGCAGCTACGTGCGCCGCAGCGGGACGACCAACTACGACCCGATCATGTACTTGTGGAGCGCGCAGTCGGGCGCTGAATTCGGCTGCAACGACGACGGTCCCGCGATGGGCGGGACCAACTGCGCCGGCACTGGAACGGGCGCCGACACGATCAACTACGGATCGCGATTGAACAACATCGTCGCGCCGCGCGGGCTCAACGCCGTGGTGATCGACGAGCGCTACACGACCTCGGGGATGGGCTACTCGCTGCGGCACATCATTCGCTGAGCGTCGGGGACGCTCGACGGACGAACGCTCAGCGAACGGCGCCGCTCTCGCGCAGCGCGGCGATCTCGTCGGCGCTGAAGCCGCACTCGGACAAGATCGCGTCGGTGTCTGCGCCCGCTTGATGAGCGCGCTCAGCGAGCGCATCGCGCGTCGCGAGGGGCGTGCGGAAGTACCTGCCGCCTTCGAGCTCGAAGAACATTCCTCGCGCTCGGTGTTGCGGGTCGCTCGCGAGCTCTTCGGGCGCGAGCACGGGCTCGAGGCAGCAGTCGTTGGCCGCGCCGATGGCGGCCCACTCGTCGCGCGTCCGCGTCGCGATGATCGCGGACACGCGGGCCTTCAGCTCGCGCTGGTGTGGCCCTGGAGCGAGGTCCTGCATCGACGCCTCGAGGCCGACGACGGCGCAGAACTTCGTCCAGAACTTCGGCTCGAGCGCGCCGAGCGCGACGAAGCGCCCGTCGCTCGTCTGGTAGGTGTTGTACGGGGCGATTCCGCCGTCGAGAAAGTGCGCGCCGCGCGGAGGGCTCTTCTGCTCTGCGAGCACCGAGCCCATCGCGAACGCCGCCAAGGGAACAGCTCCCTCGCACATCGCCACGTCGACGACGCGCCCTTTTCCCGTGCGCTCTCGCGCGAAGAGCGCCGCGAGGATCCCCGAGATCGCCCAGAGCGATCCGCCCGCGACGTCGGCCATTTGTGCGCCGGACACCGCGGGAGGACCATCCGCGGGGCCCGTGACGGCCAGAACGCCCGCGCGCGCGAGGTAGTTGAGGTCGTGCCCCGCGCGGTCGACGAGCGGGCCGTCTTGGCCGTAGCCCGTGATGGCACACACAATCAAGCGCGGGTTCTCTTGAAGGAGCCTCTCGTGCGAGAGCCCGAGGCGCGCGAGCACGCCCGGACGAAAGCTCTCGACCAAGACGTCGTACGAGCGAGCCATGCGCAAGAGCGCGCCTTGCCCGCCCGGGCTCTTCAGGTCCAAGACCCCCGCGCGCTTGTCGCGGTTGAGCGCGAGAAACGCCCCGTTGATCCCGTGGTGCTGCGGCGGCATGTGCCGCAGGTAGTCACCGGGTCCGGGGTCTTCGATCTTGTCCACGCGCGCGCCGAGGTCGGCGAGCGCGAGGGTCGCGAGCGGTCCGGGCAGAAGGCGCGTGAGGTCGAGCACGCGCACGCCCTCGAGGGGGCGGCTCACTTCGCGAGGGCGAAGAGCTTCTGGAGGTTCATCGCCTTCATCTGGTCGCCCTTGACCTTGAGCTTGCCAGCGAAGAAGAGCTTCATGCCCTCGCTCTGCGGGTTGGCGACGAGCGTCTGGAAGTCGGGCTCGGCGATCTCGATCGTGCAGCTCGGGTTTTGCCCCGTGCCCTCGGTCACAGCGGGCTTGTCCGACGCGAGGTCGATGAACCAGCTGCCGGCGCCGCCGACGTTGAGCTGGTACGTTCCGCCGATCTTCTTGGCGGCGTCGGGGGCGGCTTCGACCGCGCTCTTGAGCTTGTTGTTGAACAGGTCCTTGACGTCGACGGCCATGGCGGATCCTCCAGGAGAATGAATGAATCGTGTCACTGAATGACGATTCAGTGCGGCGCGGTTTCTACCGCTGCCCGACTCGACGTGTCAAAGCGTGTCGTGCGGTCGTGTCGAGTCGCGGACGGGGATGCGAGGCCGGGCGGGATCTGGCACCCTCCCGGCCGCGCACACGGTGGTCGGTTTCTCTCACATGGCATTGGCATGGGTTGTTGCTGTCGGAGTGATTTCTGGCTGCAAACGGCCCGAGGGAGCGGCCAACGGCTCGAGAGCCCGGGCCGATGGCGGGGCGGCCATCTTGGTTCCACAGGCGCTCGCTCCCGTGGGGGCGCGGTCGCCGTCGGGGCGCGAGATCGACGCCCCGCTCGCGTGGATGTTCGTTCCGCAGTGGCCTGCGACGACGGGCTCGTCCCCGGACGTGATCGCGGCGGCGCACCTGCCCTGCGGGTTTCGCATGATGTACAGCACGGTCGACCGCGATGGAGCCGAGCTCCGCGTCCGCGTTCGCGCGCGATTCGCCGGCCCCAATCCCCCGACGGATCGCACGACGCCCTGCCCCACCGAGCCGCCCGCTTTGCAGTTCGTCTCGCTCAACACCGTTCGGCTCGGCGACTACCAGCTCGTCGACGCCGCGCTGCACCCCGCAGGAGCGATCGCCGCGCCCGCCCCCCTCGCCCTTCCCGTCGTGCGCGACGACAACACCACCCCGAGCGAGGCCGATCGCTGGGTTCGGCAGTGCACGCCCGGTGACGATTCGTTTTGCGTCGCGCACGGCGGCGGCGTGTGCGCGACGGCGCGAGAGCGAGCGGACAAGGGCGTGTGTGTTCCGCCGCTCGATCCGTACCTGGTCGTGGGGCGCCCCTGCCCCGAGCGCACGGCCGAAATCGAGCTCGATCACCGAGGCGCCTTCGCGACCCCGGTCGCGCCGCGAGGCTCTTCGATCCGCGCGTGCCTGCCCGCGTGCAGCGCCGAAGGCCGCTGTCCGACGGGGCTCGAGTGCGTGCGTCGCGTAGGATCGAGCGGCCCCGGCGCGTGCCTCCGGTGAGCGCTCCGCTCGCGAGGCGGGCAGCGAGCCTCCTTGGTCGCTGCGCGATCGCCGGCGCTTTGATTTCGTGTGCTCCAACGATCACGGCGAGCTCGCGGTCCCCAGCGCGGCGCGACGCAGGCGACGCGATGGCGGTCCACGACGCGACGACGCGTGCGCGCGACGCGAGCGCGGTGAGCGACGCGGCGCGTGCGCGAGGGTTCGTCACGCGGCGCGGGGTGTGCCTCGTGCGCGACGGAGCGCGATTGCGGCTCGTCGGTTCGAGCGCGTTTCACCTGCAAGAAGAGCGCGCGAGGCAAGCGCTCGGGTGGACGGGGTCGCTGCACACGGTGCAGAGGACGTTCGAGCGAGCGCAGGCCAACGGGGTGCGGGTGCTGCGCGTGACGGCGTTCAACGAGCGAGCGGATGATGTAGCGACGATCCAGAGCGCGCTCGGCGTGCTGAGAGAGCCGGGGCTCGTCGCGCTCGATCGCGTGATCGCCGAGGCGACCGAGCGGGACGTGTTGCTCATCGTCGTGCTGTCGAACTACTGGGGCGATTACGGGGGATTTCCTCGGTACCTCGAGTGGCTCGGGTTGCCGTCGGACTACGAGCACCGCGCGCTCGCGATGCGTGACGCGCGATTTCGACAGGCGCTCGCGGGGTACTTCAGCGCCATCGTCCGCAGGCGCAACACGGTCACGGGCCGCGCGTACGGCGAAGAGCCCGCGATCCTCGCGTGGGAGCTCGTCAACGAGCCGCGCGGAACCAACCTCGACGACGGCGGCGTGACCTTCGCGAGCTTCCTCCACGAGCTCGCGGTCACCGTGAAGCAAGCGGGCGCGAGGCAGCTCGTGGTCGCCGGCGACGAGGGCTACGACTCGGACACGCGCGGCTACGACGTTCGCTATTGGAACCGCCTCGACGATCGACTGTTGAACCGCGCGCGGGGAGAGAGCTTTCGTCGCGTCGTGAGCGATCCAGCGATCGACGCGGCGACGGTGCACTGGTACCCGGATCACTGGCGCGTTCCGACGACGATGGCGCGAGAGGGCGGGGCGCGATGGTTGCGCGAGCACGTCGCGATCGCCGAGCAAAACGACAAGCCGGTGCTCTTCGAGGAGTTCGGCTTGATGGCCCCGAGGCACCCGTCGCTCGAGGCGCGACGCGAGGCCTACGACCACTGGTTCGCGACCGCGCTGTCGCTCGACGCGGTCGCCGCCGCGATGCCCTGGGGCCTCCACTGGAACCCCGATTTTCACGAACGCGACGGCTTCGAGTGGGGCGCGCGCGACGGCGACGACGACCCGTACAGCGCGATCGTTCGGCGCTACAGCGCGCGCTTCGCGGAGAGCGCCTCGCTCGCGGGCTGCACGCGCGAAGAGCGAGCGGCCAACGCGGCGAGGTGAATCGCGCACGCGGGCGCGAACCCGTGGTAAGCACCTCGGCGCAAACCGAGAGAGCACGCATGGGAGCACAGTGGAAGCAGAAGGGCCGCGAAGCCGCCGCCAACGCCAAGGGCAAGGTGATGGGCAAGCTCGCGAAAGAGATCATGGTCGCAGCGCGCGACGGCGCTGACCCGTCGATGAACGCGAGGCTGCGCATGGCCGTCGACGCCGCGCGCAAGGTCTCGATGACCAAGGACACGATCGACCGCGCGATCAAGAAGGGCTCGGGGCAGCTCGACGGCCCGGTGCAGTTCGACACGGTCACGTACGAGGGGTTTGCGCCGCACCAGGTTCCGGTGATCGTCGAGTGCCTGACGGACAACCGCAATCGCACCGCGTCCAACGTGAAGGTGATCTTCCGCAAGGGACAGCTCGCGAACGCGGGCTCGATTTCGTGGGACTTCGATCGCTTGGGCGCGGTCGAAGCGACGCCGCCCACGCCGGGGACGGACGCAGAAGAAGCCGCGATCGAAGCGGGCGCGCAGGACCTCGAGGCGAACGACGACGGCTCGACGGTGTTCTACACGGCCCCGACGGACGTCGACGTCGTGAGCAAGGCGCTCACCGAGCGCAAATGGACGGTGACCTCGTCCAAGCTCATCTGGAAGGCGAAGAACCCCGTCTCCGTCGACGACGCGCAGCGCGGCGAGGTCGAGGCGTTTCTCACGGCGCTCGACGAAGACGACGACGTGCAGAACATCTTCGTCGGCCTCGCGTAGCAAGCGAGCGCGCGCTCGAAAACGTGTGCGTGCGCTCGAAAACGTGTGCGCGTGCGGCGCTGAATCGACGATTCAGTTGGCGAGGACGAGGCGACCGAAGCGCGGGGCGAAGTGAAAATTGCCTTGGCCGAGCGTCGGCGACCACGCGAGCGAGTCGCTCTGTCCGTCGCGAAACGAGTAGACGTTCATGCGCCACACGTCCCCGGCGCGCGGGGGAACGGTCGCGCGCCCCTGCGTCTCGAAGTCGCGCCAGGGAATGGCCATCTCGATCACGTAGCGCCGACCGCGAGAGATCACGGCGCGGGTCTGCATGTTGGTGCGCCACTCTTGATGACCGAACATGCGCTGACCGTTGGGCGCGGTGGTGATCGGTCGATTGTAGTCGTCGAAGCGCGTCTCCCAGCGCGCGCCGCGCGGGTCGACCTGCAGCTCGAAGTACTGCTGATTGTCGCCGTGATCGCCGGGCTGAATCATGAGCTCGACGGCGCTCGCGCGCTCCCACAGGTGCGGGTCGGTCTCGCTCGGATCGAAGGGCGTCTGGGGATCGCTGTCGTAGATGTTTGCAGCGACGTAGAGGTGCTGCTCGTCCCAGAGAAAGCGCACCGCGCCATTGACGCGCGAGCGCGGCTCGGGGCGACCGGTGCCGGGGTGGACGAGGGCGCCGGTCGTTCCGGCTTCGCGCCAGACGGGCTCGTTCATGATGCCGTCGACGGTGATCTGTCCGGGACGAACGCGCTTTGCGTCGAGCGACGGGAGGCGCCCGTCCGAGCGAATGCGCACGGGCTCGCTGCCCTCCCCGGGCTCGACCGTCCCGCGCTTGCACGACGACGCGAGCGCGAAGAGCGCGAGACACACGGACGAAAAGCGAGCGAGCGAGCGGGTCATCACGAAGGGAGCCCTACCGCGGGTGTCGGCACTTGGGGAAGAGGGGCTGCGCGAAACCGTGTGGGGTGACAGTCGAATCACGCGGCCAGAGGGCGAGAGGGGTGGCAGCGAGCGCTCATCATTCGTCACTTCTGTCGGGCAGCCTGGAATTTCACTCACAGAACGCAGTTGACTGACGCCTCGAAGCCCCGCAGTCGGTCAACGAGTTCGAGCAACAAAGTGCACCATCGCCCGGAAGCGACGCAGTCGACCGACGCGCCGAGGCAAGCCTCCGCGCTGGCAGCTCGCCAAGGGCGAGCAGAGCGCAACCGCCTTCGGCGGCGCCAAACGAGCACGACCGAAACGAACGTTGCCGGTTGTTCGCATCTCGTACGCTCCAAAGCCCTGCCGAAGGCGGAGGCGTCCCTGCTCGCCTTGGCGAGCTGCCAGCGCGGAGGACTGCCTCGGCGCGTCGGTCGACTGCGTGGCTGGGACTGATTGCGGATCGTGCGTTGCCAGAGAGTCCCGAAGGAGCGTTGGTGGTCGACGAGCATGTCCTGTAGATTTGCTAACGAAACTCACGTTTCACGGGACGGGAGCCAAGGGGGCTAGCAAGCGAGCGAAGCGACGGCCGGGAGCCAAGGGGCCCGGCAACAGCGCGCCGCGCGGCACGCTGGACACGCGCGCGCGGAGCGCAGCGGGCTCGCGCCCGCAGCTACACCATGTGCGTGTATTCAAGACGAGCGACTCGTCCGCGGTCCGCGATGATGACCCGAGCCTCGACCTGTTCGTGGAGACAGCGGCGTGGCCAATGGTCGCCCACCGCGTCGATCATCGCGTCGCTCTCGAGGACCGCGTGCGGGCCGTTAGTCGTCTCAACGAGCGCCTCGAGTAGCTGCGGGCGCGAGCCCGCTGCGCTCCGCGACGAAGTCGCGCTGTTGCCGGGCCCCTTGGCTCCCGGCTGTTCGGACTCTTGCCGGGCCCCTTGGCTCCCGGCCACTGTCAACGCGAGTTCTGTAGGCGATTTTTCGGCATAGGATCGCCAGATTCCCAACACTACGCCGGGTCTCCGCTGCGCACGATCCGCAATCACACCCTGCAGATCGCACGCCGATGCGATCGGGCGACGTCGATCAACCGTGGATTCGCTCGGCCAACGGCAGGACGAACCCCGCGACGCTCGCCCTGACTGCTCCCTTTGGAGTGAGCGGTCAGATTGTGCATTCGTACGCCCCGACGCGCGTCGTGACGGTGAGCGGAACAAACAACGGGCTATCCGAATCGTACAGCAAGAAGCACGACACGACCTGGTCTACAGAGAGACGAAACTCGAATACAGACCCAACAAATCCGTACGCTGATTCGCGCAGCGTCGCGCTTCGCTCGCCGCCAAGACGGAGAGAAAACGGCCCCATTCCCGGCTCCGTGGGGTAGTGGTCGATGGCGCTCGCGACGTTCTTCTCGCCGCGAGACACCAACTCGAACCTTCGCGTGATCGCGCAGAGCTGCGGAAACGTCGAGTCCGAATAGACGCAGATGGCTCCCGCGTCGCTCTTCCACCCAAACGCTGCACAAGCGCGATTCTCACGAAAACTCGCGAACACCGTCGACGGCACCGAGCTCGAAAACAACGCGGACACCACGGTCATTGGGTCGCGATTCGCGCCGTCGCCGTCCACGATGACCACGTCGGACAGCGCGGCGCACACATCGCACAGAGGACGCCCAGAATGCCCCGCGTAGAGGCGGGTTCGACACAAGACGCATGCGTTGTGATCGATCTCGACGAACGTGGAGAGCTCGCTCGTTCCATCATCGGATCGCGCGTCACGCGGCGGACTTGGTGATCGGTACATCGTGGGAACCGAGGAGTGTTCTCGCAGCGCTTACCGCGGATCGTCGGGCCGTTCGTGCGAAATCACGAGAGGATGGTGCAGAGCGTCGATCTCGCTGCATTCACAATAGGAGTACCACGCGAAGCTCGGCGAGAATCGGATCTCGATCACAGCACCCACCCAACCGGCCGTTGAAGCCCATCCCGCAACAGAACGCTCGAACGGCGGGCCGTCCCAGAATCGATCGATGTCCGTCGGCACACGAAACTGTCTAGCAAACTCTTCGACGCTGCCGTCGTTGGCACGCGCCGCATGAAGGAAGCTCCGAGGAAACACGAGAGCTTCTGGCGATGAATTGGGCGAAATCACGCAGAGCGCCCAGTCGCCAGCGACGAATCCCCAGTACGAACCATCGGAGTCCGAGTAGAAGATGCGCGACAGCGGATTCGTGAGGAGCTCGTGCGAAAATTCTGGGTGATCGACGCCACGAAACACGCCACTCGCGCGCCCGACACGCTCGTCAGCGGCGCAGTAGTAACACAACGGCGAATGCCAGCGGATCTGGAACAGGTCGCTTACGTCAGGACGACCGCAGTTTGTGCAAGTGAGTGAAGAGACACGCTCGAACATGGGTGTTCATCTCTGCGCCCCCTCACCGCGTCGAACACGCGCGATTGCACGTGTCGACCTCTGCGCACGTGCGCGCGTTGCGGTAGCACGCGGTCGTTCGGTTGAACGACGCCATGTCCATCGAGCGCTGCCACTCGGCGTACCCGCTCTCGCAATCCGCTACGGGACAGTTGATCGCTCGGAGGTGCGTGCACACTTCGGCGGCGCTCGGGGCGACCGCTCCTGCGTCGGCGTTGCACGCAGCAGGGCCCGGATCGCCGCACGCGACGAGCGCGGAGACGAGCACGACAGAGACAACCCAGCGGAGGAAGGCGATCGTAGTCATCAGTCGATCCCTCCCGAGAAGCCGAAGGTCGCTTGAACGTCGTCGGTCACGGCGAACGAGCCAGTGGACTGGAGGTTCCATCGGCGGTCGTAGCGCGCGAGGAAGTAGAGGTTGCTCAAGACGTTGCCGCGGCGACGCTGGTCCGGCGGGCCGAAGAAGACCTGGCCGAACATGCGGATGAGCGTTCCGTCGAGCGAGAAGAGGTCGCTCGGGCCATCGAAGTTGCGTCGAACGATCTGCGCGCCCGCGACGAGCTGATCGATCTGCACAGGGCCCACGTTGACGAGCACCGTCGCGTCCGCCTTGCGCTCGGTGTCTTCGAAGAAGATCGAGATGGGCAGGCCGCTGTGCTGCGTGCGCGTGATGGGAATCGGGATCGTCACGCTCGCGAACGCGCGATAGCCGTTGGAGCGCCCGTCCGGCTGCGCGCTGAGATACCCGAGCTTCGTCACTTGCGAAGCGCTTCCGAGCAGCGAGCGAAGGTCGTCCGTGAGCGCGAAATGCTGGCTATTGGTGCTGTAGTTCGTGTCGAAGTAGCCGGGCACGTAGCGGTTGCCCACGCTGCGATAGTCGCCGCCCACGCGGATGTCCCAGCCCGCAGCGCGGTTGACCGCGACGAAGCGCGCCGCGACGTTGACCATGTCCATGTCGTTGGCGCCGAGGAAGCGATCGTAGTCGAGCGCGCCGTACACGCCGAAGCGCCACGCCGAGTTGGGATCACCCTGGCCGAAGATGTAGAGGTAGTGCAGGTCGAAGCCGACCGCGCCGATCGCGCGACTGTTGAATCGCAGGTTGTTTTGCTCGTCGACGATCGGCCGACCGAACGCGGTCTGCGCGGTGGTCGGCGCGGCGAGGTCTGCGATGGCCGTGACTCCGAGCTCGAGCTCGTCGGGCCGATTGTCCCAACGCCAATCGGGGTTGCGGCCGGTCACGATTTGCATGGGCCAGAGCGACAGGCGACCGCCCGTCACCCTCGGTCGAACGACGTCGTCGACGAAGTGCTGAACCTTCAGCCAGTCCCAGAGCTCGAAGTGACTCTGGAGCCCGAGCGCGGGATGGTCGGGATCGAGGGTCGTACGAAACGCGTTGACGAGCGTCCCTTCGGCGAAGGTGAGGTTGTCGACTGGCGCAAATCGCGTGGAAAAATACAAGCGAGAGTGCTGCTGCCCCGAGTGCCCGTACGCCGCGCACGCGGGGTCGAAGCGATCGGACGGGCGGTCGTAGTCGCCGATGTCGAAGCGAAGACACTGCGGGATGCGCGCGATGTCGCGGCCTTCGTCCCAGTCGCGCTCGCGCAGTCGAAAGCGCGCCGTGTCGATGCGGAGGGGGGCCGCGAGGCCGAAGCGAAAGTTCCATACGCGGAAGAGGACCTGCGCGTTGACCGCGAAGAAGTCCTCGTTTTCGAGCCGCGCGTACCCCAAGTCTCCGCCCACGCGAAACGCGATGTAGCGATCCTCTGCGCCAACACCGTTGCTCGCCGCGTCGCGCGCGGACTGGACCCCGTTTTGCGCGGCGTTGGTCACGCTCGACGCGTTGGGCGCGCTGAGGTTGTTCGACCCGTTGCTGAGCCCGTTGGTCCCGTTCGAGGGCACGTTCGGAACCGTGGGAAGCGTTGGCGTGCCGTTGTTCGGGAGCTGCGGGCCCGTTCCGCCGAGGTCCGGCGGCGCGATGGGCGGCGCGCTGTCGAGCGGCGAGGTCCACCCGGGAGGAGGCTCTTGGGGGTCGAACTGCGCGTGCGCGGGCGCCCCTGCGAGCGCGATGGTCGCGCCCACGGAGACGAGCGCGCTACGAACGACGAGGACGCGTGCAGGGACCATGGGCTCGAATCACCGATGCACGAACGATCCTTGGGTCCCTCGGCTTACAGTGGCGCAAACCCGAGACGCTGGACGCTCGTGGGGCGATTCGACGATACGGCCCCGCGAGAAGTTCTCTTCCCGTGAAGAGAATTTTATTGGGCCCGCGGCGGCAAGGGTGGCGCGGCATCGGGGCGCGGCATTGGGGCGCGGTGGCGAGCGGGGCGCGGCAGCAAGCGAGCGGGGCGCGGCAGCAAGCAGCCGCGCATTGTGCCTCGAAGACATCGCGGGACTCCTTCACTCGATCTTTCTCGGCAGGCGTTCTCGCTCGCGCTCGAACTAGAGAGAAGAGCCGATCGTACTCTACCTGCACATTTGCAGGCGTTCTGAAGTCTCCCCCGCGCAGCAGCGCACTTGCCTAAGTTCGAGCGCGAGCGAGAACGCCTGCGAAGCTAGCGCGAGATCACTTGCTGACCGGGTCTGCGAAGCACAGTGCGCGGCTGCTTGCTGCCGCGCCGTAGCCCGCTTGCTGCCGCGCCCCGCTTGCTGCCGCGCCCCGCTTGCTGCCGCGTCCTGCTGCCCCACCACTGTCACTTCGCGGGTGCGACGCGATCCACGATCCACAGCCCCGCGAGCATCGCTGCCACGAACGCGATCGTCGACAACGAGCCCGTCACGAGCGCGGCGAGCGCGGGCCCGGGGCAGTAGCCCACCAAGCCCCAGCCCACGCCGAAGAGCACGGAACCCAGGATCAATCGGCCGTCGACGCGCGTCTGTGCGGGCTCGTGGGTGGTCGTCTCGAACAGCGGTCGTCCCCGGCGGCGCGTCCAGAACACCACCGGGGCCATCACGGCGATCGCGCCTCCCATGACGAGCGCGAGGGACGGATCCCAGCGAGCGCTCACTGAGAGAAATCCGAGGACTTTTTCAGGGCGAGTCATCCCCGAGAGCGCGAGGCCCGCTGCGAAGAGCGAGCCCGAGACCAGTGCGATGACGGACGTCGGGTTCATCGCGCCCCCGTGTTGTGCGCGGTGACCAGCACAGTGATGCCCGCAGAGAGCATGAACGTGAGCACCGACGCGAGCGAGCGCGGCGACAAGCGCGAGAGACCCACGACGCCGTGGCCCGAGGTGCAGCCGTTGGCGAGGCGCGTTCCCACGCCGACGAGGAGGCCCGCGACGACGAGCGCAGCGAGCGACGCAGCGGGGGCGGTGAACGCCGACGGCGCGACGAGCGCGACGAGCACCGAGGTCCCGAGCAAGCCCACCGCGAACCACGCGCGCCACGAGCGTCCCTCGCTGGGGGCGCGCGGCAGGAGACCCGCGCAGATTCCGCTGATCCCCGCGATGCGCCCGGCGCCCGCGTACAAGAGGGCCGACGCGAGGCCGATCAACAAACCGCCCGCGAGCGACTGTGCGGGGGTGAACGACGCGAGATCGACGGACAAGATAGCCTCCAGCAAAGTGAACGAGCGTTCGCTAGAGTGAATAGCGCCATCAGAGTGAAGTAGCAAGGGAGCGGCTGCGAGCGGGCGCAAACCGCGCAAACGCTCAGCGCGTTCCCACGAAGCCGCTCGCGGCCCACAGCGCGAAGAGCGGGAGGGTGAGCGACACGCGGGCGAGCTCGAGCTTCTTCGCGCGGGGCGAGCCGTCGAGCATCGAGCCGAGCGTCCCGAGCGTGACGAAGAGCCAGAGCGTCGCGACGAAGTGCAGCGACCAGCTGTGACGATCGCGGAGCCAGAGAATCCACAGCGCAAACACCGAGGCGATCGAGAACTGCGCGAGCACATAGAGCCGCACGCTGAAGGGCACCTCGCGGTCGTCGCGCGCGAGCGGCTCGGGCTCGAGCTTCGCGCCGGGCGGGAGATAGCCGGGCGGGCCGAAGAAGACCCAGAGCTTCTCGCGCCACGAGCGCGTCTGCGCGGCGGCGCGAAAGAGGTCTCGCCAGAGGATCCACTGCGACAAGACGCCGTTGTGCGTGCGGTATCCGCGGGGTGTTCCGAAAGAGGGCGGATCGTCGCGGTGGGGCTCGACGTGCGTGCCGAACGCGCGGTCCCAGAGCGTGAACATCGCGCCCATGTTGCGCCCGAGGTAGCGCTTGTTCTTGCTGTGATGGAGCTGATGCGTGCGCGGCGTGACGAAGGCCCAGAGGCCGTTCCATGAAAACGTGTGCGAGTGAATCGTCAGCGAGTAGTACGAGATCACGCTGATCGCGATGAAGAAGTGCTCG
Source organism: Myxococcales bacterium (assembly GCA_016793325.1). Classification (GTDB taxonomy): domain Bacteria; phylum Myxococcota_A; class Polyangia; order Polyangiales. The sequence goes on along the minus strand of JAEUKI010000051.1, from coordinate 49,518 downwards.
GGCGGGACGCCGAGCAGCGGCAGCGGCGCATAGAAAGGCCACGCGAACGTGTCGCTGAACCACGGGTGTCGAAGCGCGACCGCGAGGTTGAACTCGTCGCTCTGGTGGTGCACCCCGTGGACGGCCCAGTACACCCCGACGCGATGGCCCGCGCGATGGTTGAGGTAGTAGCAGAGATCACCGAGCAGAAACGCGAGCACCCACGGAATCAAGCTGCCCCGAGGCCAGCGCACGACCGCGATGTGCAGGAGCGCCCAGTCGTAGATCCAGAAGAGAAACGGCGCGAGAAACAGCCCCACGAGCACCTCGCCCATGCTCGTGCTCAAGTGCGAGACGGCCGTGCTGATGGTCCATCCGCGCTCGCCGCGCTTGCGGCACGCGACGTGATCCCACGCAGCGACAGCGAGCGCCAGGGGAACGCCGAGCGCGTAGTAACCCGATGCGTCGAGCCTCACTGGGATGACAATCTACCGCAAGTTGCCACGCAGATTGCGCTCAACTCTCGGGGATCTCGCCCTGGCACGCGCGCACGACAGTGACCTGCGGGCCGACCGGCGCGAGCGACTCGCCGACACACGCGAGGGACTCGCGCTCGAGCGCGACGAGCTGTTGCATCGCGACGTCGTTGGGCCCCGCCTCGTCGAGCGCGTCCGTGATCGCTTGCATGCGCGCGAGCTTCTCGGTCTTGCACGCGAGGTCGATGATGTCTCGGCGCTCGCGGGCGACCGCGACGAGGTGACGCACGCGACAGAGGGCCCCCGAAGGCTCGCCGCCGCAGCGTCGTTGCGCTTCTGCGGCATTCAGCGCAGCAAACGAGCGCACCGAGGATCGACGGACGTCACCGACGCGATCGGTCACGAACGCGAAGCGACGCTCGGGGATGTCGAACGCGGTTCCCCTGCCGACGATCCCGACGCGAACGACCCCGCCGCGCGGTCCGACGTCGACGAACTCGACGTTGGAGACGCGCGCGATCGCCTCGCTCGTCGCGACCGCGCAGCGCCATCGCACCTCGATCTCGCTCGAGACCGAGTGTGCCCCGACGCTCGCTGCGATCGGCGTGCCCGGCGCGAGCTCGCTGCCATCGACGGCGAACCGCGCCCGCGCCACGCGGAGCGGCCACGGGACGTCACTCGCGAACAACACCTGCAAGTGACCTTCTCGCGGCGCCGGTCGCTCGCGAAACAGCTCGCGGATCGTGTGCGATCGAACGCACGCGACCCCAGCGAGCGCCAGCGCGGCGACGAGCCACGGACGCGCGAGGCGCGACCTTCGGTGTTCAGTATTGAGCTCGTCCAAGCGCTGTGTTTGTATCGCCTCAGGTCGTCGTTGTTCGAGAGCGCTTGTAGCGTTCAGCCTTTGTGCCTCGAGCACAGGTCCGATGTCGCGTCGGGCCGGATGAACAACATGACAATCGGCGCAGGGTAGCCTGTTCTTGGCTGGCTTCTGGGCAGAGGGATGCTTCGCGCATGGCTCGCTGAGCGAATCCCGCTGTTCCGGGAGTGAGCCATGCGCGAAGCATCCCTCTGCCCAGGCCAGCCTGTGAGGCTACCGATGCCCCTTGTGGGAAATGGTGGACGCGACAGGCGCCCTCGAAGAGCGACGACCCACACATTCAACCGCCGCGCAGCCGCTCAGCGCTCTTCGATGCGCACGAGCGCCACGGGCCACTCGTCGCTGAGCGGAACGAGCGCCCCGTCGCAGAGTCGTTGAATCCATGGGTGGAGATTCGAGCGCTTTCCCTGCAGCTCGGGGCTGTGCACGGCGAACGTCTGGGGATCGAGCGCGACGACCCCCTGCGTGCGCACCGCCGCGCCCGTGAGCAGGTCCTTGAACGCGTCGAGGTCCGGCGACGTGTGCGAGGCAAATCGCACGACGACGCGCAGTCTCTCGAGGCGCTCTTCGCGGCCGAAGAGCTCGTCGTACCCCTCGATGCGCAGCGGCGTTCGCGAGAGCCATCGCCGCGGCGACTCGTTCGCGCCCCTCGCGAGCAGCGCAGGAACGACGACGAGCAACACGGTGAACGGCGCGAGCAAGACGATCCATCGCCCGTACATCGACGCCACCACCGAGAAGAGCGCGACGATCGCGATCGCCGCGAAGAACATCGACGAATAGATGATGATCGCCGGCGCGTTGGCGACGAGCAGCCGCGGGTCTCTTCGCGCCCACCACCAGGGACGGGGCTTCTCGAGGCCATCGTCTGCCATCGCCGCGAGCTCCTCGAGCATGCTCGCGCGCGGGGCTGCGAGCTCGGTCGGGGCCGTCAACCGATGAGGATCGAAGCCTGCTGCCTCCCGCAACGATCGCCCCTTGTCCATCAGCGCAAACACGGGCGACCCGCCTGCGTTGGAGCGGTAGACAGGCCGGGAGTCCATCAGCGGGAGTATAGTGCGAGGCGTTCGAGGGTAGCTTCGAAGAACCGCCGCGTATCATGAGGCAGATGCGCTCGCGCGCCGCACGAACGTGCTCGGCGCGATCGCATCGAGAGGAGAATCGCTATGCGCACAAGCATGCTTTCACGAGTCGCGCTCTTTGCGCTCACCGCAGGATCGGCCTTGGTTTCGGGCTGCATCGTTCGAGCGCGACCCGTCTACTATCGCCCCGCAACGGTCGTTGTGACGCGCCCGTCGGTGGTCGTCGCGCAGCCCGTGGCGACCGCCACAGTGGTGGCGCAGCCGGTCGCCACAGCACAGCCGGTGGGCAACGTCGTGTTGCTCGGCGAACGCGTGGTGAACTTCGCGGTCGATCGAGACATCGTTCCGCTCGCGGCGAGGCCCGAGGCGTTTCGAGGGATGTTCTTGGAGGCCGTCGGCGGCGGGATCGAGATGTTCGACTGCGACGTGATCTTCGAGAACGGTCAGCGCATCGACCTGCCCGTTCGTCAGTTTCTCGCACCAGGAACGCGGACGCGCGTGTTCGACTTTCCCGGCATCGTCCGCAACATCGCGCGGGTGACGCTCGTGTACCGAACGGCGACCGCTGGGACAGGGCGCGCCGTCGTCCGCATCTGGGGAGTGATGTAGCCCCACTGGGAGAAAACCCTCGCGCCGAATCGGCGGCACTTTCTGGCGAGCTACGAGGGAAGCCCGCGCGAGACCGAGTCACTTCGAACAGCGATTTTGCAGACAATCTGCGAATCGTGCGCGAAGACGCGACCGTGGCACCGAAGCTGCTCTGTGTACTCCAGTACTCGGAGGTCTCCATGCGTCTCACAGCAGCACTCGTCGTCCTCGCCTCGGTCACCGCGGGTTGTGTCGAATACGGAGAGGACTTCGAGCTGCTCGGCGAGCACGAGCACGATGACACGGGGGCGGCGATCGAAGAGATCCGCGCCACGGCGATTCGGATTCCGTCCGACGCGACCGCGGCAGACCGGCAGCGTTGGGCCGCCACGAGCGCGGCCGCAGAGCGTCTTCGCGTGGCCGCAGCGTCCGCTGGACACCGAATCGAGCTGACGGGGCCGAACTCGGGCATCCGTGGGTTCGCGCAGCAAGCGGCGCTCTTCGCGCAAAACTGCCCGAGCGCGCGATGCGTCAACGGAGTTCGTCAGGGCACGTGCCGCGTGGTGACGGCGTGCCCGTCGCGCAACGCGCCGCACATTCGAGGCAGCGCGGTGGACCTCAACCTCTCGAGCGGCGCCTACCGCTGGATGGTCAACAACGCGCGACGCTTCGGCTTCTGCCGCACGGTCCCGAGCGAGACGTGGCACTGGGAGCACAACCGTTCCGACGCGTGCATCTTCTGAAGCGTTACGGCGCCGTTCGCTTGCGCTGCTCGAGCCAGTCTTTGAGCGCGGGGCCGGTGCCCATGGGCCACGGCTTCACTTTGTCGATCGGGACGGCTTTTGCTGCGGCTAGCTCGTCTCCGAGCGTCCACTCGCCTTCGACCACGGCGTGGTACGCGATGATGAGCTGGTTCATCGCTTCGAACGCGTAGTGACCGACGAACGAGATCTCGCTCGTCGTCATGGTGAGCTCTTCGCGGATCTCTCGGAGCATCGCGGAGCGGGGCTCTTCGCCCTTTTCGAGAAAGCCCGTGACGAGCCCGAACCACGTCGAGGGCCAGCCCTTGTTCTGCACGAGGATCACGGATCCATCGCGCTCGACGATGGCCGCGACGACGGGCGTTGGGTTTTCGTACTGAACGAACCCGCAGCCCTCGCGGTCGGGACAGGCCCGGCGCTGAGCGCCTCCGTCGTCGCGATCGACGAGCTCTTTTGCACACTTCGGGCAGAACTTGAACGGCGCCATCACGTGCGCCGAGTGTACTCGAACGGGCCCTCTGTTGTTTTGCGCTGTAACGCTCGGGGCGTTGGCGACCTGAGCGGGGGCACACGAGGAGAGCGGCTCTCTTCGTAAAGGAGAAGTGTGTGATGAAAGCAAAGGTCGCCATCGTGACCGGCGCGAGCAGCGGCATCGGCCTCGCGCTCGTTCGGTCCCTCATCGAGCGTCGATGGAACGTCGTCGCGGTCGCCCGCGGCGCGTCGACGAAGGGAACCCTCAGCCCCGCAGACAACCTCGCGCTGATCGACGGAGACGTGAGCCATCCGAGCACCGCCGAGCGCGCCGTCGAGACCGCGCGGAGGCGCTTCGGAGCAGTCGATTTGCTCGTGAACAACGCTGGGATCTTCTCGGCGAAGCCCTTCACGGAGTACAGCCCGAAGGACTTCGACGAGCTCGTGTCGACCAACGTGGCGGGGTTCTGGTCGATGTCGCGCGCGGTGGTTCCAGCGATGATCGAGCAGCGACGAGGGCACATCGTGAGCGTGAGCACCTCGCTCGTGGCGCAGCCGATCGGGGGTGTTCCCGCGGCGGTTCCGATCATGACGAAGGGCGCGATCGAAGCGGGCTCGCGGGCGCTCGCGATCGAGCTCGCGCCGCACGCGATCCGCGTGAACGTTGTGTCGCCTGGGATCATCGACACGCCCATGCACAACCCGGATCACCACAAGATGCTCGCGACGCTGAGCCCCGCGGGGCGCATCGGATCGGTCTCGGACGCGACAGACGCGATCTTGTTTCTCGACGGCGCGAGCTTCGTGTCCGGCGAGGTCGTCCACGTCGACGGCGGCGCGCACGCCGGGAGGTGGTCGTGAGCACGCACGGAGAGAGCTTCGACGCAGGGGCGCTGCGGCGACTCCGAGAGCGCGGTCTCGAACTATCGAAGCCCAGCAACCCCGCGGGCAAGTACGTCACGCACAAGCTCCATCGAGGAACGGGCTATCTCGCGGCGCAACTGCCCTCGAGAGACGGTCAGTACGTCATGCTCGGGCGCGTCGGCGCAGAGCTCGATCTCGAGGCCGGACAGCGCGCGGCCGAGCTCGCGGCTCTCTCGGCGATCACACGAATTCGAAGCGCGCTCGGGACGCTCGATCGACTCGAGACGCTCTTGCGCGTCGATGGAATCGTCGCGTCGGCGCAGGGCTTCTACGATCAACCGAAGGTCCTCGACGGCGCGTCGGAGCTGTTCGTCGCAGCGCTCGCAGAGCGCGGTGAGCACGCGCGATCCGCGGTCGCGACGCCGTGGCTCCCAGGAAACAACAGCGTCGAGCTCGTGATCACCTTCGCGTACCGAGAGTGACGCGATCGAGCGCCGCAGAAATCGTCGACGCCGATGTAACATCACAAGGGCTCGCGACCTGTACGCGCCATGACGATCACGGCTCCCGATCCAAACCACGCGCCCGAGGGGTTTCTCTCGTGGGTCGCGACGCTCGTTCACCAGCATCGCCGCGTGCTCATCGGGTATGCGCGAAAGCGCGGGCTCGACGCAGAAGACGCGCTCGACGCTGTGCAAGACAGCTTCTTCTCGTTCTTGCATCTCCCCGAGGCCCGCACGATCGCGCGCGACGGCGAAGACGCGATCAAGCTGTTGACCGTTGTCCTTCGGCACAACGTGATGAACCGACGACGCACGCAGCGCCGACGGAGCGCTGCCGTTGTTCCGTTCACCACAAGCGACGCCACCGATGAACAAAGCAGCGAGAGCTTGCTCGCCAGCGCCGAGGAGCTCGCCCGCGCGCACGGCTGCATCCTGCGCATGGCGGAGCTGCAGCGTCGCGTCGTGATGCTGAGCCTGCTCGACGAGCTGCCCGCGCAAACCGTCGCAGAAGAGCTTGGGATTCAGCCGGGCTACGTGCGCGTGCTCCTGCATCGAGCGCGCGAGCACGTTCGAAGCTGCCCGTACGAGCCCGAGCCGCAATAGCGGCGCGCCCGCCGAGGAGTATGCTCTCGCGGTGCTTACCTCGAAGGGACTTCGGCTTCGTTGCGCGCGCGCTGTCGTGTGCGCCGCGCTTGGATTCACGGCAACTGCGTGTGGAACCGCGGTGAGTCCCACCACGGGCGCCGACCGCGTGGCGATGGACGCGGTGGTCGACACCGGACAACGAGAGGACGTGCGGCCTCGCGCGGACGCGCTCGCTCCGTACTCCTGCGAGACGCCGCGGGACTGCGAGTCGCTGCCCGAGCCAGGGCTGACGAGGTTCGGGCGCGCGTGGAGCTGCATCAATCAACGGTGCACGTGGGAGCCGCGCGGCGGGCAAAATTGCAGGCGAACGGCGAGCGGCTGCATCGAGTGCGACGGGCAGCCGCCCTCGTGCAACGACCGCTGCTTGACGACGATCGACCCGATGTCCGCGCGCATGGAGTCGAGCACGTGCGCGCGCGATTTCTTTCGAAGCGTCGCGTCGTGCGTGGGCTCGTTCGTGACGCTCAGCGACGGTCCCGTTTGTGTGCTGACCGACGCGGGAACGGGCGCGCCGCGGTACATCTTGAGCTGCGGAACATGCGAGGTGGTCTTCATCGCTGCGCCGTGAGTCGCGGGACGCACCGAATTTTCTGCGGTAGTTCGGCTTTACCTTGACGACGCGGCGCAAACACGAGACCATCTGCTCACTCTCGGGCGGAGAGAGTTGGCTTCTTCTCGACTGCGTCGAAGTCTTGCTCCGATCGAAGCGTTCGAACGGCGGGTCGGTCACGGTTTGCGACACGCGGACGAGCGGACTCTTGCTCTCAGTGATTGCACTCGGATGCCTACCTCCAAGCGACGCGAGCGAACCGCGCTCCTCTACGACGAAGACTACGACGAGCGCTCGCGGATCGCCGAGCGGCTCTTTTTCGCTCCGATGCGCGCGAAGCTCGCCGTGGCTGCGGGGCCCATTCGCGGGCGCGTGGTCGACCTCGCCGTCTCGACTGGAAAGGGCCTCGGGCTGTATCGCGCGCAGGACTGCCACGTCGTGGGGGTCGATCTGTCGTCGCGCGCGCTCGGACGCGCGGTCGAGCGCGCGAAGGACCTTCGCGTTTCGTTCGAGCCGATCGTCGCGGACGTGATGCGACTGCCGATCGCCGACGAGAGCGTCGATTGCGTCGTGTGTCAGCTTGGGTTCTGCACGTTCGAAGACCCGCTCGCGGTGCTGCGCGAAGTTCGACGCGTGTGTCGCAGAGACGCGCGGGTGATGCTCGTCGAGCACGTGTTGCCCGAGCACCGATTGCCTCGCACCTTGGCCACGCTCGCGGCGGACCGCGCGCAGCGCGAGTTCGGATGCGACACGATGCGCGACACGCTGGGGATGTTCGCGGCCGAGGGATTCGTGACCGAGTTCGACGCGAGCGCGGTTGGAGGCTTCATGCACAGCACGATCTTGCGCCCTCCGCCGCGCGACCGATCGCGCCCCTCGCGTTCGGACCGCGCGAGCACGTCGGGATCTGCGGCGTAGAAAAGCTCAGCGGTCGAGCTTCATCAACGACCGCGCCTGCTGCCGCGTGATGGGATCCGGGTCGCTCTTCACGACGTCCCGCAAGAGCGCGAGCACGCCAGGAACGACCCCGTTTTGCGCGAGCTCTCCGAGCGCGATCGAACGCGCGCCGAGCGCCTCGTTGGCGAGCGCGACGCCGAGCGCGCGCACGCGAAGCGCTGGAGAAAGCCAGGGCCCCGCGGCAGGGTCGCTCGGCGAGCGCGCGGCGCTCACCGTCGACTCGCGTCCCAACAAGAGCTCGACGATCGCCTCGGAGCGCTGCGAGCAGCGGGCGAGTGACTCGCACAACAATTCAACAGCCCGGTCGAGCGCCGCCTGGTCCGCGAGCCGCTCGTCTGCCTGCGCCGCGAGCACCGCCCACGAGAGCGTCCGCTCGTCCTCGCGTCGCGCGCGCGCCTCCGCAGCGCACGCGCGCAGCACGTGAACGAGCACCGCGCGATCGAACGCGCCGCCGTGCTCGGCCTGCGGGGCGAGCATCGTGAGCGCGGCCGCGGGTCGCACTGTCGAGAGCGCGCTCGTCGCCACCACGCGCGGACCGCTCTCGGCCCAAGACGACCGCCCTGCGCCGTCGTCTTCGGCGCCGTCCGCTCCTCCCGTGGCGAGCCAACGCCACAGCGCCCCTGTCGCGGGAGACGCGGTGCCGAAGAGCCGAACGACGTGCTCTGCGAGCGCGCGCAGGTGCTCGAGCTCGGCGCGACGCGCTCCTGCGCAGGCGAGGACCAACGCGTAGTCGAGCTGCGCGGGGCGCTCGCGGCCTTCGATCCACGCGCGCCACGTCGCGTCGCTGTCGCACTCGGCGAGCGGGTCCTCGCCGTCGAGCGCGACCCACGCAGACAACGCGGCTCTCTCGCGGGCCGTCGCGCCCCGCGCGCTCGTGACGCGGGCGGCCAGCGAGAGCGCGAGCGAGAGCGCCACCCGATCCCGTTCGAACGCTGGGGACGCGAGGGTCTTGGCGGCCAGCGGGCGCAGCGCGTCGCGCGGCCCGAGGAGCACCGACGCGAGCGACCACACAACTCCCGGCCCCGCGCGACGATCGCGCGCGCGCGCCGCGACCGAGGACACCGCAGCGTCGTGCGCGCGTCCTCGCGTGCGCGCGACGAGCGCAGGCCAGACCGCGTGCGCGAGGGCGTCCGACCCCGCGTCCGCCGCGGCGAGCAGCGCCGCGCGAGCCTCGTCGTCGCCCGCGAACTGCGCCGCGACCGCGCGCCACACGGACGGAGGGTCGCTCGGGTGCGGGAGCACGAAGGTCACGGTCGAGCGCTCCCTCGCGCGAGGCCGCGACGACCGCCGCGGCACTGGTTTAGCAGCAAATATCCAAGATATTTCGCGTTGCTCATCGCTCGCCCCTCAGGGCTCGTGGAAGAGCGTCTCGCGCGCCCACGCGATGCGCGTTCGGAGCGCGGCGTCGTCGACGGTGAAGAGATCGACCGGGGCGATTCGGGTGGTGTTCGTCGCGCACGCGCGCGGGACCCACGAGGGCGGCTCTTCGCCGAGCGACGCGGCGTACGTCCGCGCAGCGACGCCCGCGCATCCGAGCTCGTGCGACGCGGCGCCGAACGTCGCCCCCGTGTAGAGAACGAGCCTGCGATCCCAGTGAATCGTGAGCGACCGCGAGCCTTCTCGCTCGGACGCCGCGCGCGCGACGGCTCGCAAGAAGCGCTGCGTCTCGACGGTGGACCTCGTCTCGGCGCCGCACCCTTCGCGGGTCGACCAGAGAAACGCGCGAGGACAGAGGCTTCCGCCGCCTGCGAGCGCGAGCATCCGCGGCGTCTCTGCGAGCACCGCGCGACCTTGTCCGCGCGACGCGAGCGCCATCGCGAGCCGACGCTCGCGGCCGAGCCCTGGCGCGAGGCTGACGCTCAGCGATGGGTCGCGCGCCTTCGCCCACGCCCACGACCAGCTCGAGCTCGCCCACCCAGGGTTGAGCACGATCACGTCGCGTCGCCGCCCTTCGACTTGTTGAACGTAGAGCGTCGCGAACAACAAGTGATCGGACTCGAGGAGCATCAGCGAACGCGCTGGCGCGGCGTCGAGCGCCCGTTCGGCGAGCGCGCGGGTCACCTTCGACGAGCGACCCGACGCGATCGCGAGGGAGATTCCCAGCAGGGCGAGCGTCGCGGTTGCGACGCGACGGACCGTTGCAGCGCTGCCCACGACGAGCCGCGCGACGCCGAGGAGCGCGATCATCGCGGGCGCGAGGAGGTAGCCGCCGAAGTCGGGGTTGTCCGATCGATACCCGATGTTGGACGCGACCATCGCGACGCCGATGCCTGCGGCCCACGCGAGGGCTCCGAGCCACGGGTCGCGCGCGCGCGTCGTGCGATCGCGACGCGCGAGGCCGATGGCGCCGACGACGAGCAACACAAACGCGCCCGAGCGCGTCGAGTCCCACACGAACGAGGCCGCGTTGCGAAGGACGACGGACGGCCCCGCGCTCACGTTGCCCGAAAAATCCCTGGCCGTGACGATCGCCACGAGCTCGCTCGCGCTGCGCGGAGCGCTCCACACGAGCGTCTGCGTCTCTCGCGTGCGCGCCGCGAGCGTGTACGCGTAGCTCGAGAGCGCGACGGCCACCGCGCCGAAGCCCAACGCGAGCGCCGCGATCCATCGCTTCGCGCGAGCGAGCGGCGCGAGCAGAGCCCACGCGGACTGCGCAGCGATCACAGGGTTGGTCGCGCCCGAGAGCCCCCACAGGATCCCCGCTGCGACGAGCGCGCGACGATCGTGTTGTCGTCGGCGCACCAAGAGCGACGCGCCCGCGGCGAAGCACGCAGCGAGCGCGTACACTTCGACGCGCGCGCCCACCGAGCGAAGCGGCGCGAGGCCCGCAATCGCGAGGGAGAGCGCCGCGCACACGAGCGCGATCTCGGTTTGCGAGAGCGCTTCGGGCCCATCGCCTTCGCGAGGGTCACCGTCGTCGAGCGTCGGGCGCATCGCGAACGCCGCGGCGAGCGCGAACGGGACGATCGACAAAAGCGAGAGCGCCGCGAGCGGAGGCCACGGCCCGCGCGTCACGAGCCAACCGAGCATCGTGTGCGCGGGTTGGGACGGCGGGTGACCGAGCCCTGCGGTGACCGCGACCAACGCGAGCTCGGCGCTGTCGAACGGGTCGAGGTCGAACGAAGCGCTCCACGAGAGCGACGCGATCGAGGCGATCGTGGCCGCGGCGAGCGCGAGCAGAGCCCGTGCGCGTCGCGGTGAATCACCGTTCATCGCGGGCTCGAGCGGCGGGCAGCGAGGCGTTCGGCGGCGAGCACGAGGCCGCCGATGAGGGCCATCGAGAGCGAGACCGCGAAGAAGAGCAGCGACGCGGTGACCGAGGCTTCGCGCGCGACGCCCGCGGTCCCGAAGAAGTGCGCGAACGCGGCTTCGCGCTGCCCGAGTCCCCCCGGCGTGAGCGGGATGTACGTCACGAGCACGACCGCAGGAACGATCCTAGCGCACACGGTGAACGTCGCGTGTTCGGACAGGGGCATGAGCAACGGCGCGACGCTGGCGACGACGAAGCCCTGGATCACAACGGACAAGACGAGCGCGGTGAGCGGGCCGCGGGCGTTGGCCGCGGGGGGGATCTTCGCGAGGATCTTTCCGATCACGGGGAGCTTCTCGACGAGGCTCGTGACGCGCGAGCTCCGCGAGCGAAGCTGCGGCAGCGCGAAGAACACCACCGCGAGCCCCACGGCGCCGATCGCGCCGATCGTAAACGCGTACCCGAGCGCCCCGTTCGCCGCGCCCGAAGGCGAGAAGAACACCGCGGCGCCCGCGATCGTGAGCAGCCCGATCAGCCCCGAGAGCCGCTCGAGCAAGAGCACCACGTAGCTCGTCGCGGGGCTCGAGACGCAGGACGCAACGCGCCACCCGCGCACGACGTCGCCGGCCACGCCCGAGGGGAGCACGTTGAAATAGAGCCCCACAAAATACGCCTTGAAGAGCTCGAACACCGACGGGATTCGCTCGGGGTCGGCGCCGTACGCCGCGAGCAGCGCGTGCCATCGAACCGCAGCGAGCCCGATCGACACGACGCACGCGGACACCGCGAGCGCGACGCCCGTGACGCCGACGCGCCCTGCGTTGGCGGCGACGAGCGAGAGGTCGAGTCGCTTCGCGAGGTAGGCGAGCGGAAGGATCGCGAGCAAGACGCGCAGCCCCTTGCCAACAGGGCCCGACCACAGTCGCCCGATGGCGCTCTTCGGCTGCGGAGACTTGTCATCCTCCGCGACGGACTCCTCGTCGGAAGCGCTAGCAGAACTCAAAGCGATTGGTCCTTGCGCTCAGAACGTGATGCGCACCGTCTCGAGCCGCCCCGGCGAGACCGTGACGCGTCGAGTCTGCGTTCCGCGCGCGGGGTTTGTGCACACGATGGTGTGTCCGCCCGGCGAGATCGAACCAATGTTGACCGGCGTCTCGCCGTACGAGCGCCCGTCGACGGTGACGTTGCACCACGGCGTCGCGCCGATGCGCAGCTGGCCGGGCGTTCGATCCACGGTGGGCGTCGACGACGGTCGCGACAAGCGCACGGCGTTGAGCTCGAGCGTCTGGCCCGGCCGCGCGCGAACCGTGCGCGCGGTCGACTCGTAGCCTGGCGCCGAGAAGACCGCGTTGAGCACGCGGTTGGCTTGCACGCGGACACGATAGGGAGAGCCCGTGTTGATCGTCCGATCACCGACGCGCATGAGCGCGTTCTGCGGCTCGACCGTGACGTTGACCCAGGCTTCGTCCGGCGCGAGAGGCCGCTCGCGCAGCGTGAGCGTGCGCTGCTCGACTTCGCCCGGCGCCTTCACGAAGGTAAACGTCTCTTCGACAGCGTCCGGGTGACGAACGATCACCGTGTGCTCGACGCCCGGCGCGAGTTCGCTCACCGAGAGCGGGGTCGTCCCTTCGATCGCGCGACCGTCGACGACGACCTGCGCGCCGCGCGGGGTCGTGTTGACCTCGAGCATCGCGAACGAGTTGGCCCGCGCGCGCTCGAGCGTCGCCGTGACGTTGACCGTCGCGTTGCGCGCGGGGAGGCGAACGTCCTGCGTAAACGGCGCGTAGCCCTCCGCGGTCAATCGCAGCGCGACGCGCGCGTTGGGGCCCGTCGGGAGCCCGCGCAGCGTGAACGGCGTTCGATTTTGTGTGACGCCGCCGTTCACCCAGATCGCTGCGCCCGGCGGCGTGCTCTGCACCACGATCGAGCCCGAGTTGATCGCCGCGCGCTCGGCCTCTTCGACCGCGCGCGACCGCTCGCGAAACGCGACGAAGCCCCCCGCGGCGAGGGCCACGAAGAGCGCGAGCCCTCCCGCGACGTAGATGGGCGTCTTCGACGGCGGAGGCTGAGGTTGAAAGCTCGAGAGCGAACCGCCGATGGTCCCGGCGGCCGTGTACTCCTGCGGCTCTTCGGCGGCGAGGACGTCGGCGAGCTGCTTTCCTTGGAGCAGGGCCTCGCGCTGCGCGGCGAGGCGCTCTTCGAAGAGCATCTGCATCCAGTTGCCGAACGCGAGGTTGGACACTGGAATGCTCTCGGCGCGCGAGAGCGTCTCGAGGTCTTGCTGCAGCTCGCGCCCGCTCTGGTAGCGCTGCGAGGTGTCCTTCGCGAGGCTCTTGAGGATGATCGCTTCGAGGCCAGGAGAGATCCTGGGATTGACCACGGAGGGCTGCGGATACTCGCCCTCGACGATCATCCGAAGCGTCTCGGTCTCGTCTTTGCCGCGAAAGAGCCTTCGCCCCGTGCAGAGCTCGAACAGGATCACGCCCAGCGAAAAGATGTCCGAACGCGCGTCGAGCGGCTCTCCTCGAGCCTGCTCGGGCGACATGTACGGGACCTTTCCCTTCAGCTGGCCGGCCTTGGTGTGGTGCTCGCCTGCGGGCTTCTGCGTGGTGCCCGTGGTCTCGATCTCTGCGAGGGGCTTGGCGTCTTGCGAGGCCTTCGCGATGCCGAAGTCCACGATCTTCACGTCGCCCGTGAAGGTCACGAGGATGTTCTGCGGCGACACATCGCGGTGCACGATGTTGAGCGGGTTGCCGTTGAGGTCGCGCTTGTCGTGCGCGTACGCGAGGCCCGCGGCCACGCCCGAGACGATCGCGATCGCGTGCTCGATCGGAAACTCCGTGACGCTCTTCGGCTTCATCGACCGGACGATGGACCGCAGGTCCTCGCCGTGGATGTGCTCCATCGCGATGAAGTAGCTGCCCTCGGCCTGCCCCACGTCGAAGATCGTCACGATGTTCGGGTGCGAGAAGGTCGCGGCGATGCGCGCCTCCTGCAGAAACATCGTGATGAACCCCTGGTCCTTGGACATCTCGGGGAGGATTCGCTTGATGACGACGAGCTTCTCGAAGCCCGCGACCGAGCGGTGCAGCGCGAGAAAGAGCTCGGCCATCCCGCCCTGCGCGAGCCTACGGAGCAGCGTGTACTTGCCGAAGCGACGCGGGAGCACCTCGCCGCTCGCGCCGCTCGCGTCCGCGCCAGGCGCGGGATCCCCAGGATTCGCAGGGGGCGGATTCATCGGTGCGGGCTGTGTCACGGGCTCGGTCGGATCGTACGGGACGAGCACCCGCTGTCAATCAAACGTGTCGCCTCAGCGGGTCCCTGTGACAGCCGTAGCAGAGCGTCGATCAACTCTCGCACGGACGAAAGAGCTGATCGCGCTGGTCGTAGTAGACCGCTTCACCCGGACGGCATCGGGGATTTCGGCGACCGTTGCGCTGCGCCGCCCCTCCGGTGCCCGTGTTGGTGTTCGGCGCCGTTGGCCGCGTGTTGTTGCGGCGCGGAACCGTGAGCGCGACCTCGACCTGCTGCCCATCGGACGTCGCTGTGACGGTGAACTCGCCGCGCTTGTTACGCGCGGTGGCGTAGCCCACACGGCTCTCGCCCTGTCGCACGTTCACGTCGCACGGGGTCGTCGCGCACACTGGATCGTCGCTGCCCTGAAAAAACACCTGCGCGCCGGGGGGCGTGCTGACGAAGTGCAGGCGAACCATCGGCGCGGCCACGCCTGCGTCCGCCGCGGCGACCGTCGCGCCTGCGTCCGCCGCGTTGTTCTGCGCGCCGACCGTGTTGTTGGCGTTGTTCGCGTTGTTGTTCGCGTTGTTCTGAGGGTTGTTGCCGTTGTTGATCCCGCGATCGGTCGAACGCTGCTGCGCGTTCGACTGGCTCATGGCGTTGAGCGCGACGGCGCCGCCCGCCAATGCGAGCGCAGCGACCAATCCGACGCCGAGGAGAAGCGAGCCGCGCCCTGCGGGCTTGCTGCCTCCCTCGCGAGGCATCTCCATCGTCTGCGCGGCGGGATACGCGCCCGTCGCGGTGCTCGGGATGAGACCGACCGAGCCGTTGGGCCGGCTCGGGTTCGAGATCACCGCGGTGATCGCCGTGGGCCGCGCTCCGTCGCGCACGCGCACGAGGTCGTCGCAGAGCTCTTGCATCGACTGGTAGCGCTGCGCGGGATCCTTCGCGAGCGCCTTGGCGATGACCGACTCGTACTCGGGCGTGATCTGCGCGTTGGGGTTGAGCGCGAGGATCGCAGGCGCAGGCTCGTACAAGTGCTGCGTGAGGATCCCCATGAACGAGTCGCCGACGAACGGCGTGCGGCCCGCGGCCATCTCGTAGAGGATCACGCCGACCGCGTAGATATCCACGCGGTGATCGATCGCGACGCCCTTGGCCTGCTCGGGAGACATGTACTCGGGCGTGCCGAAGATCATGCCCGTCTGGGTGAGCTTCTTGCCGCCCTGCCCGGTCATGTCCTTCATCTGCGCGATGCCGAAGTCGACGATCTTCACGACTTCGCGGCCGTCGTCCGCGATCACGAGGAACACGTTTTCGGGCTTGAGGTCGCGGTGGACGATGCCCTGCTTGTGCGCCGCTTGCAGCGCGCGCGTCACTTGAATCGCCACGTTGAGCGCGCGATGCAGCTCGATCGCGCCCTCTTTGTGCAGCACGTCCGCGAGGTCCGTACCCACGAGCAGCTCCATCGCAATGTAGAAGCTGCCGTCCTCCGTGCCTCCGTAGTCCGTCACGTCCAGCACGTTCTCGTGCTTGATCCTCGCGGCGCTCTTCGCCTCTTGCGTGAACCGCGCAACAACGTCCTGGCGGTGCGCGAAGTCCTCCTTCAGCACCTTGATCGCCACCTGCTTCTCGAGGCGCGTGTCCATCGCGGAGTACACGACGCCCATGCCGCCTTCGCCCAAACGACGAAGCACGTTGTAGCGACCCGCGATCGTGCGTCCCGTGAGGTCGACTTCGGGCGCTGGCTCGGGCTGCATCTCGACGCTCATCGAGAAGTCCTCTCGATGCAGCGCTCGCGACGGCAGGGTCCCTGGGAATTTAGGCGGCGTGCGTTCATGCGAAATTCAAGCGAGCGTTCCGTCAACCGACCGTAGCACTCCGACTTTCGAGGGGTCAATTCGACGACCAGGACACGGGTGTCAGTCAACGTGTGACGACGAGTGGGGGTGCTGGTGTTCAAACCAACCTCGCGAAAGTGTCGATTCGCTTCGGGCTCAGATGCGCGACGAGCGCTCGATGGTTCGAGCAAAACGTCGCCGCACCTCGCGGTGGAGTCGTGCATTCGCTAGCGAACATCGTACCGTCGATCCGTGAGCGAGCTTCCCTCCACGGAACTACCGCCGATCCAGCTTCTTCCCGCCGAGGTCGCCAATCAAATCGCCGCCGGCGAAGTGGTCGAGCGCCCCGCGAGCGTCGTCAAAGAGCTCGTCGAGAACAGCCTCGACGCAGGCGCCCGTGTCGTGACTGTGTCGATCGACGGCGGCGGCGTCGCGCGAATCGCCATCACAGACGACGGTCACGGAATGTCACGCGAGGACCTCTCGCTCTCGGTCGTCCGTCACGCCACGAGCAAGATCCGCTCGGCGGACGACCTGCTCGGCGTGGGGACCTACGGCTTTCGCGGCGAGGCCCTCGCGTCGATCGGCTCGGTCTCTCGCCTGTGTCTCACCTCGCGAAAGCGCACCGCGGAAGAGGGCTGCGAGGTCAAGCTCGAGGGAAACGCCACGCCCGCCGTCCGCGCCATCGGCTGCGCGGTAGGTACCACCGTGTCGGTCGAAGACCTGTTCTTCAACACCCCTGCGCGCCGCAAATTCTTGCGAACCCCGCAAACAGAGTGGGGTGCGTGCGCGGACACGGTCGCGCGGCTCGCGTTGCCTCGGCCCGACGTTCGGTTCGTCCTGCGCAAGGACGGCAAGGTCGTGCGCGAGTACCTCCGGCGCGACACCGTGGCCGAGCGCGTTCGAGAGATGTGGCCCGACGAGACGCTCACCGAAATCGACGGTCGCCGAGGGACCGTGCACATCCGCGCGTTCTTGGGCCCGCCCGAGCGCGCCCGCACCGGGACGACCGGCATCGCTGTGTACGTCAACGGGCGCTTCGTTCGAGACAAATTACTGCTCCGCGCGATCGCGCAAGCGTACGGATCGACGCTCGACGGAGGGCGCTATCCGCCGGGAGCGATGCTCGTGGACGTCCCCGCCGCGCAAGTGGACGTCAACGTCCACCCGCAGAAGGCCGAAGTGCGCTTCGCCCAACAAAACGAGGTCTTCGCGTCGGTCGTCTCGCTCTTGCGCGACGGCTTGTCCACCGCGCCGTGGGCCAAGGTCCTCACGGGCGCGCCGAGCGGCGCGGACGACGGTTGGTCCTCGCGCTTCGACGGCGCACCTCGTGGCGGCGCCCCATCGACGAGCGCGAGCGACTTCGACCTCAGCGCGCGACCCTACAGCGTCGACGTCTCGAAGCTCGTGCCCCCAGAGCCCGCCACGCGATCGCTCTTCGCGCGGCGCGAGCACACAGATTCGAGACACGAGGAGATTTCCAGCACAGAGTCGAGCACGCCTCGCGCGGCTCCGCTGCCCGTCGAGTCCGCGGAGGACCCCTGGCGACTCGCGCCCACGCCGACGACGCCAACGACACCGACGGCCCCCTCGATCGAGACCGAGTACGCCGCGGTGATGGCCGCTGCGATCGCGTCGCCTCGGGTCGTCGGGCTCGCAGGCGACACGGGGCTGCCCGATCGACAGACGTTCTCCGCGCTGCGCTTCGTCGCGCAAGTACGACGGATGTTTCTCATTTGCGAAGGCGAGTGGGGCTTGGTGATGCTCGATCAGCACGCGGCGGCCGAGCGCGTCGTGTTCGATCGGCTGCGAAAGAGCTACGCCTCGCGCGACGTGCGCGTGCAGCCGCTGCTCGTGCACGAGACGTTCGACGTGACCGCGCGCGAGATGACCCTCGCCGAAGAGCACGCCGAAGACCTCGCGAAGATCGGCTTCGAGCTCACGCCGCTCGGGACCAACACGCTGGCGGTTCGCGCGGTTCCAGCGCTGCTCGTGCGCGCCGATCCGCGGAGGCTCGCGCGGGACATCCTCGCGGAGCTCGCGCGGCAAGGCAGCGAGTTCTCACGGGCCCTCGACCTCGTGCTCGCGACGATGGCGTGCCACGGGAGCGTTCGCGGCGGCGACGAGCTCGCGGCCGAAGAAGCGCGCGCGCTGCTCACGTCCCTCGACGACTGCGATTTCGGCGGGCACTGCCCGCACGGCCGCCCCGTGCTCTTCTCGATCAAGTGGTCCGAGCTCGAGCGCAAAGTCGGCCGCTGAACTTTACTGCGGCTCCGCCTTCCGTTGGCTACACGCCACGCAAGCATCCCAGGATATTTCCCAGGAGTGAGCGCAGTGCGTGTAGTCCTTCCAACGGGGCGTCGCGCTAGGTGAGCGCGCGAAGGATCTCGCGCACGACGCCCTCGACCTCGGCGCGAAGGTCGTCGCGCCGCGCGGGCGACTGCGCTTCGAAGCGGAGCACGAGGACCGGCTGCGTGTTCGACGCGCGCACGAGCCCCCAGCCGTCGCCGAAGTCCACGCGGGCGCCGTCGACGTCGACCACCTTGCGCTTGCCGCGATAGTGATCGAGCACGCGCTCGACGACGGCGAACTTCACAGCGTCTGGACACGGCTCGCGCAGCTCGGGCGTCGCGAACGTCGCGGGAACGTCCTCGAGCATGTCCTCGAGCCCTTCGCCCTTTTCTCCGATGAGCTCGACGAGCCGGAGCGCGGCGTACACCGCGTCGTCGAAGCCGTAGTACTTGTCCGCGAAGAAGAGGTGGCCAGACATCTCGCCCGCGAGCAGCGCGTGCTCTTCTTTCATCTTGGTCTTGATGAGCGAGTGGCCCGTCTTCCACAAGATGGGCTTGCCTCCGTGCGCGGCGATGTCGTCGTACAGCGTCTGCGAGCATTTGACCTCGCCGATCACCGCCGCGCCGGGGCGCCGCTCCAAGATCGCGCGAGAGAACGCCACGAGCAGCTTGTCGCCCCACACGATCTCGCCGTTGCGGTCGATCGCGCCGATGCGATCCGCGTCGCCGTCGAGCGCGATGCCCACGTCCGCGTTGATCCGCTTGACCGTCGCGATGAGCTCTTCGACGTTCTTCGGGACGGTCGGGTCGGGGTGGTGATTGGGAAATCTCCCGTCCATCTCGCAGTAGAGCGCCACAGGATCGAGCCCGAGCGCGCGCATGCACGCGAGCACGAGCGGGCCGCCAGCGCCGTTGCCTCCGTCGACGACGACCTTCAAGCCCTTGTTCGCGAAGCGCACGTTGCCCTTCATGAACGCGACGTACGCGTCGGACACCGTCGTCTCTTCGAGCGACCCGCCCGCCGCGCTCTTCCAATCTTTGGCGGCGGTGCGGCGGCCGAGCGAGCGAATGTCGTCGCCGAAGAAGCTCGCCTTGCCCATCAAGATCTTCAGGCCGTTGTCCTCGGGCGGGTTGTGCGAGCCCGTCACCATCACGCCGCCGTCCGCCTCGAGGTGATGAACCGCGAAGTAGAGCAGCGGCGTCGGGCCCACTTCGATCTTCACGACGTGCCGGCCCGCGTCGAGCAAACCCTTGACCAGCGCCTCGCGGATGCGCCGCGAAGACAGACGGCAGTCGCGCCCGACGAGGATCTTTCGCTTGCCCCGCTCGGCGTAGATGGTCCCGAGCATTCGGCCGATCGCGAACGCGACGTCGTCGGTGAGGTCTGCGTCGGCGACGCCGCGGATGTCGTACTCGCGAAAAATGTGAGGATTCATCGTCGGAGACGGAGTTTCTATCACAGCGCGCGACGCGTGCGATCATGGGACGCAACGGCGCAACGATGTTTGTCGACTGGTACTTCGACCCCACCGTTCCGATGGGCCCGCTGTTTTTGCTCGCGTGTTGGCTCGAACATCGCGCGCTCGTAAAGCAAAAGCGCGCCGGCCGCGCGGTGCTCGGCTACGAACGCAAGGACACCATCGCCTCGCTCGCGATGGGGACCGTCAGCATCGTGCTCGTCGGCCTCATCGTGCACGGCCAGTTTCTCCTCGCGCGGTGGCTGTGGAAGCATCGCTTCACAGACCTCGGCGAAGGGCTGCTCGGCTGGGCGGTCGCCATGCTCGCGTGGGACTTCGTGTACTACTGGGTCCACCGCGTCGAGCACGAGCGACGGATCTTCTGGGCCGCCCACGTCAATCACCACTCGTCCGAGCGGTACAACCTCTCGACCGCGCTGAGGCAGCCGTGGACGCCCTTTCTCACGCTGCTCATGGTGCCGCCCATCGCGCTGCTCGGCGTGCGGCCCGGCATGATCGTGATGGCCGGCGGATTCAACCTCATCTACCAGTTTTGGGTTCACACCGAGCTCGTCGATCGCATGCCCCGATGGTTCGAGTGGATCTTCAACACCCCCTCGCACCATCGGGTGCACCACGGCTCCAACGGTCGCTATCTCGACTGTAATTACGGCGGAATCTTGATTATATGGGACCGACTCTTCAGGACCTTCGTCCCCGAAGAAGAGCCCGTCGTCTACGGCCTCGTGAAGAACATCCGCTCGTACAACCTCTTCGTGATCGCGTTTCACGAGTACCGAGCGATCGCGCGGGACGTCCGGGCCGCCCGCACCTTCAGCGAGCGCTGGCACCGAGTTTTTTCGGGCCCCGATTGGACGCCTCCAAATCCTTCGCCGCCCTCGCGCGTCTGACGCGATTGCTGTGCGCCTACATCCTGCTCTCGCTCTGCCCGTCGTCGCGGTAGCCGTCGCGTATTGCCAGCTCCCTGCGACGCCCCGCCCAACACAACTCACGGTCGCTGCCTCCGACGCGTCTGCCCTCGCGTCGAGCGACAGCGGCGTCGCGGATGCGTCACCCATGCTCGCGCAGAGCGCGGACGGAGGCGCAGACGTCGTGCTCCCGTCGCGCGTCAGGCTCGTGGCGTTCGGCTCCGAAGCGGAGTTTCGCGCGCTGGGGACGCGCATCGAAGAGGCCGCGCGCGAGCGACAACGCGCGCGCGAAGAGCGCTATCGGCAACAGCGCGAAGAGCTCGAACGCCGTCGGCGCGAAGCGCAAAACGGCGCGCAGTCCATGGGGGACGCAGGCGCGCGGAGGCAGCGATTGGTCGGGTTCTCGGACAACGCGCCCTCCGAAACGGTGGCCGCCCCCTCGCCCGCGCAGCCCGCGGCGCGCGCCGCGGCGGCGAGCACGACGGGATCGACGGCGACCAACGCGCAGCAATCGATCACCAATAATCAAGAGCAGGGGATCGACGAGGGCGACATCATCAAGGTCCGCGGCGACGACCTGATCATCCTCCGACGCGGCAGGCTCTTCTCGGTGCGCATCGAGCAGAACCGCTTCGTCGCGCGGAGCGTGATCAGCGCCGCGCCGCCCGGCGTTCGACCCGCTTCTTGGTACGACGAGATGCTCGTCGAGGGAGACACCGTGCTCGTGCTCGGCTACGGCTACGAGCGCCGCGCGACCGAGGTCAATCGCTTCAACCTCAGCCCGGACGGAGCGCTCACCTACCGCGACACGATTCTGCTTCGCTCGGGCGACTACTACTCGTCGCGCAACTACGCGACCCGCATCGTCGGTCGCAAGCTCGTGATGTACGCGCCCGTTCCGCTGCTCGGGTACGAGATGCGCGAGGGGCGCTACGTGCAGGTCCCGCAGATGCCCGGGTGGCGAACGCTCGACGGCGACTGGCAGACCGCCGCGGATTGGTCGCAGATTTATCGGCCCGTTCGACGCATGGGCTACTCGCCCATCTTGCACACCGTGCACACGTGCGACCTGTCGGGGCCGTCGATGCGCTGCGCGTCCAAGGGCGTCGTCGGCGCGTACGCGAGGACGTTTTATGTGTCCCGTCGCGGCGTGTACCTCTGGGTCAACGCCACTCCGCGCGACCCCGATCCGTTCGCGCGGACCGACGAGGACCTCTACCGCCAGCTCGACCCGAGCAACACCGGCGCGGTCGTGTACTCGTTTCCGTTCGATGGCCCGGTCGGCGCCGTGATGACCACCGGCGGCCCGGTCGATCAGTTCTCCTTTCGAGAGCGCGACGGGCAGCTCGAAGTGCTCGTCGCCGCCAGCGGCTCGGGCGATGGAATGTGGGGCGCCGAAGTCACCAACGGAGACATGGGCCTCTATCGATTTCCTGTGTCGATGTTCAGCGCGGATGTCCCGCCCGTGCCCGCGCAGTACGTCCGGCACCTCCCGCGGCTCGAGCAGCAGTACATGATGCAAAACCGCTTCGTCGGCGACTACGTGCTCTACGGCTCGGGCTCGAGCTGGTGGCGGTCGAACACCGTCGAACGAAGGGTGCTCGCGCACAACATCGCCCGCGATCAGACGCAGTCCATCGCGCTCGAGCACGGCGTCGACCGCATCGAACCCATGGATCGCGACGCGGTCATCGTCGGCGGCGACGGCCGAAACAACCTGCACTTCTCGGCGCTCGCGCTCGACGCGACCGCGCGCACCGCGGGGCACTTCTCGCGCGCCAACGCGTCGCAGGGCGAGACGCGCTCGCACGGGTTCTTCTATCTGCCCACCGGCGACCGCCAGGGAATGCTCGGCTTGCCCGTGCGCTCGGGCGAAGAGCGCGGATACAGACAGCTCTGGTCGGGCTCGGCGTCGGTGCTCTTTCTGTCGGTCAATTCGCTGAATTTTCAGCAGCTCGGCGAGCTCGCGGCCCGCGCCCCTCGCCAGGGCTTCAACGACCACTGCGTCGCGTCGTGCGTGGACTGGTACGGCAACGCGCGGCCCATCTTCTATCGCGGGAGGGTCTTCGCGCTCATGGGCTACGAGCTCGTCGAGGGATCGGTCGCCAACAACGCGCTGCGCGAGCGCTCGCGGATCGATTACTTCACGGCGCTCGCGTCGCAGCTTTCGTTGCCCGCGCCGCGCGATCCTCGCGCGGGCAACGGCCCGAATTGATCGAATCGCGCAGCGTCATTCGCGCACGATGACTCTGTTACGATCGTGGCTTGTTGCGCGCTAAAACGCTCCTCTCTGCCTCGCGCTGGATGACTCCCGCGCTGTGCCTCTTGGCCGCTTGTTCGACGCCGTCGACCGCGAGCCCCGACGCGGACGCGGCCTCGTCCGACGCGGCGAGCGACGCGCTCGCGGACGGGTCGAGCTTCGTGCGCCCGCCGAGAGACGACGCGGGCCTCGGCCCCGTCGCGCCAGCGCAAGAGCCAGAGCCGCTCGCGGTCCCGCAGTGGATGTTCACCGCGCGCGCGACGAATCAGACCGACGGCGTCTTGCCCGTGATCGAGCAGGGGATGTTCGTCGTCCCCGACGAGGCGGGCGAGCGCTACGGAACCTCGTGGGACCCCATCGAGTCCGAGATGGACGGGACGCTCCTCGCGCTTCCGCCCGGCGTCGGATACGTCGCGGCCAACGTGATGGTCCCCGCCGGACGCAGGGTGTTCGCGCGGCTCGACACGACAGTGTCCGTGTGGACCAACGGCGCGCAACAGCCGGGCGACGTGTACGCCTCGGGCCGGATGCGACTTCCGCTCGTCACGCGAGATGGAGCGCCGAACCAGGTCGTCGCGAGGCTGATCGGCGGCCGGGGAACGCCGCGCGTCCAGCTTTTTCAAACGCGAGATGAAATCGTGTTCAACACGGAGGACCTCACGGCGCCCGACCTCCTCGTCGGGGACATGTCCGAGCAGTGGGTCGGCGTCGCCGTGCTCAACCTCACCGAGACGCCCGCGCTCGACGTGACCGCGCGCGTCGAAGAGAGCGACGACTTCGCTGCGACGGCCGTGGAGTACCCGTCGCTCGCCGGCGGATCCGCGACGAAGCTCGCGTTTCGACTGCAGCCCAAGCGTCCGTGGGCCGCCGCGGGCCGACGCGTGACCGTGGCCCTTCGCCTCGAGTCGCGCACGTTGGACTGGACGTATCGCAGAGAGATCACCGTCGAAACCGTGGCCGCCGACGCGACCTATCGCAGGACGTTTCGCTCGGCCATCGACAACTCCGCGCAGTACTACGGGGTCGTCTCGCCATCGAGCTTCGACCCCATGCGGCAGTACGCGCTCGTGTTGGCGCTGCACGGGGCCTCGGTCGAAGGCATCGGCCACGCGCGCGCGTACTCGCGCCGCGATTGGAGCTACGTGATCGCGCCCACCAATCGGAGGCCGTACGGGTTCGACTGGGAGCTTTGGGGACGCCTCGACGCGATCGAGTCGCTCGACCACGCGACGCGCACGTTTCGCATCGACCCGACGCGCGTGTACCTCACAGGACACTCGATGGGCGGACACGGCACGTGGAACGTTGGCGTGCATTTTCCCGGGAGATTCGCGACGATCGGGCCGAGCGCTGGGTGGAGCTCGTTCTACACGTACACCGGCGCGCGAAGGCCCACGGGAGCGTTCGCTCGCGCCGCGGCGGCGAGCGACACCAACGCGTACTTGTCGAACCTCGCGCGACGCGGCGCGTACGTGATCCACGGGACCGCGGACGACAACGTGCCCATTCGTGAGCCGCGCGCGCTCGTCCCTGCGCTGCGGATGCACACGATGGACGTCGAGTTTCACGAGCAGGCCGGCGCGGGTCACTGGTGGGACGGGATGGCCGCGCCCGGCGCAGATTGCGTGGATTGGGTCCCGCTGTTCGAGTTCATGGAGCGTCATCGGCTCGACCCGACCGAGCTCGACTTCTCGTTCACCACGCCGTCGCCCTTCGTGAATCCACAGCATTCGTACGTGACGATCGTGTCCGAGAGCGACGCGAACACCGACGTGACGCTCCGCTCGGAGCGCATGGGAGACACGGTCACGCTCACGACCACCAACGTCCGCTCGATGGAGATCGACGGACGCGCGCTCAGGGCTAAAGGCATCGCGCGCGTGTCGATCGACGGACGCGCGATGGAGGTGCCCGACGGGACGCTCGCCGTCGGCCCCACCACAGGAAAGCGCCCCGGCGTTCACGGCCCGCTCGACGAGGTGTTCTACCGACCGTTTTGCTTCGCGTACCCGGACGACGGGCCGGCCGCGTATCGCCGATATGCAGCATTTTTGCTGTCGAACTGGGCGCTCATCGGCAACGGTCACGGCTGCGCGGTGCCGCTCTCTCGCGTCACGCCCGCGCTCCGCGCGCAGTGGAACATCGTGTACCTCGGCGCTCCGCCGTCCGCCGTTCGAGCGCTCGGCGGCGCGCCGCCGCTCAGCTGGGATCGAACGTCGATCACCGCAGGGACGACGCGCTACGACGCCTCGGCGCTGGCCTTCGTCTTCGCAGAAGAGGGCGGCCGTCTCGGCGCGGTGATCACCGCGACCGAAGGGTCCGAGTTCCTTCTGTTTCGACTGATGCCCTTCACATCGAGCTTCGTCGCCCCGGACTACCTCGTGTTCGGCCCGATGGGAGCGCGCGCCTCGGGGTTCTTCTCGCCCGAGTGGCGCTACGTCCCGCCGACCATGTAAACGCCGAGCGCCCCCTCCCGAGCGCTGGCCCGCATCGTCTTCTCGCGCGTCGCGCTACGACGCTTCTTTGGCGCTGATGTATCGCTCGGCTTCGATCGCCGCCATGCAGCCGGTGCCCGCCGCGGTGATCGCCTGTCGATACACGTGATCTTGCACGTCGCCGCACGCGAACACGCCTGCGAGCGACGTCTGCGTCGTGCCCGGAACGGTCTTGATGTACCCGTTGTCGTGCACGTCCACCTGGCCCATGAAGATCTGGCTCGCCGGCGTGTGACCGATCGCGACGAACACGCCGCCGATCTGCACTTCAGTGATCTCGCCGTTGCGCGTGTCCTCGAGCTTCACCGCGCGAAGGCGCTTGTCTTCGACGCCGACGTACTCGTGGATGGTCTTGTTCCACAAGAACTTGATGTTCGGGTGCTTGAACGCGCGGTCTTGCATGATCTTGCTCGCGCGCAGGCTCTCGCGGCGGTGCACGACGGTGACGCTCTTGACGATGTTGGCGAGGTAGAGCGCCTCTTCCATCGCTGTGTCTCCGCCGCCGACGACCATCACGTGCTCTTCGCGAAACAAGCTCCCGTCGCACGTCGCGCACGCCGAGACGCCGTAGTTTTGCAGCTCTTTTTCGCCCTTGGCGCCGGTGTACTTCGCGACCGCGCCCGTGGCGATGATGGCGGTCTTCCCTTCGATCGCCGCGTCGCCGAGGCTCTCGACCCAGACCTTCTTCACGTCGCCCGCGAGCTCGGTCTTCACGACGTCCTCCGTCAAAAACTCCGTCCCGAAGCGCTCGGCCTGCGCGCGAAACTGCTCCATCAATTTCGGCCCCGTCACGCCGTGCGGAAAGCCCGGGTAGTTCTCGACCTCGGTCGTGATCATCAACTGCCCGCCCGGCTGGTGGTCGGAGTTGAGCCCCTCGATCACGATCGGCTTCAGGTTGGCGCGCGCTGCATAAATTGCAGCGGTCAGCCCCGCGGGCCCGCTGCCGATGATGATCACGTTTCGCATGGTCGGACGGGTCTAACACCGCCGCTGACGAACCGGAAGCAAGCGACAACGCGCTGCGAATTTCGTGACACAGTTCCCACTGCAGCGCACACGGTCAGAGCGTCGTCGCGAGCCGGTGCACGGCCCCCGTCAGCGCGTCGCGAAGCGCGCTCTGCGCGGCGGACGCCTCGGTCCCCGACGAGCGCACCACGCGGCGGGTCTCGACCATCCCCTGGACCGCGCCGCGTCCGTCCGTGACGACCATCGAGAGCTCGCAGCGCGCGAGGGCGTCCGCTCCGTCGCGCTGAATGGTCAACGCGCGGACGTTGGTGTTGATCACGACGGCGCCTCCTGTGGGCGCAAATCGAAGGTTCGGCTCGCTCGCGATCGCGCGCGAGAGCGCGTCGACCACCGTCGAGCGCTCTGCCGATCCCTGTGTCCATCCGACGCTCACCGCGATCGGAACGCGCGCAGCCGTCGCGCTGCGCGGGGTCGCGCGCGCCGCACGACCACGGGCCACAGACAGCGCAGGGCTCGCGGTCAGCCCAGCGAGCGCCAGCGATACGAGCAACAACGGCCTCCACGCGCTCGTGCGCGCAGAGGACTCTCTCGGGTCCACCATCGCAGTACCTCCACCGGCTCGCGCCGCCCGAGGAGCGTCGTCGATCGCCGTCCCGATTTCGGGACGCTCGACGCCACTGCGGCGCACTCCTTCGCTAGCAGCCCGCGAATCGCGCCCGCCACTTCGCAGCGACGATTGGTAGGATATGCACCGACGCGTTGGGGGATGGCGGCGCCGCCGCTACAGATCGATCTCGCCGCCGCGCACCATGGGCGGGACCAGCGTGGCGCGGGTGCTTCCGCTTCGCATCGCGGTCGGGTCCGTCGCGTCGCGCGTCGTTCGCCCTTCGGTCACGCGCACGTGAACGCCCTCGCACACGGACTCCGCTCCGCGCTCGAGCTCGAAGGCGGCGATCGCCGTTCCGTGCGCGTCGATCGCGGCGCGCGCGGGCGTGCTCACGGGCTCGCCGTGGTGATCGAGCAGCGTGATCTCTGCCGATTGTCCCCTCGTGTCGGTGAACGCGACGCGCCACTGCCCGCTCGGACAACGAACGACGCGCACGCTGCCAGCCGCAGCTTCGTCCCGCACCGTGTAGCTCTCGCGCCAGGGCGATCGATCGTCGCTTGGATTGCCGCTGTTCTCGTCGTTGTACCGCCCGTTGATCGGCCCGGTCTGCTCGAAGCCCCGCGCGATCGGCCCCACCATCACGCGCGACGGTCCGTTGGTGTCCACGACGAACACGCCCAACATCGGCGTGCGCGCCCCGAGGTACGCGACCTGTCCGAGGTTGCTCAGCGTGAAGTAGTCCGCGATGAAGTTCGCTGCTTTTTCAGCGCCGATCTCGCGGTCCGCGAACAGATCGAAGTACCACCCCGTCCACTTGGGCGGCTGCCCAGAGTCGCCGCCGTATCCCCCCGAAGGAATGTACTCGCTCACCATCCCGATCCAGCGCTTCTGCACGTCGGTGAGCGCGAGCCCCGCGCGCTCGCGGAGCGAGATGGTCTTCAACGTCTCGAGCACGCCAGCGACGCGATTCCAGAAGCGCGCGCGAGCGCTGTCGATGTCGCGCGCCGCGCTCACGAACGCGAGCAGCGCGTCCCACGTCTCGACCGCGGGCTCGACGTACCCGTCGGGGATCTCGCAGCCGTACGCGTCGTACCCCTGCCCCGCCAGGAGGACGTAGTTGTGTCGAATCTGCCCGTACGTGACGAGCGACGCGTTCAAGCGATAGTCCGCGAAGGCCTCGGTGCTCGCGAACGAGGGCCATACGCCAGCGCGCGGTGCAGCGAGCGTCCGCGCCGCAGAGAGCCAGCGACTGTATAGATCCGTGCGATCTGCGACGGCGCTCGTGAGCTGCGCGCGCCCTCGATCGAGCGCGGCTCCGAGCGCGGGAGAGCTCGCGAGCGACGCGCGCAGGTGCGTTCGCGCGCGATCGTGACCCAGCAGGTAGCCGACGTCCGCCCCCGAGAGAGACATTCGCATCGGAACCGCGTCGTGCACGAGCCCCGTCAACGGGCCGGTGTCCGGGACGATCCTCGGGCCGAACATCGTCGCGATCGCGGGGAGCTCGCCGGCGCCTTCGGGGGTAA
The DNA here is from genome assembly GCA_016793325.1 of Myxococcales bacterium. Lineage (GTDB taxonomy): Bacteria > Myxococcota_A > Polyangia > Polyangiales. The sequence continues at coordinate 20,909 of JAEUKI010000051.1, read as the reverse complement.
AATGAATTCGTGTGCTGCGCTGAAATCGCGCGCCGATCCCGGCGCGAATCGAGGCGAACGCGTCCGGTGACCGGAGCGAGACGCGGCGCTCTCTCGCGATGCGCGCGAGCTCGGGGAGGGGAATGTCCTCGCGCTTTCCGCCGAACACCGAGTAGATCCGCTCGAACTCGGCGAGCGCGCTCGACTGCCCCGAGCGCTCGACGAGCTCGGCGAGCGCCAGCGCCGCGAGCGCTTCGCGCGGGGTCTCTGCGGTCTCGATCGCGGGCGCAGAGCTCTGGCAGCCGCGCGTCACGAGGTTGAACTCCGTCCGCGAGAGCCACTGCATCGCGCGAAAGTACGGCTCGAGCGAGACGGTCTCGCCGCCCACCATCACGCTGTCGGTGTAGTGCCCGCGCGGCGACATCTGGGAGAAGTCCACCATCCGCTCGCGCCCGAAGAGCGTGACGCCCTGCAGCCCGCCCGCTCGTTTGGCCTCGTCGAGCAGCGCCTGCGCGCCCCGCGACGACGGGAAGAGCGTGCGGACGCTCTCGCGGTCATCGAGCAGCGCGTCGGCCACCGCGAGGTACTCATCGAGGTCCCCTGCGATCTGCGCCGTCAGCGTCGCGCGCGTCGCGCGGAGCGCGCTGCGAAGCGCTGTGAGCATCCGGCGCAGCGACGGTCGCAGCCTCGTCGCCTCGATGCTCTGCAAGGCCGTCGAGTGCGCGACGAAGATCGCGTGCATGATCGCGTCGACGCCGATGAAGACCGGCAGTTGCTGCCGAAAGATCTCGTGAAACGCGAGCGCGTACGAGTCGTACGCGTGCCGCTCCATCGCGACGAAGCCGTTGCGCTCGAGGCGGCTTCGGTCCGCGGAGCTCAAGTGAAGGTGCCGATCGACGAGGTCGAAGTGCTGCGGGGGCGTTTGGCGGTTCCACGGGGCGGGGGTCAGCGCGCGGCCTGCTGTGTTGTTCGCGCGAGCGATCGCCCGCTCGTCGCGCGCGATGTGATCGTTGGACACGAAGCACGCGCGCGCCCCCGACGGCGCGCGATCCACCGTATCGCACATCGGTTCTTGCTCGGAGCACGCGGGCTCGGGTCGAGCTTCGTCGCCGTCCCCGCCGCCCGATCGATCGAGCAATCGCCCCGCAGACGCGACGGGGCGCGCGCAGATCGCGCGGTCGTCGAGGGCCCGCGCGACCGGCGCTGCGTCACGCGAGACGCTCGCGTCCGCGGTCGTGACGTCGCGCGCGACGGTCACCCGCGCGACCGGCCCGGGTCGCTGTCGAACCCCTGCAGAGCACGCCACGACACACGAGGACAAGAGACCGAGCACCGACGCGCGAAGCTTCATCGCGCCGATCGTCGCGGCGACCGGCTCGAAGTGTGACGAAGAAACGGCGCGCATGTGGGTCACGGGCCAGAGGTCCCCGAGGTTCCGATGGCGATCGGAGTGCTGCCTGTCGGGGGCTCCGACGAAGACCACGGAATCGAGCTGCGACCGCTCGGCGCTCGTCGCCGCGCGTTTGTCGCGTCCGGCACATCGGGCACATCGACGCCGTCGTCGCGGTCTTCGGCGTCGCGCTCGAGGACGTCTTCGATCGGGCGCGCGTCCGTGCCTGCGTCTCCGGGGCCCGCTTGGCGAACGTCGCGGGGCGTGGGTCTGTGGGTGTTGTCCGCCTGCAGATCGAGGGGACGGCGGCGATCGGGCCACAGGATCGCGACGCTGATCGCGACGAGCACCGCGAAGCCCACGGCCGTCGCCACCCTTCGCTCGCGAAAGAACCGTCGCAGCCGGCTCACGCGCTGCCGCACCTGCTCGGGCGGGAGCTGCTCGCTGCGCGCGATCTCTTCGAGCGTCTCGCCTTCGCTCTCGCGCACGAGCCACTCGAGCGTCCTTCGCGCGTCCATCCCCGAGGGGAGCTCGCGCATCGCCCACTCGAGCAGCGACCGTACTTCTTGCGCGTCCTGCGCGTCTTGTGGGCCGTGCTCGTCGTCGCGCACTTCGGGGACGAGCTCTTCGCGCTTGGGCCGACGGTGGTAGTCCGCGATCTTGTTGCGCAGGATCCCGTAGATCCACTTGCGCGCGCTCGTCGGGTCCTCGGGCCTGTGCGGCGAGGTCGCGGCCTCGACGAGCACCACCTGAACGATGTCCTCGACGTCCGCCTCGGCGACCTTGCGGCGCGCGAGCGTTCGCAACGCGTCGCGCAGGGCCGTGGTCAACCAGCTATGCGGAGTTCTGCTCATCGCTCGCTACGTCGCTCGTCGCACGGGAGTGTGTGACAACAAACGCAGCGACGCGAGCGATCGCCGTCGCCATTCCTGGCGGCGCGAACTTCGTCGCCAGTCGACTGGCGACGGCATTTCTCTTGGCGCCCAGAGAGATTTCGGGCGCGACTTGAAAAATGGGGCCCGCGACGCCCCCTACGGCCCCTCGCGCTCCGTCACACCCGGAGGATGTTCTCTCGCTTCATCAAGTGGTCGAACCACTGATTGGCGAGCTTCTCTTGGAGCGACGACTGCTTCAATCGGTTGTTCAAGAACTCGAAGTCCACGCGGTCGAGCTCTTGGTCCTGATTGAAGCACGAGAAGACCACCGTCGCTTTGCCGGTCTGCGGGTCGACGTGGCGCTGCAGGCACTGCGCGCAGATCTCTTTCATCATGCACTGCATCGGCGAGTTGATCGACCCGATCGCGACGTGGCCCGGCTTCAAGTGCGGGTGCAGCACTTCGTGTCGCGCGCGCTTGACCGCGGCCATCATTTTGTCGGACCCGATCGCGATGATCCGGTCGACGTCCTTGGTGTCGACGAGGCGCTCGCCGAGCTCGCCGTTGGCGTAGGCCACCATCGCCTTCACGATGTTTCCGACAAACGAGCGGTCTTGCGGGCGACGCGCGGCGGGGCACGGCTCGACGTCGGTGGCCCAGATCACTTGATCGGCCGAGGCTTCGATCTCCTCCATCTTGTAGATGTCCGAGGGGTTTCGATAGCCCGCGAAGTAGACAACCTTGCAGCCGTTTTGCCTGAGCGCGCGGCCGATCGAGAAGAGAACGGCGTTGCCGAGGCCGCCGCCCGCGAGCAGCACCGTCTCGTTGTGCGGGATCTCCGTGGGCGTCCCCGTCGGTCCCATCAAGATCACAGGCTCGCCCGGCTCGAGCGCCGCGCACAACCGCGAGCTCGCGCCCATCTCGAGGACGATCGTCGACAGGTGTCCTTTTTCGGGGTCCGTCGAGGCGCCCGTGAGCGCGAGGCCCTCCATCGTCATGCGGGTGTCCGCGATCTTCTTCGCGCGCGTCTCGAAGTTTTGCAGCCGATAGAACTGCCCCGGCTGAAACTTTCGCGCCGCGAGCGGAGCGCGCACGACCACTTCGACGATCGTCGGCGTGAGCCGGTGAACGGCCACCACCGTGGCCAACAGCTGATCGTCGAGCTTCGCGACGAACGAGCCCCACCGCGCGTCGCGCGCGGGTTGATCGCTCGGCGACTGCGACGCGATCTCTTTGGCGAAGAGCTTCACGACGTGGACGAAGCCGTCCTTCGCGCTGCCCATCGCCTTGACGACCGAGCCCGCGTACACCGGGTGATTGTCCCCGTAGAACGAGACCACCCTTCCGTCCTTGTTGTAGCTCGTGAAGAAGCCCTTCGGGTCTTTGACGAGCGAGAGCGCGCCGTCCTCCGCGATCTCTTCGCGGTACGCGGCGAAGGCCTTGGTCTTCGGGTCCATCTCGAACGAGCCGGTCGTCTCGCGCTCGTACGTCACGTTGGGCGACGTCCCCGCGGCGATGCAGACGGTGCGCGCGGGGAGCTCGACGGTCTCGCCCGTGGCGACGAGCTTGCCGTCCTTCAGGGCCATGCGGTCGAACACAATGGATTTGACCGCGCCAAACTCGTCGACCGTGGCCTCTTTGGGAGAGACGTTCTCGACGAAGCGCACGCCCTCTTCGAGAAACTTCTCGACCTCTTCGTGGTTGAGCTTGTACGCGGGCGACTCGACCACCGAGCGTCGGTACGCGAGCGTCACGCCGCCCCACTGGTCGATCATCGCGTTGAAATCGGGTGCGCGGTTTTCTCTCGCGGCCCGCGCGCGCTCTTCGCGAATGGCGCGTCCGTGCGCGAGGGCCTCGGCGAGCTTCTCGCGCTCTTCTTTGTCGAGCTTCGCGAGGACCGAGACCTCGCCCTGCTCGGCGACGAGCGCCTCGTAGCGCGAGAGGGTCTTCTCGCACTGAACGACGTAGTACGCGCGCATCTCCGTGCACGTGTCGATCCCCGTGAGCCCCCCGCCGATGACCACGCCCGGCAGGCGCACCTCGAGGTTGGCGAGCGAGTCTTTTTTGTACGCGCCCGTGAGCTGCAGGGCCATCAAGAAGTCCGACGCTTGCCGGATGCCCTTCGCGAGGCCGTTGGGCATGTCGACGAGCGTGGGCCGGCCGGCGCCCGCGGCGATGGCGACGTGGTCGAAGCCGAGCTCCCAAGCGTCGTCGAGCGAGAGCGTCCCGCCGAAGCGAACGCCTCCGTACACCTCGAAGCGCTGCCTGCGCGCGAGCGACGTGTAGACCACCCACAAGAAGTTCTTGTCCCAACGGACGGTGATCCCGTACTCGCTCACGCCGCCGAAGCCGAGCAACACGCGCGAGTCGAGGTCCTCGTAGAGGTCGCGCCAGTTGAATACCGGTGTCTCGAGGCGGTCCTTCGAGAGCGGCTCGATCTTCAAGCCGTCGATGCCCACGACGCCGAAGCCCTCGTTGAGCAAGTGCTGCGAGAGCGTGTAGCCCGCGGGGCCGAGGCCCACGACGAGGACGTTCTTGCCGTTGTACTCAGCTTGGTAGGGGCGCGCGACGTTCAAGGGATTGAAGCGCGTGAGCAGGTCGTAGATCTCGAAGCCCCACGGCAGATCGAGCACGTCCGTGAGCACCGCGGTCTCGATCGCGGGGATATTTACGGGCGTTTGCTTCTGATAGATGCACGCCTTCATGCAGTCGTTGCAGATGCGGTGGCCCGTCCCGGGGCACATCGGGTTGTCGATCATGACGACCGCGAGCGCCGCCAGCGACTGACCCGAGTTCTTCAAGAAGTTGCACTCGGAGATCTTCTCTTCGAGCGGGCAGCCCGTGAGGGCGGTCCCGAGGGGGTTCGGCTTGAAGTTTCCCGTGGCCTTGTCCACGAAGCCCTTGCTGCACGAGTCCTTCGAGCGATCGTGGCAATAGATGCAGTAGTCCGCGTTGTCCGCGATCTCGCGGGCGCTCGGGCGCGGATCGGTGAGCGCAAAACCATCCCTCGCGCGCAGCGTGCTCGTCGGGCCGACGAACAGCTCGGGGAGCTTCTCGTCCGGGCGGCGCAAGTGAACGAGGTGCTGAAAATCAACGGGCTTCGGGAGCCGCAGCGAGACCCAGTGGTGGTCGTACGCCGGGTCGTACATGCGCACGGCGCACCAGCGGTCGATCACCTCGAGCGCCGCGCCGTAGAGCTTCGCGCACGACTCGTTGGTGACGGATCCGTCGCTCCACTCGACGCGCGAGAGCAGGGCCGCGCCGCCCTCGCTCTTGGCGAGCAATTTCGCGAACGCCGCGCACTTGGTGCGGTCTCCGTCCTCCGCGCTCGCGCCGCCTTGGGCGAGCGTCTTTCGAAAGAGGTCCTCGCGCGAGAGGAGCGTCACGGTGACGTCGGCGACGAAGAGCTCGTCGTTCCACGGGTCGCCTTCGAAGGCCTCGGTGATGCGCGTGCTGCCGTGCGACAAGAGGGCGCTGTTGAGCACCGCGCGCGACTGGGCGTCGAGCTTCTGCTTGTCCTCCGTCGTGGCCGCGTCGATCTCGGGCTTCTTTCGCTTGGCCGTGCGCTTCTTCACGAAGTCGCGCTTGAACGCGAAGATCACCGACTGACGCTCGGCGTCGCCGCGCATGTGGGCGTACTCGGACTCGACCCCGAAGAGCTTCGCCACGAAGGTCCCGAGGTGCGGCGCGATCGTCACGAGCACTTCGGAGATCGCTTCGGGGGCCATCCCCTCGCCCTTGTTCGCGCGGTAGTGCTCGAATTTGGCCCACGCTTCGGCGCCCGCGGCGCCCTTGGCGTGCGCGTCGAAGTGATCGACGAGCGCGCGGAGTTTCGACGAGACAAAAAGGTCGTTCCAGGTGAACCCAGGGATGCCGAGGGTGAGCTTCGAAGCCGTCATCGACGGGGCGAATCGCACGAAGACACTGTGCATTCAAGCCCCCTGCCGCTCGGGCTACGCGGCCCTCGCGCGACGGCGCGGCGCGACCGCGCAAACAGCGCTCGTGTTCGAGAGGGAGGGAGAGTCCCTCGATCGACGGAGTACAATCAGCCCGAGGCCCGTTATGTCCCGTTCTGTCTCCCTGCCCACGCTCGCTGCGCTCGTCCTGTGTGCGCCCGCTGCGGTGGGGTTTCGCTATGTTCCCCCGGGGACGCCATCGCAACCCCGGCCGGTGATCGTGACGTCGGGCGCCACGCAACCGCAGAACTCGGGGTGGGTCGGGCCGCAGCCGGTCGGCACGCAGCCCGTCGCCCAAGAGGTCGAGATCGCGCCGTCGGCCCCCGTCAATCCGGTCGATGCGCTCGCGCGCGCCGCGGTCACGCTGCGGTCCAACGGCAGGCTCCTCGCGCAAGGCGTCGTCCTCGCGGGGGACGGAAGGATCGTGACGTGTCTCTCGGCGCTCGACGGCGCGCGACAAGTCGACGTTCGCTACGCCAACGGTCGGACGCTCGCGGCCAACCTCGTCGCGCAGGACGACACGTACAACATCGCGCTCTTGCAGCCGCGCACGGGCGCGTGGCCCGGCGGCGTCCACCTCGCCCCCGGCACCCGCCGCGGAACGCGCGCCACCATCTCGATGGGCGACCCACCCGGAATCACCACGGTGGGCTTCGCGCGGAGGCGCTCGTTCGTCGACGGAGAGCAGCTGCTCCGCGACGCGTGGCAGCTCGATCCCGTTCCAACGCCCAACGCGATCGGCGCGGGCGTGCTCAACGAGCGCGGGCACCTCGCCGCGGTGATCGTCACGCCGCGCGCTTCTTCGTCGGGACCTACGGCGCCGCCGACTACGTTCGGCGCGCCTGCGTTGGCGATCGCCGCGATGGTCCAACGCGCAGGGGACACCGCGCGCCCGTGGCTCGGGTTCACCGCGCGCGCGCTGCGCGCAGGCGAGACGATCCAGGGCGTGATCGGAACGGGCTTGCGCGTGCTCGACGTCGCGACCGGAGGCCCCGCGCAGACGACGGGGCTCCTCGGCAGTCGCACGCCCGATCACGTGATCATGGCCGACGGCGTCGCGCTGCGGGTCGAAGCGGACCTCGCGTCGGTGCTCGAGCGACACCGCCCGGGCGACTCGATCACGCTGCGCGTGGCGCGCGGGGGGCAGCTCTACGACGTTCCGCTCGTGCTCGGGAGGTACCCGGCGCTCGTGCCGTGAGAGGGCGCTCGTCGCCATTCCTGGCGGCGCGAAGTGCGTCGCCAGTCGACTGGCGATGGTGTTTCTCCTGAGCGCCAGAGAGATTTCGGGAGGGACTTGATAAGTGGGGCGCGAGGCTCAGCGTCGCGAACGGGTGGCAGCGAGGGCTCGTTCGCGAGCACGGCGTCGTTGCCTCGACGCGTCCGCGACGTCGCGCACAGCCGCGTTGCGGGCTATCCTCGCGGCATGACGGCGAAGCCCCCCTCTGGCCCGCCCGCGTGGCTCGCGCCCGGCGCGAGCTCGCACGGCGCAATCGCTCCTGGAAAGGGGCAACCCCTGCCAGCGATCGACGACCGCCTCGTGGCTCCGGAGTCCCACGCAGAGATCATCGACGGCCGGCTGTATCGCACGATGGGCTCGGCTCCTCCGCACGCCGAGCAGCACGCGAAGATCGCCCATGTCTTTTCGGGGATCCTCGCGCCCGGCTACTCGGTGGCTGTCGACATGCTCACGAGGCTCGACGAAGAGTCCGACGCAGCCCCGGACGTGAGCGTGTTCGAGACGCCTGTGTACGAAGCAGACGCAGACGCGCGAGAGCGACGGCAAGCGCCGCGAAAGCTCGAAGAGATCGCCTTCGAAGTGCTCGACAGCGAGCGGCTCGCCAGGAGCATGGCGAAGGTCCAGAAGCTCTCTCGTCGAGGCGTACGAAGGATCTTCGCGATCAAGATCGAGCTCCGTCGTGTCTTCGAGTGGAACCACGGGACGAGCGACTGGACGGAGCTGCCGCTCGAGTCCGAGATCACCGACCACTGCTTCTTGATTCCGTTGCCGGTCGGCGCGCTGCTCGATCGCGTTCTGGCGGACGAGACCGTCGCCCGCGCGCTGCTCGCGTCGCGAAACAACGTGCTCGCACGAGAGCTCGCAGCGGTCGAAGCGCGCGGCGAAATCCGTGGTGAAGCGCGCGGCGAAGCGCGCGGTGAAGCGCGCGGTGAAGCGCGCGGTGAAATCCGTGGAAAGCTCGATGCCCTCCGCGCGACGCTGCTGCGCATCCTCGAGCGTCGCGCGATCCCCGTCGACGACGCGAGCCGCGCGAAGATCTCGGCGTGCGGCGAGCCTTCGACGCTCGAGGGCTGGATCGATCGCGCGTTGGTCGCGTCGAGCGCGGCCGAAGCGCTCGCGCCCTGAGCGGCCGCGCAGAGCGCCCGCGGGAGGAGGAGATTCACCGCGCGTTCTGCGTACACTGTCGACCATGCGCCTTCGTGTGTTCGTCGTCGCCGCGCTCGTCTCGCACGCCGTCACGGCGTTTTCGCGGCGCTCCGAAGCAGACTGCATGCCCGGCAACGCGTTTACGAGCGCCGCGCGGTCGGCGCGGGTGCTCGTCGTACGAGCGGCGATCGTGCCTCGTCAGCCGTTTACCGCGACGCTGTCGGTCGAGCGCGCGCTGTATGGGCCCGCCGCGCCGCGGTCGATCACCATGCGATTCAACCCGCTCTCTGGAACGAGCTTCACGCAAGGGCAGCGCTACCTCGTCTTCGTCTCGCCGCGCGGCGAAGTCGAAGGCGGCTGCTCGACCGTGAACCTCGCTGACCCCAACGCGAGGACCGTCGTCGACGCGCTTCGAGACTGGTTTGCAGCGCAGTCGGACAGCGCGCGCGTCGCGGTGCTCGTGCGCACCATCGCCGCGCCGCCCAGCAAAGCCGCAGGCGACGCCGCGAGCTTTCTCGCGGCGAGCCCCGCGCTCCTCGGGGCGATCGACGCGAGCGCGAGGGCCTCGTTGATCCGCGCGATCCCGACGGCACACGACGAGCGCGCGTACGGAATCGCCTGGACCCTCGCGCGCCTGCACGCGATCGAGTCGCTCCCCGCGTGGATCGCGTGGCTCTCGGTCTCGCACAACGGAGCCAACCCGAGGCCCGTTCACGACGCGCTCGAGCTCATGACCAACCACCACGACCCAGCGTACACGCGCGGGCAAGACTTCTCGGGCGACATGCGGCAGCAGATCCCGCGCAACTGGACGCAGTGGGAGGCCGCACATCGAGGACAAGCGCCGGCGGTCTTTCTTCCGAGCGGCTTTCGCGAGCGCGGGATCGCGGTCGGATCGCTCACGGATCGCGCGCAGATCGCGGCGGCGCTCCGGGGGATCGCGAGCGGCTCGAGCGACGAGGTCTCGCGGCAGGTGCTCACCAACGCGTGCGAGATGAGCGTGCGCCCCGCGCAGTCCGCGATGGCGCACTCGTTCAGCGCGGTGGACGTGTCGCGGGCGCTCGCGGTGTGCGCGACGCCGTAGGGCGCGTCGCCATTCCTGGCGGCGTGCATTTCGTCGCCAGTCGACTGGCGACGGCACATTTGCGGGCGCCCAGAGAGCTTTCGCGCGGCTCTCGAAAACGTGTGCCAGCGGTGACACCTCGCGCCGAAGTGAATCTTGGCGAACGGGTGCCCGTTCGAGCTTGAGGCTGCGAGGAGGTGCGCGCCCCAGGTGTCCTCGCTGGGCGCCGCAGAGCGTCGCGCGCAGGAGGCTCAGCGCAATGAGCGTGCTCGCTTTGCGCCGAGATGAATCTCGGCGCATGGACGCCGCAGAGCGCCGCGCGCAGGAGCGCGAGGAGGCTCAGCGCAATGAGCATCCTCGCGACCGGCCCTGCGGGCGCGCGCTGCGAAGCAGCGTTCATGCGCCGAGATTCATCTCGGCGCTCGAGAGACTCACGACGCGATCCGCCCTCGCGACCGGCCCTGCGGGCGCGCGCTGCGAAGCAGCGTTCATGCGCCGAGATTCATCTCGGCGCCCAAGTGATTCACCCCAGCGCCCGAGTGATTCCCCCAGGCGCGTACGCCCCCTCGACAGCCCTGCACCACTTCGGGCACGCTATGCGCCCATGAAATCAACACGCTCCTCCGCGACCGCTCGGCAGAAGAAGCAGTCCGCCGCGGGGCTCCTCGCGATCGCGCGCGCAGCACGATTGGCCGGAGCCCGCGCGAGCGACCTCTTCTACGAGACGATCGGCCGCATGATCGAGACCGAGGCCTACGAAGACGTGGGCTACGAGACGGCCGAAGAGTTCTGCGAAGCCGAGTGCCACGAGCCCGAGCGCACGGTCTCGCGCAAGGTCCGCGTCGCGCGCTACGCGACCAAGGCTGACTGGGACACGTACGGATCGACGAAGCTCGACGCGACGCTCGCGTACGTCGAAGCGGTGCGCGGCGCGCCGCTCGGGCCGAAGGACCGCGTGGACTTCGACGCCGTTCGCGTCGTGGTGAAGAAGGCAGGCAAGGAGACCCGCGTCTCGATCGCCAAGCTCGACGCCGAGGCGATCGCCGCTGCCGCGTCCGCGCTCACGAAGAAGCCCTCGAAGAAGCCAGCGCCCTCTCCGAGCGAGGGGCTCTTGCGAGAGACCTTCGCGAAGACCTCGGGCCTCGACGACGCAGAGGTCTCCGTGCGCGACGGCCGCGCGACGATCACCTTCGCCCTCGCGCACAAAGACAAGCTCGCCGAGGCTCTCTACGCGCTGCCCGACACCGCCCGCGAGCGCGGCGAGAAGAGCGCGAAGAAGAGCGCGAAGAAGGCGACCAAGCGACGCTGAACGCGGCACACATTTTCGAGAAGCGCTGACAAACTCGCTCTACGCCAGCAAAAACATGGTCGCCAGTCGACTGGCGACGAAGTGTGCGCCGCCAGGAATGGCGACGAGCGCATTGTTCGCGCTGGTGCAGAACCTGCGCAGCGCTCGTTCTGCGCGGATCGTCGCGCGATCTACGCTCGCGTGTCACACGGCGGTCGCGCGCCGGCGGTACGACCCTCAGCGACGAGTCGACCGCGATGCTGATCAACCGACGACGAGCGCTCGCGCTCGCAGCGCTCGCGAGCTGCTCCGGACGCTACCCTGGCGGACCGACACGCTCGAGCAACGCGTCGTCGATCTTGCTCAGCGGATCGGACACCATGGTGCTGCTCGCGCGTCGGTGGGCCGAAGCGTTCGCGCGCGAGACGCGCTGTGTCGTTCAGGTCTCTGGAGGGGGGAGCGGCACTGGAATCGCTGCGCTTCTCAACGGCACCGCGGACCTGGCGATGTCGAGTCGACCGATGCACGAACGCGAGCGACGCGCGCTCGCCGCGCGGGGTCGAACCGCGCGCGAACACGTCGTCGCCGTCGACGCCGTCGCCGTGTACGCTTGCGCGGACGCGCGGCTGTCCACCATCACCCTCGCGCAGCTCGCCGCGCTGTATCGCGGCCAGCTCGAGCGATGGACGACGCTCGACGGGCGCTCGAATCGCGTGGTGCTCTATGGACGCGAGAGCTCGTCGGGCACGTACGCGTTCTTCAAAGAGCGCGTGCTCGCCGGACGGGACTTCGCCCCCGAGATTCAGTCGCTCCCCGGAACCGCCTCGGTCATCGACGCGGTCGCGCGCGACCAGACCTCCCTCGGATATGCAGGGCTCTCGACGAGCCGTCACGTTCGGCGCATCGCTGTCGGCGCAACGCTGACGGACGCATGCGAGCCACAGTCGGAGCACGTCGCGAGCGGGCGCTATCCGCTCGCTCGGCCGTTGTTCTTGTACCCAACGGCCTCGGCGCCCGAGCGGGTCCAGCAGTTCGTGGCGTGGGTGCAATCCGACGCCGGCCAACGGCTCGCAGAACAAGAGGGATTCTTGCGCGCGATCGCGAGGTCCGCGTGATCGAGAGAAGCGTCGATGATCGCGCTCCGTCACAACCTGCGCCCGTCGACCAGCCGGGGGCGGGACCGCTTCGCGGGCGTCGCGCGACGCCGCGATCGCACGCGGTGGCCGAACGCATGATCGCTGGAGCGGCGTTGCTCACGGTGCTGCTCGTGGTTCTGGTGCTCGCGTTCGTGCTGCGCGAAGCGGCGCCGCTCGTGCTCGATCACGAGGAGCGGCGAGGCGCAGACCTAGCGTCGCTCGCTGTGCCCAGACAATGGCCCGGCTACGAGCGAAGCGAATGGGTATGGCAGCCCGTCGGTGAGCCCGCAAAGTTCAACGCGGTTCCGCTGCTCGTCGGCTCGCTCAAGATCGCAGGGACGGCGGTCTCGATCGCGACGCCAACGGGAGTGCTGGCGGCGCTCGCGCTGTGGCAGCTCGACTCGAGGCGAGCGCGCCGATGGATCAAGCCGTTGGTCGAGCTGCTCGCGAGCGTTCCGAGCGTCGTGCTCGGCGCGTGGGCGCTGAGCGTGTTGGCCACGGTTGTGCAATCGGCGCTGGGACTCGTCTGGCGGCTCAACGCGCTCACCGCGGCGATCGCGCTCTCGCTCGCCGTGGCGCCGCTGATCTTTACGGTGACGGACGACGCGCTCGCAGCGGTACCGCGCGAGACCATTGAAGGGGCGGTCGCGCTCGGCGCGAGACGGTATCAAGTCGCGCTCAGAGTGCTCGTGCCCGCGGCGCTCCCGGGAATCGCCGCCGCCGCGACGCTCGGCCTCGGCCGAGCCATCGGCGAGACGATGATCGTCCTCATGGTTTCGGGAAACTCCCCCGTGCTTCGCCCGCTCGACCCGACGACGAGCGCGCGCACCGTTACGGCGACGATCGCTTCGGAGCTCGGCGAAGTCGTGCAAGGGTCGGTGCACTGGCGCGTGCTCTTTTTGCTCGGAGCCTTGCTGTTCATTCTGACGCTCGTCCTCAACGCGCTCGCCGCGGCGAGCACTCGCGCGCTCAGCCGCAGGCTTCGAGGTGACGCGTGAAGTCCGCGAGAAACGTCGCGTTCGGCGCGCTCGCGGGGAGCGCATTGCTCTTGCTCTTGCTCGCGCTCGCGCTCGTGCTCGGCTCCGTTGTCGTGGCAGGCATCCCTGCGCTCGCGCGCGGATCGACGGACGGACTCGCCGCAGCGACCGTCGGAACCGCGCTCGTCACGGCGATCATGACGCTGCTCGGCGTCCCGTTCGCCGTGATTACGGCGGTATACCTCGCGGAGTACGCGCCAGAGTGTTCGACGACGACGCGGTGGGTGCGCGCGGCCGTGCGGGCGCTCGCGGGCGTACCATCGATCGTCTTCGGTCTCTTTGGTCTCGGCTTCTTCGTGCTGTTCGTTGGACGAGGAATGGACCGAATCCTCTACCCTGGGCTCGGCGCGGTCTTCGGTCGACCGTGCGTGCTCTGGTCGGGCGCCACGTTGGCGGTGCTCACGCTGCCAGTGGTGATCGTCACGACCGAAGAAGCGCTTCGGCGCGTACCTCGCGAGCTCCGCGAGGCAGCGCTCGCGCTCGGCGCGACGAAGCTCGAGACGACGTTCGTTGTCGTATTGCCCGCGGCGCGGGTCGGCGTGCTCACCGGCGTCGTCCTCGCGATCGGCCGCGGCGCCGGAGAAGTCGCACCGATCTTGTTCACTGGCGCTGCGAACTTCGTTCCGGACCTACCGACGGACGTGCGGGCGATGTTCATGCACCTCGGATTTCACTTGTACGCGCTGAGCACGCAAGCCGCGGACGTCAGCCGCTCGCGTCCGGCGGCGCAAGCGACAGCGCTCTTGCTCTTACTCGTGACGCTGGCGCTCAACGGTACGGCCATCGCGCTCCGCCATCGCGCGAGCCGCGAGTAGGTCCCGATGACAACGACTCGACACCAAGCCAAGATCGAGACGCGCTCGCTCACCGTATCGTTCGACGAAAAGCGCGTCTTGACCCCGATCGACGTCTCGATCGCCGCGCACGGCGTGACCGCGCTGATCGGGCCTTCGGGCTGCGGAAAGAGCACGTTTCTCCGGGCGCTCAACCGAATGCACGACACGGTCGAGCGCGCGGAGGTCTCGGGCGAAGTCCTCCTCGACGGCGAGGACATCTATCACCGCGACGTCGACCCCGTCGCCGTTCGTCGGCGAGTCGGAATGGTCTTTCAGCGCCCCAATCCTCTGCCCGGCAGCATCTTCGACAACGTCGCGTTCGGCCTTCGCGTCGCGGGTCACACTGCTCCGCAAGCGATCCCCGAGCGCGTCGAGCGCGCGCTCCGTCGCGCGGCGCTCTGGAGCGAGGTAAAAGACCGCCTCCGAGCCCCCGCCAGCGCCCTCTCGGGCGGGCAACAGCAGCGCCTCTGCATCGCTCGCGCGATCGCGATCGAGCCAGACGTTCTGCTCATGGACGAGCCATGCTCCGCGCTCGACCCCATCGCGACGGAGCACGTGGAAGCGTTGATCACTGAATTGAAGGCTCGCTACACGGTCGTGCTCGTCACGCACTCGCTCGCGCAAGCGCGACGCGTGAGCGACCACACGGCGTTCTTCTACCTGGGCGCGCTCGTCGAGTTCGGTCCGAGCGAGCGCGTGTTGCTCGCCCCCGACGACGAGCGCACGCGAAGCTACGTGCGCGGAGCGATCGGTTGACTACGCAACACACACGACGCCGCGGTTCGAGCGATCGTCGCGGGCGCTCGAACCGCACGCGCGGGCCCCGAGGGCGATCGCACGACCGCGAGGCGTCGACGCGCGAGATCGTCGCACGATCGCCGTTCTGGCCCCACGCACGAGCGCGCGACACACTCAGCCCTTCCATCCTCTCGACGAAGCTCGTGCCATGAAGTCGACCCTCGAGATCGCCTCGCTCCTGCTCGATTCAGCGCACAGTCCTGCCGGCGACCGCGCTCGCGGAACGTTTGCTGGAGTTCCCGTCGAACTTCGATTCGTGGATCGCGGCGTAGGTTCGTACACCGACCTCTACACAGAGATCGTCGTGCTCGGCGCAGGGGTCCGCCGAGACCTGCATCTCGCAGTGGTTCCGAGGCGCGAGAAACACGCCGGGTACGTCAACGAAGGGCTCGCGACGCACGTGCGACTCGGCGACGCAGCCTTCGACGACGCATTCTTGGTCGAAGCTGCGCCCGCCGACGTCGTCCGCGCGCTCATGGATGAGGACGCGCGGAGGGCCATGCTCTCTCACGGACGCGTCGGGCTTCACACGACGACGGACGGTCTGATGATCGAACGCGAAGCCTGGATGGACGAACCCGACGAGATCCGCCCGCTGATCGCGCTCGCCGTCCGCATCGCGGCCAACGTAGACGGAGCGTTCTTGGCAGCCGATCGAGCGCAAGCCGAGCGCGCGGGCTACCGCACAGGGCCGATCGCAGACCTCGACGCCGCTCGCCGACAAGAGGTCGCCGTCGTCAAGGAGCGCCAGTCCGAGCGAGAAGACCGAGAGCAGACGCGCTCCCTCTTCGCAGTGTTCGCGATCTTCGCTGTGCTGGCGTTGATCGCGTCGGCGGTCGCCGCGATGCGCCGCTGAGACGTCGCGCGTGCGCTCGAGGGCTCGCAGCACACGTTTTCGAGACGCGCTGACAAACTCGCTCTACACCAGCAAAAACATAGTCGCCAGTCGACTGGCGACGAAGTGTGCGCCGCCAGGAATGGCGACGAGCGCGCGCATAGGGCGCGGGACAAGGAGCGGCAGGGAGCGGGTCAGGGAACGGGGACGGACCTCGCATTTGGAGCGTCGAGAAGCCGACGCTCCAAATGCGAGGTCCGTCCCCTTCCCCTTCTCATTCTGCAGTGCTGACAACACGGTTGGCACTCGTGCAACCAACGGCACCGATTGCGACCTTTCGCGGTGTCGTGATGCCAGCCTGCGCGCTGTAGGCTCTGGATTGGTTCGTGCAGTTCACCCTCGCGCTGTCGGGCTCCTTCGCTATGAACCGTCTCGCGCTCGCGTCGATGCTGTCTCTCTCGCTCGGGTGTGGTGCGGCTCCCGTCGATCGCCGCTGCCCTGCGGTGTACTCCGCAGTAAGCGAAGTGGTTCGCTTCGAGAGTCCGACGCAGCTCGACCTCGTGTTCGTGATCGACAGCGCGCCGTCCGCGGCCGAGCACCTGTCGCGGCTGTTCGGGGTCGTCCAAGAGCTCATCGATCCGCCGTGCATCTCTCGAAGCACGCCAGGTGGTGGAACTCGGCATCGTTGCGACCCGAACAACGCGGACGACTTTCGCGCCTATCCGCCGATCGACTCGCTTCGCGTCGGCGTGGTCAGCGCAGACCTCGGGGCGCGAGGCTCGGGACTGCGCGCGTGCGAGACGCCCCGAGGGCTCGATGGGCGCATCGGTCCGCGCGTCACCGCAGCACTCTTGCGATCGCCGTCGACCATCACGGCTGCGGCTGGCTCGCTCACGCAGAGCGCGTCCGAAGCGAGCTGCAGCGACCTGCCAGCGTTCCTCTCGTTTTGTGGAACGACACGTGGCTGTCAGTTCGAGGAAGAGCTCGGCGTGACCGCCACGCGCAACGCGGCGCTCACGCTCCAGCAGTTCGCGTGTCACGCCGCGGCAACCGTCGAGAGATGCGCGATTTCGCAGCCGCTCGAAGCGCTATGGAGAGCGCTCGTGGAGCACGGCGCGGATCAACCGAGTGTTGGGTCCGAACCGAACACAGGTTTTCTTCGCCAAGAAGCGATGCTCGCGATCGTCGTCATGAGCACGGGCGAAGATCAATCGGTCCGCGATTGTTCGAGAGACGCCGGCTTCAGCATGGCGACGAGCGGCGCGCCGTGTCGCGACGCGACCAGCGCGTTTGCGCCCGCCTCCACGCAATGGTCCCACGCGGACGTCGAGCGTCGGTTCTATCCAGAGACGCTCGATTCGGCGCTCGATCCGACGTGGCCCATCGAGCGCTATCTCCCAAACAATCCATACGCGGTGGATCCCGTGGGCGGCTGGAACCGTAACCTCGCATCGTTGAAGCCGGGACACCCCGAGCGGATCTTGTTCGCGGCGATCACGGGAGTTCCCGTGAGTATCCCGTGGGATGATCGGGACCGGGAGTCGATCGACTGGCGAGCGCTCGCGAGGAGCACGGTGCCGCGCTTCGACGATCGATGCGGGCACATCGCCGCGGTTTGTCAGAGAGAAACCACGGAGCCTCCGTCGAGCGCGTGTCGCTCGGACGCTTCCATCGCGCTGCCTGCGCGCCGCATCGTCGAGCTCGCGCGCCGCTTCGACGAGGCGCCGATGTGCAACGGCGCGCCCTGTCGCAACAGCGTCGTTGATTCTGTGTGCGCAGATCGATTCGCGAACACCCTCCGGTTGATCCTGCGAAAGACGGCGCAGCGCGGCGGAGCACGGTGTCTTCCGCGTGTGTTCGTTCCCGATCGAGGGAGCGATGGGCTCGAGAGAATCCCCTGTGAAGCGCGAGAGATTCTGCCCCCTGGGCAACCGTGCGACGCGGCGCGCGGGCGTCACCGAATCGACGGACCCGACGGAGTGTTCGTAGGCGACGATGGCGTGCCGCGCGAGGTGTGCTCGATCGATCAGATCGCAACACACCCAGCAGACGCGGGCGCGCGCTCGTTCGCGCCGGCATCGGACGCGCCCGGTTGGTACTACGATCGATCGATCGACCCAGAGAACCCGACGTGCACGCAGCGCATCGAGTTCACAAATCGCGCGCGTCCGTCCCTGAGCGCGATCGTGCGACTCGAGTGCACGCAGCGCCTGTACGACGTTCCGTGTGGGTCGTGAGCGATTTGACGATCATGGACAAGGCGTGTCGACGCACCGGCCGCCGCAGCAGTTTTGCGTGCGAAAACACTGATTGCCACACGCACCACAATTCAAACGATCGTCTTCGAAGGGCGTCTCGCAGCCGTTGTAGTTGTTGAAATCGCAGTTTCCATGGAGCCGATCGCACGTGATCTCGCACGCGCCCGCGACGCACACGACGCGCGTCGTTCCTTCGGGGTCGCAAGGTCCGTCGCAGATTCCGCAGTGCACCGTGGAGGTGTTGAGATCGACGCACACGCTGCCGCAAAGCGTTTGGCCAGGAGCGCAACTGGGTCTTCCGTCGCTCGTGGCTCGATCGTCCACGGGAGCGTCGGTCGTCGGCGCATCGAGCGCGAGCGCGTCCGGCGCGACGTCGTCCAGCCCCGTCGCGTCCGAGTGCGCGTCGCTGGCCGCGTCCATCGCGAGGGCCGCGTCCATGGCAGCGTCGTTCGCGACACGCGCGTCGCCGCGCTGGACAACATCGGGCGCTGCGCACGCGCTGACAGCGACTCCGACGCAGAGACAAACAGCCCAGAGGCTCCTGGTGCTCATCGAGACACATTCCAACGCATCTCGGGCCGAACGCCAACGCGCAACGCGACCTCGCTGCAGTGCTCGACGAAATTGCGTCCCGGGCGCCGTAGCGATGTTCGACGGGCAGCGGGCCATCGAAGAGCCCGAGGAGCGCACGCAGTCACAGTCGGACGCGGTGGCCTTCGGCGAAGTATCGTGTCACGAAGCCGCTGCCCTCGGCGCTTCCGCCCCACAACAAGAGCTCTTCGCCGGTCCACACGGCGCCGTGATCGACGCGCGCCGCAGGCTCGCCCGCGGGCAACGGGCGCCAGGATTTCTTCACGGGATCGAACAAGCCCCCGGGGCCGGCGATCCTCCCCTGCGGGTTGTGGCGAACGTCGCCGCCCCACACGAGGACCTCGCGACCGGTCCACAACAACGTGTGGTTTGCGCGCGCCGAGGGCTCGTTCTTCGTCGGGATGTTGCGCCACACGTTGGCGCGAGGGTCGTAGAGGGCGCCTTTGGTGAGGTCCTTCGATCCCACGCTGGAGATTCCACCCCAGACGCAGAGCTCGCTGCCCGTCCACGCGACAGGGTGATGCGTCCTTCGCGACGGAGCGCCCTTCGATTCGAGCACGCGCCACGCGTTGGTGCGCGGGTTGAACGCGACGGCGTCGTTGGCGTACGAAGTTCCTGGGCCGAATCCGCCGAACGCGAGGATCTCTTCGCCCGTCCACGCCGTCGCGTGTTCCCAACGTGGCGCAGGCGCGTCGGGCCACGAGAGCGCGGACCACGCGCGCGTCGCAGAGTCGAAGCACGCGCCGTCGTTCACGCGGGCGTTGTGTCGCGTCCCGCAGAGCCAATACCACTTGCCGTCGACCCAATCCGCGGATTGATACATTCGATGCGCCGGTGGATCCGCGGTGCCGAGCGGCGTCCACGCGTCGCGCACGGGGTCGTAGAGCGCTCCGTCCGTGGGGTTCGCGTCGTGCGTCGGGCCGCGGCCTCCCCACAGGAGTACGTGCGTCCCCGTCCACGTCGCGCGCGCCAAGTAGCGCGCGCTCGGCGCGTTCGTCGCGCTCACGGGCGTCCACGCGTCGGTCGCAGGGTCGTAGAGCGCCCCGTCGTTTGCCAGCACGAACGTGCCTTGTCGCAGCGCGAGAATCCCGCCCCAAACGAACCAGTGAGTCCCCGTCCACACGCTGCAGAAGTTCGAGCGCGGGGCGGGTTCACCCTCGGTCGACATCGTTCGCCAACGTTCTTCGGTGTCCATCGTGGGGCGCACGATGGTCGCCCGACGCGAGCGGTGTCAACGATCGTGATCACCGCGTTCGATCGACGCACACGTTTTCGAGATGCGCCGAGAAACCCTCTGGCGCGCAGAGAAAACATGGTCGCCAGTCGACTGGCGACGAAACGCGCGCCGCCAGGAATGGCGACGAGGGGAGATTGCGGATCGAGCACACGCGCGCCCGCTGCTTGCTCGCGCGCAATCTGCAAGCACACCCTTCCAACGGGGAATCATGCTCAGAGAATCCGTCGCAGAGACGGTCAACTGGGTGTGATTGCGGTTCGTGCGTTGCCAAGGAGTCCCGAAGGAGCCTTGGTGATCGATGATCGCGTCCTGTAAATTCGCTGGCAGAACTCGCGTTGCTGTGAACCGGGAGCCAAGGGGCCCGGCAACAGCGCACCTGCGGTGCGGAGCGCAGCGGGCTCGCGCCCGCAGCTACGCGGGCGTCCCGTTGAACGCTCGCTCGACTCGCACACGGTCCTCGTCGACCGACCCGATCCTCGACTCGCTCGGCGTCGTTCTGCTTGTGAATTTGCAGATCAATCGTATCGATGATCGCGTCGCTCCCGAGGACCGCGGGCGAGCCCTTTGTCGTTTCATCGAGCTCCTCGAGTAGCTGCGGGCGCGAGCCCGCTGCGCTCCGCACCGCAGGTGCGCTGTTGCCGGGCCCCTTGGCTCCCGGTTCACAGCAACGCGAGTTCTGTCAGCGTTTTTTCAGGATAGAGTCGCGCGGCTCCCAGCGTTGCGCCGGACCTCCCCTACGCACAATCTGCAAGCACACCCTTCCAACGGGGAATCATGCTCAGAGAATCCGTCGCAGAGACGGTCAACCGTCGTCGGGCCAGCGTCGGGCGCGTTTGATCTCGGCGTACAGCGCCTCGAGTGCGTCGACGTCCGCGTCCGCGATCCGCGCCCGCCGCGTCGGGTCGATCGCGATCTCGAGCAGCTCGCAGAGGTCCACGATCGTCGCGCGAAGCTGCATCGCGCGGCCCTGCGCGACTCCCTCTTGTCGGATCTCGTCGATGTCGCGATATCCCGCGCGGCGAAGGAGATTTCGCAGCGAGACGTCGAGGGCGACAGAGCGGTCGTACAGCGCCGCAGCGGGCACCGGGAGCGCGAGTACGCCCTGCGCTTCGATCGGGTCCATCCCCGAGCGCGTGGTGAACACCCCCGGCGCAGAATAGACCTCGACGCACCGCTCGCCCTTCAGCCGCACGACCCACACCCACTTGGCGCCAGCGCCGAAGTACTCCTCGATCTTGTCGCGGAGG
>JAEUKI010000041.1 GCA_016793325.1 Myxococcales bacterium | reverse complement strand
AGTCGTCCGACCCTACGCTGCATCACGCACTCATTCGATCACACCAAAACACGCACGGCAACCCACCCTCAATCACTCCGGCGGCAGACACCTCCCTTCTGCCGGTGTGTACCAACGACGGACGTTGCTCTCGACTGCGCGTTGACAAGCGCTTCCGAACAACCGAATGCGCGTGTTCGATGCGTCAGTCCAGTTCCAACCGTTCCGCTCGGTTGGGTCCCGCTCGATGCTCGTTCCCTCGTGGTACAAGCGCTCGCCTACGATCACACGATTGCTCTGTCTCGCGAGAAAACAGGTCGCGATCTCTTGAATCGGTCGAGACAGCGCTGTCTCGATTTCTCGTGTGTTCGTTGCTGCGAGGTAGCGAGGACTTGTTGGGTTGCCGCGGCCACCCGCTTCCGCGATTTCATCGAGAAAGCGACGGAAGATCATCTCGTTCCGAGGCGAAAATCTCATCCCAACTAACCCAATCACAAACGTGTCGATCCCCTCAACCCGCGCTTGGCTGAGCAATCGCAGGATTCGTTCATCATCGAGGCATGCAATGCGGCCCACATCTGGATTCTGTGCACAAGCATCCTGGCCTTCCAACGCCAAGCACGTGCATCGGTCGAGCGAATGTTCCGCGTTGCAGCCCGCGCCTCCATCGGTTACGAGGACAATGAACCGTCGTCGCGGTGGATCCACTGCACGCCGCTCTCGATGCGTTTCGACAGCGGCACGAATTCCCTCGTATGTCGGCGTGCCACCTTCGCGCTCGGGGCCGCTCGGAAGACGAGACACAATGCTGCCCATTTCGTTGGTGAGGTCGATCGCTGGCCGAGGCTCCGCGCGACACTGCGTCGCACGGTCAGACCCGATCGGGAAGAAGGCCATGCCGACGCGCGCGAACCCCTGCAACAGGGGGAGGGTCTGTCGCAGTGCCCGATCGAGCGCGGTCCAATAGGTCACGCCCTCGGCGTTGATCTCGCCCATACTCCCCGACCGATCGACAACGAAGATGATCTCCGGCTGATCAGGCGCGAACTCCACTGTGCACGGGATCGTGAGGCCCGTCTTCGAACCGCAGCTCTCTTGGGCCGCGAGAAGCGCGCTCAGCGCCGCCGCTCCCAATCGTCCGACCCTGCGCTGCATCACGCACTCATTCGATCACACCAAAACACGCGCTGCAATCCGCCAGCAATCACTCTGGCGGCAGACACCTGCCTTCTGCCGGCGCATACCAACGACGGACGTTGCTCTCGACTGCGCGCTGACAGGCGCCTCCGAACAGCCGAATACGCGTGTTCGATGCGTCGGTCCAGTTCCATCCGTTCCGCTCGGTTGGGTCCCGCTCGATGCTCGTTCCCTCGTGGTACAAGCGCTCGCCTACGATCGCTCGATTGCTCTGTCTCGCGAGAAAACAGGTCGCGATCTCTTGAATCGGTCGAGACAGCGCTGTCTCGATTTCTCGTGTGTTCGTTGCTGCGAGG
>JAEUKI010000019.1 GCA_016793325.1 Myxococcales bacterium | reverse complement strand
TCACGCAGCTTCGCGCGCTCAACTCGTCGGGGATGTTCTCTGGCACGTCCGTGATGCTCTCGCGCGCGTTGGCGTGGACGGGATCGGGCTTCGGGATCTACTCGGGCTACGGGCGCATCATCGTGTACCTGCCCTCGGGCGCTGATCAGGGCTACTGGCAGATCGCCATGCCCACCGGCATGGTCACGAGGCTCACGGGCACGGTCGCGCCGTTGTCGCCCGCGAGCTGCGAGCGCCAGGGGCACTGGGGCATCGCCGAGTTCTTCGGCGGCGTGCACTACATCGTCTACATTCGCTCGGGCACAGGCATCGTTCGCCAGCAAATCAGCACGGGAACGAACACCACCAT
This sequence comes from Myxococcales bacterium, assembly GCA_016793325.1. Taxonomy (GTDB): domain Bacteria; phylum Myxococcota_A; class Polyangia; order Polyangiales. Next base: position 15,652 of record JAEUKI010000019.1, on the reverse strand, counting down.
CACCCCTGCGACGGGCACTGGCGACGCGTGCACGCTCGGCTTCTCGCCCGCGCGCAACCGCTGGTACTCGCAGTACGAGGCGACTCCGGTCTGGGCTCCCACAGGCGGAACGGGCGAGCACATCGTCTCGTGCCCTGCGACCTGGGAGCTTCCGTAGTCCGCGCTACACCGAGACCACCCACGCGTCGGGGGCCCACGCGTCGAGGACGTCTCGGACGAAGCTGACCCACGTGTCGGCGCGGTCGATGACGACCGCGTCTGCGCTGATCACGCACCCGGCGCCGTCGAGGGCCGTGTCCGCGTCGCGCACCACGCGCACGTCCGTGGCGACCTCGGTGCCTGCAAATACCCTCGCGAACGTCGACTCGTAGAGGGCGCGAACGCGGCCCGAGTTCGACACGGGCTCGTCGACGAACACCGTGACGCTCGCCACGTCGTGATCGCGGAGGCTCGTCGCGACGAGCTCGATCGCGGGCTCGGTGTCGACCACGGTCTTGTAGCTCCCGCGGAGCCCCGCGAGGTCTCGCATCGCTCCGTCGGCGCAGCGCAACACAGGCGCGCCTCCGCGAGCGACCTCGAGGGTCACGAGGACGTTGAACGCGTCGATCGACACGTGCGATCCCATGACGGCCCCCAGCGGAACGAGCTTCTTCTCCCGCTCCGCGAGCCGGTCGGGCGCGCAGCACGCGCGGGTCAACGCGAGCCGCGCCCGCGCGTGGAGCTGGTGGTGATCGCCGGCCGCGCGCACCGCGAGGTCCATCGGGTAGCCTCGCCCGAGGAGCCAGCGCACTTCTTCGGCCGCGCGGGCGAGGGCGCCGAGCTTGTTCTCGGCGAACGCGCGGGGGTCTTCGGTGTCGGGCCCGCGCCGTCTCGGCTCGCTGGTCATCGGTCGAGCGTACAACGGAGCGCCGCCGCCGTCGGCGAGGCCGGCGCCGCAGCGATCAGCGTGACGACACCAGTATTCGAGTCGTCAGTCGGTTTCCATTGATTCCGCGAATTGAGCGGATCGTCACGCGGGCGTCACGCAGGCCGCGCAGGATGCCAGCGTCCCTCACGAACTCACGGTGGACAGAAAGCGAGCTCCGACCATGACGCTGGTGCTTCTCTCGATGATCCTCGCCGCAAGCCTCTCGGTGAACCTCGGCGACCACGACGCGTGAGCTTGGCTATCGCTTCGCTCGCGTGGCGGCGAGGCGAGCGATGATCTCTTTGCAGCCCAGAGAAAACGCGTCGTCCGGGGGATCGTAGTCGTACACCGTGGTCCAGACGTTGACCTCGAGAAGGACCGGGCCCCCTTCGGCGATGCCGACGTCCCAGCCCAAGGTGAGCGCGTCGGGCGCGAGGGCTTGGTGCGCTCTCAGCGCGAGGGCGCGGCCTTCGTCCCAGTAGGGGACCTTCGTTCCCGCGAAGGTCTCGCCCGTGTCGGGGTGGGCGCTGTACGTGCCCGGCGTCTTGCTCGTGCGCTTGTTGAACGACTTCTTCGTGACGCCCGGCAAGATCTCGCCGGTGTCTCGGTTGATCTGCGACCAGATGCCCCCTTGCGCCGTGTTGTCGACGTCGCTCCCGTGGCGACCGATGCGGATGGACGTGCGCCAGATCACTGGTTTTCGTGTGTTCGGATCGAGCACGGTCGTCACGCGAAACGTGCTGAGCGGCGCTTTGTCGCCGATCAATCGCCGAAGGTCCGGGTGATTCCTGAGGCGCTCTTGGACGATGAGCCCCGTGCTGTCCTCGAGCTCCGCGAGGTCCTGCGCCGTCACCGCGAACACGCCGCTCCCGAGGTCCGCGGTCGGGTTCTTCACGATGTAGTCGCCGCCGCGCGCCGCGGCTTCTTGGCTCGAAAACGCGCGAGGCATCGGGAGCTCGGCGCGCGCGCAGGCCGCGGCGAACTCGAGCTTCCCGTCGAGCGCGTAGAAGGGCTCGTTCGTGCGCGCGAAGTCCACGGCGTAGAACATCCCCAGCGCGTAGTCCGGTCGCATCCACGCGAACTCGCGGTCGCTGAACTCGCTCTTGCTGTGAAACAACGCGAGGTCCGGCCGCGCGAGGTCTCGTCGAAAGCGCTTCTTCGCCCCGCGCAGCCCGTGTCGCAGCGCGCGTCCGAGCGCCACGAGCGGCCACCACCAGAGAAAGCAGAAGTACACGAAGCGCATCGGCAACAGCGCGCGCAGCGCCTTCGAGCGAACGCCCGATGAGTACAGCTCCGCGAACGTTTGTCCCGAATAACGGCAGCGCTTGTTCCAAAGTCGAAACGGAACGCAGAGCGCCCACACGCTCACCTCGTCGACCTCGCGCGGGTCCATGCCCAGCACCGCGAACCGCAGCACGCGCCACCAGTACGCCCACAATCCCGCAGCGGGCATCGAGCGAACGTGCTCTTCGGTCGCGACCTCAGCCATCGGCGCCCGGAGCTATACAGCGCGTCGGCCACGCGCCGCTAGGCCGAGGCTCGCTCGTGCCGCGCTCGCCACCCCCGCGCGAAGCTGCGATATTGCCCGCCGCCCGCCATGAAAGACCTGTCGCCCGAGTTGACCGCGCTCGCTCACCTGCTGCGAGCCAACGTGCAGCCCGCTGCCGTCGGGGACGCCTATACGTACGTCGAACACTTCGAGGTCCAATCCAACGGCAAGCCCGTTCACGTCTCGGCGCGCCGAGGCTCGAAGGGCGCGTTCATGGGCGCGGAGTTCTGGGTGCTGCTCCCCGCGGTCGTCACGCTCGGCGAGATCGTCTTGCGCGCCGAGTCCGCGCTCGATCGCATCGGAAGCAAGCTCCAGATCAACCGAGAGTTTCAGGTCGGCGACCCTGCGTTCGACCGCGGCGTGTACATCGAGAGCGACGCTCCGGACGCGACGCTCGCGCGGCTGCTCGACGCGACGGTGCGCGAGCTCACCCTGCGCGTCGTCACGCGGCGCGGGCTCCAAGTGGTCCTGCGCGCCCCCGCGCTCGGGCCCAACGGCGAGAGCCAGCCCACCGGCCAGACGCGGCTCGAGGTCTTCGCGCCTGCAAAATCACTGGGCGATCACGCGCTCATGTACGCGATCCCGTCGATCCTCGAGGAGCTCTCGCGCGCGGTGTACGCGGCGCACGAGCGGAGCCTCGCCGGAACGCACAGCCCTACGCCCTACGGCCGCGGCGCCGCGCCGCTCGACCCGAGCACCGAGCGCCCCTTGAAAACACGCACATGGCGGGGCCTGCTGGTCGCTGGGCTGCTCGCCGCGAACTGGGCCGTGGGCATCCTCTCGGAGCCTCCGCCCACGGCCACCGCGACGATCATCGGCCCGATCATCGCGTGCACGTTGCTCGTGTACGTCGCGTACTTCGCGCTCTTCGCGCTCTTGTTGCGGGGGCGCTCGACGAGCCTGCGCAACACGTTGATCGCGACGTTCGTGCTGTTCTTCTCGCCGTTCATCAGCGGCGCCGCGGTGGCCAAAGAGATCAACGCGCGCTTCGCGACGGGCTCGCCGACCCTCGAGAACGGGATCGCGCGGGTCCGCTACGGCAGCAAGGGCTCACGTTGGGTCGAGGTCCTCGTGCAAGAGCGGTCCTACACGCTTCCTCGCGGATCGCAGCAGCGACTGGGGCTCGAGGGCGAGCGCGTCGTGTACGTCGAGGTCGCGACGGGCGCGCTCGGGGGCGTGTTTCTGCAGCGCGTGGACGAGCTGCGATTTACGCGGTGATCCCCTCAGCCGACCCAGAGCCTCGCGCGCAAGAGCCCCTGCAACACGCCCACGAGCCAGCTCATCGGCTTCGGAACGCTCAGCACCATCGGCCTCCGCGCGATCACGCGCTCGAGCGCGTCGACCGCTGCGTCGACCGAGATCATCATCGGCTTGACCGGTGATTTGGCCATCTTCGTGTCGACGAACCCGAACCGGACGTTGCTCACGAAGACCCCCTTCGGTCGCAGCGCGAGCGCGAGGCCCTCGAGGTACGCCGACGCGCCAGCCTTCGTCGCTCCGTACGCGGGAGCCTCCGGTGACACGCCGTCTCCGATGCTCGAGAGGCCGATGAAGTGCCCCGCGTTGCGGCGCACCATCGCCGGGATCACCGCGGCCGCCGCGTCGACGAGACCCACGAAATTGACCCGCGCGGCGCGCGCGTCCATCGACAGGTCCGTCGGGTCGAAGAGCTCGCCGACGCCCGCGCAGTACACGCACAGGTCGACCGCGCGCTCGCCGAGGACGCGCGCGAGCTCGTCGCGAAATCCCTCGCTCGCCGCGTCGAGCACGTGATGCTCGACGCCCGTCGCTTCGAGCGCGCGACGCGAGACGCTGATGACGCGGTAGCGCCCTGTCGAAAGTCGTCGCACGAGCGCGCGGCCGATCCCGTCGCTGCTGCCGATCACGAGCGCTGTGAGAGGCCGTCCCTCGTCCATGAGCGGCGCGGAGTATGGAGCACTCCATCGCGTCGAGCCCGCGAAGTTTGCTACCCTGCGTCCATTGCTGTGAACGTGCTGCGGCCGATCGTGCGTGCGTGCTTCGCGGCGGCTGCCTGGGTCGTCGGCGGCTGCACGGCGCCCGCGACGCAGGTGTGGGTCGTCCTCGATTCGGACGCGCCGATCGATCGACGACTCGACCTGCGGGCGACGGTCTCGACGCCGGGCTCGACGATGATGGGCGGGACGCGGACGTGGTCGAGGGGCGGCGACGCGCGGCCGTCGATTCGATTTCCTGCGATATTTACTGTTGTTCCCGCGAAGGACGGGCCGAGAGACGGGCGCGTGTCGCTGCACATCGACGCGACGCTGCGGTCGAGCACGACGACGTCGGTGTCCTTTCGACGCACGGCGGAGTTTCAGTTTCGGCCCAACCAAACGTGGACGCTCCGCGTGTTCATCGCGACCTCGTGCCTCGCTCCCGCGACGGGCTGCGCGCGGGCCGGCGAGTGCACGGTCGCTCAGCGCTGCGAAGAGCAAGGGCTCACGTGCGGAGACGAGGGGCGATGCGTTCCTCGCGAGGCCGTGCTCGTGCCGTCGGACCTCGACGCAGACCTCGCGCCGCGAGACGTTCGATCGATCGACGCGACGGACGCGACGACCGTGATGGACGCGACGATGGCGCCCGACGTGATCGACGCCTCGATCGAAGACGTCCCTCCGCCGCCGCTCGATACGCGCCCGACGTGCCCTGCGGGGGCCTCGCTCTGCGGCGCGGCGTGCGTGTCCGTCGCCGACGATCCGAGGCACTGCGGCGGCTGCGATCGGCCGTGCCCTTCTGGACAAGGCTGCGTGAGCGGCGCTTGCACCGCGTGCACGGCGCCGCGGGTGATGTGCGGCGCGACGTGCGTCAACCGAGACAACAACACGAGCCACTGCGGCGCGTGCAACAACAGTTGTCCTTCGCGCCCCAACGCGACGTCCACGTGCGCTTCTGGGCGCTGCGGCATCAACTGCGTCGCGCCATTTCTCGACTGCGACGGGCGCGAGGACACTGGCTGCGAGATCAACAGCAGCGACGACCCGTCCCAGTGCGGCGCGTGCGGCGTGCGATGCAACGGGGGAATGGCCTGCGTCGCGGGCCGCTGCCAATGCCCCGGCGGTCAATCGAACTGCGGTGGGACGTGCATGCCCACGGGCGGCTCGTGCTCGGTTGGCGTCGGCGCGTGCGCGCGCATGGGGCGCGTCGTGTGTTCGGGCGCGGCGACGATGTGCGACGCGGTCGCGGGCTCACCCTCGGCCGAGGTCTGCAACGGGCAAGACGACAACTGCGATGGAACGGTCGACGAAGACCCCGCGTGCGTCGAGTGCGTGACGTTTCCCTCGGGGCTCACGGTCAACAACCTGGCGTTGACCGAGGGCGACCGAGAGTTCGAAGGGCACGGGCCCTCGATGACGTTGACCTCGACGTGGAGCATCGTCGGCGATCGCGTCCAAGCCCAAGCGTGCGTGCGCGCCAGAGAGACGACGTCCGATTGGACCACGGGCCAGGCGTGCCGAACGCTGTCGAGCAACCCCGCCGCGGGAGCGATCACCGCCATCCTCGAGGGCAACTACTCGGGCGGCTACGTCGACACCGATCACAGCTGCGACTTCGTTCCCGGCGGCTCTGGCGTCTCGAGCGTGACGTGCGTGGGCGACACCTCGGGGGACGACGTGTGCTTCGGCGCCTCGACGTGCGCGAGCAACTCGTGCACGGGCTGCGACTTCACGTTCAGCTGCGTGCGCGTGCGCCGGGCGCCCTAACGTATCCTCACTGCAGGTTGCTCATCGCTCCAGCGTTGACGACGTTGCTGCGGCCCGCGTTGCGCAGGGCGCTCGCGGCGGCGGAGCTTCGAGCGCCCGAGCGGCAGTAGAGGACCACCGGCTTTCCCTCGGGGATTTCGCGCGCGCGGGCGCTGATCTGGTCGACGGGAATGTTGATCGCGCCGTCGAGGTGCCCCGAGGCGAACTCCCCAGGCGAGCGGACGTCGACCAGCGTCGCGCCTTGTTGCAACAACGTCCGGACGTGCGCCGCGTCCGCGTCGGGCTTGGACATGTACGACTTGAACCCGATGAAGAGCGCCAACAGCAGCAACGGCAGCGCGTAGCGAAAGAACTGGTCTCGTGTCATCGCGCGTTGGAGCCTACGTCTTCGCGCTTGGGTTCGGCGTCGTACGCTTCGAGAAATTTCCGCACCGCCAGCGCGCGATTTCGCACCGTGGTCCGATCGACCCGCGCGAACCCTCGCCGGCAGAGGGCCTCGACGCACTCGTCCAGCGTCCGCTCGCACAGCTCGCTCTGGATGAACGCTTCGCGGTCGAACGCCGAGATCTTCGCCGCCCGCACGAGCGCGTCGAGGTGTTGTCGAACGAGCGCACGATCCTGCGCCGAGAGCCCCGCGCGCCCGTCGGAGTCCGCGTGCTCGTCGAACGCGAGCTGCAACGGAGCGCGCTTTCGCGCGCGAAACAGGTCGATCACCAGGTTGCGAAGCACCGCGAAGAGCTGCCGCCGAACGTCGCTCGTAAACGGCTCTTCGATCCCCGCGAGCGGGTCTCGGTCCGGGCCCGTGAAGCGCTCGGGCCGCACGTGACCGACGCGGATCGCGCGGATCATTCGTTCGCGCGCGGACTGCGCGACGTCGCGGGCGTCCTCTTCGTTGGCGCGGCCGAGCATCCGCCGCGCGAGCTTCGTGAGCCCTCGGCTCGCCTCGACGAGCGCGTGCTCGAGGCGCCTTCGGACCACGGTCTCGCCGGGGCGCGCCGTCGCGTCGGTTGAAGAAATCTCGCTAGAATGACTGGGATTCATCGCTGCTCCACGAGAGTCGCAAGGGGAGGTCGACGTCGATCGGTCGACCCGGGTCCGCCGCGGCGATCGACGCGATGCGCGCTCGGAGGCACTCGCTCGTGCGCGCATCGAGGCTGGGCCCGCGCAAGAGCGCGACGCGATCGACCCGCGCCCTTCGGTCCTCGGTCGAAGGCGAGATGCTCACGCGAAACACCGCGTCGCGATCGGCCCGCGAGACGCCTCGCTTCTCGCGCATGCACGCCGCGCCCCACCCTCGCGCGGCGCGGCTCCGGGCCTCGCGCAAGAACTCTTCGGCCGCGTAGCGCGCGAGCCGCTCGCTCGCGGGCGCGTCGCGCCGAAACAGCGCCGCCCCTCGCGCGAAGTCTCTTTGACGGGTCTGTGAATCGACGGGTGTGTTGATTTGTGGTGCTCGAGTCTCCTCGGCGCGCTCTGGGTCGCTGCGCGCGCTGTCCGCCCCTCGCCACACGAGCGGGACGGGCGCCTCGGGCAGACGGATCTCGGTGACGGGCGCTGCTGCGAGGGCCGACGCGCTCGGCGCGCGAGAACGGACAGCGGTGGCGATCGTGGCCGAGACGCCGGCGATGGCCGTGGCCGACGCGAGCGCGAGCGCGACCGTCCATCGCGAAGACCGACGCTCGGGTTGGCGCGGGCGGGGCGAGAAGATCCGCGCGACGGAGGCGAGCTCGTCGAGCAGCGAGACGAGCGATCCGCGCTCTTCGGGGGCGCACTCGAGGTAGCGGTGTTCGATCGCGCGGAGGCGCGAGACGAGCGCGCGAGAGAGCTCTGGGTGTCGCTCGCGCGCGCGACGCGCGTGGTGGCCGAGGGCTTCGAGCACGAGGCGCGCGAAGCCGTAGACGTCGGCGCTCGCGGTGAGGGGGACGTCGGCGCGCTCTTCGGGGGCGTTCCACGGGGAGAGGAGCGCGAAGGCGCCGCGGTGGAGGGGGCGAATCGCGTGCGAAAAGTCAGTGAGCCACAGGCGAGCCTCTCGGTCGACGAGGATGTTGGCCCCGTGCACGTCGCGGTGAACGACGCCTCGCTCGTGCAGCGCTGCCAGCAGCCGACCGACGCTCGCGAGGGCGCTCACGACCGCGCGAACGTCGCGCTCGATGCGGCACCATTCGCCAAACGCAAACGCGCCCTCCACCACGGACTCGACGACGAACCACTCGGACGGATCGCCCTCGGTCTCGACCTCGAACACCGGCGGAACGCGCACTTCGTGCGCGCGAGAGATCGCGTCGAGCGTCTCGCGATGCAGCGCGTAGAGGGCCCAGAGCCCTTCGCGCCGCGCGGCGAACTCGTCTGCGACCGTGCTCGCGACGGTCTTTCCGAAGCGCGGGTCTCCGGGGAGCACGAGGACCTTGAGCGCGACCTCTTCGCGGCGAACGCGATCGAACGCGAGGTACACGTCGAACTCGCCGCCCGCGCCCAGAAAATCACGCACGTCGAAGCGCCCCCCGAACGTCTCGCCGGGCGCGAGTCGTCCGGTCGCTGACGCGTCGGGGCTCTCTGTGGGTCGCGGTGAATCGAGGAGGAGCATCGCGCTCGGTGTGAGCTGAATACGTCTGTGCGAGTGCTCCATTCACACGGCTGACGCGTTCGACTCCCACGCATGTACGCGCGCGACACGCGCACGCTTCCTCGCTGCGAACCCTGGAAAACGGCTGTGAACATCGCTTCACAGCCCGCTGTGATCATCCGGCTTCAGCGACGCGAAAGCCCTCGGCGCTCTGGCTCGGTCTCGCGATCACGCCTCGAAACGGGCCGCGCACGGGGACGTCTATCACCCGTGGTCCTTCGGCGCGCGTGACGATCGTCTCGGCCGCAGGGTCGCGCAGCACCGCGTCGCGCTCGTCGTCGAACACGCCGACGGGGAGCACGGCTGTGCATTCGACGGGGAGAAACATCGCTCCTGCGACGAGCGCGATCGGACCGTCGTAGCCCTGCGGGCGCTCTGCGACCTCGAGCAACAACACTGCGTGTCGAATGCGCGGAACGTTCACCACCGCCGCGCGCCGCACCGCCACGCGCGCGCCTCCCCGCAGCTCGACCACGCGCCGGTTGTCTTCGAGCGCGTTGATCACCGACGCGGCGACGAACGAGCGCTCGTCGCAGTCCATCGCCGCGGCTCCGTCCGCGAGCACGAGCTGCGCGATCGTCGCGGGGGCCACGGTCCCTCGCGCGTAGGGCATCGCTTGCACGCGACGGATCACTTCGGACGCGAGCGCGCTCGAATCGCTCGCTCGCGCAGCGATCTCGCTCGCGAGCTCTCTCGTGAGGACGTTGGGAACGAGGTGCGCGCTCGCAGAGAGACCCGCGACCGCGCGCGCGCTCGCGCAGCGCACGCGCACCCCGAGCGCGCCACACTCTTGTCGGTCGTCGACGGGGCTCTGGGTGACAGCGCTCCTCGTGTTCGTCGCGCGCCGCGCGCCGGTGCTCCGCGCGTCCGCGCTGTTCGCGGCTGCGAAGATCATCGTCGCGAGCGCGATGGCTCTCGGTTGCAGCATCATCGGCTCACCGCCCTTGATTGACCGCGCCGACGACGCGCGGCTCCGGTGCGTTTGCGACCGAGGGCGCGCTCGGGCTCACGGCCACGCCGCCCGACACGAGCAGCGGCTCGTTGCGCGGAGCGCTCGGGCTCGAGGCGACGGTGTTCGATCCGTTGGGCGCGCGACAGCGGGGCGCCGCGGCGAGGACCGTCGCGAGCGCGGGCCCCGAGACCTCGCGCCCTGCGCGATGGATCACGACCGCCATCGACGACGCGGTCAGGTCCTCGCGCGCGCGCTGCGCGTTGTTCGTGCTCGACGCGTTGCTCGTCGCTCCGCCGGCCGCTGCGACGAGCTGCGAGCACCACGCGCGCTGATGAACGAGCGCGTCGGGCAGCCTCGCGTGCATCGCGGCGAGGTACGCTCCGCGGTTGTCCGCGCCCTCGGTGACCGTGGCTCGAACGCGCGCGCGGAGCACGAGCTCCATCGCGTCGACGTGGTTGATCACGCGCTCGCAGATCGTCCGCGCGAGGGCGATCGACGCGCACGTCCCTTGCGCTCCCGCGGTCACGGCGATCGAGAAGAGCCTCGCGTTGCTGCGACAAAGAACGTCCTCGCCGTCGAGCCCGCACGTCGCCATCGCGCCCGGCGCTTGCGCGAGCTGCGGGGTGCTCACGTCCCTCGCGGGCGGGGGCGTCGGTTGATTTTGTGTGCGATTCGAGCGAGCGGACCTCGCCTGCGCCGAAGCGTCCTTGGCGCCGAGCGACAAGAGCGCGATCGCGCCCGCGACGACGGCGTATCGAGAGAGGTGTTTGCGGCTCATCGCGCGGCTCCTTGGTTCATGGCGACCGTGGCTGTGCTCTGAAAATCAACGCCCATTTCGAAGGGCGAGCTGCCCGCCTCGAGGCGCTCGACGACGCGATCGAACTCGTGAACGAGGGCTCTGCCGCCTTGGGGGCAGGCGGAAGCGGCCTGGCCTCCTTCGCGCGCCGCTTCGAGAAGGGCGCCTCCGTAGTGCGCGAGGGGAAGGCTCCGAGCGCCCGGGTCTGCTTCGAAGTCCGAGAGCACCTCGAGCATTTGCCTCGCGCGATCGCACGGTGGTTGTTGCGAACGAACGGAGGTGGTGATCCCGAGCCCGAGCATCGCGAGCGAGCGCTCGGGGCCGTTGACCCGTCGCAGCCCTTGTCGCAAGGTCCGCAGCCGCGCGAGCTCCGCGTCGGGAACAGGCGCCGCCGCCGCGCGAATCAGCGGCAATTGACCGAGCGCTTGCGCGATGGGCGCGTGCGCGAGCAGGCCTCGATCGAGCATCCACTGCACGGTCGAGGTCATCTGTCCGTAGTTCGACGGGGACAGTCGCGTGGTGGCTCCTTCGAGCGCGAGCAGCGCGCGACCCGAGACGAGCACTGGGTTGGTCGGGCTCGCGACGCGGTTGGCCGCGGCCATGCGCCGTAGAAACTCCGCGCTCCTCGCGCGAAGCGTCGGCGTCGTGACCATCGCGCGCGCGCCGGACGAGAGCCAGTCGCTCAAGCGCACGACGAGGTTCGCGTCCGTGAGCAGATAGGGGAGCGTGTCTGCTCGAAGCACGTCGAGCTCTCTCGATCGAACGTCGAAGTCCGCCGCGAGCACCGTCGCGGTCGCGAAGAGATCGCCGTCGTCTCGGCACACCTCCGCGGTGTCGATGATCGAGCGCACGGCGGCCGCGGCGGCGCTCGGGTCGTTTTCGAGCTCGCCGCAGTACGCGAGCGCGTCGGTCGCGCGCGTCAACGGAGCGCCGCAGGAGACCACGTCGCCTGTTCCCTGGAGCGTGGCGTCGCCGCGGATGCGGCAGTGTTCGGCGAGTCCCCACACGCACTGGGCCGAGGGCTCGTTGGGCGCGAGCGACACCGCGAGCGACGCTGCGTCGTGGCCGCGTGCGCACTCGGTGCGAGCGATGTAGCGAGCAGACACTTTCGCGAGGCACCCGACGTCTCGGCGCCCTGCCGCTTCGGCGGACGCGCGCTCGAGCAGCGAGAGGTCTTCGGACACCGCGGGGTCCATCGAGTCGAGCTGCTGACACGCGGTGAGCTGCGGCTGCGGTGCGGCCTGCGCGCGCCTCGGACGAGCGCGTCGAGCCTGCGCGTGCGCGTCGTGGGTGTGCGCGAACACGGCGCTCGCCGCGACGGCGATCATCGCGAATCGCAGCAAGCCCGAGGGCGGAAGCCTCCGCGTGTCGCCAACCGAACGCGGAGCAGACAGAGTCATTCGAAGCAGTGCGACGACCATGGGAAACGCTCACTCTCTCGACCGACGCTCGACGCCGAGTTGGGCGCGTGCGGGTCTCGATGGTGCGCAACGACGGCGAGCGACGTTCGTTGAAGCTCGACGATGATTTTGTTCAACCCATTGTGATCGTGGGACTTTTCGCGCGCTGGCCGCCGCTCGTCCCCGGCGCCGTGCCCGCTTCCGACAGTCGAGACACCCTCCGCGAAGGCGTGGACACTGTTTGATTATGTAGACTACCCTAGTCTCGATGTTGGGAGCGCATACGAAGGCAGAGCTCTTTGCGGTGCTCGTCGCGTGGAAGGCTGTTCGTCAGTCGGGGTGGCCTCAGCTCGCGCCGTTGGTGGCCCTTCGCGCCGCGCAGTGGCCGACGATGAACGAGGCCGCGTTGCGGGCGGAGGTGCAGTCGCTGATCGACGAGCTGTCCAAGCCCGAGTGCGCGGTGCGGCTGTTCTGGAAGTTCGTTCCGGACCTGATGTACCGCGGGTACAACGCGAACTTTCTCGCGGACAGCGGCTACAAGGGCCCCGGCAATCTGCTCGACAAGAACGACATTCATCCCGAGGTCGGCTGGGCTCGTCAGGGCGCGAAGTATCGAGCCGACGACTTCGACGTGATCAACAACACGACGGGCGTCCGCGACATCATCGAACGCCAAGATCAAGCGGGCGGGACGATGTGGCTGCACACCGTCAAGAGCGCCGTGCGCACCGCGACGGGCGAGGCCATCGGCGTGCTCGGGATGTACGAAGTGATCGACGGCGCGACCGCCGCGAAGCTGCAGCGCCGCCCGCGCTGAGCGCTATCCCCACCACTGGGCGAAGCCGTCGGTCGCGACGAGCCCCTTGGCGAGCGCGAGCCCTTGCTCCTTCGCCCACGCGCGCGCGTGCTCCTTGACGCCCGCGCGCTCGAGCAGCGCGCCGAGCGGCTCGTTGGCGAGCTGATCGAACACGATCTGCACTTCGGCTTCGATCGCTTCGCGCAGCTCTTTGCGTCCGAGGTTGTGCGCGACGACCGAGGGGAGCATCGCGTCGACGTCCTTCCAGCGGATGGACTTCTCGATCCACGTGGCCGCTTCGGGCTCGGTGCGCTCCATCAATCGCTGAAAGAACTTCTGTCGGCGCTTGCCCAGCGTCTTCGCCGTCTCTTCGCTCGCGATCCGATCCGCGAGCCGCTTCTGCGCGGCCGCCATCGAGCTGTCGACGAACCCCTTCGCGCGCTCTTGCAGTTGCTTCTGCAGCTCTTCGCCGATGCCGCCGAGGAGGCCCTTGCCCACGCCCGCCGCCGCGCGCGCGCCGAACGAGAGCACGCCGCGGAGCCCTCCGCCCGAGCCGCCGCCGGACCCTTGCGCGTCGCCTTGCAGCGCTTTGTTCACGAAGCCGTCGAGCGTCTCGGTGACCATTTGCCGGACGCCCTCGCGCACTTGCTCGCTCGCGACCGCGTCGTCGATGGCCTTGCGCGGGAGCTTCACGGGGCGGCCGAGCTGCTCGTCGAGCGCTTTTTTCGCTGCTTCTGGGAGCCACGCGCCGACGAGCGCCGAGCTCTTCTTCGCGCGCTCGATCAGCCGCTCTCGCAGCGGAACGCCGAGCCACGCGTGCGTGTCCGCCGTGCGCTCGGGCGCGAGGGCCGAGTCGAGCACAGGCAAGACCTTCTTCGGGTCGACGAAGGCCGAGAACGGTTGCGCGCACACATATTCGAACGCGATCTCGACGAGCGCCGCGAGCCGCTCGTCCGTCAGCGCTTCTGTTGCGTTGCTCACTTGGTCGCCGCCTTTTTGCCAGGAAAATTCTCGATCGTCATCGCGTCCACTTCGGCCTTCACGAGCGCGAACGGGACCGTGACGCCGTCGACGTACCTCCACCCGCCGTCCTCTTTGCGAAACGTGCTGAGCTCGACGAACGATCGATCCTGCCCGCGCTCGAAGAGCCTCGCGTGAAAGAGCACCTGCGCCTCGCCCTTTGCCTCGTCCTCGCGCGACGAGAGGATGCGCAGCCCCATGTAGCGAAAGCTCTCTGCCGCGTCGCGCAGGCCGCGCATGACCTCGCCCTTCGGCAGCTTGCGGTCCGGGTGCTCGCTGTGAAACGTCTCGTACAAGTACGGGACGAGCTTCAGCGCAAACGCCGAGTATCTCGAGCGCATCAAGCGCTCGGCGCTCGGGGCCTCTGTGGTCTTCTTGTGTAGCGGTCCGCAGCAGGACTCGTACTGCTCGCCCGAGTGGCACGGGCATGTGCGTGGAGCAACCATCGCCGGCGTTGTACACCGAATTTCGGCGAGCCAAGAAAGACCTCGCGCGCCTCGCGCCCCTCCGTGGCACGCTTCGGGCGTTGTTCGGGTCCTTTGAACCGCCACTCATTCGATCGTCGTACTTTTCTCGCGAGATTCGCGGCGGTTCGACTTGATCTCAACCACGCCGATGCTCGGCTCATTTCTACGACGTTCAATTGGGGCGTGGTTTAGCGATTCATGAAGCGCAGCGCGAAACCTCCCGAGAACACAGCGAGCGTCACGGTCGACGGCGCGCACTACGGCGCGCGATTGCTGCGCCCGTCGCGCCCGACGCTCGGCGCAGCCCGCGTGCTCGCGCGCGAAGAAGAAGACCTCCGCGCGCTCTGGGAGCGCGCCGCCGCGCAAGCGCTGATCCCGTCTTCGTGGCTCGAGCAGGCGCCGATGCTCGACGAAGACCCCGAGGATCTCGTGCGCGACGCGCCGCCGACGACCGCGCACGCGCTGGTGTTCGCCTCGGACGCCTCGGCGATCGAGACCGTTCAGACCCTCGCTCGCTCGCTCGCGCACGCCCTCGCCGCGTGGGGCGTGTGCGACGCGGACGCGGCGCCTCAGTGGCGGCTCGTCGCGCGGAGCGCGTGGCGCCCGGCGGGGCTGCACCCTTTGCTCCTCTTGCACGCGCGGGTCGCGATGCCGAAGGCCTCGCTGTTCGACGGCGTGAGGCTGTCGTTTCTGGCTGCGAGCCGCGACGCCGCGAGCGCCCGAGAGGTCGCTGACACGCTTCGGTTCGCAGCGCTCTGGCGCGCCGCCGCGACGCTGCGCGACGGGAGCCCAACGCGCTCGTTCGCGTCTGCGCTGTGCCCCTTCGGCTTCGACGACACCTCACCCGAGCGCTGGCCGGACCCGTGGACGCCGCTTCTTGAAATCGTGGGTCTCGGCTACGCGGTGCACGCCTACGAGCGCCGGCGCATCGTGCTCGTCGCCCCGACGCTGTGAGCGAACACTCCAGCGGCTCTGCCTTCCGTTGGCGACACGCGGGCTGAGTGTCTCGGGATAGCTCCCAAGAGGGAGCTCACTGCGTGTCTTCTTCCAACGGGGCGTCGCTCGGGTGTGATTGCGGTTCGTGCGTTGGCAGGGAGTCCCGAAGGAGCGTCGGTGATCGAAGATAGGATCCTGTAAACTCACTGGCGAAAGTCGCGTTGCCGCGAACCGGGAGCCAAGGGGCCCGGCAACAGCGCACCTGCGGTGCGGAGCGCAGCGGGCTCGCGCCCGCAGCTACTCGAGGAGCTCGACGAAACGGCGCGGAGCTCGCCCACGGTCCGCGCGTGCAACGTGATCGTCGACACGAGTGCGCTGCAAATTCACGAACAGAGCACCGCCGAACGAGTCGAGGATCGGGTCGGTCGACGAGGACCGCGTGCGAGTCGATCGAGCGTTCAACGGGACGCCCTCGTAGCTGCGGGCG
>JAEUKI010000079.1 GCA_016793325.1 Myxococcales bacterium | reverse complement strand
TGAGGGACTGGGCGGGTGAGGTGCCTCACCAACCACCGTGACCGTGAGGCGACCACCATCGCGGTCGCATTCGAGGTGCGAACAAGACACTTCGCGGAGAAACGCACTCGATCGATCCATCGACGCGCTGGGTGCGGTCGCGGCTTTTGAATTCGTGTGCAGGGGATAGGCGATCCAACCGCGGTCTGTCGAGCACGCGTCAGCTGTTGGCGTCCCGATCGGTCATCGCGTTGTCTTCGCCCTCACTCGTAGGCTGCCGCGCCACAATCGCTCCACCGCGCTGCACCGTGCGTTCGTCGCTCTTTTCGCGGGCGAAACTGAGTTGGGGAGGTCCGGCTGCGCTAGTCGATGTGTACGATGGCGCGACGTGCTCGGCTGCCGCTGTCACTGTTCGGCATGCCCTGTATCGTGACGTGCACGCGACTTCCACAGCTCACAACGATTCGGCCCGATGCAACGATCGGCGCTCCCCATGTGCAGCTTGGCGACGGTACTTGATAGCCAGAGTTGTTGCATGTGCTGCCCGCTGGGCACGCGACAGGCGGCGTGCCCAGCGCCTCGCTGTCGCACAGCCACACCTGCACCTTGGGTGGGCGCGCCAATGAAGCGCGTGGTGTCGCGAGCTCTGCGTCGTAGGTCGTGATGACAGTGCTGGACGTTGGTGTCGTTGTTTGGCGCGTCTGGACTTGGTCACACTGAATTTCGACGCCCGAAGCAGGCATGCTCTGCGCGTCGGCAGTCCCAGTTTCGTGATCAACGACATCGCCCATCGTCTCGGACATCGCGTCGAGTACCGAGCTCGAGTCGTGTCCGCCATCGCCGCGAAGGCTCGTCGGCGTGCCGCACGCGAGGAACACAAGGTGAATTGCAACCGCCCCAGCGATCGAGCCGAGGACAACCTTCGATCGAGCTTTCATACCGGGGTCGCTACCACTGGCTTCGCGCCGACATGGCAGCCCGGCGCGCGAGATCACGCGTCGGGCGAAATCGACACACCCGCGCAGCGCTCGCGGACCGAGTCGCGCTCGGCACCGTGATGCGCCGACGTCGTTGCTGAGCGCGCGGCGCGCTACGATCGTCTCATGGAAGAGGTGTTGCCCGGACTGTTCGGGTTGCTCGTGATGGGCGCGTTCGTCGCGTTCTTCGTGTGGCTGATTCGATTCTCGATGCGCGCCGAGGCCGAGCGACAGCGGATCTGGGCGACCTTCGCCGCGCAGAACGGGCTCACCTTCAGCCCGCCGTCGGGCCCCTGGTACAACAAGCGCGCGGCGACGATCCACGGGACCGCCGAGGGCGTCTCGTGCACCCTCGACACGTACGTCGTGAGCACCGGAAAGAGCGCCACGAGCTACACGCGCCTCCGCGCCATGGCTCTGCAGCCCATGCCGCTCGACGCGCGCGTGTATCGCGAGACCGTCTTTGGCGCGATCGGAGATCTGCTCGGCGCGCAGGACGTCACCGTCGGTGACGAGGCCTTCGACAAGGCGTGCGTCGTCAAGGCGAACCGCGAGGACCTGGTGCGCCAGTGGCTTCATCAGCCGCTGCGCTCGGCGTACATGCACTTCTCGTTCAGCTTCGAAAACCGCGGCGGCGCGCTGGTGTATCGACAGGGGCAGATCGAGCTCGTCTGGCTCGCCGCCGAGCGCGACCCGCGGGTGCTGCACGCGGCGGTGTCCGTCGCCGTCGAAGCCGCGCGCTTTCGAGGCGTGCAACAGGGCGCGTTTCGCTGAGACCACGCCCCAATTGAACGTCGCAGAAATGAGCCGAGCGTCAACGTGGTTGAACTCGAGTCGAACTGCCACGAATCAATCGATGAAAGTGAGGCGATCGAATGAGCGGCGGTTTCGTCGCGTCGGTTCGACCGAACCACTTCGACCGTCGCGAATCGCCAACGGAAGGCGGAGCTGCGTAGACGCGCGACGTTCGCTTCGGATCGTCAGCGTCGGCCTGGTTCAGCGCAGTTGATCCGCGCCGTGAGAAAGTGTGGCCACCGCGGGTCGCGCTCTCCCTGACGCCCACATGACGGGCAGCACAACGTCGACGCGTCCGCAGCGCCGTCCCACGCGGGCGCGACGACGTTCTCCCACGAGTAATCGCTGAGGTAGATGAACTCGCCGACACACACGCGCTCATGGCATCGAGCGAGGCTCTTCGCGAGCTTCGAGCAACGATCACACTGCGTGTCGAATGGCACAGCGCCGCTGAGCACGATGATCGTCGCTCCCGGGGTGTCCAGCTCTTGCTCTACGTCCGCAGCAGTGACGATCGTGTGTTCCGACAGTCCTACGCCGATTCCGATTCCGTCGTCGGCGAGAGGCGTGCTCGTTCGTCGGTACGATCCTGGGTGCTCTCGAGCAAAGCGGCTCTCCTGAGTCCACACTGGATCTGTCTTGTACGAGACCACCACCACGAGCCCTCGATCGAGCATCGAGCGATACGCTGAACCGAGGCGAGCAATCCCGCCCTCGACAGTCGACGCAGGCGGGACCGCGGAAGGGGCCGGCTTCGCGCGCCGCAACAACGCCAAGCGATCCCCAACCAGCCGGGCGACGGTCGCGATGGCGTCATAGCCGTCGTGGTACGGGAGCACCTCGACAGGCTGTGTTGGAGCAGAACGGCGAAATGCCACCATTCGGTGCCGTCCCCCGCCCGCCTCCTGCGACTCGACGCGCAGCAGATCTTCGAGAGGAATCAACATCGTCGGTGCTGGCGCTCCCTTCATCGCCAGATGCAGCCCGACCTCATCGAGCGTCACCGTCGCGGCTCTTCGCGCGCGCACGATGCCGCCCCACATCCAATAGAGCGCAGGAATCCCAACGAAGAGACTCACGACCACGCTGACGGGAAACAATGGCACGCTGACGAACAGAACGATGAGCAGCGCGATGGTGACAAAGCCTCTCTGCTGCTTGGTGTTGTAGTGCACTGAGATTTCGATGCGGTCATTCGTTTCTTGAATGTGCCCCCACGCCCACGCATGCGATTCGCTCGTCATGAACGCGAGCGTACAGCGCGCTCGCGCGAAGAAGAGATCCGCGTCGCGAACCGCCTGCGCGAGGCTGTGTCGCTTGGGCTCGCGCAGGCCACTCGTGGTCGTGCAAGTGAAGGCGCCGGGCGGTCCGATCACCGGGTGACACGATCGGCGGCCAGCCGCGAACCTCCGATGCAATCGTGAGCCGCAGCCTTGCGCCTTCGACGACGATTGCTCACCGTCGTGCTCGACCCGCGATGCACAAGCCTTCGACTCACCCTGCGTTGATCCTGTCGCTCTCGCTGCTCAGCGCGTGCTCGCAACCTATTCCGACGCCCGACGCGAGCGCGCCCGACGCGATGGACGACGCAGCGCGCGCCGACGATGGCCCGGACATCGTCGACGTCACGCGCGCGGACGCGTCGCTCGACGCGCTTCCCGACGGTGCGCAGGACGCGGCGATCGACGCGCAGCCAGACGGCCCGATGGACTCGACGCTCGATTCGCAGCCGGATTCGCAGCCCGATGTTGCTGTGGATTCGCAGCCGGATTCGCGGCCCGATGTTGCTGTGGATTCGCAGCCGGATTCGCAGCCCGACGCGATGCCCGACGCGCTGCCGGACGCTGCGCCGGTCGCGACGACCTTCGCTCGCGGCTTCTCGGGGACAGGCTTCGAGGTGGTGCGTCGCGTCGCGGCGAACGCGGACGGCGTGTACGCGGTCGGGGACTTCTCTGGGACCGTGGATTTCGGCGCGGGCTCTGTGACCACGGCGGGGACGGGGCTCTTCGTCGTCGCGCTCACGCACGGAGGCGGCGTTCGCTGGACGCTGGCGAGCACGGCGGCGGTGAGCTCTGCGCAGAACGTCGCCTTCGACAGCGCCGGCAACGTGTTCGTCGTGGGCTTCTACGGTGGAGCGGGGCTCTCGGGCTGGTCCACCGCGGCCTCGTCGAGCGACGCGTTCGTGGCGTCGTACTCGCGCGACGGGGCGCTGCGCTGGATGTGGCGCATCGGCGGGGTGGGCGAAGAGCGCGCGACGGGCGTCGCGATCGACGCAGCCAACAGCGTGTATGTGTCGGGCTCGTTCGCGGGGTCGGTCGACTTCGGAACGGGCCCTGTCATCCCGACTGGCGTCGACGGCTTCGTGGCGCGCTACACCAACCTCGGCTCGTTCGCGTCGGTGGCGATCGCGTCGGGCGCGAGCGATCAGCGCGTCAACGAAGTGGCGATTCGCAACGTGGGCGGCGTCGTTCAAACCGATGTGGCCGGCGAGTTCGAAGGCAGCGTGACGCTCGGCGGGCGCACCACGACGTCGCGTGGGGGCGTTGACGCGTTCGTCGCGCGACTGCGAAGCGACGGCACAGCGCAGTGGCTTCGGTCCTTTGGTTCGACGGGGACGGACACGGCGGCGACCATCGCGACGAGCGCGTCCAACGTCGTCGCGGTGGGCGGCTCGTTCTCGAACTCCGTGGATTTCGGCACCGGTCCGAGCGCCGCGAGAGGAACGGACGGCTTCGTGCTCTGGCTCGACGGCGACACGTCGTCGACCACGCGCGTTCGAACGATCAGCGGCGCTGGCTCTGCAGGGGACTTCGCGCTCGACCTCGCGGCGGACGGCGACGCGACGATCGTCGCGGGGCTGTGCGACGGCACGACCACCCTCGGCGCGACGATGCTCGCGTGCGGCACCAACGGCGCTGCGTTCGTTGCGGGCTTGGACGGCGCGGGCGACGTTCAGTGGACCGCGAGCAACGCAGCGGCGGGCGCGTCGGCGGCGTTGGGCGTCGCGCTCTCGCCGATGCGCGGCGCGATGGGGCGGCCCCTCGTGGTGGTGGGAGGCCGGTTCTCGAGCACGCTCGATTTGGGCAGCGGATCGCTCACCGGGCGCGCGCCAGCGCCGGACGGGTTCGTCACGGTCATCGCGCCGTAGCTGCGGTCACCACGCGCGGCCGATGTTCACTCGTCGAAGTAGTCACCAGACAAGCAGTGCCGCTGACGTATCGAATGATCGAACACCGTCCCCGTGCGCCCGGTGCCGTCACGCATGCCGTTCGTCGCTGGGTTCCGCGACGACGTTGCTGTGGGCGAATCGGCCATCCAACGGCGGTCGGTCGAGCACGCGTCATCCGTTGGCGCCTCGATCGGTCATCGCGTTGGCGCCGCCCTCACACCTTTGGTACCGCGCCGCACCGTGCGTTCGCCTCTCGTTTCGCAGGCGAAACGTGTTGGCCCGCTCTCGAGCGACGCCCCGTTGGAAGGACTACACGCAGTGAGCTCACTCCTGGGAAACATCCCGAGAAACTTAGCCCGCGTGTAGCCAACGGAAGGCGGAGCCGCAGTAGGAAGAAGCGGATCTCGTACCCATCCACAAGATCGCTTGGCTGCGAGACGCTGACCGCCTCGCTGGCCTCGATTCGCGCAACGGCCGCCAACTCAGTCTCGCCTGTAAAAACAGCGGTGAACGCGCCGATGGACACGGGCCCGCTGCAGCGCTCGATTGGCTCGACGCCATGGCTGCTCACGACTGCGAGCGGGCGCCAGCTCTCTCCGCTCGGCGCGCAGACCCTCGGTGCCTCGATGGCAGGCTCTCAGCGACGGGCTCTCCGCGGCGCGACGAGCACTGCGCGCGTGGCGTGGTTTTCGCGCAACAACGGCGCGATGTCCCAGCTCGCTCGGTCGTCGGCGATCGCGGGACACTCGATTCCTGGGGGAGTGACGCCGCACACCCGCAGGCGCAACGGCGACGTTCCCCGCTCGTACACGAGCGCGAACGTGGTGAATGTGCACCCCCCGTGCGCCGCGCCCGCTCGCACGACGGTCCCCTGCAGCGACGAAGGGAGCTCCAGTGGTCCTCCGTGCCCGTCGCACGAACTCCCTTCGAACCAGCACTCCGCGCCGAACACTCTCTGCGCAGTGCCCGAGCAGTTCACCACGGGAGGAGGGCGCGCGGGCACCGGCGCAGCGTCGCTCGCGCTCGCAAAAGAGCCCGAGTCCGCGACGACTGTCGTGGGCACGTGTCGCGGCGATGGTGCGTCGACGCGTTCGCCGCGCGAGGGACATCCGCCGAGCGCGAAGAGCAAGCACAGCGTGCGACGCATGGGTTTCGAAGAAGTACCACGGAGCGCGCCCGGCCACGGACGAGCCCGGGTTGCTGCTTCGTTGGGCGTCGCACGCTGCGAGCGTGGTTGTCGCGGTCGCGGTCGGCGCATGGGCTCAGCGGACCGGCAGCAAGACGCGTGGCGTGGCGAGCGGCGGTTCGGTGTCGTAGCTCCCGTCGCGATTGACGCCGCTGCCGAAGTCTCGGCCCCGAAACGCGTACGCGCCGAACGTCGGCGTGGCGCTCGCGATCTCCGAGGCGAGCGTCACGATGAGAAACGCGTTACCGCGCAGGGCGATGCGCGCGACGCTCGAGAGAACCGCGGACGTCGTCGCGCCGGTGACGGTGCGTACGCGCAGCGCAGGTGGCGCGGTGCGCGTGTGGCTCCAACTGATCCACGTGTCCGAGCCCGTCTCGAAATTGAACGGTCGCGCTGTGGTGCCTTGCCAGTTGTTTCCCGCGGCTCCGTCGCGCTCGAGCATGAAGGTCATCAGGTAGTCCGAGTCCTGGTTGGGTACGACGGGGGCCTTCATCACGGCGACGCCGACGAAGTATCGGCCGGGCTGCAGCGGCGTCGCGCCCGCGGAGCAGAGCGTGGTGGTGGGACCCGAGGTTCCGCACGAGAGCGCACTGTCGAGCCGTGCAGCGCCAGCCGCGTCGAGGTCGACGAACGTCGCGCCGAGCGCGTCGAAGTGCGCGTCGTCACGGGCGCCGTAGTCGCGGGAAATCGAGATCGTCGGCGTCGACTCGGGGTGCTCGGTCACCGTGTCGACGACGTTCGAGACGCGGGCGGCGTTGCACGCGCGGTTGTCTCCAAACGCCGCGACGCTGAGCGCGGAGGCGTCGCCGAGGACTGGATCGGACGCATCGCAGTTCGGAGCCGCGATGCACCGCACCCTCGTCGACGAGGACCTGCCCTCTCCCAATGGGCCGGTGGCATCCGCTGTGTAGGCGTATGTGCCAACGGACACGGCGGTTGGCGTGACAGCATCGCACCGCACTGAAGCTCGCAGATGGACGGATGCTCCAACGGCGAGCGACACGCGACGCTGCTCTCGAGACGAGTACGCACCGCTCACCATGCTGTCAGCCATCGAGAGCTCCGGTGCGTTTTCGTCCGTGCCGATCAGGTCCAAAGCATAGGGTGTGCTACTGCGATTTCGTGCGGTCACGTCGACGGTGAACGTGCGGCCCACGGGAAGGTCCTCGACGCCCTCGAGGCTGTTCTCGAACAGCACATAGACGCCACGGGACCTCCCTCCGATGTGCGACCAGACTTCAGAGAAGTGCGCGACGCTCATCTCGTCAGTCCATACGCCGTCCTCGAACTTCGACCGCAGGGCCGCGGTCTCGATGACTCCTGACGCGCTTCGAAGCTGGGTCTCCGCGAAGGCGATGCCGTCAGCAGTCGCGCTCGACCAGAGCGCCTCCGCGGGAACGATCGCTGTCAGCGTCGCCGGCGTCGCGAAGGTCGTTCCGTTCGGCGAGAGCGAGTACACCGGCGAGAGCGGACGGCTCGCTTGGATGTCCATCGGCAGCGACGCGAACAGCGGAACGCCCACGCTGATCGTGGTGTCCGCCGCCAACGCGCGTGCTGGAATCGTGAGCGTCGCCGAGCCGTCCGGGCTCCGTACCGTGCCGCCCGTTGCTGCCACGATCGGCGTGATCGTGGCTGCCGGGGCGTCTGCCGTGTCGTACGTCGTGTGCGTGACGACGCCCGCGAGCGAGACCGATGCCGTGCGCGGAAGCCCGTCGCGCCCGAGCTCGAAGGACAGCGCGTTGCCGTGCGCCGCTGCGGTGCCCGTACCGCCTTCGAGCAGCGTCGTCTGCTCGAACGCGCCGCTGCCGACGCTCGTCTCGCGCAGATAGCGAATGATGCGCGGAACGCCAGGGACCACGTCGGCGGACTTCGCTGCGACGAGGTGCGCGCGATCGCAGCTGTCGAGCCGCAGCGCGACGAGCGCGCGGGACACGGACGCGGCGGGCGAGATGACGCTGTTGTTCCAGCGCGCCCCGTCGAAGCGCGCGAGGATCGAGTCGCCAGTGCGGGGCACGTAGAGCACCGGTCGACCCGCGGAGTCGATCGCCATCTGCACCGAGCCGAGGGCCGCCGTCGAGCCCATCGCTGCAGGCACGGCCGTGTCGGAGACCCAACCCGCTGCGCCGCGCGCCGAGTGCACCACGGGCGCGCCCGTCGTGGTCACGCCGCCTTCGTACCACGCGAGGTGCGGAGTGCCGTCGTGCGCGACCGCGAGCGAGAGCGAGTTTGCAGAGCCGCTGGGGCGAACGCGATCGATCGCACCCACTCGGCCGCTCTCTGCGCGGGCGTACTGCACGCCGCCCCCAGTGGTCAGGTCCCACCACGCGAGATGAACGCGGTTCATCGCATCGACGGCGATGTGAAGTCCATCGAACGCGCCCCGGTCGAGGATGGTGTAGCGCCACGCGAAGCCGTTCCATCGCGCGTAGCGCAGGACGGCGCCGTCGGACGAGAGGAGAATCACTTGGGGATTTCCTTGCAGATCGATGGCCATCGCCGCGGCGCGGCTGGCGAGCAGCGGCATGTCTGTCCACTGGCCGTTCCACAACGCGGCGACCGTCAATCGACCGTCCGAGCGCTGGTAGAGCACCATCGGAGCGCCGGTTGGCGTGAGCGCCACGTCCGCGATGTTCACCGCGCCCGCCATCGTCGCGACCTCGAGCGCGCGCGTCGTGCCGAACGCGGGGTACGGGCTGCACATCGGCGCGACGACATCACTCATCATCGCGCTGTCCGGCGTGGACGCGTCCATCATCGCGTCGAGCGACACGTTCGCGTCGTCGCGTCCGCTGTCCATGTCGAGCACGTCGGGAGCGATCGCGCTGTCCTCTCTCGGCCCTCCGTCGCTGGGCGGCGCGCTGTCCTCTCGCGAGCTGTCCGGTGACGGTGCAGGGCCGCCACAGGCCGCTGCTACGACACACAGCGCGCACGCGATCGATCGTCTTCTCGTGCTCATCGTCGGGTCTCCATTCGAAGGGGCCATCACGCGATCGGAGCACCCGCCCGAACATCCGTCGCGTCGACGCCGATGGACCCGCGATTAATCGCGATTACGCTGCGGGATCGGCGATGCATCGGACCCTCGTCGACGCAACACGATCCCATGGTGGGGGGCGGCTGGTGGGCCGTGGCGATGAGGGACTAGGCCGTCCAACGGCGGTCGGTCGAGCACGCGTCAGCTGTTGGCGCCGCGATCGGTCATCGCGTTGTGCCCGCCCTCACTCCTTTGCTGCCGCGCCGCGATGAGTCCATCGCGCCGCACGGTATGTTCGAAAACCCAGTTCGTCTCTGTGTTCACAGGAGAAACCGAGTTGGCGTTCTGGAGCTCGCGAAACGGGTCGCCCGAGGCGATCTCCCGGCGTCACAAGATCGAAGCGCGCAAAGCAGCGCAAGGGAGAATGACGAGCGCCGTCGCTGCGCAGGCGGCGATTCGGCACAACTTTATCGGCGATGCGCGGCGGGTCATTCTACCTTCTTCGCGATGACGCAAGACCTCGACACACTGAGCGACGCTGACCTCGCCACGGTCGAAGCCGAGGCCATCGCGGACTGGTTCGTCGCGATCCGACGAGCTGCCGTGATCGCTCAGCGCGTCGCGAACGTGCATCCCGCGCTGAGAGATCCTGCAGGCCGCCGCCAGATCATCGCGCGACTCTTGCGCTCGAATCAGACCGCCGCTCGGCCAGAAGAGACGTTGCTGACGACGTTGCTTCTGCGGTCAGCGACGGATCCGCTCGCAGTGCCGCTCGCGCTCGAAATTGCCACGAGCGCGAGCGAGGTCGCGCGCGCCGCGCTCGAGGTGCTGTTCGAGCAAGCTCACGCAGAGACTCTCGCCCGTCTCGATTCAGAACTCGAGCAAGCCATCACATCTCGCCCGCCAACGTGGGCGCCAGGGCACGCAACCGAATGGATCGCGCACTCGATTCGCGCGGCGTTCATGCGAGCCGGTGACCGAGCGTCCGAGCGCTTCGCTGCGCACTTCAGCGCTGAAGCTCTCGCAACGGAGGCAGGTCCTCAAGTGGCAGCGTCGATCCTGCGAATCGGCGCGGGGTTCGTCGCGCGACCCCATGCGCCGCAGGATGTCCCCAAAGCGCCGATGGTCAGCGCAGATCCGAGGTTCTTCGCGATCGTCGCTCGCTTGCTAGGCCATAGCCAACTCGAGAGCCTCGCGCGCGATGTGTTGAAGCTCCTTTCGCCAGCAGAGCGAAAGGCAGTCATCGGAGCCACACCTGCGGGCGCCTTTGCAGCGCCGGCCAAACCCAAGAAGAAGCCGAAGAAGCCCTGGTATCAAGCGGGTGATCGCGTCCGGCACTTTCGAAGCGGGCTCGATTGGCGCGGTACTCCGGTGACCATCGCAAGGGTGCACCCATCGGGCGACATCGAGATTGCACGAGAGGATGGGCTCCGGTCCGCTCTCATTTCGCCGTCGTCCTTCGCCGCGCTCGTCGAAGGCACCGGCTGAGCAGACGAACGATCGAGCACGATTGCAGTCGATCACTGCAAGAGCGCGCTCGAAGCCGGAAATCGAAGTCCCGAGGGTGGACCATTGCGACCGTCGCTGCGCTGAGCACGACACGGTCGTCGGCGAGCCGCTCGACTCACGACCACCGTGAGCGCAAGCAGCCGCGCCCAACGCGCGCATGAGCTCGAAGGCGCAGCGACACTGCGCCGGCTTCGATGCGTCGGTGCTGAAGATCGTCTGGTTTCTGTTGCGATGACCGTGGACCTCGGCGCCGCGACCTCGCTGTCGATCGTGACGCCGGAGTCGGCGAGCGCGAGCAACGCGTTTCACTCGTCGTCGAGCACGCAGCGGTGAACGACGCCGCAGCGTTTCTGGAACCGACAACGTTTCCCTACGCGAACCCGCTGCCTCTGGGGTCGCGGGAGTCGCACCACAAATGCGCTGGCTATACCAACACGGCAGCATGCCCAGCGTCGATACGGTCACGCCTCACGCCCAACTTCGGCTGCCTACGGAGGTTGGAGAACCCGCTCAATTCGCCTCGATTCGGCGGCAGAGCGCGGTCCGCATCAGGCGTTGAGCGGCGGCAATGGGTTGAATTCATGTGCGATGGCTCGTCGCGCGACGCGCTGCCGTACGAGCAACAAGTGCCTGCGCCCTGCACACCCGTCGCGACGACGTCGGCTTCGTCGCACCGTCGCCGCCTCGATCGACTGCGCCTCCCTCGGTTTCGTCGACAGGCACGCGAGCCCCAGATGCCGAACCCCCCCCGAGACAATTCACCGCCGACCCTCGCCGTGACGCCGTCGCGATGCTCGAGCGATCCGACCGAACGTTTGCAGAAGCTGCTGATGCGCCTGGCATGAACGTTCACACGCTGAAATACTCGTGGAAGCAGCACCATATGAAGCGCAAGAAGAAGCCCACAGCGGCCCGATCAACGGCGGTCGCCCCAGACAACGAGACTGCAGAGCAGAAGCTCGCGCGGCTCGAACGAGAGAACGCGCAGCTCAAGAAAACCCTCGCTCAGCTCGAGATGGACCGCGAAATCCTACAAAGGGCGGAGGCCTTCTTCGCGAAGAAATGCGAGTGAAGTTCGCTTTCATTCACGCGGAGAAGGCCAACGTCCCGATGCGGCGCTTTGTCGGGTGCTCGAGGTGACGCGGGCTGGCTGGTACGCGGTTGCCGGACGAAACCCAAGTACACGCCCGATGAGCGATGGGCGCTTGCGACACGCGGTCCGCGAGGTCATCGAGCGGAGTCGCGGGCGATACGGCAGCCCACGAATTCAAGCGGCTCTTCGTCGCGAGCAGCTGCGCGATGGACAAGCACGGGGCGAACGTGCGGCACAGCGAGAGCAATCGCTCGCGTGCGGCGATGGATCGCAGCGGTGCACGGAAATGCCACTCAATGGCATTCACGGAGCACGACGTTGCGCTCGAGACGGGGCTGTTCGGCGCTTTCTCTTGCGTCGGGCCTCCGTTGGTGCGAGGGTACGGCTTCGCGAACGTTACTGCTCGACTTCACTGCTCTCTCTTTTCTGAGACCGCGGAGGGTTGTCCGGCGACGAACACGGGCTGGCAGCGAGACTACGCTGCACCGTTTCATCGAGGCTGCGGCCCTTCGACGGATCTGGATACGTGGATGCGCAAGCGATTGCGCGTCCGTGCGCCGAGAGTGAGAGAGACACATGGGAAATCGCATTTACGTTGGCAACCTTTCCTTCCACACGGGCGAGCAGTCGCTCGTCGACGCGTTCGCTCAGTTCGGCGACGTGTCTGAAGTCAAGGTCGTCACCGACCGCGAGACTGGCCGCTCGCGCGGCTTCGGGTTCGTGACCATGGCGGATGCGGACAGCGCACGTCGCGCCATCGAGGGCATGAACGGCACGATGGTCGACGGCCGCTCGCTCCGCGTGAACGAGGCTGAAGAGCGTCCGCAGGGCGGTGGCGGCGGTGGTCGCCCCCGTTCGAACAGCAGCAACAGCCGTTGGTAAGCGCTGCGCGAGCCTGACACGGCTCGCGGCAACGCAGACGAACCGTTTGGGGGATCGGCGCTGATGGCGCGAGACGCGCTCGCTGCCGGGGGTTGATATTGGGCGCTGCACGCGCTGCGCAACCAGCGCGCGCGATGCTCGACGAGATCGTTCGGGGGACGATCGGACATCCAACGGATCAGAGTCGATCTCGGTCGATCTCGGGTCAGCCGTTGGGGACCCAATCGGTCATCGGCTTGTCGCCGCCATCACTCCGTTGTTGCCGCGCCGCGCCGTGCGTTTGCCTTGCTTTTCGTAGGGCGAAGCGGAGTTGGACGCTTTTTCCGCCCGCCGTCGCCGCCTGTTCCGTCCCAGGACGCTGCCGACCGCCGTTCGTGCGCGTTTTCTGCAAGCTGGGACACAGCACTGCGCAGCCACGCGCTGTCTTCTACGTCCCAGGACGCAGCGCTGCGCGGTTCAACTGTGCACTGCGCGAGCCGGGATGCGCGCCGACGCGCTCGACGGCCGTTTGGTATGAGCCAGGACGCCGCAGAGGACCTCTGAAACCTCTGGGCTGCGTCCCCAGCCGCAGCTCGGCACCGCACGCCTCTGCGACCGTCGGATACCCCAGCGCACCGCTGCCCAGCAGGCTGTAGACGACGCTGGCTCCGTGTGGCTACGTTGGTCGGCGAATCGACGCGCTGCGCGAGGCCCCGTTGAAGATCGATATTCTCAAACAGTTGTTGCAGGCACACGCTGACGGGGACGAGCCTTCGTTTCGTCGGGCTGCCGTGCAGCTCGCTTCGGCCGAGAGCGCCGCAGGCCACGCGCGAGTCGCTGAGGATCTGCGCGCGATTATCGCAAAGATTCCCGCGTCAGCGCCCCGCGTCGCGCCCGTCGTCGACATCGCCTCGCCGCGCGGAGACCTCTCGGACCTGCTCGACGGTGGTCGCCGCGACGAACGCCTCACAGACATCATCCTTCCCCAACAAACACGAACTGTCTTCGAACGGATCATCCGCGAGAACAGATCGCGAGCCAGGCTCGAGCGATTCAACGTGCAGCCCACACGCCGAATGTTCTTTCACGGTCCTCCGGGCTGCGGAAAGACGCTCGCCGCTGCAGTCCTCGCTGGCGAGCTCGGAATGGCGCTGCTCACCGTGCGCATGGACTCCCTGTTTTCGCGGTTTCTCGGAGCGACCGCCGCGCACCTGCGCACGATCTTCAGCGAGATGCCCCGTCGCCCGGCGGTGTACTTCTTCGACGAGTTCGACGCCGTCGCGAAGAGCCGCGGTGACGCGCAGGACGTCGGAGAAATGAACCGAGTCGTGACAGCGTTTCTGCAGCTCGTCGACGCAGATCGCAGCCCGAGCGTCCTCGTCGCTGCGACCAATCACGTGCAGATCGTCGACCGCGCCGCGTTGCGAAGATTCGACGCCATCGTCGAGTTCGACCTGCCAGACGCCAGAGCGATTTACGACCTGCTGCTGTTGAGGCTCGCGCCGCTCGGGCTGCGTCCGACCGACGCCGAGCAGCTGGCCGAACGCGGGGTGGGTCACAATTTCGCGGACCTCGCGCGGGCGTGCGACGACAGCATACGGACCATGGTGCTCGATGATCGAGAGCAGCTCCGACCCAGCGACGTCGACGCTGCGCTTCATCGGCTGAAAACGAGATTGATCTCGAGCGGGAGATAGCGCTGTGACTGGGGAGGAGATCCGACGGCTGCTCCACGGCCGAATCACGAAGACCGAATCGTACGTTTCTGCCCAGGGATTTCCCCGAGAAGAACGCGCGCTTCCGAGCCGCGACCCCGCTCAGCACGCGGCGGCCCTTCGAGCACAGATCGATGCGATCGAGCGAGAATCGCGCGGGCTTCGAGCGATGCGCGATCCATCAGCGACCCGCGAGCTCATCGTCGTCGAGCCGGCTTCGGGCGCGGTGATGAGCCCTGAACAATTGGCAACGACGCGCAGCGGCTCGCTGTGGGTAGGAGAGCGAGCCGACGGCGCTGTGCTGCTCGACGTCGCCGACCCGTCGCTGCCCAACATTCGAAAGCGAATCAATGACTTCGCCGACGATTCCAAGGTGCGCGATCGACGCAAGGGAGGCACGGCCAGACGCGCAGAGAACGCTATCGCGCCGATCGAAACCCTGCGCCTCGCCACGCTCAACGACATCGCCGTGTTGAGCGTCCTGAACGCGCTCGGACAGACAGAGCGCCCCTTGTGGATGCAGCTCGCCTGCCGAGGCGGGACGCGTGCACCAGAGGAAGAGCGCGCCAAGGTCATCGCAATGATGAATCGCTCTGTGCCCGGAGCGATGCAACGATCGCGACTGCTCGACCGCTACGACACCGACGACGAGTCGTTCTTCTTCGCTCCGCTCACGCTCGCGCAGCTTCGAGAACTGCTCGCGCGGGTTGATTGCGTGCACAGCGTTGATTTCGCGCCTCCTGCGGTCCGCAACGTCCACATCGTGCAGGGACAACACGGTCAGAACTTCAGCGCGATCGAGTGCGTACGTCCCGCGCCCAATGCTCCTGTCGTGTGCGTCTTGGATACTGGGATTGCTGACACGCACCCGTTGGTCGCTCATGCGATGCTCGACGCGAAGAGCGTCGTGCTCGGAGTCGACTCCGCGGTGGACACCGACGGTCACGGCACTCGTATGGCTGGCATCGCGCTGTACGAAGACCTGGGCCGCGACATCGAGATCGGAATCGCGACCGCTAACCACTGGATTCAGAGCGTTCGCATCCTCACCTCGATGGACGGCGAGTCCGCGTCCGAAGAGAACCAACATCTCTGGCCGATCACGACGACGCAAGCGATCGAGCTCGCGGAGAAGGACGAAATACCTCCGCGCAATCGAGCCTATCTGCTCGCGGTCACTGCACCATCACCGAGCGAAGTTCCTCGGGACGAACGTTTGCGCCCTACTCTTTGGTCACACGCGGTCGACGCGCTGGCCTATCACGCTGAGCGCAGTCGATTGATCATCGTCGCGGCAGGCAACGTTCGTGACGAGAACTGCGCGGCCGTCGCCAAAGACTACCCGAAGTCGCTGTTGAGCGAGTGGCTCCATCAGCCAGCGGAGGCCGCCAACGCGTTGACCGTCGGCGCGCTCACGAACCGAACGACGTTGAGCGCCGAGCAAACTGCGCGCGGAGATCGCGTGGTTGCGACGCGGCGCGGGTCGATTTCGCCCTCTTCGTGCACGGGACTCGACGACACCCGGTGGCCCATCAAGCCCGACATCTTGATGGAAGGAGGCAACTTCACGGTGAATGGCGGGGTCGTCGATCGCCAGCACCGAGAGCTTTGCGCGCTGACGACAAACCACCGACACCGACTAAGAGAGCCGCTCTGGTGGCTCAGCGAGACGAGCGAAGCGAGCGCCCGCGCCGCGAGGCTCGCCGCGGACATCTGGAACTCCGATCCGTCCCTCTGGCCCGAGTCCGTACGCGCGCTCATCGTTCACTCGGCGTCGTGGACCGACGCGATGTGGGAGCAGTTTCCCCGGTTGAGCGACAGGCTTCGCGCGTGCGGATACGGCCGCCCCGACGCGGCATACGCTCAGTCGTGTGCTCGAGATCGCGCCACGGTCGTCGTGCAGGACTCTATGCCGAACCGAGTCCGCTCTGCCGTCCCGAAGAGCACCAAGCGCAAGCAAGGTTCGAAGCCGACCAGCACGCGACAGATCAAGCTGTTTCGCTTGCCCACGCCAGACATCACGGACGCTTTTGACGACCCCGACGTCGAGCTGCGCGTGACGCTCTCGTACTTTTCGCAGCGCAACACGTACCTCCGCAGCGTCGAGCGCGGCTTGAATCTGTCTTGGGACATCCAGCGCCCCAACGAAACCGAAGCCCAGTTTGTTCGAGCCGTGAACCGCTTGCATAGAGATCAAGCCGGGGACGGACAGCGCCGCGTCGAGAAGCGACCGGATCCGTTCAAATGGCAAATCGGAGTGCAACAGCGACGGCGCGGCACCGTGCAGTCTGATCGCTGTGCGTGTCGCTGGTCCGATCTGGCGGGGGGAAAGCTCATCGCGGTGATGCCAACGCTCGGGTTCTGGGATCGTCGCAAGGGCGATGAAGATCGCTCGATGCGGTTCTCGCTGGTCGTGACCGTGCAGCGCCCCAACGCGTATGCGCTCATCGCGCCGCGCATCGAGGTCGCGACCCAAGTTGAGATCGACCTGTAGCGCCCCACCCCGATCCGAGCGCCCCGAAACAATCTCTTCCCCACGCAACACTCCCCTGCGAGCGCACCAAACCCTCTTCGCGCTCGCAGAGTCGAGAGGATCGGCCATCCAACGGCGGTCGGTCGAGCACACCTCAGCCGTTGGCGACCCGATCGCCGGTTGCCTCGTCGCCGCCCTCACTGCTTTGGTACCGCGCTGCACCGTGCGTTCGCCCCTCTTTTCGCAGGCGAAGCTGAGTTGACCCACTCCAATTCCGCTTCGTCGGCTCCGTCGGCGCGGCGTGCCCGATGACGCAACCCGAAGCCCCCAATCGTTCGACGCTCGACTCGCTCAGCTCGCGTCGACCGCGCTGCGTGCTGGTCGCGCGATCACCATGTTCGCTCGGGATCCATCGAGGTGACCACGGATCCGCACGATCACCGTGCGCTCCGTTTAGCGCCGTGTTCGCGCATCTCCCTCGCGCTCCGTGCGCCCGTACCCGCGCGTTGCACAACGGCCACGAAGCGATCGTTGCCCGCGCGTGGTCGAAGTGTGGCGCAGCGGGAGCGGTAAGCGGTACACGCTCGACGATGAGCGTTCAGCGTCTGAAGCGCACTGTGTCCGCGCCGATCGCGAAGCCCCGGAGCGTCGCGGCGCCGGCCGTCGCGACCAAGGGAGAGCGGGCGTTTGTGCTCGATGTTCCGTTTGCGATGCGCGCGTTTGCCAGCGCCGAGGGTGCGCGATGGGACCCAGCGCACAGCGTCTACGTGTACCGAGGGAGCGCGCTTCCGCCGTCGCTCGCGCCCTTTCGGCCGGGAGCGTACGCGTGGGAGCGTTGGGTCGAGCGAGAGCTCAACGACGAGGACGAAGTCCCGTCGCCCGCCGCCGCGCCGACGATGACGCCGCGGCCGCACCAACGCGAGGCCATCGCGGCGATCATCGCGGCGCGCGCGGCGAAACGCGCAGGATTTTTGCTCGCGGATGACGTCGGTCTCGGCAAGACCGTCACCGCGTGGGAGTCGATCCGCGCGATGCCCGACTGCAAGACCGTGCTCATCGTGTGCCCGCTCGCGGTGATCGCTCACTGGCGTCGCACGGTGCAGGCGCTCGGCGACGGAGGGCGCCGCGTCGTGCTCATCAACTACGAGAGGCTCGGCAAGCTCTTCGAGGTCAGCGCCGAGGCGCGCAAGAAGGTCAAGAGCAAGAAGGGCCTCGCGCGCGCGGGCAGCGCCACCGAGTTCGACGTGATCGTGTGGGACGAGAGCCATCGCTGCAAGAACCCAGCGGCGGCGAGGTCGAAATTCGCCGTGAAGCTCAACGCAAAGGCCAGCTTCGTGCTCTGGCTCTCGGCGACCGCGGGGCAGAATCCGCTCGAGCTGTCGTACCTCGCGCCGTTGCTCGCGAGCGTGACCGGCAGCCGCGCCGCAGACCTCAAAGACTTCGAGCAGTGGTGCGTCGATCAGGGCCTCGGCGTCACGCGCGGAACGTTCGGTCGCTGGAACTGGCGCGGCGACCCGGCCGACTGCGAGCGGGTCCACGCGATGCTCTTCGAAGGCCGAGCGCCCGCGGGGCTGCGAAGGAGGCCCGAGGACATCGCAGGATGGCCCGAGCTGCAGAGAATTCTCACGCCGATCGAGCTCGATGCCTCGGCGCGGCAGCTGTACGACCAAGCGTGGACGGCCTTTCGCGCAGAGATGGCGCTCGACCCGCGAGGAAAGAACCCGCAGTCCGCCCTCACGGCGATGCTTCGGCTCCGGCAGAAGAGCTCGATCATTCGCGTGGCGGGCACCCTCGAGCTCGCGCGCGAGCTGCTCGAGAACGGGCATCAAGTCGCGATCTCCGTCGCGTTTACCGAGACGCTGACGATGCTGCGCGACGCGCTGCAGGCGGAGAGCGTCCCGTGCGCCGCGCTCTACGGCGCGCAGCCCGCGCGAGAGAAAGAAGCAGAACGGATGCGCTTTCAGCGGGGTGACGCGAAGGTGATCGTGTTCACCGTCGAGGAGGGCATCTCGCTGCACCAGGGCGAGCACAACGAGGCGCCGCGCTCAGAAGTGATCCACGACGT
Source organism: Myxococcales bacterium (assembly GCA_016793325.1). GTDB lineage: Bacteria > Myxococcota_A > Polyangia > Polyangiales. The sequence continues at coordinate 130,664 of JAEUKI010000079.1, read as the reverse complement.
GCGATGGTCTGCGATCCAGATGGCGCAGATCGAGGGCCGCTGCCACCGAGACGGACGCTTCGCGCAGGTGTACTGGACGTACGCAGACGCGACGCTCGAAGAGCAGATCGCGACGATCGTGTGCAAGCGACTGCTCGCGATGAAGTCCATGGTCGGAGACGACGTCGAGACGCTGCGCGAAATCGAGCAGCTGCTCGCGAGCGGCGCGTAGCCATCGCGTAGCGACACTGTGCCGGTGGTCCGTCCGCAGGGGCTCGGGTGAGTGTGCGTTGGGCAGTCGATCGATTCGTCGCGCTTTGCCTTGCTTCCAACGGTCGCGTGCAGTGCCTGTGCTCGTCCCGTTTCTTCGACGCTCAATGGTGACGTTGTGAAGACGAGCGGCCCGTGCGAGTCGTCCTTCCGAACGAGCGATGAGCGTTCGTCGATCAGCGCTCGAAGCGGACGAAGTCGTCGACCTCGTCGTGAAGCGCGCGCAACCAAAGAGGCCACGGCCCAGCTTGTAGCTCCGTGCGGTTCTCGATCCTGGTGACGAGAGAGCACTGGCTCGTCGTTCCGTTGGCGGCGAGGCGCCTCAACACCCTCGGCGGAATGCGCGAGACCCCGGCGGCGGTGTCGTAGGTCGCGCCCACGAACACGAGGCGACTGTTGGCCGAGTCGTCCAGGTATTCGCAGCTCACCATCACGCTGATGCGACCGCCCGCGCGCGCAGTCCATCGAACGGCGACCTCTTGCGTCGATCGAAGCACGCGGTCCGAAGGCGAGTCGATCGTCAGTTCGATTGGCCTCGGGATCGAGACGCGACCCTCGAACGCGGGAACCTCCGCCCCCATCGCCGAGAACGTCACCTCGAGGCCTGCTGGCAGCGCGCGGCTGTCGAGCGTCACGTTCGCGTACGCGCCCGTCGAGTCGGGCGCGAGGATTGCGAACAAGCCCGTCCCTTGCGCGTAGATGCGCCCCGCGTGCGCTCTCGGGAGCGTCTCGCCGTCGGGCGCTTGCTCGGTGGGGCAATCCGCGAAGAAGTACTCGCCGTCGATCAGGATCGGGCAGCGCGGATCGATCTCGCTTCGAACGAAGCTGGCGCTCGCGCGCGCGCCTCCGAAAGGACGCTGCAAAAAGAGCGTCGTGGACACGGTGAGTATCCCCAAGCGCGTGTCGTTCTCGCGCACGCGCCCGTCGAAGCTGCCGAACGGCGACGCGTCCGTGCGCCGAGGGTCTACGCTCGTCGCAGCGTCCGGAGCGATTGCGATCAGAGAGGCATCAGCGGTTGGAAATGGGTCGGCGATCGTGGCTTCGGGTTCCATCCCGAAGGCGCGCTGTCCGCAGTGCGCGTTCGCCAACGCGACCGCGAGCGTCCAAGCGCGGGCCCTCCGAGCGCACGGCCCCCCTGCGTTGTGGGAAAGCATGAGCACCAAGGATGACACTGAATGGCGGACGCGGGGACCGTCCATCGGTCGTTGGGCGACGCTGTGTATCGATGGCGCGGCGATCGCCCGATGGTTCGATGCTTCGTCGCTCGTCTCCGCGAGCCAGCGCGTTCCAGCGGCGCTCGGTCGATCGCCTGTGACCCGACGACGCCCCGATGGCCGCCTCCTCGCAGCGCGCGTTGGCTCGTCGCCCGCTTGTACGCGCGTCACTCGTCGCAGTCCGCGTGTCCCTCGGCGTTCACGGGCGAAGCCGGGTCGAACGCACGACGTGCGCCTGCTCCGACCCGACCTGGGCCGCGCCGAGAAGCAATCCTGCAACGGCGCTCACAGCCCAATGACGGGGGTGGGCATACTGCGCGACAACGTCGTGCCGTCGGCGAGTTGGCCGTAGCCGTTGTCTCCCCAGCAAACAACTCGACCGCTGACGAGCCGCGCGCACGCGTGCAATCCCCCTACTGCGACCTCGACGGAATCCGTGATGCCAACGACACTCACGGGGGTGAGTCGCTCTGTGGTGGTTCCGTCACCGAGCTGACCGGCGGAGTTGCTGCCCCAGCATGAAATTCGTCCGGGATTCTGCCGCGCACACGAATACACGGGCCCCAATCCGAGCTCGGCTGCGTCGCTCAGCGCTGGCACGAATACGGGCCTGAGTTGATCCGTTCTCGCGCCGACACCCAACTGACCATTCGAGCTGTTGCCCCAGCAAAATACCTGCCCGTTTACGCGTCGCGCGCAGCTGTGACTCGCGCCCAAGTTTAGTTCGATAACATCGTTGAGCGCCGCGACTCGAACCGGCGTGGCTCGATCGATCGTTGTGCCATCGCCGAGCTGACCTCGGTTGTTGCGTCCCCAGCAAACCACTTCGCCACCCGAGAGCCGCGCGCACGCGTGAGTTCCTCCAACGCGCACTTCGACTGCGTCCGTCACGGTCGCGACCTCGACGGGATCTGCGCAGTCGATCGAACGACCGTCTCCGAGTTGTCCAAACGCGCCGGTTCCCCAGCACAGCAGACGACCGCTCGCACGTCGAGCGCACGTGAATTTGAAGCCAGCGCGCACTTCGACCGCGTCTGCGACACCCGGCACGGGTAGCACCCACCGTTCGCTCCGGGTATGTCCGCGACCGAGCTGTCCGAACTCGTTGTCACCCCAGCAGTCGATTTGCCCAACTGCCCGACGCGCGCATGTGTGCTCGTAGCCTGCACTCACCTCGACGACGTCGACTGGCTCGTAGAGCTCGGATGCAGCGTTACTCGGGCTGCCTGGCGCGACAGGTCCTGCTTGGCCGTCGAAGTTGTCCCCCCAACACAGCAACCGTCCGTACGCGCGACGAGCGCATGTGTGTCGTCCGCCCGCAGCGATCTCGACGGCGTCCTCGAGTCCTCTGATCGGACCTGCTCTGCCTCGATCGACTGTCGTTCCGTCGCCGAGCTGCCCGCGGCCGTTGGCTCCCCAGCAAAGGATGTGTCGGTTGGATCGTTGAATGCACGTGTGACCGCCCGCGCTCAACTGCAGTGCGCCTGAAGCGCCAAGCACAGCAACCGGCGCGAGCCGCGGGGTTGTCGTTCCGTCGCCGAGCTCACCGTTGCCGTTGGCTCCCCAACAATAGATGCCTCCGTCTGAGTTCGAAGCGCAGGTGTGCGCTCGGCCCGCGCTTACCAACCAACTCGCTGAGAAGCCGGCAACGGCAACCGGCACAAGGCGGTTCGTCGAGGTTCCGTCTCCGAGTTGGCCGCTTTCGTTCGCGCCCCAGCACAAAAGCTGCGTCGAAGACGCACGGCGAGCGCACGTGTGATTTTCGTGCGTGCTCAACGACTCGGCATCGGTGAGCCCCGCGACCGCCGCAGGGACAGCTCGATCGATCGTCGTTCCGTCCCCGAGCTGGCCGAATCGGTTGGAGCCCCAACAGAGCACCTGTCCACTACTGCGGCGAACACACGCGTGCGCAGCGCCCACGTCGAGTTCGTAGATGTCGGCGAGCGCGATCACGGCATACGGTGCCGTCCGACCGCTTCCCCAGCAGACGACCTCGACGCGATTGCGAATCGCGCACGTCTGGTCACCACCGGCGCTGATCAAGTTGACGTTCGTGAGGCCAGGGACGACGGTCGCAGTCGGACGATCGACGGTCGATCCGTCCCCAAGTTGGCCGTGGTTGTTGCGTCCCCAACAGACCACGTCGCCAGTGGATCGCCGCGCGCACGTGTGATCGCGCCCGGCGCTGACTTCGACAGCGTTCGTCAGACTCGCGACCTGGACAGACGTCGGACGATCGACGGTGCTCCCGTCGCCGAGTTGTCCGTAGCTGTTCGCGCCCCAGCAGATGACCCTTCCTGCGCCTGTTCGCGTGCAAGCGTGATCGCCTCCGGTGCTGATTCCAAGGAACATCGAGTCGGTGCATAGGCCACCGGCGCAGGTGCCGCTCACGCAATGAACACCACATGCTCCACAGTTGCTCGCGTCGCTCGCGAGGGGCGTCTCGCAGCCATTGCGCGGATCTCCGTCGCAGTTGCCTCGACCGTCGCGGCAAATCGCCACTTCGCAAACACCCGCCGCCCGGCACGTGCCGTACCCAGTGGGCGCGCTGTGTGAATCAACGCAGAGTCCTTCGTCGAGTTCTCCGTCGCAATCGTCGTCGATTCCGTTGCAGAGCTCTTGTCGTCCCGCGCTCGGCTGGCACGCGATCGTGCCACCGACACACGCATCCACCCCAGATCGACAAGGCCCCAACGCCGCGCTTGCGGTGCAGGCTCGTCCGACACGACGGTCGTCAGCTCCGTCCGCCGTAGCCGAAACGCAATCGTTGTCCCGTCCGTCGCAGCTCTCTGCGTTGCCTGGAAATCTCGCCGCGTCTGCATCGTCACAATCGACGTTGCTGCCGACGGGCGGCGTTGCCGTGAAGCCTGTAGGGCAGGCGGCGCACACGTCGAGCGTCATCATCGAGGCGGCCGCGTTCGCGAATCCATCACGGTCCAAATCGACGTAACAGCGCGTCGAAGTGACTCCCTCGTCCCGTATCGAGTCGCAGTCGTCGTCCAACATGTTGCAGATCTCGGTGGCGCCTGGAAAACGCGTGGCACCTTGCTCCGCCGGATCGTCCGCGCAGTCCGTTCCGCGTACTTCGGTCGCAGTGACCGCCACGCGCTGAACCGCGGCAGCGTCAGCATCGCCGACGCCGGCGTCGAGCGTCATCGCGCTCGCGCACGTCGGTGCGGTCGCACCACCCGCGAGTCGATTGAAGCAGCGAGTTGCCGGAAATCCATCCTCGTCGCGATCGCCGTCGCCGCCGATCCGCGAGGCTGTGATCTCTGCCACCGTGCACGGATTGCAGTCTTCGTCGTTGCCGGCGCTGTCGCAGACCTCGCGACCGCTGGGACTGCGCGTTGGATCGCTGTCGTCGCAGTCATCTCCTCCGCAAATCGCTGACAGATGGCCATCGTTGTCGATGTCCACACAATTGCTGGTGTCGGTCACGCGCGCGTCTTGGCGCGGAGGTGGCTCGCGATCCACCGACGTCACGTCCCACGTCGATGCATCGCGCATCATCGCTGGTGACGTGCAACCCGCCATGCAGGCGACGATGATTGCGACCGTCGCGAAGCTCTTCCACCACACACGCATCGAAGCACCCCAGTTTCAGCTATGGAGGTCGTGATCGTAGTCCCTCAGTCTTCGCTTCGTCGAGCACGGGCGAGCAGACGTTGGCCCGATCGGCGTTGCCTCGCGGCCAGCGGGATGCGCTTCATTCGGCGCGCGATGGTTCGCGTTCGACGCTGGCTTCGATGGCGATGCCGTGTTCACGCGCGCGATCGCGCCGCACGCAGCGTTCTGCGCGGGATTTTCGAGCTGACCGGAGTCAGCGCTCGGGTGACGCGACGGTGAGCGTCAATCGCTTCACGGGCGTCGAGATGCTTGGCCTCTGTGCGATTCGACGCGTAGGGCGACCGCGCGCGAGTGTGCACGCGTTCGCTTGTCGGTCTGCGGCGTCGACGTCGTCCGCGCTCGCGACGGAATAGCCGAACCATGTATCCGCATCCACGCCTTCAAAGGTACGAGCACTTGTCGGAGCGATCCCTGTCGCACTGCCGTGAAACACGCTTGCTCGTCCAGCGGCGACCCTGTCGCCGGGGGCCGCGAGGTGCGCTCCAACAACGATGTCTGCGAAGCCATCACCGTTCACGTCTCCAGCACGCGCAATGGACCAGCCGAACGCATCAAGCTCACCCACCCCGTCGAGCGTGCGAGCAGCGGTCGTCGCGATCCCCGTCGCGCTGCCGTGAACCACGCTTACGATCCCCCCAAGGCGGTTGTTCCTGCGAACCAACGGCGCTCCGACGATGATGTCCGCGAATCCGTCGCCGTTCACGTCGCCAGCGCCGGAAACGGCTTCGCCGAACTGATCGTTCGCAGCCACGCCTTCGAAAACGCGCGTCGCCGTTGCCTCGATTCCCGTCGCGCTCCCGTGAAACACGCTGGCAGCGCCAGCCTCGAACCTGCTGGAAGACGCGCGAGGTGCCCCAACAACGACATCCGAGAAACCGTCGCCGTTTACGTCTCCAGCGCTCGCCACCGACGCGCCGAAAGAATCAAACAATCCGACGCCTTCGAGAGTGCGCGCAGCCGTTTCCTCTATTCCGGTCGCGCTCCCGTGGAACACGCTGGCTGTCCCCGGTGCACCGAACGCACGGGGGGACGCAGATCGCGCTCCGACAACAATGTCCGAGAAACCGTCACCGTTCACGTCGCCCGCGCTCGCAACGGACCCGCCGAATCGATCTCCCACCGCGGCGCCTTCCAACACGCGGGCAGGCGCTTCCGCGATCCCCGAGGCGCTTCCGTGAAACACGGTTGCTGTTCCGGCGGTGAGCCTACCTCCGGGAGCGCCTCCGCCCGCCCCGACGACGATGTCGGCGAAACCGTCACCGTTCACGTCGCCCGCGCTCGCAACAGACACGCCCAACAGACTTCCCGCTGCGGGACCTTCGAGCGCTCGAGCAGGGCTGTCGATCCCCGTTGCGCCGCCGAGATACACGCTGACTGTCCCAGCGTCGAGCCTGCCGCCCGGATCAGCACCCGGTGCCGCAACAACGATGTCTGCAAATCCGTCACCGTTCACGTCTCCAGCGCTCGCCACGGAGAAGCCGAGACCGTCACCCTCTGCCAGGCCTTCGAGCGTGCGAGCCGCCGTGTCGGCGATGCCCGCGGCGCTCCCGTGAAACACGCTTGCCGTTCCTGCATTGCGCCTGCCACCTGGGGCGGTTTTGATCGCCCCAATAATCAAGTCGTCGAAGCCGTCACCGTTGACGTCGAGGTGTGGGTTGGAGCTGCTGTCGATTCCACCGGTGTTGTCCCTGGCCGGTAGATGAAACAGCCATGTGGGGCCGACGTTGGCGATGGCGTCGTCCACTGCTCCGACGCGCGCTCGGGCGCGCCAGAAGACAACACTGGAGGCAGGCAGGTCGCTCGTGGGGCGCGCGGTCGTCGCTGTGACGCGCAATGTCTCGATCACCATCGTGCAAGCGCGGTCTCGGCAGAGCTCGATCACCGCGCCGTCTGCTCCGCTCGGCAACGAAAAGCGAAGTGTCGGTCTTCGTAGCGTCGAGTCGCCGAGAGAAATCGGCGTGATGGGTCGCACCCCTCCGTTCGCCACACAGGCCATCGATACTGGATGAGAGCCGGTTGGACATTGGGCATCGTTTTGCACAACGTCACGTGCGGTTGAATCGAGGGATGTGTCGGGCACGACATCTTCCGCGACGTGGGTCGCGACGTCCGCGACGTCCGTCTCGGCGATTACGTCGGGCACGTATGCGGAGACCCGCCGGCCGGAGCATCCAGTCACGAAAACAACCATCCAAGCGAGCCCGTACGACCGTGCGACTCGCACCGAGAGAGTGGTCCCCTGCTTCATGATCCCGCAAGCTTGCCACAGCGGCGCGCTGCAAGCTCCAGAATCACTGGCGGATGGCGGCGCGTTCGGAACGCACCAGCGTCGATTACTCTGCCCGAGCCGGGCCGTTGTCGCTACGAGCTGCGCTCGATGCGCGACGAGAATGGGACATCCGTCGGTGTTCGGACGAGCACGTCTGCGCCGTGCGTCGCTCGATCGCTCGAGAACTCTCGCTGCCGCGCGGCCCACGAACCTGAATCAACGGCGGAGCGCGGCGGAGACGAGCGCTACGAGCCTCGTGCGGCGATCGATAACGAGGCCGCAGAGGGCGCGGAAGAGCGCGTCTTCTGCGGCGGAGACCTCGCTGGCGACGCTCTGCGCGGATGGGATGCCGTCGCTGCGCAGCGCTGCGAGCGCGCGCGCCGCTCTCTCTCGGGGATCGGCCCCAGCGCTGCGTCTCGAGCGACGCCCGCGAGAATCGGGTCGCTCGGCGGGAAGGGAGCTGAGCGTCGACTGTTGTGCGCTCTGTCTTCGAGCCGATCACAGCGATGATGATTCGAGTCTCCTCGGCCGACCGTGCTCCAGCGATGCGGCGTGGTTGATTGCTCTCGACCGCCATCGCCATGTCGTTCGTGACGGCCGGTCGCGACGCCCTGTTGGAAGGACGACACGCGATGAGTCATCTACCGGGAAGTGTCCTGGGACTTTTGCGTCACGTGCAGCCAACGGAACGCGACGCACGCAGTCGTGCTCGCTTCGAACGAAGACTGCACGGCGGTCGGGTGGGGCGTTCCTCCGGATACGTCGCAGCGAGATGACGACGCAGCGGCGGTCGTGCTCGGCGCGGACTCTGCGGTCGTCGCGACGCTCGACCGCGATGAGCCGTCGCGCGGAGCAGGTCAGCTCAGCCATCCGATCTTTCGCGTGCACCCCATCATTCGAGCGGGCAACTTCGCGCTCGCGGCCCGGCAACGTGAGCTCGAGCGTGCAGCGCTTGCTCATCGACGGGTGTTCGCTCGAAGGCCTCGTCGCGACGCGCCGCGGGGACGTCGGTTGGTACGTGGTGTTTCGCTTCGACACGGGACTGTACGCCGGCTGGGTCTCGCCTACGTTTTCAACGATCGGCCTGCTTCACAGAAGCCGCGCCAACGTCGCGCAGGTCGGCCTCCCGGCCGTCGCGAACAACGGCTGCTCGACGTCGACGGCAATCTCCCGCCGACGACAATGACATCCGCCCCAACGTGAGCGTCGCGGTTGGCCGCACGTTCACTGCGGCTTGCTGCGGTAGTTGTCGTCTCGCCCGTCGTTGTCGTTGGGGTCGTCGTCGTCTTGGTCGGGTTCGCTGCCCGTGACCCTCACGGCGATCGGCAGCACGAGCGCGCTCGCGACGCCGTGGGGTAACATCAAGCGAGAGAGGCAGGGCGCGTTGGTTGACGAGGATCCGAAGCGAGACGAAGAGGGTGCAGAAGAGGATCGCGAACAACAGGATCGCGCGGTCATCCTCGCGCGCCGTCGATTGCTCGTGGCGACCGCCATGGCTGGGATCGCCACAAGCGTCGAGGCGTGCGATTGGCTGCAAGAAAAGTTCTCTGGATCCTCTCCGTGCCTCCAGGTCACCAGGCCCAGCGTCTGTCTCTCGGCGCCGAGCGTGTGTCTCGAGCTCGCGCCGGCGACGCCCCCGGAGCCGTGTTTGAGTCCGCAGCCGTGCTTGCAGCCGGTCGGCGTTTTCGAGGACGCCGCAGCGGCGAGGCCGTGTCTGTCCGAAGCGCGCGTCGAGCCTCCTGTCGATCGTCCGCGCGCGACCCCTCCGCGACGCGGCCCATCGCTTCGTCCGCAGCGTCCGTCGCCCAGCGCGTGCCTCAACATGGCATCGCCGCAGGTGTGCCTGAGCGACGACAGCCTCAAAGGCGGCGACGAAGACGACTGAGCGACTGCTGGCCATCGCGCGACTCGCAAGGCGCTCGATTGCCTCACGCGGTCCGCCCTATCGCGACACCCCGATCGGTCATCGCCTCGTCCCCGCCCTCACTCCGTTGCGACCGCGCTGCGATCGGTCGACCGCGCCGCACGGCGAGTTCGAATCCCCAGGTTTCGCCTCTCGTGTCGCAGGCGAAACTGTGTTGGCAAATCGAGACGTTCGTTCGCGCGAAGCCCGCGCGCACGAAGGCTCGCCGCGTGAAGCCACCGCGACGCTGACGCGTTCGCGCGGCGCGATCGCCGGGCGGTGATGGGTCACTAATCCGGATTAATTTTGCGTTAGACGCCTCGCGTCAATTCGCAGATGGCTCGTGAATTCTCAGGCCGTTCGAAGAGTCTCCGCTCGCGCTGCGTCGCACGTTCTGCGCGCCGCGCGCGTGGGAGAACTGCCGTGACACTCGACCGCGTGTTCAACCGAGGACCTCGTGGAACCGGACATCCGACGGCGGTCTCTCGAGCACGCGAATCAGCGGTACTTGAGAGCGAAGAAGCGCTCGGCGGCGGCGAGGAGGCCGTCGACGTCGGCGTGCTCTGGCACCGAAATCCGGCAGATCTGCACGTTGCCCCGCTTCTGCGCGTTCTTCACTGCGGCCGAGAGCGCGCCCTGCGTCGACTCTTCGGGGTTGATCACGTAGAAGACGTCCGGGGCGCCGTCGCCCGTCGACTGGCCGTAGCTGACGCGGTTCTTCACGAGCGTCGGCGCGTGCTCGAGCAAGTGCGCGACGAACTCGTCGACGAGGTCCGCGTGCGTCGTCGGCGCTGGTGGCAGGTAGAAGGACACCATGCCGGTCGCCATTCCGGCTTCGACGTCGGCGTCGGACACCGCGTAGAGCGTCACGTCGTGTCCGCGGGCCCGCAGCGCGCGACGCAGGCCATCGGCGAGGCGACGCGTGTGCGCGCTGATCGCGGCCATGCGCGGGACGAGATCCGAGAGGCCCGCGTAGAGCTCGACGAGCTGGTGCGGGCGAGCAAACGAGTCGGCGTCTCGACCGAGCGCGCGCGCGCGGTCGAGGATCGCGCGCGCCGTCGGATCGCTCGCGCACGCGGCGACGCCGAGGGTCGTCTTTCCTTTGGTGAAGTACTTCGAGCCGCTCTTGACCAGCACGAACGGCCAATTGGCAGCAAACTCCTTGGCGAAGATCGGGTAGAGCGGCGCCAGCGTCGTGTCGACGATCACCGGCACCTTGCGACCATGCTGCTCCGCGTACGCGCGAAGGCCGGCCATGAGCTTCGAAAAATCGTGCGCCTGCAGCTCGGGATTCGTGGGCGTCTCGAGAAACAGACACGCCGGCGCGCCCGCGAGCGAGGCGAGCTCCCCGAGCACGCGGTCGACGAGCGTGACGGCGCGACCCTGGTCGTCGTGACCGAGCACGACGAGGGGCCGCGGCCGCAGCTTGCCGCCGCGAGCCAGCAGGTCCGCGATGAGCTGCCCTGTGCCGCCGTAGCCGTTTTGCGCGTAGAAGAACGAGACCGGCTCGGGTCCCAGCACGTCGACGGCGGCGCTGAACACCGCGGCCTCCGCCGCGAGTCCGGTGCAGAAAAACAGGCTCTGCGTCACTTCGGGGAAGAGCGCTCGGAGCCTCTCCGCGCACGCCTCGGGCGTCTCTGCCGCGAGCGCGCTCGGGGACCGGTGCGCCTCGTGTTCGAGCGCCGCGCGCGCGTCCGCGGCGAGCAGCGCCGAGACGGTGCGCTTGCGAATCAGCTGGATTCCGTGCGGCGCGATCCGCGTCGGGTCCCTCACGAGCAGTACGCTTCCGCCGGGCACCGGCGCGCTGATCGCGTCGGCGTGCGTGGCCTGAACGTCCCCGAGAAACGGCGCGTCGGTGACGAGCACGGTCAGCACGTCCGCGCTCGGCGGCGGCAGCGGCTCGCGTTCGTGGATGGTGACGCCGCTCGCAACGAGGGCGCGGCGGGCCTCGTCCGAGATCGGCAGCGCGCCCGACGCGTAGACGCGAACCGGGAGCGTCCGTGACGGCGACTCGATGACGGCGAGCCACGACTTGGTGACCGACGCGAAGGAGAAGCACCGCGCTGCGTTGGTGCGGGCCTGCGTCGAGAGCTCGAAGAGCGTGGAGAGCGGCTGGCCGAGGCGCGCGTAGTCGAACGGGAGTCCGACCGCGGTGAGCCGTTCGCGGATCTGCGAAGGCTCCTGCAGATCGCGCGTGACGATGTCGGCGATGGCCTCGTTCAGCCTCGCCGCGAAGCCGACGTCCGAGTCGAAGCGCGTCAGGTCGTAGGTGGTCGCGCGCGGATCCCAGTCCTCGGGCAGCGCGCCCGGAGCGAGGAGCCTCGGCAGCACGCGTGCGAGGTTCGATGCGAAGTCAGGGGAGATGTGGAGGGTCTCGCTAGCAGCGGGGCTCGTGGCCATGGGCGTCGCGCGAACATACCGCGCGCGACGGGCGGTGGGATCGGGCAGGCGAATCGGACATCCGACGGCGGTCTCTCGCGCACGCGTCAGCCGTTGGCGCCGCGATTGGTTACCGCCTCGTCCCCGCCCTCGCGCCTATGCAGATGCGCCGCCCTCGAGGGCCTCGCGCTCGACTACAGGGTGGCGGCGTGACCGAACGCGCTGTTCGTGACTCCGTTCGAGCGAGAAGTCGTCAATGAGGCCGCGATTCCCGTCGACGAGCCATGATGGACGTGCAGGGCGCCTGCGTTGTCCATCGCGGTGGAGGACTCGTTGGGCGCGCCGAACACCACGTCGGCGAAGCCATCGTTGTTGATGTCACCGCGCGCTCCGACGCTCGTTCCGAGATACTCGACCGCGTTGCCCACGATCCGGCGTTGCGGAGTCGTTGCGATGCCCGCAGCGCTCCCGAGCCTGAGTTCGACAGCCCCGCAGAAGATGATTCCACCGCAGCGTGTGAACGGAGCGCCGATGAGGGCGTCGTCGTACCCGTCGCTGTCGACATCTCCGCCGCTCACCACGATGCCGAAGTTGGCGCTGTCGGCCGAACGATGCTCTTGCGACGGCGTCGACGGGAGTCCTGTCGCCGTCGCGAGATACAAGCGAACGACGCCGCCGCGATTCGGCCCAGCTTCGTCAACGAAATTGCTGCCTGCCAGCAAGTCGACGCGACCGTCCCCGTTGAAATCGCCATAGCTCAGCGTCGTGGCCGGCGCCTCCATCGCGACGACGCCCGCGATGGTCTGCGCAGGGGTCGCGCTGGCGCCGGTCGCGCTTCCGTAGAAGATCTGAATGGTTCCGTACGACGATCCCCCGCCTGGATCACCAGGGTTCGCGATGGCAAAGTCCGAGTAGCCGTCGAGGTTGAGATCGCCGAGCGTGGTCGGGCACAAATATGCGGCGTTGAGGCGAGCGCGATCGAACGTGTACGTGCGATGCGCGATCAACGAGCCCGACGCGCTTCCGAGAAACACCTCGACCACGGATGGGCCTGACGCGTGCGACGACGCGATGGCAACATCGCCGTAGCCATCGCCGTTGACGTCGCCGATCGCTGCGATCCTCGAGCCGAAGCGCTGATTGCTCGTCGCTCCCCTGAGGGTCGACGAGAACGTCGACGGCAGGCCGCGCGCGTTTCCGAGCACGACGCCGACGTAGCCCGTAGCAAAGCTCGCCTCCGGCGCGCCGAGCATCACGTCGGCGAAGCCATCACCGTTGATGTCGCCTGCGGCGGCGACCGAGAGTCCGAGTCGGTCCGTCGCAGCGCCTACGTACTCTCGTGCTGGATCTGCAGCGAGCCCCGTCGCGCTGCCCTCGTAGAAGTACACGGCGCCCGCGTGCGTCGCGCCGGCGATCGGGGTGTTGGGGGCGCCCGTCACCACGTCGGCGAAGCCGTCGCCGTCGAAATCGACGACCGAGCCGTAGCTCGAATCGATCGGCGAATCGCTGGCTCGGACGCGAAACTGCCACACAGCGCTGCGCGTCGCGCTCGCGATCGTCCCGCGCAGACCGCCGAGCGACCAGAACCACCAGCCGCTCGCGAGCGGAGCGGTCGGGCGATACGAGCGCGCCATCACCGTGCTGCGAACGCAGCCCGACGTCATGCGTCGATCGCGGCACACGAGCACCTCGACACCGGTGTTTCCCGCAGGGTTTACCCAGGTGAACGTGGGTCGCGTGCTCGTCGTGAAGCCCGCGGAGATCGGCGCGAGCGGCCGCGGAGGAAGCACTGCGACGCAGTCTGTCCCGCTCGCGTAGTAGCCAGGATTGCAGCTGATCTCGCACGCTCCGGCCATGCAGTTGGCGCTGCCGTTTGCCGGGGCGCGGCACGGTCGGTCGCATGCGCCGCAGTGATTCATCGAAATGAGCGGCGTTTCGCAGCCGTTCATCGCGTTGTTGTCGCAGTCACCGAAGCCCATCGCGCAGCCGCCGACGCACATGCCCGGCCGGCCGGGCGCGTACTGACAGTTGGGCGTCGCTCCGCCGCAGCGTCGATCGCAGGATCCGCAGGTCGTCGGCGCGCCGAGCGAAGCCTCGCAACCGTTGCTCGCGACGCGATCACAGTCTGCAAACCCTTCGTCGCAGCGAAATACGCACGCGCCCATGTCGCACGCGGCGCGCGCGTTTGGCGCAGAGCACCGCACGCCGCACGCGCCACAATTCATCATGTCCGTCGCGAGATCGACGCACGCGCCGCCGCAGGCGGCGAGCCCAGCGCCGCAGAGCGCCGTCGTGTCCGCCGCGGATTCGGTCACGAGCGCGTCGGTGATCGCATCGGCCGTCGCGTCCACCGTGGCGTCTAGCGCGGCGTCCAACGCAGCGTCCGCGGCTGCGTCCGCGGGCGGAGTGCGCGTGTCCAAGCACCCGCTCGTGACGGCGATTCCAACGAAAAACCAAGACGTGCGACGCATGTGAGTCATCGTTCTTTCGGGAGAGGCGTGTGCGACGTCGTATCGGGCAGCGCCGCTTCGCTCTGACGGAGATCGCATAACAACCCATGTCGCAGATCGTCCCCAACGCATCGCGACGAACTGTCCGCGTTGTCGATCATCGCTGTGGGTTGCCGATGCCGGGCCCCTTGGCTCCCGGTCCCGCGCAACGAGAGCTCCGTTCGCGAATTGTCAGCAGAGAATCGCGAAACCGCCACTCATTCGATCGACGTACTTTTCTCGATCCATTCGTGGCGGTTGGACTCGAGTTCAACGGTCTCGTGGATGGCCGACGCTCGGCTCATTTCTACGACGTTCAATTGAGGCGTCGTTTAGCATCGTCGACAACCTTTCGCTTTGCTTCGGAGAATCAACGATGAAGTCACGTCGCACGACGGTCGTCTGGATCGCGATCGTGCTCGGGGGATGCGCCTCTTCGAGCTTGCCGCAGGAGTCGAGGAAGTTCGACGGCGCGGTCGACAACCCGACCGACAGCGCTTCGATCGACGCGCCGCCCGCGCAGGGCGACAGCGCGGCGGCGCCGGACGTGAGCGACGACGGGCTGTACCGCCATTGCATCGCGCCAGACAACGCGCGCGTACGGCCGTTTATGAACTACCAAAGCGCTGATGGGAGCGGCTGCACGTGCGTGCCTCCGCTCAACATGGGCTGCAACCATCGCGCGCCCGATCGGCGCTGCCGAATGCCCGGCGGCGAGACGGTGGCCCTCGGAGAGCGATGGACCTCACCGGACCGCTGCATCACATGCGACTGCTTCGCGCACAGCGATGACACCGTCGGATTTCGCTGCGAGACGGCCGAGCGCTGCAATGCCTTCACGAGGCCCGGCTGTTTCAGAAACGACGGGCAATTCGTGCCCGGCGGCAGCCCCTCGCCGACCCAGCGTTGCTCCTGGTGCTCGTGCGACCCCGGCGGGTTTTGTCAGCGCGAGTACGGGCCGAGCTGCCCACCGTGAGCGGCGTTCAGACCTGGAGACTCGACGCGATCGCCCGCGGCGTCGAGGAACTCGACGCTCAAGGGCAGCGAACAGGATCGAAGGTCGCGACGACGGCGCCCGTGCTCGCGGTCGCCAACTCGATCCGATAGTCACGAGCAAAGTCCGTCGTAGACGCGAGCGTGAACGATTGCGTCGCGGTGACGACGCCTGCGGCGATGTCCGGCGCAGCCGTGCGGTAGGCTGTTCCGCTCGGGAGCTGGAGAAATCCACGCAGAATCTCGGTCGTAGGCGACGGAAACGCCCACTCCACCGTCATCCTCGGAACGACCGCCACCGCGCACGTGATGCGCACGAGGCTGATGCTTCGTGGACCATCGGCGGGCGCATCGCTCGACGCATCGACGGACGCATCCGCGGTGACGTCGGGCACCGACGCGTCAGCTCCCGATTCCGTCGCGTCCGAAGGCGCATCCGTGGGGGCGTCGACGCCCGCGTCGAGCGTCGGCGCGTCGACGCCTGTGTCGCTCGCGTCGGGTGCTGAGTCAGCCGCGGCATCGACAGCCGCGTCGACAACGGTCGCATCGACGCCTGCATCGACGACGGGCGCATCGACGCTCGCGTCCTGCGCGTCTGCCGCCGAGGCGTCTGCAACGTCATCGACGGAGGTCGTCCCGTCGTCCGTCGCAGCGTCGGTCGCTGCGCGCGAATCGTCGGCGACGAGCGTGTCCGCGGTCGCGTCCGGGCGCGGCGTGCTTGGTGGAGAGCATGCAGCGAGCAGAGCCGCGGCGACGAAAAGCCGCGTCGCGTGACGCGGAAGCGAGATGCGCATGAAGTCCAAAACTATCAACCTTTGGCCGACCGATCGACGGCGAAGCGCCGATACCTGCACCGCGTACCTGCTTCGGTGGGGGTTGCAGCTTCCGCGGCTCGACGTTGGCTTCGGGGACGCGTCGAGGGTCGAGTCGCATACACCGCCCTCCGTCCCGCGATCTCTCCCAGAACGGACGCGAATCAACGACGATGGTGCGTCCGTTTCGGAGGCTTGGCGCAGGGGCGCTCGCGGATCGCCTCGCGCGCTCACGAGGATATTGACAGGGTGGATCACCAACAGTGCACGGTCGGTGAGCGGGCGCCTCTCAGAACCCCGCGTCGTCGAACGGGTTCGGCGGCATCATGGGAAACGTCACGCACGCGAACGGGTTGCTCGGCTGCAGGCACGCGGGATCCGGCGCGCAGATGCGGCGCGCGGGGTTGGCCTCGTCGGTCACGCAGTCCATGAAGTTCGTCACGATTCCCTGCACGGCGGGCGGGTTGCATTGCGACCGCTCGCTGCACGCGATCGTGCACGCTCGCTCGCCGCGAAACGCCCCACAAATCGAGCCCTCTTGCAGGCGAACGCACTCTGCGTCGGCGCGGCACGGGGCCTTCGGCTGCTCGTCGGCGCGCGGGGCGGCGCTCGCGTCCGCGCTCGACGAGCTCATCGTCGCCGGACGACACACCGACGCAGACACCGAGCCGAACGAGCCGCAGCTCGCGGACCCCGTGCATTCGGTCGCAGACGCGGTGCACGAAATCGTGCACGCGGAGACGCCCCCGACCGTCAGGCACGTCTGTCCGCTCGGGCAATCGCCCTGCGATTGGCACGGCGCGCCGTTGCCGGACGAAGCCGACGTTCCGACGGGTCGACTCGACCCCGGCCCGCACGCGGCCAACACGAACGACGCGAACACTCCGAAACACATTGCAGCCATCGACCTCATCGAGACGCTCCTTTTCGCGACAGGCACTCGCCCGTCGTCGCTCGTACGGAGGTCTGCTTCGCGCGCTTCGCTACTCCGCCCTTATTCACTCTTATTCGAGGATCGACCCGCGTCGGTCGCGCCGTCGCGCCGCGCGTTTCTGTGCGCAACGGCGCGCGCGTCCGCCCTTTGGGGGCTTCGACGATCGTTCGTCGTTGGGCTAACCCATCGCTCGCATGTCGCTCGCCCCTTCGGCCTTCGAACAGGCGCTCGCGCGCGTCGACGACGGACACCGTCGCGTCTTAGTGTGGGGGCCGCCCGGCGCCGAGGTGTCCTCGCTGCTCGCCGCGATCGCCCGCGAACGTCCTTGCGACACGATCGAAGCGCGTTCGCAGTCCGAAGCGCGCGAGGCCCTCCGCGCCCCGCGCGACGCGCGACCGTGCGTCGTCGGCTGGGTCTCGCGCTTCGCGCTCGAGGCCGAGGCCTATGTCGAGTGCGCTCCTGCGTCGCTCGAGGCGTGCGTTCAGTGGCTCGACGCCGCGCTCGTTCGTGAAGGCGTGGCGCTCGCTCACGAGGGCGGTGATCGCTTGGCGACGCTGCGCGCGCTCGCGCTCGCCGCCGAACGGTCGACCGACGGGCTTCGAAGCGCCTTGCCGTTGCTGCGGGTGCTCTCGCCGAGCGCCTTGCTCGCGCGGTGCGAGGCCGCGCGTCGCGCGGTGCGTCGTGGCGAGCGCGCGACGCACCCGCTGCTCGGACACGGATGGCCCGCGACCGAAGCGCTGTCGACGGACGAACTCGAGGCGATGGCTGTGATCGTCGCGTCCAGCACGAGCGTCGAGCTCGACGCGATCGAACGCGCGCTCGGACAACGCTCGGCGCTCGTCGCGCTCGCGGGGCTTCGCGATCGATCGATGGTGTTCGACGATGGCGTCGGCTGGGTCGCTCGGTTCGAGGCCGCGCTCGCGTTGCTCGACGAACCTGCATTTTCTCGGTCCCTTCGCGCAGAGATCGAACGCGTGGATCACGGTTGCGCGCGACGGGCGCGCGACGCGATCGAGCGGTGGCGAACCGTCGGGGACCCGGCCGCGCTCGTCGCGATCGACGCCGAGCGCTCGTCGCTCGAGGCAGCGGCCGCCTCGCTGGGCGCTCAGGTACACGACGCTCCGCGGTGCGCAGACTTCGTCACGTGCAGCGTGGCGCTCGCCCTCGCGTACGAGCGCCACGAGGGCCTGGGGCTCGTCGTCTCGTGGCTCGAGGGCGCGCTGTCCAAGCTGCAACCGCGGTCGGAGCTATGGGCCACGGTGGCCGTCGAGCTCGCTCGCGCGCACCGGCTCCGCACCGAGTGGCGCGAGGTCGCGGCGCTGCTCGACGGGATCGACGTCGATGCGGTCTCGCTGCCCGTGGCCTCCGCGTGCCTCGTCGAGCGAGCGTTTCTCCGCCGCTTCGACGACGCCGAGCGAGCCCGCGCGCTGATGCTGCGCGCGCAAGAGGGCTACCTCGCGGTCGGCTACGCCCACGAGCACGCGCAGTGCGAGATCGGCCTGGGATCGCTCGCGTACTGGCAAGAGCGGCTGGCGGAGGCGCTCGCGCACTACGAGGCGGCGCGCGAGCTCGCTGCGAAGCTCGGCGCGCGCAAGGCCGAGGCGGTGGCGTCGACGAACATGTGCCTCTGCCTCGCGATGCTCGGCGACGACGCGGCGGCCACCGCGGCAGGATCGCAGGCGGTGGCGCACTTTCGAGCGCTCGGAGAGGGAGGCGCCGAGGGCACGACGCTCGGCCACCTCGGGATGATCGCGCTGCAGCGAGGACAGTGGGATCAGGCCGAGTGCCGATTCGTCGAAGCCGAGGCCCTCCTCGAGCGCGCGGGCTACCTCGAACAGCTCCGCAACGCGCGGCTGAATCGCGCCGAAGGGGACTTCGCGCGCGGTCGCTACGCAGAGGCGCTCTCGGGACTCGAGCGAGTCGAGGCGCTTCTCGCGGTTCGCCCCGACGCGTACTCGGCGGTGCATGTCGCGGCGCTTCGCGCGGATGTCTTCGAGGCGAGCGGCCGCTACGCGGAGGCGCTCGCGGCGCTCGATCGCGGGCTTCGCGAAGGAGCCACGCACGCTTCGACCGTGGCCGCGCTGATCGCTCCGCGTCGGGCTCGGCTGCTCGCGCGCGCCGGACAACACGTCGCGAGCGCGGCGGCTGCAAACGAGGCTGCGCGCGTCCTGTCGCTCGTGGGTTCGCCCGAGCATCGGATGGCGGCGACGATCGTTCTCGGGCACGCGGCGTGGCTCTGCGGAGAGCGCGAGCAAGACGCTGCGGCGCCGAGCCGCTCGACGTTGGCGCGCGCGCTCGCGCCCGCGTGGGTGGGGCTCGCTGCGCGCCGAGCGATCGGCGAGTCCGTGCTCGAGTCCCTTCCGATTCGCCACGCCGCGACGCTCTATTGGGCGGACCTCACCCCGAGCGAGCGCACGGCGATCGAGTGGAGCGCGCGCGATCCGTCGTGCGCGTGCGTGTGCATCGACGAGGCGCTCGGCGTGGCGAGGTTGCCCGGCGGCGCGTCGCTGACACGGTCGGCGCGTCGCAACGCGTTTCAGCTCGTCGTGCAGCTAGCAGGCTGCGAGGCGGGCCGGACGAACCGCGAGCTCGTCGAGGCGCTCTGGCCGAACGAGCGAATTCAGCGCGCCGCTGCGTCGAATCGGCTGAACAACGCCGTCGCGCAGCTCCGCGCGCTCGGCGGGGGCGCGCTCGTGCGCCGCGAAGGGGAGCGATACTGGCTGCGTTCGGACGCGCGCGTCGTGCGCTCGGGCGTGCCGTGGATCACGACGGCGCATCGGTCCGACCGAGAGGCATCGGTGACCGCCGGCGACGCGACGGGGTGAGGCTCGCGGCGGCGCGTGCAGCGCTCAGTTGCGCTCGGCGCCGAGGCGACCGGGCTCGTGCATTCCCTGGCCGCGAAGGTCGCTGGTGACCAAGCGAACGAGCGCGTCGTTGAAGCGCTCGACCGCGACGCGATCGGTGTCCGCTTCCATGTGCGAGCCGCCGATGCCCGAGTCGTCCGTGAGGTACACGTACGGCGTGCTCGTATACGCGCCCATCGCGCGAAACAAGAACTCGACGCGGCGATCGCTGCCCGACGCGGCCACGGGCAAAAGACGAATGCCTCGCTGCGACGCGCGCACCATGGCTTCGCGGTAGGTGAAGTTCGTGTCGTTGTAGTGCTGCGGAGGCGCGTCGGCGACGAGGACCAGCACGCGAACCGCCGCGCCGTCGCTCCAGGCGAGGCGGTTGATCGCGGCGTCGATGCCAGCGTCGAGGTCTTCGGGGTAGTCGCCGCCGCCGGACGCGTAGACGTTTTGCATCGCGGTCGCGAAGCCCTGAACGTTGCTCGTGAAGGGGATCTGCTGCACGACGTTGTCGTCCACGCGATCGCGGTAGAACGTCGCGCTCAATCGCACGCGGACGCCTGGAGAATCGCGCTCGATTCTCTGCACGATGCTGGCGACCTCGCGGTGGATGTAGGCGAGCTCGTCGCCCATCGAGCCCGTCGCGTCGATCAAGAACCCGAGGTCGAGCACGGGCGCGGGAGGGACCACCGCGGTGCTCATTCGCACGACCACGGGCGGCCCGTCGCCGTGCGTGGGGATCTGCACATCGGCGTGTACGGACGTCGATTCGACGCTCACGTCGAGCCGCGCGGTGCCCGCGAGCTGCGCGGTCGAGAGGCCGGGAAAGTAGTCGAACGATCCGTCGGCGTGGGTGAGGGCTTGGACCGTTCCCGTTTGGTTGGAGAGGCGGATGCGCGCGGCGTTGACGGCGCGGCCCTGCGAGTCGACGACGGTGATGCGGAGCCTGCGCGCCATGTCGAGCCGAAGCTCTCGGGCCTCGCTCGCGTGGCGCGAGAGATAGTCGAGGTAATTGTTGAAGCGATCAGCGTCGCCGACGGTGGCTGCCGTGAGCAAGCCGGCGAAGTCTTGCTGCGGTTCGACGATCAACGGCGGGGTCACGGCGACGGTTGTCGTCACCGTCATCGTGCTTCCGACGGGCACACCGACGGGCGTCGGCCGCGCGACGGGCGCGCTGAGGGGCTCCAATGGGCGAGGCTCCGCAGCAGGCGCACGATCGAGCGACGACCGCGAAACGCCCGCCTCGCCGCCGCCCGAGCTTCTCGTCGTAGCGAGGGTGCTTCGCTGCGTCGATCGAGCGCCAATGGGCACCGCAGCCTGCACTTGCGCGGCCGATCGGGCGCTCGATCCAGTGGCTGCGCGCATGAGCTCTTCGACGGTTAGCGGTCGCTCAGCCCGCGCAGGAGCTGTATTACGCGGCGCGCGTGCGGGGGACCCAGTCGTCGCCGTCGCGCCGAGCCCGCTGAAGCCCGCGGCCTCGCCTGCGCGTCCGCCTTCGCGTCCGTCGATCGGCGGGTCGCTGCGCGGAGCGCTCGCCGCCCCTGGATTTCCTGCGGCGCGGACGATGAACGACCCCGACGGTGGAATCGTGCCTCCGCCCGCGACGGCCCCGTTGCTCGCGCGATGCGCGTCGGGAGTGCGGCCCACCAATGTCACGAGCATCGGCGTCTCGTCGTGCACCGCGCGCGGGGCGCGAACCAACGAGCCCGCGGCGGAGCCGGACGACGCGGTGATGCGATCGTGCGAGGCCTCGCTCGATCCTCCCGCGGCGCTTGCGGACTGTTGATCACGTTGCGTCTCGACTGCGCGTTGGCCAACTTCGCGGGCGCCTCCAGCGCACGACGCGAGCACCGACAGCGTGAGCAATGAACCAGGAATCCCTCGTCGAATCATGCGAGTCCTCGAAGCGCGAGCGTCCGTCTTGGGTCGGTTGCGAGTCTGGCAACAACCCACGAGGCGCCGTCGGGCTTGGGCGGATAAGACAAGCAACGACGATTTGTCGCTGCGCACGCGAGCGGACGAGGCGATCGACTACGTCGGTGTGTTGCGATCGGCTGTCGTGCTGGCTCGCGCGACCCACAAGCGCTCGAGGTCCAGCGCTGGAACACGCGCGCGCAGAAACGCTCCGCAGGCGCGGTCGACGTCGCGACGCACGCTGTTTTCGAAGCGCTCGCTGATGTACGCGATCGTGAGGGGAAATCGATCGCTCGCGAGGTTGTCGAACGCGCGCTCTGCGCTGTCAGCGTCGCGCACGAGTCGGCATTCGTCGCGCGCCCAGATCGAAACGGAGCGCATTCGTTCGCGATCGTGCGCGCGGTCGATCGCGTCGCGTAGGTCCCGGTGCACCTCGTCGTCGAGCCGGGGAGCGACGAGGATGAGGGCGGCGAGCGCCGCGTCGCGCCAGCGCTGAATCGGGTCCGTCGTCATCCACAGGATGTGAAAGGCTTCGACGCGCACGGGTTTCGAAGGCTCGTTCCACCAGACGTCGATCGCGTCGCGCGTGGCGATCACGACCTCGCGCAGCGGGTCTTCGTCGGGGAGCCATCGCTCGACGATCGTCTCGAGCTTGCGGCACTCGGGGTGGAGGATCGCGCCACGAACGGTCCACGCGAGCTTTTCCATGGGCGTTCCGGCGGCGCGCGGGCGCAGCGCCTCGGCGCGCAGGTACCGAAGCCAACGCTGTTCGGTGATCGGTTGATCGAGGAGCGAGGGCGCGAGCAGAGGCAGCTTCGCGTCGCACTGCCGCAAGAGCCGGTGCAGCGACGCGTCCACGAGCGGACGGCGCCACACGACCAGCGCTGCGTGCAGTCCGCGAATCGCGTTGATCGCGCAGTTCGAGAGGGGGCTGGTCGTCATCGGACTCGTGAAGGATGTGTTGCGGATGAAGACTTGGTCGTCGGCTAGGCGCGCAGTCGCGCTTCGTCAACGGCTCCGCATGTCGCTGTCGTCGAGCGCCGGGGCGACGCTCACTCGACGCTGGGACAGCGAAGGCGAAACTCGTGTCCACGACGAACCCATCGGTACACGACGGACGCACGCTCGCCGTCGCGGGTGGGCGTCGCGCACGACGGCGTCGAGAGAACGAGGTTCGCGTCGTAGCCGTCGAGCACCAAAGGCTCGACTTCGAATGGACCCCTGAAATCAAGTCGCACGTTCGCGCCCCGAGTGTAGAAGTACCACCCGACTGCGTCGAGCCGCGGGCTCGAGACCTCGTAGCGCCCGTTCACCACGACGCGCGTCCTGTTGTCGCCCGACACATCGACCTTCCCGTTGAGCAAGACCGAGGCGATGAGGTTCACCGGGACTGTGAAGAGGGCGACGACAAACAGCATTCCCAATGTCAGCATGCGGCGCTCGGGAGCGACGCCGACGAAGGCTCTCGGCGGGTTGGCGCGCGCGGCGGGCGTCGCGAGCTGCACCGTGATCGATCGATCGCGACCGGCGACCAGCACCGCGGGCAAGAGCGTCCTGCGCGCTCGACGACGCAACCACATCGCTGTGGCGATCAGCGTCGCGAAGAACACTGCCTGCACCGCGAGGACCTCGCGCGAAATGTCGCCCGTGGGCTCGACGAACTCGACGATGATCCACTGCGCGAGGAGGCTCGCGACCACAGGCGCTACCAACACGCGGTTCAGCGCGTCGAGGCGGTGGATCGCTTCGTCCTGCGCGGACGCGCACGACTCGCAAAGCGCGACGCGGCCGGGGTAGTCCGTGAGCTCCTTCGATCGCTCCTCGTAGCGGTCGCCGCTGCGCAGGACCGCTGGGTGCGCGCCGCTCGTACCGCACGCCCTGCAGCGATCGCCTGCTGCGAAGGCGTTGCATTCGTCTTCGACCTCGCGAACCGTAGCGTCCCGATCCGCGACGAGCTCTTCAGCGACTCGGTATGGCGTCTCTCCCACTGCGCGCAGTGTCGCACGGACGTCGTCTCGTCGTGAACCGTTTGCCCGCTCGCGCGGTTCTCCCGGAGACCGTCCCCGGTCGAAGCGTTTCGGCGCGCCCGTGGCCCGCATGCCCGCGGTAGGATTCGAAGCGGCTTCGATGGACGACGACGCGCGGGACCGCACACACCTTCCGTCGCAGACGCGACGCGAGCAGCTGCTCGATCGACTGAGCGACATCATCGCGCGCGCGGGGGTAGAGCCGTTCGTCGCGTGGCCGTTGATCTTGCCAGACGCGAGTTATTTTCCTGATCGATTCGATCCGAAGGACGACAGGACCATCTTGCGTCTGGTGCGGCGACTGCTCTGGTACGCGGGGCTCGAAGCGCTGCGCGTCGAGCTACACATCATCGACGAGATCGACCGCGCCGAGGCTACGACGCTTCTCCCGATCGCTCCGCATCGAGAGGCGGTCGCGTGGTTCGCGGGCATCCGCGACGACACGTGTTGGTTCGGCGTGTTTCGCGCGCGACTCGCCTCTTCCGAGGAGTTCGTGACCGCGATGGCCCACGAGGTCGCGCACGCCTACCGCCATCTCCACGGGCTCGAGGTCGCCAACGAAGCTGCTGAAGAAGAGCTCACGGACCTCACGACGGTGTTCTTGGGGTTCGGTGTCCTGTCGACCAACGGCGCGTACACATACCGATCGAGCGGCGGGCTCGGCGGGATCCTCGGCCACCAGTACAGCCATCGCTCGCTCGGGTATCTCTCGCCCGACGCGCTCAGCTTCGCCCTCGCCGCGCAGTGCTTCGTCCGAGAGTACACACGCGAAGAGCTCGCGCACGTTCGTGCGCTGCTCGAGCCCAATCAGCGCGCGTCGTTCGAGGCCGCGCTCGAGTACTTCGACGACATCGACGAGTCGCTCGTCGCGCGGCTCGGTCTTCCGCCGCGAAGCGAGTGGCCTCCCCACGAAGACCTCGACTCGCTCGTCGCGATGGACACGGGGCAAGCGCAGGACCAAGCGCTCGCCGCGGACCTCGCGCTGAGCGCCGCGAGCGAGAGCTCGAGCACCGCCGCCGCGCTCTCGGTTGCAACCTTCACTCGACGCACGCCGTTCGGGTCGCTGACGTTCCCGAGGGACGCGACGCTGCACGGCGTGTTGGCGGGGATCGGGCTCGCCGTGGCTGCCATCAAGTGGATCCCGCACGGCGGTCTGCTCGGTTTGAGCTTGCCGGTCGTCGGGTACCTCGTGGGTCGCTCGATCCCGCTCGACCGCTGCGGAACGGACCGATGCTTCGCCCGCGTTCGCGTCAACCACCGCTGCCCCAAGTGCGGCGAGTTCGCGCGCCGCGAGGGTCACCCATGGCTCTGAGCGATGCGCGCACGCTCTGGGTCGAGGCGCGCAAGAGCGAACGCCAATCGGGCGAATGGCTGTGTCTCGTGAGGCCGAGGGCACGCTCGTGCGCACGCGCACGGAGGTCGCGGCCGACCGACGACGCGGCGCGCGTCCGTCACGTCGTCGGTCGCGGGCCGGTCGCGCGGGGCTGTGGGCGTTTGTCCGCGCGCAACGATCCGCGAAACTACGGCCTCTGCCGCGCGACTCCCTGACCGCAGCGCGAAGCCTCCGCGCCGAGCTCCACCGCGCGCTGACGATATCGCTGCAACAGTTGTAGCCAGTGCTCGCGCTGCGCCTGACGATCCATGAAGATCGCTTGCCCCAGCGCGATGTACGCCCCGCGCGCGTCGTTTACGAGGCGATCGAGCTCGCGGAGGAGCGCCAAGATGCACTCTTGACGAGGGATGTTGCGCGCGCGCCGCGCGTCGAGCAGCAGGCCCGATGCACGGTCGCGCTCGGTCTCGACCTCGCGTAGCAGCAGCTGGCCTCCGCCGCGTGGGTCGCTTGGCGCTCGAGAAACCCCGGCAGCGTCGGTGGGTCCGCGCCCGGAACCGGCGTCCCGCTGCGGCGCGCTCTGCGCCAGCACCGAGCCCGCACACAGAATCAAAGTCACCCCGATCCCGAGGGCCGTCGCCGACGAACGAACCATGCCGCGCACGATGCCATATCGACGGTGGTTGGTCATGCCGCGCGCTCGACGCTGACGCTTCGCTCGAGAGCATTGCGGCGCTGCTCGGCGTTTCGGCGCACGCTTCACAGGCGCCCCGCACGACGCGCGCGAGAGCGCTATTTGCCATCGCGCGCCGCGAGCCTCAGGGCAGCAGCAGCGATGCGCCGCTGACGCCCGTCGCGCCCGGCGTCGCGGTCAACCCTCCGACCGACTCGCCAGCGGCGCCGCCCACTCCTGGCGCGCCCGCGGAGCAGGTGTTTGTCGAAGCCATCACCGTCGCGCTTCCGCCCCGCGCGATGCATGCGCTCGGGCCGCCCGCGCCGCCTCCGCCGGGCCCTGCTGCGCCGCCCGCGCCACCCCTGCCGCCCGCGCCGCCAGGCCCCGCTTCGTCTGCGCCAAGGCCGCCCATACCTCCCGCGCCGCCTGCGCCGCCCGACGCGCCTCGGCCTCCAGCTCCGCCCGCGCCGCCAACGCCGGTGGTCAGCGTGTTGTTCGAGACGACTGCCGTTCCAGCGGCCACGAGGACGCCGAAGCTCGCGCCGCCACCACCGCCGCCGGCGCCTGGCGTTCCAGCGCACCCGCCGCCGCCGCCGGCACCACCGCCGCCGCCCTGGTCGGCGCGGCAAATCCCGCCCGCACCACCGCCACCGCCGCCACCGCCGCCGCCGCCAGCTCCGTTGGTGCCCGCGCTGCCTGCGACGCCGGAGGCAGGAACAAAGGCGCCCATCGCGAGCGCGCCCGGCCCTGTGGCGCCGGTTCCGCCGCTGCCAGCGGCGCCCGCCGCGCCGTCGCTTCCCGCGCCGCCCGGGCGATTGTTGGGCCCGACGATGCACATCCCGCGCAACCCGCCAGCGCCGCCCGAGGCTGGGTTGCCTACGCCCGCGCCGCCCGTCGTTCCGTTCTCGTCGTAGCCGCCGTTGCCGCCTGCACCGCCGGTGTTGCCGCAGGGGCTCGCCCCGCCGTTGCCGCCCCTGCCCGTGGTGGACGAGGTGCATCCGCTGCAGCCCATCATCCCATTGCCGCCGGGGCTCGCGGACGCACCGTTCGAGCCCGCAGCGCCCGCGGCGCCCGCGGTCGCATCCCCCGCCGTGACGGTGTTGTACCGAACGAACAGCGGCGCCGTTCCAGCGACGAGTCGCACGCCGTAGGCCGAACCGCCCGCGGCGCTCGGCGCGCGCGCCTCGATGATCAAGCCCTCGAGGTGCGTTTCGTCGTTGATGGCGTTCGCGAGAAAGACCGTTCCCACCGCCCGCACCGTGGTCGTCGCGCTCGCCGCACGACGGAACCGAAAGCTCGCGTCGCTCTCGTCGAAGCCCCCGTACACGCTGATCCCGGAGGCCACGGTGACGGCCTCGAGGTACACCCCGCCTGCGGCGCACACAGCGCTGCGACTGGTCATCTGCGCGAGCGCGATGCCGCGAGCCAGCGTCTGGACGGGGCGCGTCCTCGTGCCGTCGCCCGTCGTGTCGTTGCCCGAGGTCGCAGACACGAACACGCACTGCGCCACCACGCCGTCGCTGCCGTCGCAGTTGTCGTCGGTGAAGGTCGGGTCGATGGGATCCGAGGTTCCCGTGGGCGTGCAGGTGTATTCGCAGCCGTTGCGCGGGTCGCCGTCGAGGTCGTAGCGGCCAGCGATGCACGCTGCGAGCGCGCACGCGCCCATCGCGCACGTCGCCGTGGCTCCTGGAATCGCGCAGGGCGAGCACGTCGCGCTCCCGCAGCCAAACGCAGGGTCCGTGTCGGCGCGGCACATTCCCATGCAGAAGTTTGTTCCCGCGCCGCACGAGACGTCCTCCGGCGTTGCGTCCACGGAGGCTTCTGGCGTTGCGTCCACGGAGGCTTCCGGCGTTGCGTCCACGGGGGCATCGAAGCTCGCCTCGGGCGTCGCGTCGGGCGTCGCGTCGGGCGCTGCATCGAGGCCCGCCTCGGGCGTCGTGGTGTCGGACAGGGCGTCGCGCGATGAAGTGTCTGCCACGCCCTGCGAGTCGGGCGCAGCGTCCGACGAGGGGCCAGTGTTTGCCGCGCAGGCAGCGGTGAGCGAGACCAGTCCAACGAGGGCACGACGAAGTGTCTGCACCTCCAGAGAATACGGAGGCCGCGCCTCGGTCGGGAAGGCGCCGACGCCCTGGGACCGCTGACACACCACGACACGACCGCTGGAACGTCGACGAGCTTCGAGCGACGGCGCTGCGGGCTTTGGATCGACCTCATCTCGAAGTCGCCGGACGCCTGAGAGAGTCCAGTCGATTTTCGATCCAGTGTGCTCGATCGCTGACCCCGGGCTTCGAGCAGTCTCGGCGGCGCCGTCGCTGGCGCTACTCCAAGCCCGAGCTATGCGCCGAGGCTCTGCCTCAGCGCCGTTGCTGCGCAGCGCCTCTCCCTCGGCCGCGACACACGGCGCACGGTCGCGCGACGTTGCGCTCTGCCGGCGGTCGCTGGCACCATCGAACGCATGGCGAGGGACAAAGACGACCGCGATGTGCTGGCCAAAACCGCGGCCCGCGACGACGCGCACGGGCTGGACGCGAACGAGCGCAAGGTGCTCGACGAGGCGCTCGCGCGCGGCGAGACCGTGCGCAAGACCGTCGAAGACGCTGTGGCCGAGTACGGACGATGGCTGTTCGTGCAGCTCTTCGGCGGCGATACGGCGCTCGTGCTCGAGCGACGCGACGAGCACCCGCTGTGGATCGCGCTGCTCTTGGCCAGCGACGGCCCGCGCCTACGGATCTCACCCGAGACGCTCGAGCGCGCGCTGCTCAGCGCGGTGTACGACAAGCGACTGAACAGCGACGCGTGGCGTTCGCTCGACTACGGGCGCAAGTCTCGATTGGTGCGCCTCGAAGACGAGAAGCTCCTTCGCAAAGCCGCGCAGCACGTGCTCGCGACGAACTTGAGGTCGAAGCAAGTCGAGGCGTACGTCCGCGAGCTGCTTCGCGCGCAGGGAGAGCCGGTCCAATCGCGGCTCACGTTGGGGCGCATCGGCGCGAAGCTCGAACGATTCACGGGAGAGTTCGCCGAGAGCGACTTCGTGACGCGGGCGACGCAGGTGTACGCCGCCGCAGATGAAGCCGAGCGCAGCGCGATGCTCGATCACGTGGACAGCGCGCAGAAGGCGCTCGCCACCCTGCGCGCGAAGCTCGTGAGCAAGTCGAGCGCGAAGCCCGCGCGCAAGAAGGCTCGTCGCGCCAAGCCACGGCGACGCTGACGCGCTCGCGACGCGCCACCGCGAGGCAGGGACGCGTCACTAATCCGGATTAATTTTGCGTTAGACGCCTTGCGTCAATCTGTGAACATCGAGTGAATTCGCAGGCGATGCGAAGATTGCTCGTGCGCGCAGCGCCGCGCGCGCTGCACCCTACGCGGCGCGCTTCGAAGGCCTGCCGCGAGGCACGTCGGAGGGTTCAGCCTGGGCGGAGCCACGCGCTGAAGAGCACATACGCGATCGAGCCGAGGACGAAGAGCGCTCCTGTGGCGCCGAGCAGGGCGACCGATACGGCGCCCGACGGCGACTGTTCGGACGCGAGGCGAATGAGCTCCCTTGCGACGAGCGTCCGCTGCGTCGATCGCTGCGGCTCGGGAAACTTCGCTGTGAGGACCTCGGCGTGGTCGTACACGGCGCGGAGGACCTCCTCGCTGAGCTCACTCGCCAGCGGAGAGATCGCACCGAAGCGCTTGCGAATCGAGTCGGCCGCGACGCGCGTGCGCCAGTCGGCGGGCAGTCGCACGAGCGAGACGACGGCGATCACCGCGAGGATCACGAGCTTCCATTGCGCGGCTGCGTAGACGAGGAGCGCGCCGAGGACGCCGCGAAAGGCGAAGTCGAGCCAGCGGTTTCGGCGCAGGGCGAGCAAGCGCAGGAGCTCGCCGCCCGTAAACGACGGAAACGGCAAGAGCTGAAACAAGTTCATGATCAGGAGGACGGGCACCAAGTGGTGAAGGAAGTGCCCGGGCGCGACGAAGCGCGCTGCGGTGAACGAGAGGACCGTGCCGAGGACGATGCCCGGAAGGGGGCCCATGAGCTGAACGATCGCGCGCTGCGTGGGGGTCGCGTCTTCTTTGGTTCCTGTCGAGACCGAACCGTAGAACGGGATGAAGATGATCGAGCGATTGGAGTACCCGAACCCTCGCATCGCGAACGAGTGGCCGAGCTGATTGAGCGCGAGCGCCACGAGGAGCGCGATGGAGTACGACATCGAGTCGCTCGAGTTCGCGAGCCAGCCGAAGCCGAGCATCGCGAGGAGCACGAGCGTCAGGGTGTGGGGCTTCTTGGGGTCGGCGGGCGCACGCACGGCTTCGCACATCGCGCGAAAACGCGCTTCGTCCTCGCTGACCGGAGGCTCGATCGCGGCGGCGAGCTCGGAGGACGTCGTCACGGGAGGCTGCGAAAACGCCGACGGATCGGCGACGATTGGCGCGCGTTCGGCCTCAGCGACAGGGGCGGTGGTCGTCGGCGCCTCGGGTGCCGGCGTCGCGGAAGGGTCGAGGTTCGGCTCGTCCCCAGGGAGCTCGTTGTTCACAGGGGGAGTGTAGCGCGCTCGATTCCGTGTGTCGCGCAGAGCGCACGCCGCGCGCGCCATGGCGCGTCGTCAGCGGCTCAACCTCTCGCTGTCATCGCGACGGCGCAAAGTTGAACGGGAACGAGAAGTCGACGCCGCCCCCGGTGGGCGATGGAAACCGCAGCACCACGAACAACTCTACGACGCACGCCGTAAACGAAGGGACGTCTTCGAACCCCCGCGTCGAGATCCGCTCGATCAGCCCGCTCGTTCCAATATAGAACGCGACGTCCAGCCGTCCCCGCAGTCGCGGCTGTCGCAGCAGCTCTCGCTCGTAACAGCGTTGAATGTACGGGATGTGTTCGCGCAGCGTGTTGGCCACGATGGTCGCGTCGAGCGTTCCTTCGTCTGTTGATCGTGGCGCTGGGTCGGCAGCGATCGAACGTCGCGCCATCCCTTCGCTCGTCGGACGCTCGGCGGCGGCGTGCGTCGCCTCGCACGCAGACAGCACGCAAACGCATGCGACGAGCGCGCCGACGCAATCACGAACCGCCACGAAGACGGATTGCCACACGCGATCGCGCCCGTCCACACGAGATGCTCGTGGGCGACGGCCCTCGCGATCGCGACGTCGCGCGCCATACTGCGAGGCGGGCGCTGGTTCATGGGTCGAAAGGCGCGCGTCGCAGGGAGATCGCGAAGCCCACGCGCTCGACCGTGACTCCGAGGGTTGTGTGCACGAGCAGCGCGTCTTCGAGAACGCGCCCCACGATCGGCGCCTCGCCCGCCTCGTCCGCGACCCTCGTCACGTCTCTACGACGTTCAATTGGGACCCTGGTTCAGCGACGCGAACCGCTCTGCGGCGGCTCGCGCGGCGCTTGGTGCGCGGGTCGATCCGTGGGGCCGCTGGGGGCTGCGTCAGCATGGGCCTGCGCGGCGCCCGCTCGCGCATCGCCGTTCGATCGCGCGGACGACTCGACGCGAACACCGCTGTTGCTCGTGACGACTCGCTGGCCGTGCCCGCGCATCTCGTCGGCGAAGCGGCTCACGACGAGCGACGATCCGACGATCGGCAGCAGCGGAATCAACGGCCACAACGCGCCGAACCACTCGACGATCGAGAGCGATTGCTCTCTTGATTTCGTGAGCACGACCGACGCGAGCGCGAGCAACGACAGCAGCTGCGCGATCGACGCCACGCGCAACGAAGCGCGGGCGCTCTCGGGCCTTCGTTGAATCGTCGCTGCCCCTCCGCGCCAGGACGCGATCGTCGCGACGAGCCACAGAAGCGCTCCGGCGAGCATCGCGGCTCCGCGCACGAGATCCGCTGTCCCGAGGTGAACGCTCACGGCGAACACTCGCCACGCGATGATCGAGAAGATGAGCGCCGACACGACGAACACCGGCGACCCTGCGATCAACGCCGCGAGTGACGAGGCGACGAGCGGCTTGGGCATCCCGGGCGGAACCACGCGCTCGTGAACGTTCTCTACGGACTGGTCGCGAAACGCGCCTTCGCCGACGCGCACGCGCTCGACGCGACGCTCGATGAACCCCGGCCAACGCGACGCTCCGCGGCTGAACTCGAGACGCGCCCACTTCACGGTCACTGCCGCGAGCAGCCCGACAATGATCGAGACACACAGGAGCGCGACCATGGGCTTCGACCATACAGCGATTCGCGGCCGCGATGCGCGCGGCCGAGCGAACGCGGCGCTTGTGCCACCACTGGCGGCGCGTTCAACGAAGCGAAGCAGCGAGCTGCGCGATGACCTCGGGTGACCCAACGGCGCCGACGTCCCAATAGACGGACCCAGTGACGGTGCTTCCTTCGATCGAGAAGCTCTCGCCAGAATTCACGATCGTCGCGAGCGCGCTGCGAACCTCGGGTGACGCGAGCCAAGCCTGCGTCGCCTCTGGCGTCGTCGTTTGGATGAACACGGCGCGGTCGAAGGCCTCGTCACCCGTCTGAATCTCCCGAGAAAACAGCTTCTTCACCATCGTGAAGAACCCCTCGCTCGCGAACGTCGCCTGCACGGACGGAGCGCTCGGCAGCGTCCAGATCTCTTTCAGTCCGTCGCGCGTGCTGCTCACGGGCCCGACGCTGACCGTCGTCGAGAGGTTGCTTTGCTGCACCGTGGCGCCGCGCGCTCGGAGCGCCTCGTGCGCGGACGTGTGATGGCGCGGTCCGACCGAGGCGGGGGCTGTTGAATACTGGGGCGCGCCCGCGGGCGTGAAACCCGCCGCGCGCTCCGCGGCTTGCGCAGACTGCATCATCTGCGCGGCGTCGCGGGCGGTCTCTCCGCGCGCGCAGGGGTCGCAGATGAGCCCGGATTCGGCGAAGCTCGCCGTCGAATCGTCGCAAGAACTTCCACACCGCGTGCATCGAATGGTCGTCATGGATCGTCTCCCTCGTCCCGCGCTCGTGAAGCGCCGCAGGACGGCACAGGGAGACTAGAGCGCCGACCGGAAAATACGCCCGTCGGTCCGCTGCAGATCCGCGGCGCCAGACACGACCACTCCTCGTCAACGTACTTCCAGTACGTATCCTCGGACTGGCCGCGCCTGGCTTGCGGCTCTTGGCGGCCCTCCGGCGATTTTCCGGTCGGCGCTCGAGCGACCGGCGGTCTGTGCGGAGCTTAAAGCGTCTTCACATAGGCGATGACGTCGGCGATCTGCTGGTCCGTGAGCGTGTTGTCGAACGATGGCATCGTGCCGTCGCCGAGCAAGATCACGCCCACCGCCGCGTTGGTGTTGGACTGCGCGACCTGCACGATGTTTCGCCCCGCGCTCCCGCTGCGTCCGTTGGTCCCGTGGCACGACTGACACTGGCTGCTGTAGACCGACTGCCCGGCCGACGCGGTGCCCGTGAGCGATGTGACCGCCGAAATCTGCGCCGCCGACGCGCCGCACGCGGGCGCGACGAGCGCGACGACGAGCGCGAGGCCTGTTGAATACTTGGGCGTGAACCTCGTCGAGGCTCGCGAAGGGTCTCTCTTCATCCGCGCTGCTCCTTGCATGCAATCGCAGCAAGGTCGCAGCCCGCGAGGATCGAGACAAGCGATCGCAACCGTTCACAACCAACTCGCGTCGCACGCGCAGCATGTGCGCCACGCGCGGCGATTGCGTGGGCGCGCTGAAGGCTCCGCGCAGCGCGATGATTCATCGGCGAAACACGACGCAGACGAGCCCTCGATGATCGTGGGGAGCGTCGAGAAGCCGACACTCCCAGCGCGAGGTTCGCCCCGTTCTCGCGATGCTCTTCGCCTTGGCGTTCGAACCGCAACGGGCGCGCGTTCGTCGCGAGCGATCAACGGCAAGCGCGCACGCGCACGAGGCGCAGCGGTCCAGAGGTTCCGGAGCGGTAGCCGACCCACGCCGCATCACCGCCCGGAATCGAGATCGCGGGCACCTCTCCTCCGCGAAACGCGAGGGCGTGGCTCGCGTCGGTCGCGAGCAAGCGCAGCGGCGCACCGACGGGCGCGCCCGTCGCGTCGAGCTCTTGCAAATTTGCAGACGCCTCGCTGCCCGCGAGCCACTCCCAATAGGCGAGCATTCCTGTGCCGAGGCGCATGAGGTCCGGTTGAAACGCGAGGTTGTTCGCGGCGCCCGTCGTGAACCACCGGCGCGTCGCCGCCGTGGTCCCTTCGAATCGGAGGATCGCGACGTCCCGGGCCGCGCGTCCGTCTGCGCTCGCGAAGGACAGGAAGAATCCGTTGCCGTCCGGCACCACGCCGCCGAGCAACGGAACGATCACTCGGCGAACGCCGCCGCCGGGATTCCAAGCGGGCTCGGGCACGAGCACCGTGCGGTTGTTCAAGACGATCCCTGGCGACGGATACGCGTCGGATACGCACACCGCCGCTTGTCCCATCGGACCAGTTGCCAGTCGCAGCTCGAACGAATGCGAGCAGCCCCAATCCCAACCGCCAGCCTGGATCATCCCCGAGGGGCTGACATGACGAAGCTGGTCCCCCTGGTGAATGCCACGCGCGCCGAAGTTGCCAGAGACCGAGCTGTAGTACGTCGTGTTCGCGCCGCTCTGTTCGATCGCGGCGGCGCGAAGCGCGTTGTCGGCCCAGCGCGTCCCTTCGGCGCTCATCCCCATGGTTCCGATGACGCCCGGATCGGACAGCACGCGCCCGTCCGCGGCGAATCGCACGAGCGCGAGCACGATCCCGCGCTTCACGAGCACGCTCACGTCGCCGCCTTCGTGCGCGTACACCGCGCGAACGTCTTCGCCCATCGTCCTCAGCTCGCCCGCGCCTCGCCGACCGAGCGCGTCGATCGTGAGCACGCGCACCATTCCGCGCTGATCCGCGTAGGCGAAGCGCACCGATCCGTCTCGCGCGCCTGCGATACGCATGCAGAGCACGGAGCTCGTGGTCGGCGGCCGAAACGACGCGCACGAAGCGGGCATCACGTCGGACAGGTCCGTGACGATCGCGCGAGCCGCCAGCGGCGCCGAGCACGACGGGGGCGCGCCCGCGTCGACCGTCGGTGTCGTCACGTCCACGGGGGCCATCGCGTCGGGCGCATTCCCGCCCGCGTCTCGGCTCATCGTCGCGGCGTCGTCGAAGCTCTGAGCGTCGGGTCCTGGTCCGCTGCCGTCGGTCGAGCTCGATCCGTCCGGCGCGCGCATGACGTCGCCGCATCGCGAGGCGCCGAGCGCGAGCGCACACACAATCGAGAGCTCGCGAGCGAAGGTTGCCATTGGCTTCGTCGACATCGGTCTACCTCTTGTACGTGGGCGTCGATCGCGCGTCGGTCGAACGTCCGGCGCGGGTCGCTGTTGATCGAGAGTCTATCCCGCCGATCCATCGACCACCGCGCTCGGCTCGATCGATTCGTCGCGGTTCGACTCGGTGAACACGGTTTCGTGTGTCGTCGACGCTCGTGTCGTCGCGACGACCTCCCACGGTGGTGTGGTGGATGCACGCGCTCAGCGGTCGTCGCCGTGGCGAGACGCTGACGCGACCGGCGCCGCGTCGAGCGCGACGGGATCGCCCTCGACGGCCGTCGTCGCCGTCGGGGCAACGCGAACGCGCGCGGGGTCGAGCGCAGCGAGAAAGCCCTCGGGATCGTCGGTGCCGACGGTGAGCACGTGCCGTCTGCCGTCTTCGACCGTCTCGATCTCGATGGCGTTGCGCGACGATGACGTGCTCGCGACGGTGCGCACGACGCCATCGACGCCGATCGAGACCTTTCCTTGCTTGAAGCCCGATTGCTTGACGGCCTTGACCGAGACGATCGACGCGCGAGGGATCTTTCGCTTCACCCAGCCGAAGTGAACGTGGACGCGCTCGTCGGTGATCATCGTGCGCGTGACCGAGAACATCGCCGCCGTGATTGCGAAGAACGCGCCGAGGACGACGTTGAGCGCCCCGCCCACGAAGAACGGCGCGCCCGGCGTCGCGAGCGCTCCGGCGACCGCGAGCGCGACCCCGAGCAGCGCAAACCCGAGGGCGAGGGCGAGCCCCACGTTGAACGCCGCCTTGGAGACGATCTTCTCGCGAAAGACGACCCGCTCTTCAGGCGCCATGAAGCGTCGCTCGTAGTCGTCCATCGCGCGAAACACAGGGTACTGCGCTCGATCGACGGTGTTCAATAGCCGCGGCGATGGTGTGCCGAAGCGCCGAGGATCGTTGCGCACACGCGATCCACGCGGCGAATCGATCGACTCGCCACCGGATCGCGCCTCACCCCAGCCCGCGGGCGTGAGTCGTCCGATCCCGTATCGCGCGTCGCGAAGTGCAGCGTCGCCGACGCTCTGGCCGCGCGCTCGCGTCGAGAACTGGAACGCCCCTCGCGCTTCGCGCTACCCCGTCGCGCCATGACCGACACCATCGCGACGATCAACGCCGCGCTCGCGCAGCCGCCCGGCTCGACGCAGGTCCTCGACGAGGCGCTGCGGCTGTTCTTCTCGTCGGGGTACAGCTACTACCGCGATCGGGCGCTGCTCGATCACCCCAGTATTCAAGATCCGACGCCTTGGCTCGGCGAGCGAAGGATCCTCGAGCACCTGGCGGGCGGCCGCTGGACGGGGGCGTTTCTGCGCTGCGCGATCGAGTACATCTATAGCACCGGGCTGCTCGTGCGCGGCTTTGTCGACGCGCCGATCGACGAGCTCGGCGCGATGTTGCTGCGGTACTCGTCGTACGGGATCGCGGTGTTCGACGATCGCTCGGGCGACGACCCCGCGGCGTTGCTGGCGCTGCGCGCGCAGACCGAGGACCCGCTGCTGCGACGCGTGCTGCTCTGCGCCGCGATCGCGTCGTCGAGCCCCGTCTCCGACGCGCTGATCGCCGAGCTCGACGACCTCGGCGGGGTCCCGTCGAAGCTCGTGCGCCGCGCGTTTATCGCGATGGGCGTCGAGCGCGCGTCTCGCTGGATCGCCCGACGCATCGACGCGCTCCCAGGAGGGCAGGGCGCGGACGCGGCCCGCGAGCGCTACTACGCGCTCGTCGTGTTGTTTGTCGCGCTCGGCGCGCCGTTGGATCGAGCGACCAACGATCAACTGCTCGCGGCGTTCGAGGGACTCGCGACAAGCGGCTACCACGGATGGCACGAGCTCGGGCCGTACCTGGCGCGCGAGAGCGCCGATCGCGCGAGCGTCGCGCGCGAGCTTGCGGTGCGCGCCGCGTCGAGCGAGGCGGCGCTGCGTGATCGCTGGATCGAGGTCATGCAGACCGTGCTCGCCGCCGCGGTGGATCGCGGCGAGTCGATCGACCCGTGGTTCGACGCGCACCTCGACGCTGCGGTCGCCGCGAACGGCGGCGGGACGACGCAGCCGGGCTTCTTGCGTGTGCTCGCTGCGATCGGCGTCGAGCGCGCGGAGGTCGTCCTCGATCGCGCGTGGCCGCGGTACGGGCAAGCGTACCTGCCGTTCGTGCTGCTCCTGCCGAACTTCAGCGCGGGCTACGTGCAGAAGCTCGCCGACGCCCTTGTCGCCGCGCGCGAGGACAAGGCGCTGCTCGACGCGATGGTGATCCTCCCGCTGTCGACCCTCGGTACGGCGTTGATCCCCGCGCTGCAGCGCGCGCTCGCAGAGATCAAGCCGAAGAAGCCCTTCGTCACGAAGCTCTGCAAGCAGCTCGCGCCGCAAGACGCAGCGGCGCTCAGCGCGTGGCTCGAGGCGCGACCGGAGCCGAAGAAGAGCAAGAAGAAGTAGCCGCGGCGTTCTCGCCGTTGAACACGAATTCAACGGCGCTGTGGTGCACTCTCCCAGCGTTGCCTGCGGCGTCGAGCGCGCGACGACGTCGATCCCGCCCGCTGCCGCGCGTCGTTGCGTGGCTCTGGGTCGTCTGGAGTTCAGCTTTGGTGAGCTGCTCGACGATCTTCGACGGCCATGGTTGATGCACGGCGTCTCATCGACGACCGGCCACCGCGGCCGGGCGCTGTGCGGACGTGAGCTCTTCGCGCGCTGCGCCGTTGCGACGTCGCGATGGATGCCCCGCAGGGACCTCGGTCGCCCCCGTCAGGTCACAGGTCTCGAGCGCGTCCGCGAGCGCGTTTCCGTCGGAGAATCGCTCGGCGGGATCCTTCGAAAGACCACGAGACACGATCGCCTCGAGCGCTGGCGGAATGGGGTGCGAGAGCCGCACGCTCGGCGGCAACGGAGGAACGTGCAAGTGCGAGTAGAGCACCCCGTTCTCTCCGTCCACGAGGAACGGCGGAGTCCTCGTCAGCGCGAAGTACAGCACCGCGCACAGCGAGTACACGTCGCTCGCGGGGGACACGGGCCGGCCCTCGATCGCCTCGGGGCACACCCACGCAGGGGTCCCTGCGAGAAACCCCGTCGCGGTGAGCCTCTCGGCGTCCTCGTCGGCGAGCATCGTCGCGATTCCGAAGTCGAGCACCTTTACGGTCGGGTCGGATCCGGCACACACAAACAAGTTGTCTGGCTTGACGTCGCGATGGACGATCCGCGCCTCGTGCGCCGAGCCCAACCCTCGCGCGGCCTGCGCGATCAACGCGACCGCGCGCGACGGGTGCAGGGGCCCTTCGCGGTGAACCAACGACGCGAGCGTCTCTCCTTCGAGCAGCTCCATCGCGAAGTACCGTTGCCCGTCGCCCGTCGTGCGCCCGTCGAAGATCTGCACGACGTTGCGGTGCGAGAGCGCGCGCAGCGCCTTGATCTCGCGCTCGAATCGCTGCTTTCCGTCTGCGCTCTCGGCGCGGCCGCGCAGAAACTTCAGCGCGACCTCGCGGTTGAGCTTGCTGTTCCACGCGGTCCACACCTCGCCGAATCCGCCCCACCCGATGCGCTTTCGCAGCACGTACGGGCCGACGCGCTTGGACTCGAAGATCTCTCTTCGCAGCGCCCAGAGAAGGTGTCCGGTGTAGAGCGCCGTTCCGCCCATCGCGGTGGTCGCGCCGAGCGTCAGGATCATCGTGACGATCGAGCGCGGATCGGACCACTGCGCGGCCAACAACGGCGAGAAGAGGGCGCCCACGGCGAAGGCGATCGGGACCGCCGACACCATCGCGAGCGTCTGGGCCAACATCGAGCGCCACGGCCGGCCCAACAGCGCGAACCCCGTGAACACGAAGACGAGACCGAACGGGTAGATCGCGAGCATGCCCCCGCCGGCAGCGCACAGCGCAGCGTAGGGAACCGCGAGGAGCGCCGTCGCCTGCCAGCTGAACCGATGCAGCGAACGCTCGTCGGGTTCGATTCCCTGCAGCAACCGCAGCGTGATCGCGACCGCGACGACCAGCGTCGCGTGCGTCGCGAGCAGCACGTCGAGCCGCACTGGCAACACGTACTTCGCTTGAAAAAAGTCCAACACGATGAAGCAGACCGCGATGACCAGCGCCCACGGCATGTACGCGCGGATGCGCTGTCGCGCCTCGAGCAAGTGGTGCCGCTGCTCTTCGGGAGCGGCGGGGATGTGCGCGCTGCTGCCGTCCGTCGCGGCGCCGGTCGCCGGTGTTCGACGCGAGCGCTGCGTGTCGTGCGTCGCGCCGTCACGCTGTTCGTTTTCGTACGGCACGGGTCGCTCGCTCACCGTGACCGTCATGATCGCACAACTGTGTGGGCGCTGCGTCGGGTGTGT
This sequence comes from Myxococcales bacterium, assembly GCA_016793325.1. Classification (GTDB taxonomy): domain Bacteria; phylum Myxococcota_A; class Polyangia; order Polyangiales. The sequence continues at coordinate 91,444 of JAEUKI010000079.1, read as the reverse complement.
CGCGTCGAGTGAAGCTCTGTGCTCAACGCGCTTCGCGCAGATCGAGCACTTCGTACGCGGGCGCGCCGTAGTCGCTGCCGACCACGCGAATGTCGATCGGGCCGCGGTTGGCGCGGCGGCCTGCGTGCGTGTGCCCGCTCACGATCGCGCGCACCTTGCCGAACGCCGTCACGCGATGCCCGAGGGTGAGGTTGCCGAAGTACGCGTTGCACAGGCCCCAGGTGGGGTCGTGCGGACGACGTTCCATCTGCTCTTCGACGAGCGGAACGTGTGTGACCACCGCCACCTGCGCGATCTCGTCGTCGCGCTCGAGCTCCTCGAGCTGGGCCACGAGGGCGTCTCCCAACCGCTGCGCGACGTCGGTGTCGCGATGGGGCCAGTCGATGCATCGCGCGTCGTTGTTGAACGCGCGCTTGAGCTCTTCGAGCTGCGCGGCGCTGACCGTCACCGTGGGATCGACCGCAGAATAGTCGTACCAAGCCATGCTCCCGACGACGGCGACGGAGCCGAACCTCATCGTGTGTCCTTCGAGCCAACGGATGCCCACGCGCGCGCAGCGCTCGGGCAAGACCGTGGTGAACAGCGCGTCGGAGCCGAGGTTCTCTGCGCGATCGCGCCACACATCGTGGTTGCCCGCGAGCGCTGCGACTGGGCAGGGCATCGCGCGAAACGCGTCGAGGCACAGCTCCCACCCGCGCAGCGAGTGTCCGAGGTCCCCCGCGAGCACGACGAGCGACGGGGACTCGTCGGCGATGGCCCGCGCGAGCGCGTCGATCCGCGCGCGCGTCGTGAGCCTTCCTTTGGGGTCCACGTGTAGGTCACTCGTGACGACGAGCTTCACGCCGTCAACGATCGCGCGAACGGACGTCGGGCGAAAGGTCCATCGCGATGCCTGCACCGTGCGTCCGCCGCGTCGCTTCAGCCCACGGGTGCCGAGCTCGACGCCACGGCGGAGCGCGGCGGCGCAGAGGCGGCGAACACTGCAGCGCTGCTGCCCGGATTTGAATTCATGGGCGCGAGCTCGTCCGTCGACGGATCAGCTGCGCTCGAGCGCCGACGGAGCGGGAGCTCACTGGCCTATTGCGGACAGCGCGCCGACGACGTCACCGGTGAGCGGCCCGCTGTGCGCGGGCGCGAGCGCAGTGACTGGAAGCCCTTCGCGACGCAGCCGCGCTCCGAGCGCGCGGAGCGACGCGGCCCCTCGATCGACGCTCTCGGAGAAGACCCACGCGGGGCCGCGAACGTGTCGATCCTCGGTCGCGCTCGCCGCGTCGCCCACGAACAAGACGCCCCGCGCGAGGTACGCGGCGCTTCCGACGGTGTGTCCGGGAAGCGCGAATACGCGCACGTCGAGCGAGCCGAAGCGCAACGACTCGCCGTCGCGAACGGCGCGCGTGACGCGCACGCCCGTCGGCTTGGCGCGAGACCATCGGCCCATCGGCGAGCGCGAGGTGACGGTGCCTTCGACGAGGCGGCGTTCGGCCTCGAGCGCGACGATCGCGGCGTTGCGAAAGAGCGGGGCGGCTGCGAGGTGATCGCCGTGGCCGTGCGTGAGGAGCACCGCGAGCACCGCGTCGGGAGCGCTCCCTGCTGCGCGCAACGCCGCGAGGAGCGCCGTGCCTGCGCGATCCGCGCCCGCGTCGACGAGCACCGCGCGTCCCTCGCCGGCGTCGAGCACGAACGCGCTCACGAAGCTCATCTTCACCGTGCGAACGCCGGGCGCGAGCTCGGCGCCGTCGACGATGGGGGCGAGCCCGCGAAATGCGGTCACGAACGGCGCCGCCACGACGAGCGCGACCACCAACAACGCGAGCGAGGCTCGGAGCAACCAACGACGACCGCGCTTCATGGTCGCGACTTTCGCACGACGCTCATGGAGCGACCGAAGGAATCCCCCGCGCGCAGTCCGAGCGCGGGCGAACGAGACGCTCGGCGAACGCGGACTCCCGTGCCAACTTCGCGATGCTATCTAGCGACGGCACGTTCATCGGTGATCGCTGCGAGCGCTCTCGCGACGTTCGTGCGCACGACGTGGCGCTCGGGGAGCACGAGTGCCCGCGCTGCGCTGGCGTACCACTGCTCGACGCTCACTCGCGTCGCGTCGTCCGCCCAGAGCGCGTCGAACGCTGGATGCGCAGCGACCGCGCACACGTACAACGGTTCGAGCTCGATGGCGACGACGCGCTCGAGCGCTCGGCGCGCGGCGTCGAGTCGACCTGTCGCGGCAGCCGCGAGCGCGAGCTCGAAGTAGACGAACGACGCGCCTTGTAGGTCCTCGCGGCGCGCGTCGAACAGGCGCTCGGTGACCTTGGAAAACGCCCGAAGGACGCCGTTTAAACCGCCACTCATTCGATCGCCGCACTTTCATCGATTGATTCGTGGCGGTTTGGCTTGATTTCAACCACGCCGATCCTCGGCTCATTTTTACGACGTTCAATTGTGGCGTGGTTTGCGCACCAGGTGCAGCAGCACGCGCAGGCCACGTTCACAGCCTTCGTCGTTCATCGTTCTCCCCTTCGATGGGACCCTCGCTCGAAAGTACCGCTCTTCGACGCGCGGAGCCCTGCAGCGCCGCGATCTGTAGGCTGCCTTCCTCGTTCGTCAACGGGCCGAGCGTGCGCTTCGAGCCGAGCTCGGCCCTCACAGCACTGTCGCTTCTGCGCGATCGAGCACAGCGGCGACGGTGCGGGCTACGCAACGGACGTTCGGCTCTGTCCGACCGCTGCGCGAGCGAGTCGGCGCTCTCGCGCGAGCGACAGACACGCCGAAGTTGTCGCCCGCGGCGACGCCATCGATGACCCGCGCGGCCGTCGCGCCGATGCCAGTCGCGCCGCCGTGAAATACAGCGGCCGTCCCCGCACCGGCCCTTCCCGATGGGCTCGCGCGATACGCGCCCACGACGATGTCACTGAAGCCATCGCCGTTGACGTCGCCCGCGCCCGCGATGCCGAATCCCAGACGATCTTGGGCTTGCGCGCCTTCGATGACGCGCGCCGTCGTCGCGCCGATTCCCGCTGCGCCGCCGAGAAACAACGACGCGGTGCCTGCGTCGGTTCGTCCGCCGGGATCCGCGAAATACGCCCCCACCAGCAAGTCTGCGTAGCCGTCGTTGTTCACGTCTCCCGCGGCTTGCAGCGACGAGCCGAAGATGTCGCCCGCTGCGTTGCCTTCGAGAACACGGCTCGGCGCTGCGCCGATCCCGCTGTTGCTGCCGAGAAACAGCGCTGCTGCGCCCGCGCCAGCGCGACCGCCTGGAGACGCGCGGCTCACTCCGAGCAAGAGATCGCCATACCCATCGCCGTTGACGTCGCCGACGCCCGCCACTGCGCCGCCGCTCATTTCACCGAGGCCTGCGCCTGCGATCACGCGCGTCGCCGTCGCCGCGACGCCCGCCCTTCCGCCGAGAAAAACGTACGAGCTGCCAGCGGCGCTCATGCCTCCAGGGTCCGCGAGGTATGCCCCGATGACGAGATCGCTGAAGCCATCGCTGTTGAGATCGCCGGCGCTCGCGACAGAGAAGCCGAAGAAGTCGCCTGCAGTGACGCCTTCGAGACGTCGCGACGCGGTGGTCGAGACGCCCGTGCTCGTACCGAGAAACAACGACGCGGCGCCCGCATCGGCGCGTCCGCCTGGAGACGCGCGATACGCGCCGACGACGATGTCCGAGAGTCCGTCGGCGTCGACGTCGCCCGCTCCGGCGACCGAGATTCCGAAGCCTTCACCCGCGGACACTCCTTCGACGACTTGGGTGGCGGCGCTTCCGATCCCGCTCGCGCTTCCGAGATAGAGCGCTGTCGTTCCGGCGTTCGGTTGACCGGCGACGTTTGCGCCGTACGCGCCGACGAGCAGGTCGCCGTAGCCGTCCGCGTTGACGTCGCCCGCGCTCGCGACCGAGTAGCCGAACGAGGCCGATACGCTCGGTCCTTCGAGGAGGCGAGCGGGCGTCGCCACGACGCCGGCAGCGCTCCCGTGAAAGATCGTCGCGGTGCCCGCCAGGAGCATTCCGCGCGGCGCGGCGCGGTTGGCGCCGACGACGACATCACTGAATCCATCGCCGTTGAAGTCGCTGTCGACGCGTCCGACGTTGAGATAGCGAGCCTCGCTCCACGCGCTGCAAACGCTCGTGCCGAGACACGCACGCACGCGCCAGTAGTACCGTCGTCCTACGGGCTGCGCAGAACTCACAACGAGGTCCGTCGATGGTTGGAGCGTCGTCTCGGTCGTGCTCTGCGCGCTCGCTCCTGCGAATGCGCACGTCGCGAAGCCGGGCGATGTGCAGCTCGACGTCCACTGCGCTTCGTAGCGCGTGGCGCTCGCGACGGGGTTCCAGCGAAACACGGGGCGCAATGGCGTGCCTCGAAGCGCGTTGCCCGGCGTGCCAGCGCGACCGGTGTTGTGGCCGTTGTGCGGCGCGAGCAACGTCGGGGCGGCGATCGTGGGACACGGATCGGGACCACAGCGAACGGGCCTTCCACAGCGGTCCGTGACGGTCTCTCCGCACAGGACGCCATCGCAGACCTCGCGGTGTTCGCACACGTCCGCGCGCTCGACGGGCGCATCCGATGGTGCATCCGGCAGTGCGTCGAGTGGCGCATCCAGAGGCGCGTCCGATGGCGCATCCGATGGCGCGTCTTGCGCGCCGGTGTCCGGCGTGATGTCCACGGCGACGTCGACGTGATCCATCATCGAGGCATCAGGTCGAGGAGGGGTATCGACGCACCCTGCGAGCGCGCGACAAAGGAGCGCGAGGCTCGTCGCGACGCTGGCACGTTTTCGAAGCATGGTCTGCGGACTCCGTTCGCGGCGAGTGTAGCGCCCGCGCGTCGATCCGAGTCGATCACGCGTGCGAACACGGCCTTACGCGCGGCGGGATCGCGCGCGTTGCTCCCAGCGCACGTTGCGCACGAAGCCTGGCGTTGCGCGTCTCTCTCCCTGCAATGCGTCGTGTCCGCTCGAAGTCCCTTCGCACACTCGACCCTTCGCCACCGCACGATGATCGGGCCACCCCGCATCGCGATGGGTGGGTTCTCTGCTGCCTTCACGGGCGAACCTGGTTTGGTGCGCGACTACTGCGCGAGGTTCGGAAAGGTCCTGAGCTTCGGATACCGCGCACAGATGCGGCGGAGGCACTCGTCGCCGACCCGTGTGTCGACCACGTCCAAGAACTCGAGCTTCCATCGGGCGACGAGCCGCTCGATGAGCTCGTCGGTGACAGGAGTCCCGCGCAGACCGAGCGCGGTCACTGATTCGACTCGGTCCAGCAGACGCGCGATGTCCTCGTCGTGCGACTCTCGCAGATGGAGGTGGAGCGAGCGCACGTTCGCGGGGAGCGGATCTCCGACGACCGAGCGCGCGTGAAGCGTGAGGGACTCGAGCGGGTCGCGCAGGCGGGCGTCCAACACGAGGTCGTGTTCCGAGCGGATGGACAACGAGCGGAGCGTTGCTGCGAACGAGGTGACAGCTTGGAAGTTCCACGCGCCTGGGGGCAGACCCTCGATCGTGAAGGATTCGAGGTGCGGCATCGTTGGAAGGTCGCGCGCGGAGAAGGGAGCCTCCTGGCTCGCGTAGATCCGTAGGTGACGGACGCTCTGCTGCCGACGGAGTCCGACGAGTCCAGGACCTCGCAGCGGCGAGTCCTCGAGCGCTAAACCGCCACTCATTCGATCGACGTACTTTTCTCGATCGATTCGTGGCGGTTTGACTTGATTTCCACCACGCCGATGCTTGTCTCGTTTCTACGACGTTCAATTGTGGCGTGGTGTAGGACGTGCAACCTCGGGAACGCGGGGAGCGACGCGATCATCTCGTCGTCGAAGTCCTCACCAGACAGCTCGAGCGACCAGACCATTGCGGCGTTGGGCGCGACGAGGCTGAACTCGTCGCGGTTCATACAAGCACTGCGGTGGTAGATGCTGAACTTCTGGCCTTGCTCGAACCCGGCGGGGAGCGACGGACCGAGGACATGAAACGGAGCGCGGCCCTCGCGCTGGTGATAGAGCAGCCCGTCGTTCGCCGTAAACCGACCGCAAGCGAGCACTTCGACGAGGGTCGCGGTTCCAGCATCGCAGATCACGGAGAGGTTGACCCACTCGGGGACCATCGCGTCTCGCCACAAAACATCCACGACCTCTTCGGCCGTGCAGCGCGAGAGCCTTCGCGCCAGCTGGCGGTCGCTGTCCTCTGGAAACACCCGCTCGTCCTCGTGCAGCGGATTGCCGTCGAACGACGCGTTCAACCGAAGGCGAAACAGCAGGGGTGCGGGGAGCGGCTCTTCGATGTAGCGCCGTGCAAAGTCCCGCGCTACGGCGCTCGCATCACGAAATCGCTGAGAAAAAACAGCACGCTCCACGGGTGAGTGATAGCACTGGGACCCGTCGACGTTTACGTCCGAGCGAGCAGCGCTTCGAGACTCGCGGTCCTCGTGACGATCGTAAACGCCCACCCCTCTCCGTCGCGCTTCACCGAGACCGCCAACACCGCATGACGACCTGTCAACGAAAGCGAGGGAGGCCCACTAATCCGGATTAATTTCGCGTTAGACGCCCTGCGTCAAGTCGTGATTGATCAATCAATTTACTGGTCGGAGTTCGGCGCAACTGCGAAGCCAACGTCGAGACATCGTTGGTTCAGTCTGCGCCCCGGCTACGAGCGCCCCGATCAGAGTGAGCTGCCCGACCTGCGGAGCGCAGATTCCGGCGCAGGACGTGAACATCTCGCGCATGACGGCGAAGTGCGCCGCGTGTCAGGCGGTGTTCGCGTTCGAGTCGCAGGTGCGAGCGACCCCAATTGCGGTCGCGCCGACCACAACCGCGCTCGGCTTGGCGACGACGGTCCCGCTGCCGGCGGGGATCCAATTGCACCGCGAAGGACCGTCGGAGCTCTCCTCGGGGGACTATCGGGTGGCGGCGGGCAAGCTGGGGCGACTTCGAATCACGCGTCGATGGTTCAGCGCACAGCACCTCTTCACGCTGTTCTTCGCCATCGTGTGGAACTCGTTCATGGTGGTCTGGATAGCTGGCGCTATCTCGCAGGGCGGACTCACGATGTTGCTCTTCTCGATCGCGCACATCGCGCTGGGCGTGTGGGTGGCTTACAAAGCGCTGACGGCGTTGCTCAATCGCACGGTGATCGAGATCGACCGAGGCAGGCTCACGGTGCGCCACGGGCCCATTCCCGCCGCCGGAAACAGGGACGTCGCGCTCGACGACCTGCGCCAGCTCTTCACCACCGAGATCGCCGACAGCGAGGGCGCGCCGACCTACGACCTGCACGCGATGGTGAGCAACGGGCCCGCGATCACGCTCGTGAAGGAGCTCACCGACGTGCGGCAGGCGCTCTTCATCGAGCGCGCGATCGAAGACCACATGAAAGGGTCGATCAACCCGTGGCCGGAGAAGTGCCCAAGTGAGAGCTCGTGTCGGCTCACAGCTCGCGCAGGTCGAAGCGCACAGCCGTCGCGTCGCGCATCACGCCGACGAGCGCTCGATCGCCGTCGAACGCCAGTTCGAGCAGCGGAAACGCGGGCAACGACGCGATCTTCATGAGCGGCTCGGTCGACCACAGCGCGACGCCGTCGAGCGACGAGGTCGCGAGGCGCGATCCGTCTTTCGATAGTGCAACGCTCCACGTCGCGCGAGCGCGCTCGGGTTGGTCCGTCGACAGCGCGCCGTTCACGAACAACAGCGCGTCGCCGACGAGGTCCCAGCGGTTCCACCCTGTGTAGAACGCTGCGGCCACTCGCTCGTCGTCGCTGCAGACGACGCGACGAAGCGTTCCGTATCGCAGTCGAGCGAACGTCTGCTGCACGATCGCCGACAACGTGTCCGAGGCCGGTCGACCAGCGATCGGCGCGACGAGCTCGTCCCACGCGCTCGCGCGTACGATCGGCGCGCGCGGCGGAGTGATCGATGGGTCCAGCTCGATGACGCGCGTCGCTCGCTCTTCGATCGTCACCCGCAGTCCGTCGGCGGACATCGAGGCGGTGTACAAGTCACCAATCAACGCTCGGCGCTCGATGATCCGACCGGTGGCCGTCTCGACCAACGAAAACTCGCACCACTCCGAGCCGCTCTGCACAGGAACGTCCCGGTAGTACCAGGCCCACCGACCGCGGTGTCCGAGCACGACCGGCGTCCCCGCTTGCGGGTTGGCGAACGAGGCGATTCGCTCGTAGCTCTCGCTGTCAACGACCACCGTGTCGACGCCCTCGTCGTACGCGAGCGCTGTTCCATCGGGCGAACACGAAAACGCCTGGATCCTAGGGCGAGCGATCTCGCCGGTCGCGCGGCTCCATCGCCAGACGACACCGCTTCGATCCCGGACGAGCACGTCTCCGCACGCGAGCACCACGGCGACGTCGGCCACGCTCGACCCCAAGGTGTGCGCTGTGATGTCGGTCCTGAACCACGCGACGAGCCGAAGGTGGCCCGTCGAAGCGTTCCACTCGTAGATCGCGCGCGGCGTGACGCGCACGACGGTTTCGTGCTCGAGCACCCGCTGCACCGCGGGCTCGGCAGGGCTCGTAAGCGAGAAGCGCGACGAGGACGCGCCGAGCTGAGTCACGATCTCCATCGCACAAACGGTACTGCACCCGCTGCTCTCGTGAATCCAACGAGAGATTCAGTGAGGGTGTCTGCGTGGGAGTGCGACGTTTTGCGGGAGATCTCCGTCGACCAACATCGACGGCGCTTCTTGCGGTGATCGCAGTCACCCTTCCGTCGCAGCTCCGCGCCGACGCGCGATCAGTCCGCGTGCGGCGGGCGGACGGCAGACCGGCTCTCGCACCCATGAATTCAACCGTCGTCTGCACTGCGGATCCGCGAGGGCTTCCGCGGCGCTCGGGGCTCAGGTCACCGAGCCCAGAGGGTGCGACTGGAAAGCCTCTCAGTGACAGCCGAGGAGCGCGACGCGCGTTCGGTTGGACGGAGACCGCGGAGATCCTGTCCACGCGACGTACGCGTGCGCGTCGCTCGACGCGAGCACGGGCGTGGTCATGTCAGGGGCGTGCAAGACGCCCACGGACTGCTGCACCAAGCGGTTGTCGCAAACGCGTCCGACGAACAAGTCCTCTTGCGAGGCTTGCGTCCACGCGATGAGAAAGCACTCGGCCGTCGAGGGGGCGATCGCCTTCACGATGTCGAACGCTGCGCGCGACGCACCCGCATCGACGGCCACGAGAGACAACGGTCTGCGAGCGACCGCGCCGGTCGCCGAGACCGTGACGATGTCGTGCTCGGCGTTCTGCGCGCCGCGCGTCGTGACTGTGAGCATTCCCGAGCCCCAGCGAATCGGCGCGACCGCCGTGTGCTGCGCGTCCGCGAGGACGATCGGCGCGCCGCGGCTCCCGCTCTGACTGAACAACAGCGCTTGCGTTCCTACCGTCTGATCGAACAATACGACGCCGAGCCGCGCGTCGGAGAGGGGGACCAAAGCCGGCCTGACGAAGCCACGCGCCGCTGGGAGCGCTCTCGTCGCGCCGTAGCCGATCAAGTGAAGGGCACGCGCCGGGCCCGCTGCGACGATCGCCGCGAGCGACGACCGTGTTGCGACCGCGGCGAATGGCGTCGAGAGGCACCGCGCAGGCAGCCGTGCTTCGAACGACGGCGGGGTCGTACGGCCGACGAGCGCGACCGACGAGCACGCGCTCGTGTTTGCGCTGCACGTGCACGAGCTCGCGATGATGGATCCGTCTTCGAGCGACGATAGCGCCACCGTCGACGCGCTCGCGTCGCCGACGATACGCGCCGCGCTCCGCGGCGCGAGCGAGACCGGGTCGAGCGGGCGTGCATACGAGCGACCGTTGCTCGTCCATGCCACCGCGACGCCACCAGCGCTCGCGCGAAGCTCTGCGAACGACGGACCGTCCGCATCGGACACAACGACGCCCGCGGCTTGCACGGGTGCGCACCGCTGCGCGTGAGCCTCCGAGCCTACAGAGAGCAGAGCGATCGATCCAGCGATCGAGCTCGCACGCCAGTCGTCGCGCCGCATCGCCGTTGAATAGCTTGTGGTTCGAGCTCTGAACAGGGGTGTCGCGAGCGGAGCGGATCGCCAACACAGTATCGTCTGTGAAAACATTGGCGGACGCACGGTGCCGCGCCCGTCGATCTCGCGCGATCGCGGAGACGCAGTGCGTTCCTCGCTGGCGTGATGCGATCCGAATTTGGGGCGGTCGACTTCAACTCCGACACCCTCTGATGCGTCGAGACAGACATCAGCGCGTGTGCGCGGCTTCGCATCGCGACCCCCCGGCCGGCGGAGCCTCGTGCGCTGGACGGTCGGCGAACGAGACGCGCGTGTTCCGATGGCGGCGAAGTAGGCTGTCGTCGATCCCGTCGTGATCTCCGCGCAGGCGACGCGACGCGGGCTACTGGGTCGATCAGCAATGCTCTTTGGGGGCTCCCGCCGCCATGGGGTTGCACGACGCTCATGGAGCGACCGAAGGAATACCTCGCGCGACGAAGGCTCGTTCGGACCGCGCGCGCCACAGCGGTCGGTCGTCGCCGAGCGTCGCGCGTTCGGCCGCGGCGCAGCCTGCTTCGTACGCGGCCTCCATCGACTCGGCGCGCGCGTACGCGCGCTCGAAGAGCGCGATGGCGCGGCGCGGCCGACCGTCGAGCTTCTGAAACAAGCCCTCGCGCAAGAGGTACGCGGGCGCAGCGCATGGAAACAGCCAGCTCGCCTTTCGAACACGATCACACGCGATCCGGGCCTTCTTGCGATACGCCTTCGCGTCGCGGTCGCCGCGCTCGCTCGATCGCCTCCACAGCGAGAGAAACGCCAGCGCGATCGCCGCGTGACCGAGGTGGCCGATGGCGAACGAGTAGGTGTCCTCGCCATGACTCGAGAGCGCGAGCCCCTCTTCGGCGAGGGCGAGCGCGGCGTCGAGCTCACCCGCTGCGATGTGCAGCTCGATCGCGCCCGCGAGCGAGGTGCAGACCTGGAGCTTGGTTCCCTTCGGACGGACCGCGGCGAGGCCGTCGGCGCCGTACAAGAGTGAGCGCGCGCCGTCTCGATCGCCGAGGCGATGCACCGCGAGCGCGCGAACGCACTGCGCGAAGCCGACGACGGGCGGCTCGACGTCGGCGGCGAGCGGTCGCACCTCGTCGAAGAGCCGCGCGGCCTCTGCGTAGCGCCCCTGCAAAAAGAGAGGCTCGGCGCGCATGAATCGCGCTCGGTGCTTCCAGAGTCCGGCGCCCAGCTCTCGCGCGACAGCGTCCGCGCGCTCGAGGGTCGCGTGCGCCTCGCTCGGTTGTCCGAGGAGGGTGAGCGTCATTCCGAGCGTGACCGCCGTGCTGCATCGTTGGAGCGCGACCCCCTCGCGCTCGGCCATCGCAACGGCGTGGCGCAGATCGCGAAGGGCAACCGAGCGCAGGCCCGCCACGGCGCCGAGGTAGCCCACCATCGAAATGGCGTGCGCAGACTCGGGAGACGAACCTGCGATTCGCGCGATGTTCGCAGCCTCGAACGCCGCGTGCACGAGCGTGGCCCGATCTCCGAGCCACAGCGCGACCACTTGGAGGTTGTCCGCCGCGCGCATCGCTTCGATGCACCGCTCGCGCAGGGCGGGATCGGGCGGGGGAGGGGCCGGCGCGAAGCGTCCAGCGACGTGACTGAACGCTTGCTCGAGCGTCGCCAAGCCCGGCTTCGGCGCAGAGAACCCGCAGAGCGTCATCGACTTGCGATAGTGCTCGAGCGCCTCGGCGTGGCGAACGAGCGAGTAGAGCCCTTCGGCCAAGTGCCTGTGCCACCGCGCGCGCTGCACGTCGACCTCGAGCGGGCCTCGCAGCGCTTCGTCGAGCGCGAGCGCGTTGGAGAAGTGCTCGACCACCGACGCGTTGGCGTAGGCGTCGAGCGCTTGGCGACCGGCGAGGTCGTGGTAGTGCACCGCGCGAGCGCGCTCTTCACCCTGCGTCCAGTGATGCGCGAGCTGCGCGTAGTGCGGCGCGAGGTCGCTCGCGTACACGCCTTCGATCGCCGTCGCGACCGCGCGATGAACGGACCCGAGCGCGTCGCGGTCGAGCGTCGCGACCGCGGCCTCGCGGAGCTTGTCGTGCGCGAAGCGAAGGCTTCCGTCGTAGAACTCCAGCACGGCGGCCGCTGAACACTCGTCGATCCACCAGTCGATTTGCAGGTCACCGGCGATGTGCTCGAGCAGCGCGCGGTCGATCGCGCGGCCGAGGACCGCGGCGCGGGCGGCCAGCGCGAGCGCCGGAGGAGAAAGTCGTGCGAGCCGACGCGTGAGCAGGGCTCGAACGCCGCCGAGCGCGACGCTCGTGGGCAACGGCGTCGAGCCGACGCGCTCGAGGTCTCCCGCGAGCTCGGTCAGCGAGCGGATCGCTTCGACGACGAAGAGCGGGTTTCCCTCGGTCTCGCGCTCGAGCAAGCGCACGAGCGCGTCGCTCGCGTTGCTCGGCCCCACGATCGAGCGCGCGAGCGAGGCGATCGCGTCGCGCTCGAGCCGCGGAACCGCCAGGGATCGCAGCGCGGACAGCGCTTGCGCCAACGCCGGTCGCTCGTCGTCGCGGTAGCTCGCGATCACGAGCAGCGGAAGATCGACGGCGACGCGGGCGATGCGCGCGACGAGCTTGACGGTCTCGTCTCCTGCCCAGTGGAGGTCTTCGATCACGAGCACGACGGGCCGCGCGAGGCGTCGCAAGACCTGCTCGACCGTGGCGAGCAAGCGCGCGTGCGTCGTCTCGGCGTCGAGCGTCGGGGCGACGGCGACAGGGCGGCCGAGGATCGCGTCGATGTCGGGGACGAGCTCGGCGAAGACCGAGGCTTCGTCATCGGACAGCTCGACCGTCGCAGCGAGCACGCGCAAGGCCCCGCGAAATCCCTGGTAGGGCTCGCGTCCCTCGCTGATCTCTTGCCCGACGATCACCGTGGCGCCGCGCACCATCGCGCGCACGCGGAGCTCGTCGAGGAGTCGAGATTTTCCGACGCCGCTCTCTCCGCCGAGGAGCATTCCGCCGCCGCGACCTTCGATCGAGTGGTCGATCGCACGATCGAACTCGGCGAGGATCGACTCGCGACCGACGAGCCGCGCCGAGCGCAGGCTGCTCTCGCGGCTCGCGACGGACAGCGCACCGAGGGGGGACTCGAGCGCGGCCGTCGATCGCGGCTGGCCCGATTCGTACGCTTCGATCGCGCGATCGAGCGCGATCGAGAGCTCGTGTGCTGTACCGAAGCGCGCCTCGGGCTCCTTCTCGAGCAGGCGGGCGACGATGGGCGCGAAACGTTCGTCGATCTCCGAGCAGTCGGGGCGCGTGACCATCACGTCGTAGGTCAGCGCCGCGGAGCTCGTGCGGTCGAAGGGGGACCGATTGGTGAGGAGCTCGAAGAGGATCACGCCGACCGCGTACAGGTCGGTCGCGGCGGTGGGTGACGCTGAAGCGAGGAGCTCGGGCGCCATGTAGGCGAGCGTTCCGCCCCAGATGCGAGGCGTTCCCGGCGTGTAGTCGCGGAGCGTCGAGATCCCGAAGTCGAGGACCTTCACGCGGCCGTCGAGCACGAGGACGTTGCCGGGCTTGAGGTCCGCATGAAATACCCCGTTGCGATGCAAGTACGACAGCGCGAGCAGCATCTGTTGCACGAGCCGCACGCGCTCGACGATCGGCAGCGGTCGCGCGGCGTCGGCGATGGTCGTCGCTGACTCGAGCAGCTCCATTGTGAAGTACGGGTCGAGCTGGTCGTCGAACGCGAAGTCCACGACGGAGACGATGTTGGGGTGCCGCAAGGAAGCGAGCAGCCGAAACTCGCGCGCGAGCTGCAGTCGCCACGCCGCGCGCTCGTCGTCGTCGCTGTCGTCTTCGAGCGGGCGTTCGGACAGCGACGAAGCGGCGGTGTCCCCTGCGAGCGCGGCGCGTTGAAGCTCGGACCGCGTGGCGTCCGCGCCCTCGATCGACGCGGGAGTCGCGTCGCTGTCGCCTCGGGGGGAGGGGCCCATCGGCGCCGTCGCGGAGAGTTGGCGGTCCGACGAGCGGCGCTGCAGATCGTTTGGTCGATAGCGCATTCGCTTCAGCGCGAATCGACCTCCGAGCCGATCGTGCACGCGAAACACCGTTCCCATCCCGCCTTCGCCGATCGGCGAGATGAGTTCGTAGCGTCCGAGGCGATGGGTGACGAGCACCATGATCCTCTTTCGTACAGCGTTTCACGCCGCCAAGTCGATGCCGACTCGCTGCGAAGCGCGGGATCGATGCGCGCCCGGCGCCGCGCTGAGGCACGGCGACGAGCGATCTCAGCAGCGGCGCTGAGGCAAGAGCCTCCGCGCATCGCTCGGGCTTCGCCCGAATCGGCCCGGAGGGCCGATGGAGGGGAGCAAGAAGAAGCGAGAGCAAGAAGAAGGGGGGAGCGCGAAGCGGCCCGGAGCGGCGGATCGAGGCCGTTCGATCGGAGGGGGGGAAGGCTCGCTCTGCAACGGACGCTCGAGCGGCAGACGTCCGCTGCTTCGCGCGAAGCGCGAGCGACGCGTCGTGGCGCTGGCTCGGCGCAAAGCGCGCGTCGCGTGCAGGTCGATGCACGCATTGCAGCTGCGGCGACGGGACAAAAAAACACCGCTCGAGCTTAAGGCCGGCGTGAACAGGACGATGGAAAGCGTGGCGGCGCAACGAAGCGCACGCATGGTGGAGAGGAGCGCACATGTTTAGAACGAAGGGGCTCTTGCTCGCCCTCGCGACAACGGCTGGGACCGCTGCGTGTACGGGCGAAATGATGGCTAGAGGCGATGGCGGCGGCGACGCGACGTCGGACGGCGCGATCGACGCGATGTTCGACGGGGCGATCGACGTCCGACTGGACAGCGGCGTGGTTGCCGACTCCGGCGTCGATCCAGACACTGGCGTCGTGGCTGACACAGGCGTCGCGTGTCCGATGGGGCAGACGCGTTGCGGAGCGACGTGCGTCGATCTCCAGACGGACCGAGTCCACTGCGGCGCCTGCGAAACGAGTTGTCCGGACACGCAGGTCTGCGTCGCAGGCGCGTGCCAACTCGAGTGCGCCGCGCCGCAAGTTCGTTGCGGAGAAGGCTCGATGATGAGCTGCATCAACACGCAGACCGACACGGCGAACTGCGGCGCGTGCGGCGCGAGCTGCGCGCCTGCGGGCGCGACGGGCGCGTGCGCGATGGGCGTGTGCACGGTCAGCGCGTGCAACAGCGGGCTCGGTGACTGCGACTCCAACGCGATGAACGGCTGCGAGACGGACACCAACAGCTCCCTCGCGCACTGCGGGGGCTGCGGCGTTGGCTGCGCTCCCGCCAACGCGGTGGGCTCGTGCGCGATGGGCGCGTGCGGCGTCGCGAGCTGCAGCGCGGGCTTCGCGGACTGCGACACGACCGCGAGCAACGGCTGCGAGATCGACACGCGCACCGACGTGAACAACTGCGGCGCGTGCGGGACGGTCTGCCCATCGGGGCAGTTTTGCGTCGCGGGCGCGTGCCGCGTGGATTGCTCGGCGCCTCGCACGATCTGCGGCGCCGGCCCCATGATGACCTGCGTCGATCTGCAAGCGGACACGAGCCACTGCGGCAGCTGCGGGACTGCTTGCTCTGTGGCGAACGCCACGCCGCGCTGCGCGGCGGGGGCGTGCGGCGTCGGGTCGTGCAACGCGGGCTTCGGCGACTGCGACAGCAGCGCGGCCAACGGCTGCGAGACCGACATCAACACGTCTCTCGCCAACTGCGGAGCGTGTGGAGCGGCGTGCGCCCCAGCCAACGCGACCGGCGTGTGCGCCGCGGGCTCTTGCGACGTCGCCTCGTGCAACGCGGGCTTCGGCGACTGCGACGGCAACGCGGGCAACGGCTGCGAGACCAACACGCAGACCAGCGCGGCGCACTGCGGTGGCTGCGGAGTGGTGTGCGCCCCAGCGAACGCGACCGGCGTGTGCGCCGCGGGCGGCTGCGGCATCGGGAGCTGCGATCCTGGCTTCGCGGACTGCGACGGCAACGCAGCGAACGGCTGCGAGGTGGACACTCGTTCGAGCGTCGGAAGCTGCGGCGCGTGCGGAAACGCGTGCGCCCCTGCGAACGGCGCGGGCGTGTGCGCGATGGGCGTGTGCGGCGTCGCGAGCTGCAACGCGGGCTTCGCCGACTGCAACGCGAGCGCGGCAGACGGCTGCGAAGTGAACACGACGAACAGCGCCAGCCACTGCGGCGCGTGCGGCAACGTGTGCACGATCGCGAACGGCGCTGCGGCGTGCGCTGCGAGCGCGTGCGGCGTCGCGAGCTGCAGCGCGGGCTTCGCGGACTGCAACGCGAGCGCGGCGGACGGCTGCGAAGTGAACACGACGAGCAGCGCGTCCCACTGCGGCGCGTGCGGAAACGTGTGCGCCGCGGGCCAGTCGTGCAACGCGGGCGTGTGCTCGTTTGGTGGCGGCGCGAGCGGGCCGTTGACGGTCAGCGGCGCAGTGACGGTCAACGTGAACGCGGCGTCGATCACGGCGGCCGCGGGCACGACGGCGGGCGCGCTCTCGAACGTCACCGGGACGATCGCCGCGGGGCGGCTGGTGCTGATTCACCAGACGCAATCGGCGACGGGCGCTGTGGGTCGGTACGAGTACGCGCGCGTCGCGGGCGTCGTGGGCACGATGCTCACGCTCGACCGCGCGTTGATCAACACGTACACGACCGACGCGACGAGCAAGGCGCAGCTCGTGGTGGTCGACGAGTTCACGACGCTCACGGTGGGCGCAGGCGGCACGTTGACCGCGCCTGCGTGGAACGGAAACACCGGTGGAATCCTCGCGATCGACGTTCAGGGCGCGCTCTCGCTCGCGGCGGGCGGGAGCATCACGATGAACGGACGAGGCTTTCGCGGGACGAGCCACGCGTGCTTCTACCGTTGCCAGACCGGCGTGCAGGGCGAGTCGTCGATCGGCGCGGGCAGCGCGACGAACCTCCGCAACGGCGCGGGCGGCGGCGGCGGAACGCGCGGGCAAGACGGCTCGAGCGGCGGCGGCGGCGGCTACGGCGCGCAGGGCACCAACGGCAGCGACGGCTCGGGCGCGGGCGGCTGCGGCGCGGGAACCACGGTGCAGCCCGGCGGCGTCGCGGGTGTCGTGGCTGGCGACGCGGATCTGCGCGGAGCGTTCTTCTTCGGCGGCGCGGGCGGTGAAGGCGGCGGCGACGAGGACGGGGCGTTTCCGGGCGTCGGCGGCAACGGCGGCGGCGCGATCTTCGTGCGCGCTGCGTCGGCGGGCACCTTCGCGGGGAGCGTGAGCTCCAACGGAAACGCTGGAGGCAACGGCGATCAAGGCTCGTGCGGCGGCGGCGGCTGCGGCATGGGCGGCGGTGGCGGCGGCGCGGGCGGGACGATCCGCCTGCAGTTCAACAGCGCGGTGAACATCGGCGCGGGCTTGGTGAGCGCCGCTGGCGGCGGCGCGGGATCGCCCACGTGCGGAACGGGCCCTGCGGGCATCGGCGGCGTCGGTCGCGTCGCGATCGTCTCTCCCGCGACCATGGGCACGTCCTCTCCGGTGTTCGACCCGCGCTGAACGAGCGGGTGCTGCGAGCGCGGGGAGGGAGGCCGTCGCCGGCGCTCGAGCATGGGGATCTCGAATCAACGCCCCAGTTTTCGAGACCCTCCTGAAGGACCATGCCCCCGGCGCGCGAGCGCTCCGGGGGCTTCGCCGTTTGCCGGGGCCGACGCCGGAGCGCACACACTCACGGGCGGACTCTGTGTGCGGGGGCACGCGAAGCCGCCGGCTGCACGCCGTCGCGCTGCGAGCGACCGACGAAACGAACGCGGCGGTGAATTCGCGCGACCAACCTTGACAGTCATAACTGTTACATCTACAACAGAGACCGTGATGAGTGACTCACTTGTGAGCGATCTTGTTTCGGACGCGGACACGGTCGCGGGTATGCTCGACGGCTCGATGAACAAGGCGGCCGACTCGCCCGACGCGAAGCCCGATGCGGGCGCAGAGCCCGAGTACACGATCGACGAGCTCGCGACGGTGACGCGCGTTCCGAGTCGAACGATCCGGTTCTACCAATCGGCGGGCGCGCTTCCGAAGCCGCTGATCCGCGGTCGCGTGGCGATCTACGGCCGAGCGCACGTCGAGCGGCTCGAGCAGATCGCGATGCTTCAAGACCGCGGTCTGCAGATCAAAGCGATCCGATCGGTGATCGAGCAAGCCGAGAAGGGCGAGTTCTCGATTCAAGAGTGGCTCGGGCTGCACGACAAGCTGAGCTCGCCGTGGGCTGGCGATCGGCCGAAGATCCTCAGCGAGCAAGAGCTCCAGTCGATGCTCAAGGACCACCGTCCGGGCCTCGCGGCAGAGCTGCTCCGCACGCAAGCGGTCGAGCGACGCGGCGACGCGATGCTGGTCAACAGCCCAGCGCTGCTCGACCTCGCACTTCGGCTCGAGCGCGTCGGCGTGACGGTCGATCAATCTCGCGACGCGTCGGTGCTGCTGCACAAGCACTTGTCGCGACTCGCGCAGGAGCTGACCGCGTTCTTCATCGAGCGGACAGAGCTCGGCGGCGAGACGCTCGACCGAGCGTACGAAGAGTTTCGTCCGGTCAGCATCGAGGCGGTTCGCATCATGTTCGCCCGCGAGATGGAGCGCGCCGTGCGAAAGGCCAACGAGTCTGGCGCGGCGTCGACGCTGAGCAAGCGACGAAAAGCCAAGAAGCGATAGCTCGCCGAGCCGCGGTGTTCGGCTCGATCACAACTTCGTAGTGACTCGACCAGAGGCGCTCGCGGGTCTGCGCGACGCTGCGCCCGAGGTCACCGCACGTCCGCGCCATCGAAAGGCGCGACAGCGGTCCGTATCGAACTGCGCGCACGAGTGAGGGACGTCTCATGGACTCTCTGCAGCCCGTTATTGCCGATCCGTTCGTGGTCTCGTTGCGTTCTGCGCTCGGTCGAGCGCTGGGGTGGCTCACGTATCCGCGCAAGCCCGAGGAGCTGTTCGCTGCGTTCGCGCCGCGACAATTCGGCCCCGTGCGCGCGGAGGTCGTCGCGCTCGAGCCGCACTTCGATGGCTGCGCGACGCTCGTTCTCGAGACAGACCGGCGCTTCGAAGAGCATCGCGCAGGGCAGTTCGTCGCGCTCACGCTCGAGGTCGACGGCGTGCGACGGACGCGGTGCTTCTCGATTTCGAGCGCGCCACGGGGCGGGCGCGGGCCGAGACACATCGAGCTCACCATCAAGTCCACCGCGCGCGGCGCGGTGACTCCACGGCTTGTTCACCCGTCCATCGTCGGAGCGACCGTCGAGCTGTCGCAGCCCACGGGGAGCTTCGTGCTCGAAGACGCGCTCCCTCCGCGGCTCTTGTTCGTCACGGGCGGGAGCGGAATCACTCCAGTGGTCTCGATGCTCCGTTCGCTGGATCGAAAGGCGATCCGCGAGGGCGGGCCTCGCGCGAAGGTGACGCTCTTGCACTTCGCCCGAAGCGAGCGCGAAGCGCTGTTTCTCGCGGAGCTTCGGGAGATGCCGTGGCTCGAGCTGCATCTCGTCACCGAGGAGGCGCTCGGTCGCGCGCCTTCACTCGATGAAGCGAGCCTCGCCGAGGTCGTGTCGGACTTCGAGAACACGCGCACGTACGCGTGCGGACCGGCCCCGCTGCTGAAGGCGATCGAGGCGGCGTTTGCCGCGCGCGGCGCGTCCCACGCGCTGACGATCGAGCGCTTTCAATCGTCGTTCGAGCCCGGCGCGGGCGAGGGGACCGGGACCGTGCGCTTCGCGCGATCGAACAAGAGCTCGAACGACCCGCGAACGCTGCTCGTCGTGGCCGAAGCGCAGGGCCTTCAGCCGAAGAGCGGATGCCGCATCGGGATCTGCGGGACGTGCCACTGCAAGAAGCTCTCGGGCGCGACGCGCGACCTTCGAACGGGGGAGGTCTCGACCGAGGCCAACGTCGACGTCGCCCTCTGCTCGACGGTCGCGATCGGCGACGTGTCGATCGACCTGTGAAATCACTGCCAACTCCGAAAGCGAGCCCCCCCATGAAGAACGATTGTCCGCTCACGCCAGCGCAGCTCGAGTCCTTCGGCGACGAGATGTACGCGATTCACCAGCGCGCCCGCGCGGCGCGAGGCGCCGAGGACGTCGCGTACATCCGCGGCGTGATTCGCACGCAGCTCCGCTGCGAGGTTGGCGGTCGAGCGCTGCTCTTCGCGAGCTTCGTCCCCGGCGCGTGGATCGCGGGAACGGCGCTGCTCTCGCTCTCGAAGATCCTCGAGAACATGGAGATCGGCCACAACGTGATGCACGGGCAGTACGACTTCTCGGGCGATCCCGCGCTCTCTTCGCGCAGCTACGAGTGGGACAGCACGTGCCCGTCGGACCAGTGGCGGCACTCGCACAACTATCTTCACCACACGTTTACCAACGTGAGCGGGGTCGATCACGACCTCGGGTACCGGGTGTTGCGCGTGGACGAAGCGCAGCCCTGGCGGTGGCACCGTGTTCCGCAGCTCGCGTATGCCGCGGGGTTGGCGGCGGTGTTTCAGTGGGGCGTGGCTGGGCACGACGTCGACATGCCGAAGTACGTCGCGACGCCGAGCGCGGAGCGAGATCCGCTGGACGTTCAACGTGTGCGTGAAATCAAGTCGAAGGCGTGGCGCCAGGTGCGACGCGACTACCTGTTGTTTCCGCTGCTCGCGGGGCCGAACGCGCTCGCGGTGCTCGCGGGAAACGTCGTCGCGAACCTCGCGCGAAACGTGTGGGCGGCGGCGGTGATCTACTGCGGACACTTTCCCGAGCAGGCGAAGACGTTTGCGCCCGAGACGCTCGAGGGCGAAGGGCGCGGGCACTTCTACCTTCGGCAGCTGCTCGGCTCGGCGAACTTCGATGGCCCGCGGTGGCTCCACGTGCTCAGCGGGCACTTGAGCCACCAGATCGAGCATCACTTGTTTCCCGACGTTCCCGCGTGGAGATACCCAGCGCTGTCGTCGGAGGTTTGCGCGGTGTGCGAGAAGTACGGGCTCCCGTACAACACCGGATCGCTGTCGGGGCAGCTCTTGTCCGCGCTCAAGCGCATCGCGCGCCTGTCGCTTCCATCGCGGCAAGAGCCAGCGCTCGCGCCGCTCGGTCTCCATGGATCGTGACCGGCAACGGCTCACCAGCCCAGCGGGATCGAACGATTGCTGCTCGCGCCTTCGCGTCGTCGGCGACCCATCCGCGTGGACACCCGCTCGTCTCCCGTGTGCGATCGATGCGCGCGCGAGCGACGAGCCCCTCGTCGGCTGGAGCGCTTCAGGGAGCGAACGGCGGACATCCGCTGAGCTCGGCGTCGGTGAAGAACACCCAGCCGGGTTCGTGCGATCCGTCGTCGACGCAGTACAGCCGCGCGGCGCCGCGCCGCACCGAGCTCGCAGCGAGGATGGGGAGCGCGGTACCCGAAGGGATCTCGTAGCTGTCGCCCGCCTCGGCGGTCTCGACGTCGCGCAAGTGGAGGCCGGCGTTGGAGGTTCCTGTGCAGCTAGCGATGCGCGCGCTCGAAGGCCAGGGCGTCGTCCTCCAGCAGGTCGCGGGGACGACGCGCTCGCCGCGAAACGCGAGCGCGCGATAGTAGTTTCCCGCGTGCTCGCTGATCGAGCCGTCGGGGAGCGATGAAAGCTCGATGCTCGTTGGCATTCCGAAGGGGCCGCCCTCGTCGAATCGGTCTGCCATGAGGTCGACGGCGTCGGTGCCGTTGACGCGATAGAGGTTCCAATCGACCCACGTCGACGACGTGGTGGTCCCCGCGTTGTGGTCCGTGTCGTGCCCGGTGTTTCCCAGGGCGAACACGGCTCCGCGCGCGGTCGCCACGGGGCGCGCGAAGTAACCGCTGCCCGTCGCGAGCGTCGGGTTCGACTCGCTCCAGCCCGAGGCGGTTCGGATCGCGATGCCTCCGTCGTGAAGCACGTCGACGAGCCCGTCTCCGTTGAGGTCGAACAGAACGTATCGCGACGGGTCGTTCGCGAGCGCGTTCTGAGTGAGCCACGCTTGCACGACGGCGTCTGCGGTCGGCGACGTCGGCGTCGAGGGCAACGTCGGACTTGCGGGCGTCGTCGGAGTCGTGGGCGTCGGCGCGGCGGGTTGGGGCGGTCCGCTCTGCGTGCCTTCGTCCTCCGAGCGTCGACACGTGCAATCGCTCGCCAACAACGGGAGAATCACAATCATTCGGCGGGTGAACCGGATCATGGAAAACATGTCACCACACCGATGAACACGCTTCAACGCTGTGTTTGCGTGCGTGTTCGCGGGAAGGAATCTCGACGCGACGCGCGGCGCTACGGCGCGTCGATGCGCCAGATCGTCGCGCTGTCCGAGTCGCTCACGACGAAGATCGCGCCGTTGGGCCCTCGAACGACCGCGCGAAAGCGATCCGCGGTGTCGAGGACGTTGCTGGGCGTTCCGACGATGCCGGTGCCCGCGCTGTTGGGGCGCACTTGAAACACGCGCGTGCCGTCGAGCATGCCGACGAGCAGCGATCCGTCCCACCCGAGCCAACGCGGGCCCGACGCGAAGTCGCAGCCGCTCATCCCCGCGGAGTCAGCGACGATATGCGTCGGCTGCACCACGCCAGCGATGCGCGTGTCGCTCATGCGCGCGCCCGTGTAGCCGTTGTAGTTGCCCATCCCGTCATTGGGGTTCCATCCGCCGTTGCCGCCGGCGACGAGGCGGGTGATCTCGTCGTCTTGATTGGGGCCGTGTTCACAAATGAACGCGTCGCCCGAGCCCGGCCGAAACGCGATGCCTTGCGGGTTGCGCACGCCGACGAAGTAGATCTCCGGTCGTGCAGTTGGGCCCAGCATCGGGTTGCCTGGCGCGGGCGCGCCGTCGCGCGTGACGCGAAGGACCTTTCCTCCGAGCTCGCGGAGGTCTTGCGGAACGGTCGCGCTCCGAGTGTCTCCTGTCGTGATGTACAGAAAGCCATCGGGCCCGAAGCGAATGCGACCGCCCGAGTGACCTCCGTCCGAGCCCCACGTGATGCCCGTGAGGATGTCCCTGTCCTCGGTGAGCGTGAAGTCCGCGGCCGCGCGCCAACGACGCACTCGGTTGTCGATGCGACCGCCGCCTGGGCGCGTCGACGCGAGGTAGGTGTACACGAATCGATTGGCCGCGAAGTCTGGGTCGAGCGCGATCCCTAGCAGGCCGCTCTGGCTTCGCGCGCTCGTGTCGCTCGGCGCAGCGATCATCCTGGGCGTTGTGCTGCCCGCGGCGAGCGCGAATGCACGGCCCGCGCGCTCGGTGAAGAGCATCGTTCCGTCGGGCGCGAACGCGAGATCCCACACGCGATTGCGTCCCGAGAGGACGACTGTGGGTCGCACTTCAGGAGCGCCTGTCGCGAGCGCTGTCGCTTCGAAGGTCACCGCAGGGAGCCCTGTGGTTTCGGCGACGAGCGTTTGCTGACCGACCGTGGGACCGAGGATCCAACGCGTGAGTCGCGCGATCCCGTCGGCGCCCGTGGTCGCGGGGCTTCCCTCGATCGTTCCGCCCCCTGAAGCGACGCGAAAGGTCACGGTGCGCGACGCGACAGGCGCGCCGCGACCGTCGCGGACGATCACCGCGGGCGCGACCGACACCGCCGTCGACGCGAGCGCCATCTGAAAATTGCCCGACTGAATCGTCAGCGAGCCGCGCGCGTCCATCGTCCCGGTCGCGTCGAAGAGCACCGGCGCGAGCCCTGGAACCTCCGCGATCAAGCGATTCGGGCCCGGCGTCGGTCCGAGCGTCCATCGCGAGGCCGCGGACGTCCCGTCAGCGCCCGTGGTCGTGTTGGCCTCTGCGATCGTTCCATCGCCTTGCGCGATGCGCCACGAGACGCGGACGTTTGCCACAGGAACGTTGTTGGCGTCCCTCACGTACATCCTCGGCGCGATGGCGACCGGCGTCGAGACGACAGCCGTCTGTCCATTGCCCTCCACCACACCCGTGCTCGTCGGCGCTCCTGCCACAGCGGCATCGCCGCCATCGCCTGCCACGAGCGGTCCCCCGCAGCCTGTGCTCAGCAAGGCCAACGGCGACGAGAGCGAGAGCGCGAGCCAGATTCTCGCCGGACGCATCGCGAAGCTCGAGCGCTGCGCGCGCCAGCGGTCCAATCGAGCGAGGGTCATGAAGACCTTCGATGCGCGAGCCCGGTCTGCGCATCGGCGCTCGACGGTCATTCTCGGGACTTCGTCGAACTATCGAACCGTCGCGTCGAGAAAACCAAGGGCGCGACGGCAGAACGACCGTTCAGCGCGCCCGTGTTGTTGCGGCGGCCGGCGCGTACGCGAAGTCGATCGAGGCTCGGACGCGTCGATCGTCGTCGAGGCGTCGGTGATCGCGGCGCGCTCGGGCGACGTCCGTGTTCGCTCCGTCGAGTGCGTCGTTCGCGCGTTGCTTCGCAGCGATCTGCGTTGCGACGCTGGGACGCGAGTCGTCCGCCGCGCGCCGCGCGGCCCCATCGTGCATACTCCGTTGCGGGGCACGACGAAGCGGGCCAACGCGACGCGCTTTCCGGGCCCGCTGAGAGGATACGCGCTGCACATGCACAGCAAATCAGAGAGAGCCCCCGAGGACGACGCGCCGGTGACGACGCCCCGGCAGGCGCTGCTCGGCGCGCTCGCCGCGTCGGTGATCATCGGCAACTTCGTTCCGTTCGGATCGATCGCGCTCTACCCGTTTACGTTGATGGCGACGTGGGTCCACGAGATGGGCCACGGGATCGCAGCGCTCGCGGTGGGCGGCGCGTTCGAGCGGCTCGATGTGTTCGCCGACGCGAGCGGCCTCGCGCACACGCGGTACCAGCCCGGCGCACGCGGCGGCGTCGTCGCGATCGCTGGAATGCTCGCCCCTCCGTTGATCGGCGCGATCACGCTCGGCTTCGCGCGCGGGCCTCGTCGCGCGCGCATCGCGCTCGCTGTGCTCTCGCTCGCGATGCTCGCGTCTTGTGTCTCGTGGGTTCGATCGATCGCGGGCTGGATCGCAGTGCCGCTCGTCGCGCTCGCGCTCGGCGCCTTCGCTCGTTGGGGAAGCCCCCGCGAGCGGATGATCTGCGCGCAGTTCGTGGGGCTGCGGCTCGCGGTCGACACCGTCACGCGCATCGACTACGCGTTTACGAGCGAGGCCGTCATCGACGGTGTCCGCCGCACGAGCGACGTCGCCGCGATCACCGCGTCGTGGGGCGCGATCTTGCCTGTGTGGAGCCTGGTGATCGCGCTCACCTCGTTCGCGCTCGTCGCCCTCGGGCTGTGGGCTGCGTGGCGCGCGCCCAAACGCGCGAAGGATCAGCGCTGAGCGCAGCGTCGGCGCTCGCGTGACAGGCTCGCTGACAAGTTGAACCGCGGGCCCTTCGCTCGCTGGGCCCCTATGCACATCGTCACTCAGCGCGGCGCCAACGTGTCTACCCTCACGGATGACATCGTGTACGAGCGGCCGCGCGGCGCGCTCGGCAGTCTCTTCGGCGGCGCCTACGCGAGGCGCGGCGCGTGGGAGGCTGTGGCTCGCGGGAGGCCGAGCAGCGGCGTCGGGTGGGCAGCTGACCCGCGGTCACGGCAGTGGGAGCCGCGTTTTCTTGCGCTTCTTCGCGCGCTCCATCGCCGCTCTTCGCGCGGCTGCGCGCTCGTCGGCCTTCGCGTCGTACGCCGCGACGCCAGGATGGGCGCGGTGCAACGCTGCTCTCACGTCCTCGAACGTCGCGTCGAGCACGAGCGCGAGCTCGCCGAGGACGACGCGCTCGAACGACGAGATCCACGCCGCGGGGCCCTCTGCGAACGCCGCTTCGTCGAGCGCGTAGTACGCGCGCAGCACGCGCACGTTGTCTTCGATCGACAGATCGAGGCGGTTGACGTCGTACGCGCGGGCTCCCTTCGGAGCGGGATGGTTCACGACGAGCCCCTGGCGCGCGAGCTCGTCGAGCGACTCTGCCGGACCTGTGCGCAGCGCTTCGACGAGCGCGATCGCGGCCTCGCGCGCGACGGCCTCCCGTAGCACCGCGTGGGTCTCGACGAGCACGCGGTTCGCGAGGTGATTCTGCAGGTTGTAGTGCGTTGGCTGCTCGCCGGGCGCGCAAGGTCGACCGTCGTACGCGCCCTTCGCGAAGGGCGCGACGATGTGCTCGACGACCGTGTACGCGCCGCTCGAGCCGTCGAGGAAGATCTTGGTTCCGACCGGATAAATCGGTCTGGTTGAGTCCGTCATGGCGTCGGCGGGTGTACTCGTCGACGCGACGATCGGACAACGCGCAGTCGTCGTTGGCCGAATCGATGACTTTCGCCGCGCGGCGGTCGCTTCGTACAAACTCGACCCCGATGAAGGAGCTCGAATCGCGAAGCGTCGCAGTATTGTCCAGCCAGTCGTCGTCCTCGCATCGGTCGCGGCTCGAAGCGACCGCGCGCGACGGACGATCGGTGTGGGCGCGGGACGACCTCGCTGCGCTCGGCTTCGCGATCATCGGAGACGTCCCTGCGCGCGTGGTCGGCGCCGAAGAGCGCGAGCACTGGGGCTATGCAGAGGGGACGACGATCGCAGGGCACGCGGTGCTCGAGTACAGCGCGTGAGACGAGGTCAATCGTCGCGAGCGAGCGCGGCGAGCGTGGAGGCCGAAGGAAAGCCCGCGCGGTCGAGCGCGAGTCCGAGGGCGCGCGAGGTCCCGAAGCCCACGCTGCGCGCGACCGCTGCCACGGAGGTTGCTCTCGCCGTGAGCAGCTGCGTCGCGCTGATCACGCGCTCTCGAAAGAGGATCGAGCGAAGGCCGCCGATGTCGAAGTTCAGTCGGGCGGTCAGCGCGTCGACGTCTCTTCGAAGCTGCCGTTCGCTGCGCTGCGTAGTGCTCACTGCGTCGATCCACGCTGGCTTGGCGTGCAGCGACGTCCTCAACTTCGAGAGCATGCGGGCGGTCGCGATGTCTCGGTCGGACTCGGTCGACCGAGCGAGCGCGTCGAGCCCGTCGATCCGAAGCCCGATCGAGCGAAGCAGCGCGTCGAGCCGCTCGATGGCTTCGGCGACGCGCGGCGTGTCTTCGTCGCGTTCGATGGTGTCGGCGATCGCGCTCACGCGCTCGTGGTCGCGCTCGCTCAGGTTGGCGAGCGAGAACCCCGTCGGCATCGGGCCGCAGCCGGACTCCCATTCGATCACGAGGACGCGAAAGAGCGGCCCGATCCAACGCTCGTTCCAATGGACGCTCGGCTCGATGGCGATCGACCTCGCGGCGATCGCGTGCTCGCGCGGCGAGCGGCGGGCCAAGAGCGTGCCCGCGAGCTGAATGTTTAACTGCGCTGCGCGCGGCGCGAGCGGACCCAACGAGCCTGGCATCGCTGCGTCGACGCGCAACCCGCGCGAGCGAACGACGTACACGCGCGTCGATCGGTCGCTGAAGCCCGTGTACCACCGGCCCGCGTCGCGATCGAGCAGCTGTGCTGAACGAGTGAGTCGAATCATCGACGGCTTGGGGATAGACGCTCGACGATCAGCGCGGCCGAAGCGAGTGCTCTGCCGCAGCGCGCTCGCGACAGGCCCGCTCGGTCAGCGACGGGTGCATCGGCGTCGCGGACGTGAGCCATCGATCGAGAATAGCGTACACGCGGGCTGGGTACGCGCTCCAGAGCGACAGCCCGAGGAGGGCGCTCTCCTGACATCCCGCGTGCGCGATGAAGAGCACGGACTCGATCGCGTCGAGGCACGCAGCGTCGATGACACGCTGGTCTTCGTCCTCAGCGCGCGGCGTGATCGCGGCGTACTCCCAGAACATATGCGCGATGTTCGCGAGGGATTTCAAAGACGGATCGCGAGACGCGCTCGCGAGTTGCGCCGCGGGCAGCCGTCGCGCCACGACGTCGCGGAAGAGACCCGGGACCGCGCGAACGAGCGCGACGCGCTCGGGGCGCGGCAGCGAGGCGTCGACCGCGATGCCCATGAGGTTGGGCGTGTGCCACGCAGCGACGAGGCTGTTGAGCGCGGCGCCGCAGGCGGGATCGTCGAGTGACGAGAGCGCCGCGTACGGCGCGGTGAGCAATTCGCGCAAGAGGCTCAGCGCGAGCGCGGGCTCGCTCGGAATGTGCTCGAACGGCTCGTCATCGCGAAGCAGGGCAAAGATCCACTGTGTGGCCGTCGTGCGAGTCTCGGTGGTGCTCATGGCGGTCTGCGGCGACCGACCATGTGCGAGCGCCCGTGCGCAGGCGCAAATCATCGATTCGGCCATCGTTGATGCGCCGACGTCGCCTCGGACGCGCAGCGCCGCTGGAAGGACGACGCGCCACGTACGTATCGCTGGATATCTCCAGGTGCTCAGCGCTTTGCGTGCGGTCGCTCCTGCGAGGCGTCGCGATGCGCGGCGAGGGATTCGCGAGTCGCATCGTTGGCTTCAGAGGGGGCAACGTGGAAGGTCGAGTCTCGTGCGAGGCGCTGCGCGACCAGAGAGGAAGCAATGCATCGCCGTCGCGGGGTCACTGCAATCACCGCGAGGAGCGCTGGCGCCGCTCGTCCACGCAGCGCTGTTGGGAAGACCGAAGTCCCGCTCCAACAGACGCTCATCCCTGCTTCTGTACTTTGAAGTTCTCCATCGCGTTCACGAGCGTCTGTTCGTCCGAGGATGCCGCGGCCTCGAGCGCGACGCGAACGCGGGGGTCTGCGATGGACTGCGCCACGACCCGAAGCTTCTCGCGAGCGCTGTCGTCGCTGTTCGCCGCGATCGCCGCCGCTGCGCCGACGCGCGCCTCGCCGGTGGCGTTTTGGTCGAGCACGACGCGCCACGCAGCCTCCTCGGTGTTCGTCGCCACGCGCAGGTTCATCGCTGCGTCGAAGGCGCGGCGAAGGGACGCGAGCCAGTCGCGCGCGGATCGATCGTGTCGAAGGTACGGATCGATCGAGGCGCTTTCGCTCTGCGACTCGCGTCGCAGCTCGATGATCTCGTGAATGCGGTTGTGCAGCGCTCGAACCTCGGCGTGGCGCGACTGATACGGGTCGCGCTTCGCTTCGCTCTCGGTGAACAACGCGACGTCGAAATGCGCTCCGTCCTTGGTGACGAGCTGCACGCCGTTGGCGAGCGGCTGGACCTTCTCGACGTCGGCGAACGCGCAATAGCGCGACTGTCCCATCCATTCGACTCGAACGCCGTCGAGCCCCACGACGACAGCCCCTCTGGCCCAGCGCGTGGCGAACACCGCGAGGATGGCGAGGAGCGACACGAGCGCGACGAGGGTCCAGCCCGCGATCACACCGACGACGCCGACCGACGCTGCCACGATCGACAGCAACGTCATCGGCGCGCTGATGCTCGGGGCGTGCACTGCCACTCCCTGCGTGCCCCACGACGCGGTCGCGCGCTTTGCTCCGAGCTCCAGGGTCGCGATGATCCGCTCGCCGATGTGCTCGTCTTCGATGAGCAACGCGTGCTTGCGGCGAATCGCCCGACCGTCCTCGATCACCAAACGAAAGCCGTCGAGGATCGGGTCGGCGACCATCGTCGCTCGCGTGATCGCAGCGCGCGGAATGAGCTCTCCGTTGATGACGATTCCGCTCGGTGCGACGAGGACATCCGCCGTACGCGCCGCCGGTGCAAACAGCCCTCGCGTCGCGCCGATCAGGAACACGATCGAGACCGCGATCGGCCAGAGCAGCAACATGGCGAGCATCGCGTCGGTGCTGTCGGACGCTAACGCGATCGCCGCGAGCGCGGGCGGGGCATAGGCTGCGGCGAGCAGCGCGACGCTCGCGGGAGACCTTCCGAGCCGCGACGCAGCGACGCGCTGATACGTTTCGTTCGGCTCACTCGAGTCGCTCACAGGACAGCTCCGCGCGCGCTGTAGGACGCACGAACGGATCGTGCCCGCGACCGACGCGCCTTCCGAGACGTCGTGAAGAGCGCGCTCAGCATCCCCAGGCGGTGATGCGACAAACTCCTTCGACGCAGATGCTGTCGACCTCGCCGTCGCGACACGCGCGAACGGGCCGCGCCACGGGCCGACGTACTTGTCGCGAGGACACCGCGCGCAGGGGATTGTGTTGCCACGAGCAGTCTCTCCACGTTCGGCACTGGACGCGCTGGGGCTCGCGCTGAACGCACGTCTGCGTGCTCGCCTCGCAGTCGCAAAACCGCTGGCCGACGGCGTTGGTGCCGGGATCGTTTGCGCGCCGGACGTGGCAGACCCCCGTGGCGTTGTCGATCCTGCACTCGGCGCTCGTGCGGCAGCCGCGCTCGGGCGAGCGCGTCGATGCGAGGTCTCGACGTCGCAGCGTGCACGTTCCGTTGTGACATCCGCACTCGCCGGGAGGAGGGCGAGTCTCGGTGCACGCCAGGGGAGGGTGCCGCCCGCGCTGCACGCACGCCGTGGGCACGCACGGGTTGTCCCAGTCGCAATCCGCGTCGGCATCGCAGCGGGTGGGCTGCGCCGGGGCGGTCGCGTCGACGCTTTGCGTGTCGGCGGCGTGCTGTGGGGGCGGGCGCGGCTGCGCTTCGGCGCGCGAGGCGCAACCCGCGAGCAGCGACGCCAACGCGAGCGAGACGATCGGGTCGCGGAGCATCGACGCCAACGATAGATCGGGACGCAGTCGTGCGTCGAACCCGCCAGCCGCTCTCCAACGAGAGGACGCGCCGCCCCCTACGGCAGGTACTCGTCTGCGCCGAGGTCGGGCGCGCCGCGGTTGTGCGCGACACCATCGATGTCCCGACCCGATTCAGCGACCACGACGCCGCGGTCGATCGCGCTCGACGCCGTGCTGCGCAGGTGAAAATCCGCCGAGGCTGGGTCGACGAAGAGCGCTCCCGCGGCCATTTCGCCGTTGTTCGACACGGTGCCCATCGCGCCGTCGCGCCGCGTGACCGCGCGACTGACGAGGTTGTTGCGGATGTCGACCACGGTGTTGGCGAAGCGATAGTCGATCGGGCTGAAGAACCCTGTCGACGACGGCGCGGCGTACACGGTGTTGTGATAGACGCGCGCGCCGCGAGCCTGCGCGAGCTCGACGCCGGTGTCGAAGAACCGAATCGACGCGGCGATCACGTTGTTTCGGATGATTCCGTCGTAGTGACCCACGAACGATACGCCGGGATAGGGGTTGTCTGCGTAGGTGCGGGCGCTGCCGCTCTGCACGAGGCCGAAGCCGATCCCGCGGGCGCAGTCGACGATGATGTTGTTCTCGACGAGCGTCTCTCGAGAGCCGACCCAGAAGTGAATCGCGTGCTCGGCCAAGCCCTCGCCAGCGCAGTAGATCCCGTCGAAGCGATTGTCGCGGACGGTCCAACCGCGCGCGCCGTGCGCGTCGATTCCGCCGGTGTAGCAGCCGCCCGGGTTGCGTTCGACGCGCGTTCGTCCCGCGTCCGTCATCACGAACGAGCTGCATTCGACGCGGCCGTCGTCGACCCACGCGTTCGCGCCGTTGCTGTTCACTTTGACGAACTGCTCGCCTCCGTCGACGACGCGGAGGCCGTAGAGCACCACGCTGCGAATGCCCGTCGATCCAGCGGGCGGCGTGACGTGAATCGGGTGGTCGATCGCGCGCTGCACGGTGAAGTGCGCGAGCACGACGTTCGACGCGTGCACGGTGATGGCCTCGTTTGTCATGTAGGCGGCGTCGATCACCACGGCGCTCGCGTTGTTCGACGCCGAGCGCATCGTGACGCCCGCGGTGTTGAATTGAATGCGTCGCGCGGACTCTCCCACGGCGGTCGAGCGGTATGTCCCGTCTTCGAGCACGATCGTGGTGCCCGTCGTGGCCGCGGCGACGATCGACGGAAGCATGTCGGCTTGCGCTGGCGTCACGCGCACGACGCGTCCCGTTGGAGCGCCGAGCGGCACGCAGCGAGGCATCGTGGGATCAGCGTCGTTGATCGGCGCGTCGGGCCGGGTCGCGGCGTCGAGCATGGTGTCCGGCGCGGGCGCGTCGAGCGCTGCGTCTTCGCCGGCCGTCGCGTCCAATTCGACTCGGTCCGCGACCTCGCCGTCGGCGCGCGAATCGACGAAGGGCACGTCCGCCGCGCGCTCATCGGGCGTCGCGTCGCTCGGAGGTGTGGCCGTCGAGCACGCGGTCGCGAGGAGCGTGAACCACGAGAGTCGCTTCGTCATGAGAGACGACGACGGTGCCACAGTCCGCCGCGCGCGACACGCATCGACGACGGCCGCGAGCGGCGCGGATCGACGGACTCCGATCGGCGCGAGGGCTCGGGCGGAGCGTGTCAGGGGCCGTCGAGGACCTCTCGCACTTTTTTCGAGAGCGCCTCGGGCGTGAGCGGCTTCTGCAGAAACGCCGCGCCCGGTTCGAGCACCGCGTGCTGGAGAATCACGTTGTCCGTGTACCCAGACATGAACAGCACCTTGCAGTTGGCCCGCCTCTGGCGAACTCGCGCGGCGAGCTCTCGCCCGTTCATTTCTGGCATCACGACGTCTGTGAGCAAGAGGTGAATCTCTTCGGGGTACAGCTCGCAGAGGGTCAGGCCGTTGGTGGGAGTGCCCACGTCGAGCACGCGGTAGCCCGCGCGCTTGAGAATCGCCGCCGCAACCGCGCGCACTGCGCTCTCGTCTTCGACGAGGAGGATCGTCTCGGTGCCCCTTCCGAGCGCGACGGGGAGCGCTTGCTTCGCGAGGGGACGGAGCTCTCCTTCGACGATCGGCAAGTACACCTTGAAGGTGGTTCCGTGGTTCGGCTCGCTGTAGACCGCGACGTGTCCGCCGCTCTGCTTCACGATTCCGAACACGGTCGAGAGGCCGAGCCCTGTTCCTTTGCCGCGCTCTTTGGTCGTAAAGAACGGCTCGAAGCAGCGCGCTTGCGTCGCTCGATCCATGCCGAGCCCCGTGTCGCTGATCGCGATGAGCACGTAATCGCCAGGGCGCACTTCGGCGCGCTCGCTCGCGTAGGCTTCGTCGAGCCGAACGTTCGCCGTCTCGATCAGCAGCTTGCCGCCGTTCGGCATCGCGTCGCGAGCGTTCACCACGAGGTTCATGAGGACCTGCTCGACTTGCCCAGGATCTGCGCGGACGCTCCCGAGTCCCGAGGCGAGCGAGAGCCGGCATTCGAGGTCCTCGCCCAGCAGCCGACCGAACATCTTGCTCATGCCGTGCACGAGCTCGTTGACGTCGATGAGCTTGGCCTCGAAGACCTGCTGTCGGCTGAACGCGAGCAGCTGCCGCGTGAGCTCCGCCGCGCGCAGGCCCGCGTTCTTGATCTCCAAGAGGTCCCCGCGGATCGAGGCGTCTCGACCCAGCTCTTCGAGCAGCACGTCCGAGTAGCTCAGCACCACCGAGAGCAGGTTGTTGAAATCGTGTGCGATGCCGCCGGCGAGGCGCCCGATCGCCTCGAGCTTCTGCGCCTGGCGCAGATGTTCTTCGCTCTTGCGCAGCGCTTCGCCGGCCCGAGCGAGTTCTTGCGTCCTGCTCTCGACGCGGGCCTCGAGCTCGGCGTGAAACGCTCGAAGCTGCTTGTTCGCCTCGTGAAGCTCCTGCGCCCGCTGAAACAGCTCGAACTCGAGCCTGCCGGCGCGCGTCTGCAGGTCGGCGTTTTGCCTGCTCTGCGCCGTCTCGTGGTCCTTCAGGCGTACGAAGTCAGTTACGTCTTCGACGCGGTGCAGGAGAAAGCGCAGCTTGCCGTTCGCGTCCAAGACGGGGCTGTTGGTCGGGCTCCAGTGGCGCTCTTCGAAGCCGCCGCCCTCCTCCTCGGGACGACGGATGTCGTACTTTTGTACGGGCATCGTGTCGGGTTGGAGTTGTTTGCGCACACGCTCGAGCGAGGCCCGAAGATTGCCGACGCCGGTGGCAGCTTGGTCTGCTGGGTTGTCGGGAAAGACCTCGAATAGTCCCCTGCCGACCACCATTTCGCGCTGCGTCTTGGTCGCGCGAAGATACGCGTCGCTCGCGCCGACGATCTCGAAGTCCGTCGTGAGCACCAGATAGAGACCCGGCGCGGATTCGAAGAGCAGCTGAAAATCTTCAGGCGACAGCGGCGCTGTTGGGTTCATGGCGTTCCCGAGTTCGGTGGACCAACCGGAAGGCACTGTACCAACTCGACAGAAGCCTGTCAGGGTCCGCTGACGTTCGGGACAATTCGCCTCGCGACGCGTTCATCCAACACCGCGGCGGTCGTCGCAGTGTCCTCGGTCCACGGCAGTGATCTGGACTCGATCTCGAGGTATTTCTGCGCTCGATCCGCTCGTGCATCTTCGGTTCCCGTCGCGGGCGCCGGATCGTGTCGGGAATCTTCTGCTCGACGACGAGTCTCCGCGAAGTCGCGAGCGCCGAGGGACGCATGCTCGTCGGCGACCTGCCTCTCTTGGAGCACCAGCGAGCGCGACCTCGCGACGCTCGAAGAGCGCGTCGCATTTCTCGCGCACGGCGAGAATCCCCCCGCTTCGCCGTCGTCCGCGCGGCGTCCGCGCGTTGCACGCCGTCGATCGTGATGGGCGCGCGCCGTGGCCCACGGGGCTTCACCGCGCTTCGCGTCGTCGAGGGCTCGACGCGTCGCGACGTGCACATCGTCATGGCAGACATGCGCGTGCTCGCGCGCACGTGTCTGTCGCTGGCGGTCTACTCGGCGCGCAACAGAACGGCGTCGACCTCGATTTCGACGAGCATGTCGTCGCGGATCAGCTTTCGCACTTCGACCATCGTCGTCGCTGGCCGGTGTTCACCGAAGAACTCCGCGTGCGCCCGTCCGTAGTCCTCCCACCGCGCGATGTCGGTCACGAACATCCTGGTGCGAACGACGTCGCCAGCGTTGGCCCCGAGCTGCTCGAGCGCGCGCGTCGCGATCTCGAGGCAACGACGCGCTTGCGCGTATGCGTCGCCGACGCCCACGGTGTCGCCGTTGTCGCCGACGGGCGCCGTCCCCGACACGGCCACGAACGGACCTCTTCGAACCGCGCGGCAGTAGCCAACCCGCGCTTCCCATGGAGCGCCGGTCGACACCCGCCGCGACCCGTCTCTGTCGTCACTCGCCGTCATGTTCGGCAGTTTGCGACGCGTGGCGCCTCGCAGTCTACGGTTCGCGCGCGGCCAGCCCCCCAACGACGAGGAGCGAGATCGACACACGAAATCGACGGAGCCGACCCACGCCCAGGGTCGCAACACAGCGGCGACGGCGCCGCGATTCGCGTGTGACCTCCGCGCGCCGGCGGCGAAGCGCTGTGGGGGGCGTCTGCGCGTCGCTTGCCACCGTCGTCCGCGCGGTTTACTCACGCCGTGGTGATCGACCCACCTGGGGACCCGAACGAGCTCGATCTCGACACGCTGCGGGGCGTCTTGCAAATCGACCCGCGGCCGGGAGCCAAGAAGTTTCAGGGCGTGTGGCTCGCGACCGATGACGGAGAACGGTTCGTGCTCGACTACCGCGAGCGCTTGCTCTGGACACCGTTCGACGGATCAGTGGTCGCAGTGACGGGAGAGCACTATTCGCCGAGCGGGCAGGCGATCCACGCGCAGCACTTTCGCGTGCAGCAGCTGCGCTTCATCGATCGCCCCTCGCGAGCGCGAGAGCTCGTGGGCTTCGGTCCCGAGCGAGCGCTCCGAGGAGCGTTCGTGTCCGAATCCGCTCCGCGCGGATCGAAGCTCGAGGGCTCGTCGATGATGTTTTTTCGATGCGACGACGGCGCCCAGTACGCGCTGTTCGGAATCGAAGCAGGAGCGGGCATCGCCATCGACACGCCCGTGCACGTGAAGGCGCGCGAAGTCGAGCTCAACCGCGCGTGGGCGGCGTCTGTCGGCGGGCCGCACTTGTGGGTGGCGAGCGCTCGGCGCGATCGGTGAGCGGAGACTGGAAGCCGCGTGAAGCTCGGGTAAGCTGTCGCGCGATGAGTGACCAATCGAAGGGGACCGAGTCGAGGCTCATTTGGGGCATCGTGGTCGTGGGCGCGATGTTCTCGATCGCGATCAGCGTCGTGACCGCCGTGTTCGTTTACAACAGGCTCCGCGAGGAGGCGCTGCTCCAAGCGGTCCCGACGCACCCGAGCTTGAGTCGCCAGGACCGTCTGCGCGTGGCGCGCACCATCGACTCGTTGGTCGCGGAGTTTGGACACGACCCGACGCTCGACGCGCAGCTCACTCGCGCGGCGGGGTTCGCTGTTTACGACACGGCGACCCGCAATCGCGCGGGGCAATTGCTCGGCGCACGGGGCGTCACGACGCTGAACGCCGCGCAGCTCGACGAAGTGTTCGCCGTCAAGCTCGCGCTCGCGCGCAGCTCGCCATCGCTCTGCGCCGCGATGTGGAACGGCGGCGCGGACCAGGGCGAGATCTACGCAGGACTCGCGAGGCTCCCAGACGCGCAGCTGCATCGCTGGATGGCGCTGACCGTGACCGGAATGCGCGCGGCGCTGCGGCCGGGCTTCGCGCTTCCGCCCGAGGACGCCGAGGCGGTCTCGCTCGTCGTCGCGCACGCAGCGGAGCGGCTCGACGGAGAGCGACGCACACGTTTTCAAAGTGTGGCGGCGCGAGGCGTCGGCGCGCCGCCGGCCGAAGCGTGCGCGACGTGGATCGACTTGCTCGACGCGGCGCGACGCGAAGAGCCTGTGCTTCGAGCGCGCTTCTATCGAGCGATCGCGAGGCCGTGACAGAAGGTGCTCCCGGGCTGATGCGCGGGCGCGATCGTGAATCCATCGGCGTTGATTCGTCGCCCCTCCGCGTTCGTGTGATCGAACGCGATGGGGCCGAGCACGCCAGGTACCGCGGCTCTGCCAGAGCAACCTCGGGCGTCGGGACATCCAGCGCAGCGTCGTCGGCGTCGAACGCCGCGTCCTGCGTCGCCGGTCCTCTCTGCGAGCAGCCGAGCAGACCTCCGATCCACGGCCGCGTCGCGTCGAGTTCGTAGCGCGCTCTCGAAGCGCTCGCCGATCGCCAGTCACCTCGTTGCGGTCCTTCGCTCGTCGCCGCGGAGACTGGCGCGATCGATCGACCTTCACGCCCCAGTATTCAAACAGGCGACGTTCGCTCGCCGGGCGAGTCGCGATTGGGCGGGCGACTCCAAGAGTCGCGCTCGAAGCGGCGCCATTCGCTGGCGCCCGCTCGAACCGCGCACCGCGGACCAGCGGACGACGACGGTATTTGTCTGAATATTTCTACTATAGTAGATGAGATTCCATGATAGCGAACATTCCTCGACCCCTGCTTCCGCTCTCCGTCTTGTCTGCGGCGCTCGTGCTTTCGGGCTGCCCTCAACAAACGCCCGCTGCGGATGCAACGGCGGACGCTCGCGAGGCTGCGGCGGACACGGGCGTCGCCGACAGCGGAGCCGAAGACATCACGCAGCCCGACGCCTCGCCGCCGCCCGACGCCTCGGATAGCGGCGCCGACTCGGACACGGGAGACGCGGCCGACGCGGGCGCTCGACCGCACGAGATCTGGCTCGTCGACCAGAGCGACAGCGTCACCGGCTCCGGCGGCAACCTCTGGATCTATCGCGACGATGCGCTGCGGCCGGGCGGGTTCGAGACCAACGCAGACGCGGGCGTCGTCGCCGAGCGCATCGATCTCGCCGGCGACGCGCGCGCGCTCTGCTTGTCGGAGACGGGAACGGCGCCGACGCGACCGCACATGCTGCTGTTCAACAGCACGCACACGCACGCGGTGTTGTCCTTCGTCGCGAGCGGTCACGTGTTGTTCATCGACGCCGCGCGGCGCACGCCGGTGTCGTGCATCGACGTGGGTGAGCAGGCTCACGCGGCCGTTCCGTCGCCGGACGATCGTTGGGTGCTCGTGGCGAATCAGAACGGCAAGCGACTGCAGCGCATCGCATCGAACTTCGCCACGAACACGTTTACGCTCGAGAGCGCGTCCCTCGATCTGCGCAGCGGAACGACCCCGTCGGGCGCGCCCGTCGAAGACCCGGCCGACGCGGGCGCGCGCCTCCGCCCCGACAACGCGCCGATCTGCCCGATCATCGATGACAGCGGGCGGCTGGGGTTCATCACCCTGCGCGGCGGCGGGCTCTTCGTCGTGGCCGCGCGACTCGGCGAGCCGCTCTCGATCCTCGCCGAGTACGATCGAGATACGGTCGCGCCGAACGGCTGCGGCGGCATTCAAGTCGGCAACACGATGTACATCAACAGCGGCGGTGGCACGGCGGCGACCCCGTTCATGAACCGTGTGTACGCCTTCGACGTGAGCCGCTTCGGCGCGAGCCCGACGCCTCCCAACACGCCGGCTCCGCGCCTCGTGTTGCAGCGGGACGGTCGCGTCGACTCGCACGGCGCGGCGTTGGTCAGCGGACGGTTTCTCTGGTTCGGCGACCGCGCGGCGAACGTCATCAACGTGATCGACACCGCGGATGGAGATCGCGTGTTGGCAGACATCCGGCTCGAGGGCGCGCTGAGCTCGGACCCCGCGCCGGACTTGCTCGCCGTCGCGCCGGACCAGTCTCGCGTGTACGTCGCGCTCCGCGGGCTCTTGCCGCTCTCGGCGAACGTCGCCGACGCAGGCAACGCGGTCGGAAACACGCCGGGCCTCGGCGTGATCCGCGTCACCGAGGGTGGGCGCTCGGGTGTGCTCGAGACCGTCGTGCGCGTCTCGAACAGCTCGAGCTTCGACGGTGGAACGATCGAGCGAGCCGACCCGCACGGCGTCGCTGTCCGACCGCGATGAGCCTCGATTCGTTCGATGCATGGCGTCGCGCGGCGCGCGTCGCAGTGGCGCTCGCAGTGACGTGCGGCTTGCTCGCGAGCCCAGAGTCCGCATCGGCGAACGGACGCTATCCCTCTGCGCAGTACGTCGTGCGCGGCCGAGGTACCACCGTGCTCCGCGCGACCTGGGGGCTGCTCGTTCAGCGCAGGCCGGACGCGCCGTTCGCGTGGGTGTGCGAAGACGCGCTCGGGTTCTCGGGGGACTTCGACCCATCGATCGCGATCGACGCGAGGGGCGAGGTGCTCGTCGGTCTGTTCGACGGCCTCTCGCAGCTCTCTTCGAGCACGTGCGAGGTTCGTCGCGTGCCGGGCACCGAAGGGCTCGGGATCGTGGACGTCGACGCGAGCGCTGACGGCAGTCGACTCGTGGCGCTGTGGTCGAGCGGGTTCGTATCGAGCGCCGAGGGGATCAGCGGCGGGCTCTTTCGGTCAGTCGACGGAGGCGCGCGGTGGGAGCGCGCGCCGATCGTGACCCGCGACGTACTTTGGGACACGGTCGAGATCGACCGCGCCGACCCGAATCGCCTGTGGTTTACGGGCGTTCGGCTGCGTCCGCGCAGGGTTGTGTTCGCGCGGTCCGATGACTTCGGCGCCACGCTCGACGAGTGGACCCTCGCGGCCCCAACGCCCGAAGGCGTCGAGTCCGCGTACGTCGCAGGCTCCGACGCCGTCGATCGCGACGCGGTCTGGGTGCGCGCGGTCCGTCCGTTGACCCGCGATGACGCTGGCGTGCTCCGCGACGGAACGGACCTCCTGCGCTCGACCGACGGCGGTCGGCAATGGACGCGCGTGCTGCGCTCGGACGGTCCGCTGCGAGGGTTTGCGCTGGCGCCCGACGGGCGGCTCGCCTTCGCAGGCGGTCAAGGGGTAGGTCTGCTTCGCTCGCTCGACGCGGGCGCCTCGTGGACGCGCGTCTCGACGGTCGAGCCCACGTGCCTTCGGTGGGCCGAGGGCTCGCTGCTCGTGTGCGCGGATTTCGTGAGGGACGGGTTCAGCCTCGCCGAGAGCGCGGATCGCGGCGAGACACTTCGTCCGCTCACCAACTTCTGCGCGGTCGAAGGGCCTCTGTCCTGCGCGGCGCCCGGCGCCACGTCGGTGTGCGGTGCAGCGTGGCCGGTGCAGCGGGTGACGCTCGGTTGTACGCAGCCTCCGCGACCCGATCCGCGGACGGACGCAGGAGTCGACGCCCATCCACCCTCGCTCGACGCATCGAGCCTCGTGGACGTCGCGGGACGCGCGGACACTGCGACGACGCCGACCCCTTCGCCTGCGGGCGCGTGCTCGATCGCGCCGGTCGCGGTGCGAGACCGCGCGTCGTCCGCGCTGTGGTCGATGCTCGCTGTCGCGCTCGCGGCGCGCGGGGCGCGCGATCGTCGATCGACGCGCGGCGCTCTTGGCGACACGGGGCCGCGCTGAGCTTCGCCTTCTCGTCGTGTGTGGCGCTCGCGAGAGCGTCGCGCGATTGCGTGCGCTGAGCGCTACTCGCGTGGACCGCTGTCCCTGCACTCTCGGGAGAGCAAGTAGCAGTCGCTGCAAATCTGAAAGGGCAACACCTGCTGCGTCGTGCAGCGAATCGTCCCGTTTTCGCAGCGGCAGCCTTCGCCGGTGGCCTCGCGCGGCTCGTAGCACGGCGGAACGCCGGTACAAGGGTTGGGCCGAATGTCTTGAAAGAAAACGTGTGCGCGAAATCGACAGCTCGGCGGGTAGTCGCAGCACGCCTCGAACCCTCCGCAGTCGAGCGATCCGGGGAAGCCGTGGACCTCGACGAGCGCCGGGCAGCGACCGTCCGCAGTGATGGTCGCGACGCGCGTCTCCGAGCGCCAATCCTCACGTGGCCCCCAGTCGCACACGCGATTGGACGCGTCGAACGGCTCGTTCGCGATCGCGTCGAACGGAGCGTCCGGAGCAGCGCCTACGGTCGTGTCTGTCACGACATCCGACTGCGGTCGAACGACCGTCGAACAACCAGCGACCCAAAGCGCGACGACCATCGAACACTCAATGGCGCTCGCGATTTTGCGCGGCCCAACATCACGATGCTTCCCCATCGACGGCACGATAGCAGATCCGTTGTGAACGCCCGCTGATCACCGGGCGCGCCGGTCTCGGGCTTCGCCCGACGCGATCGCAGCGTCGCGCTCGTCGGGCGTCGGCTCCGTCGCGGCGCTCGGGTCGACGCGCACGCCGCTCGGGGGACGTCCGACGGACTCGTCAGCGATCACGCGAAGCAACAGCGGGCGATCGATGCTTCCCTCGACCCGAACGACGCGCGCGGCCTGCCTCGCGTGCGAAGCGGCTCGATCCGAGGAGGCGACATCCCAGCGCGCGTCGCCCACGACCTCGACGCGCGCGCCCGCTGGAACGATGGTTTGCCCATCGACCTCGACGCCGCCGACGATGAGAAAATGCTCGGCGCGAACGATCGCTACCACCCCCGAGCCGTCGTCGATCTCGAACTCGCCTCCGCCATCGACGATCGCCCCGCGCCTGTACTCGTCGGGATCGAGCTTGGTGGATTCGAACGCGAGACACGATGCTTTCTTCGGGTTGTGCGCGCTTCGGAGCATCGTCGTGCGTCCCTCGATCTTCACGCGATCCTGCTCGGCCACCCGCGCGATCGGCGTCGTCGCGAGGCCCTCGGTCAGCGCATGCGTGCGTCGCAGTGTTCGCGCGCGAACCCACGGCAGCGCGACGCGCGGTCCGATGATCCACAGCGCGGCTGCCAACGCCGCCGACGCTGCCGCGATCAACGCGAGAGGCCACAGCGGAAGGGAAATCGCTGCGAAATTCGTGATCATGATCATGACCATCGCGACCGCGACGCTCAGCAGAGACGACCACCAACGCGCGCGCTCGCTCCGCGCCCGTCCCCCGGCGTTCACGGTCTGCCAAGGAGGAACCGTTGTCAGCGCGACGACGGGCTCGTCGCAGCGCGTGCAGCTCCCGCGGATCGCGAAGTGCTCGAGGCACACCGGGCAGTAGAATCGCTCTTGCAC
This sequence comes from Myxococcales bacterium, assembly GCA_016793325.1. Classification (GTDB taxonomy): domain Bacteria; phylum Myxococcota_A; class Polyangia; order Polyangiales. Next base: position 49,931 of record JAEUKI010000079.1, on the reverse strand, counting down.
TTCGTGAGCGGTCGTCATCCCGACGAGGGTATCAACCGCGTCGCTGCCGATGCACAGGACCGCGAAGTACGTGCTTCGCACACAGCGACCTTCGTGAGGGCGCGCACCCGAGAGCAGCCGATCACGCGTCTCGGATGAACTGTGGATCGCGCCGCTCCGCGCGTTCGGCGCGGGATCGCGTCGAGATTCACCGAACCCGCATCGATTCATCCCCTGTCGTCTTCGATGCCAGACAAGTCCGTTGTGTCGTTCGCCTTCTGCACTCGTTGCGCTTCACGAGCACCGTTTGCGCTGCAGCCGCGACGGTCGCCGACGATCGCGGCGTTGAACTGCGCTGCGGCGCCGTCGTTGTTCGCGCACGAGCGCGTGGTGCGGGCGTTGCAAACTGCGTCGCGCAAATCAGGCCGTGGTAGCGCAGAATTCGATCGGAGCGATGTCGGCGTACGAGCGTGCCGACGCCATGGCCGCCATCGCGGAGGCGCTCGACGCGGGGATTGTTGTCTTCGACGCCGCGAGGGTCGTGCGCTTCGTCAACACGCGCGCGTGCGGACTGTTGCAGCGCACGGTCGCGCAAGTCGACGGCACCGCGCTCGCGCAGCACTTCGCGTTTCTCGACGACGCTCGCTTGGCGGGTGTGGTCAAGGATCAGCGCGAGGTGCCTCTGCCCGATGGGTCCACCGTGACGCTCGCCTTCTCGATCACGACGACGGCGATCGCGGACGAACCGTCGCACGTGGCGCTGCTGCAAGACGTCACGCCGAAGCGAAAAATGCAGGGCGAGCGCGACTTGTTTCTGCAGCTCGCCGCGGTGGGCGAGGCCATGCCCACGGTGCTGCACGAGCTGCGCAACCCGCTCTCGGCTGTCTTGAGCGCGATCGAAGTGCTCGCCGACGAGCGTCGCGAAGACGAGGCGCTGCGGGACGAGCTCCAGATCATCGAGAACGAAGTGCGCCGCGCGCTGCTCGGGATCGAGGGGCTCGGTCTCAGCAGCCGCTCGCTGCGCACGGTGAGCGAAGACGACGTCGGCGAGGCGATTCGCACGGTGTGTCACATCCTCGGGGCGCGCGCGCGGCGCAACCGCATCGAGCTCGACGTGCAGATCGAGCCGATGCCCAAGCTCTATCTCGACGCGAGCGCGATGCGCGCGCTCGTTTACAACTTGGTTACCAACGCGATTCACGCGTGCAAGTCTGGCGCGAAGGTCCGCGTGCGCGCGCAGATCGAGCCGGCGACAACGGACTTCGAGCTCACCGTTGAAGACACCGGGAGCGGGATGCCGCCGGAGGTGCTCGCGCGGTGCACGCAGCTGTTCTTTACGACCAAGCGCAGCGGGAGCGGGATCGGGCTCGCGTTGTGCAGGGATCTCGTCATGCGCGGCGGCGCGGACCTCGACATCGTGAGCGCTGTCGGAGCTGGAACCAAGGTTCGCATCACCGTTCCTGTGCCGCACTGTCGGCCGCTATCGAACACTGGACGCGAAGAGCGTCGAGACACTCACCCGTAAAGGAGAAATCATGGAAGGGGCTTCGGGCCGATCGGGCCGCATGGACACAGTGAATCGCGTGCTGCGCGCGCTGCAGGCCGAGAGCCCCGATGTGAGCGCCGCCGCGCTCTTGTCGGACGACGGGCTCATCATCGCGAGCGCGCTCCCGCAAAACCTCGAGGAAGCCCGCGTCGGCGGAATGAGCGCGACCCTCCTCTCGCTCGGGACACGGGCGGCGTCCGAGCTCGGCATCGGAACGCCGCAACAAGTGCTCGTCCGCGCGAGCGGCGGCTTCGCCGTGCTCGCGACCGCGTCGCCAGGGACCGTGCTGCTCGTCCTCACCACCGAGCACGCGCGGCTGGGGCTGCTCTTTCTCGACATGGCCCGGGCTGTTCGCGAGATCGCGAAGGTCCTCTGAACGATCGGGCTCGACACGGAGGCTCAACGATGACGACGACAGTGCTCTACGAACATGGAGCGCACCGTAACGTGTGGCTCGACGTTCAGGCGGACGGAACCGCGGTGCCCACCAACCAACACCTGATCGTGCACGAGGGGATCGGGGTCATCCTCGATCCGGGCGGGCACAAGCTCTACTCGCAGGTGCTCGCGGCGACGCACAACGAGCTCAAGCAAGGGCGACTCGAGCACATTCTCCTCTCGCACCAGGATCCAGACATCGTCGCGGCGCTCAACGGTTGGCTCATGACCACGGACGCGACCGCGTGGGTGTCGGCCCTCTGGACGCGCTTCGTCCCGCACTTCGGCGTCGATCGCTTCGTCGTGCCGCGGCTCAAGCCCATCGCCGACGAAGGGATGTGGCTGTCGCTCGGGTCGAGCGAGCTGCTCGTGTTGCCCGCGCACTTCCTTCATTCGCCGGGAAATTTCCAGGTCTACGACCCGATCTCGAAGGTGCTCTACTCCGGGGACCTCGGCGCCTCGGTCGACGAAGAGGAGGTCTTCGTGTCAGACTGGGACACGCACGCGGCCAAGATGCGCGGCTTTCATCGTCGGTACATGGCCAGCAGGCGCGCGGGCGCCGCGTGGGCCAAGGTCGCTCGCTCGCTCGACATCGAGGTCATCGCGCCGCAGCACGGCGCCGCGTTCAAGGGGCGAAAGATCGTCGAGCAGTTCATCGACTGGGTCGAGCGCGAAGAGTGCGGCGTGGACCTCATCGACGATCTCTACAAGCTCCCGACTCGTCAGGGACCCACATGAACCCGAGCGTGCTCGTCGTCGAAGACGAAGACACCCTTCGCACGTCGATCGTGCGGGGATTGTCGCGGCATTTGCGGGTTCCCGTGCGCGGAGCGGGGACGCTGGGCGAGGCGCTCACCATCATCGACGAGCAGCCTCCGACGGTCATCCTCTGCGACCTCGATCTTCCGGACCGTCCGGGGATCGAGATCCTCGGCGAGCTCGGGCGTCGCGGTCTGCACGCCGCGGTGACCTTCATCAGCGCGTACACCCGCGCGTTTCTCGCGCAGATTCCCAAGCACGCCGCCGTCCGCGTGCTCGAGAAGCCCGTGACGATCGAGCAGCTTCGCTCGCTCGTGCGAGAGGACCTCGCCCAACGCAGCGTCGACGCGCCATCGCCCTTCGGCGTCGCCGACTACCTGCAGCTCGCCGCGATGGGCGGGCACTCCGTGCTCATCGAAGTCGTCCACAAGCAAGGAAAGATCATCGTGCTGCGCGGCGAGCTCTACAGCGCGTACGACGCCGCGGGCGACGGCGACGCGGCGTTTCGGCGCTTGTGTCTCGAGCGCGAAGGCGTTCGTTGCGCTGCGTGGCGCGACGCTCCTGGAGCGCGCAACGTTCAAGGCCGCTGGGAGGCGATGCTCCTCGACGAGGCCCGCGCGCTCGACGAGCGCCACCGCGACGGGATCACCAGCGACGCGCGCGAGCTGCGTGGCTCTTCGAGCGAACCGGCGCCGCCGTCGCCCGTCGCCCTCGTCGAACCCCCGGTCTACCCGGCCGCCGATCGCTTCGCGCAGCTCATGGAAGACGGCTTGAGCGCCCTGCTCACGCGCCAATACACCGACGCGTGGCGCGCGTTTCGAGCAGCGTCGGAGATCAATCCAACGGACCGGACCGTGCAGGCAAACCTCTCGCGGCTCCGCGAGCTCGGGTTCGCCAAGGATCCTTCGGAGAACTAGCGATGCAAGACTCTTCGGATCGCGTCGCGAACGCGAACGTCCTGCTTCCCGCGCGAATCCCCGGCGGAACGAACGTTCCCCACTCGAGCCCGCGCTTGATCGTCACGAGCCCGACCGGCGGCGCGGGTCGCACGACGCTCGCGCTGCACCTCGCCGTCGCGCTCGGCGCCGCTGGCCATCGCACGCTGCTCGTCGACCTCGACCCGAATAACGGCGTCGCGCACGCGCTCGGCCGCGGCGATCGGACGTTTCGCGGCGTGGCGGACGTCCTCGCGCTCGACGTCGCGCCGAGTCAGGTGATCGTCGAGACGCGCAGCCCCAACCTCGCGCTGCTGTTGCGCGGGCGGCTCGACCCGATCGACGTCGCGCAGTTCGAGTCGTTGCTCAGCGAGCGCGGCCGACTGTCGTCGATGCTGGGCCTCGTCGAAGCACAGTACGACCGCATCGTGATCGACGCGCCGTCCGGCGTGCGATCGCTCGTGTGCGCGGCGCTCGCCGAAGGCACGCACGCCCTCGTCGCGCTCTGCGCAGACGCGCGCTCGGTGCGCGCGCTGTCCCAAACGCTGCGCGTCATCGAGTCTGTCCAGAAGCGAGACAACCCAACCTTGGCGCTCGCGGGGATCGTGCTCACGCGCGTCGACCTCGAGCGAGCGAGCTCGCAGTCCGCGGTGGGCTCGATGTGGGAGGGCTTCGACTGTGTGTTCGAGTCGACCATCCCCGAGCGCGAGATCATCGCAAAGGCGTGGGAGAGCGGCGTTCCTGTCGGGCACCTCGGCGCCGAGGGGGCGTTTGCGGCGCGGCGGTTCGCGGCGCTCGCCCGCGAGGTCGAAGACGTCATCGCGCCTGCAAATCAACCGGTGGAGCACCATGTCGACAACCCCCGACCCTTCTTCTGACGACGACCTCAACGACGCGCGAGCGAGCGCTCGCCGGCTGCGTCCGACGGACGCGCGCCACCCGATCGTGGATTCGCCGTCGCACCTCGACGAGAGCGCGAGCGGCTTCGCTCCGCTGCGCCAGTCGATCGCCGCGCGGCGAGAGAGCAACAGTCGCGAGGTGTGCGTGGCGTGCGTCGGGCTCCCGAGGCGGCCGGCGGCGCGGACCGCCGCGCCCGATCGCGCGCAAGAGACGACGCCCGATTTGCCCTTCGATTTGCATTCGATCGAAGCGACCGGCGTGGACGCATGGAACAAGCTCCTCGCGTGGGCGTGCGTCACGACGAACGCGCACGGCGCCTTCGTCTCGGATCGCGACGGTCTGCTGATCGCGACGCACGGCGCGGCGCTCTCGCCGGGAGGCTTCGAGCTCATCGGTCCGCACATGGTCGTCGCGTTGAGACACTTGCCCGCGCTCGGCGAACCGCCCGCGGCCGCCGAGTGGACCGCGCTTCACTACCGCGCCGAGCACATCGTCGCGATTCGGTTCGACACTTCGTTGACGGGCGACGTTCTGCTCGCGCTGCTCGTGCGCAACGAACCGCCCTCGCGCGCGATCGACCGCGTCATCGAATCGATTCGCGCGTTCGTGCGCATCGCGTGACGCGAGCTCAGCGCGCGCCGTCGAGCGCTCGCTCGGTCACCAAGTGGTTCTCGATCGTGCGCAAGTCGAGGAAGCTCGATGCGTGCAGGCCGACGCGGATCGCGTTGATCACGGCGCGCGCTCGGCTGGCTGTGGGGCCGCCGAAGAAGCGCACGGTCGAGCGCACGTCGGCGTCACGCGCGAAGGACTCGATGACGATCCCGTCCCACGACGGCGCCTCCTCGTCGATCAGGTCTCGTACGACGTTGCGGACGTAGCCCACCAGCGGGTGAACCTCGAGCGCGAGGGGCGTGTGATGCCCGTGCCACTCGCGAAGAAACGTCTCTCGATCGAGCTTCGGGTGCTTGCGAAAGAGCGTCACCAGCGCGGGACCCGCCGCGATCGACCCCGCGGGCTCGGTCCGCGCACGCGCACGCGGGACGGACTCGTCGACGCGGTAGCAGGCGAGTCGTCCCATCGAAGCGAGGCTCGTTCGCAGCGCGTCGATCGCAGCGGGCTCTGCGCGCACGCTCACCATCGCGAATCCCTCGCGCCGAAACGGAACGAGCGTCACGCGCGGAGGGGCACTCTCTGTGACGTGCACCACGACGTCCTCCGTGGTGTCCCGGTGCGCGTCGCGCCAAGCGGTCGTTCGGAGGGCGATCTCGCGACCGAGCTCGGGCGTCGCCGAGGACTTCGATCGCAGGAGCAGAACAAACTTCGATGCGCGCAACGCCGCGCGAGCGTACGACACAACGGCGTCGCCGCGAACGTCCGTGCGTCGCTCAGCGATCTTTGACTCGCCAAGCGACGAGCGCGTCCACGAACGCTTGCTCGAGCCCGAGCGCGAGCAGCCGATCGCGGTCGTACACGTTGAGCTTCACGAGGGTCGCCGCCTTGTTCTTCTTCACCGCGGCGAGCATCGCGGGATCGAAGCCGAACTTCGCGAGCCCTGCGATCGACGTGACGGCCCGAAATTGTGTGGGTTTCATCGCGCCGTCGAGGCAGCGACGCTCGACCTCGACGAACTCGTACCGCGCGCTCGACGATTTGCCGTCGTATGCAGGCATCGTCGACTCGATCGAGTAGGTCGTCGACAGAACCAGCGCGTCGTTCGTGAGCGAGGCGCGGTGATGGTGCTGCGTTCGATCGAGCTTTCTCTGGTTCACGAGCTCCGACTCGAGCGTGAACTCGAGCGCGTCATCGCGCAGCGAATAGCTGCCTCGCGGGATGTGCCGGGCGGCGCCGGGTCGCAGCCACGTCGCGATCTGCGAGGGGCAACCAGGGCTGCTCGATGCGCCGAACACTTCGTGTTCGTCCGTGAATCGCAGCCACGCGACGCTGTCCGACGAGACGATCGAGAAGTACAGCCCATCCGTTCGCGGACGCATCGAGTGCGAGTGTTCGGCGGTCGTTCGGCGGATGCAAGCCGGCCGGCGCGCGGCGTACCGAATCGTGACGCGGAGCTTCGGGTCTCGCTTCGAGCGCGCGCCGTCGTCTTCGCCGTGTGCACAGGCGTCGAGCGTTGGAGCCCGACCCGCGCCTCGGTCGTTGCAGTGTTGCGAACGCCGCTGTTGCAGGGCAACACTCGTCCACGATGACCACGACTTTGCTTCCTTCCATCGTTGGTCGAGTGTTGGCAGTCACGGCGCTCGCGTCTCTCTCTGCGTGCGCTGCGCCGATGCCGATGCCGATGCCTCCGACCAACGACGGTTTGTGTGAACACGCTTCGGTGCTGCGAGCCGGCGAAACCACCGTGGTGCCGCTTCAACGGAACAACGATCCTTGCACCGCGGGGAACGCGCCCGGCCCATCGAACTTCTTCTCGCTCACGATCCCGCCTCGATCGCTGGCGATCGTCGCTTCGCCGTCGTCGTTTCGCTACGGCTCGCGAATTTATGGCTTCGACTCGTGCGCCGACACCCGCTGTCGCGTCGAAATCGAAGGCGGGCCGATCACGCCATTCTCCGGTGTCGTCCTCGTCAATGAAGCAGCGACACCGCAGTCGAAGATTCTGGCTCTCGTGGTGCAGGACGCTCGCGGCGCGGCTTCGTTCGGCATGACGTTCGTTCCGTTGGCCGCGTGCGAGAGCCCGACACCGCTCACTGTCGCGGCACCCGCGCAGACCGCGGATTTCTCTCGCGGGGGAGCGCGCGCTCGACAGTGTTTCAATCCGCTCGCGCTCTACTACTCCGTCACTGTCCCCGCGGCGAGCGTCGCGCGTATCGCGTTGAACGGGACCCCATACGGATACGGCGCTCGAGTGATCGACAACTGCGCGAGCATCAACTGCGAGCTGCAGACGCGGCCGGATCAACGAGAGCTGGTCGTCCCCAACGAAGGCGATCAACCGAGGACCTACCTCCTCGAACTTGTTGGATCGCGCGACACGACGGCGCAAATCGCGCACGTATCGAACACACCCATCCCTCCCCCCGCGCTCACGTGCCAAGCTGCGCAGACGCTCGCGCTCGGCGCGAGCATCCGAGGCAACACCGCCGTGGCGACAACCACCCCGAGGTGCGCCCCGTCGGACGGTGCGCAGCTCTTCTACTCGGTCACGCTCGCTGCCTACACGCGGGGCCGCTTCACGTTGCGCCGCGAGGGCGCCGCGAACGTTCGCGCGCGGCTGCTCGAAGCGTGCAACAACTCACGATGCGACGCGGTCGCCGAGACCGTGGACGACAATGCAGTCTCGTTCGTCGTCGACAACTTCGCTGCCGAGGCTGTGCAGCGAATCATCGCGGTCAGCGCCGCTGCCGCGCCCGGTGCGTTCTCGATCAGCCTGACGAGCACGAGCGACTTGTCGCGCAACCGCACTTGCAGCACGTGGTTGCCGTTGACCGCGGGCAGCGAGACCGCCGTCGACACGTCGCTCGGCGGCGGGGCTCCCGCGGGTTGCGAGACCGACGAGGGGCGCTCGCTGTACTACAACGTGATCGTCGAGGGGCGATCGCGCGTGACGGTCTCCCTCACGCGGTCGGGCAGCACGAACATGCGCTTGCGGCACTACGAGTCTTGCGAGTTGGGGCGCTGCGCGCAGTCCGTCGCGACGAACTCCGATGCTCCGGTGACCATCGAACTCACCAATCCCGGTCCCATCATGAGCGGCAACATCGTGTCGATCGGCGCCGTCGGCAGCGCCACGACCGTTGGTGTCGGGACGTTGGTCGTGGGTCCGTCGCGCCCGATGTAGCCCTCGAGCCGACGATGGACGCGCCGCGATCGCCGTCTCGTCCTCCACGACACGCGCCGCGATGAACCGACGCGCGTCGCGGATCGAGCGGTCACCCCGCGCTGCGTGCTTCGACGAATCGGGCCGCCATTCGCTCGCCGAGGGCTCGCAGCGCGGTTGCTTCGACGACGCCTCGCTGCTCCCACGCGTCGGCCATCGACTGCAGGTCCGCGATCGTCTCGCGCGCCCCGGCGTCGGCGACGGATCGCTCGATCGCAGGGACAGCGATGAGCTCCATCGCGCCGACGACCGCTTCGCACGCGGCGAGCGCGGCCGTGGGGCGGTGGGTGTCGTTGCGCACGCGCGCGATGACGTCGCGTCCGAGGCTCGACACCGCGCCGAACTCGCGGAGCCGTTGCGCGGGCTCGGCCCGCTTGTTGGCTCGCTTGCGGCAAGCCTCGAGGAGCGCCTCGGACGCGCGCGCGGCGACGACGGGATCGACGTCGACCAACAGGCCCACGAGGCCCGAGCGCCACGCCTGCTCGATGTGCGCTGCGCTCTTCGCACGACCACCGTCGATCCAGGTCGCGACGAGAGACTCGAACCACGCGTTGCTCTCTCGACGGAGCTGCGCGAGCGCGTCAGCGATCCATGCGTCTGCGTCGCGCTCGGTCGTTCCGACGCTCGTGACCTCGCTCCAGTGTCGAAGCGCCCACTCGAGCCTCCACGGCCACTCGGCTTCGCGCAGCGGCTCGCTCAGGGCTGTGTGCCGCGCGAGGGTCTCGATGGGCTTCAACCGCCGGCCGGGTTCAGCGAACAACGCCGCGGCGAACTGCACGCGCGAGGGAGACCGAAGGAGCAGGCGAACGGCGCTGCGAACGAGCGCGAGCGTCTCCTCGCTCTCGCCGCCGCTGAGCTTCGCGATCGACATGCGCGCGTCGAGCCACTGCTGCAAGCCCGTGGCCGCGACGGCAGACGACGCCACGATCGCTTCGTTCGCGAGCGCCGCAGCGAGGAGCTCGTTCGAGACGCGCTTTGCTTCGACCTCGATGGACAGGACGCGCTCGATCGACCGAGGGTCCTTGGTCTCGAACACGCGAACGTAGAGCTCGACGAGGGCGCCTTTCTGCGCGCTGGTCGCGCTCTTGGCGACTCGCTCGAGCATCGCGACGGCGGCGGCTCGCACGGCCAGTCGCTCGTCCGTGATTCGGATCGCGACGCGGACGAGACCCGCTTCGGAGCGAGCGATGCTGACGTTTCTTTCGAGCAGCACCGTGGCCTCGTCGCGCACGCGAGGGTCGTCCACGGCGCAGAGCATCGCGTCGAGCAGGGCGTCCGGTGTTTCGTTCGATGCGCGCAGCGTTCGATCGAGCTCGGTGACGCGTCGCAACTGCCACTCGTGCTCGAACTCGCGGCGGTCTGTCCGGTTGTGGCTCGCCCATCGTTGTCCGGCGAGGTGAATCGGGTCTTCGGTCTCGTCGCTGCTCCAGAGACGCGCGGCGCGCTCTCGCTCTTCGTCCGTCGGCGCGTCGAGCCCCGAGATCGTCAGCGTCCCGTCGTGTTCGCGAAAGATCGACCAGAGCGAGCCGCGCGCGACGAGCATCGGTCGAACGCGCGTCTCGGCGTCGAGGCTCTCGCGCCGACGCAACACGCGATCGATGTGCGGAAGCGCCGATGGGACGAGGCGCCCACCCGCGGCTTCGATCTCGCGCAGGACGGCGCGGTACTGGCGCGCGAGTCCGATCTCGAACCAATGCGCGAGCGGACCGATCTGCCGCGAGAACGCTCCGCCGAAATCCCAGAACTTCCATTCGAGCCTGTCATTCGCGGCGCCCATCAAGTGCGACTGCTGATCGGGCAGCAGGTCTTCGAAGTACTCCCGTGTGAAGGCGCTCGCGACGGGGTCTCGGTCGATCGAGACCGCGCGCCACGAGAGATCCCACAGACGTCGCCAGACGCGCTTGGGTTCGGATACCGGCGCTTCGAGCGCGAGCACGACGACCTCTGAGCTCATGCGCGACAAGCTGTACGCGACTCCCATCGGGAGACAAGCGCGCAGCGCGACCCATACGGCGACGCGTCTTCTGTGCGACCTCGGGGCGCGGTTGCGAGTATCGTCGTCCGTCGCATGCGCGCTTCTTTGTCACGGTCGTTCGTCGCTCTCTCGTTCTCGTTGGCTGCGTGCGGAGCTCCGATCGACCCCGACGGCGCCCCCGCGGACGGCGCGATCGACATGGACGCTGTCGGGACGGACGCGCGCTCGCTCGACGCGAGCGACGCGGCGCCGGTGGGGCCGGACGCGCCGAGCAACCCCGCGCTCGCGACGAACCTCGCGGTGTCGCGGGTCGCGGTTTTTCAGGGCGTCCGCGTGGGGCTCTTCGACGGCGACGCTGTGTCTGTGCCGAGCATGCGCAACGCCCCGGTGATCACCAATCGCCTCGCGACTGTGCGCGCCTACGTGACGCCTGCGGCGGGCTTCGTAGCGCGCTCGCTCACCGCCGAGCTGCTCTGGGACGACGGGTCTGGCGCGCTCGTCGTATTGCGCGACGCCAAGATGATTTCTGGTGCGTCGACCGAAGGGGACCCCGCGTCCGTGTTCACATTTCGAGTCGATGCGTCACGCGTGCGCTCGAACTCGCGCTGGTCCGTGCGGGTCCTCGATCCCTCGGGGACGACGCCGTCGCCGTCCGTCGCCTCGCCGGCGCGCGCTCCGCGGGACGGAACGACCGCTCCTCTCGCGGCGAACAGCGCGCCGGGTGCGGTGCGGGTGACGCTCGTTCCTGTCCGCTGGACGCGGGACGGATCGAATCGGTTGCCCGACACGAGCCCCGAACAGCTCGCGCGGATGCGCTCGCTCCTCGTCGCGCTCTACCCGATCAACGCGGTGGACTTCACCGTGCACGCGCCGATCGATTTTGGAGCGACGACGCTCACGGGCAACGTGAACTTCGGCTCGCTCAACGGCGTCCTCGAGACGCTGCGAGACCGCGAGAGACCGGGCGACGACGTGTACTACTACGCGCTCGTCGCGCCGGACGTCTCGCGCGCTGCGTACTGCGGTCGCTCGTGCGTCACGGGCCAGAGCTACGTCGTGAGCGACATCGCCGACGCCTCGATTCGCGTGGGGAGCGGCGTTGGCTTTACCGGCGAGGACACCGCGTGGACGTTCGCGCACGAGCTCGGACACTTGTTCGGGCGCGAGCACGCGCCGTGCTCGACCTCGGGGTCGGACGCGCGCTATCCGTACCGAGGCGCCGCGCTGGGCGTGTGGGGCTGGGATCCCAGGAGCGACACGTTCTTCGACCCTGCGGCGACCACGGATTTCATGGGCTACTGCGACCCGCAGTGGCTCTCGGACTACACGTATCGAGCGTTGTTCGAGCGGGCGTCTGCGCTGCGACCGGGCCCCATGGCGCTCGAGAGCGACGAGTCGAACCCGCTCGTTCATGTGGCCACGCTCGGGCGCGACGGAGCGCTCGCGTACTCGCACGCGAGGCGCCCGAACCGCGTCCCGCGCGGGAGCTCGACGCTCGACGCACACTATTTCAACAGCGAGGGGAGGGCGCTCGGACGCGCGGTCGCCACGGTCGTCGCGATCGCGGACGGCGAGCCGAACGCGCTCGCGAACGTGTTCGTGATCGACGCGTTCGAGGGCGCCACGCGCGTCGAGCTGCGCGGGCCAGACGGAGCCGTGCGCGCGCTGACGCTCCCGCCTCGGTGACCGAACGCGACGCTCCCGCGGCGAACCTCGTCACACGTGCGACGAGAAATCTCCTGCAAATCGTCGGTCTCTACAGCGATTCACGTCGTCTCGATCGCGCGCGCCGCGAGGGGGCTTCCGGCGGCGTTCAAAACGTAAACGGGTAGTCGACGGGCGGCCCTTGCACGCGATGCCGAGGAAACGTCCAGCCTCGCATGTTTCGCACCAGGCACGCGGCCATCCGTGTCGTTCGCGTCTCCGCGGTGGTGACCGTGACGCCCGTCGTCCGCCCGCTGGGAAGGATCGAAAAGCGAACCACGACGCGGCCCGCGCGCCCCGGGTCCGCGCGACGCTGCTCGTTGACGCACGCGACGACCTCGCTCCGCCTCGCGACGACCACGCGCTGGATGTCCGCGGTGCTGAGCCGCTCGAGCGTGGTGGTTGGGCCGGGGACCGGCGAAGCTTGGCCTCGCGCGTCCTGCGAGATCGAGAGCGCGCCGAGCGAGACGAACGCGAGCGCGGCGACCGCGCGAGGGCGACGAGCAGCGAATGCAGGCATCGACATGCAGAGAGCGTAGCGCCGTGGACGCGCTCGAATCACGCACGAATCAGCGGGCCGATGACCGAGAGGCCGCTCCTCGCGCCTCGCCGATGCGCGCGCTGCCGGTCGCTCACCGAGGCAGCACGCGGGCGAGCAGGAGCTTGGCGCGCGCGCCGCGTGAGCGCCTGTCGCGACGCTCGGCCGCGTCATGGCGTAAGCGTTCTGCCCCGTCGCGCGTACACTGGTGATCCATGGCCGAAATCCCTCACTTTCTGCGGATCACTCGCGCGCTCGCGCTCGGCGCGTTGGCCGGCCCGCTGAGCCACTGCGCGACGTCGACCGCCCAGAACCAAGCGCCCCCGAGCGCGGGATCGCAGACCGCCGCTGCGCGGACGCCGCAGATCGCAGAGGCCCCGCAGGGCGGAGGGCTCTGTCGCGCAGGCACCGAAGGGCACTACCGCCTCGAGGGACGCGAGCTCGTCGCGTGTCGCTGCGAGCAAGGACCGCGATCGAACCTGCGAGAGGGCCCGCCGGCGGGCGCTGCTCGAAGCCGTCGTTGGCAGTGCACGACGCTCGACGTGCAGCAAGGGAGCCTTCACGAACAGCCTTGCAACGAAGGCGACGCGACCCGCAACGACACCGGGCAAAACACGAGCGTCCAATGCACCTGCGTCGAAGAGGCTCTCGTCGCGCGCTGGGCGTGCACGAGCTTCACGCGCATCGCCGGCGGGCTCGACGGCCAGCCGTGTCGCGAGCCGCGGCAAGGGCGCGGCGACGATCCGTCCTCTCCGAACCGCGCGTGTATCTGCGTCGCTCACGAAACGGGCGCCGAATACGCCTGCTACCAGACGCTCGCGCTGGCGCCGGGGCCGTTGCCTCCGCCCGAGTGGTCGTGAGCTCGGGGCCGCGAAGACGGGCACGCAACGCACGAGAACGACGGTCGCGAGGCGAGAATGTTCGCGAGTTCACCGCAGAGTCATGGCGAGTTATCTCGTAGGACCGTAGCGTCTCGACCCGGAGCGCGGGTGCGCTGAGTCGGCGCGCGGGCGCGCGACGACGCCCGCGGGAGCGTCGAACAAATGAGGAAACTTACGGGTCCGCGGGGCGCGAGGCGCGCCACGCTCGTCGCGATGCTGTGCGGGGGCGCGACGCTTGGCGTGCACCGCGAGGCGGCTGCTCAGAGCAAGCCATTCTCTCCGATGGTTCGCGCGTTCGGCGGCGCGGACGACGGCCTGTCCCTCGTGTGGGGCGGGATCCGCGGCGTGTGGAACAGCACGAGCAGCGCGGTGAACTACATCGTCGTGGACCAGACCGGACGCGCCGTCCGCTACGCCGTCCGTCGCGGAACGCGCCCCATGGTGAGCTTCGCGAACAGCACCGCGACGACGTTTTCGCAGACCGGCGAGGTGCTCACGATCAACTTCAACCGCGGCCTCGGCGCAGCGCAGAACATCGGCGTTCTCACGGTCAACGCCGCGGGCGACGTGACGTGGCAGGCGATCAACGGCGTGGTCGACGGCGTGCAATACGCCTACGAAAACGGCGCCGTCATCGCGCAGAACTTCGCGTCGATGCGCTGTGATCAAGTGCTCACGCTCGCGTTTGGCGGGGACTTTCCGTACTCGACCAGCAACATGGGCGCGGCGAGCGCGGACTGCGCGCGCAACATCGCGGTGGGCTTCGCGTGCTCGCTGCCCGGCGCGGTGTACGACCTCGTCGACTCGTCCGTCGATTGGTATCGCCTCGTGCGCCGCGGGATGAGCGAGGCGCCGTGCAATCTCGTCCCGATTCCGCCCGCGGATGCGGTGTGCGGAGCGCTTCGCGCGTCGATTCGACCAGCCGAGGCGATCACGCGGTGTCTGCTCAAGCCTCAGTTTCAACAGCCGGGGGGATCGCTGCAGTTCAACGGCGCGGTGTGCAGAGGCATCGGCGACGTCGCGCTCGGCGTCGTGCTCGACATCGCGACCGCGGGCGCCACGTCGCGGCTGCTCGCGACGAAAATCGCGCGCGCCGTGAAGGCGGTCTACAACATCGCCGGCGCGATCGAGACCGTCGAGGGCATGGTCGAACGCGTGTGCGGCGCCGAGCTCGCGCAGCTCAGCGTGAGCGTCCCGAGCCCTCCGACGACCTACGAGCTGTGGGAACACAGCAACTTCACCGGCACGAGGGTCGCCGTCAGCGATCACGTCCCGAACCTCGGCTCGTTCGACGAACGCGCGTCGGCCGCGCGCGTCCCCGTGGGCGGCACGATGGCCGTCTTCAGCGCGCCCGACTTTCAGGGCGCGTGCGACACGTTTCAACGCGACGTCGGCGGGTTTCGATACCTGAGCGTCGGCAACGACCGCGCGTCGTCGGTGCGCGTCGGAGAGTATTGCCCAGGCCGCCCGCGGGCGCGCTTGTTTGCAAACACCAACCTCGAGGGTCGCGCGCTGGAGCTCGCCGTGGACCTGCCCGAGCTCGGCTCGTCGGGCTTCGACGGCGAGACCTCGTCGATCGCCGTCAACGCTGGGGCGAGGCTGGCGGTCTACTCCGAGCCGAACTACGGCGGGACGTGCACGCAGATCACGGCGGAGACGCGGCGCCTGTCGGACACTGCGGCCGGCAACGACAGGGTCTCTTCGGTGCGGCTCGATCGGCCGTGCGAGCGCGCGGCGGCGACGCTGTACGTCGAAACGGGCTCTCGCGGCAACGCGGTCACGATCCACGCAGACGTCGAGAACATGGTCGCGGCCAGCCTGCAAAACACCTCGTCGCTCGCGCTCGTCGGCGGCATGCCGCTCGCGCTCTACAAAGAGCCCTACTTTCAGGGCCCGTGCCTCACGGTCACGGGCTCGCTCGCCAGAATGCCATCCGGATGGAACGACTCGATCCGCTCGCTCAAGGTCAACGCGACCTGCGAGGGATACCGCGAGGTGATGGGGGCGTCGGCGCTCGTCTCTGCGGACGGCCGCTGCCTCGCGACGCGTGTCGCGACCGAGTCCGTCGCGACGTGCGTCGCTGCGTGCCCGATGGTCTTCACGTGGGGCGGCGCTCAGCGCAGACCCTCGTGCGTCAACGACTGCAATCGTCGGCAGATCGTCGTGCAGCCGTGCGATGGCTCGACGCGACAACAGTGGCGCATGCTCGGGCCGTTGATGATCAACGGCGAAAACCATTGGCTCACCTCGCCCGGCGGCACCTCGGCCATCGCGGGCACCGGGGTCTTCGCGGGCGCCGTGACCTCCCGCCCCGAAATGAGCTGGCGCATGGACAGCGAGCAGATCATCAACCATCAGGGGCGCTGCCTCGAAGTGCCGCGCGGCGCGCAATGGCAACAAGAGAGCGTCGTTCGGCTGAGTCACTGCGCGGGTAGCGTGAGCGAGCGATTCGCGGCGGTGCGTGTTCCTTCGGGGCCGGGCTTCGTGCGTCCCGCGGAGCTCACGGAAGCGCCCTCGGGTGAGCTGCTCTCGTGCTCGATGGACGGGGCGGTGCGAGAGGGCGTGCTGTGCCGCGCGCGTGCCGAGAGCCTCGTGCTCTCGCTCGGGAGCAATCAGCTCCAGACAGAGCCCAGCGTGCTTCCGTTGCGCGGCGCGCTCGCGCTCACCGGCAGCGGCGCGACGCTCCCCGCGCGAGACCTCCACGACCCGGGAAGCGACAGCCTCTCGGTCTCGGTGTGGTTCAACCTCGCGTCGACGAGCGGAACGCAGACGCTCGTCTCGAACGGCGCCACGGGCCCCAACGTCGCGGGCTACAACCTCGCGATCCGCGATGGAATGCTGGTGTTTCGCGCGCACGCTACGCACAGCGGAGCGGACGCCGGCGTCGCCGCGGTGCAGGCCGCGGGCCTCTCTCGCGCCGCGCCCACCACCGGCGCGTGGCACCATTTCGTCGCGGTGATCGACCGCGGGTCGAACACGCTTCGCGCCGCGCTCGACGGAAGCGACCAGGGCTTCGCGCCGCTCGGCACTTCGACGCTCGCTGCAGACGCGACGATCCGCAGCGCCGAGGCCCTGTCGCTCGGCGCGAGCGGCGCAGAGCGCCCTTCGAACGCTTCGATCGACGCGCTTCGGATCTATCCTCGCGCGCTCTCGGCCGCCGAAATCGCGACGCTCGCCGCGAGCCGTCGCTGAGCTCAACGCGTGTGTCGCGGGCGCTCAGCGACCGTTGAACACGTGCACCCCAGCGCCGTCGCGCGCGGAGCTCGAGCCGACGCCCGGTGCGCCCACGAAATCAAACTCCATCCCGTTCATCACGCGCTCGTAGAACGCGCGCATCCCAGCGCCGCTCTGCCCGCTGACGAGGTAGTACGCGTGGTTGACGTTGTTGGCGTCGAAGTCTGTGTAGTCGACACCCGCGGCGAGCGGGACGCTGGTGATGGACTTTCCGAGGCGCGTCGCTCGGCCGATGCCCGCGGCGGTGAGCACGTTGTCGCCGTTGTTCACGGTGACGTACCGATGACGGCTCAGCCCGACGCGCGCGAGCCACGCGTTGTGCCCGCTCGCCGCGCTCGCTGACGCGTTGATCACCACGGTCTCGAACGCGCTCGGCGGAACGGTCTCGAACCCGCGCACCGCCGTCGCCGCTTCGAGCACGATGCTCCCCATGCTGTGCGTGACGAGCGTGAAGCGAACGCCCGCCACCCGCGCCGGATTCGCGAGTCGATAGTTGTACAGATCCCCCACCACGACCGCGAGCGCAGGGCCCGACTCTCTCGCGCGCGCCTCGGGAAAGCCCAACGGACAACTGTCATCCGACCCCGGCCAGAACAACATGATTGGCGCGCTCGAGTAGTCCCGCGCGAGCTCGGGCATCGCGCCCGTGAGGGACTTCTCGGGCTCGCCTCCGCCGCACGCGCGGCCGTGAACGTACAGAATCACGTTGTCCGGTCGGCTCGCGCCCGAGAGCACCGACTCGATCGCGCGGCCCACATCGCGAATCGACCACATCCTGCGATCCACGGTGTACAGCGCCGCTGCCGCTGGAATTGCCCTCGCGTCGATCACCACGGGCGTCCCTGTCGAGCCAGCGTCGGTCGTCGCGCTCGGCGCGTCGGTCGTCGCCGTCGCGTCCAGCGCGGGTTCGCTGCGATCGTCGAGCATCACCGCGCTGTCTTCGCGGGGCGCAATCGCTCGGTCCTCTGCGACATCCGCGGGGGTGGCGTCCGTCGCAGGCGAAGCTCCTCCGCCACACGCGCCGAGCGCCAACGCCAACGCCAAGCGTGTCGCCATGCCGAGAGACGTTTCGCTCACGTGCGGCGTGGTAGCGCACAGGGCGTCCGCGCTGCAAATGGACGTCTGCGATCGCGACCCGCGCGGCGTGTGGGATACTCTGTCGAACCTACACTTCGAAACCAAAGGGACCGCGATGATCTCGCTTGCCGCGAAGCGCTTGGTGAGCTGGGTGCTCGTCTCGTTCGTCGCCTGCGGTTGCGCGGCGCCGGTCGCGGCCGACGCGGGACCCGAGCCCGAGCCGCCGCTCACGGGACGAACGCTCACGTACGTGATCTCTTCCGTGCGCGTAGACGAAACGCCAGGCGAGTCCTCGGCGGTGATCTCTGGGTTCGACCTCGACGGAGTCTTTGCCGTCGACTCGCTCGATTCGCCGCCACCGCCGAGCTCCTGCTTCAGGAGCGACTATCTCTCCGAGCTCGATCCCTCGTCGAACTGCCCGACGTCCGAGTGGAGTCCAACGACCGCTCGCTGTCGTGCCAGCGGGTGCGTCGTGCGCGACGGAGGCGCACCGGACGGAGCCTCTCCCGACGCAACAACGACGGACGCAGCGACGACCGATGCAGCGAGCGTCGAGTGCATCGGCGGTGTCGACAACGCACTGCCACTGTTGACCGACGCTGTCGACAGCGCGTATCCCGCGGGAAGCGGGGGGCGTCGCGAGATCGTCGCGCGCGCGTTCGCGAGGGCGCACACGTCCGTGCTCTTGCTGGTGCGCGGCGTGGACAGCCTCGAGGACGACCCGCTCGTTCGTGTGTCCATTGTGCGCGGAGTTCCTTTGTTCGGCGGTGGAAACCCTGCGCGATGCGACGCTGCGTCGGTCGATCAGCAGTATGCAGCGCTCGCCGGTTCGGTGCGCAACAACGACCCGACGCAACCGATCGTCACGCACGGGGTTGGCGCGATTCGAGGAGGGCGCCTTCACGTGACGTTCGCGGGCACGACGCCGTTTCCGTTCTACGACGTGCTGCCAGGCGTCTGGCAGTGGAACTTCGAGCGCGTCCGCTTCGCCGTCGATCTCCGCGAGGACCGCGGCGTCCGAGGAAACTTCGGCGCAGCGATCTCCGTGAACGAGATCGTCGCTCGATGGACGGGCGTGTCCGCGCCGTACGTTCCGTATGTGGTTGCCTCGCTCGTCGATCTCCAAGTCGATGGGGTCTGCGGTCGGCGCGGCACCGAACCCAATTTGTCTGGGCTCATCTCTTTGGGCTTTCACTTCGAGCTCACCCGCGCCGTGCTCGCGCCGCGCGTCCTCTCGGAACGGCTGCCCGACGGCTGCCCGCTCGAGCCGCTGCTCCGCCCGTGACCATCCCCGACGGCGCTCGAACGCCGCAGGTGATCCCACGCCCGCGCCGACCCACGCGTCGCAAGAAAGTATGCCGCGCCAGCGACGGGCATCGAAGATGACCGGAGCGGATCGACGACGGAAAGACCGCTGAAATCCAGTCCAAACCGAGACCGCGGACCGAGGACGCTACGCCGACCGTCGCGGTCGTGCTTCGAACCAACTCATCGTGGCTCGACCGTAGTTGTCGGCGCAGGCGCGCTTGCGTCGTCGACGCTCGCGTCGCGTCGCGCATGACTGCGCATGACAAGCGAACGAGAGATGTTCGAATCCGTCTGCAAAATGACTACGCGGACTGCGCTTCGTGCGGCGCCTCTCCGTCGCTTGCCAGCGGACCGCACGATCCGATACGTTCTTCATTGGTAGCGGAGAGCGCGGTCGGCTTCACAGTCGGGAGGAGTCTTTGTCGATGAACCGAACCTCGAAAGGGGCCGTGTTCGATCACGTCCTCGTGATCGTGTTCGAGAACCAGTACCGCGGCTACGTGCTGGCGAATCCGTACTTTCGTCGGCTCGCGCGGCGCGGAGTACAGCTCGGAAACTACTTCGGGGTGATGCACCCGTCGCAGACCAACTACGTCGCGTCGATCGCTGGCGAGCTCTGCGGCGTCACGAGCGATCAGCATCCGCCGCTGCTGAAACAACGGACGATCGTCGACCTGATCGAAGAGGCGCCGGGACGCCTGCGTTGGAAGGGGTACATGGAGAGCTTCGTACGCGACGCGACGCCGTGGACGCCGGAGCTCGAGCCTCGCGACGCCTTTCCCTACGTCGTGAAGCACAACCCGTTCGCGCTGTTCGAGTCGGTCGTGCGCGATCGCGATCGATGGGCGCGCATCGACAACGAAGCCGCGTTCTTCGCCGACGTGCTGAACGGCGAGCTTCCCGAGTTCGCGTGGTTTACGCCCAACATGTGGAGCGACGGCCACTGGTTGGACGGGACCGAGGTCGAGTCGAAGCCCCGCGCGCCGGCGCTCGTCGATCAGTCCGCGCGATGGCTCGAGCGCTTCTTCGACCGACTGAAGTTTCCCGGCCCCGACTCGCATTTGCCGCCGAAGACGCTGGTCGTCGTGACCTTCGACGAAGCGGACTTCGAAGAGGACTACATCCCCGAGCAAGACTCGCCGTACGACGGACCCAACCAAGTCTACACGGTGCTCCTCGGAGACGTCGTCGCCGAAGGGACGTTCGAGGAGCAGGGCTACAATCACTACAGCCTGCTTCGCACGGTCGAGCAGAACTTCTCGCTCGGCCACCTCGGCAAGAACGACGCGGGCGCGAACTGGTTTCAGTTCTTGTGGAACAAGCGCTTCGAGTGGTCCGCGCCAGTTCGAACCCCGATCGAGTCGGTCGGACCCATCGCCGCGGCGGGCTTCGACGGCGCGCTCTTCGTGGCGTACGCGGGCAGCGACGGGCTGCTTCGCGTTCGAACGCTCGCGCGAGGCGTGTGGTCCGACGAGGAGCTCGTGCGCGTCGACGCGAGCGGCGGCGTGGCGATCGCCTCGACGTTCGACGCCGTCGTGATCGTGGCTCGGTCCGCGCATGGAGCGTTGCGCTCGATTGTGTGGGCGCCCGATCACGACTGGGTCGTGCTCGCGGCCACGCTCGCTGACGCGACGGGCGCGTTTGCGCTCACGTCGTTCGACGGTGAGAAGCGCGTCGCTCTCGTGTGGACCGACCCCGACGCGCGCGTGGCGTCACGGCTGTGGGCGGACGGTGGGTGGGGCGACGTCGTCGTCGTGAACGCCGCTCGATCGCGCGGGCCGATCACCGTGGGCTGCGTTGGCGCTTCGCTCTACGCGATCGCGCGCTCGGCGGACGGCGACGCGCTCGATGCGTATTCGTACAACACCGCGTCGTTCAACGTCGTTCACGTGGCGCCCAACAAGTACGGAGGTCCGCAGGACGACAGCACCGTCGAGCAGTGGGCGCCGTGCGCTGTTCCCGTCGCGCACTTCTCGTCGTGGCCCGACGCGACGGGGCTGCGTCAGCCGCTCGCGCGTCCGTATCGTGCTGGTGAAACCCTGGCGTGCGCGACGCTCGATGGGGTGCTCCATCTCGTGTACCCGGCCGTTGAGGGAAGCACCCTGCGCGAGACGACCTTCTCGCTCTCGGGACTGCTCACGCCGAAGAACCCGATCTCGTACAAGAAGTCCGAGACGGACCGCGCGAGCAACGGATTCGGGACGCTCGCCGAAGCAGGATGGAGCAAGCCCGAGACGCTGCACGGAGCGCGTTGTCGAGCGGACGGCGCGATCGCGATCGGACGAAGTGACGGAGCGCTTCATCTGCTGGTGCGCGAACACAAAGGCGCGACGGTCGAGCTGCGCGTAGGTCGATATCGCACGCGAACCGAGTCGCGCTGACCGACGTCGGTCGCGCGAGTTTCGAATCGAACACACCCCCAAACGAAGCGCTCGCGTCAGTGCGTCGAGCGCAACAAGGGCGGCCATTGCTCGCGCTCGATCGACGTTCGAGCGCGGTACTCGAGGGACGAGGAGGAACATCGATGAGCGGACAAGAGCGAGAGCTTTCGACCGAGCGCGGTCGGAGGTCGCACAGCGAACTTTGGCAGTACGTCCAGCGCGGGCTCGTGTACCCGTCGCCCTACGCGACGTTCGTGACGTTCTTTCGCGGTGACGCGCGGCGCCCGATCACGCGCGCGGTGCTCGGTGACATCTACCGTCGCGCGCGAAACAAGATCCACGACGACTTCGGAAAGCGTCACACGACAGCGGTGCTCGGGCTCGGCTTCGCGACGTGGCGGCGGATCTGCGCGGAAGAAGGACTCTCGATCCCGCATGCGATGACGCCGAAGTTTCCGAGCGACGCGGACCCCGATCGCTCGTCGGTGTTCGAGCGCAAGGGGTCTGTGTTCGTCGATTCGGGCGCGGACCTGTGGTTTCACCTGAAGAGCGACGAGGCTTCGCACCTCGAGGGGCTGTGCGCGTACCTGCGAGCGCTCGTCGAGGAAGAGCTCGCGATCGCCGACGGCGCTCGTACGGTGACGCAGGACGCGGCGACGAAGTCCAACGCCGACGATCACCGCGGGGGAAAGGTGCTCGGCGCGCGCTTCTCGGAGAACCTCAACAACGCAACGGACCCGATCACAGTGCAACGGCACACGATCGTCGGGCACGATGACCTGTCGCACCTCGGCGCGTCGTACGTGTTGGCACAACGATTCAAGATCAATTGGGAGCAAGTGCTCTCGATGTCGCCGCAGCAGGTCGAGGACATGGTGGGCCGGTCGAGCGAGGACGACAGGATCATCCCTTCGCGCGACGACCGAAGTCACATCAAGCGCGCGCGCGCTCAAGACCACGCAGGAAACACGACACCGGTGCTACGGCTAGGGCTTCCGTTCGGGCGTTCGGGCGCGACGGACAACCCGACGCTGTTGCAGCGCGGCGCGAGCCGACGCGACGAAGAGGGGATCTACTTCGCGGGCTACGCCGCGAGCGCGCAGGCGCTCGAGACGATCATGGACCAGCAGATCGGGGACGTCCCAGGCTTCATGGCCGACCGACTCTTGGCCAACGTCCGCTCGGATTTGGGAGGGTTTTATTACATCCCGAGCTTGCCGGACCTCGGGCTCGAGCCAGCGGTGGGAGGCGCGTCGTACAAGCGGTTTCCTGGCGTCGATTGGTCCCGGCTCGATCGGCACTTCGACCAGAAGCCCGACGACAACGAGTACCTCCACTACAACCACAAGCAGTACTTGTTTCGGATGGCGACGATGACCGAGGCGGACCGCGAGGCGTACTCGCCGCCCTCGCATCGGGTGCTCGAGCTGCTCGCCGACGCGTTTTCTCGCTGGCAAGACGGCTGGTACTTCGACCGCACGCCGCCCGAGTTCGAACACCTCCGCGCGTATCTCACGCGGGCGTACGGCGAGAACGAGGCACAACAAATCATGGCGCTCTCGATCGAAGAGCGCTCGGGGTGGGCCACCAAGGTGCTGCTCGGGCAAGTGCTCGTCAGCGACGCGTACGGCTACCGCGGCCGGCGCAAGGCGAAGAACGGCGCGATGATCAACGGCGCCGACACGTATCGCATCCACCCCAAAGAGATCTTGGTCGGCGCGATGCCCAACCTCGGCTTGGGGCAGGGCAAGTACATGATCGACTTCGCCCGCGACGACGAACGACTGGAGAATTTCTTCGACAACCTGAGCTACGCGTCCGGGGTCGGCCACGTCGTCCCCACCTTCGACGAAGCGCTCGAGATCGGCCTGCCTGGGCTCGTCGAGAAGCTCACGCGCCTCCGCGATCAGTCCAGCAACGACGAGAAGAAGCGGCGATTCTTCGCTGGCGCGCTGCTCGCGACCGAGGGCGTCGTCGAGCACTGCCTCGCGTACGCCAAGCTGGCGGACACGATCGCCAGCGTGATGCCCGATGGGCAGCGCGCCGAACAGCGCAACCTCCAGGAGATCGCCGAGCGGATGCGTCGCTTGACGCTGGAGCCTCCCGCGACGCTCGCCGACGCAGCCCAGCTCGTGTTCACGCTGCACTCGTGTCTGCATCACGCGGGCGAGCCGACGGCGGTGGGCAGGCTCGATCAGCTCCTGCAGCCGTTCTACCGACGCGACGTGGACGCGGGTCGAATCGACGGCGCGCAGGCACAAGAAATCATCGACTGCTTCTGGCTCAAGCTCGGCGAAAAAGCGCTCCTCAACCGCCAGTTCGTCGACGACCACCAGGTGTTCGGAAACCTCGCTATGGGCGGGAGCTCGGGAAACTACCCGCAGGGCTCGTCGCTCAATCAATGGATCCAGCAGGTGACCGTCGGAGGCACGATCGCCGACGACGCTCCTGGCGCGGGTCGACCGGCGTACAACGACGTCACGCTGTTGTGTCTGCGCGCCGCGCGACGGCTCCCGCTCAACGCGCCGTGCTTGTCGCTCAGGATGCGGGAGGACGTCCCCGACGAGGTCGTGCGCGAGGCCGCCAAGGCGATCTTGTCCGGCGGCGCGCACCCGATCCTGCTCTCGGATGACAAGATCATCCCGGGGCTCGTCGCCAGCGGCGACCGGATCGGCGACGGAAGCACGCCCACGAAATCAACGCCCGTCCGCGAGAAGGCCGGCGATCGATGGCGGAGCGCGGTCTCGCTCCGCGACGCGCGCGACTACGCGTGCGACGGCTGCTACGAGCCGCAGCTCTCGGGGACGAGCTGGTTCACCCTCGGCGGGATGACCGCGACGCAGCCGCTCGAGGCCGCGCTCAATCAAGGCAAGGCGTGGCAGCTCGCGGGGCCCGTGTGGTTTCGCGGGCAGAAGGTCTCGTTTACCTCCGAGCCCGCCGCGGACATCGCGTCGTTCGATCGGCTGATCGAGCTGTATCTCGAGCACATGCGTTGGATGTACGCCAAGCAAGTGGACGGACAGCTCGCGCTGTTTGGCCGAATGAACGCTGTGTGCCCCGCGCCGCTCTTGTCGGTCTTCATCGACGACTGCTTGGACAAAGGGCTCGACTACTACGAGGGCGGGCCTCGCTACAACGTCGTGGCGCCGTGCTTCACGGGGCTCTCGACGCTGATCGATTCGCTGTGGGCGATCCGCGCGTTGGTGTTCGACCCGAGCACCGCCGTCACGTCGCTGCCCGAGCTCGTGGACGCGCTGCGCTGCGATTGGGGCGAGCGCATGGTGGAGCCCTTCGCGAGCACGCTCGAAGGCTCGGCGCGGATCGAGGCGCGGGCCTCGAGGTTTCGACAGATCCGCGCGGCGGCGATGGCGCTCCCGCGGTTCGGTCGTGGACACGAGCCGATCGACACGTTCGGCGACGCGATCGTCGCGAAGATCGCCGCCGTCGCGGTCGGAGTGTTCACGCAGCCCGCCGAGCGCACTGCTGCGCGCATGGTCGAGCTCGCCGAGCGGCTCGGGACGCCCGAGCGGCCGTTTGGCGGGTTTCAAATCCAACCCGGCGTCGGCTCGTTCGAGAACTACCTCGATTGGGGCAACATGACCGGCGCGTCCGCGGACGGACGGCGCAGCGGCGATCCCTTCGCGTCGGACCTCAGCCCCTCGCCGAGCTTCGGGGACCTCGCGATCGACCACCGCGAGGCCTCGATCTTCGAGACGCTGAAGGGCTACTCGGGCAAGGGCGTCGAGGCGATGTGGGACGGCGCGCCGACGGACCTCAACATTCGCGAGAACTTTCCGCAGCCGGTGCTCGAGCGAGTGTTGGTCGAGTTTGCAAAGGGCGTCGGGAGCTCGATCTTGACCATCACTTGCGCGGACGCTGACACCCTCGAGCGCGCGACGAAGGACCCCGAGAAGTACGACGTCGTGCGCGTTCGCATGGGCGGGTGGTCCGAGTTCTTCGTCACGATGTTTCCCGCGCACCAAGCGCAGCATCAGCGACGCCCGATCTGCACGCCGTAGAAGAGGAGCCCGAAGATCATGGAAGAGAATGCGCCATCGACCGCGTACCTGGTCGAGTCGATCCCGTGGGGCCTCGAGTCGCTGCGCTGCGTGCCCGGCGTGCAGTACACCGAGGACGTGCTCGTGCGCCTCGTGAAAAACGCGCACACAAAAATCGACCTCACAGCGATGTACTGGAACCTCCTTCCCGACCCGGAAGGCGACGACGAGCGAGGCTTCTCCGAAGAGCAGTTCGAGCGCATGGGCGCAGGCACAGGGCGCGCGTTGCTCGACGCGCTGCGCGACGCCGCGCGCCGTGGCGTGCGCATTCGCATCCTCGAGAGCCCTGGCTTTTCAGGAAAACCTCAAGAGTCCGCGACGCTTCGCGCGGAGCACCCCGACGCCGTCTCGATCCAGCAGATCTCGATGGACGAGTGGTACGGCGGCGGGATCATGCACCAGAAGCTCTGGGTCTTCGACGACCGAGACGTCTACGTGGGCTCTGCCAACATGGACTGGAAGTCCATCGCGCAGGTCAAAGAGATGGGCCTGGTGTTCGAGGGCGCCGCGGCGCTCGCCGAAGACGCCGCGCGGTACTTCGAGGGCTGGTGGCTGTTCGCCGCGACCCCGCGGGCGACGAGGGTCGCGACCGACCCCGAGGTGAAGATCGACCGAGAGGTTCCTGCGTGGTCGAGCCTCGTCGAGCCGAGCGCGCGAGCGCTGTCACCCCTCGACGACCCACGTTTTCGAGCGGCGGGCAACGCGGTCGCGCCGCTCGTGATCACCGCGGGCGCCGAGCGCGGAACGGTGTTTCTCTCGGGCAGCCCGCGCGAGGTCAACGGCCCCCTGCGCACGTACGACGGCGACGCGCTCTCGTACACGATCGACGACGCGCAGAAGAGCGTCTGCGTCAGCGTGATGGACTTCGCGCCCGCGAGCCTCTACAGCCGAAAGCCGCTCGGCGACGGGCGCGAGCACGACCCCGCGAACGCTCCCGTGTGGTGGTCGCGGCTGTTCGACGCCGTGCTCAGCGCGGCGCTCACCAAGCGCGTTCACGTGCGGCTGCTCGTGAGCAAGTGGGCGCACACCTCGCCGATCGTCGAGCCGTTTTTGCAGGCGCTGCAGCGCACGGCCGACGCGGGACGCGCCGACGCGCGGATGCTCGCCGCGCAGCTCGAGGTCAAGCTCTTCACGGTGCCGGGGTGGGACTCGACCGTCGGCGCGCGTCGCGCGTACCCAGGCCACAGCCGCGTCAATCACACCAAGTACATCGTGACGGACCGACGCATCAACGTCGGGACGTCCAACATGACGTGGGACTACTTCGCGTCCACCGCTGGGACGAGCGTCAACTGCGATCACCCCACGCTCGTTCGAGCTCTGCAATCCGTGTTCGACCGCGACTGGAACGGTCCATTCGCGACGCGCCTCCGTCTCTGAACGCCAACGAGTCACTGAAGAAAGCGCTCTCGCCATGACAAAGAAGACTCCGATACGCGTCGCGCCGAGCGCGGACGCACGAGCGGCCAGGCCGTGGATGAACGTCGCTCGACCGTCACGCCGGTCGCTGCGCATCTACTCGCGCGACCCGAGCAACGGCAGCTACCTCGACAACACGTTGACGGTGGACATCCCGTGGGAGCCCGTGCAGCCGGGCCCGACGGGCGCGCACCTCTCCGTCGTCGACTACGACGGGGCGTGCCATTGCTACTACCCCCCGGTGGACCTCGAGCACCCGCACGTGCTCGCGCGCGACGGGCTCGACCCGTCCGAGTCCGACCCACGTTTTCATCAGCAGATGGTCTACGCGGTCGCGAGCAAGACCGTCGAGATGTTCGAAGTGGCGCTCGGCCGCAAGATTCACTGGCGCCGCGGCGACCGAACGGCGACCGACCACGACAAGACCGCGGCGGCGACGGAGGACATCCGCCGGCTCCATTTGTTTCCCCACGCGATGCAAGAGCCCAACGCGTACTACAGCCGCGACGCGCACGGGATCTTGTTCGGGTACTTTCGCGCGAGCCCCAACGCCAAAGGCAACATCTTGCCGGGCCAGCGCGTGTTCACGTGTCTGTCGTACGACATCGTCGCGCACGAGGTGACGCACGCGGTGATCGACGGCATCCGAGCGTACTTCACGGAGCCGACCAACCCAGACGTGCTCGCGTTTCACGAGGGCTTCGCGGACCTCGCCGCGCTCTTCGCCCACTTCACGCAGCACGACGCGCTCGTCGACGCGATTCAACGCACAGGCGGGCGGATCTATCAGCAAGACCTCGCGCCGATCGCTCCCGTGACGGACGGGACTGCGCCGACGATCAGCGCGCAGGCTCGGACCTCCAATCCGCTCGTCGACCTCGCGCAGCAATTCGGACAAGCGCGCGCCGCGAGCCGCGGCCTCCGAAGCGCGCTCGGAACGCCGGCGACGCCCGACGCATACAAGGGCAATCCCCAAGAGCCCCACACGCGCGGCGCGATCCTCGTCGCGGCGGTGTTCGACGCGTACTTCACGGTGTACACGCGCCGGACCGCGGACTTCTTTCGCATCTTTCGCGCCGGTGGCGGGCGAATCGACGGCGACGAGCTCCCGACGCCGCTGGCAAATCAGCTCGCCCACACCGCCGCGGAGCTCGCGCGCTGCTTCTTTCAGCTGTGCGCGCGCGCGCTCGACTACTGTCCTCCCGTCGACGTGACGTTCGGGGACTTTCTTCGCGCGCTCGTGACCGTCGCGAGCGAGCTGCACCCCCGCGATCGCGACGGCATTCGCGACGCGCTCAAGCAGGGCTTTCGCCAGCGAGGGATCTATCCCGACAGCGCGAGCTTCTTCTCGAACGACGCGCTTCGTTGGCCCGAGGTCGACCAAGAGACGATCCCGCCGATCGAGCCGCGAAACATCGCGCTGGCGAAGAACGAGACGCTGAAATCTGGCCTGAAATTCGGCAATCCCAACGGCCTCACCAAGCGCGAGAAGGACATCAACGGCGAGGTCCTGCGGGACTACTTCAAGAAGAACGCAGCGGCGTTCGGCCTCGACCCGACGTTGAACGTGGCGGTCCCGTCGTTTCATCCGAAGTTTCACGTCGGTGAAGACGGGGCGCTTCGGCTCGAGATGATCGTCGAAGCGGTGCAGCACAGAGACGTCGCGTTCGATCCCAAGGTCCCCGAAGTCGGGCAGTTTCCGATGCGAGGCGGGGCGACGGTCGTGATCAGCGCGCCGTCCGTCGGCGACGAGACCGAGACATGCCACGTGCGCATGGTGATCGCGAAGCCTCTTCACGGCGCGGCTGGCGCCGAGCGCGAGAAACGGCAGCGACGCTACGTCTTGTCGCAGGGCCTCGCGCACGGAGACGCCGAGGACGCGACGCACTTCGGCGCGGACTTTCAACGACTTCACGAGGAGCGATGACCATGGCGACGAAGACCACCAGCGCCGCCGGGCGCCACACCAAGAAGGCCGCGACCAAGAAGGCCGCGACCAAGAAGGCCGCGAAGAAGACGGCAGCCACGAAGAAGGCAGCGATCAAGAAGCCCACGAGCAAGAGGGCAACGACCGACAAGGCCGTGAAGAAGACGGCGACGAAGAAGGCCGCGAAGAAGGCGTCGGCCGCGTCGTCGTCGGGCGGACGCAAGGTCGGAATCCGCGTCCGGATGTACCGCGTGGGGTTCGGCGACTTCTTCTTGCTCACGGTGCCGGGCAACGACGGGCCTGCGCACATCTTGATCGACTGCGGCGTGCACGCGGCGAACATCGGGAGCATGGACGCGTGCGTACAGGACCTGAAGAAGGTCACCGGCGGCAAGCTCGCGCTGGTGATCGTGACGCACTATCACGCCGATCACCTCTCGGGCTTCGCGTCGAACTACGATGACTTCGCGAAGTTCGCGCACGTGGGCGCGGTGTGGATCACCAACCGGCTCGACCCGAAGGACGAGCGCACGGCGGCCTTCAACGCCAAGCTCGACAGCGTCGCTCGACAGCTAGAGATCGGCCTCGCGGCGCGGGGCGATGATCGCGCGAGCAACGAGGCGCGGGCGAAGGTCGAGAACGCGCTCGGCGCGGCCGGCGGCGGCAACGCCAAAGCGCTGAAGCTCTTGCAGGGCGGGTTCGAGTGCAAGCCGAAGGTGTTCTACTACCAAGGCGGCGACACACCTTTTCTACCGCCCGAGCTCGAGGGCGCGATCGAAGCGCAGATCCTCGCGCCGTCGCCGAAGGATTCGGGCGGCGAGTTCTCGGCGAGCGACAACAAGACAGAGCAGTATCTCGCGGCGGCCGCGGACGCGAACGACAGCGACCGACAGCCGTGGAGCCCGTTCGAGAAGGACTGGCCCGCGAGCGCGAGCGACTATCCCGCGGTGGCGTTTCAAGACTACGCGATCGGCCGCGAAGAGCCTTGGAAGCACATGGAGTCCGTCCTGGGCGCGTTGCAGCCAGACGCCCTCGCGGCGACCGCGGACAAGCTCGACGGAACGCTCAACAACCAGAGCCTCGTCGTCTTGTTCACCGTGAAGAAGAAGAAGCTCTTGTTCGTGGGCGACGCGCAGTGGGGCAACTGGGCGTACTGGCTCTACGGCCGCAAGGTGACTGGAAAGGACCCTGGGATCAGTGAGGAGGCGAAGGAGATCCTGGGCTCGATCGACTTCTACAAGGTCGGCCATCACGGGAGCACCAACGCCACGCCGATTCCGGCGGTCGCGGCGATGAACCACAGCTGCGCGGCGATGTGTTCGACCGCGGTTGGCGCCTACGGAAATCCCGCGAAGAAGACCGAGGTCCCGCGCACTGCGTTGCTCGACGCGCTCTCGACGCAGCTCGGCGACCGCATGGTGCGCAGCGATTGGGTGGCGGCCAACGGCGAGGCGCCAGACGACAGCGCGAGGGATCTGCCGAGCGGATTCTCGACGCCGGGCGAGCTGTACATCGACTTCGAGCTGTAGCGCTCGAGTGGCGCGCGACACGCGCGCGGAGGGGAAGGGGGCGAATTCGCCGCGCCAAAGACCAAGCGCTGCGCGCAGCTCGAGCGCTTGCGTCTCTCGCCGTTCGCCGACGGCCGGCTTCGACCCCGCCACGCCCACGCCCGACCTCGTGGCGCGTCAGCGCGATGACGCTCTGCCCGAGCGGCCCGTTCGCCGCACTGGGCTTCGGAGAAGCGCGCCTCGTCGGTGACCTCGACTCGTCCGGTCTCGGTCTCGGCGGAATCGCGTGGATGGAGCGGCTCAACGCGAGCGGCGACCCGAAGCGCGACGATCGGTGACGGGGCTCGCGGGCGGCGCTCGATCGGGGCGCGTGCTCGAAATCGCCGCGCTTGCTGTCATCGACGCGCGGAGTGACGTTTGGCCGAACGCGTCGTTCGGCGTCACTCACGAATCGCCACGCCGCTCGGGCTCACCCGCGACGCCGCGGAGCGCCGCGTCGAGCGCGTCGAGCGGAGTGACCGCGCTCTCTTGCTCGGCCCACCAGAAGAGCGCCGCGAACGCGACTCCGACGACCGCGCGCGCGACGAGGGCGGGCGGCGCGGACGAGGGCCCGAACAGCGACGCGACGTCCGCTTCGATTTCGCGGAGCGTCTCGTGACCCAGCAGCGCCGGAGCGTCGGCGATCACACGCAAGCGTCGCCGCGCGAGCCGCGCGACAGCGGGGTCCTCCATCGGCTTCAGAAACGGCTCGGCGAGCGCGAGCACCGCCGCGCGCAGAGAGAGCCCCGACCCGCGCACCTCCGCGACGCGGGAGGCGACGACGACGCGGATCTCCTTCAGCCCCTCCCACACGAGGTCGGACTTCGTCGGAAACAGCCGAAACAACGTCCGAACGCTCACCTTCGCCGCGTCCGCCACCTCGTGCATCGTCACCGCGTCGAACCCGTTGCGCTCGAAGAGCCGCAGCGCGACGCGCGCGATCTTGCTGGGGTCCGCGGACGGAGGGCGCCCGCGTCTGGGAGTCGATTGCATTGTGACACCTTATGCCATAAATGGAAGCTGCGCTGTCGCACCGATGCGCGTCAGAGGAGAGTCGAACCCGTGAGCACCAAGATCGAGTCTGCGAAGATGGCACTGCCTCGCCTGGACGTTCAACGCGAACTCGAGCGGCCCGAGGCGCGCGCGGACCCGATCGCGGCGTACGCGCGCATTCGCGCCATGGGGCCGGTGATCTGGTCGAAGTCGATGCTCGGCGACGGCTTCGGGATCACGAGGTACCGCGACGTGATGAGCGTGCTGCGTGATCCGCGCGCGCTCAGCGATCGACGCAACGTTCCCGGCGCGGGCAAGGGGCCGCTCGAGCATTGGTGGATGCCGAGCACGCTCAAGCTCTTGCTGAACAGCATGGTGATGAAGGATCCGCCCGATCACCGTCGGCTGCGCAACCTCGTGCAAAAGGCGTTTACGCCGTCGATGGTGTCGGCCCTCTCGACGCGCGTCGAAGCGATCACCAAAGAGCTGCTCGACCGCGTGTCCGGCAAAGCGTCGATCGAGCTCATCGAGGACCTCGCGCTGCCGCTGCCGCTGACGGTCATCTCGGAGATGTTGGGCGTTCCTGCAGACGAGCGCGTGACCTTTCGACGGAGGCTGGCGAAGGTGCTCAACCCGTCCGCGCAGACGCCGGTGGGATTCGTCGTGAACTACCCGCACATGATCTGGCTCAACCGGTTCTTTCGGCGCCTCGTCGCGCTGCGGCGCGAACAGCCGGGGGACGACATCGTGACCGCGCTCGTGAGCGCGGAGGAGGGCGCCGATCGGCTCACGGAAGACGAGCTCGTCTCCATGGTGTTCCTGCTCTTGTTCGCGGGCCACGAGACCACGGTGAACCTCATCGGCAACGGCGTCCACGCGCTGCTCCAGCACCCCGAGCAGCTCGCGCTCTTGCGCGAGAAGCCCGAGCTCATCGACTCGGCGATCGAAGAGATGCTCCGCTTCACCAACCCCGTCGGGACGGTCTCGCCGCGCTTCGCGCGAGAAGAGATGGAGGTCGCCGGCGTGACGATCCCGCGCGGCGCCACGATGACCCTCATGCTCGCGTCGGCGAACCTCGACGAAGAGCAGTTTCCAAACGCGCACACGATGGACATCACGCGCGACCCAAACCGCCACGTCGCGTTCGGCTTCGGAGCGCATTTTTGTTTGGGCGCGCCGCTCGCGAGGCTCGAGGCGCGCGTCGCGATTCCCGCGCTGATTCAGCGATTTCCGCGCATGCGGCTCGCGGTCCCTGCGTCGCAAATGCGCCTGCGCGCCAACCTCGGTCTGCGCGGCTTCGACACCGTGCCGCTCGCGGTGTGAGCGGCTGCGCAGGGACGCTGCTACGCAGCGCAGAGAGGAATCACTTGGGCGCCGAGAGGACTCGGGCGCGGAGAGGAATCGCTTGGGCGCCGAGAGGACTCGGGCGCGGAGAGGAATCGCTTGGGCGCCGAGATGAATCTCGGCGCATGAACGCTGCTGCGCAGCGCGCGCCCGCAGAGCCGGTCGCGAGGGCGGATCGCGTCGTGAGTCTCTCGAGCGCCGAGATGAATCTCGGCGCATGAACGCTGCTGCGCAGCGCGCGCCCGCAGAGCCGGTCGCGAAGGAGCGCACTGTCGCAACCCTCCTCGCGGCTTTGCGCGCGCCGCGTCGCGGCGTCCATGCACCGAGATTCATCTCGGTGCCCGCACTCTCGGTGCCCCCGCACTCTCGTCGCATGAACGCTGCTTCGCGTCGGGCGCGCTTACCCGTTCGAAGCGCTCGATCGCTTGCCGATTCGCGTGCTCGCCCCGAGACACCATCGGCCATGGTACGCACTGGCTTTTTGCTCGCGATCGCGCTCGTCCAGTGTCGCGCGGCGCCCGCGCCTGAGGGCCGCAACGTGCAGCGCGCGCGCGAATCGAGGCCCGCGAGCGCCGCGGCGCAACGCAACGTGTACGGCGCTCCGCTGGCGCTCTGCTCGACGCAGCCGCTGACGGGCTGGCGTCGCGACGGGTACTGCAAGACCGACGACGCCGACCGAGGAACACACGTCGTGTGCGCCGAGGTCACCCAGCGCTTCCTCGAGTTTACGCGCTCGCGCGGAAACGACTTGAGCACCCCGCGTCCAGAGTATCGCTTCGCGGGGCTTCGGCCTGGAGATCGTTGGTGCTTGTGCGCGTTGCGCTGGCGAGAGGCGCTCGACGCCGGCGTCGCGCCGCCCGTGATCGCGGCAGCGACGCACCAACGGGCGCTCTCGTTCGTGAGCGCCGAGAGCCTGCGAGCCCACCAGCGGACTGCTCACTGACGAATCATTCGTCGGACCATCGCGACGTTGACCGTGCCCGCGATGCGACCCGCGGTGAGGTAGATCGTCACGTGCTGCGTCGAGTGCGCGAAGCGAAAGATGAAGTCGAACTCTTCGAACATCTTCGAGCGAGGGGACAGCACGAAGTCGCGAAAGCGCCCTTCGAACTCGCGGACGCGCGTGCAGGGCGCCACCTCGCGGAAGAAGTTCTTTCCGATCACGCGCGCTCTCGGGAGGCGCGCGAGGCGTGACTCGGTGTCGTTGTAGGTCACGACGTTGCCGTCCGAGTCGAGCACCACGAGCCCGTACGGCAGCGCGTCGAGCTCCTCGGCCTTGAGCTGCTTGAGCTTCGATAGGTCGAAGTCCGCGCGATCCTCGCCGCCGGTCGCGGTGTGCAGCGGCGCGCCGGCCCCGCGCGTCGCGGGCTCTCCTTGCGGGATCGATTGCTCGCCCCACAAATCATCGCCGAGCGCGGCGACCGTTCGAACGCCGCTCTCGCTGCGGGTCGTGCGCGAGTGGAGCGCGGTCGACAGCGCGTCGACCTGCGCCCGCAGCTGGTCGCGCTCGCGGCGGAGCCGGTCGATCTCGGCCTCGAGCCGAAGGACGCGATCGACGTTCGGGTCTGCTGCAAAATCCGCGGCCATTATGCGGCTCCCTTCATCGGGGACGGCGCCGTTCGCAGCGCCTCGCGTCGCAGCGCGCCCACGCAGCGCAGGCGCTCGTCGGACCCTTGCAGCGGCGCGACGGCGACGCCGACGATGGCTCCCCCCGAGGTCGTCGCGAGCAACGTGAGGCCGCCGATCGTCCACTCGACGGTGAGCGCCGGCGCCAGCTCGACGCGCGACGCCCGCACGATCAGCGACTCGGCCACGACGCACCATCGCTCGAGCAGCGTGGCGCTCTCGTCGCCGTCGCTCTGCCCGTGCAGCACGATCGCCCGCGCGCCGAGCGCTGTTCGCGACGCGTTCAGCGACGGCAGCGAGCGCGCAGCGCCGCGGGGGAGAGCTTCGATCGCCGCGTCGCCGAGGGCGAGCAGCGCGCGAGAGAACGCGAAGCGCCCGACGGGACGCGCGCGACGCGACGCGCACAAGAGCCACGGCTGCTTGGCGAGGGGCTCGATCCGCAGCGAGCCTCCGTTGGCCGAGTGCAGCTCGATCACGCCGCCGGCGCTGAGCTCTTCGCGGGCGATCGCCGCGAGCGCACAGAGCTCGTCGGCTGAACGGTCTTCGGCGAAGCGCGCGATCGGAAGACCCCGCGTGTCGGCGAGGGCCACGCTCGTGACGGCGCCCGAGAGATAGAGCTCCTCGCACACGGCGTTGTGCGAGCCGACGCGGTCGACGTCGAGATCCAAGCGATCGAGCAACGAGCGCCATCGGGCTTCGCTCTCCGAAGCGCGCGACTCGGCCTCGTCGGCCCGCGCGGACACCTGCGCGAGAAGCCTCGAGGAGCGGGCCTTCGCGCTGAAAAATCCCAGACCGATCGAGCCGAACGCGCCGAGGGTCGCGGCGCTCCACGTGAGCCAATCCATCAAACGCCTCCATTGTCGAGCGCCGCTCTCGCGCGCTCGATGCGTACACACCCGTGGTCGACGTCGGCGCGCACGGAGCTCTCTTGCGTCGCGAGCTGCATGTGCCACAGACCCGCGCGCAAGAGGGCTGCTCGCGTGGCGTCGAGTCGGTCGTGCGCGATCATCCGCGCGCTTCGATCTGCGCGTTCGCCCGCGGCGCTCACCGAGAGCACGCGCACCGTGAGCGCCTGACGCCGTCGCGCCGTGTCGGGCTGGGGAACGAACCCGCTCGCGAACAGCTCGATCCGGTCGAGCGCGCGACGATCGAACGCGGTCTGTCCCGCGGCGAACTCGAGGACCAACGCGCCCGTCGCGTCGCCGCACGCGCTCACGGAACGCGCGTCGGGCGTCGCCTCGGTCGGCGTGCTCGCGGCGCGCACGGGGGTCGGATGACTCGGAGCTTCGGGACGAACCTCCGGTGGCGCGGCGGTCGTTCGAACGGGCGAGGCGACCGATGGAGTCGCGACCGCGTTGCGTGGCGCGAGATGGTTGTGGGGGTCCCTCGAAGCGGCGCTCGAGCGACGCGCGACGAAGCCGCCCCAGCCGACGCACATCGCGAGGACTGAAAGCACGATCGGCGCTCTGTTCATCGGACTTCAGCGTACGTGCGCGCGGTGTTTCGCAGGTCGGACAGCGCCAATCCGAGCGGCGCTCGATCGCTGACGAGCGCGGCGAGGACGCGCTCGGGCCCGGCGTCGGCGAAGAGCAGCGTGGCGCTGTCGCCGGCGAGGATCATGGTGTCGAGCGTTCCGCCGCCGAGCTCGGCGAGCGTCCGCTCGGAGAGAGAGCGAAGCGCGGCGACGAAGCTGCAGAGCGTGTCTTCGAGCGCGCCGTCCGAGCTCGCTTCGATGAGCGCGCCGTCGTGCGCGAGGAGCGCGGCAGCGATCACTGAGCGGTTCTGCTCGCGCAACAGACGCAACGGGCTGTTCATGCGACGTTCCGATGCGACGAACGCGGGCGCGTTGCGACGACGCGCTCGGCAAAGTCTGCGCAGTCACAGTGATTTCGTCGCTCGCACGGCGGCGCGAGCGCGCGTCACAGCTTGGCCTTCAATTGCCTACAGCGAACGCGTCGATCGCAGGGTGTCCCCCGCCGTAGCGTGCTCGGCGCTCAGCGATAGTGAACGTCGATCGAGCCGACGTTCTCGTGCTCGCCATACCGCTGCTCGCTCGCGTACAGCTCGAGACGAAACGTCCCCTGCTCTGGCGGAACGCAGAGAAAACGCACGCTGTTCGCCGTGGGATCGTCCGCGGTGCACCGCCGTGATTCGCCGCCGCCGTCGCGGTCCAACGCCGCGATCAACGAGCGGCCGCGCGGGTTCTCGACGCGAACTTCGAACGAGCCACGCACGTCCAGCTCGGGGCGCGTCGGCTCGAGCAGCGTCAGTCCGTGCGCGAAGAACTCGGGACGAAGCAGCGGCATCCGAAGGTATTCGCCGGCGGTGCGCGCTGGTGAGACGAGCTGCCACCGAGCGTGATCGGGCCAGTGTCGAGCGAGAAACACCTCTGGCGGCGTGAGGAAGTACATCGTGGAGAAGCGCTTGTGGAAGCCTGTCGCGTCGACGCCGCCCGCGTCCCAGGTGGTGTCGATGAGGCGCCATTGGTTCTCCAGGCGAACCGCGTTCCACGCGTGGCCTTCGCCCATGCCGTCTCGCGTGCTTCCGCGCGCGCGACCCACGATGGTGACCACCTCGAGCCCCGCGGCGCGAGCGATCACTTCGAAGAGCGCCGCGTAGCCAGCGCACACCGACAGTCGCGTGCGAAAGACCGTGTTCGCGTCCTGCGGCGGATATCGCCCGGCGCGATACGAGGGGACGTCGTACGCGACGCGATCTGCGACGTAGTCGTGCACGGCCTTCGCGAGCTCGAACGGGTCCGTGATCCGCGAGGCGAGGTAGCGCGCGACGCTGCGCGGGCTGCGCTCTTCGCTCGCAGGCAGCTCGCGCACGGCGACGTGAAGCTCCGCTGCCACAGGCCACGCGCGGGGGTCTCTTGGTGGTTCTTGTGGACGCGGCGGATCGACGGGCGTTGCCGTCGATGGCGAGTTCGCCTGCGGTGGTGCGGGCTGCTGCGATGGCGGTGGCGACGTCGGGGCGATCGTCCTCCGGGTCTCGATGGGCCTCGGGGGAGGCGTGGTTCCGGGACGATGAAGGGGGTTGTTGTCGGTGAGCGTGTAGAGCCACTGCGAGCGCGCAGCCGCGCGCAGAAGGGCGCGACGCGCCGCGGGAACCCACGGTTCGGCGCGACCGTCGAGCATCCAATCGCCCCGCGAATTGAGCGACAGAAACACGCGCTGCGGGCTGCGCGCGAGCAGGACGCCAACGAACACCAAGCTCGCGAAGAGCGTTCGCAGCACGAGCCGATCGACCGTCGTGAGCACGCGCGGCTTGGCCTTTGGCGCGCGCGCGTGACGCCATCGCGCGACGAGCTCCCACAGCACGGGAACCACCGGAAACACGAGCAGCGCTGACGCGATCGCGACGCGCGTCGATCCTCCCGAGTGCGCCGCGAGCGACGAGGCAAGCCACGCCGCGAACAGCGGCGCGACGACGACGAGCGCGACCCAGAGCAGCTTGAGCCCGCCCGTGACGATCGCGGACAGCGCGCGCAGGGCCCAGTGCGCTCGGGGCTTCGTTGCGTCCTTCACCGGTTCGAACGATAGCAGCCGCGCGAAACGCGACTGGGACGACGGCGTTCGTGCGCGACCGGGCCACGGAGCCCGGCGCTTTTGAAGGCGCTTCGAGGCGAAAATCTACGTCGGCGGCGGTTGGGGTGGGTTCAGCTTTTCACGATTCGGGTAAGAATGGACCGCTGGCCGTCGCTGGGCCGACGGCGGAGGAGCCATCTCATGAAGAAACCTAGAGTCGTACCTGCGATCTGCCTCTTGGCGCTGACGAGCCTCGCGCCGCGAAGGGCGATGGCTGGGCGAGACAGCTACGCGCTCGGCACGGGACGCAGCGGCGCGTTGAACGTCACGGGCGCGATGCCCGCCGTCGTCAACACCTACACGACGCTCGCGAACAACGCCGCCGCGGGAGCCACGACGATCACCGTGGGCTCTGCGATGGGCTTCGGAGCAGGGGACCTCGTCCTCGTGCTTCGCGTGAGCGGCCCGTTGACGAGCGTGCCCGCGGCGCCGCCCATGGGCATGCCCGCGCCTGCGATCGATCTCAGCGCGAGCGCTGTGGGTCGGTGGGAGCTCGCGCGGGTTCGCGCGCAGATGGGGACGACGCTCGCGCTCGATGAGCCGCTCGTGGCGGCGTTCGACGCTGCGGGGACGCAGGTGATTCGCGTTCCGGAGTACACCAACGTGACGATCGCGATGGGCTCGCAGATCGCCGCGCAGCCGTGGAACGGGACCGTCGGCGGCGTCGTCGCGTTTCTCGCCAACGGGACGATCACCAACAACGGATTGATCAACGGCGACGCGCGTGGATTTCGTGGGGGTGTATTCAACTCGAACGGCGGTCCCTTCGGCTGCACCGCGATCGAAGAGACCGCGGGGCGCGGGCAGTTCAGCGGCGAGAGCGCGCAGAGCGGCGCGTTCGGCGTTCGCCGCGGTCGCGGGTACCTCGCCAACGGCGGCGGCGGCGGCATTTGTCACAACTCTGGCGGCGGTGGCGGCGGCAACGGCGGGCGCGGCGGCATCGGCGGACGCACGTGGCGCGACGACATGGGTCGCGCGGTCGGCGGCTTCGGCGGAACGGCGCTCGCGTTCACGCTCCTCGACCACGCGTCGTTCGGCGGTGGCGGCGGCGCAGGCGATGGAAACGACGGCGTCGGGACCAACGGCGGCGTGGGCGGCGGGTTGATCTTCGTGCGCGCGGACACCCTCGCGGGCAACGGAACGATCAGCGCGAACGGACAGAGCTTGCCCAACGCGGGCGCCGGCGCGAACGACGCGCAGAGCGGCGGAGGCGCGGGCGGAAGCGTGTACCTACGACTGCGCAACAACGCTGCGTGCGGATCGATCCGCGCCAACGGCGGCAACGGCGGCAGCACGGGCTTCGTCGAGCACGGACCGGGCGGCGGCGGCGGTGGTGGCCGCATCCTCGTACAAGCAGCGATGCGCGCGATGACCTGCGCGGTTCAGGTCAACAACGGACTCGCGGGCACGCAGGGCAACGCGATGGCGACCGACGGCGTGAACTACGGCGCGACGCCGACGAGCCCGACCGCGCCGACCATCGTCGGCGTGACCGAGACGCCGCCGCCGGGTGGCTTCGTGATCCTCGCGGCGCCCGTGACCGTGACGCCCGCGAACATGTCTTCGACGGGCGCTCGTCGACCCGCGCTCTCGGGTACGGCGCCGCCCGGATCGACGGTGTTGGTCTTCGTCGACGGCGTTCAGGTGGGCACGACGACGGCCAACGCGATGGGCGCGTGGACGTTTACTCCGACCAGCGATTTGTCGCTCGGAAGTCACACGGTCAACGCGGTCGCGCACGACCCGGTGCAACGGGTCTACTCGGTCGTCAGCAACACCAACACGTTCATGGTCGTGATGCTGGCGGACACGGACGGCGACGGCGTTCCCGACGCGACCGACGCGGATGACGACAACGATGGCGTCACCGATGTGGCCGAAGGCGGCGGACGAGATGCTTCGCGCGACACGGATAGCGATGGCGTTCCAGACTTTCGCGACCGTGATGTTCCAGGCTTCGTCGACGCGAACATGGACGGCGTCGACGATCGCGTCGACGCGGACGGCGACGGAATCCCCAACCACCTCGACCTCGACGCGGACGGCGACGGGATCTTCGACGTGCTCGAGAACGGCAACGGCGCGCTCGACGCCAACCGCGATGGGCGCATCGACGGCAACTCCGACGCCGATCGAGACGGGCTGCTCACGGGCGTCGACAGCAACGACGGAAACGCGATGGTGATCACGCCGCGCGCCGCGCCGATCGACAGCGATATGGACGGGCGCATCGACGCGCTCGACGCCGATGACGACAACGACGGCGTTCCGACGCGCACAGAAGTCGGCCCCGGTGGTCCCTACATGCCGCGAAACAGCGATGGAACCGCGGCGCCCGGAGTCACCACGGACACGCGGCCCGACTACCTCGACAACGATGACGACGGCGACGGGCTTCTCACCGCGGACGAGCTGGGCGCGGGCGGCTTCATGGCGCCGCTCAACTCCGACGCGACCGTCCCGATGGGGCAGGGGACCGCGGACGCCAACCCGAACTACCTCGATCCCGACGATGACGGCGACGGGATTCCGACGTCCGTCGAGCGCACGATCGCGGGCGCTACGCCGGATCCGGACGGAGACATGCTCCCCGCGTGGCTCGATCGCGACAGCGATGGCGACACGGTCTTCGACATCGTCGAAGCGGGCACAACGCCAACGATGCCCGCGAACAGCGACACGGACACGGCGCGGGACTTCCTCGATCTCGACAGCGACAACGACTGCGTTCCCGATCGTGACCCGCGCGAAGCGGGCGCGGCGCGGACCAACCCTGCGCTGCCGTCGATGAACGTGAACAGCAATTGCCCGATCGCCATGCCCATCTGCGCGATCACGACCGGCACGTGCACCAACGATCCCGACAGCGACATGGACGGGATTCCCGACATGGTCGAGCGACGCCTCGGGACCAACCCGATGAACCCCGACAGCGACATGGACGGCGTCCCCGATGGCGTCGAGGTGGGCGCGGGACCCGCGTTCATGAGCCGCGACACCGACGGTGACATGATCATCGACGCGCTCGATCCCGACGACGACGGCGACGGCGTACCGACGCGAGACGAGCTCGGAGCGGGCGGCTTCCGAACGCCGCGTAACACCGACGCGATGGTCGCGATGGGCATGGGAACAGGCGACGCGATCCCCGACTACCTCGACCCCGACGACGACGGCGACGGGATCCCCACGCGCGTCGAGAACACGCTCGAAGCGACCGGCGGCGCGCCGGACATGGACATGGTCCCCGCGTACCTCGACCTCGACAGCGACGGTGATGGCGTCCCCGACGCGGTCGAAGTCGGCTCCACGCCGTCGACGCCCGCCAACAGCGATGGAATGAGCGTGATGGGAGACCGTCCCGACTTCCTCGACACGGACTCGGACAACGACTGCGTGTCCGACAGCGATCCGCGCGAGATGGGCGCGGCGCGAACGAATCCAATGCTCCCGAGCGCGAGCGCGGACAGCAACTGCATGGACCCGACGCCCGTGTGCGACCTCACGGCGGGGCGCTGCGTTCCTCGCGCGATGGGCGACGGCGGTGCTGACAGCGCCGCGAGCGACGCGACCGCGGGCGACGCGGATCCCGATGCGACGTCGGGAGACAGCGGCGTCGGCGACGGCGGCGGCTCGAGCGACGCGTCGGTGATCGACAGCGGTCGCGACGGCGGCGGCGCGATCGACGGCGGTCGTGACGGCGGTACGATCAGCGCGGCCGTGTTGTCTGGCGACGGCGCGTGCGCGTGCAGGGCTCCCGCGTCACGTGGCGCGAGCGGAGATCGGTCCGTCGTCGCGATGCTCGCGATGGGCGGCCTCGCGTTGGTGTACGGCGCGCGGCGTCGTCGTCGAAGCGCGCGCTGAGCAGCGCGAAATCAGCCTTCGGGAGCAAAGTCCTGAAGCAAGTGCGCTCGGAGCTCGTTCGCCGCACGAAGGACCTTCGCGGGGTCGCGAGGCTTCTCCGTCGGCGCGTTCTGCGAGAGAAACTGCGTCGCGGGGTCGATCTCCGAGAACACGCGCACGGGAACATTCGGGCGAATCGCCATCAGCGCGCCCGTGACCACCGCGCGCATCGCCGCGCCCGCAAAGCCGCTTCGCATCAGCACCATCGCCGCGCAATCCGAGAGGTGCATCGTGCGCTTCGCGAACGAAATCAGCGCCGTTCGCGAGTCGTCGTCGACCTTGCCCGTGGTCGGCACATCGAGCACGACGTGCAGGTAGCCGAGGGGCGGCGAGTGAATACGAACTGCAGCGCGCACGCGCGCTTCGAGCGTCGCGACGAGCGAGGGCGTCGGAGGCCTCCGAAGGACGACGACGAACGTGCGCTCGACGAGGACGATCGCGTGATCGGGGGACAATAGCTCCATCGGTACGAGCCCGCGCTCGAAGGAATGGCGAAGACGAAGCTACGATGCTCAGCGGAGTCCGCGGTTGCGTGTAACGCCGAGTCGTCACGCGCGCGACGGTTCAACGGCGCTTGCGTCGGCCGCGCGTCGACACGTCGACGGTCTCGGGGCGCTTCGGCGACGTCTCTGCGTGCAGCGCCACGAGCGCCGCACGAACGTGCACGGTGTGCGCGGCGAGCGTGGCGAGGTACCGCCGTGGCGTCAGTCCCGCGTCGGGCATGAGGCGCTCGATCAGGTCGATCGCGTCGGACATGCGCGCGAGCTCCGAGCCACCGACGACCGCGACGACTTCGACGATCGACGCGAGCATCACTTGCACGGACTCGGCGTCCTCGAGGTCCGCGCTCTCGAGCGTCGCGTACTCGGATTGGATGTTCTCGGGATCCGGAAACCACCGCGCGTACCGTCGTCGCAGCGACGCGTGGTCCTTCTGGATCGACTCGATGCGCGCGCGTTCTCCCTCGCCGATCACCGCGAGATCGACGATGCCCACTTCGCGCAGCGCCTGACGCTCGGACTCGATCTGTTCGAGGGCCTCGAGGTCGCGGCCGCGCGCGAGGTCTTCGAGCTCGCGGACGACGTCCCCGCACGAGTGTTCGAGGTCGACCGCGACCTTCTTGGGATCGAT
The DNA here is from genome assembly GCA_016793325.1 of Myxococcales bacterium. Taxonomy (GTDB): domain Bacteria; phylum Myxococcota_A; class Polyangia; order Polyangiales. The sequence continues at coordinate 6,903 of JAEUKI010000079.1, read as the reverse complement.
CGGCGTCTCGGGCGTCTCGCGCTGGTGGATCGGCGACGCGTCGTCGAGCGATCCTTCGACCATCGCCACGAGCGTGTCGTCGTCGACGTAGTGGTAGAACGCGCGCTCGCCCTTGGCGCGCTGGTGCGCCACGAGCTGGCGAAGGGCAGGGTTTTCGGTGCCGAGCGCGACGACGCTCACCCCGAGCGTGAGCTTGTCCGACGCGAGCTCGCGCGCCGCGACGACGATCGCCTCGTCCACGGGCGCGTTTCCGTCGGTCACGAGGACGACCTGCGCCTTTGCAAGATCCCGGTCGCTCTCTCTCGCGCGAGTCACGACGTCGAAGGCCGCGAGCAGCGCGGCTTGGATGTCCGTTCCGCCCATTTGAACGGTCGAGCACACGTCTGCGATCGCGCGTTCGGCGAGCGCCACCGAGTCGATCTTCACGATCGGCCCGACCGCGCTGTTGAAGAACGCGAAGTACAGGCAGCAACGCACGGTGTCGCCCGCCGTCAATCGCCGGATGAGCGTCGCGAGCTCGGCCACGAGCATGGCGTCTCGCACCCTCGCGCGCGGGCCGATCATGCTGCCCGAGCCGTCGAGCAGAAACACGCGCACCTCCGAGCTCAACGCGATGCGCGGCGTTCGCTCGACCTCTTCGCGAACGAAGCGACGCGCGAGCAGTCGACCCGTGGCGAGCTGCAACACGATCAAGCGAGGGTCCTCGATGATCGCGTTGGGGATGTCCTCGACGCCCTCTGCGGCGACGAGCTCGAGCGTCTGCGTCGGGTAGGTCACGCGGCGCAGCCGTCGTTGTTCGGACACGACGCGCACGGGGTTGAGCGTTCCGCCGAGCTCGAACGCGCCGTCGACGGCGAGGGCGGCGACGAGCAGGTCGTGGTCGGCGCCCGCTGCAAAGTGCGCTCGCTCGGCGTTGTCTTGGACCGTGCGCGTGGGCTTTTCGTTGTCGAGTCTCTTGCGGACGCGCTCGACGGCGCGTCGAACGATCCCGACGACGTCGTCGCCGAGCTGCTCGGTCGACGAGCGCTCGAACGACGCGCGGCACTCCTGGTCGTCGCGCACGCTCGCCCCTCCGAACACCGCGGCGTGGGCTCGACGCGCGAGCTGCGCGAACCGCGTCGTTGGTTTGCCGCGCCCGACGTGGTCGAGCGCAGCCACGATCGCGCGGAGCCGCGCGCTTTCTCCTCGGGCGATGGCGGAGCGCCCTTGGTGCGCGAGGCCCACTTCGAAGTCGACCCCCGCGGACTCGAGTCGGTTGAGCCGAAGGATCTCCGCCAGAATGGCGCGCTTTCGCTCGGTCACGCCGTCGACCTCGAGCGGCAGCGCCGCGTCGGTGTCGAGCAACACTTGGCGAGCTGCCTCGAAGAGCCTTCGCCTGCGCGCGAGCACGTCGAGCTCGGCGCGGCCCGCGGCGAGGAGGTGGTCGACCGCGGCGAGCTCGAGCTCTACCACCCGCATGCGCGCTTCGATGTCGGCGATGTCGTCGCGGGCGTCCGCCGCGGCGCGCTCGACGTTGAGCGGCGAGAGCAGCGACACCATGGGCGTATGGGCGACCTCGATCGCGCGCTCGCGGGCGTCTCGAGGGTCGATCGCGCTCACGGCTCCGCCCGCGCGAACGAGGAGGTCGTACGTGCGACGAAGCCACGCTGCGTGCGCGACAGGCGGCCGACGGCGAACGGCCGCGAGCCGCTCGACGTTGACGAGGTTCTCTTCGAGCTCGTCGATCGCCTCGGTGAACAGCGCGTCGCGCTTGGCGGGCGGCTCGATCGTGTTCGCGCGAAAGTCCTCGACGAGCGCGCGCACGGCGTGCGTCTGGAGCTTGGGGCGCCAGCCCAATCGATCGAAGATCGGCGCTGCGACGCGGTAGAGCAGCTTCGCTTCGCGCGTCGTGCCGACGAGCTCGACGCGGGCCGCGAGCTGTTCGAGCCGAGCGATGCCTCGCGTCACTGCGCTCACGGGGCGAGCACCGATTTCCACTGATGGTCTGCGCGAACGGCGCGAAGGCGCTCGAGGCGATCGGCCGAGTCTGCTTCGAGCGCGTCGATCCTCGCGCGTAGCGCCGCGGCCTCCGCAGCCACTTCGGGAAACACTTCTCCCACGACGCGCGCCTCGAGCGAGAAGCGAAGCAGCGCCCCCTCGTCGCGCGTGACGTGAAAGAACCGCGAGGACGCGAGTCGATCCAGCATGTGCGCGACCAACGCGGGGTCGCCGCTCACGAGGGCCTCGTCCGCCGCGCTCGCGAGCGGCGCGAAGAACGCTTCGAGCAGCGCGATCGCGCGGTCGATCCGCTCGAGGTCGAGCTTGCCCATCGACACGCGCAGCGGCGTCGGGAGCACAGCGATCGCGCGCGTGAGCTCGGCGATCGCGGCGTCGGGCGGACTGTCGGGGCCGATCTTGGGTTCTTTGATGCGAGAGGCCGCTTCGACCATCGTGAACGCGAGCGAGATGCGCTGGTCGGACGCGCGCAACGCGTGAAAGCCCTTGGCGTCCGCGTCGGGCGCGGGCGGCCGCGGCTGGCTCTCTTCGCGATGGACCAGGGACGTTGCGGCCATCTCGAGCAGCTCGTGCGGCTGAAGGACGTTTCCGAGTCCGCCGGCCTCGAGCTCTTTGATGAGGTCGCCGATTTGCGCGACGAGCGCCATTCGGTCGTCCGCTTGCAGCCGCGCGAACGCGGACACAAGCAGCGGTTTGATCCTCGGACCGACGACCCGTTGCTTGAGCCGGATCGCGCTCCCGCCCATCAGCGCGAAGCGCTCGCCGAGCGCGTCGATGCGCTCGATCGTCGGGCCGAGCGCCGCGAGGATCGCGGTCAATTGCGCGGCGTCGAGGCGCCCGAGCGCGTCGGCGATCGCCCGTCGAAACGCTCCGTCCATGAGCTCGACGACCTCGCTCTCGACCCGTCCGAGCGCTCGCTCGAGCGACCCGCGGGGGCTGGCGTTGGGAGGAAGATCCGCGCCGAGGCGCTCGAGGCGCTCTCGATCCGCGACGATGCCCTCGAGCTCGGCGATGATTTCACCAGCCCGTTTGCTGGCGCTTTCGGGAGACGAGTGTTCGGACGCGCTCGCGTCGAGCGCAGCGCCCACCTGGGTCGACGCGAGGCTCGCGGCGTCATCGAGCAGGGCGATCGCTCTACCTCGGATCCATCGCGCGATGGGCCGCGCTTCGCTCGCGGATTTCTCGAGGCCCTGCGAGAGCTCTTCGAGCGCCTTCGCGATCTGCCGCGGATGGCCGGTGGCGGTGTCGCCTTGGACGCCTGCGCCTGCGAGCAACCCCTTTCGCAGCGCGCGTTCGACGAGGGAAGAGACCGTGCCCTCGAGGAGCGCACGCGCTTTGTCGGCGCCTTGCGCGCCGCTCTCGACGGCGACGGCGATCTTCTTCGTGGTCTCGAGGAGGGCCTTGGTGTCGCCGCCGGGCTTTGCGCTCTCGACGGCGCGCTCGAGCGCCGCGAGGTCGACGGACGGCTGCGTCACGGGGCGGACGACCCGCTTCGGGCGAGGGATCTTCGCGAGCGTTCGATCGAAGATCTCTCGCTCGGTGCGCATGATCGAGAGCTGTCGACGCTCGCGTGGGTCGGTCTCGCGTCCGAGGAGCGAGGCGACTTGGTCGGGCGTCGGCCCCGAGAGGAGCATGCTGAGCCGGAGCCGCTCGAAGTCTTCGAACGTGACCTCGAGCGGGCGCGACGGGTTGGAGATCTTGTCGAGGACGCACGCGGCGCGAAGCACTTTTCCGAGTCGGACGACGGTGCGCGTGGAGAGATAGCGCGTCGCGATGAAGGACGGGTCCGCGCGGCTCGCGGCGGCGAGGTCGTGCTCGATCGCGGACATGAGCGTCTCCAAGGTCTCGCAGAGCGAGTCGTCCATCGCCACGCGGTCGGTAGCGTCCTGGAGAACGTCGATGTCTTGAATCGTGAGCACGCTCTTCCAGCTGGCGCCGCGGCCGCCGCCGAGCTGCGAGCGAAGGACGCGCCCCATCGACCCCGGCGCGCCGAATCCCTTGGGAACGAACGCGACGAACGCGATTCGATCCACGAACGCGAGCAGCGTCTCGCGCGACCCTTCGAGCACCTCCGCGAGGTAGCGGTTGGTGGTCATCAGGGCGCACTCGATGATGCCGCTCGTGACCTTGTTGCCTTGCTTGAGCTCGCGTTCGTTCAAGACGTTGAGGGTCGTGCGCAGGAGCATGTCGCGCCCGTCGAGCACCTCGTCGAGAAACGCGTGGACCGCGCCGAGCATGCCTTGATCCGTGAAGTGCTCGGTCTGCCCCGTCGACATGAGCGTCTTGAAATCGATCGGGCCGACGAGGTCCGTCTGCACGGTGCTCTCGGTGAACTGCTTCGCGAAGAGGCTCGGCTTCGCGGTGGACTCGTCGAGGATGCGACCGAGCACGGCGGCGGCGACGCCGCTCTTGGCCGTTCCTGGGGGACCGGTCATCAAGACGTGTTCGCGCGACAAGAGCGCGAGCGAAATCTGCGTGAGCAGATCGTCGCGCTCGACGAAGGTCCGCCCCAGCTCGGCGAAGAAGTCCTTGAACCGACCAGCGGCGACTTCGAACGAGGTCTGATTGCTGCGCGCGAGCGCGGGATCGATGGCGGTTGCGGTCACGGCACGACCGTACCGAGGATCGGACGCACTCCGAAACCAAGATCGCATCGGGAAAACTCCCTCGCGCCTTCGCGATGTCCGAGCGTGGCATCGAAGGAGCTCGCGCGGTCGATCGCGGCGCTCACTGCTCCCCGCGGTGCGGCCCTGAGCGACGTCGAATACGTGTGTTCAGCGCCGCGGGTCGACGAGCGCGCGTGCAACGAGTGCATGCGCTCGCTGCTCGCCAATGGGGGCGCACGCGCGGCGATTGTGGGCTTCGCCCCCCTCTGCGAGCGGGACCGTTGGCAACAAAGCCTCGGCCGGCTCCAGCGCACTCGACGTTGACTCGAGCGACCGATGGTAGCGCACACGCCCCGCGCACAGCGCTACGGGCGCTGAATGTACGGGTCGAGGTTGGTCTCTTCGTGAAACGGCTCCGTGTGGTCGATCACGAACACCGCGCCGTCGCGCATCGATCGAAAGCGCAGCGTTGTGACGCCCTTCTGTCGGTAGTAGCCAGCGACGAACGTCTCGAAAAACGCCCCGTGAATCATCGCCGAGACGAACCTCGGCGTCGCCTTCGCAGCGCCGCCGCGCCACGCGACGGTCTCGACGAGCGGCTCGAAGTCGATGCGGGTCTCTGGCGCAACGGGGCGATCGTGACACCAGAACCTCGCCACGAGCCGCTTGTCCGCGCGGTGGGTGAGCCCGTGGATCCACGGACTTCCGGCCGCTGCCGCGTCGGCGTCGCTCGGCGCCCGCCCGTACAGCGGAGACTTGGGATCGTCGACCGCATCCGCAGTCCACGCTTCGTAGAGTTGATCGATCACGAACATCGGCGCGAAGGATACCTGCAGCCGACGCTGGTGATCGAGCATCCCAACGGTGAGCGCGATGGATCTGCGTGGGTGTGATCGATGCGCTCGGCGTCACGGCACACGCGTGTCGTCTGTCTCGCGTCGACCGCGCTCGGGCGCACCGACAGCCGCTCCGACTTCCGTTGGCTACACGCGTGCCGAGGTTCTCGGGAGATTTCCCACGCGTGAGCGCACTGTGCGTGGTCCTTCCAACGGGGCGTCGCTCGAAGAACCGCGTCGGTCTGTGCGGGCGCTGTCGGCGCGGCTGGTTCGAATAGCGAGTTCTAAGCCCGTTATAAGCCGCGAAGTCGTCGGAGTAACCGATCAGTAGACGGCCGCGGCACGCTCGTCGCGGAGGAGCAAAGTCGATGCTGTCCAGTCGCCGGTCGATGCCCGCCCTCTTCGTCTCGAAGCTCGCGCTCGGGTGCTTCTTCGTCGCTGTCGCATGCGCGCCGGGCTGCAAGCGGGGACCGACGCTCGCGCGTCACCGAGGCGAGTGTCGATTGCTCGGGGAGCGAAACGTGGCGTGGTCGCCGCCGGGGACGTGCGAACTCCAGGTGTCCGGCGATCGAGGGACGTTTCGCTACATCGACGCGCGAAGCCCCGAGCAGAACATCACGTGCACAGGGTTGGTGCGGACGCTGGATCGCCGTGTGGGGCGGCACGCGATGACCGTTCCGGCGTGCGAGCTGGCGCCGACGTCGGTGGTGCGTTCGTGCTGGCCATCGATGCGCGGGTTGGAGCTGTCGGTGATGCTCGGCCCGAGCGGTCAGGTCGAGTCTCATCTGTCGTTCGCGATGGGACCCAAGAGCGCTTCGGGCTGCTTCAGCGAGTTCGAGTCCGTCGGCCTCGTGTACGTCACAGGAACGCTCGCGCCAGTTCCGTGAGGCACGGCGCCCCTGCGACGTTCATCGAAGCCCACCGAAGCGGATCGACCGCGGACAACACCGGTGAAGCTCGGCGCACACCGCGGTCGGACCCCACAGCGGAGGTTGGGCCCGTTCGTCGTGGTCGCGTTCACGCGCGACGGCGCGACCGCGCGCCATTGCTCCGATCGTCCAGCGGCCAGCGACGAACCTCGGGCTCGACGGCGCGTGACCTCGAACCCCGGTCGAGGGATCGATTGTGATTCGATACCCCTCTTCGAACCCTCTGGATCGACCTCATCTCGAAGCACACGCCCGGGAGACGAGCCCATAGGCGCCGAAAATTGCCGCAGCTCATCGCCAGTTCTGTGGGTAGAACTCCAGCGGTTCGTGCGATCGAGCGTCACCGCCCAACACACGTCGAAGGCATGTCGATCCGAGCACGCGTTTCGCGCGGTGGTTTGCCGCGGCCTCACCCCCGCTGCCGCGCGCCCCTCTCCCGCGAGATCGCGGGAGAGGGGCTACTGGGACCGAAGCGTCGCGACAGAAAACCAACAGCTGTCTATGATGCACACAAAATCAAAGCCCCTCTCCCGCGAT
>JAEUKI010000063.1 GCA_016793325.1 Myxococcales bacterium | reverse complement strand
TCGTCCTCGTCGTGCTCTCGCGCTCTTCGCACGAGCGCGCCCAGCGTGAGCCCGTCGCTCCCTGCCGCGCGCAGGATCGCCCACGCCTCGCGCTCGGCGTCCCCTTCGGGCTGCGCCGTCACGCGCTTTCGCCCGGGAATCGCCGCGGATCTCCCGTCGTCCGCCCGGTTGCGAAGCAGCGACTCGCTCCCTTGCCCGAGCGCGCCGTTTGATTTCGTGGGACGCACCGAGGGGGCGCCCTCGTTGTGCGCGCTCACCGCGCTGGCTCCCTCGAAGTCCGGCGCGAGCGGCGGAGGCGCGGCGGGCTGGGGACGAACCTCCGTCGACGCAACCTCGTCGATCATCGGCTCGAACCACGGGGCGCGGCTTCGCCACTCGGCCAGCAGCGCGCAGCACTCATCATCGATCCCCGTTCCCTTCGCGACGAGACGATCGATCGCGTCGACGGCGTCGCGCGCTTCTTGGTCCGTGCGCGCCGCTGCGAGCCGCACGCCCGCTTCGCGCAGGGCCGTCAGGCTGCACCCGTACGGCGCCGCGATTTGCATCACGTCGAGCATCGCCACGCTCTCGTTGCGACCGCGCGACCGCGCGAGCGTCGCGTGATGCCAGCGCGCCATGGTCGATCGAAGCAGCGCGAACAGCGCAAACCCGTCCCAACCGGCCGCGGTCGCGACGATGGCCACGTAGCCCTCGCGCTCCTTTGGCATCGTCAGCCGCGCGTCGAGCGGAAACGTCTTCGTCGCCACGATCACCGCAGGCCACTTCGTCTTGTCCTTCGCGCCCGGCACGGGAACATCCGCGATCGCGCTGAGCGGCCGCGCGCTCCCGAGGCGCTGAAGCAATCGCGCCTCGGGAGGCGCCTCGCCTTCGAACCGGTACGACCACGCGAAGCTCGTGTCCGAACCGGTGAGCCTTCGTCGCGCCAACAGCGCCAGCGCTGCAGGCTCTTCGATGGCGTCGCGCACTGAGGGCTCGATGATCGGGCGCTCGATGTCGAACTCGCGGTCCATCACCATGCGAACGCCTTCGAACTCGTCGCTCGTCGCGACGTTCACAGACACGAGCACGCCCACCGCGTCTTCGACGCGCGCCGCGCTCGCCAACAACGTCCACACATCGTCGTGGGCTGGAGCGAACGTCGCGTCGGCCAGCACGAAGCTCTTCGTGCGCTGCGGACGCACGCGCGTCTCGCTCTCGAACTCGCGCGTCGTTCCGACCGCGAGCCGCAGATCGGACGCGCTGAGCGCCTCGCCCGTCTCGAGCCAGACCCCGAGGCGCGCCAACGAGCGCATGCGCCCGTCGTCGTCCGCCGCACGGAGGCTCGACCGAACAAACGCGCGCAGCACGGCGTCATCGATGTCGTCGCTTCGGCCGCGGAGCGCGAGATCCGCGCGAAGCGCGCCGAGCGCCGCCACGAGCAGCTCGCCTCGACGACAGCGAGGGCTCGCGAGGTAGAACAACGACGGGTTTCCTGTGATGGGCGCCCGGCCCATCGCGCGGGCGAGCGTCGCCTTCACGAGATAGTCCGACGCGTCTCGGGTCGAGCGGACCTCCGCGGGATCCTCCGTGATCTCGACTCGACGATCGGTGACGAGCGCGCGCGACACAACCTCGACGAAACGCCAGATCGCGCGATGGAGGTCGCGCGGCGCGATCGTCGTCCAGAGCGTCCCGGCTCCCTCGAACAGCGCGCGAGTCAAGTCCTCGTGCAGCGCCTCGTCGACGTTCGCGTACCAATGGAGCTCATCGGGACCGACGACGACGAACGGCATCGCGACGCGCGCGTCGGTGTCCGGTCCCGCGCACCATTCGCGAAGCGCCTCGAGAGCCATCGTTGTATCGACGACCGTCGGCCCCGCGCGCCGCGCCGCGAGCACCAGCGAACACGCGAGCCTCGCCCACAACGGCGCGCTCGTCGCGAAGACCGTCGTCACGTAGCGCGACAGTCGCCCCTTTCGATCCGCATGCGCTTTGCGCGCGGACGCGCCGATGAACCGCACCGCACGCACGAGCCGCGCGTACGCCGTCATCGCTGGATCGAAGTCTGCTTGCCGTTCCACCCCAGAGATCATCGCGACTCTCCTCCCGCGCTCGTCGTGTGCTTCGGAGTATGCGCGCTCAGCGCCGCGCGCGAAATACCGTGTTGCCAATGGGCTTCACGATCGCCTCGTCGCCCTCGCCTTCGACAACGACCCACGCGCCCGCGACCAGCCCCGCGATCGCCTCACGAATTTCGTCTTCTTCGTGCGCTCGCGCCCTTCGCACGAGCGCGCCCAACGCGAGCCCTTCGCCGCCTGCGGCCCGCAAAATCGCCCACGCTTCGCGCTCGGCGTCCCCTTCGGGCAGCGGCGCGTTGCGCTTCGCACCAGGAACGGTCGCCGCGCGTCCGTCGTCCGACCGCCCCTTCAGCATCGACTCGCTCCCGCGCCCGACCGCGCGAGGGCCCTGCTCCGTCGGCCGCGACCGCCGCGTCTCACCGTCGTGCGAGCCCTTGTTTTGCAGGGCGATCGATCGCTCTTCGCGAAGCTCGTACCGCGGGGACGACGGCGAATCGGCCTCGGGCTTCGCGCTCACAGGGGCGCGATCGAGCGGCGGAGCCACGATGGGCTCCGCGCGATCGAGCAGCGAGAGGGCGCCCTCGTTCGACGCCCAACGACGCACCAGCGCCTCGTGCGGCTGCGTCACGTAGAACATCTCGAAGACCGCTTCATCGAGCGCGCTTCGCCACGCTCGCTCGTCGTCGACGAGCATCGTGCGTCCCAAGTTCGCGAGCGCGATCATCCGCTCGTACGACGGGGCGCGCGGACAAATCAACGAGAGCGGTGAGAGGTCGCGCGGCGCAACACCGCGGTTGTTCGCGAGCGCCCACGCGAACCACCGAACGAGCGACGACGCGAGCAGCGCTCGAAGCGAGTCCGCGCTCCAGCTTCGGTCCGCGATCCCGACGTGTTCGGGGCGCTCGCACACTCTCCGATCGACTTCGATCACCTGCGTGAACTTCGATCGCGCGCTCGCCGGCTCGAAGCGCACGATCGTACGATTCTCGCGCTTGGCGACCTCTCGCGTGTAGTTCGACAGCACCTCGTCGAGCCGCGCCTCGAGCGAGAGCGCTTCGAACAACGACCCAGCGACCCAGTCCAGCCCCGGGACCCGCCAAGCCCACCGCGCTTCGCTCCCTTCGAGCGAAGCGTCGCTGCGCACGGCGTACAACACGCTGTTCGCCGTGCGCCGATCCTCGCGCGACGCACGCGGCTCGACGAGGGGCTGACTCACGACGCACGCCGAGGTCACGCGCCTTCGCAGCGGTCGAAACGCGGGCTCGCTCGCGAGCGAGCTCTTCACGACGGCGGCGACGAGCGTCTGGTCCGTCGAGACTCCGATGGCGTCATCGAGCGCGCGATCGTGCGAAGCGCTCGCGTCCACCACGACGACCATCGGTCGGTCGTCACCGATGATGCTCCGCGCGGACTGACCCGGCTTCATCCAAGAGACACAGCGAACCAACGCCTCCGCGTCGAGCCGCCGACCGAGCTCGAGCCAGAGCGCGAGCCGCGTGAGCGCGACGCTCCGTCGGGAGCGAGAAGCGCCGCGCACCGACTGATCGACCACCGCCACGAGCATGCGTTCGACGCTTCGGTCGTCGAGCCGACCGTGGTGCCCCGCGAGCCAGTCGCGCATTCGTCGAACGACGGCCAACAACATCGCCCCGTCGCCGCACGACGGGTCGACGACGCGCACGCCGCGCACGGGCCATCCCCCGTTTGCGCTGTCCGGCGCCCGCTCGAAGAGCGGGTCGATCACGCGCTCGAGGATCTCTTCGGTGGCGGGGTCGCGCGCCGCGAACGTGCAGATGGGCTCCGCGCGCACCCAGAGCCGCTCGCCCCCTTCGATCCCGACGTCAGCCCCGTAGATCGCCGCGAGCGACGCGACGAAATCCGCGCCGACGTTCGACAGTCGCACCCGCGGTCGCAGCGCTTGAATCACTGGGTCGATCCCGTCGAGCACCGCGCGAACACAGCCCTCGCTGACCGCACACGAAACCAAGAGCGCTCGGTCGCTCTCGCTCGAGAGCGCCCCCTCGAGCTCGGCGAGCGCCGCCGAGCGGGGCGTCGTCTCGTCCATCGAAGCGCTGTTCACCACGTCGACGAGCGCGCTCCAATCGAGCTCGAGCACGTCCTCGCCGTCGCTCGCGAGCACGGCGATGGACGCGAGAAACCCGAGCGCCACCGAGCGGACATCGCTGGGCGTCATGGCTTCGCCAGCGATCAGCTCGCGAAGCTCTCGGTTGGCGCGATTGCACAAGAGCTCGGACCCGAGCGTCTCGCACGCGCGGACGAGCGCGCGAAACACGACGTCCGTGTGTTCGTCGTCTCGCGGCGCTCGCTCGATGGGTCGACGGCTCACCACAGCGAGCGGATTTTATCTCGCGACCGTCGAGCGCGCACGGCGCGCGGCGGCGCTACTGCCGCCCGTCGAAGGAGGCCACGCTGTCGTTGGTGAGCGACGCCGCGTTGGCCTCGTCTGTGTCGACGTGCATATCGAGCGCAAAATCGCTGCGCACACGAACGATCACGTCGCCGAACGTCGTCTCGCGATCGCCCTCGACGCGCACGCGAATGACGTCGCCGTCCTTCACGCCGAACTGCCCAGCTTCGTCGGGGCTCATGTGCACGTGACGGTGGGCCATGATCACGCCCTTCGGGATCGTGACGGTCCCGTGCGGGCCGCGGAGCGTGATGCCCGGCGTGTCGTCGAGCTTTCCCGACTCGCGAAGGGGCGCGTTGATGCCGAGCGTGAACGCGTCGGTCTTCGCGACCTCGATCTGCGTCTCTTTTCGCAGGGGATTGATGATCGCGACGCGCGCGATCTCGCCCTTGGGCCCGACGAGGTCGATCGTCTCGCGACACACGAATTGTCCCGGCTGCGAGACCGGGCGCTTCATCGTGAGCTCGTAGCCGGGGCCGAAGAGCGCGTCGCAGTCGGCGCGCGACAGGTGAACGTGTCGAACGGACACGCCGACGGGGATCGTCCCGCCGGTGACGCGGGTGCGAGCGGCGGTGGGGCCGACCACCGTGCGAACGACCTCGCGCGCGATCATGCGCTCTTCGTCGGTCGCGACCACGAGCACCTTGGTGGGAGCTCGGTGCTGCGACACGTCGACGACGCCGACGCCTGAGTCCCGAGGCCGGGCCGCTTCGTTCTTCGCGTCGTCGAGCGCGACGCCCATATAAACAAGTCCGTCGCACACCATGCGGCGGAGGCGCGCGGAGTTCTCACCGATGCCGCCGGTGAAGACGATCGCGTCCGCGCCGCCGAGCAGCGCGGCGTACGCGCCGATGTACTTCTTCACGCGGTGAACGAACACTTCGATCGCGAGCCGCGCGCGGTCGTTGCCTTCGCTCGCGGCCTTCTCGACGTCGCGAAAATCCGCGGAGACGCCGGACAAGCCCAAGAGCCCGGACTTCTTGTTGAGCAGCTCGTCGACTTGTTCGGGGCTCATGCCTTGGCGCGCGAGCAAGAGCCCGAGGGCGGGGTCGACGTCTCCCGATCGCGTTCCCATGAGCAGGCCTTCGAGCGGCGTCATGCCCATCGACGTGTCGATCGAGCGGCCTCCGTCCACGGCCGTCACGCTGGCTCCGCCGCCGAGGTGGCAGGTCACGAGCTTCAACCGCGAGACGTCGGTCTTCAGGTACTCCGCGGCGCTCGCCACCATGAAGTGATGGCTCGGGCCGTGAAACCCGTAGCGCCGAATCGACTGCGACAAATACAGCTCGTACGGAACGCCGTACACAAACGACGACGGCGGCAGCTCCGCGTGAAACGCCGTGTCGAACACCGCCACGTGCGCGACGTCGGGCAGCGCCGCCTGCGCCGCCTCGATGCCCGCGAGGTTGGCGGGGTTGTGAATGGGCGCGAAGAGCGCGCACTCTTTGATGGACGCCTTCACGTCGTCGGTGATGCGCGCGGGGCGCACGAGCTTCTCGCCGCCGTGCACGACGCGGTGACCCACGGCGCGAATGTCCGCGCGATTCTCGAGGACGCCGCCCGCTTGCGAGTGCCTCGCGATGATCGCGTCGATCGCCGCGCGGTGGTTCGGCGCGACCACGGCCTCTTCGACCTTCGGCGCGGTCCCTGCGCGAAACGAGTGAAGCGCCCCCGCGGTCCCCACGCGCTCGACCACGCCGCGCGCGAGCACGGCCTCGGTGTCCATCTCGTAGAGGTTGTACTTGACCGACGTCGAGCCGGCGTTGATGACGAGGACCTTCATCGTGGGCAGCGTTTCGCTCAGAGTTGTTGCGAGAGATAGAGCCCGTCGCCGATCTTCTTGGCGAGCTCGAGCTGCGTCTCGAGCCAATCGACGTGCGCTTCGGTCGCCACGAGGATGGCCTCGAGCAGCTGCGCGCTCGCGTGATCGCCGTGCTCTCGCGCGACCTTGATCCCGCTGTTGAGTCGGTCCGCGTGCGCGACCTCGAGCGCGAGGTCGAGGCGAAGCTGCTCGACCGGCGATTCGCTCTGCTGCGGATCGGTCAGCAGGCGTCCGTCCGGCGCGCCGCCGAGAAACAGCAATCGCTCGGCCACCTGCCTCGCGTGCTCGAACTCGCCCTTGCTCTCGGCCTCGAACTTCGTCGCGAGCTTGAGAAACCCACCGTTGCGCGCCTGCGCTCCGCCCAAGAGATACTGGTTCGAAGCGGTGAGCTCCGCGCGCATGACCTCGGTGAGCGCTGCGAGCACTTCGGGACGACCCTTCATCGACGAACTCTCCTGCCTGTCGTTGCCGCAGCGTCGATCGCCGCGGGACGAGCGCGATCATGCACTCGACCGCGTCGGTCCGGACAGCGATAACGTCTCTCGAAATTCGATCGTCCCTCGGTCGATGATGTCGAAGCTCCGCACGAACGGCTCGGCGCTGTCGAACAAGAGAAATCCCGGATCGTGCTCGGGGTGAATCGTCCCTGCGTTGATCATCACGAGCCCGTCGATCACGCGCGCCATGCGCTCGTGCGTGTGCCCGCCGACGTGCCACCGCGCGCGAGCGAACCGCGCACGCCCGCGCTCCCACGCAGGCGTGTCCCGGACGTCGCGCTCGCTCGTGTGCGAGCGAACGAGGGCCATGTCGTTGTCGAACAAGCCGTGGGCCAACACGATCGTGGGCCCGTCGCGATCGTCCGTGACCTCGACCTCGCGCACGGAGGGAAGCGCGGCGAGCCACGCCCGGTCGGCCTCGTCGAGGTCGCGCGCGAGGTGCGCGTCGGCGAAGTGTCTCATTCGGTCCTCTGTGAGCCATCGATCGTGATTTCCGCGGACGCACTCGATCGGCGGAGCCGACGGGTCGCGCAGCAGCGAGATCGTGGCGGGCAACGAGCCAGGGCCATCGCAGAGGTCACCGACGCACAAGACGCGATCCACCCCTGAATCACGGGCAAATCGAAGCACCAGCGCGAGGTAGGGCGAGGTGTGAACGTCGCCGAGGAGGGCACATAACATCGCGATACGTCTCGTTCGGAGGTGGTCGATGGGTCAGCGCGAGCGTGGGTGTGCAGTTCTGTCGGGATCTCGCCGCTGCGAGTCATCGTTTGTTACGATCGCACCCGTTCGAGCCATTTTCGCGAAGGCTTCGGCGTTGGACGGCACCCAACCAACGCCCCTCAACATCTGCACTGCTTTTTCCAACGTGTCCCTGAGTTGGACGAGGAGAATCGATGAGACTGCGTGGTTCACTAGGATTGCTCGCGCTCACAGCGTGGCTGACAGCCTGCGCGTCGAGCACAACTCCCGCGGAGGGCGGCGCCGAAGGCGGGGCTGACACCGTCAACCCGCCGACGGATCGGCCCAATCCCCCGACGGACAACCCGAACCCCGGCGACGGAACGGTCGTCGAAGACACGGGCGTCGCTGAGGACACCGGCATCGGCGACGACGTGATCGTGCCGATGGACTCTGGCGTCGGTGACGACGTCGTGAGCCCGCCGGACACCGGCGTGCCGCCGATGGACGTTGTTGGACCGATCGACACGGGTGTGCCGCCCACAGACTCGGGCGTCGGCCCCGCGGACACGGGAGTGGATGTGATCCCAGGGCCAGTGTGTCCTGCCGTTGGGCTCAACGAAAACTGCCCCGCGATGGGCAGCACCGGACCATGCGCGCCGCTCACGGCGGGAACGCGCACGATCAACTTCGCAACCTCGGGTCTGATGCCGGGAATCGCCGCGAGCTGCGAAGGCATGTTCACTTCGATGGGACCGGACGGCGTTGTTCCGCTGGTGATCACCTCGGAGAGCAACGTCGCCATTCGCGTCGAAGCGATCGGTTCGGGCTCGGTGACCGCGACGTTGTTCAATGGCGCAGGTTGCGGTGTTGCGACGCAACAGCGCGGCTGCGTCAACACGAACAACGGCGGGCCGGTCACGCTCACTGCAAACAACCTCGCGCCGGGCATGTACTGGGTCGCGTTCTCGGCTGCCGGCAACATGGGCGGTCCATTGCCGCTCGGGAACATCACGACGACGATCACTCCCGCGCCGCCGCGCCTTCCGGGCGACACGTGCCCTGGAGTCACGGTGCCGACCGACGGAACGACAACGACGATCAACTCGATGATGTTCCAGCGAGTGGGTAACGAACTCCCTGTGACGGGGTGCACGAACATCGGGCCGAGCTTCGACATGGTGTTTTCGTTCACGATCGCGGCGACAAGCGATGTGAACATCGATGTGCGTGGACCAGCAGGCACTGTTCAGGCCATCAACCTCGACGTTCAAGGCTCGTGCGGCACGACGATGCGCGTGCGTGACGACCTCACCTGCACGAGCACCAACTCTGCCACGGCTTTGCGAACGCTCCGTCGCCTCGCGCCTGGAACATACTGGGTCGTATCGCAAGTTCGCACGGGTGGAGGAACCAACCCAGCCTCGATGTTCGCGTCGGTGACGGCAATGCCGTCGCCGCCCACGGACCTCGCGGACATGTGCCCCGGCCGGCCCCTCAGCGCTGGCGTTCAGTTCTCGAGCCCCGTCACCAGCCTCGCGCAAGACACTGCGTTCGCGTGCTTCCCCGCGAGTTCTGCGGACGGCAACTACTCGTTCAACGCGCCTGCCGGCCAAGACGTCTTGGTCGAGGCGTTTGCTGGCACCAACCAGACTGCGGTCGAGCTGCGCGAGCCGTGCGGCATGAACCCCATGGCATGCACGGCGCCGTCGGTTCCGGGTCGTTCGTGGCAGCGCTACGCAGGGCTCGCAGCGGGTCGGTCGTACACGCTCCACGCGGGAACGAACGCGGCAGCGGGTAACCTCGATGTGATCTATCGAACGATCGCGCCCCTCCCGACAACCGCGATCGCAGGCAACGAGGCGTGCATGACCGCACGCACGATCCCTGCGACGGGCGGCGTCTTCACGGGCAACACTGCGATGATGGCGCAGAACTCTGCGGCTCCCGCGTTCGGCGGCAACTCGTGCAACCAGTGCAACACGGTTGCGGGCCGCGACGCCGTTTACCAGCTCGTGCTCACGGCGCGCACCCGCGTACTCGCTAAGCTCAACGGCGCGGCTGCGAACTTCGATCCGGTCATCTACGTTCGCCAAGGAACGATGTGCAACGATGGCAATTCGGGAGGCTCCGCGCCGATCCTCTTCTGCGCCGATGACTACTACGGCCAGAACTCTGCCTTCGATCGCGTTCTCGATCCCGGCACGTACTCGATCTTCGTCGATGACTGCGTGCCCTTCATGGGCGGAGGCAGCGCCCGCGGCGGCGCTTACTCGCTCGAAGTGATCACGCTCGCTCCGTGATCTGAGCGCGGCGGGGGTCAGTACGCGACGCGCTTCGGGGGGTGTTGCGGTTCTCTATCGACACGAAGAGAACAGTGCTCCTGCGTCCGTTCCGTCGAGCGCTCGCGGCGCTGCGCGCGCTCGTCGCTACAGCGGAGCCGGGTTTGAAGGATGACAGGCAAGATTGAGAGCTGACGAGTTTACGAGGTGTGAGCGTTCGCGCCTGTCACAAACCCGAAGCGGAGCTGCTATCGACGCGACACGTAGCGCTCACGAACAACACTGCCGCGTGGGCTCGTCGCCATTCCTGGCGGCGCGAACTTCGTCGCCAGTCGACTGGCGACCTACGATTTGCTGCGATCCACGCGATTCGTCGGCGACTCTTGAAAAGTTGGGCCGATGGTCCGACGCTCAAAACTGCGGATCGCGAACGGTCACCCAATAGCCTCGGGTCGTCGCTGGCGGGTGCAGCGGAGTGACGATGCAGCTCGTGCGGCCCATCGCGTCGACGCGCGTGAGCACGTCGGCGACGCGCCACATCGCGCCAACATCGCTGTTGCCCGCGCGAGCCGCTTCGAAGCGTGGAACCTCGTCGGGCGGCGCGCCGAACGTCGCCTCGCGGCGCCCCGCGCAGTACACGTTGACGAGCGGCCGCGCGAGGGTGCCCGAGAAGTTCTGGATCATGATGCGGAAGCTCTCGCCGTCGCGCGGTCGATCGACGTTGATGTTCTCCGGGAGGCCGATGCCTTCGGACAAGTTGTTGTCGATGTCGAGGCGTGGGTTCGCGCAGAACCCGAGCGCTCGCCACTGGTCGCCTTGCGGTCCGTTTTCGCACTCGATGAGCGCGCTCTGCATGTAGCCCCAGTTCGCGCGGGGGATCGGTCCGCCGATGCCCATCCCGCGGATCTGCGCTTCGCAGTTGTGCCAGCCGCACGAGTTCGCGGTCGGACGAAACACATCCGACGGCGTCGCGTACCACGCAGAGCGGTCGTTGGGACGATGGAGAAACAAGTCGAGGTCCATCGTCTCGCTCTCGGGGTAACACATCTCGACGCGCAGGCCGGGGCCCTCGATGTGAACGATCCACGAGCACGAGAGCGTTCGACCCGCGGGCGTGACGATCGACAGAAACACGCGGTAGTCGCCAGAGAGCTTCGGGATGAACGTCGCGGTCGAAGCGCGCTCGCCGCGGAGCTCGAACGAGCGCAGCCGCGGTGAGATGCGATCGCACGGGCCGCCTTCGACGCGCCACTGCCACGATTGGGCGGGGCCTCGGTAGAAGTCCGTTCCGCGAAGGGCGTAGTCGCGAAACGGCGCCCCCGTCGGAACGCGCGGATCGCCGTCCCCCGTCGGGCACAAGATCGGGCAGTCGCTTCGCTGCGAACATCCGTTGCAGAGATTGTCCGCGCCGTTGCACTCGTCGGGCTGAGGACCGATCCCGCCGACGCACGGGCCCCACGTCGCGTTGCCGACGCACACTTGCATTCCGTCGCGGCAGACGCCGATGTTGCGGCGGCCGGGCGGGCCCGCGAAGCAACGCTGAACCATCCCTGGATCGCACGGGCAGTTTTCGTCAACCGCGCCGCTGCAGTTGTCGTCGAGCCCGTTGCCGCATATCTCGACAGGACCGCAGCGATCATCGACCGGCGCGCACGCGTCGGGAACGTCCGCCGCGTCGCGCGCGTCCACGACATCGACGACGTCGCGCGCGTCGGGCGCGTCGATCACGTCGATCGTGTCCGCGACGTCGATCACATCGATCGCAGAGATATCCTCGTCGATCACGTCGAAGCTCGTGTCGCGGAAGCCGCCGTCGCGCACCCGCAGCCCCGTTCGCGAGCCGCACCCCCCGAGGACGAGCGAGACGAGCATCCACGAAGCAACGCGCGACTTCATGACGGAGACAGCTACTCCGTTCGCAGGCGAAATGGAAATCCGCGCCCCCTTCCGTTCTGGACACGCGAGCAGTATGCAGGTTGGTGGTTATGTCGATCGAACCGTCCCAGGGCGCGCCCTCCTCGAGCGCTCCCACCTTCGCGATGAAGACCGAGTACCAAGCGCGCGGCGATCAGCCGAAGGCGATCGAGTCGATCGTGCGCGGCTTCTCTGCGGGCGAGCAGTACCAAACCCTGCTCGGCGTCACCGGGAGCGGAAAGACGTTCACCGTCGCGAACGTCATCCAGCAGCTCGGAAAAAAGGCGCTCATCCTCGCGCCCAACAAGACCCTCGCCGCGCAGCTGTACAGCGAGATGAAGGACCTCTTCCCCGAGAACGCGGTGGAGTACTTCGTCTCGTACTACGACTACTACCAGCCCGAGGCGTACGTCCCGTCGACCGACACGTTCATCGAGAAGGACGCGCTCATCAACGACGCGATCGATCGGATGCGACACGCCGCGACGCGCTCGCTCTTGTCGCGACGCGACGTGATCATCGTGGCCAGCGTCTCGTGCATCTACGGCATCGGCTCGTCCGAGGCGTACGTGGGCATGACCGCGGACGTGGCGGTCGGCGACGAGTACCCGCGCGATCGACTGCTCCTGCGCTTGGTGGACATGCAGTACGAGCGCAACGACGTGGATTTTCACCGAGGGACGTTCCGCGTGCGCGGGGACGTCGTCGAGGTGTTTCCCTCGTACGAAGAGAGCGTCGCGCTGCGGATCGAGTTCTTCGGCGACGAGGTCGAGGACATCTCCGAGATCGACCCGCTCCGTGGAAAAGTGAACCGCAAGGTCAAGCGCGTCGCGATCTTTCCGAACTCGCACTACGTCGCGCCGAAAGGGACGCTCTCGAAGGCCATCAACGCCATTCGCGAAGAGCTCCGCGAGCGGCTCACGGTGCTGTCCAACACGGGCAAGCTGGTCGAGCGCGAGCGCCTCGAGCAGCGCACGCTCTATGACCTCGAGATGCTCGAGCAGATGGGCTTCTGCTACGGCATCGAGAACTACTCTCGGCATTTGACCGGGCGAAATCCAGGCGATCCGCCGCCGACCCTCATCGACTACTTCGGCGACGACTTTCTGCTGGTGATCGACGAGAGCCACCAGACCGTCCCGCAGCTCGGCGCGATGTACCGCGGCGATCGCGCGCGCAAAGAGACGCTCGTCGAGTTCGGCTTTCGACTCCCGAGCGCGCTCGACAACCGCCCGCTCAAGTTCGAAGAGTACGAGAAGATGGTCAAGCAAGCGCTCTTCGTGAGCGCGACGCCCGGCGACTACGAGCTCGCGCGCACCGGAGGAAAATTCGCGGAGCAGGTCATTCGCCCCACGGGGCTGCTCGACCCCAAGGTCCACGTCCGGCCCGTCGCGGGGCAGGTCGACGACCTGCTCACCCTCATTCGAGAGCGCATTTCCTGGGGCGAACGCGTGCTCGTCACCACGCTCACCAAGCGCATGGCCGAGGACCTCACCGAGTACTACCAAGAGCTCGGGATCAAGGTTCGCTACCTCCACTCGGACATCGACACGCTCGAGCGCGTCGAGATCCTGCGTGACCTTCGGCGCGGCGAGTTCGACGTCCTCGTGGGCATCAACCTCTTGCGCGAGGGGCTCGACCTGCCCGAGGTCTCGCTCGTCGCGATCCTCGACGCGGACAAAGAGGGCTTCTTGCGCTCGCCCCGGTCGCTCATCCAGACCATCGGCCGCGCCGCGCGAAACGTCCGCGGCGAAGTGATGATGTACGCAGACTCGATCACGCCCGCGATGAAGCTCGCGATGAGCGAGACCGACCGCCGACGCGCGATCCAAGAGGCGTACAACACCGAGCACGGGATCACGCCCGCCACGGTGAAGAAGGCCATCCACGACCTCTCGCCGGACTCGGGCGCGAGAGACTACGTCACGATCTCGACCCGCAAGGCGGACGAGCTCACGAGCGCCAACGCCGAGGACAAAGAGTCCCTGCTCGAGGCGCTGAGGTCCGCGATGCTCGAGGCCGCTGAGGCGCTCGATTTCGAGAAGGCCGCCGAGCTCCGCGATCGAATTCGTGTGCTCGAATCGGGCGGCGCTGTCGCCGCGATCGCGAGCGGCGGCAAGCCCGTCGCCAAGGTGCGCACCGAGGTGAGCGAGCGGCCGAGCGGCGGTCGTGGCCGCGGAGGCCCGCGCGGGCGCGGGAGGCGCTGAGCGTGCCCATGACGCTCCGACTCGTGCGCGAGAGCCGTTGGATCCGGCTGTTCGAGACCGAGTTCGGAGACTATTTCGACTCGAAGTTCCGCACGGGCGAGTGCGACGCGGACGGCCGCGCGTGGGCCGAGGCGTGGCTCGCGGCGGACGAAGACGAGCGCATCGAGCTCGAGGCCGCGTTCGTGTTCATGAGCGACGAGGCGCACGTCACCGCGGCGCTCGAGATCGTGGGCGAGGCGGACCCCAAGAAGCGCAACGAGCTCGGGTCGCGGTGGATCTCGCCCGACGACGAGCTGCCCGAGCGGCACCATCGGTTCATCGACGCGTATCGAAGCGCGCTCGAAGAGGCGCTCGCGGACCTGCCGGTGCTCGACGTCGAGGTGCTCGATGCGACTTGGTTTCGTGTGCGTCGAACCATCTTGGGGCTCGAGATCGAACACAAGACCGCGGTCGATCACCGCGTGAGCGAGCGAGAGTTTCTCGACGAGCGCGACGCGCACGAGTCGCCGCACACGAGGCACCTCTACGACGTGTGGTGGGAAGTTCACGGTCGGGGGCGCGGCCGAGAGTGAACGAAGATTCACAGCGAATTTTCCTCCGACCGCGCTGAATGTCTCGAGCGCATCCTCGTCTCGATACAACCCATGTTCGAAGCACGCCGAAAGAAGTCCAGGCGATCAGCGGTCGTCGTCGCGTCCACAATTGTCACGCTCTCGTTCGCAGCCAACGCGCAAGTGACGGTCGCCGTGAGCGCGGGCGTCGCTGTTCCGCTCGCGTGTGACGGAACGCAGGTCGCGCGCTGGAGCGTCAACGGCGCCGAGCGAAGCGTCACGGTGTCGGGCGGACGAATTCGCATCGGCGACGCGGACGTGGGCGCGGTGCCCGACGAGACCGCAGGAGCGACCGTGGCGATCGCGCCCGACGGATCTCCGGCGCTCGAATTCGTGGGTCCCAACGGCCGAACGACCGTCGTGGGCGTCGACGGCCGCGGACGAATGCGTCGATGGGTCGCGCGCGGCCGCGCGAGGCCGCCCGCGTGGGCGCAGCCCGCGACGATCGAGCCACAGAAGGCAGCCGTCGTTCAGCTCGCAGCCGGGCTCGACTTCACGTGCGCGCGGCTCGCCGACGGGCGCGTCGAGTGCTTCGGAAAGAACGACTACGGACAGCTCGGCAACGGGACCACCACGCGCAGCGCGCGCCCCGTGTTCGTCCAGGGAATCACGGACGCGATCGACATCCGCACGTACCAAGCGCACACGTGCGTGCTCCGCGCGAATCACACGGTCGCGTGCTGGGGCTACGGAGAAGACGGGCAGCTCGGGCAAGGGGCGCGGGCGTCGTCGAACGTTCCGGTCGCCGTGCGAGGGATCAACGACGCGGTGCACATCAGCGCGGGGCACTCGCACAGCTGCGCGGTGCGTCGCAACGGAAGCGTCTGGTGCTGGGGAAGCAACAACCTCGGCCAGCTCGGCGCGAGCCCTGCCGCCGACGGCCCGCGCGTCGCGGCTGCGCTCGCAGAGCCGAGCACTCCGCCGCAGCACACCGCGGTCACGGGCGCAGGATCGTTGGTCCCGATCGAGATCGCGGGCGTTCGCGACGCGGTCCAAGCAGGCTGCGGCTACGGACACACCTGCGCGCTGCGTCGCGACGGAACCGTGTGGTGCTGGGGTCTCAACAACTACGGTCAGCTCGGCGACGGCACACGAACGCACAGACTCACGCCCAGCGCCGTCCCGGGGCTGAGCAACGTTCGTACGCTGGCCGTGAGCGACCCGTCTTGCGCGATCACGATGAACGGGCAAGCGCTGTGCTGGGGCAACAACAGCATGCGGCAAACGGGCCTCATCGACAGCGCGGCGACGCTGACGCCCTCGCCCATCCGATTGACGAGCGTGATCGACATCGCGATCGGTCCGGGATCCCATGTCTGCGCGCGAACACAGACGTTTGTGGGCGCCTACTGCTGGGGCGACAACATGCTCGGCGAGCTCGGCAACGGAAGCACGCAGCAACTCACGAGCCCTGCGCCGATGCGCGACGTCCCCAGCCCCGTGCACGTGGTCGCCGGACAGAACCACACCTGCGTTCTCTCGCGCGACGGCACGGTCCGATGCGCCGGGAGCAACCGCGAGGGAGCGCTCGGCCAAGAGCGCATGGGCATCGGCGCCGAGCACTCGATGCCCGTGATCGTGCAAGGGCTGTGACGATCGCGCCCAGCGCGAGCCCCGAGAGCAGCGCCACCACGCCCTCGAAATCAAGCCTCGCTCGACGCGACTCGTCACCGATCGCGAACCCCTCGGGGGTGTGAATGCGCTTCGTGCGAAGCGGTGACCGGGAGCCAAGGAGGCCCGGCAAGAGTGCGAAGAGCCGGGAGCCAAGGGAGGTCCGGCAACAGCGAGCGAAGCGGCGACCGGGAGCCAAGGGGCCCGGCAACAGCGCGCCGCGCAGCACGCTGGGCACACGCGCGCGGAGCGCAGCGGGCTCGCGCCCGCAGCTACTCGAGGCGCTCGTTGAGACGACAAAGGGCTCGCGCGCGGTCCTCGTGAGCGACGCGATGATCGACACGATGGGCGACCGTTGGTTATGCAGCTGTCTCCACGAACAGGTCGAGGCTCGGGTCATCATCGCGGACCGCGAGCGAGCTGACTATCTTGAATACACGCACATCGTGTAGCTGCGGGCGCGAGCCCGCTGCGCTCCGCGACGAAGTCGCGCTGTTGCCGGGCCCCTTGGCTCCCGGTCGCCGCTTCGCTCGCTGTTGCCGGGCCTCCTTGGCTCCCGGCTCTTCGCACGAACCGCATTCACACCCCCATCGGGGCGCCGCGCGAGAGCGCTTCGTCCATCGGCGCCAACACCACCAGCGCGCGCCGTCCGGCCGCTTCGATCGACGCGCGGATGGGGCACGATGCGTGCGCGTAGGGGCAGCGAAAATCCTCGCGGATCACGCCTCGCTCGACGGCGGCCATCGCCTCCGGGTGCGCGGTGCATATGTGAACCGTCCGCACTTCGAAGCGATCGAAGATCTCGGGGTGATTCGTCGCGAACTCGCGCCACGTCTCGCGGTCCTCTTCGAGCTCGCGGATCGCCTGGGGGTCGACCGCGAGCGCGAGCACTTCGACGGATCGCTGCTCGCGAGTGCGCCTCGTGCGAAGGTCTTCGCGCAGCTCGCGGCGCTCGTCCGCGTCGAGCGCGCGCCACCACGCGCGGATTTCTGCCTGTTGTTCTGCGGTCAAAGCTCTACCTCCCAGTCGTCGACCGTAGATCATGAGGGTCGATGACGGTGCGTCGCAGCGCCGCGCGATCAAGGCTTGAATCGCTTCGCGCCGTTTGAGAGAGTCCTCGTCGTCGAAGGGGTCGACGACACGAGAGACGCCCGCCGCGTCGCGCTACGATCGCGCCGTGACACACAGAATCATCACGGTGCGCGAGGCTCGGGTCGACGACGCGCTCGCGATCGCGACGGCGCACGTGCGCGCGTGGCAGACCGCGTATCGATCGATCATGCCCGACCCGTTTCTCGACGCGCTGCGGATCGAAGACCGCGTGGCCCGCTGGCGATCGATCCTCGCAGGTCCGCTCGCGGTTCCCGGAAACTGGAACGGGGTCGTCGCGCTCGACGATCGCGTCGTGGGCTTCTGCACCGCAGGCGACAGCCGCGACGATCCCGCGATGAGCGAGCTGTGGGGCATCAACGTCGACCCCGACGCCTTCGGAACAGGCGCAGGACAAGCGCTCCTCGACGCGACGCACACAGAGCTAGACAAGCGATCGCAGCCCGTCGCGATGCTCTGGGTCGTCCGAGAAAACGCGCGCGCACGACGCTTCTACGAGCGCAACGGCTGGAGCGCGGACGGAGCCACCAAGACCCAAGACTTCGGCGGACAACCGGTGACCGAGCTGCGGTACACGCGAAGCAAGCGCGGGTAGCGAGGTGGAGCGGGTCGCGCTCGTCGCTCACGCGCCGGGGATCGCCGTCGGATCGCGTCGCGTCGTGCCCGCCGTTCCGTCGATCTGCGCGTGCGTGTCGCGTCCCCAACATTGCAGCTGCCAATGGAGCGCGCACGAATGATCGCTGCCTACGCTGATGCTGCGCACGTCGGTCAGTCCCGAAATCGGGACTGGAACGTTCGAGCTCGCCGCGCCCACCGCGCCGTTGCCGACCTGCTCGAACTCGTTCGATCCCCAGCACACCACCGTGCGCCCCGCGCGA
>JAEUKI010000062.1 GCA_016793325.1 Myxococcales bacterium | reverse complement strand
GGGGCGGAGCTTTGCATTGTGTCAGCGAATTTTCAGATCCAAAGCGTCGCGACGGCATACGCCATCAGGGCGCTGATTTGATAACACGCCCACACAATGCAAAGCTCCGCCCCTGCCGTTCAGGCGGGGGCGGGGCGCGCGGCAGCGCCGGGTGGGGGCCGCTCCGCTCTGCTGCGCCCGGTGGGGGCCGCTCACTCACGCAGCGCCTTACTCGAGGCGCTTGATCACGTGGAAGCCGAAGTCGGTCTGCACCACTTCGGACAGTCCCCCGACGGGCAGCGCGAACGCAGCGTTCTCGAAGGGCGCCACGGTTTGGCCGCGGGTGATGAAGCCGAGGTCGCCACCCTTTCCTTCGTGGCCGGGCTCGTCGCTGAACTGACGGGCGAGCGCGACGAGGTCTTCGCCGCCGCGCGCGCGAGCGAGGAGCTGCGTCGCGAACGCGCGGGCTTCGTCGAGCGATCGGGTGACCGACGGCTGACGCATCGCCGACTGCGTGTGCATCACGAGCACGTGCGCGACGTGAACGCGGTCGGGCGCCGGCGTCGGCGCTTGGTTGCCGCCCGCCGAGGGAGCCGTCGAGGGCTCGACGCCCGCTTCGGACAGCGCGCTCGGATCGGGAACGAGCAACGAGCGCAGCGGCGACGCGGGCAACGCCGTCGTGGAGGGAGGAGGCGTCGGCGTGAGCAGCGGCTCGCCATTGCGATTGCAGCCCGGGAGTGCAAGCACCGAGGCGATCGCCACGATCGAGACGACCGACACAACAGAAGTCCGACGAACTGATTTCAACGCGAACATCGCGCGCGGTTGTAATGGGTTCGCGCCCGACGCACAACCACGGCGTACTCACAGAACGACATCATGGAGCACTTATCGAAGTCCACCGAACCGCTGCCATCGAGCGCTGACATCACGCTCGAGACGGACACGGTGGCGCTCGTCGGGGCCGAGCTGGACGCTTCGTACGGACGCGCTCCAACGGTCGAGGGTGAAGGCGCCGTCGCGACCGTGCGGGTGAATCCCGAGGGAATCACCGTCGAACGCGCGGGTGCAGCGCTCGAGCGCGTCGCGCGGGCGCGGGTGTCGGGGGCTTGGTTCGTTCCGCAGTTTGTCGAGCGGGCGTTGGGGTTGAGCTTGGGCGGGTTGCAATCCGAGCGGCCGATCGTCGTGACCGCGGACTTCGTCGGGTGGTTGGTGTTCGTCGTCGACGAAAACCAGTGGCTCTGCGTCGCGACAAACGAGCGCGACCGCGCCCTCGCGGCGATCGACGCGCTCGGCTTCGGCCCCCTCGCGCACGAGCGCCAGTGGACGCTCTTCGAACCGAGTGATCGCGCTGTCAGCGGCGCGCGCTGGCTCCGCTCGCAGACGCACGCTCGCCGCGCGATGGGCGCGACCGTGGCCTCGTCGGTGGCGCTCGACGCCGCGCTCGGGTACCTCGGCTCGCTCGTGGCCGTGTCGGTCGTCACGGTCGCGGGCGCGATGGTCGTGTTCTCGGTCACGCTCGCGCGACGCTCGATCGCGCAGCAGCTCAGCCGATGGAGCGTCGATCCTCGCGAACAGCGCGCGATGATCGAGCGCCCCGGCGCGAAGCCCCAGCGATTCGACCTGCGAAAAATCGAGGGAGCGCGGCTCACACGAACGGGCTTCGTGCTCGAGTACGAAGACGCTCCGAGGCCCGTCGCCATCGATGTCCTCGAGCCCACCGAGGGAGCGCGCGCCACCGAGGGCTCGCGCGTCGAGCTCGCGCGGCTGCGCGTGGCGCACACGTTCGTCGATCACGCGATGGCGGCGCGCGACGCGCTCAATCGTCGCGCTTGACGCCGAGGGCGCGCATCTTCTTGTGAAGATTGGTCCGCTCGATTCCGAGGATCGTCGCCGCGCGCGAGATGTTGAAATCGACTTCGCGCAGCGTCGCGACGATGTAGTCGCGCTCGGCTTGATCGCGAAACTCCCGCAGCGTGAGCCGCGAGCCTGGCTCTCTCGCAACATGGACGGAGGCGACGTAGTCGTCCGCGTCGTCGTCGTCCGCGGCTTCGAAGGACTGCGACGCGGTGGGCGGGCTGCTCGTCGTCGCGCTAGATGCTCCGCGCTCGGTGGCCATCCGCGCCCGGAGCTCTCGGGACAAGCGAGGCTCTTCGGGGAGATCCCCGAGCTCGATGCGGTCGCCCGAGAGGATCACCATGCGCTCGACGAGGTTTCGCAGCTCGCGGACGTTGCCAGGAAACGGCCTCGCCGCGAGCTCATCGAGCACGGGCGGCGCGATCTCTTTGCGCTTGAATCCGTGTTCATCGCAGCACTGCTTCACGAACGCGAGCGCGAGCGTCACGATGTCCTCGGGCCGCTCTCGCAACGGGGGAACCTTCAGCGGCAACACGCTCAATCGAAAGAAGAGGTCCTCGCGAAACGTTCCCTTCGCGACCTCGGTCTCGAGGTCTCGGTGGGTGGCGGCGATCACGCGAACGTCGACCATTTGCACAGCGTCGCTGCCGACGCGGGTGATCTCGCCCTGCTGGAGCGCGCGCAGGACCTTGGCCTGAACGTGCAGCGGCATGTCGCCGATTTCGTCGAGGAAGAGCGTTCCGCCGTGGGCGGCTTCGAAGTGGCCGCGCTTGCGGGCGATCGCGCCGGTGAACGCGCCCTTCTCGTGGCCGAACAGCTCGCTCTCGACCAGCTCCGCGGGGATGGCCGCGCAGTTGACCTTCACGAACGGCTGCTCGGCCCGCGGCGACAAGCGATGGATCGCGCGCGCGACGAGCTCCTTTCCCGTTCCCGATTCGCCGAGGACGAGGACGCGCGCCTTGGTGGGCGCGATGCGCTCGATCTCGGAGAAGAGCTTTCGCATCGCGGGCGCGTCGCCCAAGAGCTCTTCACGAACGCCGACGCGCGCTTCGAGCGCGGCGACCTTGCGCTCGAGCTTCACGCGGGCGAGCGCGTTTCGCACGGAGACGAGCACGCGATCGCGATCGAGCGGCTTCTCGAAGAAGTCCGTCGCCCCCAGGCGCACGGCCTCGACCGCATCACTGACGGACGCGTGCCCCGAGATCATCAAGAACGGGATCGCCGAGACCGAGGGCTCTTTGCGGGCCCACTGCAAGAGCTCGATCCCCGAGATTCCCGGCAGGCGAACGTCGCACAACACGAGGTCGACCTCGCCGTCCGAGAGCAAGGGCTTGGCGTCCTCCGCGCGCTCGACGTCGCGCACCGAGAGCCCCTCGCCCTCGAGGACCATGCGCAACGTGCGGCGGATGTTCTTCTCGTCGTCGACGACGAGCACGGTCGCCGTCATGGCGTGCTCCGCAATCGATTCCAGTGGGGCGTCATCGACGGGGATGATGGCATTCATCGGCGCCGATGGAGCAGGGCTTCGAAGCGAGGCGCTGGGGACACGCGAGGGGGGTGGAGCTTTCGCACGGCGCGAAATCGGTTGCGTGCATCGACGTCGATGCACCCAATTGTCTTGGCCCGGTTTTCAACGAGCGTGCGCGCGTGTCGCTTCCGGCGTTGTTGGCGACGGTCGGAAATGCGGCGTGCGGCTCCGAAGCCTCGTGTCGCGAACGACGCGTCGGCGTCACCCATCACGCAGTCGTCGACGCTGCCCGTTCGCTCGAATGAGCGTTCGCTGCACAAGAGGAGGACCGCCCGTGACCCAGTTTCGAACGTCCACCGAAACGATGAGAGACCGTCCTGATCGCCAGCTCCGAACCTCGAAATAGTGGTTCCACGCGGCGGTGCACTCTTCGTCGGCGAACACGAATTCGAAATCGTGTGCCGACCACACTCCCGAGAGTAGGCCATCTCGATTCGACGAACGACCATCGACAGACATGCCCCATTTCTGCGGCATGAACACTTCGTCCTTGTCGAACCAGTCTCGATAGCTCACCTCGACGTGGAGCGTTCCCTCGACGCGACCGAAGAGTTCGATCGGCGCCGGAGGAGCATTGAGCTCCTCATCGAGCGGAGGATCGTAGTCGCGACTGGACTCACGAAGCCTCGCACCAGCGTGGGTCGACGCGTCGATTTCGCTCTCGACCGTGACCACGCCGTTGGGGTCCACGGTCTGCTTTACTCGACAGTATCCCGAAACGACTTGGATCGAGTTCTCCTCGAAGGCCATCGAGCAATAGCGTGGAACGTGAAACGAGAGGGAATCGCCGGTGACGGTCTCGAAGTGGTCATCGGGCAGTTCGAAGCGGATTCTTCCTTCAACCATGTCGTGCGCTCCGCAGAGCCGTGTCAGCTCGAGTCCGCCGTGTGCGCGGCGTGCAGTGCGTTAGCACCCGTGCGGGTCGTGCGCAATGAGTTGGAAAATTCGTGGGAACAAACCTCGCCGAGCAGCGTGCGTCGTCACCAGTTCGGGCGAAACAAACACTCCCGTTGTGTCGGAGCGACGACGCGCCTTCCGAAGCGAGCAAGGCCGGCGGGAATTGGGAGCGTGCCGCGATCGCCGTTGTTCACACTCGGCGTTTGTCACACCGGTCGCCTCAGCGGCCGGGCAACGCGCAACCGCGTCGTCGCGCGCTCCATTCTTGGACCATTATTGCCAACGTCTGGTGCAAACCCGGCGTAGACGCATGTAGCGCCTCCGGCCCTTAGCACTACCGCCCCGGCTGCACGTCAACTCGCTCCGGACTCCGATCAGCTGCCCCGCGTTGAGAACGGCTGGCGCGCGGTTGAGGAAAAGATTCCACGTACTGAGCTGCAGACCCGATCGCACCACGAAACGATCTGTTTCCGATAAGCTCACCGTTACGGAGCAATTCGAAACGCTGTTCAAAAATTCTGAGTTCGAACAAAATTCCATCGCACTGCGCTTGCTCGGTATTGCGCGCGCCACGAAACGTCAACCGTCGACACTCGGCAAGTCGCGTCCAGCAAACTCCAGACCGGTGATGGACTACAAGAAATACGTGGTACGGATAGTACTCAGTAAGGTCGGGTGCGAGTGACAGTCTTGCGACAAATGCGGGATCCATCGCCCAACGATCCAGCAACTCGCACCCAATACTCGGCAAACCTGAGATCACCTGAGCGCTACCGACGGCGGCGTCCAACAGGAAGACATCGTCATTTGTTGGTGCGACTCTCGCAATGCTGTCCGGTTCGCGTCGGTTTGCAACGTCTGGCGCTTGCGGTCGAATGGCCACAGTGACAGGTCTCGACGTCTTCGCGCACGTCGTCGAGAAGACGCTGGCTGCCAATGCGCCAACCACGCGGAGCCTCGCGACAAACTGGTATCGTACTAAGCTGTTCATAGTTCTCATCGGACGAACGCCGGCGCAACTACTCCGGGGGTGTCTCTAGGCGAGAAGACAGTGCTTCGCACGGGATAGTTGTGTGCATAGCCACTATTCGCCAATGCTGCGAAGTACGCGTCCGGAAGACTGATTGTGTAGCCCGTCAGTCGCCGTCCGCTGTACTGTGGGACAAGGCCAGGATTGCCGGGCATCGCGTTTCGAACAACCGCGTTTATCACAACTCGCTCAACTGAGTTGAGGGAACTGGCTGGAAACGAGATCGGTGCCGATGCGCCTATGTTGAAGTCATAGAAGTCGAAAAACTGCGCCCTCCAGTTTGATAGCAGAATTTCGCCAGAACGCCCCAAACGCACGTCCGCGTGCACAGCAACGCTGTAAGTCCCGAGAGAAATGCTAACGTCGCGTTCTCTTGTGCTGTTTGCCGGCCCTCCCAGTGGAGTTATCATTTGGCTGCCTCTAACTTCGGTGGATGTTCCCGACAACTGTCCCTGCGCTCGCATCGAACGGGCGTTCGCGACAACCTGGTCAACAGCATCCTGCACTGCTTGATTCGAGGAATCAGAGGCAAACGCGCGCGTGTTGTGAACAACAGCCTCTCCCTGGTTCGCCGGATGAATCCACCATTCAAGCCAGTCGGCTGCTTGAGTGAGTCCTTGCAGCCGCGCGGCACGGATTCCCAACCGAACCAAGCCAAGCCTGCGACCTGCTTCCTGAGCGGAAAGTGCTGGCTGAGCTGGGGTTGAGGATGGAGCGCCCGGGCTCGAATTCAGCGAACGGTACTCCGGCCTTGGACGAGCGCCGCGGCGAGGATTGCCTCGAATGATGACTCCCGGCTCAGGCAATTCTCTCGGATCTGGCGGGTTGTGCGGATTGTAGACGGTCGGCCAGGGTCCCACGAGTACTGGGTCTACGGCCGCTGGCTGCGCACTCGCATTCGGCCGGGGACCCGTCGGCACGCTCTGCCGCCCATCCGGATCCGAATAGCTCACTGGCGAGTTGAACGCATACGCATACAACTCGAGATTCCTCGGGTCGAAAACACCCCCACTCGCCACATTGCCTTCGAGCGCCGGATCGCGCCCGGTCCACCGGGCCTCCTTGGCGTCGTAGTACCGCGCGCCGTGATAGTTCAGCCCGATACTCTCGTCGTGCTCGCCGCCCGCGAAGCCCGGCGCGACGCGGTCGGTTCCCGCGCGAGCGCTGACCCAGTTTTCTCCGAACGGAAGCCGCTCGGCCATTTCGTACACAGCGCCGACGCTCGTGGTGACGTAGTGGCCGCCGCCGAGGTGATCGTTGTGCGTCCAGTAGGCGCGCTCGTCGCCCACGCCTCCGCCGTCGGGGCGCACCACGCTTCCGACTCGTTCGCCGCCGGCCCACACGTGCTTGGTCACTTCGCCGCCGTTACGGATCGTGACGAACGCGCTCGGGTACAGCGTCGTCTCGGTGTAGTCGGTCTTGTGCGTGCGTGCTCCGCCCGCGTCGTAGTTGAAGTACTCGCTCGTCCCAGGAACAAACGCTCCCACCAACCGATCCTCGTCGTCCCACGACAACGCTCGCCAATCCCCGCTCGACGCGTTGTAGCGCCACGCCTGATTGCCGTTATTGTCGTACCAGTACTCGTTTCCGCCGACTTGCGACGCCGCATGAACGCGCGGTCCCGCATACGCGTACGTGTTGTTGCGCGTGGTTTCGGTCACCGTCGTCACGCCACCGCCGGACGCGAGCAGCTCGTCGGTCTGCTTCATCTTCGTCGTCCGACCGATCGAGTCGTAGTCCATCGTCAGCGAGTACCGGCGCTCGTCGCCGCTGTCGTGATGAAACGATCCCGTGGCGGTCACGAGCTGCTCGTGCTCGTCGTAGGTGAAGTTGTGATCCGAGCTTCCGCGCATCGGTCCCGGGGCGATCACGTTCTGAATGCGGCTGATCAAGCCCACGGAGTTGTAGGTGTAGCGCAGCGCTTGGAGCGCCGTCGCGCCCGAGTCGGTTGTCGTGTCCGTCTGCGAGAGCCGCTGCATCACCGCATCGAAGGTGTACACCGTCTCCGTTCCGTTGCCATTTCGGACGCGCGTTCTGCGACCGAAGTGGTCGTAGTGGATGTTGCTCACGTACGTGCGAGCGGCGCTCGCGGCGGACTCGAGGTTGCCGCCGTGGTCGTACACGTACGCCACGGACTCGCCGTCGGGATACGTGACGTTTTGCATGAGGCCCAGAGACCACGAGCTCGCGAGCCTCCCACCGCAACTCCATTTCGGATCACGATCCACAAATTCCCGAAACACCCTAGCTCGTTTGGATCACGATCCACGTGGCCCCGCTGCCCACGCTTACTTTCTGGATCACGATCCACCTCGCCCGGTCCCCAGCGTCACTTTCTGGATCACGATCCGCGCTTCGCCTCCCGCGCCTCGCACGTTTGGGGTCACGATCCACCACCGGCGCCCGTCCCCCGTCGCGTTTGGATCACGATCCGGCTCGGCGCCCCTCCCCCCCGCCGCGCGTGGATCGTGATCCACGGCGCCCACCCCACCGGGCTTCGATGTGTCGGCCCTCGACAACTTCGATGACACGTCGCGCGCGATGCTCGCGGTCGACGTTCAACGAAAGTCCGATGACGACGCGAAGAAGCTCGAGCTCGAGGCGCTCACGAACGAGTGCGAGAAGATCCGCTCGATCGCGATCGCCGACGCACTGCCCCTCGTCGCGCGCGGGGCGGTTTCGCAGTCCGAGGTCGAGTCCATCAAGGACGGCGCCGGACGCGACGATCTCTCTCGTGACTTGCTCACGCTCGCGGCGATCTTCGAAGCCGTTCTCGACAAGGGCGAGGTCCCGACAGCGGTCACGAAGTCCGAAGTCGCGTACATGCGCAACCGCGCCGAGGCCATTCGAAGCGCCGTCGAGACCGCGGACAAGAACACAAAGCGCCGCGAGCACCAGGATCTCCGCGCGAGGATCTACACGCTCTTCGTCAACGACTGGAGCCAGATCCGCCGCGCGATCACGTACTTCCGCTGGAACGAAGGCGACGCCGACACCCTCGCGCCCTCCCTCTTTCTCAAGGGCAAGCGAGCCTCTTCGGACACGAGCGAGTCCGAAGAAAACGACCGCGAGTCCGAAGAGAATGGACGTTCGGACAACAAGCCGGTCGAAGGCGAGAAGCGCGCCGACGGAACGGACCGAACCCACGGAGTTCCGCAGGACGACCCGTTCGCGCCGCGGTCGTAGGTGTGTGATTGCGGTTCGTGCGCGGGCGAGCGGCGGGTGCGTCGGAGCAAGCGCTCATCATTCGTCACCTGTGGTAAACAAACTGGAGATTCCCAAGCACAACTCCATCACGCCCGACGCGGCAGCAAGCAGCGGCGCACTGTGCTTCGCAGACCCGGTCAGCGAGTGACCTCGAGCTAGCTCCGCAGGTGTTCTCGCTGCGCTCGAACTTAGGAGCGTGAGCTGGGGCGCGAGAGTGCTTCGGATCGCCTGCAAATGCGCAGGTAGAGTTCGAGAGACTCTTCGCTCGAAGTTCGAGCGCGAGCGAGAACGCCTGCCGAGATAGATCGTGTGACGGAGCCTCGTGATCTCTTCGAGGCACAGTGCGCGGCTGCTGGCTGCCGCGCCCAAGTGGCTGCTTGCTGCTGCGCCCACCCGCGTTGGCCACTCGACGCTCGCTACCCGCGCCCAGCGTCCGTGTTCGCGCGCGGCGATCCGTTGGTGGGGCCCGGCGTGGGTCCCGGCCCCGGATTCGCTCCGTTGGCAGGTCCGCCCACGGCCGGCGAGAACGTCACTTGAAACTGCCCGCGCACGACCACGGGCGTCTGGCCCTGTTGAAACGTCCCTTCGTAGCGACCCACGCCGCGCTGGGGCGTGAGCGTATCGAACTGCACGAACCCGCGGCCCGAATCGAGCGTCGAGTTGGGCTCGAGCGTGATGCGGATCGACGCGCCCGTCGCCGTTCCGAGGTCGATCCTCTGCCCCTGCCTCGCGCGGGGAACCTCGATTTCGATGCGGCGAACAGCGCCTCGTCGACCGTTGGCCGAGATGCGAACGGTGTTGGTCGCGACGTCGTAGCGCGCCCCCGACGCGGTCACCGGGAGCCTCGCGTCGCCCGCGAGCCCGCCGCCCACGGCACCGACGCCAGCGACCGAGACCGTGATGAAGCCTGTTCCGCCGATCACGACTTGTGCGAGCGCACCCGCGGAGGCGATGGCGATCGAGAGCCCGAGCGCGGGCGCGGCATGGCGTCGAATTCGTTGCATCATGGCAGGGACAGCGTACGACGATCGGTTGACCAACGAGATTCAATCGTCCTTCGCAGCCGCGAAACCTTCTGCACGAGGAACGAGCCATGAGCGACCGTAGACCGCTCCCCACCTGGTACTTCGCGATGGTCGTCGTGAGGCACGGAGACCGCTTCGCGCTCGTGCGCGAGAAGAAGCACGGGCAGCTCTGGTATTTTCCCGCTGGCCGCGTCGAGCCTGGAGAAACGCTGACAGAAGCCGCCGTCCGAGAGACCAAGGAAGAGGCCGGGATCGACGTCGCGCTCACGGGATTGCTCCGCGTCGAGCACTCGCCTCAGCCCGGCGGGAGCGTTCGCTGTCGCGTGTTCTTCGTGGCCGAACCCAAGGGAGATGCTCGCTTGAAATCCGAGCCCGACGAGCATTCGCTCGAAGCCCGCTGGGTCACGATCGAGGAGCTCGACGCGCTCCCGCTCCGCGGCGAAGAAGTGCTCGATTGCTTTCGCGCGGTTCGCGACGGAGCCCCCGTCGCCCCGCTCTCGATGCTCACCGACGAAGGCGCCCCGTGGTGAGCCGCCATCGCGCGATCGCGAGTGAAACGTGCGGCACGCAATCGCGTGGGGAAACGCGCGGGGCGTGATCGCGGGGTGAAACGCGTGTGGCGCGATCGCGGGTGAAACGCGTGAGGCGCAATCGCGAGTGAAACGCGTGAGGCGCGATCTCGAGTGAAACACGATTCGCGCGGTCCCCGTTGGCGTAGCCAACGGGCTAGGCCGCCTCGAAGACGAGGCGGAGATGTCCGGCGAAGCCGGACCAGCGCGCGAGCGGCGGAGCGATCGAGACGACGAGCGAGCGTACGCAACGTCGTTCACGCGGGCGACACGATCTACGCGGGCGAATACGTTTGCGTCGTCGATCTCGTCGCCAACGCGCGACTCTCCGGTGGCGCTTTGCGCCACATCTCCGCCTCGTCTTCGAGGCGGCCTAGCCCGTTGGCTACGCCAACGGGGACCGCGCGAATCGTGTTTCACCACGCGATTGCGTGACGCGCGTTTCACCACGCGATCGCGCCTCACGCGTTTCACTCGCGATCGCGCCACGCGCGTTTCCCACGCGATTGCGTGACGCGCGTTTCCCACGCGATCGCGCCACGCGTGTTTCACTCGGGATCGCGCCACGCGTTTCACTCGCGATCGCGCCTCACGCGCTTCACCTCGCGATCACGCAATCGCGCGCTCCCCCCGCGATCGCACCTCACGCGCTTCACCCGCGAGCTCGCTCGAATCTCCGTGCGACCGTCGACTCCCCAGTTTCGCGACGCGCATCGTTCGGGCACAGTAGCGCCCGATGGTCTCGCGCTCGCCCGAGGCGCTCGTCGGTCAGACGCTCGGCGGTCGATTTCGTGTGCTCTATATCATCGCCTCCGGCGGGATGGGCACCGTCTACGAAGCTCGCGACGAGGTGCTCGCGCGTCGCGTCGCCATCAAAGTGATCCGCGGCGATCACCTCGTGGACACTGCCCTTCGCGCGCGGTTCAAGCGCGAGGCGCTCGCGACCGCCGCCGTGTCGCACCCCGCCCTCGTCGCGCTGCACGACCTCTCGCTCGACAGCGATCCTCCCTTCTTCGTGATGGAGCTCGTCGACGGCGTCGCGCTCGAAGACATCCTCGCGCGCGAGCAACGCATCGCTTGGACGCGCGCGGCGACGCTCGCGGCGGACGCGCTCGAAGGGCTCGACGCCCTGCACGTCGCAGGGGTCGTTCACCGAGACATCAAGCCGAGCAACCTCATGATCGTCGGCTCGGGACCCGCGGAGCGATGCCGCTTGATCGACCTCGGCGTCGCGCGCTTGATGACCGCGCCCATCGACGACGCCCGCACCGCCACCGGCGTCGCCGTCGGAACGCCCGCGTACATGGCCCCCGAACAGCTCGCCGGCGAGCGCGTCGGACCCGCCGCGGATCTCTGGGCGATGGGCGTCGTCCTGTACAAATGCATCGTCGGGTTTCATCCCTTCTCCGCGAGCCGCAGCCAAGGGCCGCTGAAACCCGCCCACGAAATCAACCCCGAGGTCCCCGCCGAGCTCGGCGCGCTCGTCTCGTCGCTGCTCGCCCACAACCCCGCGGACCGCCCGCAGAGCGCCGGCCTCGTCGCCCGTCGATTGCGCGCGTTGCTTCCCCATCGCGCCGCGGTCGCCATGGCGCCCTCGCCCCTTCCCGCGGCCGCGAACGTCTCGACGCCGGGCGCGTCGCACAGCGCCCTCGCCGCGCCCGTGGCAATGGCGCACACACAATCAACAGTCCCGTCGTTGCCGAGCCAAACCGCGCCCGAACGAACGCGGACGTTCGCGCCCGTGGCGGTGGGCATCGCCATCGGGGTCACCATCGCCGCGGGCGGCGCGGTCGCGCTGCAGTCCTGGGCGCGGCAACCAACGACCACGGCGCAAGTGGGTCCGATCAGCGCGGTTGCGATCGACGAGCGAGTTCCGCTCGTGGTGAGGGCGAGCGGTGAGGGTGCAGACGCGCGCGTCGCGCCGAGCGAGCCGCGCGTGGCCGAGCCCGCGATCGCCAACGGAGCGCGCCCTCGCCCGCGCGCAGCGACGGACAGTGGAATCACCGTGGTGATCGCGCACGCGAACACGGCGCCGCCGTCCAACGAGCACACGACACCCGCGGCGGTGATCGAGCGACCGGCGACGACGACGGTGTCTTCCCTGGAGCCCGCGACGAACGCCGCGCCGTTTTCGGGTCCACCCGCAGTCGTCCTCCCGTCGTCGCCAGGAAATCGCCCGGGAAATCGCCTCTCGGTGCAGTACTCGAGCACGGCCGGGCGGGGCGTTCGAGACGCCGTCGCGCCGCTCGTCACCCCGCGGCTCGAGCGCTGCGTCGACCCTCGTACTCACTACGCGATGCGGCTCCTCACGAACTATCGCGTCCGCGTGAACCCCGACGGCTCGATCGAGTCCCTCCACCCCGTCGCCCACGAGGGGACGGACACCGAACGCGCGTGCATCGAGCGCGCGCTCCGCGCCGTGAGCTGGCCCGCGACGGGCGCTCGCTACGACACGAGCGTGCGCGCGACGGTGCAGCTATAGAGCGCACACACATTCAATATACGAGTCTATTCGCTCTCCATCCCGACGTTGGCGCCGTCGGTCGCGACGAACTCTGCGTGAAGCGCGCGCGTGAGCGCGTCGACCTTGGGCCGCTCGACGAGGACGCTGATTCGAAACGCTGTCGTCACCAAGCTCTCGGCGACGATGGACTCGCGCGCGAGCACCGAGAGGGCGCGCTCGAGGACGCGGACGTCGCGGGTGATTCCATCGCCGACGAGCGAGACGGCGCCGAGGTCCTCGCGCACTTCGCCGCCTTCGGCCTCGATCGCCGCGCGCCCCGTGCTCCAGTCGGGCACCCTCGACAGCGGAACCACGAAGCGCACTTCGCCCCCGCCCGCGTGCAGCTCCTTCATCGGAACCTCCGCTGCGCCGCACGCGCGCGTCACCGCCCCGAGCGCGCTGCCTCGCACCCTCGCGTACGCGATCTTCGCTTCGCTCACGACCGCGCGAACGCCCGAGGCTTCGCGCACGACGCCGAGCCGCACGACGGTCTCTTTGGCGCCCTTCAACGGATCGTCGGTCTTTCGCGCGTAGATCGCGATCCCGTGGCGCTTGGCGAACTCGACGGCCTCTGCGTTGAGCACCTTCGCGCCCGCCTCGGCCATCTCTTGCAGCTCTTCGTAGCCCATCTCCGCGATGTGCTTCGCGTCGCCGACGACCCGCGGATCCGCCGTGTACACGCCGTCGACGTCCGAGTAGATCTCGCAGCGCTCTGCGCCGAGCGCGGCCGCGAGGGCCACCGCGGTCGTGTCGCTCCCGCCGCGTCCGAGCGTCGTGATCTCGCGCTTGTAGCTCATGCCCTGGTAGCCCGCGACGATCACGATGCGGCCGCGCGCGAGCTCGTCTTCGATGCGAAACGGACGGACCTCGATGATCCTCGCGTCGAAGTGACGGTCGTTGGTCAGGATCCCGGACTGCGAGCCCGTCAACGAGATCGCGGGCTCGCCCATCGCTTGGAGCGCGATCGCGAGGAGCGCCATCGTCGTGCGCTCTCCCACGGTGAGCAACATGTCGAGCTCGCGACGCGGGGGGCTCGCGCTCACCTCGTTGGCGAGGGCCAACAGTTGGTCCGTGGTCTTTCCCATCGCGCTGACGACGACGCACACGGCGTAGCCCGCGCGCTTGGTCGCGACGACGCGCTCGGCGACGCGGCGGATCTTGGCGATGTCCGCGACCGACGAGCCCCCGAATTTCTGCACGATGATCTTCGAGCTGTTTGCCATCACTCGATCACTTTGTTTTGCGCGCGCTGCGCGGTTCGAGCCAACGCTTCCAGAATGGAACCTCCGGCGGCGGCGCGATCGCTTCGCGCGCGAGGCGCATCGCCTCGGCCACGAGCGCCACGCGCACCTCGCCCTCTTCCGCGAGACCCGCGCTCGAAACGACCTCGAGCACCATCCCGCGCAGGCCGCCGACGAACGTTCGCGCGCCCAGCGTCCGCGCGGCGCTCGGGATCGCCCACAGCTCGGCCATCACCGCCGCGGTGACCTCTTCGAGGTCGCCAACGTCCAGCACCACCACGCGCGCGTCGCGCCGAAGGATGTCTCGCGAGACGCGCTCGGCGAACTGTTGTGCGCCCTCGGCGTCCATCGGCCCTGCGGCGATCGCCAGCAAAAAACCGGGCTCGAGCTCTCGCACGGGCGCCGCGTCGGCGAGGGCTCGCTGCGCCCGTAGCTTCTCGCGCTCTTCGACGCCGCGCGCGTAGCCCTCGATCACGAGCGCGAACAGCTCGTCGCACGCGCGCTCGACCCAGGGGCGAAACCCGTCGTCCGAGCGAACGACCGCGTCGCGCCAGGACGAGAGCGCGGCGGTGACCACGGCGGGCGCGAGGCCGTGATTGGCCATGCGGTGCGAGAAGAGCCAGGCCATCGAGCGAGCTTCGTTCCACGAGACGCCCGACGGAGCGCTGTCGCGCGACTGCGCGAGCGCGCGCGAGACGCACTCGACGAACGGAGCGAACTCCGCGGCGATGTCGTCCGACGAGAGCCCCGCGGTGGCGAACGGCTTGTGCGCGCGTCCGATCCCCTCGCGCACACGCTCGAGCACGGCCTCGAGCGCCTTGTCGTCACTGTCGCCCGAGGCGCTCAAATCAGAGCCGTCCCTCGATGATGACGAACTTGTTGTTGTCGATCTCGTTGGTGATCGCGTTGGCCGTTCCGCCGGCGGTGCGCACCTGCGAGATGATGCTCGACGAGCGGCTGTGCTCGGTCACGAAGAACACGCGTTGACCGCGGTGTCTTCGCAGCCAATCGGGCGTGCGCTCGCGGCAGAGGGGCAGCCCGCACTCGAGCATCACCGCGTGGTTGCCCGTGTAGAAGTTCTCGCCCTTCCAGTTCATCTGGTAGGCGACCATCGCGTCGGTCCAGTAGCGCGCGTCCTCGCCCGAGCCGATGGACGCCACGTCGCGCGTGTTGCGAACGGCGTGGTATTTCTCGAACAGGTTGCGCTGCGACCAGTGGCCCGACAGGTCGATCATGTACTTGTCGAGCGCCCAGAACCCGAAGCACGTCGCGACCGCCACCATCACGCGCGCGCCGTGGCGCCGCGTCTGGTGAATCACGAGGAGCACCGCCGCCGCGACCGCGACGACGCCGAAGCCGCGAAGGATGGGCGTGTAATCAAACGAGCGCGTCGGCCACTGGCGTTCGTAGTTGTAGACGAACAAGTGGATGAAGCGCTCGAAGCCTTGGGGCCGTGAGTTTCCGCCGAAGCCGATGTCTCGCGCGACGAGCGCGATCATCGCGACAGCGCCCGCCGCGGCCATCGCGAGTCCGCCGCGCGTGAACTTCGCGCGCTCTTTCTCGGGCACTTCGGGCAGCGCCGACGGGTCCATCATCGGGTCCGGCGTCTCGAGGCCCTTCATCGCGCCGACCGCGTCTTGGTAGCCCTCTTCCGCTTCGTTCGCGAAGCGGAAGGAGAGCGCGACGATCACGACGCCCACGAGCGCGAGCGCGATTCCCAACGTTGGCGAACCCGATACCAACTGCGCGGTCGTCGTGGCGCCCTCTTGCACGGGCGCGACACGGCCGTGCCAGGGGCCGTAGATCGTCGCGATTCCGAAGACCGTGAGCGCGACGCCTGCGAACGTCGCGAGCGCGGCGGCGAGGCCCTTCTTCGTGTGCGCCAATCGACCGTCGCCCATCATGCGGTTGAGCGTGAGCCCGACGAGAATGGCGATCGGGGGAACGGCCGGGAAGATGTAGTGGTGAAACTTGGTCACCATCATCGAGAAGAGCGTGAACGTGACGAGCAGCCACAAGAGCGCCAGTCGCGCGACGTCACGCTGCGCTTCGGTCGCGTCCTTCGGGACGATCAACCGCCAACCGCCGAGCGCCACGGGAACGAGCCCAGTCCACGGGAACATCGCGTAGCCGAGCTGCCAGACGAAGTACCGGAACGTCCCCTTGTCGCCGTGCACGCCCGCGAACGCGCGGTTCAACAAGTCGTGGACGATGAATCGGTCAGTAAATTCGCTGCCCAGGCGACCGTAGATCCCGATGTACCAGGGGAAGCCCACGAGCAAGAAGATCGCGATCCCCTGAAAGAACCGGATGCGCGGGAGGAGCTTCCACTTGCCCGTCGTCATCATGAACCCGAGCAGCACGATCTCGGGGACGCCGAGCCCCGCGGGGCCCTTGCCCATGAACGAGATCGCGCTGAACAAGTAGACGATCGCGAAGCGAAGGCCCTGCTCCTTGCGCTCGCGACGGAAGGTCAGCATCAAGATCGTTCCGATGATCGACCAGACGATCCCCTGCACGAGCGACGTGAGACCGGGGACCTGGTTGTAGCGATCCTCCCACGCGGGCGAGCCCGGGACGCTCGAGCCCTGATCGCCGGGGACCGAGTTTCCTGCGCTGCCCGACCAGTACTGCTCGATCGGCAGCTGGATGGGACCGATGCGCGAGCCCTCCAAGATCGTGCGGCAGTTGCTCGCGGTGTCCTCGGGACACGCGAACATCACCGGCCTCGTGAGCAGGTACATGACCTGCGGGAGCGCCACCAACAAGATGCCGCCCACCACGAGGTGCCAGAACGAAATCCTCAGCTCTTTGCCGAAGATCTTCACCCGCCGCGGCGTCACGAGCTTCTCGGGATCCGTGATCGTCGCCGAGATCAGAAATGCCATCGCGACCACGAGCGGCGCCACGAAGGGCATGTCCGTCATGGACTGATGCGACAAGAACATGAAGTGCGGCATCGTCGCGAGGACCGCGCCGCACAAGAGCCCCGCGCGTCGCCCCCAGCCGAGCGAGACGGCCTTGTAGACCGCGTACACCGCGCCGATCGCGAAGAGACAAATGGGCACGCGGATGAACCACTCGTGTCCACCAGGGCCCATATCTCGCCAAAATGGCAGGCCGAACGTGCTTCCGAAGCCCATGCCGAGCGCGCCGAGCCAGAACACGAGGATCGGCTTGGACATGAACCAGCCTTCTTGTCCCCACCACAGCGTGATCCAGTCGTCCCTCGCCAGGATCTCGCGCGCGACCTCGCCGTAGTGCGTCTCCCACGGGTCCCAGAGGCCGTACGCGCCGGCCATCGGGAGGTACAAGAGCCCCGCGAAGCCGACGAGCCACGCGCCTTCGCGCTGGTACCACTTCTTGCGTTGGAGGGTCGTTCCCTCGTCGGGCTTCGACTCGTCGCCGCGAAGATCGAGCGGTGAATCACCGAGCAATCCGAGGATGCCCACGACCGCGATGACCGTGAGCAACGCGCCCCAGATCACCCCGCCCGGAACGTGTCCCGAGCGCCACAACGTCGCGTAGTGGCCGAGGGGCTGCGCGGGGTTCTCTCCGCGCGGATACACCACGTCGCCGCGAACGCTCATGAGCCCCGCGAGCGCCGCCAGCGATCCGAGCGTCATCACCCAATCACGACGCTTCGGCTTCGCGGGCTCGAAGGGCTTCGGGGGCTCTTCGCCCTTGGGGGGCGTTCGAAAATCACCCTCGGCCTTCGCTGCGGCAGCCGCGGCTTTCTCGCGGGCTTCGTCCTCGAGGGCCTTTTGCTCCGCGGCGTTTGGCGCGAGCGGTTCGTCCTTGCCGTCGCCGTCCTTCGCGCCCGCTTCGCTCGCTTTTGCATCGCCGTCGGAAGACTCCGCGGCTTTG
Source organism: Myxococcales bacterium (assembly GCA_016793325.1). Classification (GTDB taxonomy): domain Bacteria; phylum Myxococcota_A; class Polyangia; order Polyangiales. Next base: position 591,433 of record JAEUKI010000062.1, on the reverse strand, counting down.
TTCGGCGCGCTCTCCATCGACGCCTCGCCGTCCTTCGCCTCGGGCTTCGCGGATTCCGCGTCGCGCTTGGCGTCGTCCGTCTCGGGCTTCTTCTCGGGGCTCGGCTCGTCGCCGCCTCGCGCGAGAAACACCGCGACGCCCGCGATGGCAAAGAACGCAACGATGAGCGGAATTCCGCCCTGATCGAGCAAGCCCGTCATCGACTTCCTCCTGCGTGGAGGGCCCAGAACGTTTCGTCGGTCATGGTGTTCGAGAACAAAGTGAGCGGAAGCACACTCGGGGCCGAGCGCGTACCACCTTTCGCGCTGGTCGTCACCGCCCCAGAGACCCGGGAGGCTGTGGCGCGCGGGTCGTCGGTTTTGCGATCCGCGTGGCGCATGCGGCACACTCCGCGCCCATGCACGCGCGCTCAGCCCGCAGTCGAACGCTCGCCGCCGCGGCCCTCGCCGCGCTCTTCGCGACGTCGGGCGCCTCGGGGCAACCTCGCGCGCTCCCTCCGCTCGCGTTCGCCCCGCCCGATGGGAGCCCGCGTCCGCGCTCGGAGAGCGCTCCGTCGAAGAAGGCCCTTGCGACCACCGCGAGACCGACGTTGCTTCCGCCGACGATCACTGTTGCGTCGATTCACCTCCGCGAGCTGATCGCCTGGGACGGAGCGTGCGATCCGAACAGCGCCGGGCCGCGCCGGATCGATTGGATCCTCCGCGATCGCACCAACTGGCAATCCGCGTCGATGGACGACCGCACGCTGAGGGCCGTTCACGCGACGTGCGAGCAGTTCTCGGCCGCGCGCATCGAGGTGATCTCCGGCTACCGCTCGAGCAAGATGAACGAAATGCTCCGCAAAAAAGGCCGCCACGTCGCGCAGCGCTCGCAGCACCCGATGGCGACGGCCGTGGACTTCAGGCTCGTCGACGTCGCGATGGAGCCCGTGTTTCGCGCGCTCGAACGCGGGCACAACGGCGGCGTGGGTCGCTATCGCGACGACGCGTTCGTGCACGTCGACAGCGGTCCGCGGCGCCGGTGGCGCGGAGAGTGACGCGCCGACAGCACCAGGGCCCATCGACGAATCCCCTGAACAATCACTGACGAAACGACAGCACCGAGCCGTCGTTGATCAGCGCGAACCCCGGCCGACCGTCGCCGTTGAAGTCTCCCACGACGAGCGAGTGGTGCCCGTAGATCAGCGGATACGACACGACCGGGGTGGCGGTCTCGCTGAACGCAACAGCCGACCCGAAGCGCAACGACACCGTCCGCGATAGCGGCGACGTCGAGATCAAATCGACAAAGCCATCCCCGTTGAAATCGCGGCTCGCTCTCACGCCTGTTTCGCCGACGACCGACTCGCGAAGCGCGAGTCCTTGCGTTGGGTGGTCGACGAAGACGTCCACGCGCTCGTAGTCACCGACGAGGATTCCCCCCGAGTCCCTCGCGTCGCGCTCGAGGACTCCGATCGCAGTGATGGCAGCGACGTGACGAGGCGGATCGAAGGTCATCGAGGCCGATCGGCGAACGATGAACAAGCCGCCCAACACCAAGTCGTCCTGGCCATCGCGGTCGAAGTCCCGCACGAAGACCGACCTCGTGTGCGCTGCGGCGATGTTGATCGGGATCATCGAGGCGTGACTGAGGCCCGTGCTCGCGCCTGCGTACACCGCGAGGATCGATTGGTTGGCGTGGTCCACCGTTGGAACGACCACGTCGAGCCGCGCGTCACCGTTGAAATCTCCGACGCCGATCGCCGTGGGACGCCCGGCACAGGGAAGATCCGTACGACTCGCCACACGACCGTAGCGGTCGGCGTAGAGCGCGTGAATCACCGCATCTTGAAGCCACGAGATCGCGAGGATCTCTTTGCGACCGTCGCCGTTGAGGTCCGCGAGCCGCAGCGCGCCCACGGGGTACGAGCGCCCCTGCCGGAGTCGCGTCGAGCTCTTCACGATGAAGCCCGAGGTCTCCTGCGGAAGGAGCACGTCGACGAACGAGGTGTCCTCCCGATAGACGAGCAGAACGATGTCGTCGCGCCCGTCGCCGTCGACGTCGCCCGCTTGCGCGTCGAGCAAGAGTCCTCGGGTGAGGCTGCGCTGATCCGCGCTGCGAAACGTGAGCGACGCCGTGACAGCGTTCGCCTGGGTGTCCACCGTCGCGTCCACTGGCGCGCAGCTCGCGACCACACCGAGCAACGCGCCCGCAGCCAACCTTCGAGAAAACAGCACCATCGATGATCGAGCCTCCGTGCAACGACGTCCGCAGAGGGCGACGGAGACCCGACAAGAAAAATGCTCGGCGCGGCGTCGCCTCGTCGTGAGCCGAGTATCGCGAGCAAAAATCCAAGCAGAACGCGATCGAACGGTCCCCCACATGCTCTATCGCTACATCGGCCCCGAGTCCGTTCGCGTCCGCGCGTCGACCGAACCCAGAGGAACGCCCATCCGCTCGCTCGCTGACCTCACCGACTTCGCACGGAGGGAGCCCACGTTTTCGAGCGAAGGGGCCACGTTCGTCGTGCTCGAAGACGACACGCTGCGTCTCGCGCCGCGGCGAAGCGAACACGTCGCGTGCGCCTCGGGCGCTCCGGTCCGCGCCGCGGGAGAGCTCGCGCTGTCGCTCGTTCGTGGTCGGTGGACGGTCACGTATTGCAGCAATCAGTCGACGGGGTACTGCCCGGATCCCGCGTGCTTCGGCGCGCTCGCGACCGCGCTCGACGCGCTCGGGGTCGCGCGACCCCTCGCGTGGACGAGCTCGTTCGTGCTCCGGCGCTGCGAATTGTGCGCACAGATTCAAGTGATCAAGGACGAGGTCTACGAGTGCGCGGTGTGCGGCGCGGCGCTCGAGCGCGGCTGAGCGTTCACCGCGCGCACGGGGGATGACTCACGGGGGTCTTACAGCGTCGGTTGTCGAGCCAACACGGGTGTTATTCCCCGGACTACGCGAGCGAGCACGCTCGACGATCACTCACTCAACGGAGGGTTCTCCGATCGATCACCGTGGCGCGTCTGGCGCCGCTCGGTGCGCTCTGCATCGACGGCGACAGCGTCGATGTTGGTTGCTCGCCGAGCCGCAGCAGGAGTCGTTCTATGAGGTACCCCATCGCAACGTTTGCCTCGATCGTCATCGCGGCTGGTTGTTCGACACCCATGCCGGCACCGGACGCGACGCCCGTCGCCGATGTCACGACCGATCGACCGAACACCATGGAGGCGAGCGCGCCCGACGCGGCGCCCGACAGCGGTCCCGTCGTCGACGTCGCGATCGACAGCGCGACCACCGAGGATGCCGCGGACGTCACTGTCGAGGACGTCACAGCGATGGACAGCTCGGACAGCGCGACGCCGTTCGACACAGGCGTCGACACGGGCGTCGATTCAGGCGTCGATTCAGGCGTCGATTCGAGCTCGTGCCCGCCCGGGTGGCTCCCGTGTGGATCGCCTGCGGTGTGCATCGATCCACGAACGACCAACGCGCACTGCGGGATCTGCAACAACGCGTGTCCGACGGGGCAATCGTGCGTCGCCGGGAGCTGTACTTGCCCCACGGGCCAAGACCTCTGCGGCGGCGCGTGCGTCGATCGACAGACGAACAACAGTCACTGCGGCGCCTGCGGCAACGCGTGCTCGTCGCTGTCGTTTTGCGTGGCGGGAACCTGCCAATCGACCTGCACGGCGCCCCGCGCGGTGTGCACAACTGGCGGCACGAGCGTGTGCGTCGATCGCAACACGGACCTCGCGCACTGCGGCGCGTGCAACGCCGCGTGCACGCGCGCCAACGCGACGCCGAGCTGCGTCGGGGGCGCGTGCGGAATCGCCTCGTGCAACGCGGGCTTCGCCGACTGCGACAGCAACGCCGGAAATGGCTGCGAAGCGAACACGCAGAGCAGCACGAGCCACTGCGGCGGTTGCGGACGACCCTGCGGGGCGCCAGCCAACGGGACCGCGAGCTGCATTGCGGGCACGTGCGGGATCGCGTCGTGCAACGCGGGCTTCGCGGACTGCGACCGCAACGCTGCCAACGGATGCGAAGTGAACACGCAGAGCAGCGCGAGCCACTGCGGCGCGTGCGGTGTGGCGTGCAGCCTTCCGAACGCGACGACGTCGTGCGCGATGGGCTCGTGCCGATTGACCTCGTGCAACCTGGGCTTCGCCGACTGCGACATGGTGGCGTCCAACGGGTGCGAGATCGACACACGAAACAACCTGAACAACTGCGGGACGTGCGGGACCGCGTGCGCGACGGACCCCAACGGGACGGCCACGTGCTCGGGAGGCGCGTGCAACCTCGTGTGCGCGATGGGCTACTACCGCGACGGAGCTGGGTGCACGCAGACCCCGCGGCTGATCGCGCCGTTGTCTGGCGGGGACGTGACGATGCGGACGCCGCGGCTGCGTTGGGCGCCGATCGCGGGCTTCCCCGAGGCAGAAGTTGAATTGTGCACCACGAATTCGTGCGCGACGGTGCTCCAGCGCTTCGTGGTCGCTGGCGCGGCGACGGCCGTTGTGTCGATGCCGCTGCCCGCGTCGACCGTCGTGTTCTGGCGCGTGCGTGGGGCGCGCGGCGCGGCGCGCGCGATGGCGTGGAGCTCGGTGTGGCTGTTTCACACGCCCGCGGTCAACGCGACGACCGGCGTCAACACGAGCAGCAATCCGCACACGGATTTCAACGGGGATGGGTACGACGACTTCTTCCGAGGATCGCCCGGAGCGGGTCTCTCGGGAGGCGGCAACGCGAGCCTGACGCTCGGCACGGCGACGGGGCTCGCCGCGGGGTCTTCGAACTTCGCGATGATCCACAACCCCGGTGACGACTTCGGGTTCGCGGTCGCCTCGGCGGGCGACGTCGACGGAAACGGGACGGTCGACCTCGTCGTCGGCGTTCCTGGCGCAGACCCCGGCAGCCGCGCGAACGCTGGGTTTGCGCGGGTGTTTCGCTCGGGCCTGGCTGACGCGACGATCAACGGCACGACCGCGGGCGATCGACTCGGATCGACCATGGCGGGCCTCGGTGACGTCAACGGCGACGGCTACGCCGATGTCGCGCTCGGCGCTCCCAGCGCGAGCCCCGGCGGACGCGCGGGCGCAGGGCTCGTCGCGATCCACTACGGAAGTCTCTCGGGGATCTCGGCGTCTCCCGCGTTGGTGCTCAACGGAAGCGCCGTAGGAGACGCGCTCGGCGACGGCGTCGCGGGCCTCGGTGATGTCAACGGCGACGGCTACTCGGACGTCGCGATCGGCGCGCCGCTGGCGGACGTCGGCGGCATGACCGACGCCGGGCAAGTGTTGCTCTTCTATGGAAGCGCGACGGGCCTCTCGAGCACGCCCTCGCGGGTGTTGAGCGGGAGCGTCGCCAACGCGCGCTTCGGAGCGTCCGTTCGAAGCGCGGGCGACGTGAACAACGACGGCTACTCGGACGTGATCATCGGCGCGCCGCTCGAGCCCAACGCAGCCATTCTGGGCGCTGGCGCGGTGCACTTGTTTCTCGGGACGAGCGCGGGCGTGGGCGCGACTGCCACGAGCATCCATCGCGGAACGACCGCCGACGAGAACTTCGGCCGCTCGGCCTCCTCCGCGGGCGACGTGAACAACGACGGCTTCGACGACGTGATCGTGGGCGCGCCGGGCGCGGATCTTCCGAGCACGCCCAACGTGGGCGCGGCGTTTCTCTTCCACGGGCGAGCGACGGGCGTGGACTTCGCGACGGTCGTTCACCGCGTCAGCGGAATGCGCGCTGGGGACGGCTTCGCTCGCTGGGTCGCGCCGCTCGGAGACGTCAACCGCGACGGGTTCGCAGACTTCGCGGTGGGATCCGCGACGGTCAGCGCTCCGACCTTGCTGAACACCGGCGCGACGACCGTCGTGTTCGGCCCCACCGCGATGCCAGCGGTCCCCGCGAGCTACTCGCCCGGCGGGGGCGCAGGGCATCGATTGGGCATCTCGATCGCGGGCTGAACAAGGCGCGCAAACGCTTGGCTCGACGGCGGAGGATGCGCGGCGTCGAGGGCGATGACGCGCGCACCTCACCCCCGCTGCCGCGCGCCCCTCTCCCGCGCAACCGCGGGAGAGGGGCTTTGATTTTGTGTGCGTTGTGGTCGCTGGTGGTCTCCGGCCACAACACTTCGATCCCGATAGCCCCTCTCCCGCGGTTCCGCGGGAGAGGGGCGCGCGGCAGCGGGGGTGAGGCCGAGCACTCCTCCTTTGGCGCTCACGCCGCCGGGGGCTCGACGCCGCCGCCCGAGAACTTCAGCCCCCGGATGAGCACGGACGGCGCGTAGAACGCTCCGCTGTCGCTCCACCACGTGGGGACCGCTTCGATCAACGACGAGAGACCTTCGCATCGCGCGAGCGCCTCGAAGACCGAGTCCGTGAAGCGCATGTTGCGCACGCCGCGGCCGCGGGCGCCGCGCTCGATCACGAAGGTCCCGTCCCGCGTGAGCCCAGTCATCAACGTCCGCCGCGGGTCGAGAAAGCCGTTCACGTAGTGGAAGCGCGTGATCCACAGGCCGCGGTCGACCTTCGCGACGAGGGACTCGAGCGTGTCGCTTCCGCCGTCCATCACGAGCGACTGCGCGACAGGAGCGTCCTCCCACGCCGAGGGCGGCGCGGCGTTTCCCGTGGAGGGGCGGCCCTCGCGCGCGCCGTGCAGCCTGTCGTACACGACGGAGGTCGCGACGCCTCGATCGATGAGCACGAGCGAGCGTCGCGCCGTTCCCTCTCGGTCGAACGCGCTCGAAAACGATCGATCGCTCGCGCCCTCGTCGCGCAGCGTGATGTTCTCGCCGGTGACTCTTTCGCCGAGGCGGCCGGCGAACGCGCTCGTTCCATCGGCGACTTCGCGCGCGCCGAACGTCGTGAACGCGAGCCACTCGAGCAGCTCGACCACCGCCGAGGGCTCGAGCACGACGTCGTACTCGCCCGCGGGCAACACCACCGGATCGCGCCCTGCGAGGCACTTGTCCACCGCGCGCGCGGCGATCGCGTCGATGTCGATGTCCTCGGCGCTCCGCCGCGTCTGCTGGGCAAATCCCGAGGCTCCGCCCGCGTCGAGCGCGAACACCTTGCACGTCGCGAAGGGCGTCCGCTCCGCGCGCTCGAGCCCGATCGTGTTCACGATCACCGAGCGGTGCTCGCTCGACTCGAACGCGCCTGCCGCTGCGAGCGAGCGCTCGCGACAGCGCTCGAGCAATCGACCCACGGCCTTCGCGCGGTCCTCGGGCGAGCGCATCGTCGCCGCGATCGACGCGCGCGCGCGCGGCGCAGGCTCGTCTCGCGTCGCGAACCCCGGCCAGCCTTCGGTCACGGGCGTGACCTTCGCCATGTGCTCTGCGCGAGCCGCGGCGCGCGCGATTCCATCAGCGCTCGTGTCGCTGGTCGTGACGCTCGCGATCTGCGCTCCGCCGTCGTGGGTCACCGCGGCGCGAACGACCGCGCGACGCTCGTCGAGCTCGACGTGCTGATCGAGTTCGCCGCGCGAAAACCTCGCGAATCCTCGGTCCGCCGCGTGGACGAACACCTCGGCGCTCTTCACCTTCGAACGCGAGAGCCCCTCGCGCGCGTCGCGGAGCATCGCCTCGAGCCGCTCATCCATGGCCCACCTCCACGCCGCGAAAGCGCGCGGGCGCGGCGCCGTGTCCCACTTGCATGAGCTGCATCGGTTCGCCCTTTCCGCAGGTCGTGATGCCCCAGAGGCGCCAGTCGCTCGGTCCGCAGATCGCGTCGCACCCCGCCCAGAACCTCGGCGTCACGCCGGTGTACACGGGGTCTCGGAGCATGCGGACGCGCTTGCCCTTCTTGATCTCCCAGGCCACTTCGCATCCGAACTGAAAATTGAGCCGCAGATCGTCGATCGACCAGCTCTTGTTCGTCTCGATCAAGATCCCGTCGTCCGTGTCCGCGACGAGCTCTTCGAGCGTCGGCCCTCGCGGGTCGGCCTCGAGGTTGACGTTGACCATTCGGATCAACGGCGCGCGGCTGAAGCCATCGGCGCGCATCGAGCCCGAGCTCGCGACCCCGAGCCTCGCCGCGGTCTCGCGCGACGAGAGGTAGCCCACGAACATCCCCTCGCGAACGAGGGGTGTCTTCGTGGCGCGAACGCCCTCGTCGTCCCAGCCGAACGTCCCGAGCCCGCCCGCGTTTGTCGCGTCGGCCGTGAGGTTCACGAGCGAACTTCCGTAGCGAAATCCCTGCAACATCGACGGCTGCAAGAACGAGCCGCCCGCGAGCGAGATCTCTGTTCCCATCGCGCGGTCGAGCTCGCACGGGTGGCCGCAGCTCTCGTGCACTTGCAACGCGAGCTGCGAGCTCTCGAGGATCACGGTCGCGTTCGAACGCGCGGCCAACGGCTCTGCGCTGAGCAGCGCGACGCTCTCGTCCCCCGCGCGCTCGGCGGTCGCCACGAGGTCCATCGCCTCGACGCGCTCGTAGCCGCCCTGCCCCGCCTCGCCGTCCATCGCCGCAGGAAGGCTCCGACGCTGCGCGACGCCGTCGCTCCCGACCGCGAAGCACGAGACGCCTGCGCCGCCGTAGATGAAGCGTTGAACGACCTCGGTTCCATCGGTCGTGACGAGCGCCTTTCGGACGCGGACCCATCCCATCCGCGCTTCGGCTCTTCGAACGAGCGCGCTCTTTCGCCGCGCGGACTCCGTCGCGCGAACGAGCAAGTCGATCTTGTCGTCGGTGCTGACCGCGAAGGGGTCCTTCGTAAACGGCGTGTCGTAGCGGCCCTTCGAGGGCTCGATCGGCGCGAGCTTCGCGCGCTCGCGCACGGTGCTCGCGGTCGCGCGGGCGACGGCGAGCGCTCGCTCTGCAGCGCGCACCGCAGCGGCTCCATCCGCGCCGTTGGTCGACGCGAAACCCCAGGCTCCGTCCGCGATGAGCCGCACGCCGACGCCGCGCGCGTCGGTCTCTTGGACGGACTCGACGCGACCATCCCGAACGCGGACGCTCTCGGTGGCCTCGTCCACGAAGCGAACCTCCGCGTACTCGAGGCCGCGTTGCTTCTTCAGCCACGAGAGAGCTTCGCGAAGCGACTCGAGCACGGCGTCATCGCTGAACGACGATTCAGTTTGGGCGCTCACAACGGCCGCGAGGATACGCGACCTCGCATCGGGTCGCGATCGTGCTACTTTCGCCAAACGCCGCGAGGATGGCGGAATTGGCAGACGCACTGGGTTTAGGTTCCAGCGTTTTACACGTGCGGGTTCGAGTCCCGCTCCTCGCACCCTTCGACGCGATCACCGTCGCGCGGTCACGACCATCGCCGTGACGTTGTCCTCGGCCCCTCGCGCGAGCGCCCGCTCGACGAGCGCTCGACACACGGAGCTCGGGTCGGACTCGTCGTCGAGCTCCTCGGCGATGGCGTCGTTCGCGAGCGCGCGCCAGAGCCCATCACTGCAGAGCAGCCACGCGTCGCGCGGGTGGAGCTCTTCGATCCTCGTGTCCACGAGCAGCTCGCTTCCGTAGCCCACGCAGCGCGTGATCACGTTGGCGAACTGCTCAGCGATTTGCTCCAGCGAATATCCCGGCGGAACCTCCCCCGACCTGCGCACCTCCGCGACGAGCGAGTGATCGTCGGTCATCTGTTCGAACGATCCCTCCCGCCATCGATACGCGCGGCTGTCGCCCACGTGCGCGACGAGCGCTTCGTTCGTGCCGATCGCGAGCAGGACCGCGGTCGTCCCGTAGGCGGTCCTGTACTTCGTTTGGTCCTCTTGAATCCCGCGGTTGATGCGCTGAAGCAGCGTTCGCGCGCGCTCTTCGAGCTCATGGTGCGTCGCAGCAATTCCAGGGAGCTCGTCGGCGAACGCGCGGAGCTCGCGCGTGGCGATCTCGACCGCGACCACCCCGGAGCTCTGCCCGCCCATCCCGTCGAACACCGCGTAGAGGCCCGTTCGCGCGTCGAACGCATAGCCGTCCTCGTTGTACGTCCGCACCGGGCCGACGTCGGTCTGCGCGAAGCAGTCGATTCGCACGAGGCCATCGTACGCCCGACACGCGCTATCGTCCCCGCACCTTCGATGCGCGACTCTTGGGCCGACGCCTTCGCGGACACCGCCCGCGCTTACTGGACACGCGACCGGCTCGACGACCTCGCTCGTGGAAAATTCCTCGCGATTCAACCGCACGAGGCCCCTGCGCTCCTGCGCGCGCTCGGGATCTTGCACCGCGACGCGAGCATGCCGCCCGCCGAGCGTCGCAAGTTCTTTCAGATCAATCACATGGTGGCTGCGCTCGGACCGTCGCTTCGCGAGCTCGTCGCGTCGCGCTCGGACGCAACCCTTGCGGCGCCGTTGTGGCTGATCGACGCGGCGTGCGGGCGCTCGTACCTCACGCTGCTCGTCGCGTACACGCTCGAGCACGTTCACGGAGTGCCTGTGCGCGTGCTCGCGGTCGACCGCAGCGAGGCCCTCGTTCAAGAGTCCGCGCGTCGCACGCAGATCGCAGGCCTCGCGCGCATCGTGACCCACCGCGCGGGCGAGCTCGCGTCGTTCGACGCGCTCGCGGCGTGCAACGAGGCGTTCGGCGAGTCGCGCTCGGCCATCGACGCGGTGCTCGCCCTCCACGCGTGCGACACGGCCACGGACGACGCGATCGTGCTCGGAGCGCGCGCCAACGCCACGCTGATCGCCGTGACGCCCTGCTGTCAGGCGGAGCTCGCCGCGGCATGGAAGGGACTCGCGGAGCAACACGTCAGCGCGTTCGCGCCCGTGCACGCGACGCCCCACTTGCGTCGAGAAGCCGCGGCCCTCGTGACCGACACGATGCGAACGCTGCTGCTCCGCGGCGCGGGCTACGAGAGCTGGGCGCTCGAGCTCGTTCCGACCGAGCACACGCCGAAGAACACGCTGCTGCGCGCGATGAAGCGCGGGGCGAGCGACCGTGTTGCGCTGCAACAATACGCGGCGCTCGTTCAAGCGACCGGCGGCGCGGGCATCGCGCTCGCCGAGCGACTCGAGAGCATCCGTTCACCCATCACCCGCTGACAACGGGACACATCTCGATTTCTCGCATTGTAGACGCGCGAAGGGCAGCCCCCACCCGCGCTCCCGCGCGCCCCGCCCCCACGTAGTGAGGGCGGGGCTTGGCGTTGTGAAATCCCTGCGACGGGACTGGCAGGTTGATTGTACAGGCCACTGTCACGCGAGAGCCGCTTGTCGCTCGATTGCGTTCCACGGCGAGCATGACCGAACACGTCAACGGCACACACAATCAATCCGTCATTCCAGTCGCAGCAATTTCACAATGCCAAGCCCCGCCCTCACTACGTGGGGGCGGGGCGCGCGGCAGCGCGGGTGGGGGCTGCCCTTCGCGCATCCACAACGCGAGAAACCGAGACGTGTCCCGTCGTCCGCACGTCGTGATGGCCGGGCTCTGCATTGTGAAAGTGCTGCGATTGAACTCACACGTTGATTGCATGAACCGCGCTTCTGAAAGGGCCGTTCGTCCGCCGATCGAGGTGTATGCTCGACGGCCAGCGCCGCCGTGCAGAAAGGCGGCACATGCAATCAACACATCGGATCCATCACAGCGTATTCTCGATGCAAAGCCCCGCCCTCACGACGTGGGGGCGGGGCGCGGCAGTGCGGGTGGGGGCTGCGCTTCGCAGCGTCGAGCATCCGTTCACCCATTCACCCGAGGAGCACCATGACGCACAGGCTCACGCCCCACACGATCACGGACGAGGCCGCGCTTCGAGCGCTCATCGGAGAGCCGACGGCGCTCGTGTGCTCGAAGATGACCGACAAGCTCAACGCGCTCACGAAGCGCTGGATCGAGCTCTCGCCGTTCGTGTGCCTCGCGACGAGCGACGGCGAGGGGCGCTGCGACGTGAGCCCTCGCGGGGACCCCGCGGGGTTCGTTCGTGTGCTCGACGATCACACGCTGCTCGTGCCCGAACGCCCTGGAAATCGCATCGCGGATTCGCTGCGAAACATCTTGGCGAACCCGCGGGTGGGGCTGTTGTTCATCGTTCCGGGCGTGAGCGAGACGATGCGGGTCAACGGGCGAGCGACGCTCACGACGGACGCCGAGCTGCTCGCGCCGAGCACGGTCGAAGGCAAAGCCCCGAAGCTCGGGATCCTCGTCGACATCGAAGAGGCCTACACCCAGTGCAGCAAGGCCTTCATCCGCTCGGACTTCTGGAACGGTGAACGCCACCTCGATCGCGCAGCGCTCCCGAGCAACGGAGAGATCCTCCGCGCGATCCAGGGCGAGGACTTCGACGCCGACGCGTACGACCAAGAGCGCGCCGCTCGCTACGCGCGCCGCGAGGGCTTCTACTGAGCGCTCAAAACCCGAGGCGCCGAAACTCGCGCGCGGTCGTGAACTCCGTCGCGACCTGTCCGTCCATCGACGTGATCCGCGCCACTTCGCCGTAGCACTCGGTCATCCACAGGTACTGAATCCGTCGACGCCCCGGCCCCGCGGGAAACACTTGGGTCGTCTCGATCCGCAGCCGAAGCGCGTCGCGAAACGTGAGCGCGCCCAGGCGCACTTCGCCGCGCGCGTCGACGGTGAGCGCGTACGTGTCTCGCGAAGCCACGGGCGTCCCGTCCACCATGCCCTCGACCGTCATCGCCGTGGACGTCCACGTGTCGCCCATCCGCAGCGGAAAACGCAGGAGCGCCACTGGGTTGTCGTAGCGCAACATCGTCCGCGACGACTCGACTTCGCCGACGGCGCCGAGGAGCTCGAGCGCCGTGTCCGTCGCGCGGTAGACGCCCAGCGTCGCTTCGCGCGGGTCGAGCCTCGCTGCGTACTGCGCGCCCGCGAACGACCGCTCGAACCACTGGCCGCTGACCTCCGTGAGCCGCAGCGTCACGAGCTCGCCCGCGGTGCTCGTGAAGTCCCACACGCGCGCCCCGCCCGCGCCCATCGCGCCCATCGTGTCGACGATCACGCCGACGCCCGCGGGGTTGACCCGGTAGCTCGCCTCGGCGCCCGGGACGAAGACGACCTCCGAGCGATCGATCACGCCGTCGTTGTTTCCCCTGCACTGCACCATCGCGTCGGGCAGTGGAACGTACACGTCGCCGCCCGCGTCGCGCCCCGGGACCTCGGACATCACGCACGAGGCGGATAGAATACAAGCACCAACAATCAATACGACGCGACGGATCGTCATCGAGCGCTCCAACGAAGGCTACGGCGAGCGCGTGCTCGCCTCGGAATACTCCACGTCGTCCACGGCGAGCTCCGGCGGCGCGAGCGGTCCGACGACGTGATAGCGATTGGGGTGGCAGAGCCAGCGCGCGACGTTCGCGACGCTGACGCACGAGCACGACTCGATCCCGCGGTTCTCGGAGGTGCCGAGCACGCACTCGCCTCGCGCGACCGCAGCGCACTGCCACGCCGCGCCGCCGGTCGTCGCGATGCACGTGCAGAGCGCGCTGCCGCGCATCTCTTGGGCGCCGACCGCGCACACGTTGTGCTGGCCCGTCACGACGGTGTGCATCTCGACGTTTTGCTCGTCGCCGCGCACGACGTTGTCTTGCGTAACGACCACGTTGTTGCCCTGCACAACGCCGCCCTGAACGACGACGCCACCGCCGCTGCTCCCGCCGTTGTACGGCGGCGGAGGGGGGATCTCTTCGTGCGTGACGCACGCGGGCGCGGCGGCGACGAGCGCGAGGGCGCGGACGATCGCGAGCGGGCGGGACTTCGAGGGCTTCGGCGCGTTGTGCATGGTGGGCTCCGGCGTTGGACTCAGCCGCTCGGCGATCAGAACCGATAGGCGAGCGTAGCCCGCAACGCATGAGCAGGGGCGGGGCTTACACCTCGGACCGCGTCGGCGAAGCCCGCGAGGGGCAAGAGGATCCCGTATTCAGCCCGCGCGAAGAAGCCCCACTCTTGCTCGTAGTTGAGCGCGACGTCCGCTTCGACGCCGAGCGGGCTGGCTCCGCCGGGCGTGCTCGAGGCGAACATGGCCATGCTCGCGATCGCCGCGCCTTCGAGCGTGAACATCGGCCCGATGCGATAGCGCAGCATGGGACGAAAGTACGCCGCGTCCGTGACCATCCCGAGCAGCCGTCGAAAGAGAATCAAGTCGACGCGGTAGTTCGGGTGGAAGCGAAAGTTGTCGATGCTCGTGTCCGGCGCCGGTCCCGTGATGTCGAACTGCGGTCCGTCGAGGTCGCCCGGCTGTGTCGGCGTGATTCCCTGCGGGCGCGCGCCGAACCCCGGGGCCGTGTCTCCGCTCGCGAAGCCGAACTCGATGCGGCCGAACAGCCGACGACTCCCGCGAAAATCCGCGCGAACGACCCCGCCCATCTGCAGCCCGCGCACCGGGACGTTGGTCGTCACCGTCGGGTCGAGCGAGAGGTTTTGCACGCTGAGATAGAGCAGCCCGAGCTCGGCTTCGAGCGTGAACCACGAGACGTCGAGCCTCGCCCACGCGTCGCCGACGACCGCGAAGAGCCCTCGCGGAATCACGGTCCGCGCCGTGGGCACCATCCCGGGCGCGCTGTCGAAATCCTGCCATCGCACCGCGGAGATCAGCCCGAAGTTGAACCGCGTTCGATTCGCGTCGAGCAGTCGCCTGCGCGTGGTGTTCGTGTCCCAGCGAGCCACTCCGAAGGCCACAGTGCGCACGTCGTCGCGCGGATCGAGGTCGAACGCGGGCTTCACGCGGCCGTCGACTTGATCGGTTGCGGGGCCGCTGGCGCTGTTTTCGTAGAGGACCGACCAGAGCAGCCCGCCGAGCGAGGTCGCGAACGAGACGCGATCGCCCACGTCACCGAAGTCGTCGTCCCAGCCGTTGCCTGCGTTGACGAAGAAACCCGTGCCCCAATCGACGAGGGCGCCCATGCGGCCTGCGCGCAAGACGCCGATGGGCAAGAGCACTTCGCCGTAGAGCTGCCGGACGTCGATGGGGATCGCGGGGGCGCGCTGCGAGAGCGCTCCTCCGACGAAATCCGAGTCGGGGAGCGATCCGAAGCGAACGTTGTCGAGCGCGTGAATCCTCGCGCGAAACGAGACGCCGTAGCCGACGTTGACCTCGGCGTCGAGCCGAAGCCTCATGTCGGCGTTGGTCTGCACCGACGAGCGGCCGTTGTCGACGTAGGCCGCGGGCCACACGGGCGTTCCGATCGGGGTGGGGCCGCGGTTCAAGTCCCAGCCTACGCCGAGGTCGCCACGAACGCGGTAGAAGCCCTCGAAGCGAACGCGAGGCCACGCGTGGGTCGACGTCGCGCGCACAGGCTCGTCGATCGGCGTGACGCCCGGCGCATCCGCGAAGGGCTCCCGCTCGCGCGCGGCGTTTTCGTTGCGCGACACAGGGCGCCTCGGGCCCGGCGCAACACGAGCCACCGCGGGCTGCGCGGCGGTGGGCGCTGGCGTTGCCGTGGGTGTTGTCGTCGCGACGACGTCTGCGCTGGGTTGCGACGGTGCTGTTGGCTGCGACGGAGGCTGCTCGGCGGAGGGGGGAGCGGACTGCGCGTGCGCGCGTTGTGCAGCGCACAAGAGCGCAAACGCCCCGAGCGTTGGGCAGGACCACGCGCGCTTCATGGGGTCGCTCCTCGGTCGCTCGCGTCGAGAAAATCGCGGACGTACCCGCGGGTCGTTCCTGCGCTCTCGAACATGGGGAAGTGCCCTGCGCGCGGGACGATCACGAGCCGACCGTCGCGCAAATCGTTGGCGAGCCGCGCGCCGTAGCGCGGGAGCGCCACGCGGTCTTCGTCGCCGTAGATCACGAGCGTGGGCGCGGTGATGGTCGAGTAGCGGCGCTCGAGCTGGAGGTAGAACTGTCCCCTCACTGCAGCGAGCGCGGCGCGGAGCGTTCCCGGTCGATCGAGCGAGCGCTCGATGGCGTCGACCGTCGTCTGAGGAACGGTCGATCCCTCGGCGAACCCCATGGGGGCGCGGTCGTCGAGGCGCTCGCGGTAGAAGAGCTCGAAGAGCGCCTCGCCGACGCCGCTCTCGCGCGCCCAGCGAAAAAACGGGGGAATCTGCTCTTCGAACGCCCACGCTCCGATGAGCACCATCCGACGCACCCGCGCGCGGTGCCTGAGCACGAACGCGAGCGAGACCGAGCAGCCCCACGAGTGCGCGACGACGTCCACTTGGGGCACGTTCAACCGATCGAGGACCGACGCGAGATCGTCCGCGATCGCGTCGGGCGAGTAGTCGCCCTCGCGCCGCTCGCTGTAGCCGAAGCCCGGGAGATCCACGGCCACCGTGCGCCGATCCGCGCGGAGCACCGGCTCGATCGTCGTCCACGTCTCGCGGTTGCTCGCGAACCCGTGGACGAAGAGCACCGGCGTCCGCGACCCCTCGCCCCGCGCCTCGACGTAGAGCGCGCGCCCCGAGTCCACGCGAATCTGCCGGCCGACGGCGTCCCTCGGGATCCCGAGGGACTCGCCCGGCTGTTGAAATTGCGCACACGAAACAACGGCGCTCGCGCACGCGACGGCGAGCGCCGCGATGGTGCGCCGCACCATGGACGAACTCCGCGGGCGCGCTTCGCGGACGAGCGCACAGGAGACGCGGTGGACCTCGATCTTGCGTGTCATCCTTCGACCCCGAGGGTGCCTGTTCAGAGACCCAGCCGGCGGTACTCGCTGGCCCGCGTAAACTCCATGGACATCTCGTTGTCGACCGACGCGACGCGCGCGACGAGGCCCCAGCACTCGCTCAAGAACAGGTACGTCCGCTGCGTGCGGCGGATGACCGTGCCCGTGACGGTCTGATCGAGGTCCATCCGCAGCCGAAGCACAGGAAATCGAGTCGCGGGCGTGAGCGCTGTCCCTCGGCGATCGACGGTGAAGCGCCAGGTGTTCACGGTGCTGTTCGCGATCCCGTTGAGAAACCCGTTGCCCGTGCTCGTGACCGTCCAGCTCGACCCTTCACGAAGCGGAAAGCGAATCGCGTCGACGGCGGGGTTGAACAAGATGTTGGTCCGCGCCATGTCCCTCGAGACAGTGGCGAGGATCTCGAGCGCGTTCGAGCCCGAGCGATAGAGCGCGAAGAGGCTCGCCGCGCGATCGATCGGGAGCGCGAAGGTGGCCGACGGATAGAGCGGCTGCCACCATTTTCCCATGGGAGATTGCACTTCATCGAGCACGCGTCGATCGCCCGCGCGCATCGCCGAGAAGTCCCACTCGGGTCCCGACGGCGTGTCGCGCGGCGCGGTGTTGATCCCGTCGACGGTCGTGTTGTCGTCGTTGACGACATAGAGCACTTGCGCCCCCAGCGCGTACGGCATCTCTGCGCGCTCGATCACGCCGTCGTTGTTGGGCGTGCACAACGGGCCTGCGTCGCCCGCGTCGCGAGGAGGCGTCCCGCTGTCCTCGGGCCCTGTGCCGCTGTCCGTGACCGTCGCGTCTTCAGCCGTCCCCGTGTCGGCGCCCGTGTCCGTTCGAACGTCGGGCTGCGGGTTGGGATTGACGCGCTCTTCGGCGCACGCGGCGAGCGCGAAGCCACAGGACAGCGCGAAGGGCAAAGCAAAGCGACGCATGGCGCTCACGCTACCTCATCAGCGCGCTGGACGTGATCGGTCATCCAGTCGACGAGCTGCGGGTGAAATCGCTCGCGCGCGCTCGGGTTGACCACGCCCGAGACGTGCCCGCCGCGCACCACGAGGACCGAGCGATCGACGGAGCCGATGTAGTGCTCGAGGGCCAGCGCCGACGCGGGCGGCGTGATCGCGTCTTTGTCGGCGACGATCGTGAGCAGCGGGCACTCGATGCGCGCGAGGTCGACGGCCGCTCCGTCGATCACGTGGCGTCCCGCGACGAGCTCGTTGCGCTGAAAGAGCGAGCTGACGTACTCGCCGTACGCCTTTGCGGGAAAGGGCACGTTGTCGTACGCCCAGCCCGAGAGCGCGAGGACCGCGTCGCGCTCTTCGCGCCGCGACGAGAGCGTGAGGTCCGCGAGCTTCACGATGTCCGAGACGACGTTGCTGGGCCTGAGCGCGAGGAAGCCCGCGAGCATCTGCGCAGGCGCGATGTTGCCCGCGCCCGCGACGGCGTCCGGCGAAAACCAGCGCGGGTCCGTGAGCCGCTGGAGCATCCCGCTCCGCGCGAAGTCCACGGGCCCCGCGAGGTTGACGAGCCCCGCGATGCGGTGGCTCTCGCGGGCCGCGGTGATCACCGAGAGCGTCCCCGCGATCGAGTACCCGAGAAGGACGCACTGAGGCGCGCCCGTTGTGCGGCGCACAACGGCCATCGCGCGCGAGATGCGCAGGGCGAGGTCCGACCAGGACAAGTGCCGATCCGAGTCGTCCGCGACGCCCCAGTCGAGCACCCACACGTCGAGCCCCGCGTCGCGAAGGGTCGCGACGACCGAGCCCGCCGGGTGCAGGTCGAGCACGTACCAACGGTTGATGAGCGACGGGACGAGCAGGACCGGCGTGCGGCCCGCGCTCTTCACCGAAGGGTCGGGCGCGATGCGCTCGAGCCGCGCGGCGCCTTCGCGATACACCGTGGCGCGCGGCGTCTGGCCGGGCAGCGGACGAACGGGCAGACCCACGACGCGCGCGGTGTGCTCGGCGCCTTCACGGACGTGCCTCTGGACCTCGTAGAGCGCTCTCAGCATGGACGTTCCTCGGGAAGCAGGGCGGGACCCTACGGCCAGCGGAGGGGCGCGGTCAAGCAACAATGTTGCACTGCACCATTGGTCCCGCCGTAGGCACCCCTCAGCGACGCTTCGAGGCTGCGTTTTTTCGCTTCTTCGCGGGCTCTTTGCTTTGTTGCGTCGCACGATCCGAGCCCGTGGAGCGGGCCTCGATCGCCGCGGTCTCCGCGGACTGCACCCGCGCCCGCAGCGCCGCGAGCTCGGCTTGGAGCGCGTCGAGCTTGCGCGCGTGCTCTTCGGTCTCGGTGGCCATCGACTCGATCGCGTCGTCCTGGGATTGCTCGTGATCGACGGGCACCGCGGGGACCATCACGGCGCCGGTGGGCGACGATCCAGCGTACGGAGCGGCGCCCATGGGCATCGCGGCGCTCTGTTGCATCGCGTACGGCGGGAGGCCCGCGGGGGGCGCGTACGCTTGCGCTCCGCCGGGCCACGGGAGGGCGCCGTTGAGCAGCCTCGCGAGCGTCTCGGTCGCGGCGAACGGGAGCGTGGCGAAGGGGTTGAACGGCGCGAGCGCCTGCGCCGAGCGGCGCGATTGCACGTAGACCTCGAGGGCGGTGGACACGTAGCGCCCGAGAAAATCCGCGAGCGCGTCGTCCCCGAGCCGCACGAGCTGCGTGAGCAAGGGAACGGACAGAAACCGCGCGGCCCCGCGCCCGTCGAAGAGCATCTGCGCGAGCGTCTGCTGCGTGAGGTCTTCGCCCGTCGTCGCGTCGACGATGCGCACGTCCGCGCCGCCCTTCACGCGAGACGAGAGCTCTTCGAGCGTGATGTACGCGCTGTCGGTCGTGTCGTAGAGCCGACGATTCGGGTACTTCTTGATGAGCCGCGGGGGCTGGCGAGTGAACCTCATGGGCGCAGGGAGCGTAGCGCGCCTGGCGTTCGGGCGGAACTCCGACCTCATTTGTGCAGTGCACCATCGCACTCCTTGACAATCGTTGTCCACTGTGGAATCCAACGGGCCGTTCGCGCTGGTGCACGCCAACAAAGCACCGCAGGAGAGAGCCACTCATGTTCGGCTGGGACACGTGGAAGAAGGGCTTCGATCGCTGGGAGGACAAGACCGCCAAGGTCTTCGAGAAGGTCCTCCGAGCCCCGGTGGTGCTCGTCCCGGCGGGGGCGGCGCTCACCGTGGGGATGCGCGCGAAGGCCGCGGCGGACGCGCTGATGGAGGCGACGTGGGCGGCGATGCGGCTGCCGACGCGCGGCGATCAAGAGCGCGCGCTGCACCAGCTCAATCAACTGCAGAGCCAGCTCTTCGACCTCCGCGAGCGGCTCGAAGACCTCGAGAAGCGCCCGCGCTGACGCACCGATCACAACCACCCGTCTGCCCCCCTCCCCTCCCTTCGAACGAGAGCATCGTCATGGACGTCACGCCGTACCTCCAGAAGATCGAGCCCGCGCCGGTGGCTGTTTTCAACCGCCTCGAGACGCACCGAGACAAGCCGCGGTTCTTGTTGCCGCGCGCGGACGGGCAGTGGACGCCCGTGACGTGGGGACAGTTCGCGACCGAGATCGAAGAGCTCGGGGCGTACCTGATCGGGCGCGGGATCGTTCATCGTGATCGCGGGGCGGTGTTCGCGCCCAATCGCGTCGAGTGGATGAGCGCGGCGCTCGCGATCGAAGCGGCGGGCGGCGTGATGGTTCCCGTGTATCCCGCGTCGACCGCGGAGCAAGCGGCGTACGTGATCGAGCACTCGGACGCGCGCGTCGTGTTCGTCGACACCGCCCCCTTGCTGGCGAAGCTCTACGCCGCTGCCGCTTCGATGGCGGCCGTCGAAGCCGTCGTCTTGCTCGACGACGCGGTGGACGCCGCGGCCGTCGCCGAGCAGTCGAGCGCGAAGCACCCTGCCCTCGCGAGCGCGATCAGCGCTCTTCGCGAGCGCGTCGTGCGCTTCAGCGACGCGCGGTCCAAGGGCCGCGCGCTGCTCGAGAAGGACCCCGAAATGGTGCGCCGCAGCATGGCGGCGATCGACTTGGACGCGCCCGCGGTGATGCTCTACACGAGCGGAACGACGGGCAACCCCAAGGGCGTTCCCCTCACGCACAACAACGTGGGCTTCAACGGGCGCGACTGGCTCGTCTGCAACGGCCCCGTGATCGACGAGGGCGGGGTCGACGTGTTGTGGTTGCCGTTCAGCCACATCTTCGGCTTCGGCGAGGCGTGCCTCGGCAACACGCTCGGGTTCACGACGTACATGAGCGACCCGGCGACGGTGCTCTCGCGGCTGCCCGAAGTGAAGCCGACGATCTTCATGAGCGTCCCGGCGTACTGGGAGAAGATCGCGATGGCCGTGATGAACGAGCCGGACGCCGACGCGAAGCGCGCGAAGCTCGCGGCGGTCACCGGCGGGAGGCTGCAGTTCTGCCTCTCGGGCGGCGCGGGGCTCAAGCGCGAAGTGAAGGAGCTCTTTCACGCGTGCGGCGTGCTGATCATCGAGGGCTACGGGCTCACCGAGTGCTCGCCGACGCTCACGCTCAATCGTCCGGATCGGTTTCGCTTCGACTCGGTGGGCGTCGCGCTCCCGTCGGTCGAGCTCAAGCTCGCGGAGGACGGCGAGATCCTCGCGAAGGGCGCCAACGTGTTCGCGGGCTACCACAAGGACCCCGAGGCGACGCGCGGCGCGTTCACGGACGACGGCTGGTTCAAGACCGGTGACGTGGGTCGATGGACGGAGGACGGCTTCCTTCAGATCATCGATCGAAAGAAGGACATCCTCGTGACCGCGGGCGGCAAGAACGTCCCGCCCGTCAACATCGAGATTCGCTTCGCCGACGAGCCGCTCTTCACCCACGTCGTCGTCTACGGCGATGGAAAGCGCTTTCTCACCGCGGGCGTCTGGATCAACGAGGCCATCGCTCGATCGCTCGTGGGCGACGGCGCGTGGAGCGATCCGAGCGCCCGCGAGAGCGCGCTGCGCACGCTCGTGCAAGAGCGCGTCGATCGCGTCAACGCGCAGCTCGCGAACTACGAGAGCATCAAGAAGTTCGTGATCATGCCAACGGCGCTCACGGTCGAAGGCGGGATGCTGACCGCGTCGCTGAAGGTCCGCCGCAAGAAGGTCTACGAGGCATTTCGCGGGCAATTCGAAGCGCTCTACGAGCAAGGGTGACCGCCGTGGCCTCTGTGCTCGACAAGCTGCGCACGGCGCTCGGCCCCCAAGACGTTCAGCGCGAGGCCAAGCGATGGAAGAACCTCGTCGGCCTCGCGCGCCGCAAGAAGCCCGCGATCGCCTCGACGCCGCACGTCGTTGTGCACCGCGAAAATAAGTGGTCGCTGCTCCGCTACGAGCGCGCGGACAAGTCGCCAGCGACCGCGAAGACGCCGGTGTTGCTCGTGCCGTCGCTGATCAATCGGCACTACGTGCTCGATCTTGCACCGCAACAATCGATGGTCGAGGACATGGTGCGCCGCGGCCACGACGTGTTCGTGATCGACTGGGGGACGCCCGGCCCCGAGGATCGGTTCTTGTCGTTCGACGACGTGTGCGACCGCGCCATCGGCCGCGCGATGCGCGTGGCGTCGAGCTTCGGATCCACGGACAAGTGCCACTTGCTCGGGTACTGCATGGGCGGGACGCTCGCGGTGATCTACGCGTCGGTGCGCCCCGAGCGTGTCGCGTCGCTCACGGCGCTCGCGGCGCCGGTGCGCTTCGACGACGACGGGCTCCTCGCGCGCTGGGTGCGGAGCCCGGGCTTCGACGTCAACGTGATGGTCGACGCGATGGGGCTCGTCCCGTGGCAGCTCATGCAGCCCGCGTTTCACATGCTCCGGCCCACGCTCAATTTGTGGAAGGCCGTCCAGCTCGTCGACAAAGCGTGGGACGACGAGTTTCTCGACTCGTTTCTCGCGGTCGAGACGTGGGGAAACGACAACGTCTCTCTGCCGGGCGAGTTCTATCGGCGCTACATCGACGAGCTCTATCGCTGCGATGCGCTCGCCAAGGGAGAGTTTTTGCTCTCGGGGCGGCCCGCGAAGATGAGCGCGATCGATCGTCCCGTGATGGCGATCACGTTCGAGCACGACAACATCGTTCCGTGGCGATCGGCCGCGGCGCTGCTCGATGAAGTGAAGAGCGCGGACAAGGTGCACTTGCACCAGCCGGGCGGGCACGTCGGAGCCGTCGTCTCGAAGAAGGCCTCGCAGCGACTGTGGCCCAAGCTGTCCGCGTTTTGGACGGCGCACGATTAGAGCGCTCCGCCTTCCGTTGGCTACACGCCACGCAAGCATCCCAGGATATTTCCCAGGAGATGGCTCGATGCGTGTAGTCCTTCCAACGGGGCGTCGCGATAGAACGGTCGCGAGCCCGCGCGATCAGCGCGTGTTCGACTCGCCGGACACGAGGTCGGTGCTCGGGTGCGAGCCGCTCGCTTCGCTCTCGATCCGACGGACGTACGCGTCGACGCCCGTCGCGTTTGCCGCGTTGGCGATGGCTTCGAGCGCGTCGCCGAGCTCGCTCGCCGTGGGCCGATCTTCGGGCTGCTTCGCGAGGCACCGCATGATCAGCTCGCTGAGCTCGCGAGGCGCGTTGCGCATCACGGACGTGATCGGCGCGGGCGCCTCGGAGGCGTGGGCCTTGAGCCACCCGGCGCCCGTGGTCGGCCTGAAGGGAGACTTTCCGACGAGCGCGCGGTAGAGCACGAGGCCCGCGGCGTAGACGTCCGACGGCGCGGTGAGCGCTCCATCCGCGACGAACTCGGGCGAGACGAACTCGGGGTCGATGCCGGACAAGAGCGCGGTCGCGTGCCGAACGGACGAGAGCGAGCTGCGCACCGCGCCGAAGCCGAGCATGCGAACGCCCGGCGAAAACGCGCTCAACATCACGTTAGCTGGCGAGATCGACCGGTGAACGAGCCCGACTTTGTGCACTGCAGCAAGGCCGCGCGCGAGCAGCGCGCCCGCGCGCGCGACGACCGCGGGGGGCATCGCGTCGTGGGTCGCGAGCCACTTCGCGAGCGTCACGCCGGGGACGTACTCCATCGCCTGCACGAGGAAGCCGTCTTCGGTCAGGTCGATGTGCACCGTGCGCACGAACACGGGCTCTCGAACGGTCAAGAACGCGTCGACCTCTTCGAGCATCTTGTGAAACTCATCGAGCTCGGCCGCGGACGACGCTTGCGCGACGCGGAGCACGACGCGCGCGTTGGTGACCTTGTCGTCCGCGAGCCACACCGAGCGCGCGACGTTGAGCGGGGCGTCGACGACGAAGCGGGAGCCGACGATCGTTCCCTCGCTGATGGTGCGGCGCGCGGGCGCGCCTTGGGCGAGCTTCGCGAGCGCGAGCGAGAGCTCCTTGGAGCGCTGCTGCACTTGCGCGTCGAGCTGTTGATTGAGCCGCGCGATCTCGAGGACGTGGTTGCTCGTCGTCGCGAGCTGCTGGGCGAGCTTCTGCTCGAGGTTCTCTCGCGCGTTCTGCTGGGTGATCTCGGCTTGCACGACGGCCACGAGCAAGTGCGCCGAGATCCGCGACCAGAGAAATCCTAGCAATCCAACGCCGAGGACCGTCACCACGGCCGCGCCTCGGAGCGCGGGATCGGGCTGCATGCTCGCGATCGCGTACGCCAAGAACGTCGCGGCGAGCGCGTTGACCACGAGCGACGAGCGAGCGTCCACGACGGCGATCGCGGCGGCCATCGACGCGAAGATGAAGAAGCCGTAGCCCTTGTGCGTGCGCTGCGCGTTGGCCGAGATGAGCGCGCCGAAGAACGGGTAGAAGCGCAGCACCGCTTCGAACAGGACGCCGCGCCAGCTGCTCTCGCGGAGGTTGCGGAGCGACGTCGTCACCGCCACGAGCACGACCGCGACGAACGCGGCCGCGGTGCCGTGGAGCTTCGACATGGTGTCGAGCCAGAGGATCTGACTCTCGGTCGCGCGCGGGAGCGTCGAGAAGTATCCCGCGCTCGCGAGGTGCGCGACGATGAGCACGGGCAGCACCCAGCGCATGTGCCGCGCGTGCAGCTGGACCCTCGTCGCGTGATACTGCGCGAGGTGCTCGGGTTCGAACGCAGCGGTGGGCTCGATGGCCCGCCATACGCGGGTCACCCACGGAAGCTTCTCGCTGTGCTCGCTGTGATCCACGCGTTCACTCGCAGCGTACGACGGAATGCATCGAGGTTGGTAGCAAGACCTAGCTCAATCCATCGCCCGAAGCGACTCTGGAAAATCGCAGACACCCCTTCGTTTGCGCAAGCTCACACAGCGCGAATCGGACGATCGTGGTCGTCGAACTTCACGCCGCGCGTCGAGAGCTCGCGTCGCACGGACAATCGCTCGGTCGTGTACTCGTTGAAGTGGCCCCACACGACGTACCACGCGACCGACGCGAGCCCGATCGCTGTGATGGCGACGAGCAGCGCCGCGAGTCCGCCGAAGAAGAACCACGCGACGGGCGCGAGCAGGATCGTCACGACGAGGTATGGCGCGCGCTTCTGGTCGCGGTCGAGCGAAGCGATGTTCTTGTCGAGCCATTCGAGGCGCTCGAGCAGCACGTCTGTACGATCTCTGGTCATTGTTGGGCCTGCGTGGGAGCGTCGCGACGGGCGACAGAGCGACGAGCGAACGAGTGAGAGAGGGGCGCGCGCCTCGCGCCGAGCGTGCTAGCCGCGAAGCGGTCTACGGTGACGCGGCTGGGAGTCGAATGGAGACGCGCGTTCCGCGTCCCTCGGTGGAGTCGATGAGCACCGCGCCGCCGTGGCGCTGAACGATCTGTCGCACGATGGTCAACCCGAGGCCGGTGCCCGCGGGCTTCGTCGTGAAGAACGGCTCGTAGATGCGCGCGAGCGTGGCCTCGGGGATCCCGCGCCCCGTGTCGCGCACGGACGCGAGGACCGTCGGCGAGGGTCCCTCTTCGCGCTCGACGGTGACCTCGATCGTTCCGCCGTCGGACGACGCTTCGAGCGCGTTGACGACGAGGTTGTGAAACACCTGCTCGAGCCGATCGTGATCGCCGCGCGCCGAGGCCCGCTCGAACTTGCGCTCGATCATGATGTTGCGCGTCGTCGCGATGGGCTCGTGCAACGAGAGCACTCGATCCAACAGCCTCACGAGGTCGACGGACTCGCGCGCGATGGGCCTCGGCCGCGCGAGCTCGAGAAAGTCACCGAGCAGATGTTCGAGCCGCTTGAGCTCGGAGGCGACGATTTCGACCCGGTTTTTCAGCGGCGCGCGCTCTTCGCCGTCGGGCAGTCGGTCGACAGCGCGCCCGAGCAAGTGCAGCTGCAGGCCCGCCGCGTTGAGGGGATTTCTGATTTCGTGTGCGAGCCCCGCGGCGAGCGTGCCCATGTGCGCGAGCGCTTCGGACTCGGCGGCGCGGCGCTCGAGCTCGAGCCGCTCGGTCACGTCGACGCCCGTGAGGTACGCGCGCGCGTCGTTTTCTTTCGCGCCGACCGCCGCTTGCGTCGCGTGCCAGCGCACCGAACGCGGCCCGCTCTTGGCTGTGAGCGGCGCGTCGAACTCGACGACCCCGTGCCCACGCAGCACGGACTCCACGCGGCTCCGCGCGGACGCGCGGCCGTCTTGCGCGAGACAGCGCGTGAAGAAATCCAGTCCGACGAGCTCCTCCGCCGTGACGCCGAGCGTGTCGCACGCGCGTCGATTGGCGATCACCACGCGGGCTTGTCGATCGATCGCGAACACGAGGACGCCCGTCGAATCCACGACGTCTCGGTAGCGACGCTCGCTCTCGGCGAGCTGCCGCGACAGCGCCTCGCGCTCGGCCCGAAGCTGCACCTGCGAGAGCGCGCGGTCGACGGTCGCGACGAGCTCTGCGACGTTGAACGGCTTGACGACGTATTGAAACGCGCCGACGCGCACCGCGGCGATGGCCGAGTCGATCGACGCGTGGCCGGTCATCAAGAGCACCTCGCCGTACGGGCACGCCGATCGCAGCGCGGGGACGAGCTCGTGCCCCGAGGTGTCCGGGAGGTTCACGTCGACGAACGCGAGGTCGAACCCTCGCTCGCGCGCCGTCGCGAGCCCCGCGGCCGCGCTCGGAACGACCTCGACCGCGAACCCTCGCTCCTCGAAGAGCTCGACGAGGTTGTCCGCGAGCTCGCGGTTGTCGTCGATCACCAAGAGCCTCGGGCGCGCGCTCATCGCGAGGGCTCCGCGGCGACCATCGACAGCTCGAAGCGGGCGCCCCGCTCGCTCGACGCGAGCGCGAGCTCACCGCCTTGCGCGCGGGCGAACGAGCGCGCGATCGCGAGCCCGAAGCCGTGCCCCGACCGAGAGAAGCTTGTGCCCATCGAGAACAGCTGCGCGCGCGTCGCAGCGTCGACACCGGGTCCGTCGTCTTGCACCGAGAGCACGATATGGGTCTCTTCGCGCCGCGAGAACAGCTCGAGCGTCGCCGAAGCGCCCGCCGCGTCGAGGGCGTTGCGCAGCAGGTTGCTCACGATCTGCCGGGTGCGACGGCGATCGACGAGCACTGGCTGCGTGTCGAGCGGCCCGACGCGCACGACGAGCGACGGCGGGAGGTGCGCGTCTTCGACCGCGGCTTCGACGATCGCCGCGAGCTGCGTCGGCTCGAACTGCGGGGGCCGCGCGGAGCCGGCCTCGACCATGTCGCCGACGATCTGCGTCGCGAGCGTGAGCTGCCGTTGAATCCTCGCGAGGTGCTTGGCGATTCGCTCGTCGTCCGCGCGCGACTCCAAGATCGCCGCGCTCGACGCGATCACCGCGAGGGGATTGCGAAGCTCGTGCGCCGCGGCGCCCGCGACGCGTCCGGCGGCGACGTTGGCCGCGAGCGGGGCGAGGAGCGCGCGCACCGCGGGCTGCGCGGCGAGCGCGTCGTTCGGGTCGAGCGAGAGCGCCTCGGCGATCGCCTCGCACACAGCGCGAGAGAGGTCGTTGGGGTCGGTTGGGTCGAGCATGCTCTTGCGTGCAGCCGGGGCCGGAGTGTACGCGACGGACCACCGCGAGCGAGGCGACGAAAGCGATGACCGAGCGAGGACGATTCGCGCCGACGCCTTCGGGGCGACTTCACGTAGGGAGCGCACGAACTGCGCTTGCGTCGCAGCGCTCCGCGCAGCGGGCAGGGGGCCTACACGTGCTGCGGGTCGAAGACCTGGACCCTGCGCGCACGAAGCCCGGGATGGTCGAGGCGATGCTCGAGGACCTCGCGTGGGTCGGAGTCTCGTTCGACGAGGGATTTCGCTGTGCAAATGAAGCGCACGGGCCGTACCTCCAGAGCCAGCGCGGCGCGCTCTATCGCGCGGCGCTCGACGTGCTTCGCGAGCGAGGCGCGGTGTACCCGTGCGTGTGCTCGAGGGCCGAGGTCGAGCAAGCGGCGACCGCGCCGCACGGCGCCGAGCCGATTTATCCTGGGCGCTGTCGCGAGCGCTCCGAGGGAGAAGTGTTCGACGAAGCGCGCCGCAAGGGTCGCGGGGTGGCGTGGAGGTTTCGCGCGCGCGCGGGGCTCGTCTCGATCGAGGACGAAGTGTCGGGGCGCTTCGAGCAAGACGTCGCGCGATCGGTGGGCGATTTCGTTGTGTTTCGCGCGGACGGCGTCGCGGCCTACCAGCTCGCGGTCGTCGTCGACGACGTCGCGATGGAGATCACGGAGGTCGTTCGGGGCGTGGATCTGCTCGCGAGCACGCCGCGACAGTGGCTCCTCTACGAAGCGCTCGGTGCGCGTCCTCCGAGGTTTGCGCACATCGGCCTCGTGGTCGACGATCGAGGCGAGCGGCTCGCGAAGCGCGACGCGGGACTGTCGATCGCAGAGCTTCGCGCGGCGGGAGCATCGCGCGAGGCCGTTCGCGACGCGCTCTTGCGATCGCTCGGCGCGGACAACGGCGGAGGCGCGTGGCGGCTCGACCGATCTGCGGCTGAACCGGTCACGCTGGGAGCGCTACGGGCGCTGGGATTGCCGACGGATATGCCCGCGAAACGCGAAGGCGTTTGACCGCGCGTCGCCGTTGCATCGCGGGCCCGAACGCCGGTAGGGTGCGCCGCGCGCCGAAAACGAAGGCGCAATGACGCGAAACAGGAGCAGTGAAGCGATGGCCGTCGATGTCGTGATGCCGCAGCTCGGCGAGAGCGTGGTCGAAGGGACGATCACGAAGTGGCTCGTGAAAGAGGGAGGCGCGATTCAGAAGGATCAGCCTCTTGTGACGATTTCGACCGACAAGGCGGACACGGATGTTCCGTCGCCGGTGTCTGGCGTCGTTGTGAAGTTGGTCGTCGCCGAGGGCGAGACCGTGAAGGTGAACAGCACGATCGCGCAGATCGACGCCTCGGGCGCTGCCGCGGTGAGCGCTCCGGCGTCGGCTGCGGCGGCCCCCGCAGCAGCACCCGCAGCGGCAGCGAGCGCGGACGGCGGCGGACAGACGTCGCCCGCGGTTCGCTCGCTCGCGCGAGAGCACAACGTGGACCTCGCGGCCGTTCGGGGCACCGGCGAAAACGGGCGAATTACCAAGCAAGACGTGCTCGACGCGGCGTCGAAGAAGGGCGCTTCTCCGAGCGCACCCGCCGCAGCAGCGCCGGCGCCAGCACCCGTGGTGGCTGCGACGCCCTCGCGCGTCGAGGCCGCGCAAGCGGTCGTTCAGAGCGCGGTGTCGTACGCGGCGCCGACCAAGACGTTCCGCGTGCCGCCGTACGTTCCCCAGCCGGGAGACGAGGTCGTCCCGTTCTCGCGTCGGCGACGGATCATCGCCGAGCACATGGTGTACTCGAAGCATGTCTCTCCGCACGTGATGACGATCGCGGAGATCGACATGCACAAGGTTCACAAGCTCCGCGAGAGCAAGAAGAACGAGCTCAAGGCGCAGGGCGTGAACCTCACGTACCTCGCGTTCATCGCCGCGGCCACGGCGCGCGCGCTCCGCGAAAACCCGGTGATGAACGCGCGCGTGCTCGACGACGCGTTCGTCAAGCTCAAGCGAATCCACCTGGGAATCGCCGTCGAAACGAAGGACGGGCTCATCGTCCCCGTCGTGCGCGACGCCGACGAGCTCACGGTCCGCGGACTTGCGCGCGCGATCGACGACGTGGCGCTCAAGGCTCGCGACGGAAAGACCACGCCCGACGACCTCACGGGCGCGACCTTCTCGATCAGCAACCCCGGCCTCAAGGGCAACTTCGTCGGCGCGGCGATCATCTCGCAGCCGAACGTCGGCATCTTGCGCATCGGCGAGATGGTCAAGCGCCCGGTCGTCGTCGAACAAGACGGTCAGGACATGATCGCGATCCACCCGGTGATGTTCGCGGCCCTCTCGTACGACCACCGAATCGTGGACGGCGTCGCTGCGAACAGCTTCTTGTTCCGCGTGACCGAGCTGCTCGAGAAGGCCGAGTTCGACGTCTGAATCGCGGCGGTCGCGCGGCTCAGGGGGCGACGAACGTGATCGTGTAGGGGTTGGACGCGCGCTCGATGCCGACGAGCTGCGTTCCCGCAGTCATGAAGTTGCTGCCGGACATCACGCACATGCCCATGCTCGCGCAGTCGCGACGCAGCACGAGGCTGCCCGACGACGCAGAGACCGTGCCTTGGCCGGGCGACGTTCGCAGCGAGTAGTAGTCGTACTGACCGATTCCGCCCGTTCCGCCGGCGCAGCTCAGTCGGTCCGTCGCGCCGAGCGAGAGGACCGAGCGAACCGAGCCCCCGCCCTCCATCACGAACGGGTTGCCGCAGCGCGAGTCGACGGACGGCTGCGTGCGAACGCGCAGCGAGAACGACCCCGCGGCGCCCATGTTGAACGAGTCGACGGCGACTTGCACCGTGCGCGTTCCGAGGCCCGTGAGGCTCTCGGTGCGAATCACGATGCGCGACGCGCGGTTCGAACGGCCGACGTCGTCGTTGCACACCGCCGCGGGCTGACCGCACATGAACGTCGCGAACAACACGGGGTCCATCGTGTCGTTGCCGATCGCCTCGACGAAGAGGTCACGGTTCGCTGGCCACGTAATCGAGTACCAGAGCTCGCCGCCGGTCCCGAGGTCGCTGCGATTGCAGTAGCCCTGCACCGTGCTCGCCGCGCGCGCGTTGTTTCCCGTGAGCATCACGGTCGTGCTCGCCACGAGGTCGAGGCGAAGGGCCGCGCCGCAATTGGTGTTCATCGGCGGCATGCCCATGCACATCGGGGCCTCGTCGGTCATCCCGTTGCAGTTGTTGTCGACCATGTCGCAGACCTCGGCGGCCATCGGGTTGATGGCTCGATTGCGATCGTCACAATCGCCGCTGTCCGAGCACGTTCGTCCGCTCACCGTGCGCGCCGGAGAGCCATCCATGTCCTCGTCGACCGGCGGATTGCTGCAGCGATTCGAGGCGCAGAGGTCTTGCGTGCAAGGGTTTCGATCGTCGCAGTCGGACGGTCCGCGGCAGCCCGTCATTCCGTTGGGCATGCACCCGCGCGTCGCGTCGCACGTGCTGTCGGGACCGCAGCGCGTGTTGTCGGGCGTGTTCACGCACGTCCCGCTGTTGCAGCGGTCGATCGTGCACGGGATCCCGTCGTCGCAGCCGCTCGCGCAGCCCATGGGAACGTCGGCGACAGGGACGTCCGAAGGCGGCTCGATCGTATCGACGGGCTCGATCGCATCCGGGCCCGGCGTGTTCGAATCGCGCACCGAACCGCCGTCGCCGCGCAGGCGACCGAGGTCGGGCTGAACGAGCACGGAGCAACCCGCGAGCGTCCCGAGCGCGAGCACTGCAGCGATGCGCTTCATAGTGAACCTCCGAGCGCGATGCCCGCGCCTGCCATGTGAACTGCGGGTGTGAGCACGACGCGGTTGCGCGCCGGAGCGCTCCACTGTGTGTTGATCGCGATCACGGTCGTCGCCACGGCGCCCGCGATGGTGACGCCCATCATCACGTCGGACACGAGGGCGAACGTGCGCGCGCGGCTCGCGGCGCTCTCGCCAGCGCGAACGTCGTCGGGCTGCGCCGTGCCCATCTCGATGCGGCGCGCGATCGTGTTGAACTCGCCGTTCGCGCCCATCGCGAGCCCGCCGAAGACGCCCCAGGCGATCGCGACAGCGCCCGTTCCCGCAGCGGCGCCGATGAAGACGGGCAGCGGCAGTCCGCGGCGTCGTTCGGTGGGTCCAACGATGTCGTTGCCAGCGACAAGCGTCGGACCGCCCGTGCTCGCGCCCGTGGCGCCGGTTCCTCCGGCGTTCGTCGTCATCGACGTGTTGGGTCCCGTCGACGTGGTTGTGTTTTCGCCGCCCGTTGCGCCCGTCGTTGTGGTTGTCGCTGTGGTCGTCGTCGCGACGGTGCCTGTGGCGGCCGTCGTCGTCGTCGTGCCGCTCGTGCTGGTTGTTGCGCTAGCGCCCGTGGTTGTCGTGGCGGTCGACGCGGCGGGTGGACGGAGCGCGATCGGAACGTCCGCGCGTTGTCCCGCAGACGCCACGAAGTCTTGCCGCGCGGTCGCGAATCCGTCCGCGGTCACTTCGATCGTGTGTCGGCCGGGCATCATGCGAACCACGCCGCTCGCGTTGGCGGGCTGTCCGTCGACCGTAATAATCGGATCGCGCGCGCTCGCGGGTTCGATTCGAACCTGAACCTCGGCGACCTGTCCGCGCAGCTCGGTGATCTGCGCTTCGACTTCGCGTCGTTGTTGCGCGGCGAGTCCGCCCGCGGTCGTGGCTTCTGCGATGAAGCTCTCGAAGTGATTGAGCGCGTCGATCGGGCGGCCGATGTGCATGAAGCAGTTCGCGATGTTCACGCGCACCGAGTGGTGCGGCGCGATGCGGTACGCGCTCTGAAATTCGCCGAGGGCCGTCGAGTAGTCTCCCGTCTGGTACGCGGAGACGCCTGCGCGAAAGTGACGTCCTGCCTCTTGGCGCGCGGACGCGCTCGGCTGAGCGAAGGACGTCGATGGCGCAGCGAGAGCACAGAGAGACGCGAGCGCAGCGAGCACGAGCGGAGCAGCGTTTTTTCGCATGACGAGTTCCAAGCGTAGCGAGAAGAGCGTGAAAATGACGGGCTGAAGTGCGTTCGATTCCGGCGTGATGCGCTGTTGCGTCGGCCTTCGAGCGCCCGTCGAATCGGTTGCAGCGCGCGCAGCGCGCGTTCGTTGGTCGAGGTTACCGAGCGAGGAACACCGCAGCAACTCCGCGGTAAAGTGTGAATCACTCGAGGGGTGCTCGAGCGCGCTGCCGCGGAGCTCCCGAATGTGCTCGGAGGTAGGCAAACGTCTCTGTCAACCCGACTGAAACGATCGGAACAGCTTTTCGCACCCCGGACACGTGTGTCATGGTCGCCTCCCTTCGCAGCGAGGCCTGACAGCAGTCAACCACGCCCATTCAACCACTCCGCCCAACCCCCTGACGACGAACCGATGCGGACCCCGAAAAAGACCGAGGCCCTCACCGTCGCCGCTCTCGCGGGAGCGATCCTCGTGGCCCCCCTCGCCCTCCGGGCGTCGGGACCCTGCCCCGAGGGGATGGCTCGAATCGACGAACAGTTTTGCGTAGACCGCTTCGAAGCCTCGCTTGTCGAAGTGTTATCCGACGGGACCGAACGGCCGTGGTCCGCGTTTCACTCGCCCGACCGAGCGCGCGTGCGCGCGGTGAGCCAGCGATCGGTTGTTCCGCAGGGGTACATCTCGGCGGACCAAGCAGCGCGCGCGTGCGCCGCGTCCGGCAAGCGCTTGTGCAGCGACCGCGAGTGGGTTCGCGCGTGCTCGGGACCACGCCGCTCGCAATACACCTACGGCGCGCAACGCGTGGCCGGCGCGTGCAACGAGGATCACTCGCGGCACCCCGTCGTTCAGCTCTTCGGCCACACCCGCCGCTACTTGTGGAACGGGATCTTCATGAACGACCCGCAGCTCAACCAGCTCGCGGGCACCGTCGCTGTCACGGGCGCGCACGAGAGCTGCACCAACGACTACGGCGTGTTCGACATGCAGGGCAACCTGCACGAGTGGACGTCGGACTCGGAAGGCACGTTTCGCGGCGGCTACTACATGGACAACCGCCTCAACGGTGACGGCTGCCAGTACGTCACGCGCGGCCACAACCGCGCGTACCACGACTACTCGACGGGCTTTCGCTGCTGCGCGAACCTGCCCGACTGACGTCTCGCGAGCCCGCTCATCGCCAAGGCGAGCGCCGCGAACCACACGCGAGAGCCGCTTCGGTTCGCGCCCGTCGCTCGACAATTGCAGCCGCCCCAGTCCTTCGCGGGATCGTACGTGTCGCTCGGAACGTCCGAGCGCGACGCATCCGTCGTGGAAGCGTCGGTCGTCGCCGAGTCGACCATCGCCACGTCGTCGACGCGCGTGTCCGTGACGGTCGCGTCGACCGTCGCGTCCAGCGCGGGCACGTCCGCGGGCGTTGATGGAACATCCGCTGCGACACCCGAGTCCGTCGGCGTCGACGAGGACTGACACATTTCCGAGGGAAGGCCGCGGTAGACGCCTTGCGAGACCCACATCGTCGTTCCACCGCCGCAAAACGAACGGCCCGAGAACGAGTCGACGGCCATCGAGCGCTCGCGGACCTCGAAGTGCACGTGGGGCCCTGTGCTGTTGCCCGAGCTTCCGACGAGCCCGAGGGGATCGCCGCAGCGGACGCGCTGTCCGGGCATGACCGCGATCGAGCCGCGACGCATGTGCGCGTAGTACGAGAGCCTTCCGTCCGAGTGCGAGAGCACGACGTAGTTGCCGAACCCGCCGCCGCCGCCGCAGCTCCCGGTCGTGCAGCGGTCGCTCTCGCCATCGTGGACGCTCATCACGACGCCATCGGCGCCCGCGACGATCGATCGCCCTTCGTCTTGCGCGCGAAAACCACCGGCGATCGCGAAGTCCGTGCCCTGGTGGCCGTTGTACGAGTAGTCCATGCAGTTGTACTCGCGCACGCGTGACGTCGTGTCGCGATCGACGTACGCGCTCACCGACGAGCAGCCCGTGTAGCAACGCGCGAGCGGAAACCGAAAGAGCGTCTCTTGCGCGCGCGCGACGGACGGAGCGAGCAGCATCGACGCGATCAACCCGAGCGCGAGCGTTCGCTTGTTCACGGTGTCGCTCCTTCGCTCGCGAGATCGAGCGCGTGCGCTCCGTCCGCGCCGGTCCACCGCACGAGGCGCGCGCCGTCGAAGCGAAACGACCGCTCGATCGGCGGCTCGACGAAGCCTGGCCCGCCGATGCTCACGCCGCGGTTGTTCACGCGACGAACGGCGCCGGACGCGAGCTCGAGCACGTAGAGCCCCACGATCGTGGCGTCGTGTTGGCTTCCCCAGAACGCGACCCACGCGCCATCGGGCGAAATCGCGGGGCGGTCCGCGGAGGACTGCTGCGTCGTGATCGCGCGAGCGACGTTGTCCGTCAGTGACCGCAGCACGAGCTCGCTGCCGAGCGCGGTCCTGCGCGGGTAGACCACGGCGCGGAGCGCGTTCGAGTACGAGAGCTCCGGGATCACTTGCCGATCGAGGACGCGCGATTGCCCCGACTCGGTGAGCGTCAACACGCCTTCGTCGTCGACCCGAAGCGCGCCCGATGGTGTTTCGAGCGACGCCGTAACGATCCCGTCACCGCCGATGGCGCGAGGCGCTTCGTGGCTTCGTGCGGCGGGCGCTGGCGGACGGGAGCACCCGACGAGCAGCAACAACAGAGCAGACCCGATGCGTCGCATAGCGCTTCGTCCCATCGTACAGCGGCACGCGCGAAAAGCACCCGCGAGGGTCGACGAGACCCCGCGTGGCGCGCTCGGGAAATTGCTGGCGAAATGCGCGGTGCACGGCGCGGCCTCCCGCGTCGTGTGCCCCGATGTAGGCGGTCGACGCTTCGACGACGAATATTCGCGTCGCGCTCGACGGGCGGACTAAGGACGGGGTGTCCGCGACACCGCGAGCGAGCGACGGGCTCTCTCGCGTAGGAGCGGCGCGCAACCACGAGGGAGTTGTTCGGTGTTCAATCCGCTCAATGCAGCGCGCTATGTGCGCGACGTTCGCCGCACGAGCGATGCGCGTTCGGTGACCGTCTCGGTGTTCGAGATCGACGTGGACGACGCGCGGCCCGAGCGCGTGTGTCTTCGAGACGAGCGCGGTTCGAAGCAATTTGTCACGGAAGACGGCGGCCGATCGTGGGCGCCTGTCGAAGCCGTCGATCACCAGAGATCTTCGACGCGTCCGCCGAGGCCATAGCGGCCGAGCGCGATCCGAAGCCACCCGCGCAACCAACGACGCCGCGCGGGCGAGTCACTCACCGCAGCCACCGCGGGCGGGGCGCCGTGAACGACGGGAACTTCGCGGGTGACTTCGCGCAACCAACGGCGCGCATCGAACTCGGCGCGCAGGATTCCACCGAGCGCGCACGCGGGGGTCGAGTCGATGAAGATCGTGTCCGAGCGCGTTCGCGCGGCGAGCGAGCGGAGCCGATCCTTGTCGCGACCGAACGCCGAGCACGCGGCGAACGGCGCGAGCGCGAGGGCTCGATCGACCCACGCGCGCTCGCTCTCGAAGGACTCGACGACGAGCGTCGGCTCGGTGAGCGTCACGCGATCGAGCTCCATGGAGGCTCGCTCGATCCACACGCCGCGCACGGAAGCTCGCTCGTTGGCCGCAGAAGCCCACGGAGCGCCGCGCGCGAAGAGGGCATCGACGATGGGGGCTCGCCCGGCCACCCAACGGAGCGCGCCGCGACGCGCGCCGCCCCGATAGCGCGCAGCGCGCTCGAGACGCGCGCACAGCGGGTCGATCGCGCGCGCGAGCTCGGGCGCGTCGAGCCACGCGATCGACGGTCGATCCACGCCGAGCAGCGGACTCACGGTCGCCTCGAGCTCCGTTGGATCCGCGAGATCGATCGCGAGCTCCGAGCGATCCGCGCGCGCGCACGCGAGGGCGCGCTCGTACGAAGCGTGGTCCGCTCGCGCGACCTGCAGAGACACCGAGCTGCCCGCGACGAACGCGCACGCCGCGAGCGCGAGCGGCGCCGCGGGCAAGGCGCCCTCGGGGACTCGGAGCGCCCGGGACTCGGGCGCATCAAACCGGACGCGCACGGGTTCGCCCGAGAACCACCGGCGCGATCGCTCGGGCAACAGTTCGCTCTCGGCGCACTCGGCGAGCTCGTCGAGCGCCGCGGCGAGGCCCGCGAGCTCGTGGTGTGCGAGCTCGCTCGTGGGAAGCGCGAAGCGCTCGCTCCATCCCGCGCACAGCGCGTCGGCCTCGTCGACGAGCGATCGCGACCACCGGTCCACGATGGCGACCCGTTGTCGAAGTGGGGGCAGCGCGCGCGCTCTGTCAGCGGGAGACATTCGACGACCTCGTTGGTGACCCTCGAAACGCGCGCCGATGCCGCGTCAGGGGCCCTCTTGTCCGACCGAAGTGAACACGATTCGCGCGTCGCGCACCGTCGCGCGCACCACCGCGACGTCGTGGGCGTGCTCGAACGCGGGCGCCAGCACCTCGAGGTCGAGCGCGGCCCGGAGCGAGCGCGCGTCGAGGCGACGGCTCGCGATCGCGTCGATGGCTTCATCGAGCGACTCGATCACCAGCGTTCGACCCGTGCGCCCGTGGCGCTTGCGAAGCGCGTCCTTCGCCCAGCGCGAAGCGAGCGCGCGCCGAGCGTCGAGCGAGAGGGGCTCGCAGCAAACGAGCGCGTCGGCGCGATCGATGAGCTCTGGCGGAAGTCCCTGCGCGATCGCGCGGCGGAGCGCCTGGAGCCGTTGTGCGTCGTCGGGCATCGGACGAACCCCGAGAGGCGTGTCGCGAAACGCGTCGGCGCCCACGTTGGTCGTCACGATCACGAACGTGTTCTCGAGGTTGACGAGCTCGCCGCTTCCCGTGATGAACGAGCCGGCGTCCGCGGCTTGCATCAGCCAGCGCAAGAGCAACGGATGCGCGCGCTCGATCTCGTCGACGAGGACGACCGACACCGGAGCGCCCGCGAGGGCGGAGGCGAGCATCCCGCGGCGCAGGTCGGGGCTGCTCGCGCCGACCTGTCCGAGGAGCTGATCGACCTTCCAGTCCTCGGCGAATTCGCCGCCGTACACCGCGATGAGGTGCTCGCCGTGACCGAGCGTGGAGCGTGCAAATTCGCTGGCGAGATGCGTCTTTCCGACGCCTGGAGGGCCCGCGAGGATCACGAACGAGGCCGGTCGATGGCGCTGCGTTGCGCCAGCGCGCCAGACCGCGTAGCGCGCGGCGAGCACGTCGATCGCAGCGCGCTGTCCTGCGACGTGCTTCTCGAGCGCCTCGCGAAGGGCCGCGGGCGCGCGATCGCCGAGGGCGGGCGGAACGTCCACGGTTCGTCGAAGCGCGCGGCTGACGAGCTTGCCCGTGAGTGGTTCGCTCGGGTCGGACGCTTCGAGCGCGAGGCTCAACGCGCGAAACGCGCGGCCCGGGAGCGCTCGATTGGCGAACGCGCCGCGCGACAAGAGCAACGCGCGTTCGAGCGCGGATCGGCGGACCGATCGACCGGCGGCGGCGAGCCACGCGCGGTGCTCGGTGAGCATCACGCGCGTCTGGGACTCGGTCACCTCGGGCATGCGCAGCGGGTGCAGCGCGTTGGCGAGCTCGACGTCATCGAGGCACTGTCGATCAAACGGCGGGAGCGCTTCACCGATCATCCGAACGCCGCTTCGCTCGAGCAGCAGCGCGAGGACCGAGTGAACGTCGTACACGCGCGCGAGGTGGGCGTCCGGGATCCAGAGCAGCGGCTTGGACGGCGAGGTCGCAGCGTCGGCGACGACCTGAGAGAGCGCTTGGACGAACGTCCCGTCTTTGTGCGTCGCGAGGTCGATCGAACGCATCGAGACCCGCCAGATGGCGCGCGCGCCCGCGGGCCGCGCGCCACCCACGATGGCAGCAGCGATCGCGCGAACCACGGACGACTTGCCGCAGTCGTGGGGGCCGACGAGCACCGGGTGACGGCCGTTTGCTTCGACGAGGCGCAGCGTCTCGACGATGACCTCGTCGAGCATGAATACCGGATCGAGCGCGCGGCGGTCTTGCGCGAGGTCCGCTTCGACGAAGGCCGGGAGCGGCGCTGGCGGCTCGGACTTCGTTCGCGTGCGGGGGCTCTTTGCTTTGCGGCTCGCGTTCGACGTCGGCGCGCGCGACGGGCGGCCGGGACGGTTGGGCGTGTTCATGAAATCTCGATCACGGCGCGGTGTGCGCGCGAAGAGAGCGGCTCCGCCGTCCGTTGCCTGCACGCGGGCTGAGGGTTCTCGGGATCGCTCCCGGCAGAGCGCTCGCCGCGTGGAGTCCTCGCAACGGGGCGCGAAGGGCGATCTCGCTACGGGAGCTTGAGCAGCTCTTTCACCTTGGCGATCACCTGCGGCGCCTGAATGGGCTTGGTGATGTACGCGTTGGCGCCGAGCTGAAGGGCGCGTTGGCGGTCCTCGGCGCTGCCCTCGGTCGTGACGATCATGATCGGGACGTCCTTGTGAACCTCGTCCGATCGGATCTTCTTCACGAGCTTGAGCCCGTCGAGCACCGGCATGTTGATGTCGGTGATGATCAAGTCGAACTTCGCGGTGGTCAGCTTGCGCAACGCATCGACGCCGTCATCAGCCTCGACGACCTTGAGCACCTTGATGCGCGCAAGCGCGAACACGAGGAGCTGCCGCATCATCGGCGAATCTTCGACTACCAGGCAAAGCCGCTCACTCATCCCAGGATTCCTTGTGCGCTCATTCTCGACGGTCTCGATCGTATCGAAGGGGTGTTGGTGCTCAGCGCTCGGCCGAGCTCCACGGCGGAATGCTCCCGCTCGCGGCAGCAGACAATCGGGCGGCGGCGAGCGCCGTGGCGCCCTGCGCGCTCACCATTCGGAGCAGCTCGTGGTCGAACGGGTCGAGCTCGGTCTTCTGCTCGAGCAGCGCGAACACCGCCACGGCGCCGACGACTTGCTCGCCGACGCGCAGAGGGACGACCACCATCGGCCCGTCTCGATCCTCGGTGCGCACGACGAACGGCGCGCCGCCGATGAACGCGCCGCCGACGATGCCCTGGCCCACGATCGCTTCGGTCACCGACTCGAGCGGCATGCCCTCGGTCGCGACAGGAACGAGTCGATCGCCCTCGGCGCTGTACACGACGTACGCCCCGGCCCCGACGAACTGCAGCAAGAGCTGCCCGAGCGTGGCGACGACGTCCCGTGGATCGAGCGAAGCGTGCAACTGCGAGGTCGCGACGTAGAGGCTCGCGAGGTTGGACAGCTCGCTCTCGACGGCCATCGCGCGCTCGATTTCGCTGCGGGCGCGCTGCTCGACTTCGCTCGTTCGAGACAGAAGTTCGCGGCGTTCGCTCTCGAGCGCTTCGATCTTGGTCAGGAGGTCACGGATGGCGGTGTCGCTCTTCAGCTGCATCCGAAGGCGCGTGTTTTCGTCTTCGACTTCGGCGATGCGCTTTCGTGCCGCGTCGAGCTCGGCGACAAGCTCGCTCGCGATTTGCCGGCCGTTCTCGAAGTAAGTCTCGAGCAGCTCGCGCCGCTTCTCGACGAGGTCTGCCTTCGTTGTGTTGCGCGGAGGACGGTTGCTCGTCCCTCGGGCCGGTCGCTTGCGATCCATCCGATCTCCGTTGCCCGTTCGTCAGCGGTTGTGTCCCCTGCGAAGGCGGCGCCGACGGTATCACGCCGCGTTTGTGTTCGTGAATCCCGACGCACTGTCGCGGCGACAAAACCCGAACGGCTCGGGGTTCACCCGCGGGTGTCGTGGACGGCGATTTTGTTCACGAGGGCGCCGACGGGCAGCACGAGCGTGGGACCGACTTTTCGAGATGCGGCGGGCATGCCGTCGACGACCGCGGTCTCGCTGGCCTCGACCCACAGCTCGCCGCCTCGCTTGAGGATATCCGCAGCTCCGAGGGCTCCGTCGTCGCCCATTCCCGTGAGCACGACGGCGACCACGCGGGGACCGAGCACCGAGGCCGACCGAAACAGACGATCGACCGATGGCGAGTAGCGATCGGACGGGTCGAGCGCGAGGACCCTCAACCGCAGCGACGACGCGTCGACGGAGATTTCGGAGCTGCGATTTCCCGGGCAAATGACGACGGATCCTGCGTGCAGGCGGGTCCCGTCTTCGCCTTCGAGCACCCGCAACGGGCCCTTGCGCGCGAGGCGCTCGGCGAACGACTTCGTAAATCGCTCGGGCATGTGCTGTGCGACGACGACGCAGTGCGCGAAGTTCGAAGGCAGTCGCGAGACGAGGTCGACGATCGCAGGCGGGCCGCCGGTCGACGAGCCGACCACGAACACCTTCTTCGGCTCGGCGTCGCTCGCAGAGCGAATTCCCGCGACGGGCGTCGGAACTCGAATCGGCTGCGTGGCGTCCGCCCGCGCGACGCCCGCGATCGACGCCGACACCGACGCGCGCGGCTGGCTGTGCGCGTCGCGGAGGGCCGATACCTTCTCTCGCACCGCCGCGCGCATCGCGCTGAAGTCACTGCCCCCCACGCGAGGCACAAAATCGACGGCGCCGCATTCGAGCGCTCGAAAGACGTTCTCGACGTTTCCGAAGCTCGAGATCACGAGCACCGGTGTGGCTTTGGTGGCCATCACGAGTCGCAAGAACGTGAAGCCGTCCATCCGCGGCATCTCGAGGTCGAGCGTCACGAGATCCGGGTCGAGCAGCGACACCATTCGAAGCGCTTCTTGCCCGTCGACCGCGCGCCCTACGACTTCGACGCCGTCGATCTCGCGCAGCAAGTCCGCGATCGTCTGCCGATGGAGCACCGAATCGTCGACGACGAGCACGCGAAAAGCGCGGGTCATCGACCGCCCCTCGCTGGATCACCCTCGGCGCTCGCTCGCGCAGCTTCGACCGTCGACTCCGGCAACGCAGGCAGCGACTCCACTTGCTGCGCCGAACGTCGGTAGACCAGGTCGGACGAAAGCACCACCGGCTCGAACGCGGTCGTCATCGACAAGAGCGACTCGCTGTGGCCGAGGAGGAGCACTCCACCTGGAGAAAGACGGCGATAAAACTGATCGACCACCGCGCGACGCGCCGTGGGCTCGAGGTAGATCAGCACGTTGCGGCAGAAGATCACGTCGAGCTTTCCGATGAGCGCGACGCGCGCGGCGTCGACGAGGTTGAGCTGCCCGAAGTGACAGAGCGCGCGCACCTCGCGGCTGACCTCGTGTTGTCCGTCCGAGGTGGGCCGAAAGTACTGGCTGCGATAGCGGTCGGGGCACGCGCGAAAGCTCGACGGCCCGTAGATCCCTCGGCGCGCGTGCGCGATCACGCGGCGTGACAAATCGCTGCCAAAAATGCGTACGTCCCACCCGCGCGGAATCCCGGCTTCGAGCAGGAGCATCGCGAGCGTGTAGGGCTCTTCGCCAGTCGAGCACCCCGCGCTCCACAACGCCAACCGACGTGCTCCGCGTCGCGCGTCGTAGAGAGCTCCGAGCACCTCGTCGCGAAACGCTCGGAGCTGGTACTCCTCGCGAAAGAAGTACGTCTCGTGCGTCGTGATCGACTCCGCCGCGTCTTCGATCTCTTGCGGCCCCGCGGGGTCGAAGCGCAAATAGCGGTAGTACGCGCGAAAATCCGAGAGCGAGAGAAACGCGAGTCGGTCGCGAAGGCGCCGCTCGACGTACCCTCGCTGGTCGTCGGTCAAGACGACCCCGCAGTACTTGAGGATCAGCTCGCGGATGAGCCGAAACTCCTCGAGCGCGAGCGGAGCAACGGACGTCATCGCCCCCCCTCGTTGTGCGAGAGCGCCGCGTCGATCGCCTCGACGACGAGCTCGTCGCGCTCGGCGTTGCGCGCGCGCTCGAGCCGCTCGCGCGCCGCGGGGCCTGCGCCGACGAGGGCGCGAACGGCCTCGAGTCGCACCGACCAGATCGCGTGCGAGAGCAGCCTCTCGGCCATCGTCGCGGCGCGCGAAGGGTCCGAGTGGCGGAGCGACGCGAGCGCTTGGGTGACGACGTCCGCGTCCGCGTGCGAACAGAGACGCTCGAGGTCCGAGGTCCGCAGCGAGTCGCCGAGGGCTTCCATGGTTCCGAGCACGACGGCGGGCTCGGGATCGTCGAGCAACGGACGAACGCGCGAGATGCCGTCGCTCCATCGCGCGACGGCCCACACGGCAGCGCGACGAACACGCGGATCCGATGCGCCGAGGGACGCGACGAGCATCTCGCGTCCGTCGCCGCGCTGCCCGAGCACTTCGGCCGCGGCGGTTTGGACCGTGGGGTCTTCGTCCGCGAGCGCGAACGCGAGCGCGTCGAGCGTGCGACGCGGGTCGACGATGGACAGCGCGCGGAGCGCACCGGCGCGAAGCCGAGCGTCCTGCGAGCCGAGCGCGTCGCGAAGCGCGAGCTCGTCAACGGCGAGGCCTGCGCGGGCCATGGACGTCGCGATCACGACGCCGAGGGTCGACTGCACGGGCACTGACGCGAGCCCGGCGGCGACCTCGGGAAACCGCTGCACGACGCGCTCGATCGACGAGGCGATCTCCTGCGAATCGAGCGTCGCCGCGCGGCTGCAGATCCGCGCCACGAGGCGCTCGGCCGAAGCGCGATCGCCCCTCGAAGCGACGGTCTCCCACAGCGCGATGCTCCGCACACCGCCGTCGAGCCAGCGCTCGGCGATCGCGACGAGCGCGTTTGCAGAGTTGTCTGGCACGCGGCCATCGGACCAACGGAGCAGCGCGACGACGCCTGCGCGACCGAGCGCGGGCGCGCATCGCAGCGCGACGTCGACGGCTTCGGGCCCGAACGCGTCGACGACGCCTTCGGCCACGCTCGCGGTCTCGGGCAAATCGACGGAGGCCAACACCACGGCGATGGCCTCGGGCACCGGCGTCGTGCGGAGACACTTGAGCGCGGCGCGGCGCGCGTCGGGGCTCGTTCCGTGATCGGCGACGTCGATGAGGACCGAGGGCGCGCCGACCGCGAGCATCTTGTCGCGCGCGTCCGCGTCGATGCCCGAGTCGAGCCGCTGCGCGAGCGCGAGCACAGCGGCGCTGACGAGCGGTCCTCCGGCGATGAGCGCGCGAAGGATCGCGTCGAGCGCTGCGGACTCGGCGCACAGCGCGGCCGCGAGGAGCGCGGCGCGACGACAGATCGGGTCGCTGATGAGCGGCTCGACGAGCGACCACTGGAGCGCGCGTCGACGCGCGGCGAACGCCTGCAGCACCGCGAGTCGCACGACGGCTTCGGGGTTGTCGAGCGCGCGGACGAGCGCGCGTTCGGCCGA
Organism: Myxococcales bacterium; assembly: GCA_016793325.1. Classification (GTDB taxonomy): domain Bacteria; phylum Myxococcota_A; class Polyangia; order Polyangiales. The sequence continues at coordinate 547,792 of JAEUKI010000062.1, read as the reverse complement.
GGGAGCGCTGATGCGCGCGAGAGACTCCGCGGCGGCGTGCGCGACGTTCGCGTCGTCGCCCGAGAGCAATTGCTCGAGCGGACCCACGGCGGATTCGTCACCCACGTCGGCGAGGAGCTCGACCAAGAAGCGACGCGCGTTGGCCTCGACTACGGTGAGTCGCGCGAGCAGGACGGGGGCGACGCTTCGACCGATCTGCCGAAGCGCCTCCATCGCTGCGTTGCGGCGCGCGACGTCGCCGCGCTCGACGGACTCGACGAGGGGAACGACCGACCCGCGCACGTCCGACGCCCGCGCGATCGCGAGGGCGACCTCGCGACGAACGCGCCAATCGGGATCATCGAGCAGCGCGAGCAGCGCGTCGCGCTCGTGATCGACGTCCGTTCCCGAGAGAGACGCGATGCACTGGCGTCGGATCTCTGCGTCGGGGTGTCGGAGCGCAGGGAGCGTCATTCGACCCCGTCCTTGCCCGCGGCGAACGAGGGCAACGCCGAGATCGTGTTCTCTTCGATGGCGCGCGCGAGCGCCTTCAAATCGAGCTGCATCACGAGGCGCCCCTCGTACGCGTAGACCTTGGTGAAGCCCTGCGCGACGTCGCCAGGACCGACGCGCGGCGGCGTTCGCTCGTGCGACGGGTCGACGCGAAACACTTCGGTGACCTCGTCCACAGCGAGGCCGAGCCAGCCGGCGCCGCCTTCGACGACGATCCATTTGGCGCGGCGCGCGGTCGAGTACGGCGCGAAGCCGAAGCGCTTTCGCAAGTCGACGATGGGAACGACGTGCCCTCGGTGCTCGATCACGCCGAGGACGATCTTGGCTGCGTCCGGAACGGTGACGAGCTGCGCCGGCGCCAGGATCTCTCGGACGACGTTGACCTCGACCGCGAAGCTGCCGTCGGCCACACGAAAGCCGACGAGGCTGACCTCTGCGATCTTTCGTCCTTGCTGTTGCGAGGCGCGCTTGGGTTGCACGGAGAGCTATCGTCCTGTGGAGAGTGCGGTTCGAAGGGTTGGGAGCGGGCGCGAGCGTCTAGCTGCTGAGCAGCGCCGCGAGATCGAGCAGAATCAGGACCTCTTCAGAGGCGTTTTGCACTTCGCCGCGGAGTCCGCGCATCCGAGGGCGACCGATGCCCGCGACGTGGGACCCGACGTTGGCGCCGAGCACCGAGGTCGCCGGTTCGATCTCGAGCGGAGACAGTCGGTAAACCTGCGTGACCTCGTCGACGAGCAACCCGAGGACCTCGTCGTTGCCCTGCACGAGGAGCACGCGGGACGAAATCGTGGGATCGGTCGCGCGAAGGTTGAGCCTCCGGCGCAAATCGATGACGGTCGTGATCTGACCGCGCACGGAGACGATCCCGAGGATGTCGCGTCGCGCCCTCGGGACCTCGGTGATGGGCGGGGGCTTCAGGATCTCGCGCACGAGCGCGAGGGACACGGCGAACATCTCTTTGTCCGCGCGAAATCCAAGGTATTCTTCGCGGTCTTCGCCGCTCGGCAGCGCGCGCGCACGGGACGCGCGCGGCGTCGAGAGCTCGCGAGAGAGCTTACCGCCCGACACTGTACGCCTCCATTCCGCGGCGCTCGCCCGAGGAGAGCACTTCGTCGAGCAGCGCTGCGGCGTCGAGGACGAGCCCGACGCGTTGGTCGCCGAGATCCGTCGCGCCCGCGAATCCTCGGACCGACGAGAGCGACGGGCCGAGCGCCTTGATCACGATGTCTTGTTGGCCGAAGAGCTCGTCGACGACGATGCCGACGCGTCGTCCGCCGAGCGCGACCACGACGATGTACGAGCGAGTGTTGGTCTTGGCCGTTCGATCGTGGCCGAACAGTCGCTCGAGACGGCAGAGCGGGAGGGTCTCGCCGCGGAGCGAGGTGACTTCGCGGCCTTCGACGGTGCGAATCGCGCGGGCGTCGAGGACCGTGGCCTCGGCGACGGACGAGAGCGGCAGCGCGTAGGTGCGACCCGAGACGCCGAGGAGGAGCGCTCGAAGAATCGCGAGCGTGATCGGGAGCGTGATCGTGAACTTCGTTCCGATCCCGCGCTCGCTCTGGACGTCGACGACGCCGCCGAGGCGCGCGATGTTGGTCTTGACGACGTCGAGGCCGACGCCGCGGCCCGAGAGGTCGGTGACCGCCTCGCGCGTAGAGAAGCCCGGAAGAAACAGGTAGTTGATCGCGTCGCGCGGCGCGATCTCGCGCGCCTGCTCTTCGGTGAGGAGCCCGCGCCGGAGCGCCGTCGCGATCACCCGATCGTGGTCGACGCCAGCGCCGTCGTCTTCGATCTCGATGATCACGTGATTGCCCGCTTGAAACGCGTTGAGCGCGATCGTGCCTTCGACCGGCTTTCCGAGGGCCGCCCGCTCGCTCTGCGGCTCGATCCCGTGATCGATCGAGTTGCGTACGATGTGAAGCAGCGGATCGGAGAGCTCTTCGACGATGAGCTTGTCGACCTCGGTCTCGGCGCCCGTGACGACGAGCCTGATTTCTTTGTCGTTCTGCCGTGCGATCTGCCGGACCGCGCGCGCGAGCCGCTCGAACACCTGCCCGAGCGGGACCATCCGCACCTCGAGGATGCCCGACTGCATCTCCGCGAGGTTGCGATCGAACGCGCGATGCAAGCGATGGAGCTCCGTCGTGAGGTCACGAAACGTCGCGTGCTGCCTCAGTCGCTCGGTCAATCGCGCGAGCGATCCGCGCACGATCGCGAGCTCTCCGAGGACGTTCATCAAGTGATCGAGGCGGCGAATGTCGACGCGCACCGTGTGCGCCATGCGCCCTGCGAGCGCCGCGCGCGAGCCCTCTTCTTCGGGCTTCGGCGGCACTGGCGTCTTGATCCCTCCGCCGTGGCGAGGCTCTTGGAGGGCCGCGCGCTCGTTCGTCGTCGAGTCGACAAACGGCTTGTCGAGCGACAGCGGCACCGAATCGCGGGCGGTGTCGCTCGGCGCGCGAGGCGGCGGCGGGAGCGCAGCCTGCACCGGCACGTCGGGCGCCGCGGGCAAGCTCGTGTGCGACGCCGCGCTCTTGCGGCTGATCCGATGAATCGCGACGTCTTGTCCTTCGAGCCGATGGCGGAGCTGCTCGAGCGGCGTCGCGCTCGCATAGAGAATGTCGAGCTCGAAGAGCGTCCCGTCCGCGGGCAGATCCCCGGTGGGCAGATACGCGATGATCTCGCCGAGCGGCTTGGCGAGCTGCTTGAGCTCGTCGAGCGCCTTGTCGATCCGATCGATCGGAAACCGCGCCCGCAGTCGATACAGCGGCGTCCCGTTGCGGACGTTCGTGCGCAGCCGATGCTCTTCGTGCTCCGTGAGCACGCGGACGATGTCGGGGTCGAGCTCGAACGCCGCGAGCTCGTCGTCCGCGCGCTGGTCCTTCGACGCACCGGCGGTCTTCAAGCTCGCGAGCAGCGAGGGCAGCTCGCTGTCGTCGTCGGCTTCGCCGCGGCGCGCGGCCGCGAGCATCCGGCCCAACAATTCAACGGCGCGAAACAAAACGTCGAGCACCGACGTGCTCACGCTCAAGCGCCCCATGCGCATGTCGTCGAGGCGGTTCTCGAGCTCGTGCGTCAGCGAGCCGAGGCGGTTGAGCCCGAACAGCCCCGACAATCCCTTGAGCGTGTGGACGCTTCGAAAGATGTCGTTGACGAGCTCGGGGTCGTCGCCGCCCGCGCGAGACGACGTCTCGAGCGCGAGCAGATCGCGCGCGAGCGCGTCGATCAGCTCTTGCGCCTCGCCGAAAAACTCGTCCTTCGCGTCGCTTGCGTTCATCGTCGATGTCTCCGCCCCTCTCGCATCAACCGGCCGACGCGAGCAGCGGCTCGATGGTCGCGAGCAGCGCTGCGGGCGCGAACGGCTTGGTGACGTACGCGTTTGCGCCGAGCGACAACCCGCGCGCTCGATCGCTCTCTCGCCCCTCGGTGCTGATCAGCACGATGGGGGTCGCACGATGGCTGCTTCGACGAATCACGCTCACCAGCTCGAGCCCCGAGAGGTCGGGCATGTTGATGTCCGTGACGACTGCGGCGTACGGCCCTCGGGGCAGCAGCCTCAGCGCGTCGAGCCCCGACGTCGCCTCGACCACCTCGTGCCCGCCGGCTTCGAGCGCCGCACGAACGTACGCCCGCATCGCAGCCGAGTCCTCGACGACAAGAATCGGATTCACGTTGCGAGTGAGTCTATCAGCCCGCTCAGCGCGGCAACACACCTTCTCGGCCAGACTGCGCTGCGTGTGCGCCGAGCCGTCGCAGGTACTCCCACGTGTAGATGCCCGAGTCGTGTCCGTCGCCCCATCGAAAGCAGAGCGCGTAGTTGCCCACCTCGACGATGTCGTCGATCTCCGCATTTCCACCAGCGCGAAACGCGATGGTTCCTGAGTGCCCTTGGCACCCAGCGCACGGGCAATAGCCCCGCAGAAACTCGTTGGCTACGCGCGTGACCGACCCGTCCGACCAGAGCACCTCGGTCACGTCGGCGCCGCGGGGCGCGCGGACCTCTGTTGCAAATACCTGCGTTTCGCTCACGACGTTTCGCCGTCCACCATGCCCGAGAAGAGCCCTCGATGCACGCTCTTCGTCGCGCCGACGCTCGTGACGCACGCGCCGCCCGCGCGACACGCGAGCGCGAGCAGGGCCTCCCACCGCGCGGCGTCGATCGCCAGCGGGTCGCGCTCCTCGCGGTCGATCCCCGCGAGGAGCGCCCCCACGAACGCGTCGCCCGCGCCCGTCGCGTCGACGAGGGCGACCCGCGGAGCCGCGACGTTCAATTCGGTCGCGCCGATCCGGGCGCTCGCTCCGCGCTCGGCGCGTGTGAGAACGCACGCCGCGCTCGGGGCGAGCCGCGCGAGGGCCTCGAGCGACGGCGCGAGCCCGAGCAGCGCGAGGTCTTCTTCGCTCGCCTTCACGAGCGACGCGCGCTTGCAGAGCGCGTCGATCGCGCCGCGCAGAGCGTCCTTCGACGCCCACAACCCCGGTCGAACGTTGAGGTCGAGCGACACGCGAACGCCTCGCGCCTCGGCCCGCGCAAGCACCTCGCGCGTCGTGCTCGCGCGCGGCTCGGCGCGGAGGCTGCTCGACGCGAGATGGAGCCACTCGACCCCGTCGAGCGCGTCGTACACGAGGTGACCCGGGGTCATCGCGCCGTCGGCCCCGCCCGCGCGGTACGAGAGAAACGCGCGGGTTCCATCGGGGCGCGTCGTGATGAACGTGACGGGCGTGCGCGTCGCGTCGACCGTCGCGAGCGCGCGCGTGTCGATCCCTTCAGCGACGAGCGCGCGGCGCAGTCGGTCGGCCCAGCGATCGTCGCCGACGGCGCCGATGAACCGCACCGAAGCGCCCGCGCGCGAAGCGACGATCGCCACGTTGCACGTCGAGCCGCCGATGTGCGGATCGAACGACGTCGCCTCGTCGATCTCGGCGCCCGGGGGCAGCGCGAACAAGTCGATCAGCGCGTCGCCGTAGCACGCGATCACAGCGGCCCCCGCGCGACGAGCGCCGGGGCGCGATCGACCGCACACACAATCATGTGGCGGCCTTTTCTGCCGTTGCTTTTGGCGCCTCGGGCGGTCGCTTCCGCGAGACGCCCACGAGAAACGCCTCGACGCTCTCGCGCCGCGAGGCCTCGGGCTTGATCACGCGGACCTCGTCGAAGAGCGTCCGCATGCGCGCGCGGACTTGCTCGAAGCCCTCGCCGCGGAAGATCTTGGCGACCATCGTTCCGCCCGGGAGCAGAAGGCGCTCGCACACGTCGAGCACGCGCTCGACGAGCTCTTCGGACCGCGCGGCGTCCGCGAACGCGATGCCCGTCGTGTGCGGAGCCATGTCGCTCATCACCACGTCGAACGGCCCGTACGGATCGAGCACCGACAGGTCGCCGAGCGCGTCCATGATCAACGCCTCGACGTTGGGCCCCACCTTCACGCGCAGCGGCTCGAGGTCGACCGCGATGATCTTGCCCTTCGAGCCCACCTTGGGGGACGCGTACTGCGTCCACGAGCCGGGCGCGGCGCCGAGATCGAGCACTCGAATCCCCGGTCGAAGGAGCTTGGTGCGCCGGTCGATCTCTTCGAGCTTGTACACCGAGCGCGCCGCGAAGCCCTCGGCCTTCGCTTTTTTGGTGTACCGGTCAGCGGGACGCTTGTAGGTCACGCAGACTCAGTATCACGCGTGCTTGCCGTTCTTCACGGCGCCGCGGATCGTCACGATCTGATTGCGCGACCCCGGGACCGAGCCCTCGATGAGGACGAGGTTCTTGTCGGCGATCACTTCGGCGACCTTCAGGTTGATCTGCGTCGTGCGCTTGTTGCCGTGCTGTCCCGGCATCTTCAGGCCCGGGAGCGTGCGGCCGGGGGTCATGTTCGTACCGATCGAGCCGCCGTGGCGCTTGTACTCGTGCGTACCGTGCGTCGTGACGAAGCCCGCAAAGTTGTGGCGACGAAACACGCCCGAGAACCCACGGCCGCGCGACAGACCCGTCGCGTCGACGAACTGGCCGACCTTGAACACGTCCGCTGCAGTCAGGACCTGGCCGACCTCGAACTTGGCCGCTTCGGCCGCCGGGAGACGGATCTCCTTCAGGACCTCGGGGAGCACGTCGACCTCGCGGCCCTTGCGGGTCTCTTTCTTGGTCTCGACGCCGTTCTTCGCGAAGTAGCCCTTGAGGGGCTTGTTCACGTTCTTCGCGCGCTTCTCGCCGAACGAGAGCTGGAGGGCCGAGTAGCCGTCCTTCTCTTCGGTGCGCTTGCGGACGACCTTGCAGGGGCCCACTTCGACCACCGTCACGCGGACAACGGCGCCGCTGTCGGTGAAGAGCTGGGTGCAGCCGAGCTTGCGGCCGATGAGTCCGAGGTTCGTGTTCATTGCTGATTTCTCCGTCGAATCTGTTGTTCGAGTGTCGGTGCCTCGCGGCTCTCGTCTCTCTCGGGCGATATCGCCTTCGACTGCGCAGGACTACAGCGGTTCGTTCGAACGCCTGCTCGGCTGCTCTCGCAGCGGGGACGTGATCCACGCTCTCGTCGCAGCGATGAACGCTGCGCAGAGAGATTCGCGGCTAGAAAGGGTCGCGGAGGGTACAAGACTTCTGCGCCGCGTCAAGCGCTGGTTTCTGCCTCGCGAATCAACGCTGCCGGAGCGTCACGACGCCCGGCTCGCGCGGGCCCGAAGGGCTCGAGTCTCGGTACCGAAGCGAGCCGTCCGCGACGCAGTAGCCCCAGCGCTTGCCGAGCGTGGCCGAGACGATCTCGTTCGACTCGGTGCGGTAGCCATCGGTGTCGTCGATCGTCGAGCTCGAGCGCGAGGTGCACCGGCAGTCACCGGTCGGGCTCGCCGCGCAGGTCGACATCGGGTTGATGGTGGCGAGGTTTCGCTCGATCGCGCCGCAGCCTCCGACGGCGAGCGCGCAGATCCCAGGGACGAACACGTCGACCTGCGCTTCGAACTGCGCGATGCGCCGCGCGACCATGGGCGCCGCGCCGAACACGACGCGCCCTCGAGCACGTCCGTCGCTCCGCGTGATCATCGCGCCAGGACACATCGCCACGGCGCTCGCGATCGGGACCTCGATGCACGCGCCCGAGACGTCCCACGTCCCCGCGATGGCTCCACCGCACGGCGTGAGCGTCGGACACGACCCGCTCGTGAGCACCGTGATCGGAACCCACGCGGGCTCCCCCAACGCTCCTGCGTCCGCGAAGGGATTCGCCGCGTCGTTCACGGTCGATCCATCGACACCGCTCGTCGCGTCCGACGTCACGCCGCTGTCCGCAGGGGCGCCTCCGTCCATCGCTCCGGCGTCTGGGCTCGCTGTGTCCGCGGTCGGAGCGTCAGCCGCGCTCGCGTCCGAAGCGATGCCCGTGTCGATGCCTGCGTCAGAGGGCGTCGAGGGCGTCGAGCACGCGGCCGCAGACGCACACAAAAACAAGAACGATCCAAGGTGTTTCTTCATGGGGCGCCGCAGTGTACGTCGCGCGCCCGCTGCGAGCTTCCTCGCGGGTGGCTCGACGGAGCGAGCTCGTCAGGACTTCTTCAATCGCTTCTTGAGCGCTGCAAATTCAGCGTCGACGTCGACCTCCGCGCGCGGTTTCGCGACGGGTTGTGCGGCGCTCGACGGCGTCGCCGCGGGCGCGCCGATCGCCTTGGCAACGCGTCGCTGCTCGGCGTCCCACTGCTCGATCGAGCAGTCCTCGCCGCACTCGGCGCAGCGCATACAGCGGCTCTTCGTGTCGACGAGGTCCACGAAGAACACGTTGAACGAGTCCTTTACGTCGCACTCGACCCACGTCGTATGCCTCTCGCAGTCGGGGCAGGCTCGCTCGCCGCGTCGGCCTCCCTCGACCACCTTCGATTTCGTCTTGGCACCGAACAAGATCCACATGGACGCCCCAGCATTTTGCGGTGGAATTCGCCCCACCACACGACCCGACCGTAGCACGCCGCGTGGTACGCTCGCCCGACGATGAAGACACTTTCTTTCGCCTCGTTGGTCCTTGCTGCAGGCCTCGCGCTCGCGACCACGTCGGTCCCTTCGCGCGTCGATGCTTGTGGTGGCTGCTTCATTCCCCCCGAGCGCGTTCAGGCCGTCACCGATCACCGGATGGTGCTGTCGGTGGGAACGCGCGAGACGATCCTCTGGGATCAGTTTCGGTACACCGGCGCGCCGTCGGAGTTCGCGTGGGTGTTGCCCGTCACGGGCGACGCTCGCGTCGAGCTCGCATCCAGCGCGTTCTTCGATCTGCTCGACGGCGCCACGGCAGTGACGGTCTCTCCGCCCGCATGTATGCCAACCGCTGGCGGTTGTGGCGCTGCGTCGCCGAGCCGCGCAGGCTTCACGGGCGCCGAAGGCGTGATGGTGCTCCGGCAAGAGGTCGTCGGGCCGTACGACACCGTGGTGCTCCGCGCGACGGGCGCGGACGTCCTCACCGCGTGGCTCGGAGCGAACGGGTTTTCGATCCCGTCGTCGATCACGCCGATCATCGCGCACTACACAGCGATGCGATCGGACTTCGTCGCGCTCAAGCTCCGTCCTGGCGAGAGCGTGCAGGCGATGCAGCCGGTGCGCGTTCGAATGCAGTCTGCTTCGATGACGCTCCCGCTTCGGATGGTGTCCGCGGGGATCACCGACAAAGTGGGGATCACCTTGTGGATCTTCGGCCCGGGTCGCTGGGAGGCCGAGAATTTTCCGAACGCCGAGATCGCGCGATCGAGCGTCGTGTGGGACTGGAGCACGAGCCGAAGCAACTATCGAACGCTCGTCGACAACGCGCTCACCGCGGATCGCCGCACGTGGCTCACCGAAATGTCCGAGCCCGCGTCGAGCTACACGAACTTCACCGAGCGCCGGTTCTTCGGGCCAGGACAGACGCAGATGGTGATCTCCGCGGCCGACCAACAAGCGGCGCAACAGGACTTCGCCATCGCGGCGCAAGGCAACCTTCGCGACTACTGGATCTCGCGATTGCGCGCGGACCTGCCCGCGTCGATGCTCGATCGGGATTTGCTCGTTCGCGCGGCGGCGAGCTCGGTCGTGTTGCCGGCGGCGTTCACCGTCGTTCGCACGACGGGACCGGCGCCCAACGGCTGCCCCAACCTCGGCAACGCGGGTTGCACGGCGCTCCCGGTCTCGAGCGCGGGTCGCGCGATTCCGGCGCTTCCGTTCGTGCTCGCGGGGCTCGCGATCGCGGCGCGGTCCCTTACTCGATCGCGACGCGCGCGCCCGTCGACGTGACGATCACGCCTCGCGCGGGCGCGTCGAGCGCGGCCCCGTCCCACACGATCGCGCGCGCGAGCTCCCCCTCGCCTCGGATCACCGCAGCGTCACCGACGTCGACGTAGCCTCCCACCGTCACCGTGGCGTCGAGCTTCGCGCTGGCCGCGACGCGCGTTGTTGAATTCGTGGGCGGGCTACGGTCGAAGCGAAGCGAGCCGTCGAGCATCGCGAAGGTCGCGGCGGCGTAGGTCGCGGTCGTTCCGAGGTCGAGCCACGGGCCGTCGTCGACGATCGCGCTCACGCGGTCGCCGCGCGCGAGCCAACGACGAAGCGAGTAACGAACGATGCAGCCGTTTTCGGGCAGGTCTTCGCGAACGTCCGGCGAGAGCACGTACACGCCGGTAAACATGCAGCGCTTCGTGCGGGCCGCGGGCTCGGGCCCCTCGCCCAAGATGCGACGCACGCGACCATCGCTGTCGACGTCGATCGACCCCATCGCGTCCGCGCGCGGGTCTTCGCGGAGGATCATGGTCATGCGCGCGCCTGTCGCGCGGTGGTGCGCCAGCGCGCGATCGAGCGCAGGGGCCGCGAGAATATCGCCGTTGAACACGAAGAACGGCTCGCGCCCGAGCCTCGGGAGCGCGTTTCGAATGCCGCCCCCCGTGCCGAGCAGCACGGTCTCGTGGACGGTCTCGAACGTCATCCCCAGCGAGCGAGCGATCGGCGCGAGCGCGGGCTCGACGAGCTGCGGGAGATGAAACGTGTTCGCCACCACGTGGCTGACGCCAGCCTGGGCGAGCCGATCGAGGGCGTACGCCGCGATGGGTCGACCGAGCAGCGGGACGAGTGGCTTGGGGCGTTCGTTGGTCAGCGGGCGGAGGCGCGTTCCGAGCCCCGCGCAGAGCAGCATCGCGTGCACGATGAGCGCGAGGCTTACACCACCGGGTCGCCGCGATCGAGCGCTCGGCGTCCGCGGTCGAGCGCGCCAGTGCGTCGAACGGGTGGCGGTGCGAAGCGCGGTTTTCGCAAGCCCTCGGCGCTTGAACGCGTGGCGGCGCCGTTGTAGCCCATCGCGCCATGCGAATCGCTGTTGTCGGAACAGGCTATGTCGGATTGGTTGCGGGCGCGTGCTTCGCGGACATTGGTCACACCGTCGTGGGGATCGACACGGACCCCCAGAAGATCGCCAAGCTCGAGCGAAACGAAATTCCGATCTACGAGCCAGGGCTCGAAGAGGTCGTTCGCCGCAGCGTCGCCGAGCGTCGCCTGAGCTTCACGACCAACCTCGCCGACGGCGCGCGCGACGTCGACATCGCCATCATCGCCGTGGGAACCCCGCAGGGCGGCGACGGCGCCGCGGACATGCGCTACGTGCTCCAGGTGGCCGAGCAGCTCGCGTCGGTGCTCGAGCGCGAGACCGTCATCGTGCTGAAGAGCACGGTGCCCGTCGGCACCAACGATCGCGTTCAGGGCCTGATCAACAGCAAGTCCAAGATCAAGCACCGCGTGGTGAACAACCCCGAGTTCTTGAAAGAGGGCGACGCGCTCAACGACTTCATGAAGCCCGATCGCGTCGTCGTCGGCGTGCGAGACGACATGGGACGCGCGGCGATGACGGCGCTCTACGCGCCGCTGAACCTCGCCGAGGGCCAGCTCATGTTCATGGACCCGCGCAGCGCCGAGATGACCAAGTACGTCGCCAACTCGATGCTGGCCGCGCGCATCTCGTTCATGAACGAGGTCGCGAGGCTCTGCGAGGCGACCGAAGCGGACTTCACAGCGGTGCGCCTGGGCGTTGGATCCGACGCGCGCATCGGCTCGCAGTTCTTGTTGGCGGGCCCGGGCTTCGGCGGGTCGTGCTTTCCGAAGGACATCAAGGCGCTCATGCACCTCGCGAAGGAGCACGGCACCGAGCTCAAGGTCCTCAACGCGGTCGACGCGGCAAACGACGACCAGAAGAAGCTCTTGTTCGCCAAGCTCCACCGCGCGCTCGAGGGCGTCGAGGGCAAGAAGATCGCGGTGTGGGGCCTCGCGTTCAAAGCCAAGACCGATGATGTCCGCGAGTCGCCCGCGCTCGCGCTGGTCGAGCAGCTCGTCGCCGCCGGAGCGACGGTGACCGCGCACGACCCCGAGGCGATCGAGACCTCGAAGCAATATCTCGGCGCCACCGCGAGCAAAGTCCGCTTCGTGCACGACAAGTACGAAGCCACCGACGGCGCCGACGCGCTCGTCGTCGTCACCGAGTGGAACGATTACAAGAACCCCGACTTCGACCGGCTCCACGCGCAGCTCCACCGCAAGGTCCTGATCGACGGTCGCAACCTCTGGCAAGCGCACGCCCCGCACAAGCGCGGCTTCCGCTACGAGGGAATCGGGCTGCTCGTGCGCTGAACGAGCACCGCGTCCACCTCGTGCTACAGTCCGCGAGTGCGTGCGAGGACACTCCCTCGCGCGACAAGGAGAAGCGTCGCAGTCATGGGCAGCCCAGTGATGGAGGCCAAGAAGGCCGAGGCGAAGAAGAAGGGCGCGGTGGCCGCAGTCGCCGCTGGCGCGACAGCAGCGGTCGCGGTCGCGGGCGCACCGATCGTCGTGATCGGCGCCGGCGTCGCGGGGAGCGCGTATCTCGGCTACCGCTGGATCAAGTACCGCATCAAAGAGGGCATTCGGTTCTGACCGCTCCGCCGCTCTCTTCTTCGAGGGTGGCGAATTCTGGGGCGATCGTGTACGTCCCACCGCTCGCAACGATGTCGTCGAACAGACCAGCACCTCCGTGGCGCGTCTCGGCGCTGGCCGCCGTCGCGCTCGCAGCGCTCGCTCCAGCGGTGTACGCGCAAGCGCGCTTCGCCGTGGTGGACCTCAACCGCGCAGTGCTCGAGTCCGCCGAAGGTCAGCGCGCGAACAACTACGTCAAGACGCTGTGGAAGCGTCGCCAAGAAGAGCTCGATTTTCGCCAGAAGGCGTTGAAGCTCATGCGCGACGACATGATCCGCACGCAGGCCACGACGCCCGAGGCCACGCAGCGCGCGCGGACCGAGGAGTACCAGCGGCAGTTCTTGACCTATCAGCAGATCGCGTTCGAGTACCAAGACGACCTCGCGCAGCGCGAGGCGAAGGTCACCAAGCGCATCTACACGAACATGCAGACGGTGATCTCGACGCTCTCGGCGCGGCAGAACTACACAGCCGTATTCGAGAGGCAGGGCGTCGTGTACAGCGTGCCCTCGCTCGAGATCACGGATCAGGTCGTGCGCGCGTACAACCAGCAATATCCCTCGTCGACGTGGCCGCCGTTGCCCGCGGACGACTTCGGGGACGGAGGCGTCGCGCCCGGTGCGCCGCCGTCGTCGTCGAGCACGGACGGCGGCGTTCCTCGGGGCTGAGCGACGGGGACGATCGAGGGGGTCAGTACTGCGACGCGAGCTCGGTGTACGCCATCCAGCCCCCGCGGATCATCGCGCGCTCGCGCTCGTCGAGCGGTCGCACGGGCTTGGCAGGGCTCCCGCGACAGAGCCATCCCGCGGGCAACACCGTCCGAGGGGTCACGAGCGAGCCGGCCGCGAGCAGCACGTCGTCCTCGATCACCGCCAGGTCGAGCACGATCGAGCCCATCCCCACGAGGACGCGGTTGCCGATCGTACACGCGTGAAGAATCACACGGTGACCCACGGTCACTTCATCGCCGATGACCGTGCCCGCGACGTCCGTCGTCACGTGAACGACCGAGTTGTCCTGCACGTTCGAGCGCGCTCCGATGCGGATCGGCATCTGGTCCGCGCGCACCGTGGTGTTGAACCAGATCGACGACTCTTCGCCGATGACGACGTCGCCGATCACCGCGGATTGCTCCGCGAGAAACGCCGACTCGTGCACGCTCGGACGCTTGTCGAGAAACGGGAGCACCAGCCCACGATGGCGCGGCGAGCGCGCTCGGATCGATTCGGTCACGACTTCGCAGCCTCCGTCACGAGGGGCAACGCGATACGGCGGTACGCAGCGCGCGGACGCTCTGCGCTCGGGAGCGAGAGCGACTCGACGCGCCCTTCGAGCGAGTGCTTGTTTGCGCGGACGACCTCGACGGTCGCGACCGCGCCGGCGCCGAGCGACGAAGCGAACGGCGCGTCCGGCTGCGCTTCGAAGTGAACGATCTCGTTGCGCTGCGTGCGGCCCGCCCAGGTCTTCGAGCCGGGCTTCGAGGGGCCCTCGACGAGGACGGTGGCGCGCGTTCCGACGAGCGAGAGGAGGTGATCGCGGAGCTGCTGCTCGCTGAGCTCGAAGAGCGCCTCGAGTCGGCGCTGCTTCTCTTCTTCGGGAACGTCGTCGCGAAGCTTGAGCGCCGGCGTGTACGGCCGCGGCGAGTACTTGAACCCGAAGAGCCCGCAGAAGCCCACTTCGCGCACGAGCGAGAGCGTATCGTCGAACTCTGCCGCTGTTTCTCCAGGAAATCCAACGATCACGTCCGTCGTCAACACCAAGCCCGGCCGGGCCTTTCGCAGCGCGTCTGCGCGCGCGACGAACTCGCTCCGCGTGTAGCGGCGGATCATGCGCTTCAGCACGCGATCGTTGCCCGACTGCACGGGCAAGTGAACGTGCTCGGCGAGCGGCGCGAGCTCGGCGTGCGCGCGCAACAGGTCCGGCGTGACGTGCCGCGGGTGAGGCGACGTGTAGCGAAGGCGCACGAGCGACGGCGCTTGCTCGACGATGCGGCGCAAGAGCGAGGCGAACTGCGAGTCGTCCGGGTCTGCTCCCTCGGGCATCGGCACCGCGGGGTCGCGATAGCTGTTGACCGTCTGACCGAGCAGGACCACTTCGCGCGCTCCTGCGCTGACGAGACGCGCGACCTCGGCGACGATGTCGTCCGCCGAGCGGTAGCGCTCGGGCCCGCGCGTGTACGGGACGATGCAAAACGAGCAGCGCTCGTCGCAGCCCTTCATCGTGGTCACGTACGCGCTCGAGGCCACGGCGCCTGGGGCCGCTTCGTTGACGAGAAACCTCGGGGCCTCGGTGTCGAACTGCGCGCGCACGAGCGGCGGAGCGCCGCCCTCGAGCTCGCGCAAGACCGCCGGCAGCTCGTGGAGATTGTCGGGCCCGATCACCGCGTCGATGTGCGAGACCCGGCTGAGGAGTTTCTCGCCCTCTTGCTGCGCGACGCAGCCCGTCACGACGACGAGCGCGTCGAGCCGCTTGAGCCGGCCGACCTCGCTCCGGAGCTTCTGCTCGGCCTTCTCGCGGACTGAGCACGTATTCAAGATGATGACGTCCGCGCCCTCGGGCTCGGCGACGAGCTCGAAGCCGTCCGCGCGAAGGAGCTCTTCCATTCGCTGCGAGTCGTGGACGTTCATCTGGCACCCGAAGGTGACCAGGCACGCGGTCTTCATGGGCGGCGGAGACTGCGCCCCGCGAAATGCCCGGTCAAGGCTCGTTCAGGAGCCGACGCACGAGCCCCTCGAGCGCCGCGGTGCGCGCCGGGTCCATGCCCGCGTACACCTCGCGAACGACGCCGCGGCGGTCGATCACGACGAGCGTCGGCAGAGAGCTCACGGCCCAGCGGATCGACGCGGTGCGATCGGTGGCGATCGCGTAACGAATTCCCAAGGACGACGAGAGCCTGCGCGCCACGGGGGCGCTCTCGTCCGTCACGCCCACGACGGTGAGCCCGCGCGGACCGAGCCGCTGCTGAAGCCCGTCGAGCCAGGGCATCGTCGCGCGACACGGCCCGCACCAGCTCGCGAAGAAATCCATGATCACGACGCGCCCGCGGAGCTGCGCGGGGTCGACGACGGACGGACCTGTGACCCACGACGGCCGCATCGGCGGCGGCGTCTGCGCGCGAAGATCCTCGAGCGCGGGTTGGTGCGCGAGCGTGGCCGAGAGCTGAACGCGCTGCGCGCCCCGCACAACGACCAGCGCGATCGATTGACCGGGCTGCGAGCGGCGGACCAGCGCGACGGCGCCCTCGGGGTCGGACACGGGCTGGCCCTGGATCGCGACGACCGAGTCGCCCTCGCGGACGCCCGCGCGCTCGGCAGGCGAGTCCGTCACGATCGCGCTCGCGCGAACGCCGCCGCCCGAAACGCGCTCGAACACGATCCCGAGCCACGGCGGGCGCGACGCGAAGTTCGGAACGTTTCGCGCGGTGGCCACGCGATCGCGGTCTCCGCGCGCGACCGTCGGCCACGCCAACCACGCGAGCGCGCTCGCGCATGTGAGCGCGGCGACCGCGCTTCGTCTCGACAACATCAGGCTTTCGATACCGTAGCATCGATCGGGGCCGAGACCTTCGGCCGTGGCCCCCTTCTGTTCTCGCGCTCGGCGGGGCTAAGCACCTGCGCACACACTGCGGTACGCTCGGCCGCGAAGTGAAACGGGATCGACTCTCGACGCGCCGCGGTCGTGCGCGCGGCGAACACAGCGCGCTGCTCGTGGCGTGCGCCGTCGCCATCGCCTCGGATCGAGCGCGCGCTGACTGGCCCACGGCCCAGCGCGACCCCTCCTCGCGCATCGAAGCCGCCACCGCCGCGCGACGCTCCGAGCTGCTCACGGAGCTCGCCGCGCGCGATCCAACGGGCGCCGAGCGGGTGATCATTCGCGCGCTCGAGGACCCGGACGAACGCGTCCGAGCGACGGCCGCTGAGCTCGCGGGACGACTGCGAATCCGCGCGGCGAGAGAGCCGATCCTGCGGTGGCTCGATGACCCGCAAGCGTCGCTCCGCGCGGCGGCGGCGCGCGCGTTGGCGACGATCGGCGACGCGACGGCGATCCCCGCGCTGACGCGATTGTTCAACGATCGCGACTCGGACGTGAAGCTCGCGGCGGTGCAAGCCGTGGGCGTGATCGGCGGGCAGGCCGCGGTGGTTCCGCTGCTCGATCGGCTGAGCGACGACGACTCGGACGTACGAATCGCCGCGGCGCGCGCGCTCGGAGAGCTGGGCGACGCGCGGGCGGTTCTCTCGTTGCTCGGCGTGCTGCAAGACCCCACGGCCGAGGTGCGCGAGGCAGTGTGCACCGCGCTCGGACGACTTCGTGACGAGCGCGCGCTTCGAGGAATCGTCGCGCTCCTGCGAGACTCGATGCCCGAGGTTCGCCTCGCCGCAGCCCGCGCGATCGGCGTGATCGGCGCACAAGCGGCGGTCGTCGACCTCGCGCCCATCGCGCTCGGCGCGGACTACATCGGCGACATCTCGCAGCGGACCGAGCTCGCGCG
This sequence comes from Myxococcales bacterium, assembly GCA_016793325.1. Classification (GTDB taxonomy): domain Bacteria; phylum Myxococcota_A; class Polyangia; order Polyangiales. The sequence goes on along the minus strand of JAEUKI010000062.1, from coordinate 530,894 downwards.
CGCCGCGGTGGCGTCGGTCGGACGAATCGGCGGCCCCGCTGCGGTGGATCTCCTCGTTCGAGTGTTTCGAACGAGCACGTCGCAGGACGTCTCGCGCGCGGCCACGGACGCGTTGCGCTCGCTCGGCGATCGCGCGCGAGCAGCGATCCCTGCGCTCGCGGCAGAGCCTGTTCCGCCGAGCGCGCGCGACGCCCTGGCTGCGTTGCTCGGCGAGCTCGGCAACGACGACGCGGCCGACGCGCTGCTGGGACTCACGGACGGCTCGCGACCGAGCTCGCCGGACACGTACCTCCGCGCGCTCGGTCGCACGGGGTCCCAGCGCGCGCTCTACGCGCTCTTGCGCACGGCCACCGAGCGCGAGAGCGCGACGACCCGACAGACGTCGTTCGGAGCCATCGCGACCGCGACCCCCGCGCGCCGCTCTGCGGCGCTTCGCGCGATCGAGGCGTGGGTTCAGCGGCGCGGATCGCTCGAACCCGGCGCGCTCGACCCGCTGCTCGTCATCCTCCGCGAAGTCCAGCGCGCGCCCACCACCGGAACGGTCACCGCCCGATCGACGCAAGCGCCATCGGTCTCGGCGGACATGCTGCTCGTGATCAAGTTGATTGGGAGCACACGAAATCCGCGCGCGCCCGCCGCGCTCGCGCCGCTCCTCGCCAACCCCGATCGAACGCAGCGCATCGCCGTCGCGCAAGCCTTCACGCGCGTGGGCATCGCGGGGATCGAGCGAGCGGTCGTCGGGCTGCTCTCGGACAACACACCGCCGGTTCGTTCGGCCGCCTCCGACGCGCTCGCGCGCTTCGGCGATCGCGCGGCGCTCGACGCGCTCTGGGCCGCGTGGGACGGCGATCGCCCGATCGACCGAGCGAGCGCTGCGATCGCGATCGGGCGCATCACTGAGCGCGTGCGCGACGGGTCGCGGGCACAGAGGTTCATCGCGGCGCTCGACGACGCGAGGCCCCCCGTCGCCGCCGCGATCGTGGACGCCCTCGGCGGGTTCGCAGCGACCGGCTCGCAGCCCGCGTTGGCCGCGCTCGAGCGCGTCTCGTCCGGACGAGGACCGCTCGCCAACGCGGCCACCGAAGCGCTGTCGAACGCCGCCCACTCCGCGGAGCCTTCTGCGCGCGGCGCGATCGTTCGCGCGTTGACCGAGCGACTCGGCGCCGCCAACGCAGAGCAGACCCGAAGCGCCGCGGCCTGGGGGCTCGGGGCGTCATCGCAACCCGAGACCGTCGCGCTCTTGCTCGCGGCGACGCGCGACCCTTCGAACGCCATCGCGACCAACGCGCTCGGCGCGGTCGCCCGCTCGATTCGCGGCGGTTTTCGCGCGACCGACGCGGTTCGATCGGCCGCGTGCGACGCGCTCGCGCGAAGGACCAACCCCGCCGTACGAGCGAACGCGCTCTCGCTGCTCGCGGCTGCGCGACAGCGTTGCGAAAGCGACGTCGCGCGACGCGCGCTCAGCGACGCGCGCTCTCCGTGGATTCGCCGCGCCGCTGCGGAGGCGCTCGTCAACGCCGCGACCGACGACGCCGCCCGTCGCGTCGCTCACGAAGCGCTCACGCGCTGCGCCACCACCGACCGAACACCGTGGGTCGCCGAGCGCTGTCGCGCGCTCGACGGACAACCGAGCGCCCTGCCAGAGCGCGGCCCCGAGCCCATCGACGCGCTCGTGCTCGGCGAAGACGAAGACGCGCCCGCGGTCGCGACGGCGTACGTGTTGTTTCGACCCGACGGGCTCGCGCGCTTCGGCGTGACGGGCAGCTCGGGGTGGCTGCACGAGCGCCCCTCGCCCGCAGGAGAGTTCGCCATCTACGACCCCACGCAGCTCGCGAGCGAGCAGTAGTCTCTCGCTCACGGCACGCGCTCGTTTTGGGGAAATTTCCCGGAATTTTGCGTCGTGCGCCGCAGACGAAAGGCGCGCTACGGAATGAGCTCGACGACCATCGCCGCGCCGAGCGCGCCCCACGTCACGAAGCCCAAGATCTCGTGCGTCGATCGAAACGCCGCCGCGAAATCGCCGCGCGTGTCCTGAATGCCGAACGCGTTGGGGTTGGCCCCGAGAAATCCGAGGATCGGCATCGCGACCATCCCGATCGCGTGCACCCACGCGAGCGCCTTGTGAATGCGCAACCGCACGGCTCCGCGGCTGTCACCTTCGGCCGCGCGCTCGGGGTCTGGCATCGAGAGCGCGTAGATGCCCGTCGTCGCGTAGAGCGAGACCGTCGCGAACGCGAACACGCCGTGAAGCGCGCTCAATCCGTTGCAGCCGAACTCGAACCCGAGGATCGGACTTCCGCCCGCGCGGCACTCGCCCGGACCGAACCACGTGCGCTGGTTGATCGACGCGAACGTCCCGAGCACGACCGTCGCGGTGAGCGTCGCGAACGTCGCGATCCCGAGCGGGCGGTGGATCCCGACGTTCTGCTGTCGGTGCTGGATGAGGTCGATGCTCGGCTCGTCGGCCGCCGCAGAGCCGTCTGCGCCCGCTGGACCTGCGGGACCCGCGGGCTCTGCAGGACCCGCGGGTCCCGCAGGTTCGGCCGCTGCCGGCGCAGCGGCTTCGGCGGGCGCGGCTGCCGGTGCGTCGCCCGATGCAGGAGCGGCCGCAGCGTCGTTTGCAGGCGCCGGAGCTCCGCTCGCTTGCCCGCTCGTCGCAGCAGCGTCCGCGGTGGCCGGCGTGGTCTGCGCAGCTTGCGCGGGCTGCGTCGCGCCGGCGCTCGCGGTCGCGCTCGACGTCGTGCCCGTCGTCGAAGTGGCTCCGCTCGGTCGTCGTCGCTGCGCGAGTCGCTCGTCTGCGTTCGGATCGATCGCGACGAGCCCCACGCGACGCACGAGCCGCTGCGAGCCAAACGCTGGCGGCGCGACGAGCTGAGCGGGCTGCAACGACGGCGACGGTCGCACCCCAGCGACGTTGAGCGAGAGCGGGGCGACGGGGCTCGGAGCAGCGCTGATCTGCACAGCGCCCCCTGGGTCGAGTGTCGCGAAGAGAAGTCCTGCCACGATCGGATGCATGCCTGCGCCTTTCGCGGTGAGGATCGCGCAGAACGTTCGCCGCACTCAACACGTTTGTTGCCCCGAACGCGCGCCGACTTCGTCTTTCGCGGACGTGACAAATCGACGCGCGCCGCCCCTCGCGGCGCGTCGGCTCAGAACTCGGCGGGGTCGGTGTACGTTCCGAGTACGTCACGGAGCACGTCGCAGATCTCTTGCTCCGTGCAAAACGCCTTGGCGGCCTCGATGATGGGCGGGCAGAGGTTCGCGTTGCTCGCGGCCGCCTCGCGCACCGCGGCGAGCGCGGCGCGCACGCGATCGGCGTCGCGCGTGGCCTTGACCTTCGCCAACGAGTCGACCTGCTTGCGCTGGACCTCCTCGTCGATCTTCAACAACGGCAGCCGCGAGGGCTCGTCCATCACGAAGTCGTTGACGCCCACCATGAGCTTCTCGTTTCGCTCGACCTGCCGTTGAAAGCGATACGCGCTCGCGGCGATTTCGCGCTGCGGATAGCCCTTCTCGACGGCCGTGACGATCCCGCCCATCTCGTCGATCTTGCGGATGTACTCGAGCGCTTCGGCTTCGATCTTGTTCGTGAGCCACTCGACGAAATAGCTCCCGCCCAACGGATCGACGGTGTTCGGCGCGCCCGTCTCGTGCGCGACGATCTGCTGCGTGCGGAGCGCGATCGTGACGGCTTCCTCCGTGGGCAGCGCGTAGGTCTCGTCGAGCGAGTTGGTGTGGAGCGACTGCGTTCCGCCGAGGACCGCGGCGAGCGCTTGGAGGGCGACGCGCGCGACGTTGTTGTACGGCTGCTGCGCGGTGAGCGAGACGCCCGCGGTCTGCGCGTGCGTCTTCAGCTTCATGCTCTCGGGCAGCTTCGCGCCGAAGCGCTCCTTCATCACGCGGGCCCAGATGCGACGCGCGGCCCGGAACTTCGCGACCTCTTCGAAGAAATCAATGTGCACGTCGAAGAAGAACGAAAGCCGCGGCGCGAAGCTGTCCACGTCGAGCCCGCGATCCACCGCGCTCTGCACGTAGCCGATCCCGTCGGCGAGCGTGAACGCGAGCTCTTGCGCCGCGGTCGATCCAGCCTCGCGGATGTGATAGCCGCTGATCGAGACGGGGTGCCATTTGGGCAGCTCTTTCGCAGCGAATTCGATCATGTCCGTGACGATCCGCATCGCGGGCCGCGGACCGACGACCCACGCGTGCTGCGCCATGAACTCTTTGAGGCAGTCGTTTTGGATCGTTCCACCGAGGGCGCTGCGAGGGATCCCGCGGACGTCGGCGAGCGCGACGTAGAAGCAGAGGAGCACGATCGCCGGACCGTTGATGGTCATCGACGTCGTGACCTTGTCGAGCGGAATGTCCGCGAACAGAACGTCCATGTCGCGGAGCGTGTCGACCGCGACGCCGCACATCCCCACCTCGCCGAGCGAGCGCGGCGAGTCGCTGTCGTAGCCCATCAGCGTCGGAAAATCGAAGGCCGTCGAGAGCCCAGTCTGCCCCTGCGAGAGCAGGTACTTGAAGCGCTCGTTGGTCTGCTCGGGCGTCCCGAAGCCCGCGAACTGACGCATCGTCCACAAGCGCCCGCGGTACATCGTCGGCTGAATTCCCCGGGTGTAAGGGAACTCGCCGGGAAGTCCGAGGTCGCGCTGATAGTCGACCTCGACGTCAGCGGGCGTCACGACGTCGGGCAGCTCGATGTCCGAGAGCGTCTGAAACTTCGGCAATCGCGGCGGAAATTTCGCGGTCGCCTTCGCGACGACGCTCTTTTGCCAACGCTCTTTCGCCTCGCGGATCGCGGCGATCTTCGGGTCCTCAGCGGCGGGCGCTTGCGCGTCGCCCGCGGTGGTCGCCGGAATCGTCTCGCTCTTGCTGTTGCGCGGATCGCTAGACATGACGCTCGCGAGTCTAAACCAAGACCACGGCCGTCGCCGCAGTTTCCCTCGCGCGTGATCGTCGGTTCGGGCTTCGCTACGCCGCGGATCGACGTCGCCTGCGCGCGGCCCACGCTAGCGCGACTCCCAACGCGAGCGCGACGCGCGACGGACGGCCCGAATCACCGGAGGCAGGCGCTCTGCACGCGCACGCGCCGCCTCCGTAGCGAACGACCCTCCCGCTCGAGTCGGCCGCGTCGGAAGCGCTTCCGTCGCTCGAGTTCATCGCGTCGATCGAAGCGTCCGAGGCCGCGTCGATCGTGACGTCCGCGGGAGCATCGAGCGGCGCGATCGACGCGTCTTCGTCGATCCCGCTGTCGAGCGGCGGAGCGATCGGCGCATCGCCGCCCGAGTCGATGACGCGGACGTCCGCGCTCGGGACGTCGTTCGGAGCACTCGAGTCCATCGCGACGCCCGTATCGACGCCGGTATCGACGCCCGTGTCCGTGCGAGTGTCAGCGCCAGTGTCCACGCCGGTATCGACGCCAGTGTCCACGCCCGTATCCGCGGGCGTGATGCCTGAGTCCACGCCAGAGTCGGCAACGTCGAAGCACGCGCGGAGATCGCACACGCTCGAGACGCAGCGCCCGCCGCACGGCGCGCCCATCTGCGACGTCGCGGGACCGCAGTCCGACGAAGTTTGGCATTCGGCCTGGAGATAATCCGCGCGGACGGATTCGAGCAGACCTGCGATCCCCGGCACCTCGAGCAGCAAGAGCGGGTGGCTCGCGCTCGCCGACATCGACACGTACGAGGCCACCTCGCTCGAGAGCGGGCCAGTCTGGATCGTCGGCATCACAAACCAGCTCACCGATCGCACAATGCGCCGCACGACGGGTCTCTGAACGCCGCTCGAGCTGTCTCGATACGAGAGCAGCACGCCGTTGGGTCCCGCGACGAGCGACGGAAACACCGCGGATCCCGAGTTCGGCACCGTCATCAGCATGTTGACCATCGAGAGGTCGAGCGGGAGCGTCGCGACCATCATCGTCGTGCCGTTTCGACTCGCGACGAACACGTCCGAGCCGAGGAGCGTGATCGCGGGCACGTCGCCGTTGGGCGCGTTGAAGACCTGGATTCCGCCTGTCACCGAGGGCGTCATTCGGAGGTCCGGAGCGTCGACGCGGTACACGTGCACGGGTCGGGGTGAGCCAGCGAGGCTCGCTACGACGTACCAGCTCGCTCGCGCTCCATCGACAGGGACGATCGCAGGCGCGGGCCGCATGAAATCGGGGCCGCCCATCGCCGGCCGCACCGTCACGGACTGACGAGCGCCTGCGTCGAAGACGATGCCAGTCAACGCGCCGGATTCTGTGAGGTGGAGCTCGAGACACGCCACCGCCGTGCACGAGACCGCGGGAGGTCCAAGCGCGCCCGTCTGCATGTACGGCGCGCCGAGCCCTGTGATCGAGAGGCGCCTGCCGCCCATGCCTGAGTCGGTCCACGCTCGAACGAGCGTCCCCGCCGAATACGAGAGCGAGAGGCGACTCGGCTCGCCGTTGGGATCCCCGAAGGGCGCTGACGCCGTGGCCGACGTCGGCGGCGTGGTGCGCGTCGAGAACCAACGCGACATGCCGAGCAGCGGATTGTTCAGCGCGACGACGGTGTGCGCGCCTCGAACCGTGGGATCCTCGGTGGCGGCGACCTGCTCGTGGCTCGAGAGGCTGAGCGGTCCGCCGAACAACGGATAGACCTGAGCGTGGCTCGAGTTCGCGACGGCGAGCGCGCCAACGAACGTCCCGACAGCAGCAACGCTCGGTCTCATTCGAACGAAGCTAGCGCAAAACGGCTCGCTCAGTTCACGCTCTTCAGCGGTCGCGCCTGTCCTCGAAGCGAGTCGAGCAGCGCCTTCGCTTCTGCCTGCGCCTCGAGCTCGGGATTGCCGAGCAGAAACGCCTCCGCGTGACGAATCGCGAGGTCCGGCTTGTTCAGCTGCGCGTACGTGAGCGCGAGCAACCAGTGCGCGTCCGTGTCGTTGTTCGTCGCGTCGACCTCGCGCGTGCGAGCGATGTCGAGCGCGATCATGCCCGCGGTGATCGCCTCTTCGGGGCGGCCCGCGAGGCGCAGCGAGTGACCGAGGCCGATCGCCGCGCCGAGGTACTTCGGCGCGAAGCGCAGCGCCTCGCGATACGCGACCGCAGCCTCGGCGAACTGGCCGCGCTCGAACTGCGCAGTGCCTGTGTAGTACCAGGCGTATTGATTCTGTGGGTCTTCTTTCAACACGTCGTCGAGCGCGCGCTGCGCCGCGTCGAACTCCCCTTCGCGCAGCAGCTCGATCGCCTCTTCGACAGCGTCCCAACGAGCAGCGTCATCCATCGCTTCGCCTTCGGTGCTTGTGCGCGAACTCAGAACGAGTTGCCGATCGTGAACTCGAACACGCTCGGCTCTTCGTAGGACAGCGCGCGGTAGAGCGGGTAGCCGACCTCGAAGCGGAGCAATCCGAGCGGCGAGAACCAGCGAATTCCGAAGCCCACGCTCGTGCGAAGCAGCGTCGGGTTGAAGCCGCACGCGGACACGAGCGGAGACGGGTCGCTCTCGAACGTGCGCGGGCGCTCGCACCAACGGCTCTCGAGGTTCCACGTGTTGCCGGCGTCGTGGAAGACCACGGCGCGCAGGCCCACTCGCTCGAGGAACGGCACCGGGAACTCGAGCTCCGTGTTGTAGAAGAACATCACGTTGCCGCCGATGTTGAAGTTCAAGAACTGCGGCTGCGGGTCGACCGTCGCGCCCGGCGTCACGACAGGGCCGAGCGTGCGCAAGCGGTAGCCGCGCACGTCGAGGATGCCTCCGAGGAAGAAGCGCTCCGCCAGCGGAACGCCCTGGTCGTTGCGCGAGACGATCACGCCGCCGTTGATGCGCGACTTGAAGATGATCCCCGCGAAGAGCGGCACGTAGAACTGAAACGCGCCCGTCACGCGGAAGTACTCGAACGGCGTGTTGTTTCCGTCCGAGCCCGCGTCGGGGCTGAACGAGCCGAGCAGCCGATCGCTCCAGTCGATGCCGAGGCGCGCGAAGATTCCCGACGTCGCTTGAATGCGGTTGTCGCGCGTATCCGCGGTGAGCGACAGGCCGAGCGTGCTCGCGAAGCCGCTGCGAAACACGCCCGTCACGGGCGGGTTCGTCGTGATGTTGACGTTGGCCGTCGTCCCGTTGAGCAACGTCGTCGCGCCGCCGCGGTTCACGCCGACGTACTCGGCCGTATACGAGAGGCTCAGTCGAACGTCGTTGGTCCCGAGCAGCGGATAGCCCGTCGAGAGCGAACCTCCCGTCGCCGTGCGGCTGAAGTTCGCGAACGCGCGGAGCGTGTTGTAGAGGTCGAACGCGCCGGTCCAGTTCGAGTCGAACAGGTAGGGCTCGACGAAGCGAAACGCGAAGATCTGCCGCAGCGGAGAGACCTGCGCCTGCAGCGAGAAGCCCTGGCCGCGGCCGAAGAGGTTCTGCTGCTGAATCTGCGCGGTGAGAATAAACGTCTCGACCGACGAGACGCCCGCGCCCACTTGGAACGTCCCCGTCGGCTTCTCGGTGACCTCGACGTTCACGATCACGCGATCGGGTCGGCCCTCGACGGTCTCGGTCGACAGGTCTACGCGCTCGAAGAACCCGAGCGACATCACGCGCCGTCGCGAGTCTTGATAGCGCGTCTCGTTGTAGCGCTCGCCCTCGACGATCGCGAGCTCGCGGCGGATCACGCGGTCCGCGGTCTTCGTGTTTCCACGGATCACGATGCGGTGAATCGTCGTGAGCTGCCCGCGCTGGACCTTGAAGATCAGGTCGACCGCTTGCCGATCGGGGTGCGGCTGCACGTCGGGTCGCACCTCGACGTTCGCGTAGCCCGCGTCGCGGTAGTACGTCTGCAGCGCGAGGATGTCGCGGCCGATCGTCTGTCGCGAGAACCAATCGCCCGGGTTGAAGTGCAGCATCTCGCGGACGCGCCTGCGCCCGCCGAGCGGCTCGATCTCGTTGTTGTCGTCGTCGAGCTCTTGAATCGCGACGCGTCCGACGCGGTATCGCGGCCCTTCGCGGACCGGCAGCGTGATGTCGAGCCAGCGTCGGTCCGCGCTCAGCGCGACGCGCGGCGTCCCGATCTCGACGTTGAGGTACCCGCGGTCGTAGTAGGCCGCGTGGAGCAGGTCGATGTCGTTGCGAAAGGTCTCTTCGCGATACGTCCCGGTCGACGTGAGAAACGAGAAGAACCCCGCGGCCTGCGTCTGGATCGAGCCTCGAAGCTCGTCGTCGGTGATGTTGTGGTTTCCGACGAAGTTCACCGCGCGCACTTGGACCTGCGCGTTTTCGCGGATGCGAAACACGACGTCCGACTCGTTGTCCGCGTCCGTGCGACGGACGATTTCGTAGCGGACCTCGGCGAGGAAGTAGCCCTTCTCCGAGTAGAGCTCGCGCAGTCGCTGGACGTTGCGGCGCACGGCGCTCTCGTTGAGCACCGCGCCTTCGCGCAGGTCCACGGTCTCGCGGAGCTTCTCTTCTTCGACCGCGTCGTGACCTTCGAAGCGGATCGTCCCGATGCTGGGGCGCTCGACGACGACGAACCGGACCTCGATCCCGCCCTCGTCACCCGTCTCGACCGCGACCTGAACGTCGTGGAAAAACCCAGTGTTCCACAGTCCGCGCGCGTCTTGTTGCAGCCGCGAGCGGTCGTAGCAGACGCCCACGCGGGTCCGCACAGACGTCCCGAGGTCCGCCGCGCTCACGCGCAAGAGCCCTCGCCATCGCACGCGAACGACGCGCGGGCCCTCGCAGCCTGCGCCCTGCCCGTCGTCGTCCCCAGGCTCGCTCGAAGCGCCGCTCTCGCGCGACGCGTCCGCGGCCGGTGCGGCTCCGTCAGCAGCGCTCCCCGCAGTCCAATCGTCGTCGTACTGCGCGAGCGCGCCCGCTTCGAGCGTCGGCGCCGAGGCGTCAGGAACGGTCGCGCCGGCCTCGGCGTTCGAGGCTCCGGCCTCGGGCAGCCCCGCGTCCATGCCCGCCCGACCGCCGCGCTGAGCCCACGCAGACCGAGAGAATCCCAACGAAATAAGCGCCACAGCGAGCGCGAGCCACAGGCGGGCAGGCGTCGAAGCGACCGACGATCGAGAACGAGAGCGGGCCAAGGCCGCGGGGCTATACCGTGCGGCGGCACCAGGCGGCAAGGCGCGCCGCGAATCCCTGCGGGGACGCGGCCCATGTACGATCGTTTGCAATGTCACGCGTGACCCGGCCGCGCACCGCAACGGAGCGCCTCGCGCTCGTGCTCGCTCTCCTCGTGGCGTGCGCGACGGAGGGACCAACCCGCGACGCGACCGTCGATTCCCGAGCGGACACATCGAGCGACCAACGCGCGCCGTCGAACGACGGAAACGCCACGATCGACGCCGTCGACGAGCTCCCTACCCCCCGCGACGACGGCGGGTTCGACGGAGGCTCCCCGACGGACGCTCGAATCGCAGACAGCGCGACGGACGTTCCCCGGTCGAGCCCCGATGCGGCTGCGCCGATCGTCGCGACAAATCCCGTGCTCGGCGAAGATCACCCGGACCCGCACGTGGTTCGCACGACGGACGCTTCGGGTCGCGTCGTGTACTACCTCTACGCCACGGCGGGGTTCGGCGACTTCGTTCCCTGGGAGTCGCGCGACCTCGTGCGCTGGACGCGCCGGAGCGAAGGCCTCTTTCGGCGCACGACGACGGCGCCGAACTCGCTCGAGATCAACGGCGGACACTATTGCCACCTCTGGGCGCCAGACGTCGTCGAGGTCCGCCCCGGCGTGTGGATGCTCTCGTTCAGCGCGGTGAAGCACCGCACGGCGCAGCGCCCGTGCCCGCCGTATCGCGAAGACGGCGGCGTGTACTTCGCGTCGTCCGCGAGCCCCACGGGCCCCTTCGCCCTCGCCGAACGTCCGTGGGAGCCGCTCGCGGCCGGCGGTCACAACACGTCGTGCCTCGCGCCGACGCGCGACCAGATCCCGCACTCGGTCCCGTTCTCCGCGCAAGACTGCCAAGGCGGCTTCTGTCACCACATCGTGCGGCTCGACTCCGCGGCGTTTCGCGATCCGCTCACGGGACGATGGTGGCTCGGCTACTCCTGGTACACGAACACGCCGCCGCGCGTCCCGTGGGAAGAGAGCAACTACGGCCAGCACACCAACCTCGTCGAGCTCGACGGCGCGGACCCCTTCACGGTGCGCTGCACGACGAGCGTCCCACAAATTCATGTGGGCAACCCGCACGACGCCAACACGCTCGCGCGGCTCCGCTCGAGCTGCGCGCGGTGCGGAGAAATGTTGTCGTTTACGCGAGCCCGCGACAACGTCGACTTTCGCCGCGAGGGCTTCGTGTTCGGCGTCAACGAGGGCGTTCATCTCTTTCGACGCGGGGCGCTCGTGTACGCGCTCCTCTCGGGCTCCGTGTGGGACTCGGGCTACTACAACGTCTGGTACGCCGCTGCGCCAACGCCCGAGGGGCTCGCGTTCGACAACGCGTCGCGCATCGTGGGGCGCTTCTTGATCCCCAATCGAGGCCAGTCGTTCGGCCACGGAACGGCTGTCCTCGGCCCCAACGGCCGCGACTGGTACTACGTCCACCATCGGCTCCAAGCGGACCGCTGTCGCACGTCGGGCAACTGCGCGCGCGACGTGTGGCTGAGCCCGATCGAGTTCGAGGACCGCCGCGACGGCCGCGGAGACGTCTGGATTCGAACGCGATTTCCCGCAGAAGATCCTCGCGTCACCGTCTCGCTCCCGTGAGCGCGAATCACTCATGAGCAAGCACAAGAACGTCTCCGAGACCCCCGCGACGCAGTGGCTCCGCAAGGCGGGCGTCCCGTTCGCCGAGCACGCCTACACCTACGTCGACCACGGAGGGACGACCGAGTCCGCACGGCAGCTCGGCGTCGACGAGCACCGCGTGGTCAAGACCCTGGTGATGGAAGACGAGGAAAAGAAGCCGCTGATCATCTTGATGCACGGCGATCGCTCGGTCTCGACCAAGGCGCTCGCGAGGCAGACCTCGCGCAAGCGCATCGAGCCGTGCAAGCCCGAGGTCGCCGAGCGACACACAGGTTATCAAGTCGGCGGGACCTCGCCGTTCGCGACGCGCAAAGCGCTGCCGATCTTCGTCGAGCGATCGATCCTCGCGCTCGAAGAGATCTACATCAACGGCGGACGCCGGGGATTTCTCGTGTCGATCGCGCCATCCGTGCTCGTCGACAAGCTCCGCGCGACCGCCGTCGACTGCGCGCTCGAGTCCGACTAAGGCTGCTCTTCGCTCGCCTCCGAGGGCTTCTCGGGCTCGTCGATCGAGGGCTCGATCACAGGGGCCTTCGCCGCAGCGTCCGCGCGCGCTGCGTCCCGCGCGAGGGCCTCTTCGTCCGCGCGGTAGATCGCCGGACGCTTGCGCTCGTCCTTCTCGACCTTGCCGTCCTTCATCGTGATCACGCGCGGCATCTGATCGGCGAGCCGCTCGTTGTGCGTGACGATCACCATCGTCGTCCCGAGGTCGCGGTTGAGCTTGGTGAACAGCTCGTTCATGTGCGCGCTGTTCTCGGTGTCGAGGTTGCCCGTCGGCTCGTCGGCGAGCAGGAGCTTCGGCCGCATCGAGAGCGCCCTCGCGAGCGCCACGCGCTGCTGCTCTCCGCCGGACATTTCGCTGGGTCGATGCGTCGCGCGGTGCCCGAGGTTCACGCGCTCGAGGAGCTCCTTGGCCGTCGCCTCGAGCGCCGAGCGCGGCAGGCCTCGGATGACGCCCGGCATCATCACGTTTTCGATCGCGGTGAACTCCGGGAGCAAGTGGTGAAACTGAAAGACGAAGCCGATGAGCTCGTTGCGCAAGAGCGCGAGCTCGGCGCCGGTCATGCCGAGCGTCTGTTTTCCGTTGAGCTTCAGTCGGCCGGACGACGGTTGATCGAGCGTGCCGATGAGGTGCAGGAGCGTGCTCTTTCCCGCGCCGGATTTTCCGACGATCGAGAGCATCTCGCCCTTCTCGATGCGGAGCGTGACGCCCTTGAGCACCTCGAGGTCTTTGCCGTCCTGCGTGTATGTCTTGCGCAGCTCGTCGACCTCGACGATCAGGTCGGAGTCCGTACTCATCAGCCGAAACGCATCCCTTCTACAGGTCTCATCCGAGCCGCGATGATGGCCGGGAGGATCGTCGCGATTAAGCACAGTCCGACGGCGATCGACCAGATCATCCCGAAGTCCGAGAGCGCGACGAACACGGGCAGCCTGTCGATGTAGTAGACCTCTGGGTCGAGCGGGATCCCGAGGACGCGCACCATCGTGCAGACCAGCCACGCGGTGCCCGTTCCGAGCGTTCCCCCGACGAGGCCGATCAAGAGCCCGACGTTGACGAACACCTTCGCGACGAAGCCGTCGGTTGCGCCGAGGGCCTTGAGCAGCGCGATCTCGCGGCCCTTCTCGGTCACGAGCAGCATCAGCGTCGCGAGCACCGCGAAGCTCGCGACGAACACCGCCACGCCGAGCAGCACGAACATCATGAGCTTCTCGAGCTTGAGCGCGCGAAAGAGATTCTTGTTGAGCTCTTTCCAGTCGCGCACGCGAAGGTCTCGGCCGCGCGTCATGGGCAAGATCGTCTGCGCGACGGCCTCCGCGTTGTCGACGTCGCCCACGCGCACCTCGATGCTCGTGATCTCGTTCGCGTGGTAGTTGAAGAACTGCTGCGCGCTCTCGATCGTCACGAAGGCGTACTTCGTGTCGTACTCGTACATGCCCGTGTAGAAGATCCCGGCGATCCGGTACTCCTGCGTCTTCGGCATCGGACCCGCGGGCGTCATCATTCCGCCGAACGGCGAGACCACGCGCACGGTGTCACCCACTTGAAGGTGCAGGTTCGACGCGAGCTCGCGCCCGACGATCAACCCGGGAAACACCAGCATGTTCTGCGCTGGAATCGGCGGCGGCGGCAGCGGCGCGATCCCCTCGGGAAGCTCGTTGCGCACCCTCGCCTGCGCGCCCTGGCCCTCGCGCAAGCGCTCGGTGTCTCGCGCCGTGAGCGGCCGCGTGTCCTCGGGCGGAGGGTCCGTCAATCGCACGGGCTCGGTGAGGTACTCGAGCCGGCCGCGGATCAACTCGCGACGCAGGTTGTCCGTCGCTTCGCCGCGGCGCGGGTCGATTCCGCGCAGGATCACGCCCGCGAGGTTGGTCTGCGACGTGACCATGACTTCGCCCTGCACGAGCGCGGTCGCGCTGGTCACGCCGGGGACCGCGCGCACGCGTCCGAGCAACGGCTGCCAGTCCGCGAAGCCGCCTCGCTCGCGATCGACCACGACGTGCGCGTTGTTGCCGAGGATCTTGCGCTTCAGGTCGTTGCCGAAGCCCGACATCACGCTGATCGTGAGGCACAACCCGAAGCTCGAGAGCCCGACGCCCAAGAACGCGAGGAACGAAATCGCCGTCAAGAACCCGCTCTTTCGAGCGCGGAGCTGCCGCACAGCGACCATCATCGCGCCCGCGGTCCGCTCGAGCGCGTCGAACATCACGGGCAGCCACAAGAAGCTCGACACCAAAAGCGCTTCGACGCCGAGCGCGATCGCCGCGAGCTTGATCGCCGCGGGCTTCATCGGGTTGAGCTCGGGCTCGAGCTGCGTCAACCGCGCCGCCGCGCGGATCGCGAACGCAGCGCCGCCCACGAGCACGCCCGAGAACACGAGATCCAAGACCCCCCGGACGAGCCGGCCGCGCCGTCGGAGCGCCACGTGTTGCACGATCGCGAGCAGCGCGAGCAGCGCCGCGAGCGCGAGCACAGACGGCAACAACAGATCGGCGCGGGACCAGATCGCGGACTTCGTCGGCATCGTTTACTCGGCCTCGGGGCGCATCGCAGGAAAGAGAACCACGTCTCGAATCGACTTCTGTCCCGTGAGCGCCATCACGAGCCGATCGACGCCGAGGCCGAAGCCTGCGGTGGGAGGCATTCCGAACTCGAGGGCGCGGATGTAGTCGCCGTCGTAGTCCATCGCTTCGTCGTCGCCGCGCGTGCGGTTCTCGACCTGCGCTCGGAAGCGCGCGGCTTGATCCGCAGGGTCGTTGAGCTCGCTGAACGCGTTGCAGAGCTCGCGTCCGTCGACGAACAGCTCGAAGCGATCGCACAGCTCGATCTCGATCTCGCCGTACTGTTCGAGCTGCTTCTTCGCGTCCTTCTTGCGCGCGAGCGGCGACACGTCGAAGGGATAGTCCACCACGAACACGGGGAGGCTCTGGTTTCGCTCGTGATCGCGATAGCGCACGGCGAGCGACGGCTCGGCGAACACCTCGTAGAGCGCGAAGAGAAACTCGCCCGCGGTGCGCGTCTTGGCGATCGCGCGCTTGTCATCGGCGCTCAAGCCCTCGCCCGCGGACAGCGCCGCGGCCTTCGCTTGCGCCCAGTCGCCGTCGCCGCCGAGGAGCTTCCATCGGAGCTTGATGATCTCGAGCGGCCCTTCGAGCGCGTCGCGCACGAGGTCGGTCATTCGCTTGCGTTCGAACCGCGCGAACGTAAACGTCCTGTTCTCGGCGAACTGTGGAAACGCCTGCAGGACCCGATCGTCGACGTAGCGCAGGAGCTCTTCAGTGCTCTGCATCACGTCTTCGTACGTCGCGTACGCCTGATAGCTCTCCACCATCGTGAACTCGGGGTTGTGGCGGACGCTCATCCCCTCGTTGCGAAAGTTTCGACCGATCTCGAAGACGCGATCGAAGCCGCCAACCACCAGCCGCTTGAGGTAGAGCTCCGGCGCGATCCGCAAGAACAAATCCACGTCGAGCGCGTTGTGGTGCGTCCTGAAGGGCTTGGCCGTCGCGCCGCCGCGGATCGGGTGGAGCATCGGGGTCTCGACCTCCATGAACCCGCGCTCGTCGTAGAAGTCTCGGATCGACCGCACGATCAGCGAGCGCGCGCGAAACACCGCGGCCACCGTCTCGTGGTTCTCGATGAGGTCGCGATATCGCTGGCGGTATCGAACCTCGACGTCCTCGACGGTCTCGTGCTTCGCGATCGGTCGAACGGCCTTCGTCAGCGGCCGAACGCACTTCACGGCGATCGAGAGCTGGCCCGCCTTCGTCCGCATCGGCGGCCCTTCGGCGAGCAGCACGTCGCCCGTGTCGACGAGGTCGAGCGCAGACCAATCGAGCTCCGAGACGTCACGCTTGGAGATGAAGAGCTGAATCTCGCCGGTCCCGTCGCGGAGGTTCACGAAGCGCAGCTTGCCTGCCTCGCGCGAGAGCATCACGCGCCCGGCGACGCGGTAGTTCACGCCCGCCTGCGCGAGCGCCTCGAGCTCGGCGGTGTCCTGCTTGCGCTCGCCGTCGTGCAGCGCGTTGATCGCCGCGATGCGCGTGAGCGGGCCCGTGTCGTTGCCGTACGCGTTGTGGCCGAAGTCGCTCCAACGGGCGCCCTTGCTCCGGCGCAGTTCCATCATGGACTCGAGGTCGGAGCTCGCAGGGGTCGCTGGGGGATCGGGGGTCTTTTGGGCCATGACTCGTTGGCGCGCAGAGAATCACTCGTCCCATCGGCGCGCAAGCGCCGCGAGCGAACGCACGCGCGAGACCGCCGCTATCGCTGACGCACCGGCAGCGTGACGCCCTCGCGGATCGACTCGCCGCCCGCCGCGCGCCAATCGCGGATGCGCTTCGCGCGCAGCGCGAACACGCCGCCGAGAATGATCAGCAAAAACACAACGAATCCCAGCGCGAACTTGCGCCCCTCGATGCGCTTCTTGCCGCCAGGCCCCGGCGCGGGAACGGGGATCACGCCGCCGCTCCCTTCAGCCACTCGCTCCAGCGCGCGTCACCACTTCCGTCCACCGCGCGCGAGACGCCACCAACGATCACCCGCAGCTGCACGGCGCCGTTTGCGTCGAGCCACACCGACGCCCCGTCCATCGCGGTCGGCTCAGCGTCTCCGCGGCTTGATTGATAGAGCGCTTCGAGCGCCGCGTAGAGCTCGCCGTTGTCCTTGGCGAACCCCTCGATGTGCCCGCGATCGTCCTGGTGGCTCGCGCGCACCTCCCGCGGTCTGCGCGCGACAAAATACGTGTGTCCTCGAACCATGCGACCGATGCGTTTTGCCGCTTCGCACGCCGTCGCGCAAGGTGCGCCCCAGAAAAGTTCGCTTCGAACGGCTGCCGTCCAACCCGGGACGGCGCTGCGGTCATCAGCAGAAGCCCTGCGGAGGACCGCCGTCCGGCTCTGCGCACGCGTAGCAGTCCCCGCGCGGCGGCATCGTGATCGACGGATGCGGCGTGCACACCGAGCAGCGGTAACCCGTTGGTTGACCGAGATACATCGTCGGCATCGAAGGCGGCGGGGGGCACGTCCAGCAGCCAAACTCCGACCCCGACGGGAGTCGGTTGGGATCGGCGCACGCGTCGCCCGAGGGCGTCGCATCCGCGATCGCGTCGTTCGTCGCGACGTCCGCGGGCGGTGTTGTTGCCGGCGAGCAGCCCGCAGCGAGCACGACCGTGAGGGCCGCGGGCAACACGAGAGGAGCGCGTCGTTGCATGCTCGCTAGTGTACGCCGCGCGAGGCCGCGACGTACGCGCGGAGCGCGGGCATCACCGCAGCGATCGCCCGAGCGCGATGCGAGAGCGCGTTCTTCACGGTCTCGTCGAGCTCGGCCAACGTCTCGTCGTAGCCGTCGGGGATCAACAGCGGGTCGTAGCCGAAGCCGCCGGTTCCGCGAGGGGCTTCGATGACGCGACCGCCGCACGTTCCGACGCCGACGAGCACGCGATCGTCGAGGGCGCCCTTGCAGTCGGCTACGGCCACACAGCAACGAAACCGCGCGGTCCTCGCCGGCGCCGCGACGCCCCGAAGCGCCTCGACGAGCGCCTCGCGGTTGGCTTGATCGCGTCCGTGCGTTCCGCCGAAGCGCGCCGAGAACCAACCGGGCGCGCCGCCGAGCGCGTCCACTTCGAGCCCCGAGTCGTCCGCGATCGCGAGCATCCCCGAGCGACGCGAGGCCTCGAGCGCCTTGGCCGTCGCGTTGCTTCGGTAGTCCGCGCCCGGCTCGTCGAGATCATCGATGCCCACATCGCGCAGCGACACGAGCGAGAATCCCTCGATCAACACGCGGAGCTCGCGGAGCTTGCCTTGGTTGGCCGTCGCGACCAACAGCGTCGGCGGGGCCGCGTCGCTCATCGCGCCATGAGATCCAGCACGTTGACGCCCGCCTTCGTGAGCGCCTCGCGCTGGATTCGCCCGAGGTGAACGATCCCTTCGAGCGCCATGTCCACGAGCGAGTCGACCTTCTTGCGATCGATCGGCGCGGTCTCCGCCGTGCACTGGATCTCGACGATCTTTCCTGTGTCCGTGGCGATCACGTTGAGGTCCATGTCCGCGCGCGAGTCCTCGTCGTACGCGAGGTCGAGCATCGAGCGGCCGAACGCCTCGCCAGCGCTCACCGCAGCGACGCGCCCGCGAATGGGGCCCTGCGTGATGAGCCCGCGCTTCTTCCATTTGTCGATCGCGATCGCGAGCGCGACCATCGAGCCCGTGATGGACGCGGTGCGCGTCCCGCCGTCCGCTTCGAGCACGTCGCAGTCGACGTGAAACGTCCGCTCCCCCAGCGCGACGAGGTCCACCGACGCGCGGAGCGCGCGCCCGATGAGCCGCGCGATCTCTTGCGTGCGTCCCCCGAGCGGTCGGCCGTTGTACCCGTCGCGGTTCTGACGACGCCCGCCCGCGCGCGGGTGCATGAGGTACTCCGCGGTGACCCAGCCCTTGTTCTGCCCGCGCAAAAAGTCCTTCACGCCTTCGTCGATGGACACGGTGCACAACACGACGGTGTTGCCCGCGCGGTAGAGCACGCTGCCCTCGGAGCCTTTGTGCCAGCCGGGCTCGATCGTGACCGCACGCAGTTCTGTGTCCCCTCGCCCGTCCGTTCGCGGCATCGCTCGCCTTCTCTCTCTTCGATCTCGAGTGCGCGCCGCGACGAACCTCCGCCGCGGCGAGCGCGAGGGGTATCACGAATTCGCCCCCGGCGACGCCCCGTCTGCGCTCAGCCGTCGCCCGACTCGAGCGCGTCGACCATCGCGCGCAGCTGCGCCTCGACGTCGCGACGCTGGCTGCTCTCGAACGCGAGCGCGATCAGCGCCGCGAGCGACGCAGCGAACTGCTCTTCGTCCGCGCTCCACGTGCGCGCCTTGCCCGTGTGCTCGTTGCAGAGCACGCCGATCATGCGCCCGCCCACGCGAATCGGCGCGTCGAGCATCGACTCGATCCCGAGCGGACGGAGGTAGCCCTCGGAGAACTCCTTGGTGCGCGCGTCGCGGTGCGCGTCGTGCGCGGAGATCATCTGCTCCTCTGCGAGCGCCGCGAAATACGCAGGATACGTCGCCGCCGGGAGCTCGACGCCTCGGTCGTGCGATCGCTCCGCCGCGATGAAGATGTCGACGCATCGGATGTTCGACCGCTCGGGTCCATACGTCCACACGCTCGATCGCGCGACGCCGAGCTCGTGACACGCCGCTTCGGTGATCGCGGCGAGCGCCCCGACGAGGTCTCCGTTCGAGAGCGACTCGTGCCGCGCGAGGCGACCGAGCACCTCGTAGTGCCGCCGAAGCCGGAGCTCCGTGTGAATTTGCGCGCTCGCGGCCAGAACGAGCGCGTCCAACGTCGCCAGCGCTCCCGCGTGCTCTCCGTCGCTCGGCCCTCGGCCTCGGATGCTCGCGATCGCCGCCTTCGCGCGGTCGACGAGCTCTGCGTCGAGTATGGATTGGTCGGTCTTCATCGAATGCTCCCTCTCTCGCCGAGCGTACCGCGAGCTTCGCTCGCCGAGGTCGCGATCGTGCAGCGATCGATCAGCGCGGCCCCGCGACGAGCGGCGCGAGCACCTCTCGCAACGCCCGCGAATCAAACGGCCGCACGAGCAACACTCCGCCCGCGCCGAGCCTCGATCGCAGCGCGTCCGCGTCGAGCCTCGTGGCCACGAGCACCATCGGAATCCCGGCGGTCGCGCCGTCCTCTCGCAGCCGTCGCCCGAGCTCGAGCCCGTCGATCCCGCTCAGCATGTACTCGGCGACGATCAGCAACGGCCGCGATTTTCGCGCGAGCTCGAGCACCTCGTTGCCGTCGTTCGACGAGACGAGCTTGGTCCCGCGCGCGAGCAGCGGCCGGAGCATCGTGCGCGTGAGCGCCGCTTGCGTGGCGTTGGAGTCCGCGACGATCACCGAGCCGTCGCTCGCTCCCTCCGGCGCTGGCTGCGATGGCCGCGGTTGCGTGGCGCCGAGGTCCCCTCGCTCGAACAACGCAGCGAGCGCCTTGGCCGTGCGCAAGTGCCCGAGCGTCGAGACATCGAGCAGACGATCGACCGTGCGAACGCCGTCGACCAGCGAAAACACGAACCGCTCGTCGAGCGTCGCCGAGCCCGCGAGCGACCGCGCCACGAGCACTGCGTCGCGCGCGCCGACCTTCGCGAGATGCGCCGTCGTCGCAGCGTCCCGCACCCACTGCGAGACCCGAACGAAGTGCTCTTCCGTCCCGCCGTGCTCTTCGCGCAGCGAGCCGAGCAGCTCGATCGCGTCGTCGAACCGGCCTCGATCGACGAGCGAGACCACCGAAGGAGGTGCAAACGCTGGTGCCGAAAGCGTTTCTCGCATCGGCGGGCATTCGATGACTTGCTCGCTTGTACGTCAACAAGTTTCGTGCAGCCGTCATGCTTTGAAAGCGACACGCGAAGCGCGCGCGTCACGTCGCTGAGGCGCCGGGAATCCAGAGGACGAAGCGCGCGCCGTGCGCGGAGTGAACCGCCTCGAGCGCTGCGATCGTTCCGTTGTGCGCGACGACGATCTCGCGCGTGAGCGAGAGGCCGAGCCCTGTCCCTTTTTCCTTGGTCGATACGAAGAGCTCGAACAGCCGTTCGCGCACCTCTTGGGCGAGCCCCGGCCCGTTGTCTTCGACGGACACTTCGACGCCGCCGCGCGCCGCCGCGACCGACACACGAATCGTCGGACGCTCGCTCGCCGCCGGAGCGTGCCCCTGGATCGCCTCGCGAGCGTTGCGCATCAAGTTGAGCAGCGCTTGTCGCAGCTGACCCTCGTCCACCGCGGCAAACGCAGCCTCGTTCGCGTCGAGCACCAATGCGACGCCCGCCCGTTCGAGCTCGGGCTTGATGAACTGCACCGCGTCCTTCACGAGAAGCGAGACGTCTTCGCGCTCGAGCCTCGGCTGCGGGAGCCTCGCGACCCGCAAGTACTCCTCCGTCACGCTCGTCAGCCGATCGACCTCCCGCTGCATCGCGTTGACGAGCTTCTTCGCGTCCGCGCTCGCGTCGCTCTCGACGAGCTCTTCTGCCAGGAGCTCCGCGTTGAGCGCCAGCGACGTGAGCGGGTTGCGAACCTCGTGCGTCACGTGCGCGGCCATGCGGCCGATCGCGGCGAGCCGCTCGTTTTGCAACAGCCGCGAGCGCGCTTGTTCGCGCTCGGTCACGTCGTCGAGCACGACGAGCGCGCCGCGCCCTTCGCCACCCGAACCCACGAATTCAACGACCAGCCCGTCGAGCGAGCGATCGCCGAACTTCACGGCGTCGAACGTCCGGCCCTCGTCCCCGACGATCACGTCGCGCACCGCCGACGCGAGCCCGCTCACCGCGCCGAGCGGCCCGTCTTCGATCCCGAGCCCCTCGAGCGTCGCGTCTCCCACGAGCTTTCGCGCCGCAGGGTTCGCGCTCGTCACCAGGCCCGCGCTCGAGACGACCACGACGCCCGCGCGAAGCGTCGCCACGACCTGCTCGAGGTGACGCTCGGCGCGACGGATTTGCTCGGCTTGTTCTCGTAGCGCCGTGTCGCGCTCGCGAACGGCTCCGACCATGTTTCCAAACTCGCGCGCGAGCTCGCCGATCTCGTCGTCGCGCGCGACGACCTCGCGCTCGCTCAAGTCGCCCTTGGCCACCGATCGAACGCGCTCGCGGAGCGCCACCAACGGATCGAGCGCCCTCCGCGCAGACACGAGCATCACGACGCCGAACCCGAGCGCCACGGTCGTCGCGGCCACGAGGAGCTGGAGCGTCCTCCGCTGCTCCGCCGCCGCGTCCACCGCGAGCGCGCTCATCCGAGCCTCGAGCGCGCGCGCCGCCGAACGCAACGCCGAGAGCGCGGTCTGCTCTGCCGCGGACAGCTCGCGATACACCCGCGAGCTCGCCCGCGGGTCGCCGAGCGCCGTCGCGTCGAACAGCTCCGTGTAGCGCGGCTCGCTCTCGCGAAACACGCGATCGACCGCGTCGATCTCCGCGCTCAACAGGGTCACGAGCGCGCGATCTTGCGTCGAAACAGCGTCCCCGCGGGTCGCCTCGACGCTCGCCCTCGCCCGCGTGAGAACCCGTCTGCGAGCCCGACGCGCCGCTTGCAGCCACGACCGCGCCGCAGGGTCGCGCGTGACCGCCGCGCGCTCGAGAAGCACGTCCATCGTGTCCTGGTTGTTGTAGAGCCGCTCGAGCAGCGACGAGAGCGGGAGGTAGCGCTGGTTCTGCAACCGCAGCGCGGTGGCCGCGCGAGACTGCCGATACACCGCGTAGCCGCCGACCACCGCGAGCGCCGCGAGCAGCGCGAAGAATCCCGCGACGATGTCTGTTCGAACGCTGCGTCTCGAGGGAGAATTTGCAGAGGCCACGCTCGCTCCAGCTCAGCGAATGTTGAGCTGCTGCGCGAGCGCTCGAACGTCTGCGTCCGACGCGGCGATCCGCATCGCCTCTCGCACGCGACGCTCGGCGGAGCGGCGGTCGTTGGCCGCGACGTGAACCCGCGCGAGCCCCACGAGCGCCTTGGCGCGCACGGGCGGCGGCGGCTCGAGCGCGAGCGCGCTCTCGTATTCGTACACAGCGTCTTGCCGCGCGTTGGTCTCTGCAAACGCGCGCCCGAGCGTGATGTGCGTGGCGGCCTCTTCGGGGTCGACGAACCGCGCGTGGTCGGCGAGCCCGCGGATCTCTTGCCACTGATTCGCTTGCGAGAGCAGCTCGAACAAGCGCCGCAGCGACTCGCGATTGTGCTGATCGAGCCGCACCACTTGTCGCAGCGCCGCCAGCTCTTCTTGCGGTCGATTGGCGCGCTGATGAATCCGCGCGAGCGCCTCGTACGGCGCAGACTGCGTCGGGTCGAGCCGCACGGACGCGTCGAGCGCCACGCGGTAGCGGGCCTCGTCACGGGCTGCTCGCGCGAGCTGCGCTTCGAGCTCGCGGAGCTCGTACCCGTCGGTCCTCGCGCGGAAGATCACGTCGAGCTCGGCGAGCCCCGCCCGCGCGTCGCGCTGCGCGATCGCGAGCTGCACGCGCACGTAGCGCGCGAGAACGTTGTTCGCGTCCGCGGCCACCGCCGCGTCGGCGAATCGACGAGCGTCGTCTGCGCGCCCAGCGACGAGCGACGCCGCTGCGGCGCGAGCCTTCTGCTCGGCGGTCGCGGTCGGCGCCTGGGCCTCGCGCTCGATGCGCTCGCGATCGCGATACTGCGACGCTGCAAAAGAAAATTGCCCGCGAAAGCGCTGCAGCCGCTGCCGCGTGTGCTCGCGAAACAGCCGGTCGAGCTCGTCCGCGCTCACGCTGAGGCCGCGCTGCAGCACGTCGGGCGTCGAGAGCCCTTGGCCCCAGAGCGGGAGCAGCCGCGCGACGCGGTCGAACGTGTAGCGATCGATCATGAACTCGACGAGCTTCGACGCCGCGTAGTACGCGACGATCACGTCTTCGCCCGATCGCGCGTGGGTGAACGCGGTGTTCATGTCAGCGACGCGCGGGATGCGTCCGCCCTCGACCGCTTGCAGAAGCTCGCGATCCATCTCGCGCGCCCACTCGGGGTGCGAGTGAAACGACTCCCACTCGCTGAGCCCCTCGGTGAACCACCGCGGAACACGCGAGCGCGAGAGCTGAATCGCGAACACGTGCCCGAGCTCGTGCCACAGGATCTGCGCCCAGTTGAAGCTCGCCGCGCGGGGAGAAATCGCGGTGATCACCTTTCCGAAGCACACGCCCTGGACGCCGATCTCGGGCAGGCCCGCGGTGCGCACCGAGAAGTGCTCGGTCTCGGCGAACATCTCGATCCGCAGCGGTCCTTGCGGGGTAAATCGATAGCGCCGCACCATGTCGTCGTACGCTTGGCGCATCAATCGCGGGACGTATCGCGTCAGCAACGGCCGCTCTTCGTTGTGAAAGCGAATCACGAACGGCCCGTGCGTCTCCGCCGTGTACTGCGTCGCGATGACGTCCTCGTACAGGTTGAGCATGTTGTAGACGCGCACGTTGTAGCGATCGCTTCGAAAGCTCTGGTTCAGCTCTTCGAGCCCGCGGTCTTCGTCGCCCGTGCGGAGCAAGTTCATCCCGAGCTGCGCGCGCATCCACCCTTGGAGCCGTCGGTCTTGCGCGACCGCAGGCCGCTGCAATCCCTGGCGCATCTCCGTCGCCGCCTCTTCGTAGCGGTGCGTCCAGTCGGCGAACTCCGCGAGCAGCGCGTACGCCTCGACGTACACGGGCGAGACGCGAAACACCTCGTCCATCGCCCGCGAAAACCCCGCGGTGTCGTTGGCCACGAAGCGAATGACGGCCTTGGTCGCGAGGGCCTCGAGCGAGCGCGGGTTGATCGCGAGGCCGCGGTCCACCATGCGATCGGCCGCCGTCACGTCTTCGTCGCGAAGGATCATCTGCGCGCGAATCGCGAAGGCCTCGGCGAGGTTCGGGTTCACGCGGAGGGCTGTGTCGAGGTCCTCGCCAGCCTTGTTGAAGTCCATGTCGTTCGCGAGCCTCGTCTGCGCCATGAGCAAGAGCGCGCGCGGGTGGTTCGCGTTGATCTCGAGCGCCTCGCGGAGCGACTCGCCCGCGTGGCCCATGTCTTCTTTCGCGAGAAAGAGCTCGGCGTGCTCGATGAGCGTCTCGACCCGCCGGCGATCCGCGTTGATCGAGCCGTTGAACGCGTCGTTGGCGTCTTGCACCGACCCGAGCGCGCGCATCGCCATGCCGAGGTACGCGAGCGCCTCGGCGTCGCGGAGCACCGCGGTGCGGGGATTCGGGCGGTTGGGCGTCGAGGGATGGTCCTCTTCTTCTTGCTGCGCGTCGTTGTACTCGTCGACGAGCGCCTGCGAGAGATCCTCGGCTTGATCGCGTCGCCCGAGCCTCGCGCACCACGAACCCGCGAGAGCGCGCGCGCGGCGCGCGACCGAGATCCGCCGTGGATCGAGCGCTTGTCTCCATCGCGCGATCGCCTCGTCGTATTGACCGACCGCCGCGAGCGCCTCGCCCTCGATCGTGAGCCCATCGACGCGCGTCGCCGCCGTGCGCGCGAGCCTCTGCCCGAGCGCGCGCGCGTCGGTGTAGCGGCCCGTCTCGAGCAACACGCGCCCGAGCAGCGCGTCGGCCTGCGCGCGCTCGCGCCCCGTCGCCGCGCGCAGGAGCGTCTCCGCCTGCGCGTACTCACCGCGCGTGATCGCGGTCTGCGCGGGGCCGAGGTCGGCGCGCGCCGCGATGGGCGCAGCTGCGAGCGCAGCCGCGAACAAGAGCCCGAAAAACTTGGGAGCCATCACCGAGGCTCCGATCGTTGCACGACCGAGCGCGTGACGCACCCCGCAACGGCCTGCGAATTCCCCCTTCGAGGGCTGCTACTCGGGCAGGATGATCCCGCGCGCGCGGAGCTCTTCGCGCTGCTCGTCGATGATGATCAGAAACTCGTTGGCGCAGTACGGATCGAACTGCGTCCCCGAGCATCGCTCGATCTCTTCGATCGCCACGTCGTGCGGGAGCGCCTTGCGATAGCTGCGATCGCTCGTCATCGCGTCGTACGTGTCCGCGACCGAGATGATCCGCGCGATGATCGGGATGAGCTCGCCCTTCAATCCGAGCGGATATCCACGGCCATCCCAGCGCTCGTGATGCAAGTGAACGCCGGGGATGATCGGGTTCAAGAAACGGATCGGCTCGAGGATGTCCCTGCCGTAGCCAGGGTGTCGCTTGAAGATCTCGTACTCTTCTTGCGACAGCTTGCCGGGCTTGTTGAGGTTCATCACGCAGCCGATTTTGCCGATGTCGTGCATCAGCGCGGCCTGACGGACGACCTCGACGACGTCCGGCGCGAGCTTCACCCGGCGCGCGAGGATCTCGGCGTACGCAGCGACGCGATCCGAGTGGCCCGCGGTGTAGCGATCCATCTTGTCGATCGCGCGCGCGAGCCCCTGAATGGTCTGGTTGAACGTCGCCTTGAGGTCTTCGTAGAGCCTCGCGTTTTCGATCGCCGCCGCCGCGCGCGAGCCCACCATCGCGAGGAGCTTCCGCTGCCCTTCGTCGAACCGATGCGAGGCCGTGAGCGACACGGCCACGATCACGCCGATCAGCCTCCCGCGAACGCGCAGCGGAACCGCGGTCACCGAGTGCACCGTCACCCCGGCGCTGACCGTGCGAAAGTACATCCGCGCGCGGGGCCCGTGCACGAGCAGCACGCTGCCCTCTTTGAAGAACTCTCCGAGCGCGGCGCCGTCGGGCTCGACGAGGTTCGTCTCTGGGCCGACCAGCTCGGGCCGGTGGAAGCTCTCGCTCTCGCCCCGCGTTCGCTCGAACCAACCCGTCTCGGGGTCGTCGAGCATCACGCTGCACACGTCCGCGTGAACGTCGTGAATCGCCGCCTCTTTGACGGTGCCGAGCACCTCGTCGAGCGAGAGCGACTGCGAGATCGCCTCGCTCACTTTGTAGAGCGAGAGGGCCTCTTTCAGCCGCAGGTTCTCGGCGTCGAGGCGGCGCTTATCGAGCGCGCGCTGGATCGTGTAGACGACCTCTTCGCCCTTGAACGGCTTGAGCACGTAGTCGAACGCCCCGCGCTTCATCGCGTCGATGGCGGTGTCCACCGTCCCGAACCCGGTCATGATCACGGTGATCGTCCCGGGATTCGTGCGGCGGATCTCTTCGAGCAGCTCGAGCCCGCCGAGCTTCGGCATCTTCAGATCCGAGATCACCACGTCGTAGTGGTGCCGCGACAGCTCGGTGAGCGCGGCGCTTCCGTCTTCGGCCGTGCGAACGGAGAAGCCCTCGAGCGTGAGAAAATCCGCAAGGATCTCTCGAATCACGCGCTCGTCGTCGACGACCAATACCCGAGGCGCGCTGTCACTCGACGCGCTGTCCATCTTCTTTTCTGATTTTCGAGGATCGCGCCGCAGTTGTCCATCACCGATTCGTCTCGCTGCGCTTCTCGTGCGCTCGGGCGCGGTCTCCGTCGCTTGCCCCGGTGCGCGCACCGGTGCTACCGCCCGTAGCCCTCGCGTTCGCGCTCCGCCGGTCCGCGACCCGCGTACCCCGTCGCTTCGTCCTCCGAAAGCTCCCCGCTGATGGATCACCGCACCCCGCCGTCGACGCGCGCCCGAGGACCGCTGCTCGGTCCCCGCAGGCGCGACCATCGATCGCGCGTCGCCGCGACGGTGGCGATCTACGGAGCGCTCGCGACGGTGGCGATGGTCGGCTGCGCGCTCACCGGACGAAGCGCGTGGCACCTCGACCGAACGCTCGGCGGCTCTCGGCTCGTCTCGATCCCGGTCTCGCTCGCGCTCGGCGCGGTGGTGGGCCTCGTCGCGGTGGCGGTCACACAGTGGATCTCGCGATCGTTTCGTTGGGGACGCGCGCTCGAAGGCGAGCTCAAGCACGGGCTCACCGGGCTCGAAGCCAACGCGATCCCGTGGCTCGCGTTCGCCTCGGCGCTCGGCGAAGAGCTGCTCTTTCGCGGCGCAGTCCAAGCGGGGCTCGTCGCGCACGGAGGAGTCGCCCAAGGGTTGCTCCTGACGACCGCGCTCTTCGGCGCGCTCCACGTCCCGTGGAACCGCAAGCTCGTCCCGTGGACGCTCATGGCCGCGAGCATGGGGCTCGTGTTCGGCCTGCTCTTTCTCTGCACCGGCGAGATCCTCGCGCCGCTCGTCGCCCACGCGCTCGTCAACTTCGCCAACCTCCGCTACCTGCTTCGACGCGACGGGGCGGCGCCGCGCGCGTCGACCGCGTAGCTGCGTCCACCAGATCCGACCTCGCGCGATCGCGGGAAAGTCGCAGGGTGAAAACGATCGGCGGTCAGCGCTATCGATCGCTGCCGGCGCGGGGCGCGATGATCGTCGTGCGCTCGCGGCCGCCCGAGGCCGTCGGTCCCGAGAGCACAAAAGGCTCGGCGTTGAACGTCCCGCACTGGCGCTCGTTTCGATAGAAGCCCCAGTGGATATAGACCTTTCCGTCGGCGGATCGGATCGCCTCGGGCGCGTCGCCGAAGGGCGCGCTGCGACGGACCGAGTTCATCGACGCGACGTCGAACATCGTGCTCCCGCTCGATCGAACGATCCCGATCCTCGACACGCGACCGTCTCGCTCGAGGACGATCTCGACGGTGCTGTGCAAGTTCATGTCGTTGAGCGGGTTGTCCGAGGAGCCCGCCTCGAGCCCAGCGAGAAATCCATCGGCGAACAAGCGGTGGATTCGATGGTGCATGTTCGAGAGGTACGTCGCGAACGGCGAGGCCGCCGTGCGCAGCGCCGTTTGATTTCCGACGCGCACGGACTGAACGTAGTTCTCCATCCCCTGCCGAAGCTGCTGCCAGCTCTCGGTCGGACTCTCGCCGCGCGCCTCCGTTCGTCGCTCTCGCGCGAGGCGCCGCTCTTGCTCGACCTGGCTCCCGAACGCGCGCGCATAGTCCGCTGACGCCGGCGAAAACGCAGCGACAACGCCATCTGCGCCGCGGCCCGCGACCTGCGCGCGGATCCCTCCGCCGCTTCCGCCCGAGCCGTTTTGCCCGCTCTGGCCGCCCTGCCCGATCGCGCCTTGCGCAGGGCGCGCAGCGATCCCCGTTCGCTGTTGCGGCGTGAGCGCAAACTGCCCCCACACGCCTTCGCTCGCCGCGAAGACGCGATTGCTCGAGGGCTCCCCGCTCGGCGCGGTCTGCGCAGCGCCCGCCGCTCCGCTCGCGCCCGCGGCGGTCCCGCCTTGCGCGGTCGTCGCGTTGCTCGCGTTCGCCGGAGCAGCCCCGCTCGACGCGGTCGCCGCGCGACGCCCGCCGACGTGCTGCTCGACTTGCGCGAGCAATTCTCCCTGCCGATTGCGACGCCCATCGTGAACGTCCTCGGCGCCCGCGCCCTGCCCCGGCGCGCGCTGCTGCGTCGCCGCGTGCTGCGGGTTGCTCTGGTCCTCTTGCGTGCCGCGCACGGCCGCGACGGTCTCTTCGGCGACGTTGTTGTTTCGCTCTGCGAGAAACCGCGCATCGCTCGCGGCCTGATCGTTCGACTGCGCTTGCTGAACCGACTGGCGACCCAGCGCCTGTTGCGGCGGTGGCGGCGGCGGAGCTTGCACGAGAACCGGCGTCGCAAAGCGCGTTCGCTCTCGCTCTCGCTCCCGTTCGCGTTCGCGCTCGAGTTCGCGCTCGAGCTCGCGGCGTCGCTCGCGTTCGCGCTCGGCGCGTTGCTCGGCGGTCTCGGGCGTCGTCTGCGCAGCCCCCGCGTCGCCCGTCTCTGTTGGCGCTGGCGTCGGCGTCGGAACGAGCTCCATCTCGACGCCCGGCGCCGTTACGGGACGCGGCGCTTCGACCGCGAGGGTCGCGCTTCGTACCTTGGGCATCACTCCGACGACGACCGCAGCCGCGCCGTGAAACCACAGCGAGGCGGCGACGAATCCGAGCGTTGCGTTCGCACCGGCGCGCCGCATCACCAAACGGCTTACCATCGCGACGGCCGCGCGGCAATTTCGCCCGCAAAAAATCACGGCGCCGACGATTTATTCGTCCGCTCCGCGGTCCGGCGGAATCTTGATCGACACCGCGAGTTCGAAGCCTTCGAGCAAGGGTGCGGTCGCTGCGTGCCGCGTTCCCGGGGCGGACGCCATGCGAACGCGGGCGACCTCGCGCGCGTACGCAGAAAACTCCGGCGAAAACGCGCGCTCGAGCGACTCGCGCATCCGTCGCGCGAGCAGCGGCGCCTCGCCCCCCGTCGAGATCCCCACGCGCACCGGGCCCGCGCGCGCGATCGCCACGTGCGCGAACGTGCAGTGCTCCGGCTGATCCACCGCGCACAAAAGTCGCGCGCTCCGATCGGCCACCCGGAAGAGCGCCTCGGCGAGCGCCCGATCCTGCGGCGCGAGGACCGTGAGAAACGAGCCGTTGATGATGACCTCGGCGTCGATCGGCCCGAGCTCGACCGCGAACCCAGCGTCCTCGAGGGACGTCAAGACCGGCGTTCGTTCGTGCCAACGCACGAGGACCGACGCGCCCTCGTCCGCGAGCGCCCGCGCGCGGCGCGCAGTTTCTTCGTCCCCGCCCACCACGGTGCACCGCCGACCCGCCACCGAGAGCGCCGCAAGAAACGTCGCAGCCATGAACCGAAGGTCGAAGGTACCATCCGCCGACCGTTCGCACCGCTGCCTTCGGCGCGTCGAACGATCTCGTGACCGCAGGCCACAGACTCACCAACGACGACACCCATGCTCGACGCCATTCCCGCAGATCTACGCGCGCTGCTCGACCGATTTCACTTCGATCGCATCCCGTTCGAAGCGCTCCGCGAAAAGCTCGCCGCGACCAAGGACCTCGACTCGCTGCACGCGATCGTCGACCCCATCACGCCTGCGCCCGACAGCGCGATCGTCCCCGCGCACGCGCGAGACACCGACGAGCATCGCGCGCTCGAAGCGCAGGGCCGACGATGGATCGAGCGCGGCGAGCTCGCGGTCGTAATCCTCGCTGGCGGAATGGCCACGCGATTCGGCGGCGTCGTGAAGGCGCTCGCCAAGCTCGGCGAAGACACGAGCGTGCGGTTCCTCGACGTGAAGCTCGCGGACATCGAGCGACACCCGGGGATCGACGTGACGTTCATGACGTCGTTCGCCACGCACGATCAGCTGTCGAAGGCGCTCGTTCGCGAAGGCGTTCAACACCACCTCGCGCCGCAGTTCGCGTCGTTGCGACTCGAACGAAACGGCTCGCTCTTCCTCGACGACACAGGGCGCCCTTCGCCGTACGCGACGGGCCACGGCGATCTCCCCGAGGCGCTCCAGTGTTCGGGCGCGATCGCGCGCTGGAAGAAAAAAGGCGTTCAGACCGTGCTCGTGATGAACGTCGACAACCTCGGCGCCACCGTCGACCCCGCGCTCTTCGCGCTGCATCGCACGCTCGGCGGAGCGGTCACCGCCGAGCTCGTCCCCAAGCGCCCGGGCGACAAGGGCGGCGTCGCTGCGCTGCACAAGGGACAAGTGAAGCTCTGCGAGGCGTTTCGTTTGCCCAAGGATTTTCCTCACGACGCGATCCCGACGTTCAACACGAACACGCTGTGGATCGACGTCGACGCGCTCGCGCTCGAAGAGCGCCGCTGGACTTGGTGCGTCGCGAAGAAGACCGTCGAGGGCCGCGAAGCGATCCAGCTCGAGCGCCTCGTCGGCGAGATGACGTGGTGGCACCCGAGCCGCTACGTCGTCGTCCCCCGCGAAGGCCGCGAGAGCCGCTTTCTGCCCGTGAAAGACGTCGTCGATCTCGAGCAGAGCCGCGCGGAGTTCGAAGCCGTGCTCCACGAGCGCATGGGCCTCGAGCTCTGACCCGCGCAAAGCGTCACGCTCGCATCACGTGATGCGAGAGATCATCGAGCGTGACCCCACACGCGAGCACGACTGCGTCGCCGAGCTCTAGACGTTCGAGAAATTCAGACGGAGCGATCGAGAGACCAGCCCTCGACGCTCACGCCTTCTTCTCTTCGACGTGAATCGGAAACGCCGGCGTCCCCTTGGCGCGACGCTCGCGCTTGTTGCGCTTGCCATTCTTGCCGGCCTTGCGACGGCGGATGCGGCTGGACTGCTGCGTAGACGAAACCATCGACGAAACTCCTATAAATCGAGGGGCGCGGAATTTACCTCCCGCACCCCACCACAGTCAACCCCGCCTTTGTGCCGCGAATTTCGCGGCGCGAATCAGCCGCCCGGCTGCGACGGGTTCACTTGGAACGGGACCACCACGCGCGAGGTCGCGCGCTGCACCGCAGGAAACCGCGCCGTTCGCAGGCGGTTCGAGATGCACTCGTTGGGACCCGAGCCCCACGGGCTCGAGACGACCACGTTTTGCACCGAGCCATCGCCGCTCACCGTGATCACCGCCGTGGCCGAACCCGTCTGTCCCTGCGCGCACGCACGAACCTGCGAGTTGAACGGCGACATCGTGCTTCGAACCATCGTCGTCGTGAGCTGCGCCGGGAGCGCCGCAGTCTGCGCCGCAGCAACTTGCTGATTCTGTCGCTGCTGCGCCTCCGCGCGATCCGCGCCCGTCGCAGCGCGCATGAGCTCCTCGACCGAGCGCGGACGAGCGCCCGTGCCTCCAGCGCCCGCTGCAGGAGCGCCTTCGCTCGCAGCGCTGCCCGTGGCCGTCGAGCTTCCGCGACCCGCGGGCGCCGTCGGCGTCGTGGACGCAGTCGTCGTCGGAGCGGTCGTGCTCGCAGACGCAGCGGTCGTCGTGCGCGTGGTTGTGGTCGTCGGCGACGCGGCCGCGTTTCCCGGCGGACGCGCGGGCTCGGCCGCAGCCTGCGCGCGCTGCTCTTGCACGCTGTTGTCGCGCGCTCCGCCACCGCTGCCCGCAGACGCGCCCGATGGAGCACGACGCGCGCTGCGCTCGTTGGCGGCCTCGGACTCCGCAGGCGAGCCCTGTGCACCGCTTCCAGTCGCGCCGAGCGCGCCGCCGATCGCAGCGCTCCCTGTCGAGGGAGCCGCGGTTGGCGTGGGTTGCGTCGCACCGGTGGCCGAGCCGAGATCCACAGGGGGAGGCGCAGCGGCCGGCTGCGTCGGCGTTTCGGGCTGCGAAGGCGCCGCGGGTTGCGCGGCGGGAGCGTTGGCCGCAACCGGCGCGGCGACCGCGGACGAACCCGACGGCGCAGATGGCGCGGCGGACTGCGACGAACCCGTCGGAGTCGCGGCGTTCGCCGACTGCGGCGCTTGCTCTGCGTTGACCGAAGGCGCGCTCTGATTGCCCTGGCGGCCGACGAAGAACGCGCCCGCCGCGGCGATCCCGATCACGCCGATCCACACGACCGGGCTCGTGCCCTTCTTCGACTCGCTCGACTCCGACGCGCTCGCCGCAGGAACAGCCTGAAGAATCTTCTTCTCGCTCGCGTCGCTGCTCTTCTTCGCGCCCGCTTCGGCCTTGTCGGCCTTCTTCGCGCCGTCCGAAGAGCCCTTCTTCGCGCTGTCCGCGGAGCCCTTCGACTCGGCCTTGGCATCGCTCTTCTTCGCGCTGTCCTTGGCGTCTTTGTCGTCGCTCTTCTTCGCGTCAGCCTTCGCCTCCGCAGGCTTCTCTTCGCTCGGGGCGTCGGCCTTCGCTTCGGGCTTCGCCTCGGACTCGGTGGCCGGGGGAATCGACGCGCGCTTCGCGATGGACGCGAGGTGCTTGATGTCGACGATGCCCGAGCTCTCGTCCATGGCGTCATCCGTGAGCGCCGGACCCGGCCGCACCGATACGGGCGGCGGGGGGACGCTCGCGGACGAGCCCGTGCGGCTCGGGCGCATGAGGGCTGCGAGCCCTTCGAGATCGTCCTCGTTGTCCTGATCGTTCGACTGCGACATCGCCTGCTGCTCCGAGTGATGACGGGGTGGGGTCTCTAGCTCTCGCTCGTCCGCAAACGGCGCGGACAGCGGGTCGAAATCACTGCTCGACGGCTCATCGAGCCGCGCCAACACACTGTCGACGAACGAGTCGACAGCGCTCGGCTCTCTCGCCGGCCACGCGCGGAGCGCGCGGTCGACCGTAAGTAGACCGTCGAAATACGCTTTGGCTTGGGGGTCTTTCGCGACGAGCTTCTGCGTCGCGGCATCGGTCGGTCCTCGATCGACCGCCGCCGAGAGCTCCCGCTTGCGCTTATCGTCCACGAGAACCTCCCTTCTTCGGCTCTGCCGTCGCTTGTGCGTCCATTGCTGCCAACCAATCGTCTCCGAGCGCGTCCCTCAGTTTGCGCCGCGCCTCGTGCACGCGCCACGCGACAGTGCCTTCGCTGCAACCGAGGGCCTCTGCGATGTCCGCGTACGGAACCTGCTCGACGCACGCGAGCACGAGCGTCGTCCGAAGCGACTCGCTGAGCCCGTCCATCGCCGTCGCGAGCGCTCGATAGGCCTGCGCGTTGGCCGCGGTGTTGTGCGGGTCCGCGCCGACGCCGTCGGCCACCGGCTCTGGGATGCGCGGGTCGTTGATGTCCGCTGTCTCGCGCTTGCGAGAGCGGCGGAGGTTCAACGCGACGTTCACGCAGATGCGATAGAGCCACGTGAAGAGCTCCGCGCGTCCGTCGAAGCGATCGATCGCCTTCCACGCGCGCACGAAGGTCTCTTGCGTCACGTCGTCCGCTTCGCCTCGGCTGCCCGTGAGGTGCAGCGCGAGCCTGAAAACTCTAGCGTGGTGCTTGCGCACGAGCTTGCCGAACGCGGCGCGGTCGCCCCCGCGGGCCAGCTCGAGAAGCGATGCGTCGGTGTCAGTCATGCGCGCGGCTTTTGCCCCTGGAAGCCGCAGCGCACGGGCGCGCGTTCGTCGCACGGCCGGCCGGCCGCTAGCAGGCAGCAGGTTGGTCGACCCTCGAACAGAAGGCCGCGGAAAACTGCGGCACCTCTCGATCGATTGCGCGGGACCGTACTCCATCGTGCTGGTTTCAACAACAACACTTCACTGTTCCTTGGGCGAAACGTGGAGGGACAGTCCGCGCCGGCTGGACATTCAATTGACGCGGCTCGGACCTGACCCTTACGGTGCCGGTGATCGACACACGATGACCGACGACACGAGGAGCGAACCCGATCCGACCGAGCGCCGCGATGGCGGGCGCATTCCGATCGCGCTCCGCGTCGAGTACAAGCGCGTGAACAGCTTCTTCGCGGACTACACGCGAAACATCTCGAAGGGCGGGACGTTCATCGCGACCGCCAAACCCCTCCCCGTCGGAACGTCGTTCGTCTTCGAGCTCTCGGTCCCCGACTTGGGCGAACCGCTGCGCCTGAAGGGCATCGTCGCGTGGCGCGTCGAGGGAACGGACGCGACCGACGAGCAACCCGCGGGGATGGGCATTCAGTTTCGCTACGACGACGACGAAGACCGCGCGCGAGTGCACAGGGTCGTCGAGGCGCTCGCCGTCGCCAAGCTCGGGCCCGTCGTCGGCAAGAAGCTCATCGATCCGCCCGTCGAAGGCTGATCGCACCCGCGTCCATTGGCGGCGTACACTGCGCGTCCCATATCCCGGTCCACTAAGGGTTAGGCCATGACGCAAGACGACCTCGTCCAAGACATCCAGCGCCTGCGCAAAGAGCGCAACGCCATCATCCTCGCGCACTACTACGTCGACGGCGAGGTCCAGGACATCGCGGATCACGTCGGTGACTCGCTGCAGCTCGCGCAGGCCGCGCAGAAGTCCAACGCCGACGTGATCGTGTTCGCGGGCGTTCACTTCATGGCCGAGACCGCGAAGATCCTCAACCCGCGCTGCAAGGTCGTCTTGCCCGACCTCGACGCAGGGTGCTCGCTCGCCGAAGGTTGCCCCGCGGAGCAGTTCGAGCGCTTCGTCGCGCGGCACCCCGATCACTACGTGATCTCGTACATCAATTGTTCGGCCGGCGTGAAGGCGCTCTCGCACTGCATCTGCACGTCGTCCAACGCTGAGAAGATCGTTCGCTCGGTGCCCGCGGGGCAGCCGATCTTGTTCGCGCCCGATCGCAACCTCGGTCGGTATCTCGTGCAGAAGACCGGGCGCGAGATGACGCTCTGGCGCGGCGCGTGTGTGGTGCACGAGACGTTCAGCGAGCGAAAGCTCATCGAGCTCGAGGTGCGCCACCCCAACGCGGTGGTGATCGCGCACCCCGAGTGCGAAGAGCCCATCTTGCGACACGCGAAGTTCATCGGGTCGACGAGCGCGCTGCTCAAGTTCACGATCAGCGACCCCGCGAAGGAGTTCATCGTCGCGACCGAGACGGGGATCCTCCACCAGATGAAGAAGGCGTCGCCCGACAAGACCTTCATCCCCGCCCCGCCCGACGGGACGTGCAACTGCAACGACTGCCCGTTCATGAAGAAGAACACGCTCGAAGCCGTGCGCAACGCGCTCGCGACGCTCGAGCCCGAGATCACGCTCGACCCAGCGCTCGCCCTCAAGGCCAAGCGCTCGCTCGATCGCATGCTCGAGCTGTCGTAGGCCTCGGCAGGAGCCCACGTTGAAGCGCTTGTTCACCACGGAGATCGGTCGGCTGCGAGTCGTCAGCATGCTCGAGGGACTTTCGTTTCTCGTGCTGCTCGGGATCGCGATGCCGATGAAGTACCTCGCGCACGACCCGTCGCTCGTGCGCGTGATGGGCCGCGTTCACGGCGGGCTCTTCGTGCTCTTCGCCATCGCCGTCGCGGGCGCCGCCACGGCCGCGTCGTGGAACGCGCGTCGCGTCGCCGTCGCGTTCGTCTCGTCGATGCTGCCGTTCGGCGCGTTTTGGTTCGAGCGCCAGCTCCGCGAAGAACAGCGCTCGCTCGAAGCTCCGCCGCAGCGCTGAATCGGGGCGAACCCTCTGCGGATTGACGAAGCGTCCGTTGCAGGGGACCCTCCGCCGCCCTGAGATGACGCTTCACGAGCTGTATCAACACTATCGACACCTCACCGACCCCCAGTCGCTGGCCGCCTTCGGCCCGGCCCTCTACGCCATCCTCGGAACCATCGTGTTCGCCGAGACAGGGCTGCTCGTGGGGTTCTTTCTTCCCGGTGACTCGCTCTTGTTCGCGGCGGGCGTGGTCGCCGCCACGACGCCGGCGCTCGACATCGTGAAGATCAACGCGCTCTTGATTGTGTGTGCGGTCGTCGGGGACGCCGTGGGCTTCCAGATCGGCGCGCGCGCGGGCATCAACTTGTACAAGCGCGAGAAGAGCTTCTTCTTCCGCCCGCAGCACCTGCAACGAACCAAGGAGTTCTACGAGGAGCACGGCGGCAAGACGATCATCATGGCGCGCTTCGTCCCGATCATTCGGACGTTCGCGCCCGTGGTCGCGGGCATCGCGCAGATGCCCTACCGGCGCTTCGCGATGTTCAACATCGTCGGCGCCGTGGCGTGGGTCATCTCGATGACGCTGCTCGGGTTCTTCCTCGGCAAGGTGATCAACCCGAAGTCCGTCGACAAGATCGCGCTGCTCATCATCTTCATCAGCGTGCTCCCGCTCGTGTTCGAATACCTCCGCCATCGCCGCAAGAAGGCAGCGAGCCCCGCGGCCGAGAGCGCCGAAGTCGCGGCCGCAGAGGCGAGCGCGAAGGCTGCGAGCGACAGCGCCGACAGCAAGAGCTGAGTCGCTCAGCTCGAGATTCGCTCGCCGACGAGCGCCATGAGCGCGCGCCGCGCCGCGGTTCCAGTCGTGTACTTCGCGCGCTCTTCGTCCGCTCGAAACCGAGAGGCTTTGCGGAAGAGCTTCTCTCTCGCGCGCACGAGCACCGCGTCCGCGTCCCGCGTGCGCCCGACGCGCAAGAGGCACTTCGCCTGCACCCACCGCACGAACGACTCGCCCTCGAACGCCTCTGCGCGCGGCCCGAGCTCGAGCGCCGCGCGCTCGCTCGCGTCGACCGCGCCCGCTTCATCGCCGTCCGCAAGCAAGCGGATCGCTTCGACCGCGAGCGCGAGCGCGCCGAGCACTCCGCCGCGCGACAGACCCGGAGTCCTCGCAGGAAGCGGCAGCCCCTCGAGGGCTCGGTGCATCGCTGAGCGCACCAACGACTGATCCGCCAGCCTCGGGCGCCCGCACTCGCGAGCGCTCTCCGCCGCTTGGTCACAGACGATCGCCGCGCTGGCCGCCGTGGTCGTCTCGCACTCGAACGTCGCGGAGACCGCGTCGAACAACGCCCGAAGCGCCGGCGCTCGAACGGCGTCGACCTCGGCCCGCGCCCGCGAGAGCTGGCGGCCTGCGTCGTCGTGCGAACCCACGCGCACGAGCACCAACGCGAGCAGGCTCCTTCCCTCGGCGATCGACGCGCGATGCCCGAGCACCTCGGCGTCGCGAAGCGCGTGCCTCGCTTCGGCGAGCGCGCCCGAAGGGTCTCCCGCTGCGAAGAGCGCTTGCGCCCGCGTTCGGCGAGCGCGCAATCGAAGGACATCGAAGCCCGCGCCCGCGTCCTCGAGCCACGAGAGCGCCTCGTCGATGAGCGCGTCGCCTTCGCCCCCGCGGCCGTACGCGATGCTCACCTCCGTGAGTCGCACGAGCGCTTGAACGCGCGCGCCCACGAGGCTCGCGTGGCTCTCTTCGAGCACGGTTCGCAGCGAGCGGTCCGCTTCGCCGAGAGCTCCCAACGCGAAGAGCGCCTCGGCGCAGAGCGCCCGCGCGCGGATCGATTGCGTCGCGTCGACCGAGGGGGCGTCGCGCGCCGTCTCGGCGTCACGCAGCATCGCCTCGGGGCGCCCGAGCGCGTCGTGCGCGGTCGCGCGCATGAGCAACGCGTCCACCGCTCCGTCGAACGAGGGCGCGATCTCGAGCGCGCGCGTGCAGTGCTCGACCGCGTCGCCGTACGCGCTCTCGGCGAGCGCTTGCTGCGCGGCGCGGCGAAGGTGCTCGGCCGCTTCGAGTGATCGGCCCGCGGCGGCGAGGTGCTGCCCGAGCACCGCAGGGTCGCGCGCCCGGACGGACGCGAGCCAATCCGCTGCGCGGCTGTGCAGCGCCTTTCGATCCGCGTCGACGAGCATCGCGTACGCCGCGTCCCGCGCGAGCGCGTGCGAAAACGCGTACTCCGTGCAGTGAGGGACACGCGACGCGGCCCGCTGCTTGACGAGCTCCGCGCGCTCGAGCGCGAGGAGCGCGGCGCCAACGCCCCGGCCGCCGCGCAGCGTCGCGACGCCCTCGAGCCAAAAGGTCGGGCCGAAGACGCTCGCGCACTGCGCGACGCGCCTGACCTCTGCGCCGAGCGCGTCGAGGCGCGCTTGGAGCACCGAGAGCACCGCGGCGGGGAGCGAGACGAGACCCGCGGCGCGCGCGCGGACGAGCTCCTCGAGAAACAGCGGATTTCCCCCGGCGCGGCGCACGAGCGAGCGGCGCTCTTCGACGCCGACGTCGAGCACCGCCGACACGAGCGCTTCACTGGCGCGCTCCGAGAGCGGAGAGAGTCGGAGCTCGGTGCGCGCCATCCCGCGCCACAGCACAGGATAGCGCGAGGACAACTCCGGCCGCGCGACCGCGAGGAGCGTCAACGGCGAACCGGCGCACTCGTCGAACACACGAGCAAGCGCGTCGACCGTCGCGCGATCGGCCCAGTGCAGGTCTTCGATCGCGATCACGAGCGGGCGCCGTTGCAACATCGCGCGAACGATCGCCACGAGGGCGTCGAGCTCGCGCTGCGCTCGCTGCGTCGTGTCGCCGATCGCCGAGGGAGCGAGCGACACACGAGCCTCGTCGGCGTCGTGCGTGACGCCGCACAACGACAACAGCCCCGCTTGAACCGCGCCGTCCGGCTCGAATCCGAGACTTCTGCACCACGCGAACACGGCGCGCTCAGCCTGCGAAGCGTCGCCGAGGTCGTCATCGAGCGAGGCCGCCGAACGCAGGGCGCGCGTCAGCATCGCGAGGGGAACATCGGACATCATCGGATCCCCGCGCAGCACGACCCAGCGCGGCGACGGATCGAGCGAGCGCGTCCGCGCTCGGAGCTCCGAGAGAAGCCGACTCTTTCCGATGCCCGCTTCACCGACGACGAGCGCGGCGCGAGCGCTCTCTTCCGAGACGCTCTCGGCGACGAGCGCGCCGAGCAACGCGAGCTCTTTGTCTCTTCCGACGGCGGCCACGACGCGACCGAGGAGCTTGCTCTCGGCGGGGCCGTCGTCGTACTCGACCGAGGGGGTTCGTTCGTTGAGGACGCGCGCGAGTCCTTCGCTCACAGGCTCGAGCTCGAAGTGCTCACCGAGGCGCTCGGCGCCATCGATCTGCGCGAGCACTTGCCCCCGTGGGGCTCGATCGAGCACGGAGGCGACGCGATCGACGAGCGCACCCGCGACGGCGCTTCCGTTGAACACCTCGGACCATCCTGCGGCGAGCGCCACGGAAGCGCCCATCGTACGCGCGTCGAGCGCAGCGCGCGCCGCCACGACGAGCTCGTCTCCACGCGCGCGCGAGAGCCCGAAGCCCGCGAGCGTGGCGCCGCGAACGGACTCGACCCTCGCGCCGGCTGCTTCGCAACGCTGCACCCAAGCGCCGGCCATCTCGTGTTCCATCCGCGCCGCGAGCATCGCGACCCACCGTCGCTCGCCTCGCGCGTTGGGCGGATTGGCCGTCGTCGAGCTGCCCTCTTCCTGCGTTCCGCTCGCGCGGGGAGGCGCCGAGAGCCACTCGCGCGACGATGGGGCTTCGAGCAGCGCGTCGAGCGCGTTGGCCACGACGAGCGCGTCTTGCGGCCTCCGCGAGGGGTCTTTGTCGAGCATCGCCGCAACGAGCTCGGCGAGCGTGTCCGGAACGCCCGCGTCGAGCGACGCCAGCGGCGGCGCAGGGTCGAGCAACACGCGTCCGAGCACAGCGACAGCGTGCACGCTGCCGAAGGGCGTCTCGCCCGCGACGCACTCGAAGAGCATGACGCCGATGGACCAGAGGTCTGCGCGCCCATCGACGCGCTCGCCGCGCACTTGCTCGGGGGCCATGTACGCGGGCGTCCCGAGAATCGCGCCAGCGTCGGTCAGCACGGTGCCGTCGACGATGTGCGCGACGCCGAGGTCCACGATCTTGGTCGCCGCGCCGTCGGACGGAACGAACACGTTGCTCGGCTTGAGATCGCGGTGAACGAGCCCCGCTTCGTGCATCGCCGCCGCGCCGCGGAGCACATCGCGGAGCGCTCGAACGATTCGTCCTCGATTCATCCGAGGCGCGCCGCGAAGTCGGCTGAGGTCGATCCCGTCGATCCACTCGGTCACGAGCCACGGTCGCGCGCGCCCTTCGAGCTCTTCGCTTCCGTGCGCGACATATCCGACAACGTTTGTCGAACGCACTCGCGAGAGCGCGAGCGCCTCGCGGACGAACCTCGCCACCGTGCCCGGCTCGTCGAGGTGGCCATGCAACCGCTTGAGCGCCACGAGGCTCCCCGTCTCGTGATCGAGCGCACGAAAGACCTCGCCGAACGCACCCGCCCCGACGCGAGTCAGCAACTCGAAGCGCCCAGCGACGCGCTGTGTCCCGTCTGCCACGACCGAGAGAGTCGTCGAAAGCTCCGCGCTGGGCAATCACTGTGTCGACCAGCGCTGCGCCAAACTACGGATCGAGCCCGAGGACCTCCGCAGCCCACGCGCGTCCGAACGTCCGTCGCACGAACGCTCGAAGCGCCTCGGCGTCGGGGCTCGTCTTGAGCGCGCGCCAGTAGTTGTCCTGCGTGTCCCAACGGAAGTGCGGTGACGCAGCGCCCTCGCGATAGAGGGCCATCGCGCGGCGGGTGTTCCACTGGATCAGCGCTCGAAACTGCGCGTCGCTGCGGAAGTACGCGGGATCTCCGGCCTCGACGGCCATCCCCACGGCCATCGCGTACACCACGAACTCGAGCGTCCCTGCGACGGCGTCCCGCCACCCGTAGCGCCAGAGCCCGGCCCGCGCGAGGCCGACGCCCACTTCGCTGCCGTTGGTGTACGCGATCCACTCGTCGAACAAGTAGAGCGGCCGGTCGTCCCAGTCGCTCGAGCCCTGTACGTACAGCGCGAACCGCGACCCTCGCAGGCTCGCTGGGACGTACGCAGCCACCGCGCTCTTGCGGATGTTCGGCTCGACGACGATCACGCCGCGGTCGTTCATCACGTAGAAGCCGTTGGCGCGACGACCCGTGGTGTTGCGGTAGTTGCGCAGGTGCGAGTTGATTCCGTGTGTCGTCTCGTGGCCGTACGTCACGAGGTCCGCGTCCGCGTAGGTGTCCCCGTACGACAGCGGCAAGTGTCGAATGATGTCCGTGAGCTCTGCGCCCCACGCGCTGTTCGATCGCGTGTGCTGCGCAGGCCACGCGATGAACGTGGGATCGCTCGCGCTCGGCGGCGGCGCGCTCGCGTCGACGACCGCTCCCGAGTCGCGCGGCGCCACGCCCGAATCGAACGGAGTCACACCAGAGTCCGTCGGAGGTGGAGGAGCGACGCCGCTGT
Source organism: Myxococcales bacterium (assembly GCA_016793325.1). Lineage (GTDB taxonomy): Bacteria > Myxococcota_A > Polyangia > Polyangiales. The sequence goes on along the minus strand of JAEUKI010000062.1, from coordinate 488,947 downwards.
CGACGCCCGAATCCATGGGCGGCGGTGGCGGTGGCGGCGCAGGACCGTCCGCGCATTGGTCGTCTTGTCCGGGCGGCAGCGTGACGCACCCGCCCGCGCACGCCTCGCGGAGGAGCACCCCGCGAATGCAGAGCACGCGCGTTTGCCTCGTGCGATTGCAGGTAAAGTTCGTGAGCCACGACCACTCGTTGCACGGCTCCGAGCCCGCGGGCGGCGAACACACGTCGTCCGTTCCGGGCGGCCGCGTGATGCACGAGCCGGGGCAACGAATGCGCTCCAGGCGCCCGCGATGGCAGCGCACCATCTCGTTGGCGTTGATGCAGGTGCGAAAGTTCCATCCCGCGTACCGCCCGCACGCTTCGTCGCCCGGCGGTGGTGGCGGAGGCGGTGGCGGTGGCGGAGGCGGTGGCGGCGGAGGAGCTCCCGCGTCGTCACCCATCGAAGCGCCGCACTCGCTGAGGCTCGCGCCCCACGCGCGAACCTTCGACGCGAGCCTCTCGTAGTTGAGCGGAACGTCCCCGAAGATGTCCCTCCCCGTCCCGTCGAGCAGGTACGCGCTGTTGATCCGCAGGATCGCGCCGTTCGATCGCTGCATCACCGGCCCGCCCGAGTCCCCGGGGCACAAGTTTGTCGTCGCCCGACCCTGCGCGAAATCGAAGCGACGCTTCACCCCGCTCCCGATCGACGAGTTGCGCCGCGTACATCCATACCCGTAGAGCGCGAGCCCTTCGCCGTTGCTCGGATGCGCGCGGCCGAGGCAGGTCGGCCTCGCGACGTCTGCGCCGACCGGCGTCGCGAGGTGCAAGAGCGCGACGTCTCCCTCGCCCGCGTCTCGATCGAAGCTCACGTAGCGATCGATCGTGTAGTTTCGCGCGGCCTCTTCGGCAGAGCGCTTGATCACGAATCGACCCCAACTTCCGGGCGATTCGCGGGTCGCGAAGTCCACGCAGTGCGCCGCCGAAATGATCACGTCCGGCGCGATGAGCGTCGCGGTGCACATGCCTCCGCCGACGAACATCGTCCCAACTTCGGGTCGCTCGAACGTGTCCACGCCCGCGACGACCTCGTCGTTCGTCACTCCGGGTTCAGCTTCGATCGACGGCTCGACGCACCCTTGCGCCGCGACGAGCGACACAACGAGCAGCGCGCTCGAGACCGTGGCCAGTGTTCGTTGCAATCTCATGACGTCGTTGGCTCTCCAGCGCGCGCCACACTCCACGCGCCGTGCCAAGCTCGTCCGGCCGCTGTTTTCCAGCGAATTTCACCGCGCGAAGCGCACCAGCCCGCCGCGCGCGAATACGCGAGTACACAGTGTCCACCGCGCTACTCGCGGCCCCACTGCCCACACGATCACGCGCGTCCGTCGATCGATCAGCGCGCGCCGCGCGTCGAAGCGGCGCGATGCACCGGAGCGTCGGGGTTGGCGATGACCTCGCGCCCGACGAGCCACGACTCGCCCGCGGCCGCGACGCCCGCGTCGACCGCGGCTTCGACGTCGGACAGATCTCCGCTCACGACGACGTAGCCCTTTCCGCCGATGCCTCGCGCGAGGTGCAGATCGACGAGGCTCACTTGCGCGGCCTTGACCGCAGCGTCCGCCGCGCGAACCGCAGACGCGATCGACGACAGCTCGATCGCGCCCACCGACAAGAGCTCGCACCGCGCGATCGGCGCGCCCGCCACAGCGAGCCCCACCGCTTCGTGCACGTACGCGAGAAGAACGCTGTCGATTCGCGACGCTTTCGCCGCGCTCACCGCGGCCGCGAGCGACTCTTCGACCTCGGCTTCGCCGCCCGAGAGCGCGAGCCAGTACTTGCCCGGCGTGATGGGCTCGGCGCGCAACACGGTGACGTCCGCGCGCTTGGAAGCCGCGTCGAGCGCGACGTAGCCGCGCGCGATCGAGCCGAGCTCCAGGATGCCCAGCGCGGGTCCTGCGAGAACGATCTTCGAATCGGCGGCCGGGTCCGTCACCAACGCTCACACAATGCGGAAGGCGTCCTTCAGCGTGCAGCGCCGCTCGCGCGTAAACGTGCGGCACGTGGTGAGCCCCTCGCCCGTCGGCGAAGCGATGGTCCAGCTCGTGTAGCCCTCGCCGCCGCAGCCGATGCCCGCGAAGTTGGGCGCGTTCTTCACGAAGATGCTGGTGTTCATCGCGCGCGCGGCCTTCGAGAGGTTCTCGATGTTGGTGCTCCACATCGTCGCGGTGTGGCCGTAGTAGTGCTCGACGCGACGCGCGATCGCGATCGCGTCGTCGACGTCCTTCGCGCGCACGACGCCCATCACGGGCATGAGCATCTCGTGCTGCACAAAGGGGTGCTCTTCGGGGAGCTCCGCGAACAAGAGCCGCAGGTCGTCGCCGGCGCTCTTGCCGATCGAGCGAAGGATCACCGCCGCGTTCTTGCCGACAAAATCTCGGTTCACGTGGTTGTCCGACGTGATGAGCACCTTCTCGAGCTGCCGCACTTCGCCCGCGGTGAGCTCGTACGCGTTGCTCTTCTTCATCTCGGCGCGGAGCTTGTCGACGATCGAGCCGACCGCGACGATCTCTTTTTCGCACGTGCAGATCACGTTGTTGTCGAAGGCTCCGCCCGCGATGATGCCGCGCGCCGCCTCGGCGATGTCCGCGGTCTCGTCGACGATGGCCGGTGGATTTCCTGGGCCCGCGGAGATCGCGCGCTTGCCAGAGCGCATCGCCTCTTCGACGACGGCGCCTCCGCCCGTCACGACGACGAGGCGCGCGAGCTTGTGGCGCATCGCTGCCTGAGCGCTCTTGATCGAGGGCTCAGCAACACAGCAAATCAAGTTCTCGGGGGCGCCAGCGCTGACGGCGGCGTCACACAAAATCGAGACGAACCACGCGCTCGTCTCTTTCGCGAGCGGGTGAACGTTGAAGACCACGGCGTTGCCGCCCGAGACCATCCCGATCGCGTTGTTGATGATCGTCTCGGTGACGTTGGTGCAAGGCGTGATCGACGTGATCACGCCGAACGGCGCGCGCTCGATGAGCGCGAGGCCGTTGTCGCCCGAGTACGCGATGGGCTCCAAGAACTCGGGGCCCGGCGTCTTGGTGATCGCCACCTTGTTCTTGATCTTCTTGTCCTCGACGCGCCCGAGCTTGGTCTCGGCCACAGCGCGGTGACTCATCTCGTCGATGAGCGGCAGCGCCGCGTTGCGCAGCGCGCGAACGACGTTGCGGCGCGTCTCGAGCGGCATCGCCTCGTACGCTTCGAACGCCTTGCGCGCGGCGGTAAACGCGCTGTCGACGTCGTCGAAGACGCCGCGCCTGCGCACGTGGACCGCGGGCGCGACCGCCTGCGTCGCCGCTCCCTTGGAAGTCGCGCCGAGGCCTTCTTTCTTCAGGCGGTCGACGACGAGCGAGACGATCTGTTCGATCGAGGGGTCATTGGGCCGCATGGCGCGACGCCTCTCCTTCGTTGCTTGCAGCGGAGCAGGGGTTTGGAAGAACTGCGAGGTCTCGAATACGTGTGCCTTCTCGTCGTCGCCGCGCCTCCGCGGCGCCGCGCCGCGAACGCACAGCGGTCACCGCTCAGCTCTTGCGGAACGTCGTGTCGCCGCCGACCTCGAGCAGGTCGACGATCGCCATGATCACCGTGTCCACAGGTCGCTCGCGCGTGGCCTCGGTTTGACGCGCGCTCGAACCAGCGGCGATCAACACCACCTCGCCGACGCCCGCGCCCACGGCGTCCGCCGCGACGAGCGGCGCACCGGTCGGGTTGCCCTGCGGGTCGCACGGCCGCACGACGAGAAACTTCAGTCCCTCGAGCGTCGACTCCTTGCGGGTCGCGACGACCGTGCCCGTGACGCGCGCGATCTGCACAGCGCTCAGGCCCCAGGCGCAGCCTTGGAGGCCGCCGGCCCACGACCGAGCGGCAACACTTCGTCGATGTTGGCGTGCGGCCGCGGAATGATCAGCACGCTCACCATCTCGCCGATGCGCTCGGCCTCGCGCTGCCCCGCCTCGGTCGCAGCCTTCACCGCCGCGACGTCGCCGCGGACGATCACCGAGGTGAACCCGCCGCCGACTTTTTCGTAGCCGACAAGCTGAACCCTGGCGGCCTTGACCATCGCGTCTGCAGCCTGAACAGCCGCCGCGAATCCCTTCGTCTCGATGATGCCCAGCGCGTCACTCATGTTGCGATCCTTCGTAGGGTCTTTCTATCACGTCTCGAGGTGTGCCAGCGGTCGAGTAGAAGCTCGATCCGCCACTGAATTTGCCGATGATCGAGCCCCGATCAGCGGTCGAGCTTCGTCTCTTGCTTCTTGCCCTTGACCGAGCGAAGCGCGTGGCGCGCGGCCTCTGCCGCAGCGTCGACCTCCGCCTCGGAGCCCGACAAGTACAAGCGCCCGAACGCGCCGTAGGGCTGAATGTTCACGAGAAAGACGTTGGCCGCCTTCTCGGCTTCGTTCGCCGCGAGGACGATGTAGCCCGCCGGGTCCGTCTCGAGGATCCACAAGCTCTGGCCCGGCAAGATCATCATGCCCGCCGAGTTCTTGTTGATGATCTGCGCTTGGTACGGCTCGATCCCGCGGATCACGGTGTCCGTCGGCATGTTGGGCGCGAGGCGCTCTTCTTCCTTGAGGCCGAGCGAGTCGAGGATCGCGTGTCCCGCGTCCTGCACCTGCCCTTTGTCCTCGTGGTGAACTTCGAGCAACCCGTACGCGCGCTCGACGACCTGCACCGCGGGAGCGACCTTGGACGCCTTCAGCGCCACGTCCGTCACGCGGTTGATCGCCATGCCGGGCGCGATCTCGACCCACAGCGACGCCATCGATGGGATCGGAAGAAATCCACGCGCAGTCTTGCCGATAAACGACGCGAGCTGCGGCTGGAGCGAGTCGAGAAAAATGTACGTGCGAAGCGAGACGTTCGCCATGGCGCAATGGCGGTATCACGCATCGCGGCCCCGTCGCAACCGCAGAAACCACCGCGCATTCGCGGCGCGCGATCTACACACGCGCGGTCGGGTGCCGCGCGCGCATCGCGGCCACGGAGCTCTGGACCAGCTCCTTCAGCGCTCCGTCGTCCAGGCCCGCGAGCCCCTTCAGGTACAGGCACGCCTTTCCGAGCTTGTGCGGACCCAGTCGACGCAAGAGCGCGTCGCGTCCCTCGAAGCCGTCCATCAGATAGACCGTGAGGTTGGTCGCCCGCGGAGAAAACCCGACGATCGGCCAATCGTTCGACCCGCCACGGCCGTTCGAATAGCTGTACGTGCCGAACCCCACGATGTTCGATCCCCAGAGCACTGGCTCGGACCCCGTCCACTCGCTCATCCACGCGCAGAGCTTCTCGGCGTCCCCGCGCCGCGCCGCGTCGACCTTCGCGAGAAAGCCGCTCACCGACGACGCCGTCGCCTTGGTCTTCGGCTCTCGCGCGCTCGTCGCCTTGGGCGCCGCGCCCTTCTTGCTCGCGCTCGCTGACTTCTTCGCGCCGCTCTTCGTCGCTGCGCTCGTGTTGGCCTTCGTTCGCTTCGTCGTCACGCGCCCTCGCCACCTCTCCGCGGCGGGTCGAGCAGCGGCTCTCCGCACGCGCGCGCAGCATCGGCCGCCTCCTCGACGCTGGCAAGAATCGCGCGGGCGCGCTCGTGGAGCGCGAGGGCCGCGGGCAAGGGACGCATGCCCTTCGGCGTTCGCTCGAACAGGGCCACGCCGAGCTCGCGCTCGAGGCTACGAATCTGCCTCGTCAGCGGAGGCTGCGAGATGTGCAGCCGCGACGCAGCGCGCGACAGGTGCTCTTCTTCGACGACCGCGACGAAGTACCGAAGTTGATCGAGGCTCACAGCGACGAGCACTATAGCGCGTCCCGCGATACCCAATCGGTATTGGATCGACTCCCGCAGCGAGCCCCAGGATCTCCGCCCGAACCATGGCCATCGAGATCCTCTCGCCGCGCGAGCAAGACAAGCTCCGCCGCGCCGCGCGCTGCGCCGCGCTCACCCTCGCCCACGTAAGAGAGCGGCTGCGCGCCGGCGACAGCACCGGCGACATCGACCGCTGGGTGCGCGCGCACACGAAATCATCGGGCGCGAAGCCGAGCCAGCTCGGGTACAAGGGATTTCCCGCCGCGGTCTGCACGAGCAAGAACAACGTTGTGTGCCACGGAATCCCGCGCGACGACGAGCTGCTTCGGCCGGGCGACATCGTCAACGTCGACGTCACGTCCGAGCTCGACGGCTTTCACGGCGACCTCTCGGAGACGCTCGCGATCGGACCGACGAGCCCCGAAGCGAGGCACGTCGTCGACGTGTCCAAGCGCTGCCTCGAGGCGGCGATCGCCGTCGTGCGCGACGGCGCGCGGCTCGGCGACATCGGCGCGGTGATCGACGAGCTCGCCGCGCGCGAAGGCTGCTCGGTCGTGACCGAGTTCGGCGGCCACGGGATCGGCCGAAAGATGCACATGGATCCCCACGTCTCGCACAGCGGCGTCGCGGGCACGGGCATTCGCATGCGCGCGGGCATGGCGTTTACGATCGAGCCGATGATCAACCTCGGCGGCGCGGACGTTCGATTGCTCAGCGATCGCTGGACCGTCGTGACCGCGGACGGCGCGCTCTCGGCGCAGTTCGAGCACACCGTGCTCGTCACGCGCGAGGGCTGCGAGGTGCTCACGCGCCTCTCGTAGCCCCGTTCCCCCTGTTGTCGTCCGCTCCCCCGAAGGCCCCGTCGACGACTCTTGAATTCGTGTGTGAACTACGCGCGCTGACGACGGCGCGACGCGCGACGCGCGATGAGCGCGGTCGCGGCGCCCATCGCGACGATCGCGAGCCCGCCGCGATTTCCGCCGCGGGTCTGCGTGGTCGCGCGGCACGCGCACCCCGCGTCCGCCTGAACGTCGAACACGCCGTTGGGACGCGCGCCGCCGTCACCGCGCGGGCCGCCGCCGCCGTCGGTCGTGCCCGTTCCGCCGTCGCGTCCCGTCGGGGGACGCGTCTCCATCGCGCCGATGCCGAGCAGCGCGACGCGGGCGGGGTTGTTGGTCGCGCCGTTGCTGTCGATTGTCACTTCGCTGCGGAAGCTGCCCATGCTCGTCGGCGAGAACGTCACCGGCAAAGAGAGCATCCCGCGCGCAGGCGCGCAGCCCGTGTTCATCGGGAGCGCGAAGCTCGGCTCGCCGGGGCGCGAGACCGCGACGGCGAGCGGCGACGCACCAGGATTCAAGACGATCAGCTGCTGCATGCCCGTCGTCCCGATGCGGACCATCCCGAAGTCCACCTCGGGCTCGTTGACCTGCGCGAGCGGCAAGAGCACCGGCGTCGATCGATCCCACGGCGTCACGGGAATCTCGTTGTCGAGGGTGATTCCGCCCAAGTCCGGCGTGGGGACATCAACGTTGGTGCACACGCCGAGCACGCATACGCGACGCGACACGATGAGCCTGAACTGCAGCGAGCCGACGTACTTGATGCGCGGCACCCAGCGGTACGCGAGGTCGAGGTTTCCGTTGGGCGGAACAGGGACGTTCACGGCAGGCGTCGTCCCCGTCAGCGCGCCGAACGTCATCCCCATCGCGCCGCCCGCGCGGTTCGGAAACTCGATCTTCTCCGTCCGCGCGCGGGTCGTCATGTTGAACCGCATCTGCAGCTCGTACGGATACTCCTCACCGCCGACGGTCACCGAGTTGGAGTAGATGCGCCGGTACGCCGACACGTTGAGGTGCACCCGCGTCGCGTCGGTGAAGTCCCACTGCCACGGGTCGAACATCGCCATGCCCGACGACTCGTTGTCCATGATGATGGTGTTGAGGTTGATCGGGATGCTCGCGCCCGCGACGCGAATGGTGGCGGACATGCGCAAGCCGTAGCGCACGAAGAGCAGGCCCGTTCCCGGCGTTCCATCGGTCGTGATCGTCAGGGGCGTGACGCCGCCGAGCCAGTTCACGTGCAGCGTGCCCGCCATGTTCAAGCGGTACTCACCGGAGAACAGGAGGTTGTACTGCAACCCGAAGGTGCTGCTGCCGAGCATGCCCGGACCCGTTCCCGGCAGCATGTCGAGTCGTCCCATGCTCGTGCCCATCACGGGGATGTCCGCGGTGTTGATCGCACCTGCGCACATCGGCAGCGCGGTCGTCGGTGGTCGCGTCCCACCCGCGTCGACACCGCCCTCGGCGCCTGCGTCCTGCGCAAACGCTACGGAGGATCCCGCGGTCACGCTCGCGACAGCGCACGCTGCAGCGAAAAATCGAACGCGTCGAGAAAGCATGAAGCACCACTCCTGCGCGCCGCTCGATTGCGGCAACGGCGCGAGTATTGTGGCCCGATTCGCCCCCGTCGGTAAAGCACTCAGCCGCGCGGCAGGGGCGCGACGCGAAGCTCTCCGCGGGCACCTTCCTTCACCGACATGCGCCAATCGCGGGAGATGCGGGCGACGACTGCGGTCCATTCGGCGACGGTCACGCTGCGCGCGCAGGCGAAACCCATGGTCGACGAACAGCCGCCCTGCTCGATGCGAACCCACGCGGTTCCCTCGTCGCTCCAAAGGACGAGCGTCGCTTCGGCGGTCGTGTCTTTGAGTCGACGGTCGAGCCACCGTCGCGCCGAAGCCGGCAATTGAACGCGTTGGTCTTGCGCTCGATCAGCGGCTGGGGGTTGCACTGCACGAGGCTCGTCGAGCCAGCCAGCGACGGTTTCGTTTGCAGCCATGGTTCGAGAGTGTGAACGACTGCTCGTCCGTTGTCAGCACCACCCCCCGATGGGAAATCGCCCCCGCGGGATCAGAACGTTCCCGACAAGAGATTCACGCGCCACTCGCTCGCGCTCGACTGACCGTCCACGGCCGTCCGCGTCGAGAGGCCCACCGCGGGAACACCCAACGAAAAACCGTTCGATCCGAAATTCACGAGCGAAGGACGCATCGCCGCGCTCGACCGCGCAATCCCTGGCGCCGACCGAACGCGACGGCTCGGGTACAGCGATGACGTCGGTCCCGTCGTGGGGCTCGTGCTCGTCGCGCCCGCGCCACCCGAGGGCGCAGGCGTCGCGCCGCCGCTTCCGCTCGAAGCTCCGCCCGCGTTGGTCGCGCCGGCCTCTTCGAGCGCCGCGCCCTGCGTGTCGTCTTGCTGCTGCTGCGTGGCCTCGGGCGGACGGTACATCGTCGCGCCCGTAAACACGATCGCCGTGGGAATCACCAAGCCGAGTCCGACCGCCAACATCGCCGTCGAGATCGTGGTCATCCCCTGCGGCTGCCCCATCTGATCGAGCGCCTGATCGAGGAAGAACCCTCCGATACCGCCCGCGATGCCGCCAGCCACACCCGTGCCGAGCATGATCCAACCGTTGCGGACGCCCGCGGCGCCCTCGATGATCATCACGAGCTCCATGCCGAGCAGCGCGCCGCCGATCACTCCCTGCGGAGACGCGTTGGTGCGACACACGGTCCCGCCGCCCGCTGCGACGCACGGATCCGGCATCGCCTGAGCGCTCGCCTCGCGTGGCGCCACCATCGTGGCCGAGACGAAAGCCAGGGATCCCGCCGCCGTGAGGGCAGCCAAACGCTTCTGCATCGAAACCTCCGAAACCATAGAAGCCTTCATCGAAACCCTTCCGGGGCCGACGATCGGTCCCGCGGTGTACCACGGTCCGTTGCCGCGCGTCCCGCCAACCTTCAACGACCTTCACTGTCGGCGGTCGGAGCACTGAACTCCCGGCTCCCGACCAGGGTCCGTTGCCTTTTACTTTGCACAAGAGTATTTCGCATACGAAATATTCATGGCGCTGCCCCCCTTCGAAGAGACCACCGAGGAGCGCGAGGCCTTCGACCGCATCGTCGAGACGCTGATCTTTCTCTACACCGAGAGCCGACGGCTCACGAAAGAGCAGGCGCGCGCGCACGAGCTGACGGGCCCGCAGCTCACGGTGATCAAGCTCCTCGCGGGCATCGGCGAGCTGTCGCTCACCGAACTGTCCGAGAGCATGCAGACCCGAAACAGCACGGTGACGGGGATCATCGATCGCATGGAGTCCGCGGAGCTCGTGAAGCGCGTTCGGTCCGAAGAGGACCGGCGCGTCGTGAAGATTCGCCTGACGCCGAAGGGAAAGGCGCTCGCCAAGAGCGTTCCGATCGAGCCGATGGCGCTGTTTCGCCAGGCCCTCGAGTCGCTCTCACCGCAAGAAGCGCGGACGCTGCTCAAGATCCTCGCCAAGCTCGAGAAGACCGTGCGCGACGCGCTCGGCGGCGAGCTTCGACCCAGCACTGAAAGCCCCAACGACGCACCGACCCACGGAGCACGAACGAAGCCATGAGCACCTCGGACAAGGTCATCATCACCTGCGCCATGAGCGGCGCGGTCACGACGCGCGCGCAATGCCCGGCGATCCCCTACACCCTCGAGGACTACGCCAACGAAGCCAAGCGCGCGTACGAAGCGGGCGCGGCGATCGTTCACATCCACGCGCGCGACGACGACGGAACGCCCACGTATTCATCGGAGCGCTTCGCCGCCATCGGCGACGCGATCCGCAAAGCGTGCCCGATCATCTTGAACTTCTCGACCGGGACCATCGACCCCGAGGTCAAGAAGGCCGACCACGTCCGCGCGTACAAGCCCGAGATCGGCGCGCTCAACATGGGCTCGATGAACTACGCGAAGTACAACGCCAAGCGAAAGAGCTGGGTGTTCAACTTCGTCTTCGAGAACCGCTTCGAGGACATCCAGTACCTCATCGGCATGATGAACGAAGCCGGCGTGAAGCCCGAGCTCGAGTGCTTCGACACCGGCCACGTTCACTCGGTCGAGCCCCTCGTCGACATGGGCCTGCTCAAGGGCAAGCTCGACTTCTCGCTCATCATGGGCGTCGTCGGCGGGATCAAGGCCACCGCGAGGCACCTCGCGTTTCAGGCTGACAATTTGCCCGCGGGAAGCACCTGGAAGGTCGTCGGCATCTCGCGCGAACAGTGGATGCTCTGCGCAGCGGCGCTCTCGCTCGGCGGGCACGTTCGCGTCGGGCTCGAGGACAACTTCTATCTCCCGAACGGCGAGATGGCGAAGTCCAACGGCGAGCTCGTCGAGAAGGCCGCGCAGATGGCGAAGGACACCGGCCGCTCGATTGCGACGCCCGACGAAGCGCGACAGATCCTCGGCCTCGCCGCGCGCTGAGCGCGCTCAACCGTAGGAAGCCAACCATGTTTCATACGATTCAGACCGCGACCGAATCGCTGATCACGACCATCACGCTCAACCGCCCCGCGCGCAAGAACGCCATCTCGCCGCAGATGGTCAACGAGCTGCTCTACGCGCTCGAAGCCGCGCGCAACGACGCTGGCGTCCGCGTCGTCGTCCTCACGGGCGGAGGCGAAGTCTTCTGCTCGGGCGGCGACCTCGGGCAGATGGCCGGCGGCACCGCCGAAGCGAGCGAGCTGCCAGTGAAGGGAGACTACTCGGACCTGCTCCTCGAGCTCGCGTCGATGCCGAAGCCCGTGATCGCCCGCGTTCGCGGCGCGGCCAAGGGCGGCGGGCTCGGGCTCGTCGCGGCGTCGCACTTCGCCGTCGCCGCGAGCGACGCGGTGTTCGGGACGCCCGAGCTCAACGTGGGGCTGTTTCCCATGATGATCATGGCGGTGCTCGCGCGGACGATGCCGAAGCGCCAGCTGCTCGAGATGATGCTCACGACCGCCAACGTGTCCGCGCACGACGCGGCCGCGTGGGGCATCGTGACGCGGTCGGTCCCGGCCGAGCACCTCGACCGCGAAGTGAAATCGCTCGCAGAAAACCTCGCCTCCCGCTCGCCGACCGCGGTCAGCCGCGGGCTCGCCGCGTACGCGAAGATGGGCGACCTCGCGATGAAGGACGCGCTGCCGATGCTTCGCGACGAGCTCTACGCGCTGCTCGGCACCGACGACGCGCGCGAGGGGCTCATGGCCTTCATGGAGAAGCGACAGCCCCGCTGGAGCGGGCGCTGATCGACGACGATTTGATTCAACGCACCACAATTCGAGGTGACTGATGACGACGATGCGCGAACGCGTTGCGAAGCTCGAAGCCGAGCGCGCGAAGGTCCACGAGATGGGCGGCCCCGACAAGATCGCGAGGCAGCACGCGAGGCAGAAGCTCACGGCGCGCGAGCGGCTGGCGCAGTTCTTCGACAACGGCGTGTTCTTCGAAGTGGGGACGTTCGGGACGCAAATGGGCACCGCGGCCGGCCCTGACGGCGCCGATCGCCCCCCCGCAGACGGCGTCGTGTGCGGCTTCGGAAAGGTCGACGGGCGCGTCGTGTGCGCCGCGGCGTACGACTTCACCGTGAAGGGCGGATCCATCGGCGAGACCGGCGAGGTCAAGGTCACGCGCCTGCGCGAGATGGCGCTCAAGGGACGGCACCCGATCGTGTGGTTCATCGACTCGGGCGGAGCGCGCATCGAGCCGGGGCGACAGCACCCCGACGCGATCTCGACCTTCGCGGGGACGGGCTACCTCTTTCGCGAGCAGGTCGTGATGTCGGGCGTCGTTCCGCAAGTGGCCGCGATGGTGGGCCCGGGCGCCGCGGGAACGGCGTACATCCCCGGCCTCGCGGACTTCGTCCCGATGGTGAAGGGCATCGGATCGCTCGCGCTCGGCGGGCCCGCGCTCGTCAAAGCCGTCACGGGCCAAGAGATCAACGAGCAAGACCTCGGCGGCTCCAAAGTGCACTCCGAAGTGTCCGGCGTCGCCGACGGAGAGGTCCCCACGGACGCCGAGTGCGTCGCGCTCGTTCGAAAGTACCTTTCGTTCTTTCCGTCGCACTGCGAAGAGCTTCCGCCGCACAAGCCGAGCTCGGACCCGGTCGATCGTCGCGACGACGCGCTGCTCGACGTGATCCCCGAGTCTTCGCGCCGCGCGTACGACGTCTACAAAGTCATTCGCAGCATCGTCGATCACGGCGACATCCTCGACCTCAAGCCTCGCTGGGCGCGCAACCTCGTCACGTGCCTCGCGCGCATCGACGGACAGTCCGTCGGAATCGTCGCGAACAACCCGATGCACATGGGTGGCGTGCTCGACGTCGACGCCGCGGACAAGGGCGCTCGGTTCATTCAGATCTGCGACGCGTTCAACATCCCGCTGATCTTCTTGCAGGACACGCCTGGCTTCATGGTCGGAAGCAAGGTCGAGCACGCGGGCATCATTCGCCACGGCGCCAAAATGATGCACGCGATGAGCTCGGCGACGGTCCCGAAGCTCACCGTCGTGCTCCGCAAGGCGTACGGCGCGGGCTACTACGTGATGTGCGGGCGCGCGTACGAGCCGGACCTCATCGTGGCGTGGCCGGGCGCAGAGATTTCGGTCATGGGCGCCGAGGGCATGGTGGGCATCGCCGCGCAGAAGCTCTTCGGCGGCGCCGAGCCGGACCCCGACATCAAGCGCTCGCTCATCGAGACCATTCAGGGAAACATCGACGCCATGAAGTCCGCCGGCTGGGGCCTGATCGACGAGGTCATCGACCCGCGGGACACGCGGCGCGTCCTCGCGCTCGGCCTCGAGCTCGCGCGACACAAGAAGGTCGAGCGTCCCGCGCGCAAGCACGGCATCATGCCGGTGTGAGCACGGACAAGCCGCGGGTCGCCGACGCGAACAAGAGCGCGGGCAACCAGCCACTCGACCCACAAAATCAAAACGCCGCCGCGAGCCCAGCCCCCACGGGCGCCGACGGAGCGGCGGTCGACCCCGCTGCGCCCAAGGCGGCGCGCGCGCCGTTCGAGCCGTCGTTCTCGTGGGACGACCCGATCAAGCTCATGAAGTCGCTCGGCTGGGCGTGGCGCGAGGTGACCGACCGCGAGACGCCCACGTTCTTGCAGCTCGTCGAGCTCGGCGTCCTGCGGGTCGACGTCGACGAGCCCACGGGATTCATCGCGGTGCACACCGACGGCGAAGCGCACCACGCGATCGGGCTGCGGCGAGAAGCGATCGTTCCCCTCGCCGCGGTCCTGACGGGACGCAGCGCGGACGAGGTCAAGCGCGCGATCAGCGGAGGCCCCGCGAAGCTCGAAGCCGTGAAAAAAGAGCCGAAGAAGAAGCGCGCCGCCGAGCCCGAATCCGAGCCAACCGAAGGCTGATCGCCACACGACGCCCCGTTGGAAGAAGACACGCAGTGGGCGATCTCCTGGGAAATGTCCCGGGATCGTTGTGTGGCGTGTCGCCAACGGAAGGCGTCGCGAAGTCCGTCGACGCCCCGTTGGAAGAAGACACGCAGCGGGCCATCTCCTGGGAAATGTCCCGGGATCGTTGTGTGGCGTGTGGCGAACGGAAGCCGGAGCCGCTCTACGCGACGCGCGTCGCGCTGAGATCGAGCTGCACGGCGTCCGGGCCCGCCCACGCGTCGGGTCGAATCCGGGCGAGCACGTCGCAGAGCCCCTCGAGCTGCAGCTCGCCGCGGGCGCGTCGTCCGACGCCGTCACGGATGAACACGTTGACCGGGTGCGTTCCGACGCGGACGCGCGCGCGAAGGTGGCTCGTGCCGACCTCGCGAACGTCGCTGAAGCGCACGCTTCGCACGATCACCACAGGCTCGCCCCACGATTGCCCCGTGGGCTCGAGCGCGTCGAGGTGACTCGCGAGCGGCCCTTGCAAATCGCGCTCGTTGAGCTCGCTGTCCGCGACGACATCGTCGTTTGCAGCGACGCGCTCGCTCACGACGCGCGCGCAGGCGTCCGCGAAATTCGCGCGGAGCGACTCGATGCGGTCCGAGCGGACCTTCATCCCCGCAGCCCCGTCGTGCCCGCCGAAGCGCACGAGGTCCGACGAGCACTGCGCCACCGCGTCGTAGAGCTTCCAGCCCTTCGGCGCGCGCGCGCTTCCGACGCCTTCGCGTCCATCGAGCGCGACCACCACCACGGGAACGCCGAATCGCTCGACCACGCGCCCCGCGACGATCCCGCCGACCCCGTGGTGCCAGCCGTCCGCGGCCACGACGATCCCCGCGGGAACCTCGTCGCCGTACACGTCCTTCACCTGCGCGATCGCCTCGTCGCACACCTGCTGCGAGACGCGCCGGCGCTCTTCATTGGCCGCGCTCAGCGTCTTGGCGAGACGCTCGGCGTCTTCGGGCTTCTGCGCCATGAGCAGCTTGAGCGTCGGCTCGGCGCTGCCCAGTCGGCCGGGCGCGTTGAGCATCGGCGCGATCGAGAAGCCCACGTCGAACGCCCGCGGTTTGCCCTTGAGCTTCGAAACCTTCACGAGCGCCGCCATGCCCGGACGTCCCTTGCCGAGCGACAAGCGATCGAGCCCTGCGCGGGTCAAGATGCGGTTGTCTCCGTCGAGCGGCGCGACGTCCGCGATCGTTCCCACCGCGACGAGGTCGAGAAACTCACGAAGGTCGAGCGGAACGCCGAGCTTGCTTCGCACCGCGGCCGCGAGCGACATCGCGAGGCCCACGCTCGCGAGGCCCTTGAACGAAAACCCGCAGTCCGGCCTGTGCGGATTGAGAAACGCCACCGCGGGCAGCGGCTCGTCGGGGACCTTGTGATGATCCACCACGATCGTGTCGATCCCGCGCGCGCGGAGCTTCGCGAGCCTCGGGTGATCGCTCGTCCCGCAGTCACATGTGATCACCAAGCTCGGCCGCGACTCGAGGACGCGCACGAGGGCTTCGTCCGAGAGCCCGTAGCCGCCGTCGAAGCGCGACGCGACGAGCGCGCGCACGGTCCCTCCGAGCATCGTGAGCGCCGTCGACAAGAGCGCGGCCGAGGTCGTCCCGTCCACGTCGTAGTCGCCGAACACCACGATGTGCTCGCGCCGCTTGATTGCGTGTGCGATGCGCGAGGCCGCGCCGTCTCGGTCCGCCATCGCGTCGGGCACCGTGAGGTCCGCGAGCTTCGGCGCGAGGAGCGCCTTGGCCGCGCCCGGCTCGTTGACGCCGCGCGCCGCCAACACGCGAGCCACCAATGGATGCAACGACAGCGAACGCACGAGCTCGCGAGCTGTCCCCGAATCCGCGTTGCGCACCGTCCACATCGCCGCTCGAAGCACCGTACGCGGCGACCCCATGTTCCGCAAGTTGCTTGCCCCCTCGATCACGATCCCCCTCCTTCGTCATCCCCCGTTACGAGCTCACTTGTCCTTCACCTTGGGCTTGCGGCGCGAGACGCCGCTCGTGCCGCCCTCGCCCTGCTCGCTCTGCGAAGCCTCGGGCTTGCTCTCTTCGCTCTTCGCGCTCGACTCGGCGTCGGACGAGGACTCCGCGGACTCGGTCGACTCGCTCGACTCGGACTTCGCCGACTCGCTCGCGCTCGGCTCGGAAGCTTCGCTCTCGTCGCTCGACTTGGCCTCGGGCTCGCTCTTCTTCGCAGCGCTCTCGCTCTTCTTCGCGGCTTGCTTGGCCTCGAAGCGCGCTTGCTCAGCCGTGGCCGCGGCCGCGAGGGCCTGCGTCGCCGGGTGGAAGAACTTCGAGTCGATCCACTCGGTGAGCGGCGTCGCGACGTAAATGCTCGAGTACGTCCCCGCGAGCACGCCGACGATCATCGCGATCGCGAAGTTCTGAATGACCTCGCTGCCCATGATCGCGAACGGGAGCACCGACAAGATCACCGTGGCGCTCGTCACGAGCGTTCGCGAGAACGTCTCGGAGATCGACACGTTGATCACGTCGAGCATCTTGAGGCCGCGGCGCTTGCCGAGGTTCTCTCGAACGCGGTCGTACACGATGATCGTGTCGTTCATCGAGTAGCCGACGACCGTGAGGATCGCGGCCACAGTGGCGATGGAGACCTCGCGTCGGAAGATCACGAACACGCCGATGACCACGACCGCGTCGTGGAAGAGCGCGAGGATGCCTCCCGGGGCGAATCGCAAATCGAAGCGAAACGCCACGTAGATCATGATGAACACGAGCGAGTAGAGCAGCGCTTTGATCGCCTCGTTGCGGAGCTTCTCGCTGGCCTTGGGCGAGACCCACACGCTCGCGATGAGCTCTCCGCCCGCCCCGGTGTCCGTCGTCAACTGCGAGAAGATCTGATCGCCGAGCGAGACGAGCGAGACGTTGTAGCGGTGCTCGGCGTCGTCGCCGATGCGCTTGATGCGCTCGCGTCCCTGCGCGCGAACGTCCACGCCTGCGCTGCGAAGCAACGTCTCGAGCTCGGCTTCGGTCTTCGCGGCTCCGAGCTGGATCACCAAGTGATCTCCGCCCTGCGACATCCGAAACTCACGGAGCTGCACGTCGCCGAGCGCGCGACGAACGGCCTCGCGCAAGCGACCTTCGCGCGCGGTGTCGATCACCGAGGCCGCTTCGACGCGGATCAACATCTGGCGCGGATCCGTGGCGCTCGGAACGATCTCCGCGCTCCCGTGGCCGTGGCTCGAGAGCGAGCGACGAACGTCGCCCTGATCGACGCGGCGCTCGAAGCGCACGGTGAGCTCGGTTCCGCCCTTGAAATCGAGGCCGTACTTGGGCCCCGGCTTGAACATCAAAATGATGCTCGAGATCGTGAGAAAGAGCGAGAGGCCGATCCAAAACCGGCGCATCCCCATGAAGTCGATGACGCGTCCGGGCTTGATGAGTTCCATGGCTGCTTGTGCTTCTCGAAGAGGTTGGTGCGGGGCGGTGGATCAGCCGAACGAGAGGTTCTTGATCTTCAGACCACGAACCAACCAGTCGAACACGACTCGCGTGCAGAACACGCCGGTGAACAAGTTCGCCACGATGCCGATGAGCAGCATCACCGCAAAGCCCTTGATGGGTCCGGTGCCGTACTGCATCAGCACGACGCCCGAGATAAACGACGTCACGTGCCCGTCGAAGATGGCCGTAAACGCGTGCTGATAGCCCGCGTCCACCGACGCGCGGAGGCTCTTGCCGGTCCGCTGCTCTTCTTTGATTCGCTCGTTGATGAGCACGTTCGAGTCGACCGCCATGCCGACGGTGAGCGCGAGCCCCGCGAGCCCCGGCAGCGTGATGGTCGCGCCGAGAAACGCGATCGCCGCGAGCTGAAGCATGATGTTCAAGAGCACCGCGCCGTTGGCGACCCAACCCGCGGGCCCGTACCACACGGCCATGAACAGCATCACGAGGCCGATGGCGATCGCCGCAGCCGTGATGCTCTTCTTGATGATGTCCTGTCCGAGCGTCGGGCCGATGAAGTCCATCGCGCCCTCTGCGAGCGGCGCGGGCAGCGCGCCCGCGCGGAGCACCACGGACAGGTCGTTCGCCTCGCGTCGCTGCGCGGCGACGTCGCCCGAGCCCATCGTGATCGACGCCGTTCCGCCGCGGATCGGCTCGTTGATGTACGGTGCGCTCTTCACGAAATCGTCGAGCACGATCGCGAAGCGTCGTCCCACGTTGTCCGTCGTGATCTGCGCGAACGCGCGCGCGCCGTCGGTCTTGAACGTCAGCGCGGTGTACGGCTGATTGGTGTCTTGCCGCTGCTCGACGCGCGCGTCTTGGATCTGGTCGCCCGTGACGTGCGAGACGTGCTCGACCGTAAACGTTCGCCACATCTTCTGGTCCGCGGGGACCTCCGTGCGCTGGTTGCGACGACGGTCGTCTTCGCCGATGAGCAGGTCGTACGTGTCGGGGATCTCGCTGCGAATCGAGGTCACGAAGCGCTCGAGATCGCGGCGGCCCTGCGGTCCCTGCGCGCGAAAGTAGAGCGCCGTGCCCTCGATGCGGTTGCCTTCGGGTCCCTGCCCGACGCCCACCGACTCGCTCTGCAGCGTGATTCCAGCGGGAATTCGCCCAGCGAGCTCGCCGGTCCCGCGGAAGCGCTCGAGCACCGTGGCGCTGTCCGCGCACATCCGAAACTCGAGTCGCGCCGTCTTGCGAATGATCTCGCGGATCTCGTCGAAGTACCGCTGATCCGAGCCCGGGATCTCGATCACGATCGTCTCGCCGCGCGCCGTGATGGACGTCTCGCGCACCGCGAGCGCGTCGATGCGCTGCTCGATGCGACGGACCGCCTCTTCGACAGACTCGCGCTCGATGCGCTCGACTTCGTCTTGCTTGAGCGCAGCGACGACGCGATCGCCCTGACGAGACACCACGCGCATGTCGCGCGACGTGAGCATCTCGTTGGTCAATCGGCTGTTGTCCGCGGCGTTGCGGAAGATCACCGAGAACTCGCGGTTGTCGCCCTCGTTGCGGCGCATCTGCACCTTGCCGGCGAGGCGCTGCGAGGCTTCTTCCGTGAGCCGACCCGTGCCCGAGTGAAAGCCGTAGTCCGTCGCGAGCTGCTCGCGGATGTTCTCGATCACGCGATCACGACGCGCGGCGATCGCAGCGCCGATCTGCACTTCGTACGAGAGCCGCGCGCCGCCTCGGATGTCGAGCCCGAGGTTCATCCGGTACGGGATCTTCGCCTTCACCCACGCGGGCGCGATCTTGCCGAACGACGGCCACAGGACCATCCAGCCGGCCAGCATCACCACGAGGATGGTGGTGAGTCGCAAATAGAACGATCGATTCATCGGAAAGTCGCTCCGAGGGAACTTGCAAACGTAGCCGCGACGACAGTCACTTGCTGCTCGCGGGAGACTCGGACTTGGACGCAGGCTTGTCGGTCTTCGCGCTGATCTTCGAAGCGATCGCCTCGCGCTTGAACCGCACCTTCACCTTTTCGGCGATCTCGAGCACGACCTCGTCGCCGTCCACCCCCGACACCGTCGCCAGCATGCCGCCCGACGTGACGACCCTGTCGCCCTTCATCAAGCTGCTGAGGAGCTTCTGCTGGTCTTCGCGCTGCTTATTTCCAGGGCGAATGATCGCGAAGTAGAAGAACCCCACGAACAGGACGAGCGGGATCAGCGTGCCCCAGATGCCGCCCGCGCCTCCGGCTGGCGCGCCTCCGGCTGGCGCTGCTCCGCCGCTCGGCGCTGGAGCGCCTCCCTGTTGCATGGGCTGAAGCCAGAGCGCGACGGCCGTCGCAGCGCGCGCTGCCAACGGAGTGAGTGAAGCCAGGGTGATCGACATCGACATCCTCTACGTGCGAAACAAGCCTGCGGCGCCCTCGTGATCGAGAACGCAGCGCGTTCGCGACCGCCCGCCGATCGAGCCGCGACAGACAGGGCACCGCGGAGTCGGGGGCTTTTACACGCCGGTCCGAGGACGGTCAACCGACGCAGAGCCACGGCCACGCCGTCGATTCTGCGCCGGTCCGCGTTGCTGGCGCGGCGGGTGCTAGCGTTCTTGCCGTGAACCGCGAGGGACCGCCCTGTGTTTCGTCGCACCCCAAGGAATCGTGCGAATCGTCCGAGCCCCTCGCTTCTGCCGCAGCGAAGGGCGCCGCTCGCGCTGCCAATCAACGACGTTCGTCCTCGTGGCTCCGCCGTGCCGCGGCGATCGTGTCCTGTGCCACGTGGGTCGGGTGCGCGACACCGATGCCGCCGCCGATGGACGCGGGCGACACGGACGGCGGTGACCTCGCGGTGGAGTTCGGGACGGGGCAGCTCGATTGGGAGGCGATCGACGCGCGATCGCCGACGATCGAGCTCGTCTACGGCGCGCAGGGAGGCTTTCACGTGTGGGGACGAGCGCGGATCGCGGGCGCCGAGCCGGACGTCGACATCTCGTTTCGCGCGACGCGCGACCGTGATGGCCGGGAGCTCCACACCCCCTCGCCCGCCCGAAGGCGCATCGAGAACGGCGTTCGCTACGGGCTCTACCCGAGCGCGGACGGCAGGCTCGAGACGCAGGCCGAACTCGTCATTTTGTCGCTCGATTGCGCGAGAAATCTCGTGGGCGAGCTGCTGACGGTCGAGCTGTTCGTCCGCGAGCGAGCGACGGGGCGAACCGGCTCGATTCGGCGAACCCTGCGGGTCGTCGACGAGATTCCATCCCCGACGGGCTGTGTGTCCCTACCAGACGCGGCGGTCCGCGACGCCTCGCCCGACTGAGGCGCGCAATCTCGAAGACTTTGCGTCGAATCCGCAAAGCCGCGGGGGCGTCTCGTGCGTCACAGCTTGCGCGACTCGCGCCCAGCCCTGCGTAGCGTGCGGCATTGTGGGTGTGACGAAGCGCGTCGAGTCAAGTAACATCGGAGGCGTCGTGGCTCTACCTCCTCGTCCAAGGGCAGCAACGTTCGGAAACACCGCAAACGCCAATCGCACGCGCGATCTGCCGCCAGGCAGCGTCGTGTTGGGTCGCTACACGATCCAAAAAGTGCTCGGCCGCGGTGGCATGGCAACGGTGTATCTCGCGAAACATCAGCAGACCGATCGCCTCGTCGCGCTCAAGCTGCTCGACCCCGAGTTCTCGAGGGACCCAGCGTACGTCGAGCGCTTCCGTCGTGAAGCGAAGGCCGCTGGGCGCATTCGCAGCGATCACGTCGTCGCGATCTACGACCTCGACGCCGAGGTCGGCGGGTCGCTCGTGCTCGTGATGGAGTTTCTCGAAGGCCAGTCGATGCAGGGCGCGCTCAAGGCAGGGCGCTTCCCCGTGCAGAAGGCGATCTCGTTCGGCCGGCAGATGCTCGAAGGGCTCGCGGCCGCGCACGAAGCAGGCGTGATTCACCGCGATCTCAAGCCGGCGAACTTGTTCGTCGAGCGCAGCACCACGGGCTCGGAGAAGGTGAAGCTCCTCGACTTCGGAATCTCGAAGCTCGCGGACGCCTCGCAGCAAGAGCTCACGCGCGACGGTCAGACGCTCGGCACGGTCGCCTACATGGCGCCCGAGCAAATCCGCGGAAAAGCGAGCGCGACTGACCCGCGCGTCGACCTCTACTCCGCAGGCGTCTCGCTGTTCATCATGCTCACGGGCAAGCGGCCCATCGACGCCGAGGACACCGTGCAGCTGCTCGCGGCAGTGCTCGAGCACGCGCCGATGACGCTCGCGCAAGCGACGGGGCTGCCGTTTCCAGCGCCGCTCGAGGCGTTCGTCGCGAAGGCCCTCGAGAAGGATCCCAACCGACGCTTTCAGACCGCGATCGAGATGCGCGACGCGCTCGTCGAAGCGGGCAAGACCATCGGCTACGAGTCGACGGGGCCGTTGTCGGTTCCGACGTCGTCGAGCGATCCGAGCGGCGTTGTTCCGCGCGTACCCGCGAAGACCAACATGGGGATCGGCGGCGCGCCTCCTCCTCCCAACGCGGCGAAGCAAACGATGATGGGCATGGGCGGACCTCCGCCGCCCGCGCCGATGCAACACGCGCCGCCTCCCGTGTCGATGCAGTCGTCGTTTGCGCCGCAATCCGCGCCGCCGACGATGCCCGCGCCGATGCCGCAGCACCTTCCGATGGCGCCGTCGATCGATCAAGCGGACCCGTTTGGTCCGATCGGGACGGGGCTCGCGCCGCCGCCGATGGCTCCGATGGCGGCGCCCATGATGATGGCGCCCGCCGTCGCGCCGACCCCGGCCCCAGCGCCGCAGAAGAGCAGCAAAGCGGGGCTCGTGATCTTGCTGAGCGCCGTCGGTCTCGTCGCGCTCGGCGGAGCGGGTGCGCTCGTCGCGCGATCGATGAACAGCGGCCCGACGCCCACCGTTCGCTCGATCAGCAACAACGCGAACAGCGTGCAGGGCACGCAGGCGCCGCAGACGAACCAGCCCACGCAGGTGGGGACGCAAAACGCGGTCCCGCAGCCGAACACCAACGGGCAACCAAGCGTGCCCGCTGCGGTTCCGAACGCCGGTCAACCAGATCCGAGCGGCGCTGGACAACAAGCCGTCGCGCAACAGCCGACGCTCGCGGCCAACAGCGCGAACCCGACGCAAACGCCCGAGTCGCAGCCCGCGCAGGGCGGACAGCCCGCGGCGCAACCTCGCGCCGTGCCGCAGCCAGCGGCGCAGCCCGAAGCGCAGGCTGGCGGACAAAACACAGGCGCGACGCAGCCACGCACGGGCTCCTCGACGGGGACGCGCGTGCGCGCGACGACGACAACGCCGTTCGACACCCCGCCCACCCCGTCGAACACGACGAACAACACAGGCTCGAGCGGGACAGCGCGCACCCAACCGACCACGAACACGACCCGCACCACGCGTCCGTCGAGCAACCCGTTCGAAACGCCGCCCGCGCAGCCCACGCCGCGCACGACGCCGACCACCCGAACCAACACGACGACGACCACCACCACCACGCCCCAGCGAACGCGGCCCACGCGCACGCGAACCGGGACGTCGACGGTCGTTCCGTTCTGAACAGAGCGACGCGGGGGTGAATCGTCGCTTGACCCGGGGGCGCGGATCGATCGACGATTCGCCCGTGCGCAAGTCCATCCTCCTTCTCGTCATCGCGCTCGGAGCGTTTCTCGTGACCTCGACCGCGTTCGCGCAGCCCGCGGACGACGCTCGGACACAAGAAGCACGCGCGCAGTTCGCCAACGGAATGCGCGCGCGCGACGGTCGTCGTTGGGGCGAAGCGGTGCTCGCCTTCGAGCGATCGCTCCGCCAGCGCGCGCACCCGCAGACGCTCTTCGAGATCGGCAACGCCCGCTTTCGCGGCGGCGATCCCGAAGGCGCGCTCACGGCGCTGCGCGACATGCTCGCGATGACCGATCCCGCGCCCTCGCCCGAGCTCCAAGAGCAAGCCCGCGCGCTCGCGCGCGAGGCCGGTGAGCCGAACCTCACGCCGACGCCGCAGCGCAGCAGCACCGCAGAGTGCCCGCGCTGCCCGACGTGCCCCACGTGTCAGGAGTGCCCGAGCTGCCCGCCGCCGCAAGTCGTCGAGCGCACGCCCATGGTTCCGATGATCCTCGGGATCGCCGGCGGCGTGGTCCTCGGGATCGGCGCGGGCTTCTACGGCCACGCGCTCGCGGACTCGGCCGTGTACAACAGCCAAAACGCGAGCATTCCGCTCCGCATGGAGATCAAGCCCCGCGGCGAGAGCTTCCGCATCGTCGGGCTCCTCGGCGTGATCGCTGGCGTCGGACTCGAGGCGACGGCGGTGGCGCTCAATTTCGTGGGTCGTGGACGCGCTCCGCAGCAGACGCAGAGCTCCGATCGCGCGACCGCTGTGCGCGACGTGCGCTTCGACATCGCGCCCGACGGCGTGGTCGTCAGCGGCCGCTTCTGACAAACGACGACGATCGCGGGGGGAGCGCGGTCGTCGAACACGATTCGACCGCATGTTTGTCCGCTCGAACGCGCTACACTGACGCGCACGACGGCCATGGTATCGAGCGACTCTCGAAGCGACGAAGCGAGCGGCGCGCGACGAATCGTGCGCGTTCTCGACAGCCTCTCGCTGCTCCTCGACGGCAGCACACGCGGGCAAATGGGCAACGCGTCGAAGCAGCAGATCTTCAAGCAGTGGAAGCTCGAGGTCTCGCACGTGCTCCCGCGCGGCGCCGACGAACACGCGCTCGGCGACGAGCACGACATCGACCTCGACTCGCAGTTTCCGACGCCGGTGCTGCTCGTTCCTCCGTTGATGGTGCGGCCGTACGTGTACGACCTGCGGCCCAATCACTCGTTCGTCAGGCACCTCCGCGACCGTGGGTTTCGCACGTACGTCCTCGACTTCGGCGTGCCCGACGCCAACGACGAGACGCTCACGCTCGATCACTACGTGTTCACGTTCATGCCCGCGGCGATCGACGCCGTGCGCCGCCACGCGAACACCGATCGCGTGTCCATCGTCGGCTACTGCATGGGCGGGATCTTCGGCTTGCTCTACACCGCGGCGTACCAAGAGCAGGCCCACACCGCGAACCTCGTCACCATCGGCGCGCCCATCAACTTTGAAAAGATGGGTATTATTTCATGGGCGGCGCGCTTCGGTCAGGGCTTCGTCGACAAGCTCATGGACCGGCTCGGCAACGTCCCGTCCATCGGCGCTGAGCTCGGCTTCAAAGTGATGAGCGGACCGCGCGCGATCACCAAGTGGGTCGACCTCGCGAACAACCTGTACGACGAAGAGTACGTGCGCGGCTTCGACGCGGTAAACACCTGGGTCAACGACCTGCTCCCGTACCCGCGCGAGGCGTTCAAGCAGATGGTCAAGGACGTCGTCGGGCAAAACAAGCTGCTGCGCCGCGAGCTCGAGCTCGGCGGGCGACGGATCGACCTCGGCGCGATCGACGTTCCGCTGTTGGCGCTCGCGGGACGGGCGGACAACATCGCGACGCTCGGATCGACGCGCGCGGTGCTCGCGACCGTGGGAAGCGAAGATAAAACCTTCGTCGAAGTGCCCGGCGGACACGTGGGCGTCGTCGCGGGTTCGAGCGCGCCGCGCGAGGTGTGGCAGCGGACGAGCGATTGGCTCGGACCGCGGTCGCTCGCGTGATCGCAGGCGACGTGCGATTCGCTTGCGATCGGCGCGCAAGGGCGTAAGTCTCTCGGCTTCATCGATGCAAGCGAGCACGGTCAAGCGTTCGAGCGCCGCGGGGGCCAAGAAGAAAGCACCAACCGAAGAAGCGAGCGGCGACGATCGCTGGATCGAGCGGCTCAACGCGCGCGCGAAGAGCAAGCGAGCCCGCGTCACGCGCGAGCCGTCGGTGTCGTTTGGCGCCGAGACGATCCAACGGTTTCGCTTGGGAAACGGGCTCTCGGTGCTGCTCGTCGAGAGTCATCACGCGAAGGTCGTCTCGTTTCACACGTGGTTCGGCGTGGGGTCGCGGCACGAGCACGAAGGCAAGACGGGGCTCGCGCACCTCTTCGAGCACTTGATGTTCAACGAGACGAAGAACCTCCCCGCGGGCACCTTCGATCGCAAGCTCGAGTCCATCGGCGCCTCCACCAACGCCGCCACGTGGAACGACTGGACCTACTACTACGAAGACCTCCCGTCCGACGCGCTCTCGCTCGTCGTCGCGCTCGAGAGCGAGCGCATGAAGAACCTCGTCCTTCGCAAGTCCGTCGTCGACAACGAGATCGGCGTCGTCGCCAACGAGCGGCGCTATCGCGTCGAAGACGACGTCGACGGAACGGTCAACGAGCTCCTCTACAAGACCGCGTTCGACACGCACCCGTACCACCACCCGACGATCGGCTGGATGAGCGACATCCTCGCGTTCACCCCCGAGGACTGCAAGCGCTTCTACCGCACGTTTTATGCGCCAAACAACGCGAGGATCGTCGTCGTCGGCGACACAAAAGCGCCCGAGCTCCTCGCGCTCGTGCAGAAGCACTACGGAGACCTCGCGTCCGCGGAGCTCCCGCGCGAGGCGTACCCCGCCGAGCCCGAGCAGCGCGAAGAGCGCGTCGAGCGCCTCGTCAAGCCGACGCCCACGGCGAAGGTCGCGATCGGCTACAAGTGCCCCGCCCTCGCGCACCCGGACAACGCCGCGCTGAGCGTCCTCTGCGAGGCCCTGTTCGGCGGGCGTTCGGCGAGGATCTTTCGCGCGCTCGTCACCGAGGCCGAGCTCGCGACGGACCTCGCCGCGAGCGTCTCGCAGTTTCGCGACCCGGGGCTCTTCGAGCTCTACGCGACGGCCCGCGAGGGGATCTCGGTCGAAGTGCTGCTCGCCGGCATCGACCACGAAATCAAGAGCGTGCTCTCCAAGCCCGTCACGGCGCCGGAGCTCGAGCGCTCGATCGCGCGGCAAGAGCTCGGGTTCTTGCAGGGGCTCGAGACGGTGGGCGGCCGCGCCGAGCAGATCGGCTTCTACGACACCGTGCTCGGCGACCCGGCCGGGAGCCTCACGCGATTGACGGCGCTGCGCTCGGTGACGCTCGCGGACGTCGAGCGCGTCGCGCGAGAATACTTGGTGAAATCCAGGCGAACTGTGGTGCTCGTCGAGCCCTCGCCCGCGGGCGAGCCGAGCGACGGCGAGAGCGACGGAGGCGACGAGTGAGCGCGCAGCCGACGTTCTTGGTGGAGAGCTTCACGACCGTTCCGCTTGTCGAGCTCGTGTTCGCGATGCCCTCGGGCTCGTCGCAGGACCCGAGCGGGCGAGAGGGAGCGCTCGTGCTCGCGCTTCGCTCGCTGCGACGCGGGGCCGCGAAGCGATCGTCGACCGAGATCGACGACGAAATCGATCGACTCGGCGCCGAGCTCTCGACCGGGTGCGACGCGCTCCAGTGCTCGCTCCACGCGACGGTGATCGCGCGCAACCTCGAGCCCTTCTTCGCGCTGCTCGCGGACGTCGCGCTGCGCCCAACGTTCGCAGAGGACGAAGTGTCCCGCGTTCGCCGCGAGATCACGGCGGAGCTCATCGACGCGCGAAACGACGATCGAACGCTCTGCGGACGGTACTTTCGTCGAAAGCTCTTCGCGGGCCACCCGCTCGGACGCCCCGCGGCCGGAACGCTCGGGACCGTCGCCACGCTCACGCCCGACGACGCGCGCGCCGCGTGGAAGCGCGTCTGGTCGACCAAGGGCATGGTGGTCGCGGCCGCGGGCGACATCACCGAAGAGCAGCTCCGATCGCTCTGGGACAAGTACTTCGGAAAGGCGTGGTCCCCGACGCGCGAGCGCCCCGCAGAGATCGACGAGCCCGTTCGCAAGAAGGGCAGGCACCTCGTCATCATCGACAAGCCCGCGCGCACGCAGTCGCAGATCCTGATTGGAACGCTCGGGACACACCCGAAGGACAAAGATCACCACGCGCTCTACGTCGCCAACACGGTCTTCGGCGGGACGTTTACCTCGCGCCTGACGCAAGAGATCCGCTCGAAGCGCGGCTGGAGCTACGGCGCGTCGAGCCGCCTCGGCCGCGAGCGCGTGCGCGAGGCGTTCACGATGTGGACGTTTCCGAAGGCGACGGATGCGCCCGATTGCATTCGCGTCGAGCTCTCGCTGCTCGAGTCGCTCTGCAAGAAGGGCGTGACGTCTCGCGAGCTCGAGTTCGCGAAGAAGTACCTCAAAGAGAGCGCCGTCTTCGACACCGACACCGCGAGCAAGCGCTTGTCGCAGCGGCTCGACGAGGTGTGCGGCGACATGCCCGCGGGCTACCACGGAAAGTTCATCGCGAAGACGCAGGACGTCACGCTCGAAGAGTGCCAGCGCGCGCTCGCGAAGCGACTCGACCCGAAGAACCTGTTGCTCTGCGTGACGGCCACCGCGAGCGACTCTCGCAAGGCGCTCGAGAAGGCCATCAAGGGGCTCGAGTCGACGACGGTGATCCCGTTCGATCGCGACGAGTACTATCCATAGAGCGGCTCCGCGTTCCGTTGGCGACACGCCACGCAACGATCCCGGGATATTTCCCAGGAGATGGCTCGATGCGTGTCGTCCTTCCTACGGCGCGTCGACGGACTTCGCGACGCCGTCCGTTGGCGACACGCCACGCAACGATCCCGGGATATTTCCCAGGAGATGGCTCGATGCGTGTCGTCCTTCCTACGGGGCGTCGCGAGCGAGCGCGGCGCGGAGCGCGCCGGGGTGGTTTGTGATCACCGAGTTGGCGCCAGCGTCGGCGAGCGCGCGCGCGATCTCGGGCTCGTTGACGGTCCACACGTGAACCTCGTAGCCCGTCTGTCGCCAGCGGCGCACGGCGTGTTCGCCCTCGGTCCAGTGCGGGTGGATCGCCTTGGGAGCCACGCGCGAGAGCATCGAGAGGGCGCGTCGCTTCTCGTTCGGATCGGGGTCGATCAAGAGGCCTCGGTCGACCTCGGGCGCGAGCTCGCGCAGCGCGACGAGCACCTTGGGCTCGAAGGACGAGACGATGAATCGCCGGTGGTTTCCTCGCCATTTGCGCGCGCTCGCGGCCACTGCTCGCGCGAGGGCGACCGGGTCGCCGTCGTCGGCCTTCACCTCGACGTTGACGACTTTGCCCCGCATCACCGCGAGCACCGCGTCGAGCGTCGGGAGCCCCTCGCCTCCCCCGAGGTCTTCGAGCCCGAGGGCCCACGCGCTCGACGTTCGAACGCGCGTCGCGCGGCCCGTGAAGCGCGAGAGCTCGTGATCGTGACCGACGACGAGCGTCCCGCAGCGCGCGAGGCGGACGTCGAGCTCCGTTCCGTCCGCGCCCTCGGCGAGCGCCGCGCGAAACGCGGCGAGCGTGTTCTCGACGGCCGCTTTGGGCGCGCCGCGGTGACCGAGGATCAAGAGTTCGTCTCGATTTCGAGTGGCGTTCATTCGCGCGGGCGAGCGTACGCGGGGATGGCGGTCCGTTCGAGAACTTGCTAGCGCGCGCGACGACGTCGTACTGCCAGAGGCCATGGCCGAACCCGAGCAGCCCAAGGGCGATCCGATTCAGGGACTTCGCTCGGTGCGCGCTCAGTCCGCGGCGAAGGAGTTCTTGCAGCACGCGCTCTCGGGCGGGAGGCTGTCGACGGCGCTGCTCTTCGAGGGACCCGACGGCGTCGGAAAAGAGCGCTGCGCCCGCGCCCTGGCGCAGTGCTCGCTGTGCCTCGCGAAGCAGCCCGACGGCGACGCGTGCGGACGGTGCGCGATCTGTCGCGCGATCGACGCGCAGAAGTACCCCGACGTGATCACCCTCGCCCGAACGCTCGACGTGCTCACGCAGCAAGAGCAAACGGGCGCGGACCTGAAGAGCGAGATCGTTGTCGACAAGATCCGCGAGCTCCAGCGCGAGCGGCTCAGCTACATGCCGCACGGCGCGATCCGCTGGGTGATCGTTCGCGACGCGCACGAGCTCAACGCCAACGCGTCCAACGCGCTGCTCAAGACGCTCGAAGAGCCTCCCGCCAACACGCATTTCGTCCTCGCGACGCACCGGCCGTCGGAGCTGCTCGTGACGGTGCGCTCGCGGTGTCAGCGCGTTCGCTTCGCCACCCTGCCCGAGTCGGACGTGATCGCGATCCTCGCGTCGCGCGGGGTCGAGGCCGCGCTCGCGAAAGAAGCGGCGAAGTGGGCCGAGGGCTCCGCGGGCCGCGCGCTCGCGATGGCGGACCCCGAGCTGCTCGCGTCGCGAAAGAGCTGGCTCGAGCGCTTGCTCGCCGCCCTTCGCGCGGGAAAGCCCGGCGCCGTCGTCGAGGTGTCCGAAGCGTTCAGCAAAGAGGCCGCCGCAAAAGAGGGCGACGAGGTGCTCGTCGTGCTCGAGATGCTCGAGCGGTACTTTCGCGACGAGGCCATCGCAGCGGCCACGGACGCGCGAAAATCGACGGTGCTCGCCGCGCGCTCGCAGCTCGTTCGCCAGACGATCGCGTCGCTCGACTCGAACTTGAAAGCGCAAATGGCCGTCGAATCGATGCTCGTTCGCCTGCGCGACGTGCGCTGAGCGAGCGCCGCGACCGCATGGCACGCATCGAACCCGTTGCCACGAAGCGAGATCGCGATTAACTCTCGCGGCCCGATTTCGCGGGCGACGACTCTGCGAGGGTTCGATGAGCAATCGTTTCTACGTCACGACTCCGATCTATTACGTCAATGACGCCCCCCACTTGGGGACGGCGTACACGACCGTCGCGGCCGACGCGTTCGCGCGACAGCGGAGCCTCCGTGGCATGGAGACGCGATTTCTCACGGGGACCGACGAACACGGCTTGAAGATCGACCGCTCGGCGCGCGAGCTCGGGCTTGAACCGCAGGCCTTCGTCGACCAGATCTCGTCCAAGTTTCGCGACGCGTGGCCGAAGCTCCTCTGCGAGCCATCGGACTTCATTCGAACGACCGAGCCACGACACAAGAAGGTCGCGCAAGACCTCTGGGAGCGCTGCAGAGCCAACGGAGACATCTTCGAGGGCGAGCACGAGGGCTGGTACTGCGTCTCGTGTGAGCAGTTTTACCCTGAAAAAGACCTCACCGAAGAGAAGCTCTGCCCCATCCACAAGCGCGCCGTCGAGTGGACCAAGGAGACGGGGTACTTCTTTCGGCTCTCGCGCTACCAGGACAAGCTTCTCGAGCACTACGAGAAGCACCCCGAGTTCGTGCAGCCCGAAGGGCGTCGCAACGAGGTGATCTCGTTCGTGAAGGAGGGGCTCAAGGACCTCTCGATTTCACGCACGACTTTTCAATGGGGCATCCCCGTTCCAAACGACCCGAAGCACGTGATGTACGTGTGGTTCGACGCGCTCACCAACTACTTGTCCGCCGTGTCGGGCGGGCCCGAGAAGCGCTTCTGGCCGCCGACGCTCCAGCTCGTCGGCAAGGACATCGTCCGCTT
Organism: Myxococcales bacterium; assembly: GCA_016793325.1. Lineage (GTDB taxonomy): Bacteria > Myxococcota_A > Polyangia > Polyangiales. Next base: position 458,091 of record JAEUKI010000062.1, on the reverse strand, counting down.
TCACGCGATCTACTGGCCCGCGTTCTTGCTGAGCGCGGGGTTCGGCGCAGACGAGCTGCCGAAGACCGTCTTCGCGCACGGCTTTTTGACCATCAACGGACAGAAGATGGGCAAGTCGCTGCGCAACACCGTCGAGCCCGTGAGGCTCGCGGAGTACTTCGGCGCCGGCGAGGTCCGGTACTTCTTGCTGCGCGAGGTCGCGCTCGGCCAGGACGGTGATTTCTCGCACAAGAAATTGATCTCGCGTATCCGCGCGGACCTCGCGGCGACGCTCGGCAATTTGCTCAACCGCACGCTGCCCTTCGCCGTGAAGCACTTCGACGGCGCCGTGCCCAAGCCGAGCGCCGAGCTCGACACCGATCGCGAGCGGGCGCTGCGCGCGAAGACGAGATCGCTCGTCGACGACGCAGCGGCCGCGTGGGACGCGCTCGAGCCGCATCGAGCGCTCGAGTGCGCGATCGCGCTCGCCATGGAGTGCAACGGGTACTTCGACGCGCGCGCTCCGTGGAGCCTCGCGAAGGACCCCGCGCGCAAGGACGAACTCGCGACGGTGATCTACCACGTGCTCGAGGTGCTCCGCGTGTGCTCGGTGCTCTTGTGGGCGGCGCTCCCGGACAAGTGCGACGCGCTTCGCGCGCAGCTCGGGCTCGACCCGTTGCATCCCGTCATCGGCGTGGACAAGTGGCCGCTCGAGTGGGGCGGTCTCGTCGCAGGGAGCAAGCTGGCTCCAGGCGCGCCGCTCTTTCGAAACATCACCAAGGACGACGAAGCCAAGATCCTTCAGGACTTCGGCGTCACCGACGGAGAGACCAAAGTGACCGACACGAAGGCCGCGGACAAACCCGCGAAGGCCGACGCAACCACCCCCGCAACGCCATCGAAGCCCGCAGAGGCGCCTGCGACGGGCGGCTCGACGACGATCGCGTTCGATGACTTCGCCAAGGTCGAGCTCAAGCTCGGCGAGGTGAAGAGCGCCGAGCGCGTTCCCAAGTCGGACAAGCTGTTGAAGCTGCAGGTCGACCTCGGAGAGCCGTCGGGTCCGCGCCAGATCATCGCGGGGATCGGCCTGTCGTACCAACCCGAGCAGCTCGTCGGAAAGAAGCTCGTGATCGTCGCGAACCTCGCGCCGCGCAAGCTCATGGGCCACGAGTCCCACGGGATGGTCCTCGCGTGCGGCCCCACCGACGGCCTCTCGATCACCACGATCGAGAAGGATCAACCCGCGGGAACACCAGTGAAATGACCATCCCCCTGATCGACACCCACTGCCACCTCGACTTCGACGACTACGGCGCCGAGCGCGGCGCGGTGATCGATCGGGGACGCGCACAAGAAATCAAGTGGTTCGTGACGATCGGCAGCGGGCGCGGCGCAGACAGCGCTCCCGCCGCGGTCGCGCTCGCCAACGAGCACGCGGACGTCGTGGCGACGGTGGGCGTTCACCCGCACGACGCGTCGGTGGCGAGCGAAGACGTGCTGCGCGAGATGGAGCGATTGTCCTCGGACCCGCGCGTGGTGGCGATCGGCGAGGTGGGGCTCGATTACCACTACGACCACTCGCCGCGAGACGTTCAGCAAGCGGCGTTTCGCGCGTTCGTTCGGCTCGCGAAGCGCGCGAACAAGCCGCTGGTGATCCACACGCGATCGGCGCCCGAGGACACGCTGGCGATCCTCCGTGACGAGGGCGCGCGCGACGTGGGCGGGGTGATCCACTGCTTCACGGAGGACGAGTCCTTCGCGCGACAGGCGCTCGACCTCGGGTTCGACATCTCGTTCAGCGGGATCGTGACCTTCAAGAACAGCGAGTCGCTCCGCTCGGTGGCGAAGGTCGTCCCGCGCGATCGGCTGTTGATCGAGACCGACGCGCCGTATCTCGCGCCCGTTCCCATGCGCGGAAAGCGCAACGAGCCGAGCTACCTCGCGCACACGGCGAAGCACCTCGCCGCCACGCTCTCGATGACCGACGAAGCGCTGCGCCGCCAGACCACGAACAACGCGATCGCGCGCTTCGGGTTGCGGCGCTTCGGCGCCGAGCCTGTGTAGACGTCGGGGACCTAGCGAACGCCTGGCTGACGCCAACGCAACACACGCCGCGGCCAGGGTTCGTCGCTCGCGTGCTTCGCGAGCACGCGCGCGAGCGACACGAGCTGGGCTCGAGCGTCCTCGGGGAGCCCGGCGGGCTCGGCGACGAGCTGCACCTCGCTGTTGGCGAGCTCGATCGTGACGCTCCACTCGGCGCTGTCGCGGAGCACCGCGCAGTCGTAGCGCGCACGATCGCCGCTCGAGTCAACGAGGACGAACTCGAAGCGCGTCCCGTGGCTTGGTTTCGTGTGTCCCGCGGTGGTCATCGCTCGAACACGACGCTCCCGCCGACGATCGTCGCCAGAACGCGCCCCGTCACGGTGCGCCCGACGAAGGGCGAATTGCGGCTCTTGCTCGCGAACGTCTCGACCGTCCACTGCACTTCGGGGTCGACGATGATGGCGTCGGCGAGCGCGCCTTCGGCGAGCGTTCCGACGGGGAGGCCGACGATACGCGCGGGGGCGATCGTGAGCGCCTCGACGAGCCGCGAGAGCTTCACGCGCCCGGCTCGCACGAGGTCGAGCATCAGCGGCAGCGCGGTCTCGAGGCCGATCATCCCGTTCGGCGCCTCGCTGAACTCGCAGTCCTTCTCGCTCGCTGCGTGGGGTGCGTGGTCGGTCGCGATGCAGTCGATCGTCCCGTCCGCGAGCGCGTCGATCAGCGCTTGCCTGTCGCTCTCTTCGCGCAAGGGCGGGTTGACCTTGCACGCGGTCTCGTAGCCGAGGACGGCCTCGTCGGTCAGCGTGAGGTGGTGCGGGGTGACCTCCGCGGTCGCGCGGATTCCCCTGGATTTTGCCTCACGAACGAGCGCAGCAGCGCCCTTGGTCGAGATGTGCGCGACGTGGTACTTCGCGCGCGTCATCTCGGTCAGCATCAGGTCGCGCGCGACGATGTGATCCTCGGCGACACGCGGCCAACCCTTGAGCCCGAGCCGCGTCGAGACGGCGCCTTCGTGCATCTGCGCGCCCTCGGTCAGATGGTGATCCTCCGCGTGCTGCACGAGCGGAACGTCGAACGTCCCCGCATACTCGAGCGCCCTTCGCATCACGCCCGAGTGCAAGACGCACCGCCCGTCGTCGCTGATCGCGACGCAGCCGCCCTCGCGGAGGTCGGCGACTTCGGTGAGCTCTTTTCCATCGAGCTTGCGTGTGACGGCGCCGATGGGATGCAAGCGCACGATCCCGACCTCGCGCGCCTTGGCGACCATCATTTCGGTCACCGCGCGGTTGTCGTTGACGGGGTTGGTGTTGGGCATCGCGCAGATCGTGGTGAACCCGCCGATGGCGGCGGCGCGCGTGCCCGAGCGAAGGTCTTCTTTGTACTCGAAGCCAGGCTCGCGCATGTGCGTGTGAATGTCGACCATCCCGGGCAACACCCACTTGCCTCGGCAGTCGATGACGCGACCGTCGCGCTGGACGTCGAGCGACGCGGCGGCGTCTTTTCCGACGCGCGAAACAAGGCCGTTTTCGATGACGACGTCGCACACTTCGTCGAGCCCGCGCGACGGGTCGATGACGCGGCCGTTCTTCAGTACGAGCAGCATGAGTTCCTCGTTGCGATGACGGCGGTCACTCCGAGCGCCGGTAGTTCGGGGCTTCTTCGGTGATGTACACGTCGTGGACGTGCGACTCGCGCAGGCCCATCGGCGTGCTCTTCACGAAGCGCGCTTTCGTCTGCATCTCGCTGATGGTCTTGCACCCCACGTAGCCCATGCTCGAGCGCAGGCCGCCGACGAGCTGAAACAAGATGTTCGACAGCGGCCCGCGATACGCTACGCGCCCTTCGATGCCCTCGGGAACGAGCTTTTCGTCCGCCGTTCCCGCTTGTCCGTAGCGGTCCTTGCTGCCCTTGCGCATGGCGCCGAGCGAGCCCATCCCGCGGTACATCTTGTACGAGCGGCCCTGGTACAACACGAGGTCGCCCGGAGCTTCGTCGGTGCCCGCGAAGAGCGAGCCGATCATCACGACGTCAGCGCCCGCGGCGATCGCCTTCGCGACGTCGCCCGAGTACTTGATTCCTCCGTCCGCGATCACAGGAACGCCGTAGCGCTTGGCCACCTTCGCGCAGTCGGACACCGCCGTAATCTGCGGAACGCCCACGCCCGCTACGACGCGCGTCGTGCAGATGGATCCGGGCCCGATGCCCACTTTGATGCCATCGGCGCCCGCTTCGATGAGCGCCTCGGCGGCCTCGGCTGTCGCGATGTTTCCCGCGATCACCGAGAGCTCCGGCCAGGTGCGCTTCGTGATGCGAAGCGCGTCGAGCACGCCCCGCGAGTGTCCGTGCGCCGTGTCGATCACGATGAGATCGACGCCTGCTTCGACGAGCTTTCGCGTTCGTTCCTCACGGTCGGGGCCCACGCCGATCGCCGCGCCGACGCGGAGCCGACCCTTGCTGTCCTTCACCGACGTCGGATAGCGCTCAGCCTGGAGCAAGTCTTTGATCGTGATCAACCCGATGAGCTTTCCTGTTGGCGGATCGACCACGAGGAGCTTCTCGATGCGGTGCTTGTGCAGCAGCGCGCGCGCCTCGTCGACCTTGATGGTCGGCGGCGCCGTGACGAGCCGCTCGCGCGGAGTCATGAGGTTTTTGACTGGCTGCGCGAGGTTCGTCTCGAAGCGAATGTCGCGCGACGTCAGGATCCCAACGGGGCGGTCGCCGTCCACCACGGGCAGGCCCGAGATGTTCGCGCGACGCATGATGTTCACGGCGTTTTGGAGCGAGTCCTCGGGGCCGATGGTCACAGGGTCGACGACGATCCCGCTCTCGGCGCGCTTGACCTTCTCGACCTCGAGCGCTTGGTCCTCGGGGTGGAGGTTCTTGTGCAAGATTCCGAGGCCGCCTTCGCGCGCCATCGTGATCGCGGTGCGCGCCTCGGTGACCGAGTCCATCGCGCTCGAGATCAATGGAACCTGCAGCGTGATGTCTCGCGCCAGCTTCGTTCTGGTGTCGACGTCCTTGGGCAACACGTCGCTCATCGCAGGGACGAGCAACACGTCGTCGAACGTCAGGCACTCGCGGAGGGGCTCTTCGAACATGGCTTCGGCTCCAAACAGACGTTGACCGAATCACAGTGCGCTCGCCGCACTCGCGCCGCGCAGGCCAGCGCAGAGTGCGGAGGACGGCCGGTCGGTCACGGATCCGGCCGTCCAGAGACTCGGGCGCCGTCCTTAGCGCACTGGCGGCGTTCCGGCGAGAAACCGACGTCAGGGGTCCGACCGGGCGCGTGAGCCACACCCTCGACCGACGCTCGTCACCGACCGCGACAGCGAGCGCCGCGCGTCACGTCGCACTCGACGCACCGCGCGATGGGCAGAAATTTCTCCCACCAATCCTGCGCGACATCGCTGTCGCGATTCATGTTCGTCCCTTGCAAACACACCGGAACGCCACGTAGTCTTCACGCATACCGCTCTTCACTCGCTCGACGGAGACACCCCCCATGCGTTCGCCCTGGTTGCTTGGCGCCGCCGCCTGTTTCGCTCTCGTTGCCTGTGGCCCCAATCGCGAAGAACTCATGCCGCGCGACGCGCGCGTGACGACGGACGCGCGAACCGATGGCGGCACGTCGATGATGGACGGCGGCGGAAGCTGTCCGACCGGCGCGACGCGCTGCGGGACCGACTGCGTCAACCTCAACACGTCCAACGTTCACTGCGGCGCGTGCAACGCGCGCTGCAACTCGCCGCAGATGTGCAACATGGGTCGCTGCGAAGGCACCGTGATGTGCACCGGCGGGCAGACCGCGTGCGGCGGACGTTGCGTCGACACCAACGGCGACAACGCCAACTGCGGCGGCTGCGGCCGCATGTGCCCGTCGGGCCAGACGTGCCAGATGGGCATGTGCCGCGCCGGTGGGTGCGCGTCGCCCAACACGATGTGCGGGACGAGCTGCGTCGACACGCAGACGAGCAACGCCAACTGCGGCACCTGCGGCAACGCGTGCCCCTCGGGCCAAGTGTGCACCGCGGGCCGCTGCGGCGGTGGCGGCGGAATGTGCGTGCATCCGTGCACCACCAACGAACAGTGCGCGTCGACGTGCGGCAGCCCAGGTGGCGGGTTGATGTGGTGCTGCTCGATGGCGGGCGGTGAACCAACGTGCATTGCATCAACGACCTGCGGTGGTGGCAGCGGCACCGATGGCGGCACCGGCAGTGACGGCGGCACGGGCGGCGATGGTGGCGACATCTTCTCGTGCTTTCTCGGATTGGTGACGTGCTCGACAAACGCTGACTGCGTGCGTCAGTGCGCCGGCCTCGCGGAAACGTGCAGCGGCGGCAGGTGTGAGTAGTCACTAGCGACGCTCGAGCAACGCGACGCGACGCTCGAGCTCTTCGATGCGCGCTTGCAGCGATCGATCGTCGACCACTTCGGGCGGGGGGAGAACAACAGGGGAGGACGGAGCGAGCGGCGAGAGCGCGCCGCGACGCACGGCCTCGTGCAGCACATCCGCGCCCGTGGGTCCCGAAAGGAGACCTTCAACGAGCTCGACGAGCAGCGCGCTCAGCGCCGCCACTGTGACGTCTGCGTTGGTCGCGACATCGATCACGCGAACGCGCTCGCCCGCTTCGATCCACGAGCGAATCTGCTGGACCGTGACATACGCGCGCGATCGGCTGTCGTACAGGCGGCGGTTGGGGTAGCGACGAACCTCGCGAACCGCGCTTGCGTCGCGCGGGCTGCGTTCGCTCGATGATTCGTTGTAGGGTTCGCGCATGAGGGCTTCCGCTCGGTTCGTCGCGCTACTCCTCCCGATGCTCGTCGCGTGCAGCGCGGGCCGGCAGGCGCCGTTCGACGTCGTGCAGTCGTACCACAGCGCGCTCCGCGACGGCCGCTACAGCGAGGCGTACCAGCTGCTGTCCGCGGACGCGCGTCGCGCCACGCCGTACGACGACTTCGAGCGCGTCGCGCGCGAGAATCCCGACGAGGTTCGCGAGACCGTCCGCTGGCTTGAGCAAGTGGACCCGAACGCGCCCGTGACGGCGCGACTCGACCTCGGCAACGGTGAGACCGTGCAGCTCGTCGAGGAGGGCAGCGGTTGGAGGCTCGATCCCGCGGTGCTCGACTTCTACGGGCAGCGCTCGCCGAGGCAAGCCGTGCGATCGTTTACGAGGGCGCTCGATCGTCGTCGGTGGGACGTGCTCGTGCGGTTTGCGCCACGTCGCGTGGCCGAAGGATTGAGCGCCGATCAACTGCGCGACGCGTGGGAGCGCGGCGCGGATGCAGATGACGTTCAGCGGATGCTCACCGCGTTGAGGCAGAGCACCGAGCGGCCGATCGAGATCAGCGGCGAGCGCGCGACGATGACCTACGGCGTCGGCAACCGCTTCACGATGCAGCTCGTGCGCGAGGACGGCGTGTGGAAGATCGAGGATCCGGATTGAGTCGAGGCTGAGCGCCGCATCGAACGCAGCGGGTGTGCCACGGCAAGCGAGTATCCAGTCTGATCCGCATCTCGCGAACCGACGAGAGCTGCAGCCGCGACTGCGCTCGTGCCCGACGAAGAGCCATCAAAGATCAGCGTCTGTCCTCGCGACATAAACGCTCGGAACTCCCCGACAGCCACATCGCCGAATCCATCGCCGTTGTAGTCGCCGCCGGCAACGGAGCGTCCAAACGACAAGCCCGACATCGTGCCGGCAAGTTGCCGACCAGCAGGGGACAGCGTCGCCGCGCCGCTCAGTACGAATACGAGTCCGACGTCGACCCGACCAGGGAGATCGCCCGACGGCCCGCCCATCGCAAGATCAGAATACCCGTCGTTGTTCGTATCGCCGACGCCAACAACTTCGAGGCCAAGACGATCACCAGCCGTCGGCCCCGACATTGTGACCGACGCCAACATTGCGACTCCGCCGCTGGTGCCACGGAAGACAGAAACGGTCCCCGCGTCCATCCGACCGTCCGGGTCAGCGTCAGGGGCCGCGACTGCTACATCGCTGAATCCGTCGCCGTCCATGTCTCCCGCGCCCGACACGACTCCAAATCCATCTCCATCGCGCGCGCCCTGAAGCACGCGCGATGGGGTTGTGTTCACTCCACTGCTGCTGCCATGGAGCACAAATGCAGCTCCAGCATTGAGCATCGACGCAGCTGGCGCTCGCGGGTTGCCTACAACAAGGTCGGCCAATCCGTCGCCATTCACGTCGCCCGCAGACGATACGTTGTACGCGTAGCCGAGCTTCTGCGACGGCGAGCTCGCGAGTCCGTTTGCTCGCCCCAAGAACAACGACACGCTGCCGACGTCAGGGGCACCCGCGACGTCACCGTTCAGCGCCCCAACAACAACATCGCCAAACCCGTCGCCGTTCACGTCTCCTGCACCGCGAACAGACACGCCGAATCCATCGCCAGCCGCCTCTCCCGCCAACACGACCGCAGGCGTGCCCGAGACGCCCGACGCGCCGCCGAAATAGAGTTCAACCCGTCCAGCTCCTGAGCGCGCCATTGGTGAGTCGAACTGCGAGGCCGCGAGCAAATCACCAAAGCCATCGCCGTTGACGTCGCCCGCGGCAGCCAGCCGCCACGGATAGCTACCATCCATCACGAGGCGCTCGATCGTCACGACAGGACGAAGCGACAATCCCGTCGCGCTTCCGTGGTGGACATGAATCGCGCCCGCGCGCGGTGAACCGCCCAACAATGCACCCACCGCCAAATCCGTGAACCCGTCGCCGTTCACGTCGAGCTCGGTGCCGTACGCGGTGTCGACGGTCGTGCTCGTGGCGCGCGTACGAAATTGCCACGTGGGGCTCGTGCGCGTTCCCGTCGCGGCTCCGACGCGACCGCGCACACGCCAGAACACCACGCTCGACCGAGGGAGGTCGGCCATCGGTCGCGCGGTCGCCCCCGTCGCGGTCACGCGCTCGATCATCATCGTGCACGCGCGGTCGCGACACAGCTCGACCTCGGCTCCGTCGACGCCCATCGGCAGCGCCCACTTCAGCGTGGGTCGCAGGTTCGTGACCGTGCTCGTCCCCGGTGGAAACACCGGCCGCGGCGCGATCATCTCGCACGCGCTCCCGACCATCTCGTAGCCCGCAACGCACGTCGCGCGACACATGCCCATGACGCAGCTCGCGACGCTGCCGGCGGACGTCGGGCACGCGTTGCCACACGCACCACAATTCATCGTGTCTGTCTGCGTCGAGACACAGCGCCCCGAGCACGCCATCGCGCCGCCGTCGCACGCGACGCCTACGTCCTGAGCATCCGGCGCGTCCACGACATCGACGACATCCGGCGACGGCCGCGCGTCACCCGCTTCGAGCGCAGCATCCACAGGAACCCCCGTGTCTCTGCACCCGGTCGTCGTGCCCGGCGGGCAATCGAGCGCGCACCCCGCGGCGGTCAGCACTTCTCCAGCCGGACACGTCACGGTTCGGGGACACCCGTAGCTCGATACGACAAGACCAACGGCACACAACCAAGCTCTCCAGCGCATGTTCATCGGCTCCTTCGTCTCGCGTGACTTCGCGAAAACGGGTGCGCTATCCGCGGACCCCAAGCAACGTTGTCCGAGGGGTAACATTTTTCACTTCGCCGCGGAAACCGGGCGCATCGAGCCGATCGCCGACTGCGTTGCGCGCGAGCGCGTCGTGCGTGACAGCGCAACGGCAGAGCGCGCCGCCCTCCCCCACCTCCGGGCGTGTCCCAACATTGGGACACCCTCGGTCAATTTTGCCGGTCGCGTACTTACCTGCGAAAACCGATTTCTTGTGCGTCGAGCTCGCCGAGGGAGGCGGCGTCGCGGGTCTTCTTGATCTGCTCGCGGAGGACGTCGAGCTGCTCTTTGCACTCGTCCGCGTAGTCTTGGCCGAGTCGCTCGACGCCGCGTTGCGCGAGGGCGAGCGCCGCCGCGAGGTAGACCTCTTTGAGGTACGCGGGCGTGAACCCGTCGCTCTTCTTCGCGAGCTGCGAGGTGAGCGCGGCGACGTCGAGCTCGGGCGCGAGCTTGGACGCGAGCGTCCCGCGAGAGAGGAGGCGACGGCCGTACTCCGCGCGCTCGGGCTCTGCGGGCAAGCCGAGATGAAACACGCGGTCGAAGCGCGACGGGCGCTTGAGCAGCGCCACGTCGATGCGCTCGGGGTGGTTGCTCGAGGCGATCACGAACAGCCCCGTGTTGGCAGAGAAGCCGTCGAGCTCGTTCAAGAACACCGCGCGGTTGCTGTCCGAGATGAACGAGTCGATGTCCTCGAACGCGAGCACGCACGGCGCGAGCTTTCGCGCGCGATCGAAGATCGCGGTGATCGGGTTCTTGCCGTACTCGTTGCCCTGCAGGTCGCGCACGTACAGAAACGGAAAGTCGCTGAGCTGCGCGGCGACCGCGCGACAGACGAGGGTCTTTCCCGTTCCTGGTGGGCCCACGAGCAAGACGCCGCGTCGCCACGGAAACCCGAGCGACTCGAACGCCGCGCGGTGCATCACGAACCCGTCGATCGTGCGCCGCAGGTCGTCGAACAGCTGCTGCGGGAGCACGATGTCATCCCACGTCGTGCGGCCGATCTCGACGTCGAGCTCTGGCGCTTGTTGCCATCCGTGCGAGTGCACGAGGCAGCGGCCCGACGGTCGAAGGTTGAACGACGCCCACTTGTCCGCGAGCGCGTAGAGCACCTTCGCGTCGGTCGACGCGAGCAACAATCCGTGCCCGTTCTGCGCGCTCGGCGTCATCGTGATCTCGACGCGCTCGCCTGCGAACTGCGCGGCGTACCAGAGCACGGTCGCGTATCGATCGCCGCGCCACGTGACGCCGTCGTGCGAGCCGTCCAGGAGCGAGCGGATGTCCGTGCATTCTTTGTGGACGAACTCGCTGAGCCGCTGCGAGTCGCCCACGGCGAAGAGCGTCGCGTAGCCGGGCAAGTGCGTTCGAACGTGCGAAAGCAAGACGTCCGTTGGGTTCGAGTACTCGCCTCCCGCTGAAAGAAGCGCAGCGCGAACCGCTCTCTCCCGCCACGGAGTCCCGAGAGTGCTGTCCTTCACAACAACGTGTCGTATCGGTCCGCGAAGCACTCGGCAACGAAAACTTCACCGTTCTTCACCGCGCGACGCCTCCACGATGGCACACGACGGTGCTAGTCATCGCGGCCATGAGTGAACGCCCGCGTTTGAGTGAAGACAAAGTCAGCGACGACGTAAAGAAGACGGTCTCCGGATTTCATCGCACCATCGTCGACGAAGTCGCCAACACGACCGCGCGCGACAAGGTCGTCGTCGTCGGGATGGCGCAGAACCCGTTCGTGAAGAAGGCGCGGAAGCTGCTCGACGAGCGCGGGGTGAAGTTCACGTACCTCGAGTACGGAAGCTATCTTTCGCAGTGGAAAGAGCGGCTGGCGATCAAGATCTGGGCGGGGTTTCCGACGTTTCCGATGGTCTTCGTCGACGGCGTGCTGATCGGCGGTCACGCGGAGCTCGTCGCGCTCGACGCCGCAGGAAAGCTGCCGAAATAGCGCGGCCTGATGCCGGTCGCTCGCTGACGGCCATTGAATCTCCACGCCGCTCGTGGCATACGCCGCGCGACTGCGGGCGCATACGCCCGCGCAACCCAGGAGATTTGCAGCATGTCGCTCGAGCGTACCTTCGCGATCATCAAGCCTGACGCGGTCGAGAAGAACAACACCGGCAAGATCATCGCCCACATCGAGAAGGCCGGCTTCCGCATCGTGGCGATCAAGAAGCTCCACATGACCCGCGCGGTCGCCGAGGGCTTCTACGCCGAGCACAAGGGCCGGGGCTTCTTCGACGAGCTCGTCTCGTTCATGTCGCGCTCGCCGTGCTTCATCCTCTGCCTCGAGAGCGAAAACGCCATCGCCAAGTGGCGCGAGACCATGGGCGCCACCAACCCCGAGAAGGCCGCGGAAGGCACGATCCGCAAGCTCTTCGGCGGCTCCGTCGGAGAGAACGCCACGCACGGATCGGACGCCCCGGCGTCGGCCGCGCGCGAGCTCGCGTACTTCTTCGCGGGGATGGAGCTCCTCTGAGCGACCTGCGCGAGACGCGAGGCGAAGCTGCGGTTCAACCGCGCTTCGGCTCTGTCTCGCTCGCTTCGTCGTCGCTCTTTCGTCGGCGCAGCGCCATGAGCGCGAGGCCCGCCGCGAGCACGACGTTGACGCCGATCGACCCGGCGAGCACCGCGCGGAGCGTGCTCGCGCTCCCGCGCGCGACCGCGATCGGACCGACGTAGGACAGTCGCGCTTCGCCCGTCGTCGGCGGCGGACGCGAGATCGTCACGACGCTCACGTCTTCGGCCCGCATCGTCACGACGCTCGACGCGACGAGCCGTCGAATCGCTCCGTCGTCGATCGGCGATCGCGACCCGACGTGACGAAGCAGCACGCTCGCGGTGGGCCGAGGCGCCTCGCGACCGTCGAGCGGCCGGTCCTCGGCGGACGCGAGCGCCACGTGAACGCGCGCGTCGAGCACTCCGTCGATCGACTCGAGCGTCCGCGCGAGCTCACCGGCCATCGACTGCGCCGAGCGCGCGCGCTCTTCGCTCGCGCTCTGCACGAGCGAGGGCTGCGCCCCGTACGACTCGGTGAAGCCCGGCTCTTCGCGGCGCGGAAGCCCGTGCCCCTGCAGCACCGTCACGCTCCGCGCGACCTCTTCGGTCCCCACCACCACGCGAAACTGTGGACCGCCCGTGCCGCCGCCCTCGTCAGCTTCTTTGCGCGCGGCGATCCCCGCTTGGTCGAGCGCGGCGACGGCGCGGTTCGCCTCGCCTTCGGCCACGCCTTGCAGCACGGGGACCTGCGCGCACGCGGCGAGCGCGATCGCTGCACACGAAATCAAGAGCGCTCGCGCGCCGCCCTGAGCCCCACGCGGATGGGCCATCACTGCACCGAGAAGCCCCACGAGAACCCGACGCGCGGCCCGCCGAACGCGCGCCAGCGAAGCGAGCGCACGACGCCGACGACGCAGCCCTTGAACGCGCCCGAGCCGTTGAGCACGGTCACGCCGATGGGAGCTCCCGTTCCGCCGACGGCGATGCGGAGGCGCACGTCGCCGGGCGATCCGAGCGCCGCGCAGCCCGCGAAGCGACCGAGCGACGCGTTGAGGGGACCGACGATTTCGCGGTCCGAGAGCGTTCCACCGCCGCCGCCGCCGCCGGCCATGTTGAACTCGATCGGCGCGGCCATCGCGGACTCGTACGACGTGAACCCGCCCGAGCCTCCGCCGCCGCCCGAGCGCGCGCGGCGGATCTCGTCCGCGGGCGGAGGCGGGAGCACTTCGATCGCGCCGCCGACAGCACGCGCGTTCGGCCTGGGAATATCCAGCTCCGCGGTCCTTCGCGACGCCGATCCGGGCCCGAGCGTCTTCCAGTACACGACGAAGAGCAGCGCGACGGCGGCCACGGTCGCGATCCCGACGAGCACCTTCGCGCGCGCGTTGACCGTGTCTTCGGCGATCGCGCTCTTCACCTCGGTCTCGTGCTGATCGCGCTTTCGCTTGTCGCGCGCCTGCGACGAAAACTCACGGTACTGCGGCCACTCGTAGAGCTTCTTTCGCTCGTTCGAGTCCATGTTGAAGACGATGTCGTCGTCTTGAACCTCGTGCCGAATGATGGCCTGGATGAGCTCGCGCGCCGTGAGCGGCCCGTGATCGAGCCCGTTGCGCACGAACATCCACCGCGGCGCATCGTTGGCCGTGGCCTCGGTGACGAGCCCCTTCAGGTCACCGCTCACGGCCGTCGGCGCGACGCCCACCATCGAGGGACGCGCTCCTTCGAACGGCGCAGCGCCCGCGGGCGCCGCGTACAAGCCGCTCGTGTCCACGTCGATCGCGACGTCGAGCGTCGAGTACTGCACGGGCTCTTCGTCGATCGCGACGTCGAGGCCTTCGGCTTCGGCGTTGTTCGACGGGGGCGGAGCGACCCGCTGCGCGGTCACTTCTGCGGGCGCGATGAGCGCCGCGAGCGCCGCGCGCATCGATGCGATGGACTTGAATCGATCGTCTGGCGCCTCGGCGGTGCTGTTCTCGATGATCACGTCGAAGGTGATCGGGAGGGCCGAGACGAGCGACGTCGCGGCCACCTCGGCGTTGAAGTACTTGCCCGTGCAGAGCCAGTACAAGAGCGCGCCGATCGCGTAGATGTCGCTCCGCGCGTTGGGGCTCAAGCCCTTGCGAACCTCGGGGGCGATGAAGGCGTCGGGGATCTCTTTGGTGGCGATGAGCACCGAGCCGAGGCCGAGGCCCGAGAGCTTTCCCTTGCCTTCGACCACGCGGATCGTGCTCGGGCCGAGCGCGCCGTGCACGATGTTCTGCGCGTGCGCCGTCGCCATCACGTCGAGCACCGGCGACAAGATCGCGTACGCGTCCTGAAGCGAGAGCGTCGCGCCCTCGCCCATCTTCTGCGCCATCACGTCGTCCGCGCTGTCGGGCGGCAACGGATCGGTCGCGACCAACAAGACGCCAGTGGCCGGCTCGACGCTGATTCCGAAGACCGACAGCGAGTCGGGTGACTTGAGCGCGCTCACCGAGCGGATCGCGCCGCGAACGGCCGCAGAAATCTCGGGGCGAACGATGCCCGGCGGCGCAGCCCACACCGACACGGCCTTCTGCGTCTTGGTGTCCTTCGCCGTGTAGACCGACAAAGCTCCGAAGCTCGTCGCGATCCGCCCGATGCTGAACCGCCCCGCGACGATCTGACCCTCGCGGAGCGCCGCGGGCGTCGCGATCCCCGGCAACGTCGTTTGCGCCATGTGGGCACGGAGCATAACGCGATCGCGCGTTCGCCCGTGGATCGCATTTCGAGCGTCGCCTCGATGGGGGTCGAGTCACGATGAAGGCAAAGGGGGCATTGACACCTACATCGAGTACGGGTATCCGCCACCGCACCTACACGACACGACTGGGCGAAGGGCGCGCGGTTCGGGTCGTCGATGGATCGGTTCGGGAGATTCATTTCATGACGTTCTTCGGTTCGAACGCAGCTCGGGTTCTTCGCGCGATTGGCCTCTCGTTGTTCGTGTCCGTTGGCGCGTGCGCCGAGCCGGGGCTCGAGCAGCTCCCCGCGGACGACAACGGCGCGAGCGTCGACGAAGTGCGCAGCACGGCGTACGAGCGCTTCGTCGGCGCGTGGGACGGCGTCGAGGGCAACCTCCGCGCGGCGGTGTTCACCGAGACGCTCGAGTCTCCGAACGCGCGGCGCTTCTTCGCAGATCAAACGGTGTTCTGCGTGCGCGCGCCCTGTCCCCCGGCGCGCGTCGAAGGCGCGTTTCGCGCGACGTCGCGCTACCTGTACCTCGAGTTCAACGGCGAGACGAAGCGCTACTCGCACACGTTCAGCAGCGACGGAAGCGAGCTCACGCTGCGCGAGGGACGCACGGTGGTCTATCGCCTGCGTCGCGCGGTGAGCTACTGCACGCAGGTCGCGGACTGCAACGAGCAGCGGCTCATCACGCCTCGATGCCTCGGCTACATGACGTGCTCGACCGAAAACCGCTGCCAGTACCGCTGCGGCGCTCCAGTCACCTCGTGCCGCGCGAACAGCGACTGCGCCTCCGGTCAATACTGCGCAGGAACGACCTGCGGCGGATCGGGCACCTGCGCGCGCCGCCCCGAAGCGTGCATCGCCCTCTACCAGCCCGTGTGCGGCTGCGACGGACGCACCTACGGAAGCGCGTGCAACGCGGCGAGCTCGGGCGTTCGCGTCGCGGCCACTGGCGAGTGCGCGCCTCCGCCCGCGGCGACGTGCCGACAAAACTCGGACTGCGGCGTCAACGAGATGTGCTCGAAGACGACCTGCAACGGCGTTGGAACGTGCCGCGTCGTCGCCGTTCGCTGTTCCAACGAGTCGATCCCCGTCTGCGGCTGCGACGGACAGACGTACAACAACGCGTGCATGGCCCTCACCGCGCGCGTCAACGTCGCGTACCAGGGCGCCTGCCGCTGAACGCTTGTGGTAACGTCCGCGCCCCATTCATGGCTCGGACGCTACTACTCGAAATCGGCTGCGAAGAACTCCCCACTTCCTTCGTAAACGGCGCGCTCGCGCAGCTGCCTACGCTCGTCAAAGACGAGCTCGCGCTGCATCGAATCACGCACGGCGCGGTGCGCGCGCTCGGGACGCCCAGGCGCCTCTCGGTGCTCGTCGAGCACGTCGAAGAGTCCATCGCGCCGAAGAGCGAAGAGCTCTGGGGTCCGCCCGAGTCCGCCGCGAAGAAAGAAGGCAAGTGGACCGCCGCGGCTGAGGGCTTCGCGAAGAAGAACGGCCTCGCGGTCGACGCGCTCGAGATCGCGGAGAACGAGAAGGGCCGCTACCTGCGCGCGACGCGCGTGCTCGAGGGCGGCGCGGCGAAGGACAAGCTCGCGGAGGTGTTCGCGAGCGTGTGCAAGAAGCTCTCGTTCGAGAAGAGCATGCGCTGGGCGGACATCGAGACGCCCTTCGGTCGACCGATCCAGTGGCTCGTCGCGCTGTTCGGCGCGGACGTCGTGGACTTCGAGTTCGTTCGCGTGAAGGCGGGCCGCGCGACGTACGGGCACCGCTTTCTCGAGCCCGCGCGGTTCGAGGTCGCGTCCGCCGATGAATACGTGGGCGCTCTTCGCGCGCGCAAGGTGCTCGCGGACCAAGACGAGCGGCGCTCGGTGCAGCGCGAAGCCCTCGCCGCCGCCGCGAAATCCCACGGTGGAACGCTGGTCGACAACGACTTTCTCGACGGCGAAGTGCTGGGGCTCGTCGAGTGGCCCTTCGTGGTCGTCGGGCGCTTCGAAGAGGCGTTTCTCACGCTGCCCGACGAGCTCATCGAGACCGTGATGAGCTTCCATCAGCGGTACTTCGCGGCGCGCGGCAAGGACGGCCGACTGCTCCCGCTCTTCATCACGACGGTCAACACCGCGCTCGACCCCGACCGCATTCGCAAGGGCAACGAGCGCGTGATGCGCGCGCGGCTGACGGACGCGAAGTTCTTCATCGACAAGGACCGCAGCGAGACGCTCGCGTCGCGCTTCGCGCGGCTCGAGGGCGTGGTCTATCACCAGAAGCTCGGGAGCTACGCGGACAAGGTCCTGCGCATCGCCGCGCTCGGCGCGGACTGCGCGGCGGTGTTCGGCGCGGACGCCGCTGCGGTGACGGACGCCGCGCGCGTGTGCAAGTGCGACCTCGTCTCGTTGACCGTCGGAGAGTTTCCCGAGCTGCAGGGCTTCGTGGGGCGCGACCTCGCGCGCAACGACAAGCTCGACGTTCACGTGTGCGAGGCGATCGCCGAGCACTATTTGCCGCGCGGCGCAGAGGACTCCGTGGCGCTCTCGAAGGCCGGCGCGGCGCTCGCGGTGGCAGACCGCATCGACACGCTCGCGGGCTTCTTCGCGATCGGCCAGAAGCCCTCGGGCGGCGGTGACCCTTTCGGCCTCCGCCGCGCGGCGCTCGGCGTATTGCGAACGCTCTTGCATCACGAAGCGCGCGCGTCCCTGTCAGCGCTCGTCGCGACCGCGCTCGGCCAGCACAAGGGCGAGAAGCTCGCCAACGTGGACCGAGAGCAAGTGCGCAAGGACCTCGTCGCGTTTCTCCGCGAGCGGCTCGAGGTCGCGCTCTCGCAGCAGTACGCGATCGACGTCGTGCGCGCGGCGATGGCGACGCAGGTCGACGACTGCGACCCGTTCGACGTGCTGCAACGCGCGGAGGCGCTGCACAAGCTGCGCGGCAACCCGCAGCTCGCGCTCGCCGCGACGTGCATCGAGCGCGCGACCAACATCACCAAGGACGTTCACGGCGCAGAGACGTCGGCGACGCTCGTGCGCTGGCTCCGCGAGCACACATTTGCGCTCGGCGAAGAGCAAGCTTTGCAGAAGGTCGTCCTCGACGTCGAAGCGCAGGTGACGGGCGCGGTCGCGAAGCGGGATTTCGTGGGCGCAGTTTCTGCGATCGCCGACGGGCTCACCGCGCCGCTCGATCAGTTCTTCGCCAAAGTGTTCGTGATGGACGAAGACCTGAACAAGCGCGAGGCGCGGCTGAAGCTGCTCAAGCTCGTCGCGGTCACGAGCGCGCTCGTGTGTCGGTTCGATCTGCTGTCGGGTAGCAAGAAGTAGCGTAGTCTTTCGGCCCGCGATGGCGCCTACGACAGAACGCAAGGTCTTCTTCTTCGGCAACGGGGTGGCGGAGGGTCGCGAGCTCGGCAAAGAGCTCCTCGGGGGAAAGGGCTCGGGGCTTCACGTGATGACCCACTTGGGGATTCCCGTGCCGCCGGGCTTCACGATCAGCACCGTCGAGTGCACGGATTTCATGAAAACCGGTGCGCTCTCGGACTCGGTGCGCGAGGACGTCAAGAGCGCGCTCGCGAAGGTCGAGTCCGCCGTGGGAGCGAAGTTCGGCGACCACGAGAACCCCCTGTTGCTGAGCGTCCGCTCGGGCGCCCGCGCGTCGATGCCGGGCATGATGGACACCGTGTTGAACCTCGGGCTCAACGACGAGACCGCCGCGGCGCTCGCGAAGAAGAGCGGCAGCGAGCGCTTCTCGCTCGACGCGTATCGACGGTTCATCACGATGTTCTCGAACGTCGTGCTCGGGATGGATCGCGAGCCGTTCGAGCACTTCTTGTCGGAGGCTCGCTCGAAGAGCGGCGCGCGCGACGACGCGACGATCCCTGCGGAGCACCTTCGCGAGGTGGTGGCGAAGTCCAAGGAGTACTTCCATAAGCGCACGGGAAGCGCGTTTCCGCAGGACCCGTGGGAGCAGCTGTGGTCCGCGATCGGCGCGGTATTTCACTCGTGGAACAACGACCGAGCGAAGGTCTACCGAAAGACCTACGCGATCCCCGAGCACTGGGGCACCGCGTGCAACGTGCAGGCGATGGTGTTCGGCAACGTGGGCGACGACTGCGCGACCGGCGTGTGCTTCACGCGCGACCCCTCGACGGGCGAGCGTCGCTTCTTCGGTGAGTTCTTGCCGAACGCCCAGGGCGAGGACGTCGTCGCGGGCATCCGTACGCCGCTGAAGATCACCGCGAAGGACGCGCGCGCGGCGGGCTCGGCGAGCTCGCTCGAGACCACGATGACCGAGTGCTTCCAAGAGCTCCTCGCGATGCAAGAGAAGCTCGAGAAGCACTTTCGCGACATGCAGGACATCGAGTTCACGATCCAGCACGGCAAGCTCTGGCTCCTGCAGTGCCGCAACGGAAAGCGCACGATGCGCGCGGCCGTTCGCATCGCCGTCGACATGGTGAGCGAAGGCCTGATCGACAAGAGCGAGGCCGTCCTCCGCGTCGAAGCGGGGCGCTTGAGCGAGCTCTTCTTGCCGAGGCTCGACGCTTCGGACGCGAAAGAAGCCGAGAAGAAGGGGCTCTTTCTCGCGCAGGGCCTCCCTGCGTCGCCGGGCTACGCCGCCGGCACGATCGTGTTTACCGCGGACGAAGCCGAGCAGATGGCAAACCAAGGTCAGGCCGTCATCCTCGTGCGCCGCGAGACATCCCCCGAGGACATCCACGGAATGAAGGCCGCGAAGGGGATCCTCACCGCGACCGGCGGCCTCACGTCGCACGCCGCGGTCGTCGCGCGCGGGATGGGCAAGTGCTGCATCGCTGGGTGTTCGTCGCTCACGGTGGACTACGCCAACGAGGCCGTCACCGTGCACCGCGCGACGGACACCGTCGTCTTGAAAAAGGGAGACAAAATCACCCTCGACGGCACCGCGGGGAGGATGTATCGCGGCGAGCTTCCCATGAGCGCAGCTGCGACGGACGATCACTTCGAGCAGGTGTTGCGTTGGGCTGACGACATCCGGACGCTCGGGGTTCGAGCCAACGCAGACACGCCCACGGACGCGCGCAACGCGCGGCGCTTCGGCGCGCAGGGCGTGGGGCTCTGCCGCACCGAGCACATGTTCTTCGAGGCCGATCGCATCGCGGCGGTGCGCGAGATGATCCTCGCGGACAGCGAAGCCGCGCGGCGAAAGGCGCTCGAGAAGATCCTGCCGATGCAGCAGCAGGACTTCGAGGGGATCTTCACGGAGCTCGCGGGACTGCCCGTCACGATTCGCCTGCTCGACCCGCCGCTGCACGAGTTTTTGCCCGAGCACGAAGAGGACCTCCGCGCGCTCGCCAAGGACATGGGCGTGTCGTTCGAAGTGCTCTCGCGGCGCAACCAAGCGCTGCGCGAGTTCAACCCGATGCTCGGGCACCGCGGTTGTCGATTGGCGATCACGTTTCCCGAGATCTACGAGGTGCAAGCGCGGGCGATCGCGCAGGCGTGCGTGAGCTGCACGAAGGCCGGCGTCTCGGTGCTGCCCGAGGTGATGATCCCGCTCGTCGGCGCGAAGACCGAGCTCGAAGCGCTTCGCGCGCTCGTCGAGAAGACGATGGACGCGGCGTTCGAGAGCGCGGGCGTCCGCGTGAACTACCTCGTCGGGACGATGATCGAGCTGCCACGCGCGTGCGTGGTGGCCGATCAGATCGCCGAGGTCGCGGACTTCTTCTCGTTCGGGACGAACGACCTCACGCAGACGACCTGGGGACTCTCTCGCGACGATGCAGGGAGATTTCTCCCGTCGTACGTCGAGAAACAGATGATCCCCGGAGATCCGTTCGCGTCGCTCGACACCGTGGGCGTCGGCGCGCTCATGCGGCTCGCCGTCGAAAAGGGTCGCGGGACGAAGAGCAAGCTGAAGATCGGGATCTGCGGCGAGCACGGAGGCGACCCCGCGAGCATCGCGTTTTGCGCTGAGATCGGGCTCGACTACGTGAGCTGCTCGCCGTTTCGCGTTCCCACCGCGCGGCTCGCGGCGGCGCAAGCGGCGCTCGGTCGCAAGGGCAGCGACACGCACTGAGCACGCGACGGTCGTCGTTGGCTACGCGCGGCGACGGCGACGAAGGACCGCGGCGACGAACGCGAGCGACGCGAGCGCGTGAACGCCCCGGGGGGCGCGGGGCGAGACAGCGGCGGCGCGGCACTGGCACGCACCGCCCCAGTATTCAACACGCCTGACAGAAGGCTGACCGTTTGCGTCTGTTCGCCCCGCGCTGTCCGAGGAGACCCCGTCGACGCTCGCGTCGATGGGCGCCTGCGCGTCGGGCGCCTCTGCGTCGAACGGCGGGATCGTCGGGTTTGCGTCGGAGACGCTGGCGTCGACGAGCGAAGGCACCCCCGAGTCCGCCGCGCACGGTCCCGTTCTGAACACGCACGCGCCGGACTGGCACACGCCGTTGTTTCCGACGGCGTCCGCGCACTCGGTGTCGGCGCTGCACTGGTAGCGAACGATCGCGAGGCCCGACGATGGCGGCGAGCCGAGCGTCGTCGAGAACACCGCCGCCGCGGTTCCGAGGTCCGGGCAGAGCGTCGAGGTCGCGATCCGTGCGTCGCCAACCATCGGCTGCGTGATACTCGCCGCGCCGAGCGGCGGAGCGAAGCCGGTGCCCAACGAGACCAGCGAATACGGCGCGTTCGCGACGCGCGAAGGGTCTTCAGTCGACCTCCCGACGAGCGCAAACGTGCGGCCGATCGCGGCTGCGTCGTCGATCGCGAACGCCGCGCTCTGGGCGAGCAGCGCGATTCGCGAATAGGTCAGCGAACCCCAGTTGGGTCCCGTCGCGAGCGTGAGCTCGTTGCGTTGGCTCCAAAACCCCACGACCCCCGTGGGCGTGCGCAGCGCAGCGACGCCGCGGGTGAGCAGCGTCAGCGGCGACCGACGCTCGATGTCAGCGAACACGCCCGACGTCGGCCCGAAGAACGCCGATGAACCGATGAAGTCCGTCGTCATCACGGCGCCGCGGTCCGACGCGCGGCCTCCGATCGCCGCGATCGCCGTCACGTTCTGGCCCATGATGAGCGACGTGGGCCCGGCGTTGCGCGCTGTCTCCAGGACGATGCGTACGTGCGCGCGCGATCCGAGAATCGCTTCTTCGATTGTCGCGAGCACACACGGCGCCATGGAGTCGAGGGCCTGACAATCGACGGACAGCGCAGCGACGTTCGTTTCGGACGTGACCTCCTGCATCGATGCGGTGCGGAGCATCCCTGCGCTCGGGACGGCGAACGCCCGAATCGGCGCCGCGCCAGCACCCCGGAGCGTCGCGGCGACGAGCACCGTTCCAAACGCGCTGCTCACGGACACGAGCGGCGTCGGCGGGACGGTCCCGCTTACCATTCCGCGATAGAGCGTGTGCTCGCCGGTGGTGGCAAACGAGCGATCGAAGCGAACGACCTTCACTTCGTACTCGCCACCGCCCGAGCAGGGAGCCACCGCGAAGGCGACGAAGTAGCTGTCCCGTTCGAACGTGATGTCTGGACTGCGGTAGCAGCGCCCCGAATCGATCGGAAACACCCGCGGAGAGGCCGCCGTGAGCGCGTGAGCCTCTGGCGCCAACAACCACGCGCTCGCCGACAACAGCGCGACCGAGAGCCACGAAGCAGAGCTTCTCATCGTCGCCGAGCGTACCTCACCAACGATTGGGCCGGCGCGAGTTAGCGTACGGCCGAACGTGGTTCAGCTTCGACGACGGAGGCGCGCCGTCGCAGCGGCGGCGACGAGCAACAGCACGAGCGCTCGCGCATCGAAGCGACTCGGCGTCGCGGGCGCGCGGCATTGGCACGCGCCGCCGTTGATCGAGGGCGGTTTGCCGCTGTCGCCCGCCTGCGCAGCGCCGTCGGCTCCGTCCGCGTTGGACACGTCCATGGATGCGGCGTCGTCGCTCGACGCGTCCGCGCCGGCGTCGCCGGTCGCCGAGGAATCCGACGAGGCGCCGTCGGTCGCAGCGTCGCTGCTCGCCGAATCGACGCCTACGTCGACCACGCCCTGGTCGAACGGCGGCGGTTGACGATCGACGAACGAGGCGTCTTGAATACCGGTGTCGACCCCCGTGTCGCGAGGCACGAAGTTGGCGTCGCCAGCGTCCGAGCTCGCATCGACGCCAGAATCGACGCCAGAGTCTCGCGCGCAAGGACCGGTGGTGAACGAGCAGCGACCGCCGGAGCACCGTCCACCAGCGCCGAGGGGATCGACGCAATCGCCGTCACTCTCGCATCCATACGGGACGATGTTCACGGTGGTGGGTCCGGTGGACCCGGTTCCGCTCACGTAGATCGCCGCGGCTCGAGCGATCTCGGAACAGCTCGTCGGAGCGGCGACGCGTGTCCTGCCGAACTGGGTCACCGAACTTCCGATGACCGTCACGCCCATCGTCGCGGACGTCGGCACGATCTCGGTCGACGCAAACGGGGCGCCGTCGACCGAACCACCCGCCGAGGTCGCGCGGCCCACCACGAGGATGCTTCGTCCGACCTGCGCTGCGTCGTCGACCACGAACGCACCTGGCCCAGCGGCAACGGAATAGCGCCGCACGGCGAGCGGACTCCATGTCGCGCCGCTTCCGTACGCGATCGTGCCTCGCGTGCTCCAGACCGCCGCCGCGCCGCCCGTCCTCAAACGCAGCGCCGCGACTCCTGGGAGCAGCGGGGCCATCGAGTCGAGCGCCACGAACGGCGCTGCGGGAAGCGGCGCCGCGTACAAGACCTGCGGGGCCATCGTTGCGTTGGTCGTCATCGCCGCTCCGCGGAGCGGGTTCGCGCCGCCCACTGACGCGATCGACTGTGGGTTTTCGCCAGCCATCAAGAGCGGCGGGCCCACGTTCGCGACGGTCGAAAACCCGTCGCGGATCACCGCGCGAATGCCGAGTCCGAGGTCCTCGAGCGTCGAGATCACGCACGGCGCGCCTGGCTCGCTCGCGTCGCAGTCGAGCGACAAGCCGGCGACGACGCGACCGCCAGGTGTGATCGGCGACCCCGCCAGCCCGCCGTCGAGATTCGATGTGTAGGTACGGAGGTGGAGCTGCGGCATCGTCGCCGCCCGATTCACGAGCGCGACATATACAGCCCCGTTCGTCGCCGAGACGCGAACGAGCGGAAGCTGCGACACCTCCGTGATCGATGGTGTGGTGAACACCGTGGCTTGCGTGACTGGAGAGAGGGTCGTCGTCGTGAGCTTCGTGAGCCGCACGGTGTGCACGCCCGTGCCATCGCAGCGCCCCTCGGTGTACGTCACGTAGTAGGAGTCGGTGTCTGCAGCGATGTCGGGATCGCGGAAGCAGAGCCCCGTCGGATGCATCGTGGCGCGTGTTGTCTCGCGCTGCAGCGCGTTCGCGCGCTCGCTCGTTCCGAAGAGCGCTGCGCAGAGCGCGAGCGCAGAAACCGCACGTGTCGATCGGATTTCAAGCATACGAACGATGCTACCGCGGTTGACGCGCACCGAGGCGGCCGCGCGAGTCCCCTGTGAGATCCCCCGCACGCCGTGAGTCGTTCAACGTTTACGAGACGTTGCGCGAGACCCAGCGATCGATCGCCCCCTCGGACACGTCGTACACCGACGTGTGGGGTGCGCTCAGTTCTTGAGCATCCCGCGCTCGGCGAGCAGCGCCTTGAGCGTCTCGCCCATTTGTGCAGGCGACGGCGCGATGCGCACGCCCGCGGCTTCGAGCGCGGTGATCTTGTCCTGCGCTGTTCCCTTTCCACCGGAGATCACGGCGCCGGCGTGGCCCATGCGCTTGCCCGGAGGAGCGGTGCGGCCCGCGATGAAGCCCACGACGGGCTTCTTCACGTGCTGCTTGATGTACTCGGCCGCGCGCTCTTCAGCAGCGCCGCCGATTTCGCCGATCATGATGATCGACTCGGTCTGCGGATCCGCGTTGAAGAGCTCGAGGGCCTGCACGAAGTCCATGCCGTTCACCGGGTCGCCGCCGATGCCGACGCACGAGCTCTGCCCGAGGCCGACCGCCGTGGTTTGACCCACGGCTTCGTACGTGAGCGTGCCCGAGCGCGACACGATGCCGACGCTGCCCGGCTTGTGAATGTGCCCCGGCATGATGCCGATCTTGCACTCGCCCGGCGTGATCACACCGGGGCAGTTGGGTCCGACGAGGAAGAGATCCTTGCCGAGACGATGCTCGATCGCGCGACGCGCCTTCAGCATGTCGATCACGGGGATGCCCTCGGTGATGCAAATCACCAAGCGCACGTTGGCCTCAGCGGCCTCCAAGATCGCGTCCGCAGCGCCCGGCGGCGGAACGAAGATCACGCTCGCGTCCGCGCCCGTCTCGCGCACTGCTTCGTCCACAGTGTTGAAGACGGGAACGGTCCCTTCGAACTTCTCTCCGCCGCGGCCCGGCGTGACGCCGCCGACGACCTTCGTGCCGTACTCGAGGCACTTCTTCGCGTGAAATCCGCCTGCGCTGCCCGTGATGCCCTGCACGAGAACGCGCGTGTTCTTGTTGACGAGAATGGCCATGGTGTCTGTCCGTCCTTCGTGTTCGTTGCGCGCTCAGGGAGCCTTGGCGACGAGCTCGCAGATCTTCTGCGCGCCCTCGAGCATGGTGGAAGCCGGCGTGATGTTGAGGCCCGAGTCAGCCAAGAGCTTGCGCCCGAGCTCGACGTTCGTTCCTTCGAGGCGCGCCACCACAGGGACCTTGAGCCCGAGGGCCTTGGTCGCGTTGATGATGCCCTGCGCGATGAGGTCACACTTCACGATCCCGCCGAAGATGTTCACGAAGATCCCCTTCACGTCGGCATCCTGGAGGATGATCGAGAAGGCCTTCGTCACGCGCGCTTCGTCAGCGCCTCCGCCGACGTCGAGGAAGTTCGCGGGCTTGCCGCCGCAGTGCGCGATGATGTCCATCGTCGCCATCGCGAGGCCCGCGCCGTTGACCATGCAGCCGATGTTTCCGTCGAGCGCGACATACGAGATGTCCGCGCGCTTGGCCTCGAGCTCCGTGGCGTTCTCTTCGCCTTCGTCGCGCCAGGATTCGTGTTCCTTGTGGCGAAACTCAGCGTTTTCGTCGAACGACACCTTCGCGTCGCCCGCCATCACCTGACCCGATTCGGTCACGATCAGCGGGTTGATCTCGATGAGCGCCGCGTCCTCTTGCATGAAGAGCTTGTAGAGCGACGACAAGAGCGCGACGAACTGCGAGACCTGCTCTTTGTGAAGACCGAGCCCGAAGCCGAGGCGACGCGCCTGGTGGCCCGTCACGCCCGTGGTCGGGTCGATGAACGCCTTCAAGATCTTCTCGGGCGTCTCGGCGGCCACCTTCTCGATGTCCATTCCGCCTTCGACCGACGCCATCACGACGACGCGACGCGTGTCGCGGTCGACGAGCATGCCGAGGTAGAGCTCGCGAGCGATCTTGATGCCCTGCTCGACGTAGACCTTGTGAACGACGTTGCCCTTCGGCGCGTTCTGGATCGTGACGAGCGTGCCGCCGAGCATGTTCGCAGCGGCGTCGCGCGCGGCCACACCGCCGCCCGACGTGACGACCTTCACGCCTCGACCGATGTCCTTGCCGTCGCGAAAGACTGTGCCCTTGCCGCGTCCACCCGCGTGGATCTGCGACTTCACGACGACGACGGGGCTGCCCGTCTCGTTGATGAGCTGCTCAGCAGCGAGCCTCGCCTCTTCGGGCGTGAACGCGACAGCGCCCTTCGGCACTGCGACGCCGTACTTACGAAAGAGCTCTTTGCCCTGGTACTCGTGGATCTTCATCGGCTCTGTTCCACTCCTCGCGGTGCTTTGCGGATGCGCCGGAAGCGCAGCGGGTGCGTCGTGCACCCGCGCGCGGCGGCGGACCGTATCACGCCCCGCCCGAGAATTGGCCCAGCGAAAATACGCTCGTTCACCCCGTAAACGCCGGCGCACCGTCGGCTCGACGAGCCGAACGCTGCCCCGAATGTGCCCTCCCCCGGCGCTGCGCGTTACAGCTTGTTCGCGACGTCGATGACGGACTTCACGCTGGCTGCGGAGGTCTCGAGCATCTTCTTCTCGGCGTCCGTGAGCGGGAGCTCGACGATCTTCTCGACGCCGCCGCCGCCGATCACCACGGGAACGCCCAAGAACATGTCCTTGTAGCCGTATTGCCCGGTCAGGTGCGCGGCGCCCGCGAGCAAGCGCTTCTGGTCCTTGAGGTACGCCTCGGCCATCACGATCGAAGCGCTCGCGGGCGCGTAGTACGCGCTCGTTCCCATGAGCTTGACGATCTCGCCGCCGCCGCCGCGGGTGCGCTTGATGATCGCGTCGAGCTTGTCCTGCGGGACGAAGTTGGTGACCGGCACGCCGTTGATCGTCGTGAACGAGAGCAGCGGAACCATGTCGTCGCCGTGGCCGCCGAGCACCATCGGGCGGACGTCCTTCACCGACACGTTGGCCGCTTCAGCGAGGAAGCACGCGAAGCGCGCCGAGTCGAGCACGCCGGCCATGCCGACGACCTTCTTCGGGTCGAAGCCAGAGACCTTCTGGAACTCGTACACCATCACGTCGAGC
Source organism: Myxococcales bacterium (assembly GCA_016793325.1). GTDB lineage: Bacteria > Myxococcota_A > Polyangia > Polyangiales. The sequence goes on along the minus strand of JAEUKI010000062.1, from coordinate 430,784 downwards.
GGGTTCGAGATCACGATCACGAACGCGTCGGGGCAGTGCTCCTTCGCGTTCTTCGCGACGTCGCGGATGATGGGGAGGTTCTTTCCGACGAGGTCGTCGCGGCTCTCGCCGGGCTTCCGCGGAATGCCCGCCGTGATGATCAGCACGTCCGAGCCGGCGCAGTCCTTCCAATCACCGGAGCCGGTGATCGAGACGTCGTAGCCGAGGATCGCGCCGTTTTGCGCGAGGTCGAGCGCCTTGCCCTTGGCGAAGTCCGCCTTCGAGGGGATGTCGAAGAGGACGATGTCGCCGAGCTCGCGCTGCGCTGCGAGGTTGGCGAGCTCGCCGCCGATGTTTCCGGCGCCGATGAGCGAGATCTTCTTGCGCTTAGCCATTGAAATTCTCCTGAGTGTTTTCAGTGATTTCGAATATAGTCACTCGAAATCAAGCCATGTGCTTGATGATGGCGTCGGCGAACTCCGAGCACTTCACTTCCTTCGCGCCTTCGGTCATGCGCGCGAAGTCGTACGTGACGGTCTTGGCCGAGATCGCGCCGTCCATGCCCTTGATCACGAGGTCCGCGGCTTCGTCCCAGCCGAGGTGCCTGAGCATCATTTCGCCCGACAGGATCACGGAGCCCGGGTTGACCTTGTCGAGGTTGGCGTACTTCGGCGCCGTCCCGTGGGTGGCTTCGAAGATCGCGTGGCCCGTGACGTAGTTGATGTTGCCGCCGGGGGCGATGCCGATGCCGCCGACCTGCGCCGCGAGCGCGTCGGACAGGTAGTCGCCGTTGAGGTTCAGCGTGGCGATCACGTCGAACTCCGCCGGGCGCGTGAGCACTTGCTGGAGGGTGATGTCCGCGATGGAGTCCTTCAGGCGGAGCATCTTCTTCCACTTGCCCTCGCCGTGCGTCGGCCAGAGCGCGAGCGCGGCTTCGACTTCCTTGTGGAGCTCTTCGCGGAAGTCCGCGGGCGCCATGTCGTAGCCCGGCTCGACCATCTTCGCGTTGCCCACCACGTCGAGGTTGGGGTTGGCTTCTTTGTTGCCGAGGATCCACGACTCGCGCTCGGTCACGACGACGTTGCGGAACTCGCGCTTGCCGAGGTCGTAGCCCCACGCGGCGAACGCGCCCTCGGTGAACTTCATGATGTTGCCCTTGTGCACGAACGTGACGCTCTTGCGCTTGTAGCGGAGGGCGTACTCGATCGCGGCGCGCACGAGGCGCTCGGTGCCTTCCTTCGAGACAGGCTTGATCCCGATGCCCGAGCTCTCGGGGAAGCGGATCTTCTTCACCTTCATCTCGTTTTGAAGGAACGCGACGACCTTCTTCACGTCGTCGCTGAACGCCTCGTATTCGATGCCGGCGTAGATGTCCTCGCAGTTCTCGCGGAAGATCACCATGTCGACCTTGCCCGGATCACGGACCGGCGACGGGACGCCCTTGAACCAGCGCACGGGGCGCAGGCACACGTAGAGGTCGAGCATCTGGCGCAGCGCGACGTTGAGCGAGCGGATGCCCTTGCCGATCGGCGTCGTGAGCGGTCCCTTGATGCCCACGAGAAACTCTTTGTAGTCCTCGACGGTGTCGTCGGGCAGCCACGAGTCGAACTTCGTCTTGGCCTTCTCGCCCGCGTACACCTCGTGCCACGCGATCTTCTTCGTGCCGCCGTAGGCCTTCTCGACCGCGGCGTCGAGCACGCGAACGCTCGCGCGCCAGATGTCCGGACCCGTTCCGTCGCCCTCGATGAAGGGGATGATGGGGTTGTTGGGAACGCTCAGCTTTCCATCAGCGCCCCTGGTGATCTTCTCGCCCGTCGTCGGCTTCGGAAAAACTCGTCCGGCCATCGTTCAATACTCCTTGCGATCTGCGTTGCAGAGGGTGGCGCTTATAGCAGCGACCTCCGCCGTTTGGTACCGCTACGGAGCACGCGAAACACCGCTTTTGCAGAGCGCCCGAAACACCGCACCGTCGCCATGCCTCCGCGACGCACCATCGCGCATCCGTTGCGCGCTCGAGAGACCCAACCACCATGGCCGACGACCCGACGCACGAATCCGCCCCCATCGACCGCGCTGCGTGGGGCGCCCGCTTCGGCTGGATCGTCGGCGCGTCGATCGGCTTGGGCGTGGGGTTCTTCGCGCTGTACGCGCTCGAGACGGTGGCGTTGAAGGGCCGCGCGGACGCGACGGCGGTGGCCACGAAGCTCGCGAGCGTCGTGGTCCCCGCGTGCTTCTTGCTCGGCGCGATCAGCGGTCACCAACTCGGAGCGCGGCGCGGCGAGCGCTGGTACAAAGCGCTCGGCGTCGCGGCAGGCATCACGCTGCTCACGATCGCCTGGGTCCTGCTCTCGATCGCGCGGTAGCGCTCCATGGGCAGACGGCTCTCACACAGCAACGCAAACGAGGTCACGTCACGATGAAGCTCTATCTCGCGATCGGCGCCTGCTCGCAGGCCCCACACATCTGTCTGCGCGAAGCAGGCGCGACCTTCGAGATCGCCAAGGTCGACCTGCGCTCGAAGAAGCTCTCGGACGGAAGCGACTTTCTCGCGATCAACCCCAAGGGATACGTCCCCGTCCTCGAGTTCGACTCGGGCGAGCGCCTGAGCGAAGTCTCCGCGATCCTCCAGTACATCGTCGACAAGCACCCGAGCGCCAACCTCGCTCCCGCCGCGGGGACGATGGAGCACTATCGCTGGCTCGAGTGGCTCGGGTTCATCAACTCGGAGCTCCACAAGGGAATCGGCGCGCTGTTTCACACAGACGACGCGGGCCGACCGAAGGCGCTCGCCAACGCGCAGAAGCACATCGCCACCGTTGAACGCGCGCTCGAAGGCCGCGAGTGGCTCGTCGGCGATCACTTCAGCGCGATCGACGCGTACCTCTTCGTGATCCTGAGCTGGACCAAGTGGGTCAAGATCGACCTCGCGGAGCACAAGAACTGCGCGGCCTTCGTCGCGCGCGTCGTCGAGCGCCCGTCGGTCAAAGAAGCGCGCGCCGCAGAGCGTTGAACGCCATCGCCCTCAGCGCGAACGATCACCGCGCGTTCGGGTCCAGCACGCGCCCCATGAACAACGTCGCCCCGGTCTGTCGATCGCGGATGAACCAGTAGAACGGCCTGTCCACCAAGAGCTCTTCTTGGCTGACCGCCACGCTGGCATCGCCCGCGATGACGGCAGTGGCGGCGGCGGCTTCGGTTCCCGCCTCGGCGACGTCGATCTTCGCTTCGTGCACGACCGCTGTGACCTGCATGCGCTCGCGGCTGATGCCCGTGAGGTCAGCGGCTGGAGTAAACGCTTCGCGCATCCCGAGGCGAATCAACGATTCATCGAGTCGAAGCGGCGAGCGCACTGAGAACTTCGGAAGCGAGATCCGCACCGCGCGCTCGGTCAACGCACGCACCGTGTCGGCGTACTGCGAGGCATCGAAGCGTCGCTCGAACGCGTCGAACTGCCCCTGATCGGGAACCACGACGAGCATCGCGATCTGCGCGCCGACGTACGGAAGCTCGACCGCCGTATGTCCGTCCAATCTCGCAAACGGCACGCGCACGGGCGCGAGCGGATGCATCATCGACGCGCTCGTCGTCGTTCCGTTCGCCAGCGTGAACCGAGCGCTGCCAGTGAAGCGAGATTCGAACGGAAACTGCCAACGCGCGTTCAAGTACACGGCGTTGGTGAGCACGATCATCGTCCCGTTGTCGATCAGGCCGCCCGGAATGAGTTCGGCGATCTTGTCCATCGTTTGACTGGCGACCCACGCGTTGATGGTGCGCCGCGAGTCCTCGGGTTGGCGTCGGAAGTCCACGACGTTCACGCCTGCGCCGTAGTACCTGCTCAGCGTGTCGAGGTACGCCGACTCGAGCGGCAACGTCCGCTCCGCCCACAGCGCGTTGACGACACGCAGCTGCAACGGAGCTTCGGCCATCCCCATCGCCGCTCGTGGCGCGGCGCTCCGTGCCTGCGCCTCGCGCGAAGCGAGCGCGAGGTCTGTCGCGTTGAACGCACGGTGAAGGGCGTCGTCGCGAAGCGAGAACCGAAGCGCAGCGTCGATCTCTGCAGCCGTGTTGTTTCGCGCCCCCGCGCGCGTCATCGCGAGCGCGACCGCGATGCTGTACGGCGACAGCGCGCTGTTCGCGCCTGCGGCGACTGCGTCTCGATGCAGCGCGAACGCAAACGAGGCGTTGTCCGAATGCAACGTCGCCACGTCCGTGGCGTCCGCGCCCTCTCGCGCGACGGATGACCGCCGTGTCTCGACGGTGGGCGCCGGTGAGCCACTTGGCACACAGAACGCAATCGACGATGCAACCGCGGCAACCAGCGAAACGGCTGCGATCGAACGAGCGACTCCGAGCGAACTTGTCTGCGACATGACGTCGCCAGTCGCATCGACTATGCCAACGATGGAGGGCGCGCTTCGTTCGCTTGCCCACCCGCGCGCCCACGGCCTCTGCCGCTCAGAGCATCTTGAACATGCGCTCGTAGTACTCCTCGATCGCCTGCGAGCCCATGCGCGAAAAGAAGCCCGAGTACGCCATCCAGATCGCGAGTCCGTTGAGGTCGCTGAAGAGCGGCGGGAGAAACTTCGGCGGTCTCACGACGCCATCGGCCACGCGCTCGTACAGCACTGGCACGTCTTCGTGCGCGATCTTGCCCACGAACAGAAACCGCGCGAGCTCGGGTCGCGCCGCGCGGATCGCCGTGCGAATAAAGTGGTAGTTGGACACCAAGCCCTTGGTGTACGTGATGTCCTTGGTGAACGCGCCGCCGCCCTCGAGCGGAGCGCCTCGAAACACGCGCCGCGCCGCGCCGAAGCACTCTTCTTCTTCGTAGCCCTCGGTGCGGTACCACTCGAACACGTCGAGGAAGCTCGCGCCGTCCTCGGCTTTGTCCACGGCGAGCACGCGCTCGTTGAGCCGGCGCGCGCGCCGCGGATTCGAGCGAAACGTCACGACCTCCATCAGCGCGGCGAGGCCCTCTTGCACCGGCGTCGTGCGCGGAGGGCCCTTCGCGAGCCAGCGGGCCACGTGTTGCGCCGCGCCGTTGAGCGACGTCGCGACGTGGACCCAGCCCTCGTGCACCTCCAAGATGTCGACGTCGCGCGGCGAGAATGTCGCGCCGTCGCGGACCTTCACGTAGTCGCTCCCCGCGGCGGCGTCGGCGACGATCCCGTCGTCGAGCGTGACGTTGACCGCGGCCTCGCCGAAATAGCTCTTGAAGCGCTCGCTCAGGATCTCGACGACCTTCGCGCCGTCGAGCGAGCGCTCTTGCAACGGGCCGAGCGCGTCGTCCGACAGGTTGTTGAGCAACCCGTAGAGCGTCATCGAGATCTCGCGGACCTGCGTCGTTCCGTCGGGAAACGTGTCCTTCGGCGAGCCGTAGAGCCTTCGAGACAGCGCGTAGAACTCGGGCGTCCCTCGCGCGAGGAGCATCTTGCACACGTCGCGATACTCGAGGCACGTCGCGCGCAGGATGCGCCCGATCGCGTCGTCCGCGCCGAGGTCGCGCCGCGCTTGTTCCGCGAGCTCTTGAAACTCGCTCATGCGGCCGCGCGGGTCGAAGCCGAGATCGACGCGCGCGTACGAGTCGGCGTCCGCCTTGGGCATCTCGCGAAAGCGCGATTTGCGAAACGCTTCCCACACCCCCGGCTCCCACTTGAGCGCGTTCAAGATGCGGATCGGCCGCTGCGCTTCGTTCACTTTGTCAGCGAGCGACGCGACCTTCTCTTTGTACGAGCGCCACGGCCCGTCCACCGGCGGCGGCGGCGGCGGCGGTGGAAGCGACAACGGCGGCACCGGCGCGCGCTCGTTCGATGCCGCGCGAGCGCCTCCGCCACCGCGTCCCTCGGGGGCATCGTCGCGCTGCGCCGCAACATCTCTCGAACGCACCATCGAAGAGCACCGTAGCAAGCCGCACACATCGCCGCCAAACATGTGACCGAGCGTCGCGCGCGCGACGAGCGTTCTCTTCTCGCGACATCCGCGGCACACTCGTGCGCTCGGATGTCGCTAAACCACGCCCCAATTGAACGTCGTAGAAATGAGGCAAGCGTCGGCGTGGTTGAAATCAAGGCAAACCGCCACGAATCAATCGTTGAAAGTGCGGCGATCGAATGAGTGGCGGTTTAGCGCTCAACCATCGTCGGTGTTTCGTCGCCTCGGTCGCGATGGCGCTGGTCGGTTGCGCGACGGCGCGCGCCGTTCCGCCTGGGTATTTCGAGGTCGAATCGCGGGAGGTGCGCGCGGATCGTCGCGCGCTCAACGTGCGCGTCAGCGAGTACGACCGGCGATTTCGTGCGATCGCGCTGCAAGCGACGGGGCACGCGATCTTGGTCGAGCGCGTGCGCGTCGTGTACACGCAAGACGACTTCGTCGACTTCACCGAGCCCGTCGCGCTCGACGCGGGTCAGTGCTCGGACCCGCTCCCGTTGCCGGGAAACTATCGCTCGGTGCGCGCGGTCGAAGTGGCGTATCGCGTTCCCTCGAGCGTGCGGGTGTCCGGCGGTCGGTTGCACGTGTTCGCGTTGCGCTGAGCGCGTGCGGGTCAGAGCGCGGCGCTCATGAGCAGCGCGTCTTCGCCGTCCGAGTAGTACCGAGCGCGGATCGCGTCCTCGACGAAGCCAAACGACTTGTAGAGCCCGATCGCCGCGCCGTTGGACACGCGAACTTCGAGCAGCGCCTTCACCGAGCCCGACGCGCGCGCTTCGATGAAGAACGCCTCGAGCAGCGCCTTGGCCACGCCGCGACGACGCCACGCGGGGTGCGTCGCGACGTTGAGAACGTGCAGCTCGTCCGCGACCAGCCATCCGTGCACGAAGGCGCACACGACGTCCGCCTCCGTGGCGACGCGCAGCCGCGCGAACGTCTTCTCGAGCTCGTCCGCGAGCGCGTCGCGCGACCATGTCCCCGACAGGTGCTCGGACTCGATCCGCGCGAGCGCGTCGAGGTCGTCGCGGGTCGCTGGGCGAATCGCGCGCGCGTCGCTCACGACGGGGCCGCCGCGCCCTTGTCGTCCGCGTGGGCGTCCTTGCTCTTCTTCTTCTCTGCCGCTTCGGCCTCCTCGCGCGAGACCCCTTCGGTGAAGCCTCCCTTCGAGTCGGGCTCGACGAAGATCCGTCGCATGTGGGGCATCTCGCCGCGGACGCGACGCTCGATTTCGTTGATGGCCTCTTCGAGCTCGTCCACGGTGAGGCCCTTCGAGAACGCTACTTTGAGCGCGAGGATCACGTCGTTGGGCCCGATGTGGAGCGTCAGGACCTCGAGCACGTCGTCGACGTGAGGACTCGCTCGAACGAGCCGCTCGGCGCGATCGCGATCGGCCTTGGTCGCGCCTTCGCCGATGAGCAACCCGTGCGTCTCGAACGCGAGAAACACCGCCACGGAGCACAAGATCGCGCCGATGATCACGCTCGCCGCGCCGTCGATCCACGGCGCGTGAAAGATCTGCGAGAAGAGCACGCCGCCGAGCGCCACGACGAGCCCCGCGAGCGCCGCGGTGTCCTCCATCAACACCAGCGGGACGGTCACGTCCTTCGCGTCCGTGAGCACCTCGCGATACGTGCGCCCCTGCCGCATCGCGCGAAATTCTTTGAACGCGACGCTGAACGACATGCTCTCGAACACGACGCTGCCGCCGAGCACGACGTAGGCCCAGAGGAGCTGCCGCGTCGTCGCCTCTTGGCCCGGGTCGTGGATCTTGTGAATTCCCTCGTAGATCGCGAACGCGCCGCCGACGGCGAAGAGCAAGAGGCTCACGATGAAGGGCCAGAAGTACTGCTCGCCCGAGCGGCCGAAGGGGTGCCGCTCGTCCGCCGGTCGCATCGCGAGGCGCATGCCGACGATCAAGAGCGCTTGATTTCCTGTGTCAGAAACCGAGTGCACTGCTTCGGCGAGCATCGCGGCGCTCTTGCTGAAGTACGCCGCGACAAACTTGAGGACCGCGATCGCGAGGTTGCCCGCGAGCGCCGCCATCACGACCTTCAATGAATCTCCGCCACCGCCGTGGGACATCGTCGCTCCCGCTGTTTTCTTTGCTTCCGTGAGGTGCCAGCGTCGCGCGCTGCTACAGCCGCAGCGGCCAACGCCGAATGCGCACCCTACCGCCCATCGCGCGCACAATCGACCGAACTGCGCGCGGCATCGCCGCGGCCGCCAATCGCTCGCGAATTTCGTCGCGCACCTGCGCGAACCGCGTCGCTTCGCTGCGGTACGGAGCGAACCTTCCAGAGTCGAACGCCGCCCTCACCTCGGCGTCCGACGGCTCGAGCAGCCGCGATTGATGCGCTCGGAGATAGAAGCTCACCGCGAGCCTCCGTCGCACCGCGGCTTCGACCGTGGCGCGGCCGGCGCCGGTCGCACGTAGAAAATCTGCCGGCGTGTTTCCGCCGAGCTGCGAGAAGAACCGCTCGACGCCCGCGAGCACGTCGCTCGGGTTGGGAACGGGGTCGTCCGAGCGGCGAGACTCGCGTTCGAGCAGCTTTTCTCCGAGCAGATCGTTGAGGATCGACCCGGTGACGCTCTCGTGCACCGTCGCGTCGAGCGCGCCCGGATAACCCGAGCTCGCGAGGATCGATCGGACCGCGACGCGCAGCTCGCTCGCGTACACGAACACGGGCGGGCCGTCGTCGCCGTCGATTTCGATCGAGGCGGCCACCTCGTCCACCGGTCGCTCGCCGCGCGGAAGGCTGCTCCGCGGAGGCTCGGTCACCTGCGGCTGCGCGCTCGCGGGGCGCGCGAACACCGCGACGAGCGCGGCGATCACGAGCGCGATCCCCGACGAGCGCGCGGACATCACGGCTCGCCCGACGAGCTTCCGTGCTCTTCGTCCACCGCGGGAACGCCCGAGATCCGACGCTCGCGAAGCCACTCGAGAAACGCGATCGCGGTCTCGATCTCGCGCGCAGGGACCATGTCCGCCGCCTCTCGTAGACGACGACGAAGACCCTCGACGCCCGCGCGCGCCTTGCGAAGCGCGGTCACGGTCTCTTGCTCTTCGGTCACCGCGGCGGCGCCCTCTTGGGGCGTCGGAGGGTTCCACACGGGGCGCGCGACGGCTTCGATTTTGTGTGCGAGCAACCAAGCGTCCATGCACGACCGCAGGCGCTCGGTGCGAAACTCGAACCACCGCTCGCGCTCGACGGGGTACGCCATGAGCACGTCTTTGAACCGTCGAAACGCGCCCTTTCCATCGATCGCGGCGACGAGTCGACCGCGCAGGTCGGGCTCGGTCACCGTCGCGATGAAGCGCTCCATCCAACGGTACTGTTCGCGAGACGACACCGGGTCGACGCGCTGGTAGTTGGGATCGCTCGCGATGCGCTGGTGCATCGCGGGATCCGCCACACCGTCGACGACGCGGAGGACCTCGCCGGTCGACAGGTGCAGATAGCTGTGAACCTCGGGTGCGTTGTTTTCGAAGGCGTCTTCGAGCGCCTCCCAACTGATCTCGAGCTTTCGGATTGATTCGCTAGCGTTCTTCTCTTCGGTCACTTCTTCACCCACAGCCCCCGCGCGATGCCTGGCGGGGCGCTCGCGCGGACCGTGTCGTTGTTCGAGTCATCAAATTACGTGGAGTTCGAAGGATACACCGCTACCGCAGCGTGCGCTCGATCGCCTTTCGCCACCGCGAACGAAGGTCCTCGACCGCACCCACAGCGGCCCCGTCGAACGTACGTTCGACCGGCAACCCCGGAAGCGCCGCGAGATTCGGCACCAATCCCGCGCCGAGCGCCGCGAGGAGCCCCGCGCCGAGCGCCGTCGTCTCGACCACTCTGGGCCGAACGACGCGCGCTCGGACGAGCGCAGCCTGAATGTCCATGAGCAGGTCGTTCGCCGAGGCGCCGCCGTCGACCTTCATCGAAGCGACCGGGGCGCCGGCGTCCTTTCCCATCGCGTCGACGAGGTCCGCGATCGAGAGCGCGATGCCTTCGAGCGTGGCCCGCGCGAGGTGCGCGCGCGTCGTGTCGCGTCCGAGGCCCGTGATCAACCCGCGCGCCTCCGGCGCCCAGTGCGGCGCGCCGAGGCCCGTCAACGCAGGGACGAACACGCACTCGCCCGAGCTCTCGACCGAGCGCGCGAGCGGCTCGATCTCCGACGCGCTCTTGATGATCCCGAGCCCGTCGCGCAGCCACTGCACCGCGGCGCCCGCGATGAACGAGCTGCCCTCGAGCGCGTACGCTGTTTCGCCAGGGATTTTCCAGGCGACTGTGGTGAGCAGGCGGTGGCGCGACGGGATGGGTCGCGCACCAATATTCATGAGCACGAACGCGCCCGTGCCGTACGTGCACTTGACGTCGCCCTGCGCGTAGCACCCCTGGCCGAAGAGCGCCGCTTGCTGATCGCCTGCGATTCCCGCGATGGGAACGCCGTCGGGCAGACCGTCCACGCCCTTGGTGTGCGCGACGACCTCTGCGCTCGCCGCGATCGTCGGCAACACGCCATCGGGAATGCCCAACGCCCCGAGCAGCGCCTCGTCCCAGCGGAGCGTCTTCAAGTCCATCAACAGTGTTCGCGACGCGTTCGTCACGTCCGTCACGTGCGCGGCGCCGCCCGAGAGCTTGTGGATCAGCCACGTGTCGATCGTCCCGAACGCGAGCTCACCACGGTCCGCCCGCACGCGCGCGTCGGACACGTTGTCGAGCAGCCACCGCAGCTTCGTCCCCGAAAAGTACGGATCGAGCAGCAGCCCAGCCTTGTCGAACACGAGCGGCTCGACGCCCTGATCGCGGAGCTTCTGGCAGATCGGCGCGGTCCGACGGTCTTGCCACACGATCGCGCGATACACGGGCCGGCCCGTGCGGCGGTCCCAGAGCACCGTGGTCTCTCGTTGATTGGTGATGCCGATCGCACGCACGCGGGACTTTGCGTCGGCGAGCCCCGTCGCCTCGAGCGCGCCGTTGATCGCGACGACGACGCCCGACCAGATCTCCTCGGGATCGTGCTCGACTTGTCCGGGACCCGTGAAGTGCTGCGGAACGTCGACGGTCTTTCGTCCGCGGACTTCGAAGGTCTTCGCGTCGAGCGCGAGGACGGTGGTGCCGGTCGTTCCCTGATCCAACGCGAGGATGATGTCGCTCATGGGCCGAACCGTACGGCGGCCGTTCGGCACTTTGGAAGGGCCTACCGCGGAGCCGGGTTTGGAGGATGACAGGCAAGATCGAGCGCTGTCGCGTTGACAAAGCGTGAGCGTTCGCGCCTGTCACAAACCCGAAGCGGAGCGGCTATCCCGCGGAGCCGGGTTTGAAGGATGACAGGCAAGATCGAGCGCTGTCGCGTTGACAAAGCGTGAGCGTTCGCGCCTGTCACAAACCCGAGGCGGAGCGGCTATCCCGCGGAGCGCTCGCAGGAGTCACACGCCGGACGAACCCGAGCACGGCGTCGCACACCTCGCGGTGCTCGACGTCCCGCCCGAGCAAATGCGCGGACCTCGGGAGCACACGGAGCTCGACCTCCGCGCGTTCGGCCGCCGAAACAAGCGCCAGCGACGCAGCGAGCGGCGTCGTGTCGTCCGCGCGCCCGTGCACCACCAACAGCGGAACCGCGATCGACCCGAGCACCGCCCTCGCCTCGCGTTGACCGCGAAGAATCTCGCGCGCAGCCCTCAACGGCTGCGTCGCGTACGCGGGGTTCGACCGCTTCGCCATCGGGTCTCGCACGTCGCTCCCGCGAAACTTCGGCACGTTCACGTTCGGCAGAAACCGCCCCATCGCCTCGGAGATCCGCAGCACCCGCGCGTCGAGCGTCGGGAGCTCGAGCGCGGTCCCCAACGCTCCGAGCGCGATCACGCCGCGGTGTTGCCGCGCGACGCCCGCGACGAGCGCCAAGAGCGAGCCCAGCGAAAAACCAATGACCACCGCCGAGCCGTGCCGCGCGAGGACCTCGTCCACCGATCGCTCGACGTGCGCGAGCCAGCCGTCCCACGTCGCGCGCGAAAGCGCGAGCGGCGTCTCTCCGTGCCCAGGGAGCAACGGCGCCTCGACAGCATATCCAGCGGCGGATAGCGCTTCGGCCAGCGTCCCGAGCTCCCAAGGGGTCCCGGTAAACCCGTGCACCAAGACGACGGCCGGCGCCGCGCCGTCACGCCGAATCGCGCCCGCAGCGCGCAGCTCACTCGCGTCGGTCACCACTCGCGTCGGGAGTGTACATCCCTGTACGTCCCGCGCGTCAGTGGTAGCGTTCGAGCCGTGACCTCGAAGGAAGAATTCGCGAAGATCGTGAAAGCCATGCAGGCCGAAGGCAAGCCTGTAACGGTGCGCAACCTCATGATCCAAACCGAGCTGCCGCGCGCCACCGTCGAGCAGTGGCTCGAAGATCTTCAAGGCAACGCGGACCTCGTCCCCAAGGCCGAGCCGAAGAAGAAGCCCGCCGAGGAGCCAGCGAAGGGCGCCAAGGTCAAAGAGAAGAAGCGCAGCGACGACGATGACAGCATCTTCTCGCGCGCGACCGCACTCAAAGACGAGGTCGTCGGCGACGTGGTCAAGAGCCAGCTCGGGCTCGAAGACAAGGCCGCGAAGGCCGACGAGAAGAAGTCGATCGCGACCGGAGCGATCGCGGGCCTCGTGTTTCCACCGGCGGCGTTCGTGTACGCAGCGCCTGTGCTCGAGGCGATCCTCGGCGCGAGCGCGTACATCGCCGTCGCGTTCATCGCGTACTACATCAACAAGATCCCTGGCCTCGGGCAGATGATCACGACGCCGATCCTGCTCGTCGTGCATCTGGCTGGCGCGATCCTCGGCATCGCGTACGCGTTTCGCTACAACCGCAACGGCAAGCGCATGCCGCTTTTGCCCAAGGGCAAGAGCGACGAGTCCGACGAGTGACGAGTGACCACAGCGAGTGATGGGAGATGAACCGTAGAACTCCGCTCGCTGTGATCGTCACGACCGCGCTGCTCGCGTCCGCGTGCCGCAGCCCCGCGACGTCCGTCGAGGTCATCGTCGAGACCGACGCGGATCCGCTGCGACGATTCGAGCTTCGCGTGTGCACCGCTCGCGCGGGCGAGACGATCGACCCAGCGCGCTGCACGACGAGCTGGACGCACGGCGGCGCGGGAACCACCGAGAGCTTCTACGCGTCGTTTGGCGTTCGACCTCCTCCTGCGTGGAACGGCGCGGACCTCGTCGATGTGCTCTTGCTCGCGCGCGTCGAGGCGACAACGTCCGCGCCCGCGGTCTCGTTTTCGCGCAGGCTGCGCTTCGGCTTCGTGCGCGGGGCGACCACCGTTCAGCGTGTGTTTCTCCCCGTGCGCTGCGGTGCTCCGAGCGACTCGTGCACGCGCACGCCGCTCGCGTCGTGCACGATCTCGGCGTTTTGCGAAGAGCGTAGCCAGACCTGCAACGACGACGCGGTGTGCGTCGATCCGACGGTGACGCCCGCTCCGCGCGACGCCGGAGCCTCGACGGACGCGCTCCCGCCGCGAAGAGACGTCGTCACGATGGACGTGTTGTCCGACAGCGGAATCGCGAGCGACACGCAGAGCCCCGACGTCGCGACGGATCAGCAAACGGTGGACGCGCCGGACGTCGTTCTCGCGCCTCCGCCCGTGCTCTTGTCGCCGCGCGCAGGTGAGGTTGTCCGCGGGCGACGACCCACGTTTCGATGGAGCTACGGGCCGGGACTGCCTGCGCACATCCGCGTGTGCACGAGCCGCACGTGCGACGTCGGGACGATCGCGGCGTCTGCGCAGATCGATCGATGGACCGCGTCGGTCGACCTTCCGACGCGACCGCAACGGTTGTACTGGCAAGTGGCTCCGTTCGAGGGTGGGTCGCCGGACTACTCGCGCGCGAGCGTGATGCGTCAGCTCTGGGTGAGCGGAACCAACTGCGCCGAGCCGCCCGCGTTGGACATCGACGACAACGGCGCGGTCGACCTCTCGATCGGGATGGGCGTATCGCCCACCGCGCCAGCTGGCACCAACCTGAGCGCGGTCGCGGGCTACAACCACCGCGGCGCTGGACTGAATCCGTGGCCGAGCGCGGCGGACGCGCTATGGGTCGCCGGCGCCGCTGGAACGATGTACGGAGGCGCGCAGTCTGTCGCCGATTTCGACGGAGACGGACGCATCGATCTCGTGATCGCCGAGCCCGGAGCGGCAGGCGCAGCGGGGCACTTCGTCGTTGTTCACGGGTCGGGTGGGGCGACGCGCATGGTGACAACCGACGCGCTCGGCGGAACGTTGGGCGCGAACTACGGCCGCGCCCTCGCCGCGCTCGGCGACCTCGACGGCGACGGCGACGAAGAGATCCTCGCAGGCGGAACACAATCCGCGATCGTCGCGCTCGGGCGTCCGATGCTCGGAGCGACGCCCACAGGCGTAACGATCCCCTCGCCCGCGTCCGCGCGCGACTTCGGTCGCGCCGTCGCTGCGTGCGACCTCGACGGCGACGGAACGAAGGAGCTCGTCATCAGCGCGCCGGACACAGGCATCGTGAGCGTCTCCGAGGGTCGCGTGTTGATCTACCGCTGGGTCGCGAACACAGCGATGTCCGTGCAGTCGATCGACGGAGCATCGGTGGGAGGTCGCTTCGGCGCCGCGCTCGCGTGCGGCGATCTCAACGGCGACGGGCGCGACGACCTCATCGTGGGCGCGCCTGGCGCGAGCTCGGGCGCAGGCGAATACCTCGTATATCTCGGCTTCGCGACGACGCCCCTCGCGCGCTTCACGATCCGTGTGACGGCCGGTGGAACCGACTCGCTCGGCGCGGCCATCGCCGCGGGGCGCGACATCGACGGCGACGGAACGTGCGACTTCGCCGTCGGCGCTCCGCGCGCCGTGCAAACGAGCATGGTGGTGGGTCGTACGAGCATCGTCTTCGGGTCTCCGACGCTCTCGGGCACCTCGATGCTCCGCATCGGCTTCGTCACCGGAACGCAAGTGAACGAAGAGTTCGGCGCGTCGCTCGCGCTCGTCGCCGACGGGACGGGCGACGGCCGCGCAGAGCTCCTCGTGGGCTCGTCGCTGTTCGACAACACCGTCGGGAGCGTCGGCCGCGCGCTGATGTACCGAGGCCGAACGACGTTCATGCCGACGCCGAGCGCGGACGCCGAGTGGGTGGGCGCGCGAGCCAACCAGCGGCTCGGCCTCTCGTTTGCGCCGTAATTTCACTGTTCGATCGACGATCGACGCTCAGCGCGCCTCGCTCTCGATCTCGTAGATGTTGTCCTCATCGAGTCTTCGCGCGACGAGCGACGACAGCCCCACCGCGAGCAGCAACGGCAGCGTGAGCCCAGCGCTTCCCGAGAGCTCGATCGCGAGCACCGCCGCGGTGAGCGGCGCGTGCGTCGTCGCTGCGATCATCGAGGCCATTCCCACGAACGCCATGCTCGCGTGCGACGGCGCGAGACCGGGCGCGAGGTGCACGAACGCGCGCTGGAGCCCCAGCCCCGCCATCGCGCCGAGAAACATCGACGGCGTAAACACACCGCCGGGCGCCCCCGAGCTCACCGTCGCGATCGTCGCGACGGCCTTGAGCAAGAGCCACCCTGCTGCAAACGCGATGGTAGGCCGCGATTCGAGCGCTGAAGTGATCCCGTCGTATCCGTTGCCCGCGGTGATCGGCGCGGTCGCGATCACACAGCCCGCGAGCAGTCCGAAGAGCACGGACACGATCCACGGTCGCGATCCTGCCCGCGCCGCCACCTGCGCCCTCGTCGCCCGTACCGACTTCATGAACGCCGCGCCGATCGCCCCACACACGAGCCCCACGAGCGCGAACGCGACGAGCTGCGGCGTTCGATCGAACCCGAGCGCGTGCGCTCCGTACAACGGCAGATCGCGCGAGATCGCGTGCGCGGTCACGGCGCCAGCGACCGTGGCAACCCCGAGACGCGCCACCGTGAGTCGCGCGGGCAGCCTCGGCATGAGCTCGATGACGAAGAGCGTCCCCGCGATCGGCGCGTTGTACGCCGCTGCGAAGCCCGCGGCCGTGCCCGCGGCGACGAGCTCGCGCGCGCGGATTTCGTGTGCGTGTTTTCCTACGCGGAGCCCCCACGACGCGCCGAACTGAATGATGGGTCCTTCGCGACCGATCGACCCGCCCGCGGTCATCGCCGCGAACGCGCCGAGCGCGCGGAGCAGCGCCCCGCGGATCGACAACGGCTGCGACCCCTCGGCGACGATCTCCGCGATCTTCGTGACGCTCGCGCTCCCGCGCTGCGACGCGAGGCGCGCGAGCCACGCGCCCAGCACGCACGCGACAGCGATCGACGCGACGCGCACAGGCCACGAGAGCGCGGTGATCCAACGCAGGGTTCCGTCGCGACCGAACAGCCCGTACACGAGCCTCGAGGCCGCACGAAACGCCTCCGCGAAGAGCGCTGCCCCGACGCCGACCGCCGCGACCCGCGCGAGGTCCGCCAGTGAAATCCCTCGCTGCGGCAGCGGTTCAGCGTCCATCGTCCGCGCGGACTACAGCCCGTTCGGCATGGGCCAAGGCCAGTTGCTCGCGGTCGTCCCACCGTCGACTTCGAAGACCTTTCCGCTGATCCAAGCGCCCGCCGGGCTCGAGAGAAAGAGAACCATCGCCGCGATCTCGTCGGCCTCTCCGAGGCGCGCGAGCGGCGTTCGATCCTTCATCGCTTGCATGAGCGACTCGTCTTCGACGAAGGGCCCGAGCGCGTCGGTCAGCGTCGCACCCGCGGCGATCGCGTTGACGCGGATCGTCGGCGCCCACTCGCGCGCGAGCAGCCTCGTCATGTGATCCACCGCCGCCTTGCAGCTCCCGTACGCGACGAAGCCCGAGTCCACCAAGTGCCCCATCGCGGACGAGATGTTCACGATAGCGCCCTTGCGCTCGTGCAGCGTCGGCGCGAGCCGCTTGGACAAATCGAACCCCGCGAGCACGTTGAAGCGAAACGCCTCTTCGAAGCTCTGGAGCTCGAGCGCCACCGCCGCGGTCGGAGGCCATCCGCCCGCGTTGTTCACGAGGATGTCCACCGCGCCGAACTCACCGAGCGCACGCTCGACCAGCGCCGCGCGCTGCGACTCTTCGAGCACGTCCGTGACCACGCCGATCGCGCGACGACCGAACTTCTTCGCCTCCGCGCACACTTCGTCGAGCGTGTCTTGCCTGCGCGCCGCGACGATGATGTCCGCGCCTGCCTCCGCGAGCGCGAGCGCGCTCGCACGACCGATCCCGCGACCGCCGCCGGTGATCAGCGCGACCCTTCCGTCCACACGAAACTTCTCGAGGACCATTGCGGCCGCGAGCGTACCGCAGCGCGTCTCGCGACACGCTCGCCGAATGCTTCAGCGCCCGACGCACACGACGTTGGCCACGTCGCCCGCGTTTTCGACCGGTCCGAACCCGCCCTCGAACCCGCGCGCCGTGCAGAAGCGATTGATCGCCGCGTTGCAGTCCGGGCCCATCCGCTGGCTCGTCCCGTTGCAGCCAGGGTGCAGCCCCGCGAGCATCGTGTACGTCGTCGAGATCCCCATCGACCCGGCGCCCACACACGCGACAACGGCCGTGTCGCCGCTGTTCTCGATCGGCCCGAAGCCGCCGACCGCGCCGCGCGCCGCGCAGAAGCGATTGATCGCCGCGTTGCAGTCGGGGCCCATGCGTTGGCGCGTTCCGTCGCAGGCGCCTTCGGGATGCAGCGGATGAAGCGTGCTGTACGCGGTCACGACCACGTCCGCGCGCGTGCACACGACGCTCGCTCCGTCGCCGCTATTTTCGACCGGTCCGAAGCCGCTCGTCGTGCACCCCCGCGCGGCGCACAGTCGGCTGATCGCCGCGTTGCACGACGGCCCGTAGCGCTCACCCGCACCGTTGCACGCGGCGTGTTGCGCCGAGAGCGCCGTGTACGACGTCCCGACCGCCGCGGCCCTGAAGCCCTCGTCGATCACGCCGTTGCAGTTGTCGTCCGCGCCGTTGCAGCTCTCCGCGGGTCGATTGCCGCACCCGCCGCAGTTCATCGGATCGGTGCGCGTGTTGACCTCGCACCCGTTCGCCGCGTTGCCGTCGCAGTCCGCGAAGCCCGCGCTGCACGCGAACACGCGACACGCGCTCGCCATGCACGACGGCGTCCCGTTCGCGACCGCGCAGCGTCGATCGCACGCGCCGCAGTGATTGGCGTCGCTCGTCGTGTCGACGCAGCTCCCTCCGCAGCGCTGTTGCCCCGCGGTGCACCCGCTCGAACACGCGCCCGCGCGCGCGTCGCACACCGGCGTCGCGCCCGAGCACGACCGGCCGCACATCCCGCAGTTGCTCGTCGTGTTGACCATCGTCTCGCAGCCGTTGGTCGCCATCGAATCGCAGTCGCCGAAGCCCATCGCGCACGCGCCCACCGCGCACGCGCCGGCCACGCACGCCGCGGTCGCGTTGCTGATCGTGCACGCGTTGTTGCAGCGCCCGCAGTGGAGCGCGCTCGTTCGCGTGTCGACCTCGCAGCCGTTGGCGGGGTCTCGATCGCAGTCCGCGAAGCTCGCGGCGCAGTTGATCGCGCAGCGGCCGTCGTCACAGAAGGGCGTCCCGTTCGAGCCGGATCGGCAGCGATTGCCGCACGCGCCGCAGTTGCTCGGGTCCGCCGAGATGCTGACGCACGTGTCGCCGCACGCGACGAGCCCGAGCGGACAGCCGCCGTCCGTCGGTCGCACATCGCTCGGAAGCACGACGTCGCGCGCAGCGTCGCTCGGGATCCCCGAGTCCGTCGCGCCGACGCCCGAGTCCATCGTCGCCCCACTGTCGGGTGCATTTCCGCTGTCCGAACGCGCCGCGTCGCGCGTCGGCGTGGAGGTCTCGGTGACCGCGCAGCCCGCGACGAGCGCGAGCGCCGTGAGAGAGCAAGCCCGTGACACAAGCGAAGCGCGCATCGTGTCGACGAGTCTATCGCGATGCGCGCGATTGCCCAACGGCGCGCGGCCCCCCCGGCGTTTGCGCCGAATCGATCAGGTCTCGATGAAGCTCTTCAGCTGCTTGCTGCGCGACGGGTGGCGCAGCTTGCGAAGCGCCTTCGCTTCGATCTGGCGGATGCGTTCGCGCGTGACTTCGAAGCCCTGGCCGACTTCTTCGAGCGTGTGATCGCTCTTCTCGCCGATGCCGAAGCGCATGCGAAGGACCTTCTCTTCACGCCACGTGAGCGTCTTGAGCACCTTGCGCATTTGCTCAGCCAGATTGGAGTTTATAACGGCGTCCGACGGAGACACGACGCTCTTGTCTTCGATGAAGTCGCCCAAGTGCGAGTCTTCTTCCTCGCCGATCGGCGTCTCGAGCGAGATGGGCTCCTTGGCGATCTTCAGGACCTTGCGGACCTTGTCGAGCGGGAGCTCCATCTTCTCGGCGATCTCTTCGGGCGTCGGCTCGCGGCCGAACTCTTGAACGAGGTAGCGCGACGTGCGGATCAGCTTGTTGATCGTCTCGATCATGTGCACCGGGATGCGGATGGTGCGCGCCTGATCGGCGATCGCGCGGGTGATGGCCTGACGGATCCACCACGTCGCGTACGTGCTGAACTTGTACCCGCGGCGGTACTCGAACTTATCGACCGCCTTCATGAGGCCGATGTTGCCCTCTTGAATCAGGTCGAGAAACTGCAGGCCGCGGTTGGTGTACTTCTTCGCGATCGAGACGACGAGGCGGAGGTTGGCCTCGACGAGCTCGGCCTTGGCCTTCTCGGCCATGCGCTCGCCCTCGCGGATCTCGCGGTACGTCCCGCGCAGCTCTTCGAGCGAGACGCCGTGCTCGCGCGCCTTCTCTTCGAGCGTGCGAACCTTGAGCGCGCTCGACTTCGCAGCGTCCCACAGGGTCTCGAGCTCGACGACCGTGCTGCCGAGGGACTTGGCGATCTTCTGCTTGCCCTTCACGTCGGCGGCGTCGAACGCCTTGAGCTGCTTCTTCAGCTCGCGTCCCTCGACGTGCAGTCGACGGGCGGCCTCGTTGACGGGGGCCTCGGCGCGCTCGAGCTGGTCGATGAGCTTCTTGAGAACGGCGACGACGTTCTCGATCTGCTTCTTGTTCAGGCGGAGACCGATGAGCGCGTCGCGGATCTTTCCGTCGATCTCGGCGATGCGGAGCGCCATCGTGCGGCGCTTGGCGTCGGTGAGCTTCTTGTTCTCTTCGAGCTCTTGCGAGACGGTGTCCTTCTCTTCCCAGAGCTCGCGGACCTGGCCCGTGAGGCGGACGATGCGACGCTTGACCTCTTCTTCGTCGTAGCCCTCTTCGTCGTCGGTGTCTTTGACGACGTCCTTGAGGCGCGCCTTGCCCTGCGTGACCTTGTCGCCGAGCTTCAAGATCTCTTGCACGGCGATGGGGCTCTTGAGGATCGAATCGAGAACCATGTTCTCGCCGTCCTCGATGCGCTTGGCGATCTCGACCTCGCCCTCGCGGGTGAGCAGCGAGACCGAGCCCATCTTGCGCAGGTACATGCGCACCGGGTCGTTCGACTTGCTCGCGTAGCTGTCGTTGAAATCGTCCTCGGCCTCTTCGGGCGCAGGAACGACGCGCTTCTCTTGGTCGTTCTCCGCGGCGCGCTTGGTCGCGACCTTTACGGTCTCGCTTCCGACGACCTCGATCTCCTCGTCGTTGAGGATGCCCATGAGCTCGTCGATTTGATCCGGCGATCCCTGCGCGTCCGTGGGGAGCGCCTCGTGGATCTCGTCATAGGTCAGCTGTCCGCCCTTGCTCTTGCCGAGCTCGATGAGCTGCTGGACCTCTTTGCGATCACGACCCTTGGGCGCTTGCGCCGCCGCTGGAGGCGCCGCCGCAGCGGCTCCTTTGGCGCCCTTCTTGGACTCCTTCGACTCCTTCGAGTCCTTGCCGTCCTTCGAGTTGCCGTGACCGTTGGTCCGATCGGACGTCCCGCTTCGAGTCATCCCACACTCCGCTTCGTGGTGTTGTTAGGCGTCACCTTTGGGTGACGCTCGCCGACCAAAAGAATTGCTTCACGTTGCAGGGCCGCCGCGCGGTCGCGGTCCCCTGCTGCCTCGGCGCGCGCGCTCTCCATTCGTAGCTTGCGAGCCTTCTCTCTTCCAACCAGATCACGCAGGCGGCGGATGCAATCCATCACCGCCTGCTTCGCCGAAGCCTCCCTTGCCGGGTCAGGCTCGATCGTGTGTACGAGCCGCTCGCCAAGCCAGGCGCGGGCTCTCTCGTTGGGGCACAGCGTCAAGAGCGCCGCGCCGTCCAACGAACCTTGAACCGTCCACTGCTCGCGCGCCAGTTCGATCAGCGGTCGCGCGAAGTTTGTGTTCACCAAGACCACGAGCTCGTCGACGAACTCCGTGGCGAGCAGCGTCGGATTGCGCAGCAGCGCGTCGATGGCGTCCGCCGTCGCGCGCGACACGAGGTCGGCCCGAGAGGCTGCGGACGCCGTTGGATCTGCAGAATCCCTGGAATCTTGATTTTGTGGGGCCTTGCGAAACGGCTCGTCTCGCGTCGCGAGCTCCGAGGTCTTCGGCGCGTCGCCGAAGGGCGCGCTCGACCTCGCTTCGACCACGGCGCGCGTCTGCGCCTCGCGCACCGCCTGCTCGACGATGGCGCGGTCGTTGAACATGAACGCCCTCGCCGCGTGCTCGGTGTACGCCGCGCGCTCGAGCGCGTCTCGCACTTCGCCGATGGCGCCCGCCGCGGTTCGCAGCGCCGACACCCGCTCGGGAACCGTGTCCCCAGCGTTGGCCGCGGCGTCATCGATGAGCCACTCGACGAGGCTCTTGGCCGACGTGATGGACGTGGTCAAGAACTCGGGTCCGCCGGGCGTGCGCAAGAGCTCGTCCGGGTCCTTCGCGCGGTCGCGCGGAATCGACGTCACGCGCGCGACGAGCCCAGCGCGCACGCACGCCGAGTGCGACGCGCGCACGGCTTTGCGCCCTGCTTCGTCGGCGTCGAACAAGATCGTGACCGTCTCGGCGAACCGACGCAGGAGCTTCGCCTGCTGCTCGGTGAATGCGGTGCCGAGGGGACACACTGTGTTCGTGAAGCCGTGCTGATGCATGGCGACGACGTCGAAGTTTCCCTCGACGAGGATGGCGTCGGCGGACTTGACCATCGTGTGCCGCGCGACTTGGAGACCGTAGAGCAGGTCGGACTTTCGGTAGATCGGCGTCTCGGGCGAGTTGATGTACTTGCCCGCGTTTTCGGGGACGATGCCCTCGGCCATGTCTTCGGTCACGGGCAGCACGCGGCCCGAGAACGCCACGACCCTGCCCTGCCGATCGAACACCGGAAACATCAGCCGGTGTCGAAACCTGTCGTACACGCCGCCCGTGTTGCGCGCGAGCAAGAGGCCCGCGAGCTCGGCGTCCGCGGGCGAGACGCCTCGCGTGCGAAAGTGCTCGGCGAGCGCGCTCCACTCGCCCGGCGCGTAGCCCAAGCGAAACGTCTTGGCGCACTCCATCGACACGCCGCGCGCTGCGATCGCGTCGCGCGCGATCTCGCTTCGCTCTGCGCTCTCGAGGCACTGCTCGAAGAACTCGCACGCGGCTTCGCACGCGTGAAACAGCCGCTCCGTGAGCTCTTTGACGCGGCGCTCTTCGGCGATCTTCTGCGGGTCGCGCGCCTCTTCGACGACCTCGATCCCCGCGCGCTCGGCGAGGGCGCGAATGGCCTCGGGGAAGCTCACGCCCTCGATGCGCTGGTAGAAGTCGAAGATGTCGCCCGAGGCCTTGCAGCCGAAGCAATAGAACAGGCCCTTGTCCCTCGAGACGTGGAAGCTCGGTGACTTCTCGTCGTGGAAGGGACAGCGCGCGACGAGGCTCGTCCCCGCGCGTCGAAGCGGGAGATAGTGCGAGACGAGCTCAGCCAGTTCGACCCGAGCGCGAACTTGCTCGCGCACCGCGTTGGAGATCAAAGCGATCCCTCCGCGATCGTCGCGTGGCGGGAATGAACCGTATCCCGCAGCAGTTGTCCGCTCGTAAACAGCAAGGACGCTCCGTCAGTGTTGGCCAGGCGCAGGCGCTCGAACACAAAGAGATCCACACGACCGTGAAGGTCGACCGTGACAGTTCTCGAAACTCAGCGACGACCGTGGTGACCGTGACCGCATTTCTCGGTCACACGCGGTCTTTGGAAGCCTTCAGAAACCGCCCGTGCTGTAGCGCGCACAAAATACCGGGTCAAGAAAGGTCTCCCACTTTCGCCTTGAAGGAACCGGCGATTTCGTGCCTCGAAGGGGGGCTGCAACGGCAGGGCCAACCCGCTAGTATTCGTGCCCATGACGACCCCAGGTGATCGGTTCCGCACGTTCGAGGAGTTCTGGCCCTACTACGTCAAGGAGCATTCCAAGCCGCTGACGAGGTACTTTCACTTCGTCGGGACGGGGATGGCGCTCGGGTGCCTCGCGACCTTCGCCCTCACGCGCAAGGCGCGATTCATCCCGCTCGGGCTCGTCGCAGGCTACGGGCCCGCTTGGTTCTCGCACTTTTTCATCGAGAAGAACCGCCCGGCCACCTTCACGTACCCGGCCTGGTCGCTCCAAGCGGACTTCAAGATGTTCGAAATGATGCTGACCGGACGCATGGACGCCGAGGTCGAGCGCGTCCTTCGCGAGTACGAAGCCGCGCAGCAATCCGCCGAAACCACGCCCCCCGCCAACGGCTCGTCCGTCGCGCACAGCGCCGAGAGCGCCGAGCGCAAGACCACCGACCCGCTTCCCAACTGAGCATCTGCTCAGCGCTCAGGCCCCACGGCACGCGATCGCTCGCCACCACCGCGACGCAGAAGCTCGGATCGCATCCACGACGGGCATCGAAGATGTCCGAGCGGGTCGCCGCAGCGGCAGTGAACCTCATCCCCCTTCCGCGCACCGAGACCCCCACGACGAACGTCGCGGTATGGGTCTCTGCCGCGCCCGCGATGGGCATCGAAGATGTCCGAGCGGACCCGCGCGGCTGAAATTCAATCCAAGCCCATGCCGCGATTCGAGAACAACACGGCGAACGTCGCGGTATGGGTCTTTGCCGCGCCCGCGATGGGCATCGCAGATGCCCGAGCGGACCAGCGCGGCTGAAATTCAATCCAAACCCATGCCGCGAATCGAGAACACCACGACGAACGTCGCGGTATGGGTTTAAGAGGGCGTTGGAGTGGGATTTCGGCCTTTTGCTGCAGATCTGCGTCGACCATCGGCGTCAGCAATTCTTTCAATAGCGCTGCTATTGCTGCGAATCGCTTCCTTGCTGGTCTCGCAGCTCCTTGCAAAAGTCTCGAACTTCCACTCCAACGCCCTCTAACTCGCGAAATCGACGCATGGATCCACAACGCCGCCGCGCCCTGCGCGACGTCGCCCTCTCGTTCGCCGTCGTCAACGGGCTCGTCTTCGCGCTCTCGCGCGGCCCCGCGCAGCGGTACGGCCTGCACGACCTCATCGGAGCGCTCTTCCTCGTCGGCGCGCTCGTGTCCGTGCGACGGCTGGGCGACGACGACACCCATCGCTTCGGAATCGCGCTCGGAGGCGTATTTCCCGGCGCAAACGGCGACTCGCGCTCGCTCGTGCGCGCGGTGATCGAGAGCGTTCCGCTCGCGCTGCGAGAGCTCACCGTGGCGCTGGGCGTCGTCGCGGTCGTGCTGCCCGTGTACGCGTTCTTCTGGCCGTACGTGAACCCCGTCCCGCCGGTGCGCCGCTTCGCGCTCGACGCCGCGCACGTCAAGGACATCGCGACGAACCTCCTCGCCGTCGCGCTCACCGAGGAGATGTACTTTCGCGGCTGGGCCCAGACACGCATCGCCGACGCGCTCGGCGTGCCCCGCGACGAGCCCGCGCGAAAGAAGCTCCGCGCGATGGCCGCGCCCATCGTGATCGCGAGCGCCCTCTTCGCGATCACGCACGTCACCGTCGCGGTCACCGCCCCGCGCGCGGCCGTGTTCTTTCCGGGGCTGCTCTTCGGGGTGCTCCGCGTGTGGCGCGGCGGCGTCGGCGCCGCGGTGTTCGTCCACGCGATCAGCAACGTCTTCGAAGCGTGGCTCGAAGGCCGCTGAGCTCAAATCGCGAAGACGATCTCCTCGATGCCCGTGATGCCCGTCATCGAGACGCCCCGCGCCGTGGTGATCGAATAGTCCCGTAGCCCGAAGGCCCGCGCGAATCCGCCCGCGTAGTCGAACTCCGTCGTCCGACCGATGCGCGTGTACGCGTCGCCCGCGAGGCCCGTGCCCGAGTACAGGCTCACCGTGCGCAAGGTCCCGCGCGCGCCGAACACGGTCTCGAACTCGACCGCCGGCCAACGCACGTCGAACGCGCTCTTCGCCGGCAAGAACCGCAGCCTTCGAAGCTCGCAAAACGCCGCGTCGAGCACGGTCCGGTCGTGCGCCAACGGGATCGACGCGCTCGTCATCGCGTCCATGTCGACGATGTCCTCGAAGGGCTCGCTCTGTCCGCGACGCGTGACCGTGCCCCGCGTCTTCGGTCGCAGCGCCTCGCGCTCGTCGATCGCGGCCTTCGTCGCCGCTTCTCCCGCGCGAGAGACGTGCGCGTGGTGCGCCTTCGTCGTCGCGACGAGCCACGGTGGAGGCGCTCGAAGCGCGCCGCGCGTGGCCGCTTGCGCAGGGTCCGACCAACGAAGCGCGAGGAGATACTCAGCGCGACCGCAATCCTCGAGCATCTTCATCGCGGCCGGCGCCATTCCAGGCGAGGCCTTCACGAGCCCGAGCGTCTGATACGCGTCGGACCATTGCTGAAGGTCGAGCTGCGCGAAGTAGAGCTGCAGGGCCAACATGGGATCGCGTGACTGGGCGACGCGCGGGGCGAGCCATTCGGCGGCTTCGCGGATTCGACCTTCGGCGTAGAGCTGCTCGGCGGACATCGGCTTCGACTCGCGAGTGTGCCGGAGTTTCGCGCGCAAAAGCGCGCCGCGCGCCTCCTCGATCACCTCGCACAAAGAACAGGAAAAACGCTCAGCGTACACCACGCGCGGTGGCGCATCATCGCGTCGCTTCGCCTTTCATTTGTCTCGCGGCTTCGATTGAATCGCGCCGTCGGTCCGTCCGTCTTCGAGGCCTTCTTCGACGGACGAACCCACCAACGTCGAAACGACAGGAGCACGAAAGCACCAATGAACCTCAAGCGCCTCTCGCCCTTCGCACTCGCCGCGATCACGAGCCTCGCCGCGTGCGGGCAGAGCCCTCGCTTCCAGTGGGGCCCCACCGCGAGCGGAACGTTCGGCAACCTCATCGTCAACCGCGGACACATCACGCTCTCGCAGCAGATTCAGTTCGCGACCAACAGCGCCGAGATTCAAGAGGGCCAGAGCGAGGCCGTCCTCCGCGACCTCGCGGCGCTGCTGCGAGACAACCCCCAGATCCGCGCGATCCGCGTCGAAGGACACACCGATCTCCGCGGAGACGCCGCGGCGAACCTCGAGCTCTCGCAGAACCGCGCGCGCTCGGTGGCGCAGTACCTCGAGCGGCACGGCGCCTCGAGCGTTCGCTTCGAACCCACGGGCTACGGCATCACGCAGCCGCTCTGCCGCGAGGACGCCGACAGCTGCCACGACCGCAATCGACGCGTCGAGTTCACCGTGACGGACCCCGCGCCGGGACAATAGCCGATCACCACTCGATTTCGATCACGCACGGCGCGTCGACGAACGCGCGTTCGACCTCGGCGCGCACCGACGGAGACGCGCCGGTGCGCAGCCCGATGACCGCGCACACAGAATCAACGGTCTCTTCGGTCATCGCGGGCAACGGGCGCGGGCGCAAGCCTCGCTCGTCGAGGGCCATCACCGCGCGCACCATGCGCCACTCGATGAAGCCGCGCGCGGCGCGAACGGCGCGCGCGTCGTGCCCGTAGCCGCGGACGATCGCCGCGAATTTTGGCCTCGACGTGATCGGCTCGGTCGCGCGCTCGAGCTCTCCCTTCAGCGCGAGGGCGTGCGCCCGCGCGAGCTCGTCGCGCACGTGCGTCCTCGTCGCAGGGGTCATCGACCGCGTCACGTTTCGCGCGGGGCTCGACGGCGCGAGCACGGGAAACACGTCGCGCGCGCTGCGAACCCACGGCCCGACGAGCCCGAGCGAGACCGCGCTCTCGCCGTTCCAAGACGCGTAGCGCGCGAAGAACCGCGCGAGGACCTCGTCTTCGTCGTGCACCTTCTCGCGAGCGCACTCGGCCGCCACGAGCGCAGAGAGCACGGACCACGCGAGGCCGTTGACCATTCCATACGCTTGACCGGCGATCTGTCGCGCGCGCGCCCAGCGCTTGACGCGTCGCACGAGCGTCGCGAACGGAGCGTCCGCGCTGTGCGAGCTCACGAACTCGCGCAAGACGCGGGCGTCGACAGCGGACAAGAGCGCTCGACGCGAGTCGGGATCGACGGCGTCGAGCGACGGCTCATCGAGATAGCCCGGTCCTCGCGCGTCCATGCGCGTCGGTCGCGTCGCGCGCTGCAGGTCCACCGAGACCCCTTCGATCACGCACCGAACGATCGGGACGTTCGCCGTGTCGATCACCTCCACCGCCTCGACAGACGGGACCGACGCGAGCGCGCGCGCGGTCTCGTCGAGAAACAGCGCCCCGTCGCACCACGCGGGAACGGTCACGAGCACATCGAGGTCGCTCTCGTCGTCCGCGGCGCCCATCGCGTGACTTCCGATCGCGTGGACGATCGAGCTCGCCCCCTCGCCGAGCATGTTGCAGAGCGCGCGATCGAGCAGCGCCACGAGCCGATCACGCTTGGACTCGAGGGGGGCGTCGAGCGCTCCTTCGGGTGCGCCCACGAATTCGACCCGCAACGGCCAATGATCGGACGCCGGTCGCGCTCGCTCGCCGCGGAGCACCGCG
Source organism: Myxococcales bacterium (assembly GCA_016793325.1). GTDB lineage: Bacteria > Myxococcota_A > Polyangia > Polyangiales. Next base: position 403,100 of record JAEUKI010000062.1, on the reverse strand, counting down.
GCGCGCACGATCGGGAGGGCCCCGACGAGGTCGCGAACGAACGCTCGATCGAGGCGCCTCGCGAGCCCCGTGCGGCTCGCGTGCTCGGCGAGCGCGTTGTGCGCTGGCTCCCACGTGTTTCCTTCGCCCTCGCCCGCGACGGTCCACGCGTCGACGAAGCCCGCGAGCTCGCTCGCGAAGCTAGTCTCGTCCCCTTCGTTGAAGTCGCCCGCGACGATCGCGGGGATCGACGGCTCTTCGTCGAGCGCGGCGACGAGCGTCCGCAAATACGCTCGCCGAATGTCCCTCGCGTCCGTCGCGTAGTCGCTCGGGAGATGCACCCCGACGACGAGCGCCGGGCCCGACGCGAGCTCGATCCCGATCGCGACCGCGTGCTTGTGTGACGAGAACCGAAGGTGCCCCGCCCATCGAACGCTGTGCCTCGAGAGGACCACCACCGACTGCGGGGCGCTCTCGGGAAGGGCGTTGACCGCCGCGTAGCGTGCTCGAATTCGTGTGTCGCTCGTGAGCTCGCGAAAGAAAGCCCCCGTGACCTCTTCGAGCGTCACGACGTCGGCGTCCGCTTCGACGATCGCGTCGATCAATCGCCGTCCCCGCTCGGGGTCCGCGGCGCTCAGCGGGACGTGCTGCTCGTCGAGGACGTTGAACGCGAGCAGCGAGAGCGACGCGGGTCTCGCGGTGCTCGCCGCAGCATCGAGGACCGCCCATTGTTCGCCGTCGAACGACCGCGGTTCGAGCCGCGTGAATCGCGTGTGCGAAGGCCAGCGAACGGCGGCGCTCGACGCGTCCACCGCGAGTCGATCGACGCCCGTGCGTCGGTCCCACACGATCTCCGCGCGACGCTTGAGGTACATCACGCGATGCCACGGGATGTCGCCATCGGCGACGAACGCGGTCAGCGCGAGCTCTTTGGGCGCGCCGCCGTGGTCGTCGTAGCCGAACGTGAACTCGCCCGGATCGAAGCGCGGATCCCAGCGGATCCAGTGATAGAGCTCGCGGCTGGTTCGCATGGGAGGCTCACGGAGTTCGAGAGGCCGAGCAGTGTGTCGCTGCGCTCGGCAGCGCAAGGGTCGATGCTGCGCGACGCGCGGGACGAGCGTACGCTGCCCGCGCGAGATCCTTCGACGCCCCGCGGCACAGACTCGCCTCGGGCTGCGTCTCGCCAACAGAAGGCAAAGCCGCTCTCATGAAACGCGCTGCATTCTTCGACATGGACCGAACGCTACTCGTCACCAACAGCGCGGTCTCGTACGTCCGGTGGCAGGTTCGCAACGGCGAGTCGCCGCGAAGCGAGCTCGTGAAGCTCGCGAGCTGGCTCACGCAGTACTCGCTCGGCGTGCTCGACGCCGAGGGGCTCGCGCAAAAAGTAACCGCGCCCTACCGCGGCGTGCGCGAGTCGGATCTGCGCGCGAAGGTCGCGAAATGGGTACGCGACGAGGTGCTCGCGACGCTCAGCGGACGCGCCCGCAGCGAGCTCGATCGCTGTCGAAGTCAGGGCGACGTGTGCGTTCTTCTCACGAGCGCGACGCCGTACGCGGCCGAGCCTGTCGCGCGCGCGGTCGGGATCGACCACGTCCTCTGCTCGCGCGTCGAAGTGCGGGACGGCGTGCTCACGGGCAAGCACCTCGCGCCGCTCTGCTACGGGCACGGAAAGGTCGAAGCCGCCGAGCGCTTCGCCCGCGAGCACGACATCGACCTCGACCAATCGAGCTTCTACACCGACTCGGTCTCGGACCTCCCGATGCTCGAGCGCGTCGCGCGCCCCGTCGCGGTCAACCCAGACCCGCGGCTGTATTTCACCGCGCGAACGCGCGGGTGGCCGATTCACTGGTGGCGCGAATGAACCGCGGTTCATCGCGACGCCGTGAGGTCGTTCGGGCACACGTTTTCGAGTTCGCTATCGCGCGCCGTCGATCGCCGGGTTCGCGGCCGAGCGACGACGGCGCGTCGCGACGACACCGGCGACCGCGAGCGACGCCACCGATCCAAACGCCGCCGCGTGACCCTGCGCAGGCGCGACGAACGTCATCGGGTCCGCGCGACGCAACGCCGCGGCGTTCGCCGCGAACGGGGTGAGACCGCTCGGCGATCGCGCCGGAGCTCCGGGCGCAGCGACGGTCGGCGGCGTGGCGCTGCGCGCGTTCGTCGTCGAATCGTCGAAGAAGAACCCGAGGTGATTGACGACCGGGCGCTCGGGTTCGCCGGTGTGGTTCACGACGCCGCCCTCTTGCGCGATGTAGAGCGCGCTCGAGCCGCCTCCGTCGAGGTTGATCGCGTTGTGCGCGCCGAGGTCGCGGAGCACGGTCGCGGCTTCGCGGCACGTCATGCCCTGCGCGCTTCCTTCGCGGCCATCGACGACGAGGAGGAACAGCGTGGTTCCATCTTTGTCGACGCCGATCGCGGTGCGCGGGTTGCGATAGAGCGCGTGCCGCGGGTGGCGGATGTGAACGAGCTCTCCGTTGCGCACGAGCGCCGGCGAGCCGGACACCACGGTCTGCATCCACGCAGGCAAATCGCCGCTCTTTCGAAGGCGCCGCGAGTCGAAGAAGGACACTCGACCGCCGTCGCCGAAGCCCGCAGACGCGAAGCAGTTGAGCCTTCGATCGTCGTAGGTCGAGCGCCAACGATGCCCCTCGCTCACCGCGAGCCCGCAAGCCGAGCGCCAGCGAGTGAGGTCGTAGTAGTTGCCGTTGATCGCGATGTCCGCGTCGACGCGTCGAGCCCAGGTGCTCGTTCGCGTCCATCGGTGCGCGCCGCGGTGCACCTGCGTCGGGAGGGCAGTCGCTTCGTCGGTGCTCTCGATGCGCAGCCCTTCGGTTCGCAGGTCGATCGCGACGACGTGATAGGCGAAGGGTCCGTCGCGCCGCTCGAGGTGGCGGACGCCGCTACGAACCTCGGTCCAACGCTCGAACGCGCGCTGCGGGCGGTGTTGTGGACGCGCGCTCGCGGTCGCAGAAGCGAGCACGACGAGCGACGCGAAGAGACCAGCGAGACGATTCGAAGGGGCCATCGGAGAACCTCCGTCCAACCCCAGGAATGCCGGAGAAACCCCCAGTGGCGCCAGTTACCTACATCGTAGCTACGCTTCGACTCACGCTCGCGACTCCGTTGAGTCTTCGAGGGGCGATTCGTCTGTCGAAAAGTTGCTTCGCGTCTCGCGTCGTGGTCACCGACCGCCGCGCGCACGCCACACGAACGCGATGAACTCGAACGGCTGCGGCTCGCCCCACGCGCGACCGCAGAAGCGTCGGTCGAACGACGCGCTGCACGCCTCGCCGAGCAGCGCGCCCGGCGCCGAGCGAAGCCCGCGCGGCGAGTACCAGTTGCCCTCGGCGTCGCGCGCCGTCAGGCCGTTGGGCCAGTAGAAGCGCCCGCCGTTCGTCACCGTGAGGCCCGCCGGGTAGTACCACTGACCCGACGACGAGCGCGCGGTGATGCCGGTCGGGTAGTAGAGCGCGCCGTTCGGCGAGCGCGCGGTGGTTCCGTTGGGCCACGACTCGCGAGGCGAGCTCCAACCGCGGCACGCGCCGGCCATGAGCTGCTCGATCCACACTCGCTGCTGCGGGTTGATCCGCGACGGATCGATGTCGGCGAGCGCGAGCATCGTTCGATAGTCGTTGCACGCGGGCGTGACAGCAGGCTGCGGTTGCGGCTGCGGCTGAACGACCACCGGCGGCTGCGGTTGCGGCTGTGGAACAACGGGCACCGCGACCGCAGCGCAAACGCTCGGTTCGATCGCGCGGAGCGAGCTGTCGTCGAGGCCGCGTTGAATCAACAACGCGCGTGCGCGACGAACGATCGCGCAGTCGTTGGCGCGCGCGGTCGAGGGTGCAACGAGGGAGAGCGCGAACAAGCTCGCGACGAGGATCGAGCGCAGATGCGTAGCGGTCATGGTCGCAACGACGGCCCAGCGCGGGCGCACATTCACGGGGTCAGCGTCGATTCGTCGCGGAATTTCTCGGGCGCGAACGCACGGACACAGGGAGCATCGTGAACCAACGGCCACAGCGAAGACGCGTGACGGTCCGTCCAATGCGCTTCCCGGAAGGCCTCGGTTTCGTGCACGATCGCGGCGCCATGAGCTACCGCGAAGCACTCCCGTCCCCGGCCGAACTCTCACCGATCGAGCTCGATCGAATCATTGATGCGGCGCTCGCCGAGGACCTGGCGTCCGGGGACGTGACGTGTCGCGCGTGCGTTCCGCGCGACGCCGTGGCGCTCGGCAAATTCAACGCGCGCGAGCCGATGATCCTCGCGGGCATCGGCGTCGCGGGCGCCGTGTTTCATCGCGTCGATCCGTCGGTGCGCTTCGCGGTGCACAAGCACGACGCGACGAGCATCGCCAAGGGAGAGGTCGTCGCCGTTGTCGAAGGCCCCGCGCACAGCGTCCTCACGGGAGAGCGCGTCGCGTTGAACCTCCTTCAACGCATGTGCGGAACGGCCACCCGCACGGGCCAATTCGTCGCAGCGATCCCCGCCGGATCGCGCACCCGCGTGACCGACACACGAAAGACGACGCCCGGCCTTCGCGCGCTCGAGCGCTACGCCGTCCGCTGCGGCGGCGGGATCAACCACCGCAACGACCTCGGCGCCGGCGTCCTCATCAAGGACAACCACATCATCGTCGCGGGCGGCGTTCGACAGGCGATCGAGCGCGCTCGCGCGTACGCCCCGCACACGCTTCGCATCGAGTGCGAAGTCGACCGCGAGGAGTACTTCGACGAGGCCGTCGCCGCAGGCGCCGACGTCATCATGCTCGACAACTTCGACGACGACCGCGCCCGCGCCGTGATCGCCAAGATCGTCGGCCGCACGCCGAGGCCCCTCATCGAAATCTCCGGCGGCGTCACGCTCGAGCGCATGCCCAAGATCGCCGCGATCGGCGTCGACATCGTGTCGGTCGGCTCGTTGACCCACGGCGCCCGCGCGATGGACATCGGCCTCGACCTCGAAGTGCGCGCGTAGTGATCGAACCGCAAGACTCCGAGGCGCTCGCAGCGCTCGCGCGCCGAGGCGTCACGAGCACGCGATGGGCCGGCAAGAGCCTCGTGTTCGTTCGCGAGACGGGCTCGACCAACGACGATGTGCGCGAGGCCGCGCGTCGCGGCGCCGAGCACGGATACACCGTCGTAGCCGACGCGCAGACGAGCGGCCGCGGTCGGAGAGGTCGCGTGTGGCACTCGCCCGTGGGAGCGAACCTCACGTTCTCGCTCCTCACGAGGCCGCGCATCGCCGTCGAAGAGAGCCCGATGCTCGCGCTCGCCGTCGGGCTCGCCGTCGCGCGCGCGCTCGACCGCTTCGTCGACGCGCGCGCCGTCTCGGTGAAGTGGCCAAACGACGTGCGAATTCACAAGAAAAAGTGCGCGGGCGTCCTCGTCGAAGGCGTCGTTCGCGAGGGGCTCCTCGACGCAGCCGTCGTCGGCATCGGCCTCAATGTGTTCGCGCGGCCGTGGCCCGAAGCGCTCGCGCACAGCGCCACGTGCATCGAAGAGCACGCACGCGAGAGCCTCTCGCGCGCGGAGGTCCTCGTCGCCGTCCTCGAAGCGTGCGAGCGGACCATCGACGCGATGCTGCTCGGGGGAAGCGCGAGGCGCGCGCTCGTTCGCGAGCTCGCGTCGCGCTGCGACACGCTCGGGACGCGCGTCGACATCGACGGCGTCTCGGGCGTGGCCCTGCGCATCGACGACGACGGCGGGCTCGTCGTTCGCGGCGACGACGGCGTAGAGCGCGTCGTGCGATCGGGCGAAATTCGCTGATCGACCGATCGCGTCGCGTCGCGCGCTGCGCTGTAATCGCGCGGGTCGTGCGCCACCCCATCGACTCGGACCACTGGCTGTATCGAAAGTCCCCCGAGGATTGGCTCGCCGACGCGCGCGTCGAGCTGCGGCGCGGCGTGGACCTCGTCGATCGTCGCGACGCTGACAAGTGCCTCCCTCGGCTGCGCGCTGCGGTCCATTGCGCGTTCAACGCGATGCTCGCGTCGCGAGAGACGCTCGATGAGCGCAAGGGCGCGAGCGCGCTCGCAAGGCTCCGGCGCATCGCGGCGAGCGACGAGTTCGACGCCGCGACGCGGGCGCGCGCCCTGTGGCTCATCGAGGCGCGACGCTTCGGCGAAGGCGAGTACGTCCTGCGCAGCGCCGGTGAATGGCACTTGTTGCGAGAGGCAGCGATCGCGCTCGTCGAGTTCGCCGCCGAGCGCTGCGAGCCCTGAGCTCGAGTCCGTGTCTACTGCGGCTCCGCCTTCCGTTGGCGACACGCGGGCTGAGTTTCTCGGGAAATTTCCCAGGAGTGAGCTCGCTGCGTGTCGTCCTTCCAACAGGGAGTGGCTCTAGCGCAATCGATCGAGCCAGTCGCGCGCCGCGTCGCGGGTCCCCGTCGGTCGCGCGGGATCTTCGGAGATCGCGCGAAACCCCTCGCGGGCCGCGGACGCGTCGCCCGTGTGGTAGCGGCACTCGGCGACGACCCGACGAAACTCGGCGCGAATGCGCAGCGACGGGAGGTCTTCGGCGACGACGCGCCCTGCGAGCGAGAGCGCCTCGCGTTCGCGGCGGCTGCGCCAGAGCTGGCGCACCGTGAGGTAGCCCGCCATCGCGCGGCTCGTCGCGTCGCTCGACGGATCGTCGAACACCCGTCCGAGCTGCGCCACGGCGCTGACAGCGTCGGGCTCGAGCGCGCCGCGCCCGATGAGCAAATCGCGCGTCGCTTCGGAGGCGGCCGTCGTGGGCGTCGCGCCGAGCAGGCCGAGTGCCCACTGGCGCACCTCGATGTTGCGCGCCTCGTCGTCGTCGAAGAGGTCCGCGTTTGCCTGGCGAAACAGCGGTCTCGCGTCGTCGGCGCCGCGCCATCGCCACACTTCTTGCCCGATCCTTCGCCACACGCGCGCGGCGGACGAGGGCCCAAGCGATCGCGCGGCGTCTTCGGCCATCGAGATCGCGCGACGGACGTCTCCCTGACGAACGAGCGCTTCGGCGAGCATCGCGCGCGCCTCGGTGTTGGTCGGATCGTTGCTCACCGCGCGCTCGAGCGAGGTGCGCGCGCGCGAGACGTCGCCGGCCATGAGCCACACTTCGCTCTGATCGACGGCCTCTGCGGTCTCGTGCGGGCACGCGCGGGCGAAGAGCGAGGCGCGTCGAAAACGTGTGCGCGCGCGGACGCGAATGCGCTCGGGCACCTCGACGGAGCGGAGAAACGCCTTCCATCGATCGGACAGCGCGCCGAGCGAGACGCCGTAGACGCGCTGAAAATCCGCGTCGCGGTAGACGTCGCGAAACTTCGCGATGCCCTCGCGATCGATGAGCCACCGCGAAAACGAGCCCGCCGCGGTGTACGACGTCGAAGACGCTTGCCCGTAGAAGCCCGAGCCCATGATCTCGTCGAGCGGCGGGAGCAGCCCCGCGTCGAGCATCGCGCGCGTCCACTCGTGCGGACTCGCGTCGCTCTCGCCCTCGAACGCCGCCGCGACCGCGGCGCCTTCGACGAGGCCCGGCATCGGCATTCCCCACTTGGACGTCACGTAGAACGGCCACTCGGCGAAGCGCCGCGCGAGGACGTGCGCGAGCTCGTGCTTGAGCACCGGGTGCGGAAACGCGTCGTGCTGCAGGTACACCTCGCCGCGCCAGGGCTTGGCGATGAACGTGTTCGCCGCGCCCATCATCCGCTGCTTCTGCCCGGCGCTGTCGAAGATGAACGCCGTGATCACGCCGTCCATTCGAACGCCGAAGAAGCGCTCGAGCTGCACGACGCGGTCTTCGCAGTCGCGATGATGGAGCCGCGCTTCGTGCGCGCCGATGTTGCGCGAGTACACGAGCGAGCAGCGTCGTCCGTCGATGCGTCCGCCGAGCGCCTTGGCGATGTCGTCCGCGTCGAGCCGGTGCCCGAGCGAAGGCCCCGCGAAGTAGATCGAGAGCCCCAAGAGCGCGCCGCCGAGCATCGAGACCGCCGCGGGGCCGCTCTGGACTGTGCGAGTGAGCTTGCGGGACTCGACGTTCCAGAAGGCGACGAGGGCGGACGCGAGGGCGATGATCCAACCGAGCGTCCCGACGCGGTACGTGAGGATCGTGTCGTCGAGGCGGATGTTCTCGTCGTAGAGGACGCCCGGCCAGAACCCGAAGAACGGGTCGAACGCGAACACACCCGGCGATCGATAGAAGCGAAGGACGCTCCAGGTCACGAACACCGGGATCGTGAACCCCGCGAGCCGACTCGCCCAGCGGACCTTGGTCACGAGCGCGCCCGAGAACACTCCCCAGCACGACGCGACGAGCGGCCCGAGCACCGCGAGCAAGAGCCACCACAGAGCGCCCTTGGCCGGAGCGCACGGCGCGCGGATCGCGCCCGCGATCGCGGTGATCGTCGCGAGCAGCGCGACGAGCGAGAGCGCGTAGAGCGACGAGCTCGCCAGCAATTGACCCGCGGTCACATTGCTTTCTTTCTGGCGAAACGCGTCGGGGATCGCTGAGCCGACGACCATCGCCGCGAACGACCCGAACAGCCCCGCGACGAGCGCGCTCGCGAACCCGAGGTGGTTGCTCAGCGACGAGAGCTGCAAGAGCCCCGCGACGATGACCGTGACGATCGCGAACCCCCGCGCGCGACGGATCTTGGCGACCGTCCGCAGCGTCTCGATCACGTCGGGCTCGCCTCGTCACCCTCGCCGTCCTTCGACGGCGGCGGCGGCAACGATTCGCGCGGCGGCGCGGGCAGAAGCGCGTGCTCGAGGACCTCTTCGATCTTCGCGACGAACACGATCTCGAGGTCGTCGCGGATCTCCTTGGGGATCTCTTCGAGGTCGCGGATGTTGCGCGTCGGCAGGAGCACCTTCTTGATCCCCGCGCGGTGCGCGGCGAGGACTTTTTCTTTCACGCCGCCGATGGGCATCACGATCCCGCGCAGCGTGATCTCGCCGGTCATCGCGATGTCCGCGCGCACAGGGCGCCCCGTCAATCGCGACACGATGGCGGTCACCAGCGCGACGCCTGCGCTCGGCCCGTCCTTCGGGATCCCTCCCTGCGGAACGTGCACGTGCAAGTCCGAGTTCTGCACGACGGCGGGGTCGATGCCCAACCGCTCGACGCGCGAGCGCACGAAGCTCATCGCGGTCGCGGCCGATTCTTTCATCACCGAGCCGAGCGAGCCGGTGATCATGGCGCCGCCCTTTCCGGGCATGCGCGAGGCCTCGACGAACAGAATGTCTCCGCCGACCGGCGTCCACGCGAGGCCCGTGACGACGCCGACGAGCGGCTCGCGCTCGGCGCTCTCGCGCAGATAGCGCGGCGGGCCGAGGACCTTCTGAACAAACGCCTCGTCGCCCTTCTCTTTGACGTCTTCACCCGCGGCGAGCCGCACGGCCACCGCGCGGCACACGGCCCCGACTTCGCGCGTGAGCGAGCGAACGCCGGCCTCGCGCGTGTAGCTCTCGATGAGCGACTCGAACCCCGAGTCGACCCAGTCGAGCCGGTCCGGCGTGAGCCCGTGATCCGAGAGCGATTTGGGCGCGAGGTAGTCGCGCGCGATGTGGAGCTTCTCGGTCCGCGTGTAGCCCGCGAGGTCGATGACCTCCATGCGATCGAGCAGCGGCGCTGGGATCGTCGAGCGATCGTTGGCCGTGCAGATGAACATCACCGACGACAGGTCGTACGGCTGATCGATGTAGTGATCGACGAACGTGTTGTTCTGCTCGGGGTCGAGCACTTCGAGCAGCGCGTTTGCAGGGTCGCCGCGCTGATCGGCGCCCATCTTGTCGACCTCGTCGAGCACGAGCACGGGGTTGACCGTGCCTGCTTTCTTCATCGCTTGAATGATGCGCCCCGGGAGCGCGCCGACGTACGTGCGTCGGTGGCCGCGGATCTCGGCCTCGTCGCGCACGCCGCCGAGCGAAATGCGAACCATCTGCCTACCGACCGCGCGCGCGATGCTCTTGGCGAGGGAGGTCTTTCCGACGCCGGGCGGGCCGACGAAGCAAAGGATGGGGCCCTTCTTGTCCTTACGGAGCTTGCGAACGGCGATGTACTCGAGGATGCGGCGCTTGATCTTCTCGAGGCCGAAGTGATCCTCGTCGAGCGCGCGTCGCACGCCCATCACGTCGAACTTGTCTTCGCTCTGCTTGTGCCACGGCAGATCGACGATCCACTCGACGTACTGTCGCGTGACTTGATACTCGGCCGAGTGCGCCTGCATCGCGCGGAGGCGGCCGAGCTGCTTGCGCACGGCGCGCTCGACCTCATTGGGGAGCTTCGCCTTGGCGATTCGCTCGCGAAGTTGATCGAGCTCTTCTTCGCTCTCGTCGATCTCGCCGAGCTCTTCCTTGATGGACTTGAGCTGCGCGCGGAGGATCTCTTCGCGTTCGCTGCGCCCCATCTCGCCCGAGACCAGCGTTTGAATCTCTTTGCGAACGCGGTGGACCTCGTAGACCTTGCGCGCGAGCGAGTGCGAGAGCTCGAGGCGCTCTTTGACGTCGAAGGCCTCGAGCACCTTCTGACGATCGTTGGGCGTGACCTGCGGCGCGGGCAGGTGCAGCGCGACGAGGTCCGCGAGCGCTCCAGGATCCGCCGCGTTTTCTGCGATCGTCCCGACTTCACGGGGAACGGGCGGCGAGTGCTCGGCCAGCGCCCTCGCGAGGTCGCGGAGCTCTTTCTCGAGCTTGAGGACCTCGGGCGTGCGGACGATCTTCTCTTCGTGCTTGATGATCCGTCCCTTGAGATAAGGGACCTCGGTCACGAGCGAATCGAGCGTGAATCGCCCGAGCCCTTGGAGCACGACGCTGTGATTGGTCGTCCCGAGCTTGATGACCTTGACCACGCGCGCCAGCGTCCCGACGCGAAACAGGTCCGCGAAGGTGGGGTCTTCGGTCTCGGGCTGCTGCTGCGTGACAACGCCGATGATGCGCGACGTAAGCGAGGGCAAATCCTCGATCAAACGCACGCTTCGCGCGCGGCCCACGTTGATGGGGACCACCGCGGCTGGAAACAACACCGCGTTGCGCAAGGGAAGGATCGGTACGACTTCGATCGCGCCGGGCGGCGCGGGCTCACGTTCGCTCACGGCGCGGAGCCTAACTCACTCCACCGCCAGTCGACAGTCGTGCACGCAACAACCCTTCGCCCTGCGCTTGCCGCTCTGCGTCTACTTCGACTCGAGCTTGTACTTGCCGTGCTTCCCGGTCGATTTCTTGGCGGCCTTCTTGCGCGCAGGCTTGGGCTCGATGAGCCCGAGCCGAACGAGCGCCTCGTTGGCGAGCGCCGTGTAGTCCTCGCGCCCTCGGCCTCCCTCGGACTGGTGCTCGAAGATGGTCCGTCGGTGCGAAGGCGCGCTCTTGTGCTGCGTGTCGCTGCGAACGACCGTCGCGAACACGCGCGCGTCGAAGCGATTGCGCAAGAGCTGCTCGACTTCGAGCGAAATCCGCTCTCGCTTGTCGTGCATGGTCAGCACGTAGCCGAGCACGTCGCACCGCGCGCCCGCGCGCTCGCGAAGCCGATCGAGCGTCTCGCCGAGGAGCTTCAGCCCGAGCATCGGCAGGTACTCGCACGACACAGGGACGAGGATCTTCTGCGCGGCGACGAGCGCGTTGATCGTGAGAAGCCCGAGGTAGGGCGCCGTGTCCACGATCACGAGGTCGAGCGCGACGCCGCTCGGCGCCGCGCCCGCGAGCGCTCGCTCGAAGGCCCGCTCGCGGCCGAACGCGCTCGCGAGGTGAAGATCCACCAAGCTCATCCGCTCGCCCGCGGGCGCGAGCCAGAGGTTCTCGATGCGCGTGGGCTTCACAGCGCGCGAGAGAGGGAGCTCTTCGAGGAGGCATCGCGCGACGTCGATGTCGTCGTCGCTCGGAGACATTCCCAAGAACGCGCTCGCGCTGCCCTGAATGTCCAAGTCGACGAGCAACGTTCGAACGCCGCGCGCAGCGCACGCAGCGGCGAGGTTGACCGCGGTGGTGGTCTTTCCGACGCCGCCCTTTTGGTTGGCGACGGCGAGGACGATCGGCGCGCTCGTCGTCGCGGGAGATGCGCCAGGCGCGGATTCAGTGTTGGTCATCGCTCGTGCTCGCTGCGGGGGACTGTGCTCGTGCGCGCCGAGGCCGGAGCTCCGTGGACTGGTTACGTCCGCGCGTACGTGTGGGCGGCGCTGCCCCAAGGCGCACACGGTGTCAACAAATCGACATCCGGCATGACAGCGATGTCGCGTTTCGGTTGAAAGGCCTTCCGACGATTTGTTACGAGTTTGCCCGTTCGACAGGGGCTGACGTACTTAGACCTACATCAGCCCCTCGGCCCGAACGACCCCGCGAAGCGCGTGAGAACGGACCGGAGGATCACGCAACGCGGGCGTTGACCGCACGACAGCTCGAGGAACCGGAATGACGAACGCTCGACCCAACCCGCTGATGATTCTCGCCGCCCTCGCCCTCTGCCTCGGCGGATGCCAAGGCATCGCGTGGGCGAACCTCGCAGCGGTGTTTCTCACCGTGGCGCTCTTTCTCGGGACCGTGCAATTGCGCCGCACCCCCCGCCCCTCGGTGGGCGCGGGAAGCGCGACGACGAGCATGCAGTCGTCGACGCAGCAGAACGCGTGAAGCTCCTTCGAGCTTCGATGTTGGTCGCGTCGGGGAGCGCGATCACGGTAGTGTCCAACCGTGGCTGAGTCGTCATCGGACGATCCGCTCGTCGGCTTTCGACAGGCGAGAGATTTTACCCTCGCGGACCTCGATTCGCTTCGAGTGATCCTGCGCGGCGGATCGGTCATCGACTGGCATCGGCTCAACTTTCGAGACGACGGGGACATCAACGAGTTTCTCGGCTCGCACGAGATCAGCCTCGACGACCCCGACGACGTCGACCGCATGGAAGACGTGAAGGCCGAGGCGATCGAGTACCTCCGACGCAACTTCGACTACCCGATTCCCGCGTCGATCGAGCTGTCGCCCGCGGTGGACTTGTTTCGGCTCGCGTCCGCCAAGGGCCACAAACAAGTGTGCGCCTGCATGATCCTGAAGGTGATGCACATCATCCATCACCTGCAGGGGCGCGAGCTCGCGTTCATGTTTCCTGTGTCCGATCAGGACATCTTTCGCTTGGTCGAAGAGAAGGTTTACCGCGTCGTCGGCGGGATGCTCACGTCGGGCCTGCCCATCGTTGAATTCTTGGGCGGACGCAAGCAGCGCGACTCGCTCTACACGAAGCTCTTGTCCAAGCGCGAGACGATCGCCGCGCAGATCTACGACAAGCTTCGCTTTCGAATCGTGACGCAGACGCGAGACGACCTGCTGCCGGTCGTGAGCTACCTGTCGCGAAAGCTCTTTCCCTTCAACTACGCGATCCCCGGCGAGAGCACGAACACGATCCTCGATTTCGATCGGATCTTCGACGAGCACGCGCGGCTTCGTGACCTCGCTCCGCTCGTTCAAGGGCTGCCCGGCGACAAGAGCAAGCCGCTGCCCGACAACGTCTTCAGCGCGAAGAACTATCGCGTCGTTCACTTCGTGGTCGACCTGCCGGTGCGCATCCCCGAGAAGTACCTGGACCTCCTGCCGCCCGCGGCCGCGGCGCTCGGGCGCGTCGTGTTCGTGCTCGTCGAGTTTCAGATCGTCGACCAGCAGACCGACCAGCAAAACGAGCGCGGCGAGGCCTCGCACGCCAAGTACAAAGAGCGCCAACGCCTCGCGGTGATGGAGCGACTTCGCGTGGGCTTCCGCGAGCACGCCGCGGTGCGCGCGCACATGGACGAGCAGACGTCCGAGCGCATCGCGCCCGCGCGCGATCCCGCGCTCAGCGAAGAGGACTGAGCCTCAGCTCTCCGGGAGCTCCGCGTCGACAGGCCTCGCGCCCGCGCGGCGAACGAACAGTCGAAAGTCTCGATCGCGGCACAAATCGCTGCTCTCGGTGACCTGATCGCAAAACGGAACGCTGAGCCGTCGCGCGTTGAGCGTCGTCACCACGCAGTCGCGCACCCCGCACGCGTTGGTGACGAACCGAACGTCCGCCGCGAGCCACGTCCAGTTGGCGCTCCCGACGCTCGGGTTGTCGCGACAGCGCATCGAGACGAGCCCGCCCGAGTCCACCGCGCCGAGCTCGGCGCGAACGCCCGCGCCGCAGTACACGAACAAGTGCGGCCGAGACACGTCGTTGCGCGCGTCGGCGTCCGAGCACGTCCCGTGGTCGCGATAGAAGTTCACCGCGACGCGAAACGTCACGTCCTCGGGGGGAACGTCCACGCTCACGTTTTCGACGAAGCAGTACCGCGGGTCTCGCGGGTCGCGCACCGCTGGGTCGCACTGCGTCGTGTCCGTGTCGAGCCGAGGATTCCAGCAGCGTCCTGCGGTGCGAAAGCGCTCTCCCCAGGGAGGCGGGGCGTTTTCGCACCGCGCGACGTCCATCGTCGGCGCAAAGCGCGTGTCCGTCGCGTCGCGAGCCCACCGTACGACGCCGCCCGGCGCCTTGCAGGTCGCGTAGTAACAGTCGTCCTCGGAGAACCACGTCGAAGGACGCGTGCGAAGTCGGTCGATCACCGCGACGTGCAGGTCGAGATCGGCGCCGGCGCTGTTGGTTCCGCCTTGGGTGTCCCACGAGAGCTCGACGCGCATGCCCGCGCCGTCGACGTACACAGGGACGCGGCATTCGCCCCGCGATCCATCCGCGCGCGTGACCTCGACCCGCAACGCATAGCGGCCGGACTGCGACAAGAGCACCCGCATCGTGCGCCCCATGGGATCGACGATCGACGGGCACGTGGTGATCTCGGACGGACACTCGAGCGTCCATCGAAACGCCGACGCCGTGCGATCGATCGTCGCGCCGTCCACCGTCAGCTCGCGCAGCGGTTGCACCGCGAGAAACGCTGGACACTGAAGAGAGCTCGCGCAGCCCTCGAGTCCCTCGTCGACCATCCCGTCGCAGTCGTCGTCCTGACCGTTGCAGACCTCTTCCGTTGGGCTCACGGCGCCGACGCAGTCGGACCACAGGCCGAGCTCGGTGCAGGTCATCATTCCGTCGCGGCACCGGCCCACGCCACGACGATCGCTCGCGCCCGGAAAACACGCGCGCATCGAGCCCTGCGTGCACAAGCACCCTTCGTCGACCTGGCCGTTGCAGTTGTCGTCGACGCCGTTGCCCGAGCCGAGCCCCGCGTCCACCGTGGGGCCGCAGCGCTCGCTCGGGCCGCACACCGCGGGTCCGCACGGATCGATCGGGTCTTCGACCTCGGAGAGCACGTCGATCGCGCGGCGAACATCGAACACGACGTCTTCGGGCGGAGGCGTCGGGGGCGCGCTCGTCGTGCACGCGGCGCACACCAGTGCGACCGAGACCAACCCATCGCGCAGCGCGCTCACGAGCGAAGGATAGCAGCGCCGCGTTGGGTGAAACGAAGTTCGCGAGAGGCTGATACATTCGTCGCGCTTTGGACCGCTCCCGAACCCTCGCGCTCGTCGCGCTCGCCGGCTCGCTCTTCGAGGCAACGGCGCTCGCGCAGAGCGCTCCGCCCGCGGCGCCCCGACGCACAACGACCCCTCCGCAACGGACCGACGTCGAGCGACCTCGCGCAGCGCCACGCCCGCAGGGCGCGTTGTTTCGCGCGTCCATCAACGGCGAGTGGCAGATTCGATTGTGGCTCAACCCCGAGCTCCCGCTGCCGACGACGCCCGGACAGAGCTCACCTGCGACGCTCGGGCAGACGCACTACGCCGAGCAGTGGTTTCGATTTCGTCCGTACCTGGCGATCGGCGACTTCTTCGCCGCGCACGCGAATTTCGACCTCACCCGCGCCATCATCGCGGGCGACCCGACGCGGCAAGTCGAGCTCTCGCGGGACAATCGCTCGAATTTGCTCAGCCCGTTCACGAACGGGATCTTCGACCTGCGCCAGCTCTACGTCGAGTGGACCTCGCGCATCGGCGTTCTCCGCGCAGGGCAGCAACAGTCGCACTGGGGCTTGGGCATCGTCGCAAACGACGGCGATCATCAGCCCGTGTTCGGCGACTATCGCAACGGCGACATCGTCGAGCGAATCGCGTTCGCCACACGACCCGGAGGAGCGCGCTCGCCGCTCGTGGTCGCGGCCGCGGGCGACTTGGTGTTCAGGGATCGATTGGCGAGCGTCGTGCGGTACGACGTTCCGATCGAGCTGCCCGATCCGCGATCGAGCTCGACGCGCGGAGAGCAGCCGCTCACGAGGACGCTCGGCGGCGACTGGGCGTGGCAAGCGATTTTGTCAGCGTTTTATCAGGCTCCTGGCTGTCGCGAGGGCTGCGAGCGAAAGCGCGTCGGCGCCTACCTCGTGTACCGCGGACAGCAAAACGCGCTCGGCGACGCGCTCATGGCGGGCTTCGCGGATTTCTTCGCGCGCTGGGAGTGGCCCTCGCCCGACGGGACCTCGCGCGTGTTCGCCGCGATTGAGCTCGCGCTCGCCGCGGGCCACACGACGTTCGCGCGAAACGCGTTTCGACAAGACGGACACACGGTGCTTCAGCACGGAGGCGCCGCGCAGCTCGGCGTCGAACGAGAGAACGCGTTTCGCGTGGTGCTCGAAGGTGGCTACGCGTCCGGCGACGAGCGACCCGAAGACGATGTCCAGGGGCGATTCACGTTCAACCCGGCGCACCGCGTGGGGCTCATCATGTTTCCCGAAGTGCTCGCGTGGCACACGGCACGCTCGGCGTCGATCGCAGCGGATCCCCGCGTCGTCGCGCAAGCCACGCGCGGCGCAGAGCTGTTGCCGTCGTCCGGCGCGGTGACCAACGCCGCGTACTTCTACCCAACGGCGACGATCAACATCACGCGCTGGCTCGATGTGAGAACGGGCGCGGTGCTCGCCGTGTCGACCTCGGACTTCGTCGACCCAGTGCGCACGAACCTCTACGGGACCGCGCAGAACTACCGCGGAGGCGACGCGCGATCGCGGGACCTCGGGCTCGAGCTCGACCTGGGATTTCAGGGACGAAACACGCTGCCCGGCGGAGCCAAGGTGCTCTGGGGCGCGCAGGGCGCGGTGTTCTTTCCGGGGCGCGCGTGGGACGACGGGGCGGGGCAAGCGCTGCCGACGCGGTGGCTCGGCGTCGTTCGGCTCGGAGCGGAGTACTGACCCATGACGACCGCGGAGCTCTTGTCGAATATGCGCACATACAATCGATTCGCGTTGTCGGCGTTGCTCTCTGCGGGCCTCGCGCTCGCGGCGTGCGGCGAGCCGATCCCGCCGCAGGACTACCCCGTCGCGGACGGTCACGGCCCGAAGGTGAAGTGGGACCCGGGAGCGCAGCCGTTTCCAGAGGTCCCGCTGCCCAACGACTACGCGGTGACCTTCGATCCGCGCTCGCCGACGGGCGTTCGCATCAACGCGTCGCTGATCGCGCCCACGTACTTCGAGCGCAACCTCCGCGTGTCCTTCAGCGAGATGGACGGATGGGGGACGACCATGCCCATCACCGTTGCGTTCGAAGGCGACATCAACTTGGGAGAGCTCGGTCGTCGCCACCCCGTCGATCCGTCGAACTTCACCGACGACAGCGTCTACCTGATCGACCTCGAGACCGGCGTCCCGGTCCCGCTCGACATGGGCAACGGGCACTATCCGCTCTCGCTCCGCGACGCGCGGCGCCCGCTCGCCAACGACCCTCGCGCTGGCGGAAACAACCTCCTCTTCGCGACCGTCGACGAAGACACAAACGGCGACGGAATTCTCCAGCCCGACGAAGACACCAACTTCGACGGAGTCCTCCAGCGCGCCTCGCCAAACCTCCCGAGCGGCCAGCTCGCGGGCCACTGGGACGCCGAGTCTCGAACGCTCGTCCTTCGCCCGCTCGTTCCGCTGCTCGAGCGACACAAGTACGCCGTGGTGCTCACCTCGCGGCTCGTCGCCGCGTCGGGCGCCGTGCGCTCGCCGTTCGCCACGGTCGCGCACCCCAATCAGCTCGAGTCGCTGCGGCCGCTCGAGGGCTTCTTCGCGAACCCGACGCTGCAACAGCGCTTCTACGGAGACCTTCGGTGGGCCAACGGCGGCGGCTCGCGCGTGCAGTTCGCGTGGATGTTCACAACGCAGACGACGACGCGCGACCTCATCGACGCGTACCGAGGGCTGCGCGGCGAGGGACGACTGCAAGCGCTGTCGACGGTGCCGCCGAACTTCAGGCTGGCCCGCGCGCGCTCGCCGGCCTCCGGCGATTGTCCCGCGACCGGGACGCCGTACGTCATTACTCGCACACAGTTTCAAGAGATCGCGCGCATGCTCGTCCCCGCGCTCGGCTTCGGCGGAGCGCTCGCGGACGCGCTCGTCGCGTCGTTCGATTGGATCGAGTACGCCGCGGTGGCCACGTACGACTCTCCGTCGCTGTTTCGCGAGCGCAGGCCCGGTCAGCCCGACTCGATCCAGTGGGACCTCGACGCGGCCGAGCGCGGGTCGGTGGGCTCGGAGCAAGTGCAGCTCTGGGTGTTCGTCCCGCGGACGACGGCGACGGCGAGACCGCCGTTTCCCGTGGCGTTTCACCCGCACGGGTACAGCGTCGGAAACTACGAGGCCCTCGCGTACGCGGGCTTCTTCGCGCGGCAGGGGTACGCGTCGATCACGGTCAACGCGCCGTCGCACGGCTTCTCGCTGTCGAGCGGACAGACCGTGGCCGCCCGCGCGCTCTTCGCGGGCAACTGCCTCGCGCCCCTCGCAAACGCCGCGCTTCGCGGCCGCGCGCGCGACGCCAACGGCGATGGAACCGTGGATTCGGGCGCTGATTTTCTCACCGCGCAGATCTTTCGAACGCGCGACATGGTGCGCCAGACGGTCGTCGACTACATGCAGCTCGTGCGGCACATGCGCGACCCTGCGTGGTCGCGACCGGGGCCCGACGACCACAACGACGACGGGCGCCCCGACGCGCCCGGAGACTTCAACGGCGACGGCGTCGTCGACGTGGGTGGCTTTCGTGCTGACGGAACGCCGGTCGACTTCGCGCTCTGGGGACCGTCGCTCGGCGGGATCACGTCGTCGGTCCTGGGCGCGGTCGATCAGTCGTTCACCGCGGTCGCGCCCGTGTCGGGCGGAGGAATCCTCACGGACATCAGCAGCCGCTCGATGATCGGCGCCGTCCGTGGCGCGGTGCTGCTGCCCACGCTCGGCCCAGTGATCGCGGGCGTCCGCGCTGCCGATCGACCGCCGCGCAACGGAAAGACCTACACGTCCTGCGGTCCGAGCGCGATCTCGATGCGCTTCATCGTGCAGGACGGCAACGAGGTCGGCGAGCTCGAGTTTCGGTGCAGCCCCGAAATCGATCCGGGCGACGATGTGCGTGTATTCAACGAGGCCACGCTCCAGCGGCGCTGCACCCGCGCCGACGCGAACCGACAGTTCTTCTTGCCTGTCCCCGCGGATCGCGGCGACCCGCTGACGATCGAGATCTTTCGCGGCCGCGCGATGGTCGACTACGACCGCTGCGACCTCCGCGAAGGGGCCGTGCGCAAAAACGACGTTCGCAGCTACCTCGTCTACGAGGGCGACTGCGACGTCGGCTGCGGACACATCCCCGACGCCCCCGAGTCCGCGCCCGCCCGGATGAACGCGCTTCGTCGCGGCTCGCAGCTCGCGAGGCTCACGTCGCCGGGCTCGGGCGTCGGGCTCCGACGGCAGACCGCGGCGGCGCGGCGCTTCATGCAGCTCGCGCAGGCGGCGCTCGACCCGGGCGACCCCGTGAATTACGCGCCCCTGTATTCGATTCGCCCGTGGGACGGGCGCGTGCGACCGATCTTCTTCTCGACGACCGCGGGCGACGACATCGTGCCGATCAGCACGGGGATCACCTTTGCGCGCGCGGCGGGGCTCGTCCCGTTCATGACGCAGCGGACGGACACCGAGCTCGACGAGTACTTCATGCCGACGTCGGTCTCGCGCAATTACAACAATCGCACGGCGGAGCAGCTGCTCATCGACAACTTCGTCGGCGAGGGAATTCCCAGCTTCAATCGATTTCCGATCCCGGGCGGGCGCATGGACGCGGTGTTCGACGCCTACGACTTCGACGAGGGGCAGCAGGGCTTCGGCGAGGCGACGCTGCGACCGCCGCTGCGCATGGCGCGCGTCGTCACGAGCTCGCGCGGCGCCGAAGACGACCTCGAGCAGCGCTGGAGCCCGCGGATGGGCGACGGGATGAGCGCGTACGCCAACGCGTACATCGTTCCGGACGGGACGCACGTGTTCTTGCCGAGCGATCCGTCGCAGCCGTTCGACATCGGGCTCTACATGACCAACCTCGTCGCCCGCTTCCTGGCGACGAAGGGCACGGACCTGCCGTACGTCACCGACCCGATGGGCCACCGCTGCATGGCCACGAGCTCGTGCAGCTGGCTCCCGCGCGCTCCGTAGCTGGCGTTACGAGCGTTCGGCGGCGATCGCGCGCAGCGTAAATTCGCAGCGCGCGCTCCCGCGTCGCTCGGCTTCGTCGAGGACCGCGAGCGCGCTGCGCGCGAAGTCGTCGACCCAGCTCGGCCTCGGTCGATCGATCCTCGCGGCCACCGCCACAAACAGCGTGAGCGACGACAGGACCTTCATCGCGTCGATGTCCCCGAGGACCGCGTCGAGCGCGCGCGTCCCTGGCGGCGCGCAGTGCTGCGCGAGCGCGCGGGCGCAGGCGGCGAGGTTTTCGCCGAGCGCAGGGTCCATGATGAAATCGTGTGCTTCTTTCATCGACGCGATCGCGTACCGTCGCGCCATCGGCGAGCGCCCGAGCCCGACCCACTGCGGAAACACGTACCAAATCCAGTGCGAGCGCTTCTCGCCGTCGCCGAGCTCGGCGAGGGCGACGCCGATCCCAGCGTGCTCGTCCGCTTGCGCCTCGCGAAATCGGGCCAACGAATCGACGGTGCTCATCGGCGATCGGGCCCTCGTCCCGCGACGAAACCCGCGAGAAACTCCCGCGCTCGCGCGGTCTCTCGCGGGTCGAGCACGTCCGACAAGAACGTCACCACCGACTCGCTGTCGCGAAACACCTTGCGTCGCTCGTACGCAGCCTCGCGCACGATGCGCTCGAGCTGGAGCAGCAGCGTCGCGTTTGCCGGATCGAGCACGAGCCCCGCGCGCTCGAGCGCCGCGTTGTTGCGCTCGAACATCGCGACGAGCCCGTCCGCGGCGGAGGGCGGATACACCATCACCGGCCGGTGATCGGCGCAGAGGACGAGCTTCGTCCCCGAAGACGCGCGCGCGACGTGCTCTGCGATCGCCGCGCCGTACTCCGCGACGTCCTGCGCGGTCTTCAACGAATACACGCGCGCCTCGAGCAAGCGCCCGACGTGCATCTCGACGGTGAATCGCGGTCGCTCTCGCACGACGATCTCTCGGGGTTATCGCACGTGCGGACGATCACCGCGAGCGAGCGTCAGCTGCGCTCGGTGCACTCGCCGATCGCGCGAAAGCGGCGATAGCGCTGCTCGCGAAGCTGGCCCGGCGTGAGCTCCGAGAGCTCGCTCAACGCCGACGCGATGGCGTCGCCGACGCGGCGCGCGGCCTCGTCGTGATCGCGATGCGCGCCGCCCGCGGGCTCTTCGACGACGCCGTCGACGACCTTGAGCCGCAAGAGATCGGGCGCGGTGATCTTGAGCTCACTGGCCGCGCGAGCCGCTTGGGAGCCGTCCTTCCACAGGATGCTCGCGCAGCCCTCGGGCGAGATCACCGAGTACGTGGCGAACTCGAGCACGAGGACCTTGTTCGCGACCGCGAGCGCGAGCGCGCCGCCCGAGCCCCCCTCGCCGATCACCACCGTGATTACAGGAACGCCGAGCTCCGCCATGGACATGAGCGACTGCCCGATCGCTTCGCTCTGCCCGCGCTCTTCGGCGCCGATCCCGGGGTACGCGCCGGACGTGTCGACGAACGTGAGGATCGGGCGCTCGAAGCGATCCGCGAGCTCCATGAGCCGACGCGCCTTGCGGTAGCCCTCGGGGTTGGGCATCCCGAAATTGCGGAGCATGTTCTCGCGCGTTCCGCGGCCCTTTTGGTGGCCGACGACGAGGACGCTCTTGCCGCGAAACCGAGCGAAACCAGCGACGATCGCGCGGTCGTCCGAGAACGTTCGATCGCCGTGCAGCTCGACGAAGTCCTCGCAGAGGCGCGACACGTAGTCGAGCGTGTACGGCCGATCGGGGTGCCGCGAGAGCTGCACCTTCTGCCACGGCGAGAGCGCCGCGAAGATCTCTCGCTGCAGCCTCCGCGCTTTGTCTTCGAGCCGCGCGATCTCCGCGTCGAACCCAGCGGTGTTGGCGCCTGCTCCGCGCAAGCTGTGAATCCGCCGCTCCAGCTCGCGGAGCGGCTTCTCGAACTCGAGCTCAGCCATAACGTCGCTCTCTCAGGCCTTTTCTCGCAACACTTCGAAGATTCGCACGGGCTGCGCGATGCCCTTGGGCTTCACGGGCTCGAGCTCGCGCACTTCGAAGTGATCCTTCACGCGCAACCAAGTCTGCTCGGAGATCACGATCTGCATGCCCTTGGCCTGCGAGCAGAGCCGCGCAGCGAGGTTCACGGGCGCGCCGATCACCGTGTACTGCATTGCTTTGCTCGAGCCGAGGTAGCCCGCGACCACCTTGCCCGTGTTGATGCCAATCCCAATTTCGAAGCCAATTTTGCCGGCCGCGGCGCGCTCGGTGTTGAACTCGCGCAGCCCGTCGATCATCACGAGCGACGCCTTCACGCAGCGGATCGGGTCGTCCGGGTGACTCACGGGCGCGCCGAAGAGCGCCATGATCTCGTCGCCGACGAACTTGTCGAGCGTCCCCTCGTACTTGAAGATGATCTCGACCATGCGCTCGAAGTAGTCGTTGAGCATCGAGACGATGTCCTCGGCGTTCATGCCTTCGGACATCGACGTGAAGCCTCGGATGTCCGAGAAGAACATCGTCGCTTCGGTGCTCACGCCGCCTTGCTTGACCTCGACTTTTCCGTCGAGGACGAGCTGCGCCACCTGCGGGGACAACAGTCGTTGGAAGCGCTCGCGCGCGACGGCGTCGCGCTGGATCTGTCGCGCCAACGTCGCGTTCGCGATGGCGAGCGCCGCTTGGTTCGCGATGTTCGTGACGAGCTGCAGGTCCTTCTCGCCGAACGCGTTGGTGCTGATCTGCGAGTCGACGACGAGCACGCCTTGCAGCTCGCCCTTGAACAGCAGCGGCACCGCCATCGAGCTGCGGATGCCCTGCATGATGATCGAGTGCGCCTGTGAAAATCGCGGGTCGAGCATCGCGTCGGACGAGAGCGTCGCGACGCGCTCCTTCTCGACCTGGTGGAGGATCGTGGTCGAGACGACGAACGGCTCGTCGACGCCCTTTCGCGTGCGAATCGCGCGAGGGCTGAGCGTCTTGCTCTCGTCGTAGAGCAAGATGGCCGCGCGATCGGCCGCGAGCAGGTCGAACGCGCGCTCGAGGATCTTCTCGAGGAGCTTGTCGAGGTCGAGCTCGGCGCCGATCGCGCGCTGAAGCTCGTACGCGATGCGGAGCTTCTCGTAGTCGCGACGGAGCGCCTCGACGTCGACGATGCTCTTCTCGGGCAAGAACTGCTGCGCGGCCGCCGCGATCTTCGAGCGCACGTGCGACTCGAGCATGCTCGAGGTGATCGTGACCTTCGCCTGCGCGACCGCGCCGATCATCGTCATGCCCGCGGGCTTGTTCGGCGCAGCGGGCGGATTCACGACGGGCGCGACGGGCGCCACGGGAGGCTGCGGCGCGACGGGAGGCGCGCTGTTCGCCCAAGGAACAGAAGGCGCTTGCGCGGCGATCGGCGCTTGCGGCGCGACGGGAGGCGCGACCGGCTGCTGATTGGGCGCCGGATAGTTGGGGTTGAACGGCGCGGTCCCTTGCCCGAACGGCGGCTGCGCGACCGGCGCCGCGCCGTTGGACTCGCGAAACACCATGCGCGTGTTGCCGAGCGCGACCTCGTCGCCGTCGTTGAGCCACTGCTCGCCGGCGACGCGCTGCCCGTTGATGTACGTCCCGTTGAGGCTGCCGAGGTCGCGGAGCACGTAGCGGCCCGCGCGCACTTCGATGATGCAGTGCTCCTTCGACACGATGCGGTCGAGGAGCTGCACGGTATTGTTCGGGTGTCTCCCGACGCTGTTGACGGCCACGAGCTCGCGCTCTTGCTGTCCCTCGGGCGTCACGATCAGAAGCCTGGCCATCGATGCCTCCACGCTGAGCAACGGCGCACCACGCGGTCGTCAGCAGGCCCGAGCGACTCTACAAAATCTCGCCCGAATCGAACACGCCGGAGCGTGGGGTCATCGAAGATCACGGAAGCACTCCACCCACCTGCGCGACGGCGGCTCGGATGATGTCGGCGCGCATTCCGTACTTGAAATTCGAGCTTCGATTGACCTCGACCTGCACGGTCTGGCCCGTGCGGGGGTCGAGGATTCGCTGCCGCTCTTCGTCCGAGAGGCTGCCGGCGTTGACGCCGATCACCGCGCCAGACGCGAGAAAAATGGGCGATCCCGACGAGCCCGAGGTCGTTTGCGCGCTGTGCTGAATCTTTTGCGCCTGCGGGGGCTCCGCCGCGCGCTCGAAGAAATCTGTCGTTCGATTGAGCACGCCCTGGGTGATCGTCGCCACGGGCGACGTCTCGTTCATCGTGAGCCCAGGAAAGCCGTACACGAAGAGCTGTCCGCCCGCGCGCAGGGCGAGCAGCTCGCTGTCGCTCGCGACGCGGACCTGCGTGGGCAGCGGCTGCGCGGCGCGCACGAGCCCGACGTCGAAGCCCGACCCCTCGATTCCGTGTGCCGCGTCGCGAAAGCGCACGTCGCGGTACACCGGCGTGATCACGACGCGATGCCCGCGACCCGAGCTGCGCATCGCGATGAGCGTCGAGCCTCGCTGAAGAAACTGGCGCCCCGCGTCGATGCAGTGCGCGTTGGTCGCGATCAAGTCGGCGGTCACCGCGAATCCCGTGCAAAATCCCCGGGGATTCGGCGTATTGGGGACCTGCGCGGCGAGGAGATAGATCGCGCCTTCGTACTGCGAGGTGATCTGCTCGCCCCCGCCGCTGTTGTTGGCGTTGCCGTTGTTCCCTTGGTTGTTGCTGTCGCTCGTCGAGTCGCGCGTGGCGACGACAGCGATCCCACCGCCGACGATCCCGAGGACGGCGACGACCGCGAAGGCGATGGCGATCTTGGTTCCCGTCGATGTCTCGCGGCGCTTCTCGGATTGGAGCAGTGCTTGGTCGATCATCAACGCGACCGTCGCTTTGCCGACCTTCGCGCCCGCCGGAAGCTGCGCCGCGACCGCGCCGCCCACGCTGTTCGGCGGCGGCTGTGGCTGCCCGTACGGACCCTGCGTTTGTTGCGGCGGAACGTGCTGCGGTTGCTGCGGCGGAAACGGCGTGTGCGACGGCGGAGGCGCGCCCATCGGCATCGGCATCGCTTGCGGCGGCGGTGGCTGCGGCGCACCAAACGGGCCCGGCTGCTGCTGTACTGGCGCGCCGAACGGACCGGGCTGCGGCGTGGCCGCGGGCGGAGCAAACGGGTTGACCGGCGCCTGCTGCGCGAACGGGCCCTGCGCGGGCGCCGCGCCCATGATTTCAACACGCAGCCGAGGGCCGCCGCGACCGCACTCGATCAGGTCACCGGAGCGCAGCACGTGCCTCGCGATCCGCTGCCCGTTGACGAACGTGCCGTTGCGCGACTCGAGGTCGACGAGGACGTAGCTGCCGTTCTCGCGGCGAATCTCGCAGTGATTGCCGCTCGAATCGAGGTCGACGTTGGGGTCGAACACGACTTCGTTCGTCGGTTGCCTGCCGAGGCGAACGCGATCTTGGTTGAACGAAAGCTGACGGCCGGCGTGCGCGCCGAACTCCTGTGACAATCGCAGCATCGCAGGTCTTCCCGAGTGTCGATGATGCTACTTGATCAGGTAGAGCGCGGCGAGCAGCAGCCCCACCGCCAGCGCGAGCAAAAACGCGACGAGCGCGTACCGAGGGGCGTTGGACACAGGCAGCGAGATCTCGTCGTCGTCGGCGCTCGGCCGCCGCGGCGTGCGCGAAGGGGTGACCGCGTCCGGCGCTGCCGCGGCGGGCGGACGAATCGAGACCGCGTTCTTCACGTCCTTGCCGGGCGGAGGCGCGTCGGCGCCCTTGATCTTCGACGGGACCTTCGGGTTCGCGTCGCCGTGCGGCTCTTCCGAGAGGATCCACGGCTGGTAGCCGAAGAACTCGTCACCCGGTCCTGGCGCGGGAATATCCCCGTCGAATCGCGCGACGATCACCGTCACGTTGTCGTGTCCGCCCGCGGCGTTCGCGAGGTCCGTGAGCCGCTTGCAGCAGTCCATCGGCTCGTCGGACGTCATGAGCACCTCGAGCATCTGCGCGCTCGTCACGAGGCCGCTCAACCCGTCGCTGCACAGGAGCACCGCGTCGCCGCGACGCAGATCGAGAAACGACAGGTCGACAGCGACCGAGTCCGACGTCCCGAGCGCCTGCAAAATAATGTGTCCGTGCTCGTAGTTCTCGGCCTCTTCTTCTGTGAGCTGGCCGGCCTCGATGAGCTTCGCGACGAGCGACTGGTCCTTGGTGAGCTGCTTGATCTTTCCACCGCGCACGAGATACGCGCGCGAGTCACCGACCTGACCCATGAACAGGGTCTTGTCGTACACGCCCACCACGGTGGAGGTCGTGCCCATCCCGCGCTGCGCTCGGTTGGTCTTCGCCGCGAGGTAGATCCTCGCGCCTGCCTCGCCGATCGCCTCGGAAATTTGCCGCGCGAAATGATCCTTGCTCGACGCGGGGCTGCCGCTCTGCAGAAGCTCGTAGATCGTGTCGACGGCCATCTGGCTCGCGACTTCGCCCGCGGCCGCGCCGCCCATTCCGTCGCACACGGCGAAGAGCGAGCCGGCGTCTCCGACGAGGTGCTTGCGGATCTCGGGCTTCACGCTCCGGAGATTCTGCGAGAGGTCCGAGATGAGAAAGTTGTCTTCGTTGTGCTCGCGGATCATCCCGACGTCGGTGCGACCGAACACGCGAACTTCGAGCCCCGCCGCCGTGGGCGCGGAGGTCGGCGGAGGCTCGGCAGCGTCGATCTGAACGACAGGACCATCGTTGGCATCGGGAGCAGGAAGTGTGGTGGGCACGGGCGTTCCGCCGATGATCGTGTCCGCGCTGTTCGGCGCGACCTCGGTCTTCGGAGCTCCGTCGGCGCTGGCAGCAGTCGCAGCAGCCGGCGTCGCAGAGGGTGTCGCCGTTGGCGCCGCAGGCGCGCCACCGTCGGGCGTGACCGCATTGGCGTCCGTCGCGACCGCAGGCTTCGCGCTGTCGGTCTCGGGGGGTGCCGCGTTGTTGTCTGCAGCGTCGGTCATCGAGGCGCCGCTCCCCCGGCGCGCGCGCGACCCGGAAGGTCGACGCGAAAGAGATGGTGGCCCAGGCGAAAGACATCGCCGTTTTGCAGCTCGCGCTCCCCGCGAAACTGCACAAGCGTGCCGTTCGAGCTCCCGAGGTCGCTGAGAATCACGCGACGGTTCGCTCGATCTACACGGAAGGTAGCGTGCCGACGCGACAGAAACGCGTCGTCGGTAAACACGAGGTCGCCCGACTCCCGGCCGACGACGGTCTCTTCACGAAACAAGTGGTAAACGTCCCGCGGAATGCCCTCGGTCGTCAGCTGCACGAGGCGCGCGATCCGCGGTTGCTCGGGCGTTCCGAACAGCATCACGCCGTAGTGCGAGACCGGGCCGAACGAGGTCTCGTGCTCGGACAAGATCTCGACGCGCAGCACTTGTTGACCGAGCAACACGATGTCGCCGCTCGTCAACGCCATGGGCTCGCGGACCTTGTAGAAGATCCCGTTCACCGAGCCGAGGTCGCGGAGGTAGTACTGACCGTCGCGCACCGAAATGCGCGCGTGGCGCGGCGAGAGGTACGGATCGTCCGCGAGGAGGATGTTTCCCTCGCTTCGACCGATGTCCGTGGCCGCGCCCGTGATCCGGTAGATCTGTCCTTCGCTTCCGTCCTTGAGGATCGTGACGACGCGCGCGACGGGCGCGTCAGGCGACGCCGACGAATCCGTTCGAGCTGGTCCCTGCGCAGGCGGCGCGATCACTGGAATGCTCGACGGCGCAAAGGGCGTCGCGACCGCGGGCGGAGGCGACGCGACCACGGGCGCAGCAGCGACGGGCGCGGGTTGCACGACAGCCGCGGGCGGAGGCATCGGCGCAGGCGCAGGCGCCGCTGCGGGCGGAGGCGGCGCGGCCGGCGCAGGACTCGCGCTCGGCGGAGGCGCACCCGCGGCGACCGCAGCCGCGCTCACCGCGGGAAACATGTCCGTCGTGGACATCCCGCAGACGCCGCAGAACGCCGCGCCGCGCTCGACGAGCGACGCGCAGCGCGGACACTTTGTCTGTGCAGGCGGCGTCGCGATCACCGGCGCTGGCGCCGCCGGAGCAGCGGCCTGCATCGCGTTTCCGCACATCCGGCAGAAGCGCATCCCGGGCGGATTGTCGGTCCCACAACGAGAGCAGCGCTCGAAGTTGCCCGACGACGCGACAGGCGCAGAGACCGCTGGTGGCGCAGGCTGCACGGCGGCCGCCACAGCAGGCGCAGCCGCAGGTGGCGGAGCAAAAGGAGCTTGGGCCGGCGCGGACGCAGGAGCAGCAGCGGGTTGCGCGGGTGGAGGCGCGCCGATGTCCCGCAGCTTCTGGCCGCAGTCGAGGCAGAACAACGCCGACGGCGGGTTCTGGCGACCGCAGTTGCTGCAATTCATTGCCGCGAGATTCCACTACCAGCAGGGCATGCGGGTCAAGGAGCGAGCGTGACGCGATGCGGTTCGATTCCCGCGGAGCAAAGCGCTTGGCAGAGCACGACAGAACGGCCGACCAACGACGAAAACCAAAGAGCGCGATGCGTTCGTTGACAACCCCGTACGAGCAAGCTATTCGCCGGGCCGCCTGTCGCGCGTGAGCGCTGGGATCATCGACGAAGAGTGCAACGACTCGACGCGGTGATGCTCCAAGCACGACGAGCGACCGACACTGCGCGGACCGCAGAGGCGGGTAGCGATAGGCACTCAACGAAGGACCATTGGACCGATGGAGATCGTTCTCGACAAGCGCGCACTTCGCCAGATCCGCCAATCCGCCGCGGACGCGATCGAAGAGGGTGACACCGAGACGTTGCGCGAGGATGTCCTCGACGTGTTCAGCGACGAGCAAGTCGAAGAGATCGAGCGCCGGATCGACACTGACTTCTACGATTTCCTCGGCGACGCGCTCGACGAGTGGGGCGGCGAAGAAGTGGACGAGCTGCTCGACTTGCTCGAGTCGCACCTCGCGGACGTCGGCATCGAGCTGAAGTTCGAGGGCGTCGAGGACGACGCGGACGAGGAAGAAGAGCCAGGCGCTGTCGACGACGATGACGACCTCGACCTCGGCGGCGGCGACGACGAGGACGAAGAAGAAGAGCTCGAAGAAGAAGACGCCGAAGACGAGTAGTCCTCGCTGTCGCAGCGCGACGCTCGTCGCCCGTTCGCGCTCACGCGATCGCGGTCGATGGACGAGCGCCGCTGTCTCTCTCGATTCGGGGGCTCGAATTGCGCGCGATTTCGGCGGACCTACGCGGGTTCGCTGACGCCCCCCGCGCGCGCCTCAGCGCCGTTCGTCGCTCGTCGCCGAGGGCGACGCTGGCGCCTCGTCGCTCAAGTCCGATGGATCCGCGGCAGAATCCGCGTCGTTCGCGCTTCGACGGGCGCGCTGCTCGAGGCACCGAACGTCGTCGCTCGCGGAGATCGCGCGGCACGCCCTCGCGCGTTCGAGCGCCGCGCGACCGCGTCGCGTGCAGGGAAATTCCCTCGCGAGCTGCGCGTCGACCGCGCACGATCGCGCCGCGTCGCCCATCGCGCGACGCACCCTCGACTCGTTCTCGAGCGCGTCGTCCCGCAGCGTCGAGTCGCGAAAGTCCACGTACAACGCGCGGTACGCGTCCGCCGCGCGACCGAGCTCGCCCATCGCTTCGAGCACCTTCGCGCGCTCGAGCGCGAGCTCGGGAAACTTCGGCCTCACCGCGGACCCCGGGATCAACACGAGCTGCTCGCGCATCGACAGCGCGCGGTCGATCACCGCGAGCGCTTCGGCGAAGCGCCCGGCCTCTTCGTGGATCCGCGCGAGCTCGAGCGAAGCGTCGTCCCAGCGTGGATTGTGTGGATATCTCCAGGTCAACGCGCGTTCGTACAGCGTGATCGCGTCGCGGTGTCGCCCCGCGCGTCGCCGTCTGCGCGCGAGCTCGACGTCGAGCGTCGCCGCGAGCTCGGTGTTCGAGAGCCGCGCCCACGCCCGGGCGGCGAATCGCTCGGTGGCTGCGTACGTCGCGTCGCGCGTGTCTGCCTCGATGAGCGCGAGCTCGATCGCCCGCCGCCCCGCGCCCATCGCGGGCTGCCTCGCGGCGACTTCGATGGCCACTTGTTCGGCGCGGTCCCACTGGCCTCGATCGAAATAGATGCGAACGGCCTCGAGCTCGCCGCGCGTCCTTCGCGCCGCGTCGTCGCCGTGCGTCGCGAGCCACTCGAACCGCGCGAGCGCCGTCTCGACGTCTCCTGCGCGGCGGTACGCCTGCCCTGCGCGGTAGATCGCCTCGTCGCGATCGAGCGGACGCGCTGTGGTCGCCGCAGCGCGGTCGAACGCGTGCGCGGCCTCGAGCGACCGACCGAGCCTCTGCGCGCGCTGCGCCGAGGAAAAAGCCTCGCGAAACGCGTACGGCCGCTGGTACGCGCACGCCGAAGCGAGCGCGCACACGAGCGCGAAGGTGAGGGTTCGGTGCCCGAGCAACACGGCAGAGACCGAGTGTTAGCTCGCGGCGAGCTTGGTGAGCACCGCGATCGCGCGCTCGACGTCGGCGCTCGTCACGTCGAGGTGCGTGACGAGCCGCACACGACTCGGGCCGAACGCGCTCGCGAGCACGCCTTCGGCCTTGGCGCGCGCGCAGAATTGCTCGGCGCTCGCGCCGTTCGCGAGGTCCACCATCACGATGTTGCTGTCGGGCACGAGCGCTCCGTGCGGCGCCAACGCTTCGTACAAGCGACGCGCGTTGCGGTGATCGTCCGCGAGTCGATCGAGGTGGTGGTCGAGCGCGTAGAGCCCCGCCGCCGCGAGGATGCCGGACTGACGCATTCCGCCGCCGAGGCGCTTTCGCCAACGGCGCGCTTCGGCGATGCGCGCGCGCGACGAGACCAGCACGGATCCCGCTGGAGCTCCGAGTCCTTTCGAGAGGCAGATGGACACCGTCTCGAAGCCGTCGCAGAGCGAAGGAAGCGACTCGCCGCTGGCCACCGAGGCGTTGCACAGGCGCGCTCCGTCGAGGTGACAGAGCAGCGAATGCGATTTTGCGCGCTCGATCGCAGCGCGGCGCATCGCGACCGGCCAGATGCGCCCGCCCGCGCGGTTGTGCGTGTTCTCGAAGGCGACGACCGTGACCCGCGGATTCCAATCGGCCGGCGGATGAAGCGCGTCGGTGATGTCGTCGGGCGCGAAGAACCCGCCGCGCCCGATCGTGGTGAGCTGAAGTTGCCCGAGCACCGCCGCGGCGCTCGTCTCGTACCAGAGGCAATGAGCCCCCTCGCCCACGAGGACCTCGTCGCCGCGTTGGGTGAGCACGAGGAGGGCGAGCTGGTTTCCCATCGTTCCAGAGGGGACGAAGAGGCCGGCTTCTTTGCCGAGCATCGAGGCGACGCGCTCTTCGAGGCGCTGCACCGTCGGGTCCTCGCGAAAAACGTCGTCGCCCACCTCGGCGTCGGCCATCGCTTGGCGCATCGCCGGCCCCGGCCGAGTCATCGTGTCACTGCGTAGATCGATCACGGCCCAATTTGGAGCACACTCGCGAGCGATTCGTGAATCCGTGAATCCAAACTTCTCGCGCAAACCCTCTTGCGCTCGACCGCGACCGTGATAATAAACGCGCCCTCTCACCGCCACCCTAGCTCAGTGGTAGAGCAGCGGTTTCGTAAACCGCAGGTCGTGGGTTCAAATCCCATGGGTGGCTCCCCTCAACGGTCAGCATTTTCGCTGGCCGTTTGCGTTTCTCCCGCGGCCTTCCCGTCGCGCCGCTGGTATAGAGCCTCGACGCGAGCGCCACTCTCGAGCGCTCGGTGAAGGCTCGCAATGAACACGATGATCGTCGTCCCCGCTGCGATCGCGGCGGTCGCAGGAGTCGGCTGGCTGTTGTTTCGCTCGCGTTCGGCGCCCGCGCCCGCGCGCCGCGACGAGCCCGAAGCCGCGCAGTGGAAGGTCACGAAGGTCACGCGCGAGACGCCCTCGACGGTGAGCCTCGAGTTCGACGCGTCCCTCGAGTTTCGCGCGGGACAGTTCGTGCTCGTGCGCCCCACGCGCGAGCTTCCGTGGCGCGCGTACTCGTTTTCGCGCGCGCCGGGGCAGCCGCTGCGGCTCACGATCAAGCGCGTCGAAGGCGGAGCGGTCTCGACCTTCGTCACCGAGAAGCTCTCGGAGGGCGCCGAGATCGAAGTGAAGGGCCCCTTCGGACAGTTCGTGTTGCCCGACGGCGCCAAGAGCGTCCTCATGCTCGCGGGCGGCAGCGGCGTGACGCCCATGATCGCGTTCTTGCACGACCTCGCGAAGCAGGGGTGGCCCGCGAAGGTCACGCTCGTCGACGCCAATCGCTCGGCCAACGAGCAGATCCTCCGCAAAGAGATCGACGAGCTCGTCGCGGCGAGCGGCGGAAAGCTCACGGTCGTTCACGTCCTCGACGACGCGAGCGGTGAGGGAAGCGACAAGCGCGGACCGATGACCCGCGACGTCGTCGCCTCGGTGCTCGAAGGCATGGAGGCCCCCGAGGTCGTCGCGCTCTGCGGGCCCGCGGGCATGATGGAGTCGTGCAACGCCGTCGTGCGCGAACGATTTCCGTCAGCGAAATTGCTGGAAGAGAAGTTCACCGCCGTCGTCGCCTCCGTCGGCGCTGACGCGATCGCCCACGAGGTCGAGCTCGTCGACGGCGCAAAGACCAAGACCTTCACCGTGCGCGAAGGCGAGTCGGTGCTCCACGCCGCGCGGCGCGCCAAGGTCGAGCTCGCCGCCGGATGCGAGTCCGGCGTCTGCGGAACGTGCCGCGTGAAAATGCGCCGCGGACAGATCGACACGCCCGACGAGAGCTGCCTCACCGCCGAAGAGCGCTCGCAAGGGTACGCGCTCGTGTGCATCGGGACCGCGAAGGCCCCTTGCTCGATCGAGCCTGCCCCGTAATTTCGCAGGCGATCGAAACACGGTCATTGTCTGTCAACCGAGGTTCGTCGCGCACTGGCGACCCGTCGCAGAGCTCTGCGAGAGTGCGCGGCATGACAGCCATCGAATCGATCCTCGAGGCCAACGGATACTGCGCGGACCTCTCCTCCTCGAGCCGCGACGCGTTTCTTCGCGCATGCAAGGACGGCCCGACCGACGTCGTCCGCGCGTACCTCGACCTCGGGATGCCCGTCGACTCGCGGGTCGACATCAGCCTCGAGACCGCGCTCATCAAAGCCGCCGAGGGAGGCTCGGTCGAGCGGCTCGAGCTCTTGCTCTCTCGCGGCGCGTCGCTCGAGCTCGTCGACTCGTCGCAGGACACGGCGCTTCGCACCGCGCTCAACTGGAGCCAGCCCGAGGCCGCGCGCTTTCTCGCGTCGCGCGGCGCGGACCTTACGGCGATGAACAAGTACGGCGAGACCGCGCTCGAGCACGCCGTGAGCAAAGGGCAGCCGGACAACGCGAGGCTCCTGCTCGAGCTCGGCGCCGACCCCAACGCCGTCCAGCTCGAAAGCGCCCGCTCGGCGTGCCGTCGCGTGATCGAGCAGGGAGATCAAGAGCTGCTCGCGCTCATGCTCGACAAGGGCCTCCGCCCCGAGCTCGTGCTCGACACCCAAGGCGCGCGCCCCCTTCACTACGCGATTCGCGCAGGCAACGGCGCGATGGTCGAAGCGCTCGTCGCGAGAGGAGCCAGCGCGCTCACCGAGGACGCGCACCGAACGAGCGCGCTCGACTACGCGCTCTCGATTCACGCCGAGCACCTCGTCGAGAGCTTGGGCGGCGAAGCGCTCCCCGCAGACGCGATCGCACGCGCGAGGAAGAAGGCCGCCGTGTGGACCGCGGCCGCGGCAGGCTCGTGGAGCGACGCCATCGAAGCGCTTTCTGCCGCCGAAATGAGCGTCGATTCGCTGAACGGCGCCGGGCGCACGCTGCTCGCGCTCGCCTGCGAGAGCCGCTCGCTCGAAGGGATCGACGCGCTCTTGAAGGCCGGCGCGGACCCCAACGTGGAGCTCCCCTCGCGCAACACAGCGATCGCGTTCTTCGCCGAAGGGACGGCGGACGAGCTCGTCGAGCGCTTGATCTCCGGCGGGGCGCGCGCGGTCAACAGCCGCGGCGAGCCCCAGTGGCTCGGCAGCGCCGTCTGGTACCAATACGAAGCGCAGGTTCGAATGCTCCTCGCGACGCGCCCCGCGATGTCCGCCAAGGGCTGGGGCGAGACGCTCTACTCGGCGACCATGCAGCGCAACGCGACGATCGTTCGACTGCTTCACGAAGCGGGCGCGGACCTCGGGTGGCATCAAGAGATCGGCGGAGAAACCGCGCTCCACGGCGCGGTCACGGCGTACCGAAGCGACGAGGTGATCGCGTACCTGCTCGGCGCGGGCGCAGACCCCAACGCGCGCAACGACTCGCAGTTCACGCCGCTTCACGCGGCCGTGCAGCACTACGAGTACAACGACAGCTACCTCGACGTGCTCCGCGCGTTGATCGCTGCGGGCGCCCGGCTCGACGCGGTCGACACGTACACGCGAACGCCCTACGACGCGGCCCGCGACGAGAGCAAGCGACACCTCGTCGAGCTCGTGGTGAACGAGCCGCTCGCGGCCGGAGCGTCGCTCGATGTGCTCGCGAGCAAGCAGAGCTGGGCGACGCTCGCGATCTGGTACGAGGCGGGGCGGCGCGACGAAGTGCTCGCGTTTATCGAGCGCGGCGTGAGCGCGGATGCGCCGCCGGACGTCAAGGCGGCGCCGCTCGTTCATGCGGCGATCGACGCGGGAGACGTCGAGCTCGTGCGGATCCTCCTCGCGCGCGGCGCGGACGCCAAGCGCGTCGAGCACTACGGGACCTCGATGATTCAGCTCGCCGCGGGCAAAGGCTCGATCGAGCTGTTCGAGCTCTTTCTCGAGCGCGGCGCCGATCCGCGCGCGTTCGACGACTTTCACGGAACGGCCATCCACGCCGCGGCCGCGCACCCCGAGCTGTTGCGGTGGATCATCGAGCGCGGGATCTCTGTCGATTTCGGGCCCGCCAAGTCGCCGATGCTCTCGGCCGTGGGCAGCGACAACGTCGAGTCCGTGCGGCTCTTGCTCGACGCGGGCGTCTCTCCGAACGGCGCTGATTCGTATGGAAATCAACCGATCTTCTTGGCGATCGAGAAGGGCAACGCCGAGGTCGTCGCGCTCCTCTGCGCGAAGGGACAAGCGCTCGACGTCGTGAACAAGCAGACCGGCGACACGCCGATCACCGCGGCGGCGAAGGCTGGCAACGCGAGCGTCGTCCGCGCGCTGATCGACGCGGGCGCGGACTTGACCGCGAAGACGCGAGACGACGACGACGGGCTCGCGCTGATCGCTCGACGCAAAGAGCTCCGACGGGAGTTCGCTGACGTGCTCGCAGCCCACGGCGTCGACACGTCCTCGCCCGCGAGCTTCGAGCCGCTCGAGCCCGCGCTGCGCGAGCCGTCCCCCTGGTTCGTCGCGGTCTATCGCGGCGATCTCGAAGCGATGAAGCAGCTCGTGGCGCAGACAACCGTCGACGAACGAGACGCGTACGGAGCGACCGCGCTGATGTACGCGATCGACGCGCAGCGCGCGGACCTCGTCGAGTGGCTTCTCGACGCGGGCGCCGACGTCCGCGCCAAGAACACGTCGGGCACGAGCGTGTCCGGCTACGCGCCGTTTCAAAGCGATCCGACGATCGACGCGCTCCTCGAAGCGCGGGCGGGATCGAAGCTCCTCTCGATGGACGTCCTCAACGAGCGCGCGGGGCGCTCGATGCTCTCGAGCGACGCGCGAAAACTCCTCGAGCGCGGCGAGCTCAAGAAGCTCACGCAAGAGCTGCGCGATCGAAAGCTCAACCCGTTTACGACGGTCGGGGGCTACGGCCTGGCGAACCTCGCGGTCCAACGCGGAGACGAGGATTTGCTGGATTTCATCAGCGCGTTGGGGCTTCGGTTCGACGTGGATCTCCGCGGGACGCACCCGCTCGTGAGCGCGCTGCAGTCCGGCGCGATGACGCTCGCCGAGACGCTCGTCGCGCGCGGGGTCTCGCTCGACGCGAAGGTCAACGGCAGGCCGCTCGTCCTCGAGATGCTCGTTCAATACAACGAGAGCGCGACGCAGTGGCTCGTCGAGCGCGGCGCTGCCGCCACGGACGTCGACGACCAAGGTCGAACGGCGCTGCACATCGCCGCGCAAAACGGCTTCGGCGCGCTCGGCGTGTCGCTCGTCGCGTCGCACCCAGCGCTCGCGCGGGCGCGCGACGCGACCGGGCGCACGCCGCTTCACGAGGCCGTGTCCAACTGGTGGGGCAGCGAGGCGATCGCTCGCGCGGTCATCGCGCTCGGGGGCACCGTCGACGTCTCCGACAACGAGGGCCGAACGCCGCTTCACGTGGCGCTCGAGGTGTACGGAGAGGACGCCGCGAGGGCGCTCTTCGCGGCGGGAGCATCGTGGGACTTCGTCGCCGAGGGCGTCGAAGGAGCGCGCTCGCCTCGGGAGCTGGCCGAGGAGTTCGGGATCGATCCCGCAGCGTGGCCGCCGGCGCTCGACGACACTCCGCAGGACGACTCGCCCGACGCGTAGTCACGGCGACGCGTCGCGCGCGCAGCGAAAGCCGGACATCACGAGGCGAAATCGCCCAGGGTGGTGCACGCGATTCGTGCTTCGCATCCCGTACCAATCGAAGTTGAACGCGCCGCCCCGAAGCCCGCGCTCGCACTCGTTGATCGGATTGGAGCCGGTAAATCCTCGAAGGCCGCGCTGTCGAATGTCCGCGAGCGCGGCGAGGATCTCGCGACAGGTTCCGACGCGTCCCGTCGCAGCGCCCGCGCGTCGATAGGCGTACGGATCGTAGTAGTCCGCGAGCCACTCCCAGACGTTTCCCGTGAGGTCGTGGTGGCCGTAGGGGCCGCGGCCGAGCGGGTGGGTTGCGACGTCTTGCGTGACGCTCGAGCCGAAGACAGCGTGCTCGCGCGTGGGGCGCTCGTTGCCCCACGGATAGCGTCGACCGTCGTCGCCTCGGACCGCGCGCTCGAACTCGGCCTCCGTGGGGAGCCGCTTTCGAACCCACTGGCAGTACGCGCGCGCGTTGCTCCAATCGACGCTGCTCACGGGCTGCCGCGGTCGTCGAAAGCGGCTGTCCGGTCCCACGTGGTTCGCCGTCGCGCTGTCGGGGTCGGGCGCGACGCACACCCTCGCGCTCACACAACGCCCGTAGTCCTCGTTGGTGACCTCGGTTTCGTCCAAGTAGAAGCTGGCGATCGTGACGCGGTGGGCTGGCCGCTCGTCGCCCTCGCCCTCGCGATCGGCGCCCATCACGAACGTTCCGCCGGGAACGAGGAGCATCCCGTCGACGCGCTGAGGCGCGCTCGCGCTCGCATCCGCGACGCTGACCGTGCCCGCATCGGTGGGCACGATCCCAGGCGAAACGGGCGGGTCTCGACGAGGTCGTGTCCCCGCGCGGGTCGTGAGCGCCGCGCACGCGATCGCCGCAAACGCAGCGAAGGCCCGCACGCGCATCAGTGAACCCTCGCGGTGTCTTCGAGCTCTCGGCCCTTGGTCTCGGGCAGCCAGAGCCAGAGCAGAACGAGCGCCCCGAACGCGAAGATCGTCGTCGATTCGACTGCTTTTCCCCAGCCGATTTTCTCGGCGAGCGCGCCGAGCGCGACCGGCGACGTGACGTAGCCGATTCGACCGAGGAGGTTGTTCGACCACGCGAACGCGTCGCCCCGAAGCTCCGTCGGAAACAGCTCCCCCGTGTACGCGTTGAGCAGCGCGAGCACGGCGCTCTGCGCGAACACCGCGAGCACCAGCGAGGCGATCACCGCCGACCGCGACGCCAGCCCGAACGCCCCGAGGCAGCCCACGATGAGCGAGCCGTACACGACGAGCGCGCCTCGACGGCGACCGATGCGATCGAGCATCCGGCCCACGAGAAACAACATCGGGAGCGAGGCGATCGCCGCGATCGTGACGGCGCTTCCCACCTGCTTGTCCGTCCAGCTCCGCTCTTCGAGCGCAAACGTCTTGAAGAACGTCACCGTGTTCTGCGTGCAGACGTACGTGAGCGCCCAAATCAGCCCGAGCTGCAAGACGCGACCCTTGTGCGGCGAGCGCAGGATCGCGAAGAAGTCTCGGGCCTCGGCCTTTCCCTCGCTCTTGGCCTGCTCGAAGCGAGCGCTCTCTCGGAGGGTCCGCCGGGCGAAGGCGACGATCACGAGGGGCACCGCGCCGACGAGATAAATGGTGCGCCATTTCAAGTCGGTCTTGAGCAACGTCGGGACGATCGCGGCGCACACGATGGCGCCGAGGCTCGCGACGGCCTGGATGATCCCCACGACGGTCCCGCGACGCGACGCGGGAAACTCCTCGGCGGCGTACACCATCGCCGTCGCCCACTCGCCGATGAGAAACACACGGGCGATGCACTGCAAGATCGCGAAGCTCACCGGCCCTTGCGTCGCGGCAGTCAACAGCGACGCGATCGTGTAGCCAGCGATCGTCACGGACATCACGCGCCGTCGTCCCCAGCGATCCGCGCGTCGGACGAGCAAGTAGGCGAGCACCGTTCCGACGTTGGTCGAGCCCGCGAGGAGCCCGACCTGAAACTTCGTCAGGTGCCACTCTTCTTGGAGGCTCGGGAGGATCTGCGTGAGGGCGAACATGTCGAAGCCCTCGAAGAACGTCGCCACCGACAAGAACGCGAAGAGCCGCCACTGGTACGCAGTGAATCCCTGCTCATCGGTCGCGGTCGAAACGACCTCTGCTTGTTCGCTCACGCGCTGACTGTACCCTCGTCCGCGCTCGACGTGCGCCACACGCCGATCAACAACAGCGCCGCGCCCGCGAGCGTCGTGGCCGACGGCCTCTCGCCAAACGCCACCGCGCCGATGATCGCCGCCCCGACGGGCTCGAGGAGGATCACGGTCGTGACCGACGTCGCGGATCGATACTTCATCGCCCAGTGAAACGCCGTGTGCCCAACCAGCTGCGGAATCACCGCCAACGCGAGCACCCACGGCGCCGCGGATCGCTGCACGAGCGGCGCGACCGACCCCGTCGCGAGCGCGATCGGCGCGAGCACCACGGCGGACACGGCGTACACAGCCGGGGCCGTCACCCCGAGCGTCGCTCCGTCGCTGCGCGCGCGCTGGCTCGCGAGGTAGTACGCCGTCGCCGACCAGGCTCCGACGAGCGCGAGGAGGTCACCAAACAGCGCGCTCGCGCCGGTCCTCGCGGCGCTCGCCGATGTCGAGAGCGCGTCGCCGAGCGCGAGGACACACGCCCCAGTGAGCGCGAGCGCGAGGCCGAACACCGTCGCTCTCGGCGGCCAGCGGCGCTTCACGAACGAAGCGTGCAGGGCGGTCCACACGGGCGCGGTCGTCACGATCACGGTCGACGCCGCCATGGACGTAAACGAGAGCGACGAGATCCACGTGGCAAAATGCAGGGCGAGCGCGGCTCCGGCGAAGAGCGTCGGCGCGGGCCGCGGCGCGCGCTCCCCGCGGCGACGGGCGGCGACGAGGGTCGGCGCGACGAGCAGCGACGCGAGCACCATCCGCGCGGCGGCGATCGCCACAGAGCCCGCGGGGCCGCGGAGGCCCGTGCGCTCGGTGATCGCTCGGATGATCGGCGCCGAGCTCGCGATCGCGAGCACCCCCGCGGTGAGCACCATCACCACGCGGGCGGTGGACGCCGTCGCGGCTTCGCCCGAGGTCGCGCGATCGTTCACTGCGCGAGCGCCTCGGCGAGCGCGAGGATCCCCTCGCCCATGCGCGGCGAGTACCAACACAGGTCGCGACCGGAGACGAAGCGGACGCGCATCCCCTCGATGCTGCGAAACACGCTGGCGTCCGACTCGCTGAACGGGTGCGGCTCGTCCGGAAGAATCGTGAGCACAGCGCCGCGCGCGCGAACCTCGTCGAGCGTCACGCGCGGGTAGCGAGTGTCTCTCCCTGCGACGCGGGCGCCCTCGTACGGCGTCGCGATGCCGAGGTCTGCAGCGAGCGGATAGCGCCTCGGTCGATCGCAGAACACGTTGAACGCGCCCGCGAGGTCCATCGCGTCCGAGATGAACGTGTCTCCGTGAATCGTCATCAGCGGGTCCATCCAGATCGGGCAGAACGCGCGGACCGGGGTTCGCTTCGCCCGCTGGTCGCGGGCGCGGGCGAGCTCGTCGTCCATCTTCGCGACGACCGTCGAGCGCTCGGGGTCGATCCCGAGCAGCGCGGCGATGTCGCACACGAGCTCGCGAGCGTCGTCGACGGACTTGGGAAAACTCACGTGAACGCGGATCCCTCGCCGCTCGAGGTCCCTCACGATCGACGGCGTGTTCTCTTCTTGATTACAGAGCACGATATCGGGCGAGAGCGCGGCGATGTCCTCGACGCGGGCGTCTTTGGTTCCGCCGACGGCGGGCACGCGCTCGATCGCGCCGCGCGGCTCGACGCAGTAGTCCGTGCGCCCGACGAGCGTCGCGGCAGCGCCCAACATGAACACCGTCTCGGTCTCGCTCGGAACGAGCGAGACCACCCTCGCGCAAGGCGCGCCGAGGGAGAGCTCGCGCCCCATCGCGTCGACGATCACGCGCGACAACGAGGGTCCTCCTACACCGCCGCGTGCGCGAGCGGACCGAGGTCGATCTCTGCCCGAGTCCGCGCAGCCGGTGCGCGAAACGCCCAGCCGTTGCGACGAAAATCTCTCGAGAGCTCCGGCTCGCGCTCGAGGAGCTTTCGCTTCGTGCGCTCGTACGCGAGCTGCTCGACCTCTTCGCGATAGAGAAACTTCATCGGCGAGCCCGAGAGGATCTTCATCTCGTCGCCTTCGGGGCGAAACAGATGAAACGCGACGTGCGGGTACATCTCTCGGATCGCGCCTTCGGCCTTGTCGAAGCGGCCGTTGATCAAGCACTTGAGCCCTTGCATCGCGCCGAAGAGCCCGCCGCGCTTGTCGACGTACCCCGCGCTCTCGGACCGCAGCGGAACGAGCGGATCGACGAGCAGCACGAGCGTCGCGCCGTGCTTGGCCGCGACGCGCATGTTCGTCGTGCGCGTAAACGCTCCGTCGATGTAGTACCGCTGCCCGATCTTCTGCGGCTTGTAGAAGGGCATGAGCGCACAGGACGCGCGGACAGCGAGGTGCACGGGCACGTCCATCTGCCCAGGCTCGCCGAAGACCACCGCTTCGTTGGTGTCCTGGTCCGTCGCGCCGACGAAGAGCGGACGACGCATCGAGTGAAACGAGTCGCTCATCCCCGGCCGTTGGAGCTGCCGCTCGAGGTAGCGACGAAGCCGCTCACCGGCGAACGCGCCGCTCGGGATCGCTCGATACGCCGCGGACACGACGTTGCGCGCCTCGCCGCGGCCGAAGAGATCCTTGAGAAAGCCGCCCGCGCGCGTGGCGACCTCGCCCACGTTGGGGTCGAAGATGTCCCGGCGGCGAATGCGGTCGAGCTTGCTCGTTCCGCGGCGCATTCCGTCGGCGATTTCGGCGGGGCTCAAGCCGTTTGCCAGCAGCGACGCGAGGATCGAGCCCGCGGAGATCCCGAAGAACAGATCGATGTCCGCGACCCTGCGCTCGCTGAGAAACTCGTCGAGCGCGCGCAAGACGCCGATCTCGTAGAGCAGGCCTTCGACGCCGCCGCCCGCGAGGCAGAGCGCGACGCGACCGCGTTTTTCCTGGGAGAAGAGCGCGCCGACCGACTCCATCACCCGCGCTGGGTCGGGCGCGACCAGCACCTCGGCGAGCATTCGTTCGCCCGCCGCCCGCGCGACGCGAACGCCGTCTTCGTCGGGGTCCACAGCGACGATCGCCCGCCCTCGCCGAACGCTCCCCGCCGCCTCGTGGTGGGGAAACATTCGATCGAGAAGCACGAGCGCGCCCTGCGCGCCACCCCCACGCGCGTCGATCACGACGGCGTCGACCGGGCGCGCGCCGAGCCTGCGCGTCGCGCGGTTCACGTCGCTCTCGAACACCAGGCAGAGCGCTGAATCCTGCCCATCCGCCGCGGGAAAGTGCAGCTCGCCGTCCCCCATCGGGCGGGCGCCTCGATTGCGCGCGAAGTCTTCTTCACGCGCGCCGAACACGAGTACGGTCTCCATGATCTGTCGCGAAGCGCCTGCGTTCGATCGTGATCGCGACCGAGGCGCGCGGCGCAAACTAGCAAACAGGGCGACGAAACGCGACCGGCGCGCGAATCGTGCGAACACGATGCGCGAGTTCGTCGCGCACGTCGCGAGGGCTGTGTGCTAGTGTCCGGGCCGTCGGAGTTCGTCGCACGGTGTCTGCTATCCCAGTGAAAGAGCTGCGAAAGACGCTTGTTGAAGCGGGCTTCGAGGTGTTTCGCGTCAAGGACGACGAAGTCCACTTGGCCGAACGGCAAAATCTCCATCTCATGGAGGCTGGCGTTCGCGTGCGAGCCTCGGCGCCATTTCGCGTGACAGTGACCGCGCGCGCGCAGCGAAGCGACGCCCCGGGACTGACGCCCGAAGCGCTCTTCGAGCTCGTGCGGGACGGGATCAAACCGCTCGTCGAAGAGGGCTTCGAAGAGCTCGCGGTACACACGCGCGAGCTCTACTCGGTGAGCGACAGCACGCAGGTCGTGGACATCTGGTACGAAGTGACGCTCGGACGGTCGTTCGACGCGATCCACGACGCGATCACGTTCGCGCGACGCGCGCTCGAGATCGAGCGATACATCGTTCCGACCGCGGTCGCAGCGGCACAGTCGACCGTTCGAACGTCGTAGCCCCCGCGCTCGCGAAACTGAATCGCGATTCAGCCGCCCTTGCGCGAGCCCGAGGCGACCGCAGGCGGACGCACCGACTCGGGCGCAGGAGGCGGCTCGCTCTGCGTCTTGCTCGGGATGATCACGTTCGCGCGCACGCCGAACCGTTGAAGCCGCGCTTGCAACCGCGTGAGGTCCGCGTCCGGCCTCACGAGCAACCAGGGCGCGGCGTCCGCGTCGACGAGCATCCGACGCAGCGTCGCGTCCGCCATCAACGAGCCTCGCAAATCGTCGTCGTCGACGCGAAGCACGAGCGACACGCTGTGCGCGTCGACCTCGCGGGTTTCGCTCACGCTCGACGTGAGCTCGGCGAGCGTCCCGCTGTAGGGACCCTCGAGGCCCATCGCTTCGAGGCGCGAGACGACGTCGGCCTCACTGAGCCCGCGCGCGCGCGTTCGCGCGATCGCGTTGACGCCGACGTTGAAGAGCACCGCGCCCGTGTCCGAGCGAAGGTGCTCGGGCTCCGCGCAATCGGCGAACGCGAGCATCGCGTGAAGCGGCGTGCTCGGGGGCACTTCGAGCGTGCTCCTGCTCAACGTCGGAACCGCGTCGAGGTCGCCCGCGGCGCGCTCGCGCGCTCGGTAGCGAATCGCAGAGTGATCCTCGCCCACGTCCGCGAGGCCGAGCGCGGGGAGGGACTCGACGAGCATCGAACGAAGGGCGTCCTCGAGGCTCTCGCGATACTGGCCCGAGCGCTCGCGACGCGCCCGCTCGTGAATGCGTCGCGCGCCCGCGGCGCGCGGGTCTTCGAGCACGAGGCGAACGAGCAAATCGACCGGCACCCAACGATCGCGGACGCTGTCGTCGAGCGCGTCGAACAACATCGCGCGCAAGAGGGCGCCGGCGCTCGAGGTCGTGTCGCCCGCGGCGCGAAGCGACTCGGCGACCGCGCGCGTCTCGTCCCACGCGCCTCCGCGGCGATACGCGTTGCGAACGAGCGACGCGAGCTCGCTCACCGACACGCGCGAGAGCGACGAAGGAACGCTCGACGACGGGTTGACGAGCCGACCGAACCCACACGAACGCGCGAGCGCGACGAGCAGGGCGATCGCCTCTTCGCGCTCACCGAGCCGCTCGGCGATGCGCCGAATCGACGCGCGAGGAACAGCGACGTCGTCTCGAAGGGCGACGTCCCACGCGCGGAGCATCCCGAGCGCGGCGGCGACGACAGACGAAGGGTCCCTCGCGAATCGCGCGCGCGACGGGGCGTGATCGTCGTTCGAGAGCGTGTCGAGCAAGTGCTTGCGGCGCTCGGCGCGCTCTTGCGCGCGCGCGCCGCCGACGATGCGCGAGACCTCCGACGGCAGAACGAAGCGATCGACGCCGACGGGGTAGAGCATCGCGCGACGCTGCAACATGTACGGAGCGCCGCGCTTGGGGACAGCGATGCCCGACGCTGTGCGATACAGCCCCGGCGTCTGATCGAGCGCGAGCAGCTCGTCCGTCGTCACTTCGCTGCCCGCGCGCTCGATCGCGTCGAGCAGCCGCGCTTCTTGCGCGGGGAGCGCCTTGATTCGCTCTTCGAGCTCGCCGGGCTTGCTGAGGATCTCCCACACTTCTTGGAGCGCGAGCGGGCCGGTCACGGCCATCGGCTTGCCGACGACCGTCTGCAGCATGAGCCCGATGATTTCGTGTTCAGCACGGCCGAGCAGCGCGCGGAGGCTCCGCGCGTCGTCTCCATCCGCGACCGCGACCTGCACGAGAAACGCGGAGGGCAGGACGAGGGCGTTGTGCGCGAGGCGCTTACCGCTGCGGCCTGCGCTCCTGCTCGTGTCTCGAACGCGAAACGCGATGCCCAGGTCGATGAGCAGCTGCGCGCCGAGGTCCGACGCGCCGTCGACGAGGACGCCGTGACTGTTCGCGAGGCGGTGCAAGAGCGACCGCACCTCGTTGGGAAACCTGCTCTTTCGCAGGTCTGTCTCAGCAACCAGCGCGCGCGCCGTCTGCTCGACCTCGTCGATACGCTTGTTCGGGTCGAGTAC
The DNA here is from genome assembly GCA_016793325.1 of Myxococcales bacterium. Lineage (GTDB taxonomy): Bacteria > Myxococcota_A > Polyangia > Polyangiales. The sequence continues at coordinate 358,129 of JAEUKI010000062.1, read as the reverse complement.
AATGCCGCGACGGGTTCGCAGCGCGGCTCGTTCGCTAGGCGTGAGCGCTTCGAGGCAGTCCTGAAGTCGCATATTTCGACAGATACCCACATCCCCAGCGCGCTCGCAAGGGACGAAGGTGGTGCGCCACCCACCGGAGGCGCTTGGGACGTACCACTCGAGCGCGCACCGCTTGCGTTCTTCGATTTCGAAATGACCGGGCTATCTCCTGAGCGGGACGAAATCGTGGAGGTCGCGCTCGTGCTGCGCGACCCAGGTTGCTCCGAGGTGCGCGCGTGGTCGCGCGTCGTGAGAGCGACGGTCGAGACATCGCCGGAGGCTCACAAAATCCACGGAATTTCGAGATCCGAGATCGACCGAGGCGAAGCCCCGAGCGTTGCGATCGGCGCATTTCTCGACGCGATCGAGGGACGTGTCCTCATCGGGCATTCCCCTTCACTCGATCTTCAATTCCTCCATCATTTTGTCATGAGTCATATGCCTGAACGACTCGCGCCGGCGTTCGCGCTCGACACGCTGGTCCTCGCCCGACGCGCGTTGCGCGCCGACCGATACACGCTCGAGTCACTCTGCAGATCTCTGGAAATTGTCCTATCCCACGCGCATCGCGCGGAGAGCGACGCGCGGGCGACGGCCTCGTTGTTCGAGAAGCTCGCGCCGATGTTCGCGCCACGAGACGCGCGAGACCTCTGGGAGGTCCGCGTCGGCCAACATCGAGAGATCCGCGTTCGGACGGCGATCGCTGCGCGCATCGAGCGAGCGCTCGCAGACTCCGAGCGCGTGCAGCTGGTTGTTCGCCAAGGAGGATCCGCGCCGCGCACGATCCGAGGCGTCGTCGAACACTGGGAGCCGCCGCACGTCAGGGTGCGTCGCGCCAACGCGACGCCGGTGCTGCTACGAGCGGACAGGATCCTGCGGATCGAGCCGTGCGCGCCCGAGCGCGATCACTGACCGCGCGGCGACGCGGTGATCTGCGCGACGCGAACGCCCTCGCCCGACTCGGGCCGCGTAAACGTCGCCGTGAACCGAGGGCCGTCGCCGCAGCGAAAATCCGCGCTCACGGCGTTGGTCAGCCGCCGCACAACCGTGAGGTGTTTGTCCCGAACCGACTGCTGCCAGCCGTGACCCGCCTGCGGAACGCGCGCGTCCGCGGGCAGCTCGGCGTCGCTCAGCTTCGTGCACGAGCCCGGCTTGAGGTACACGCGGGCTCGCGCCCAATACGCACGCGGCTCGGTCGTCGCGCGAATGTCCCCGAGAAACACTTCGAGCGCGCTCTGGTTGAGCGAGAGTCCCCCCGTCCCTTCGATGCCCGCGGCGCGATGAAAAATCGCGGACTCCCCCATGATCCGCGAGTCGCCGAAGCGCGTGGTGTCGCCGTTGCTCTCGATCGCGCCGCGCAAGCCCTCGAGCGCGTCGGTGAGCTGGCGCTCTTGTTTGTCTCTGCAGTGCGTCGTCGATAGAAGCAACACGAGGGTCGCTGCGCGCGCAGCCGGTCGGTTCATGGCCGACGAACGCTACTACGAATTCTGCGACGCGCCCGTCGAGTCTCCTCGGCCCACCGCCGCGCCCGCTGCGACGAGCGCCGCCGCGACCGCCGCCGCGAACACGCCGTTGTAGCTCATCTCGCGCAGGCCCACGGACAACGCTTCGAGCGGCTCGGCGAAGCGTCGAAAGTTCGCTGCGACGGCCTGGATCCCCGTCGCGATCCCGAGCAGGCCCGCCGCGAGCGACAGGATCGCTCCTCCGAACAACACGTCGCGCTGCTTGCCTTTCGGGCGCGTCGCCGCGAGCGCCGCCGTCGCCGCAGCGACTGCGAGGATCATGTACATCGAGTATCCGCCCTCACGAAACCAGGTAAACATCGCTTCGCTCTCCTTGTGCGCGCTCCGACTGCCGAAGCGCGATCTCTGCCTGCGTCTCTCGCGACCGCCGCGATCGACTGCACGAAAAGAGACGGTGCGATCGGCGTGCCATCGGCGACTGATCGCGATCCGTGAGTTGATTTCCAGCACGATCGCCCGTGAGAAGCGACTCGGCGCACGGAGCGTCCGGCCGAGCGGACGCTCCGGTGGTTCTTCGGTGTCGGGCGCAATGGACGGTGTCCGGTCCACCGGACGGCTCGCGTCGATCAACGCGAAGAGGACGCGACCGCGACGCACCGACCCGCGACCCGCGACGAGAGCAGCCGCGCGCTCGCCACTGAAAACACAGCGCCATCGTCGATCGCCAACGCGTCGCCCCCCGCGCGAACACACAGCTCGAGCGCGCCGTAGTCTCCTGGAACGACGAGCGAGCTCTCGGGCGGAGCCCACACGCTCCAGCGCGGATTGGCGCTTCGGGCAAACAGCAGTTCGGGCTCGCCGCCCCCAGCGTCGCGCGCGATCTCGAGCACGAGCCTCACGCGCGACCACGGCGAGCGCCGATCGACCGCGAGCGTCCATCGAGGCCCCCCCGACGCGCTCGACTGCCGCTCGAGCGCAAATCGATGCGAGAGGTCCGACGCGAGCGTCGCGCGACCGACGGCCGTGGCCAGCGCCGCGACGCGCACCGTCGCGCGCCCATCGATCGCGACGACGTCCTCTGCGAGCTGCACGGACGGGCCGACGTGCGGCTCGGGAAGCCCTCGCGCAGACGGAACCTCGAGTCGCGAAAAGAGCGCAAAGGGTCCGGCGATCGCCTCGCGCGCCACGGACCGAGCGCCGTGCACGAGAACGCGAAGCGTCGCATCAGCGATCGAGAGGATCGCGAGGGCGGCCACGAACGGAGCGACGGACCGGAGCGCGCCAATCGGTCGAGCGCGCCACCGCTTGTCGCGGAGCGCCGACGCGACGACAGCGAGCACCGCGACGAGCGCGCACAGCGACGCGAACCCGAGCAGCGTCGCCTCGCGCGAGAGCGCCGTCAGCCGCGCCACGCGCTCGGCGCGATCGATGTGCGCTCGCCATACCGCCGCGTCCGCTGCGCCGAGCGAGACCGCACTCGCGCCCATCGCCGCGAGACACGCCGCGGCCGCGCTCGCGCCTCGGTCGATCACCTCGTCGCGCGTCGCGTGCGTTCGTCGCGAAAAGAGCGCGACGGACACGATCGTCAGCGCGAGCACGAGCGCGGCGCGATACGCACCCGCGGCCGCGAGCGTCGCAGCGACGAGCGACGAGACGGCGATCACCATCCGCGACGCGCTCGAAATCGCGGCGCTCGGTCCGAGCGCGAGCGACGCGCAACACGCGCCCCAGGCGCCCCAGTACCCGAGCGCGCGGTTGACGTCGGCCTCGTAGAGCCCCTCGTGAAGAATACTGAACCGCGATTCAGCGGGGGCGGCCGCGATCGTTCGCAACACCTGACGCCACCCCGTGGCTGCCCCGAAGAGCCCGAACGCCGCAGCAACGACGCCCGCCACGCGCGAGGACCGACCGAGCAGCGCAAGAACGAGCGCCGCCGCGACGGACGCCGCGGTCGGAATGATCCCCCAGCCAGCGATCTTCCAGAGCTCGACGATCGATCGCGTCCCGCCGTGACCGATGAGCGCGAGCGCGCCAGCGCCGACGAGGACCCACAGCGAAGCGAGCCACGGACGCCCTCGCTCCGCCTGCCGCGCGATCGATCGGGGCTCGACGCCGAACGCTTCGTCCGCACACAGAATCAAAGCGCCCATCGACTCGAAGCGATCCGACGCCTCCTTCGCCAGCGCTCGCGCGAAGAACGCGTCGATCGCGACCGCCCGCTCGGAGTCAGCGATCGCGCTCGCCACCGACGGGACCGAGTCGTGGAGGTGCGCCTCCATCCAGGCGCCAAACGACTGCGCGCGAAAGGGCGTTCGACCGCAGACGAGCTCGTAGAGCACGCACGCGATCGCGTACTGGTCGACGCGGTCGGTGACCGATGCGTTCCACCAGAGCTCGGGGGCCATGTACGGCGGAGTTCCGAGGGCCGCGCCGGGACCAGTGATCGTCGGGTGCTCGAGCGGGGAGCCCACGGACGCGCGCGCGAGCCCGAAGTCCGCGAGGAGCGCGCGACCGCCTGCGTCACGCAAGATGTTCTCGGGCTTGATGTCGCGATGGATCACCCCGCGCGCGTGCGCGAGCGCGACCGCCTCGCACACCGGGCGGACGAGCGACCACGCGGCGCGAGGGTCCCCGCGGAACGTCCCCTCGTCGATCGATCGCCGTAGCGAAGGTCCCTCGACGCGGTCCATCGCGATCCAGGGACGGCCATCCTCCAACGCTCCGACCGCGCACACGCGGACGATCGCCGGGTGCTCGAGGGACGAGAGGACCTTGGCCTCGCGCTCCATTCGCGCGCGCGACTCGCTGTCGATCGCGACGTCGTCGCGCAGCACTTTGAGCGCGACGCGCGAGCCATCGTCGCCCTTCGCATCGAACACGACGCCGCTCGCGCCAGCGCCGATGCGCTCGCCGAGGACGTAGGCGCCGACGCGCGAGCCCGACTGCAACGCGACGCTCACGTTCGCGCTCGCGAGAGTCCGTGCGCGCGCAAGAGCTCGTACAAGTGCGAGCGCGCGAGGCCGAGCTTGCGAGCGGCCTCGGTGATGTTCCACTTGGACGCGTCGAGCGCTCGCGAGAGGTGCTCGCGCTGGAATCTCCGCGTGGCTTCGTCCCACGGCTCGATCTCGCCCGCCGTCGGAACAGTGTCGGCGCGCGCCGCCGCAGCGCCCCCGCGATCGTCTTGAAACAAGTGCTCGACGTCGATCGCGTCCACGCCTGCGCCTACGGCAAACGCCGCAGCGCGCTGGAGCGTCGACGAGAGCTGACGCACGTTGCCGGGCCACTCTGCCCGAAGCAGCGCAGCGCGACCGGCCCACGTGAGCTCGAGCGACTTGCCCATCGAACGCGAGAGCAGCCGCAGCACGTGCTCGCTCAGCGCAGGAACGTCCTCGGGCCGCTCTCGAAGGGACGGGACCCGAATCGTGAACACCTCCAAGCGATAGTAGAGGTCCTCGCGGAAGCGCTTCGCGCGCACCATTTCGGCGAGGTCCGCGTTGGTCGCCGCCACCAGCCGAATGTCCGCGGTCAACGGCTCGCTCGAGCCGAGCCTGAAGTACGTACGCGATTGCAGAAACTGCAAGAGCTTCGCCTGCACGGTCAGCGGCAGCTCGGCGACCTCGTCGAGAAAGAGCGTTCCGCCTTGGGCGGCGTCGACTTTTCCCGCGAGGCGGCGGGTAGCCGTCGAGTGCGCGCCCTTCTCGGCCCCGAAGAGCTCGCTCTCGAAGAGCGTCTCGGGGATCGCGGCGCAGTTGAGCTCGACGAACGGCCTCGACGCCCGCGACGAGCTCGCGTGAAGCGCGCGCGCGACCTCGGTCTTGCCCGTTCCACTATCGCCGGTGACGAGCACCGTGACGTCGACCATCGCCGCCACCGATAGTCTCTGAAAGAGCTGCGCCATCGCGCGCGACGTCCCCGCGAGCCCCTCGACCTTCAGCCGCTCGCGCCACGAGGCCGTGTGATCCTCGCGCTTCTCTCGCGTCGCCGCGTCGAGCATGCGCTGCGCGATCGGCGCGACGTGCCGCGCAAAGAGCTCCGCCAGCGCGCGCTCGCGCTCACCGAAGGGACCCGGTCGCTCGCGCCCCTGGAGGTAGAGCACCCCGAGCTTCTCGTCGCCGCCGATCGGCGCGCACAACACCGCTTCGATCTTCGCTGCGCGCACCGACGCGTTGCCCGCGAACCGCGGGTCCTCCATGGCGCTCGCCGTCGCGATCGTGCGCCCGGTGCGAAGCGCCTCCGCGATGATGCCCTGCGAGAGCCGCGCGCGGATCGCGCCGATTTCGTCCTGTGAAAAGCCCCGCGTCATCTCGAGCTCGGGCTCGCTCGAGCGCGCGCCGAGCGCCACGTAGCCGCACCGCGCGCCGGCGATCTCCGTCACGAGCGCGAGCGCTTCGTCGAGAAACGTGTCGGCTCGCGAGTGCCCTCCGAGCTCGAGCAGCCGGGCGTACAAGTCCCGTTCAGCGCGAAGCGCGCGCAGCTCGTCGTCGACCGCGCTCACGACGAAGCCTCCTTGTTGTCGCTGACCCGTCGAAACAAATCGAGCAGCGTCCCCTCGCGGCCCGCGAGCCTCGCGCGCCCTCGAGACCACTCGCGCAGCTGCTTGATCTGCTCTTCGTACGTTCGATACAGCGGGACGAGCTCCCTCGCCGCGCGGCGCAGGTCCCCTTCGGTCACGTCGCGCCCCATCGAGAACGCCCGCTGCATCCCCGCGAGGACCACCTGCTCGAGCTCGGCGCCCGAGAAGTGGAGGCACTGATCCGCGACGACTCGAACGCTCTCGGCGCTGAGCGCCTTGCCACGCCGCCGCAAGTGCAGCGCGATAATCCGCTCGCGGGCCTCGATGTCCGGCAGGTCCACGAAGAAGAGCTCGTCGAAGCGCCCGCGCCGCAGGAGCTCCGGAGGCAACTGGCTCACGTCGTTGGCCGTGGCCACCACGAACACGGGCCGCGTGCGCTCTTGGAGCCAGGTTGAAAACGCGCCCAACAAACGCGACGCGCGCGAGTCGGTCCCCTTCGAGCCGCTACCCGCGAACGCCTTCTCGATCTCGTCCACCCACAGGGCCACTGGCGCGCTCCGCTCGATCGCGTCGAGCGCGCGACGGAGGCTCTCTTCTGCGCTCGCGCCGACCGCGCTCGCGCCCATCACCCGCGGAAGATCGAGACGCACGAGCGGCAGGCCGAAGAAGCTCGCCGCGCACTTGGCCGCGAGGCTCTTTCCGCAGCCCTGGATCCCGAGCAATAGAACGCCGCGCGGCGCAGAGAGCCCGAAGTTCGACGCGTCGGGCCCGAGCGCCGAGCGTCGCTCTTCGAGCCACGACTTGAACGACTCGAGCCCGCCGAGCGCGTCGAGCGGCTCGGGCGACTCGATGAAATCGAGCCCCAAATCCTGCGCAAACAGCCGGCGCTTCTCCTTCGCGACGACCGAGAGCGCCTCGCTTCCCGCGGTGGGATCGCGCCCGAGCGCCCGCGCAAACGCCCTGCGAGCGTGCGTGGTCGTGAGCCCGAGCGCCGCGCGAACGAGCCTGTGTCGCGCGGTCGCGTCGGGCTTTCGCTCGGGCACCGTGTCCTTCGCGATCTGGTCGAAGTGCACCGCGAGCTCGCGCTCATCGGGCGGCGGAACCTCGATGCGCGCGGCGTCCTCTGCGAGCCCGCGAGGCAGTCCCCCATTGGCGCTCACGAGCAAGAGGCACCGGTCGTTGGCCGAGAACCACGGCAGGAGGTCTCGCAGTCGCCGCGTGACGCCATGCGTCCCGAGCTCGTCGTGCAAGTCGAGCATCACCGCGACCACAGGACCTTGGTGACGCGCGACGGCGTCGAGCGCCACGGTCGCTTCGCGCGCGGATGGATCGATCGGATCGAGTCCGCGGTGCATGGACCAAAACGTGAACCGCGCGCCCACACGGGACGCGAGCTGTTGCCCGAGCTCGAGCGCGCGCGCCTCTTCGACGGTGATCACTTCGATCACCGACGCGCCCGCGTCCCACAATTCGACGAGCTCTTCGAGAATCGCGTCGGTCATCGAACGCCCTCCGAGTCCGCGGTCACGCGCAGCGCTTCTTCGAGCGTCGTCAGCCCGATCGCGACTTTGCGAAGCGCGTGCTCGCGGAGCGATCGCAGTCCATCTTGCCGCGCCGCGCGCGAGAGCGCTTCGGGCGCAGCGCCTTCGGCGATGAGCTCGCGCATGCGGCCGTTGACTTGAAAGAGCTCGTAGATTCCACCGCGACCGAAGTAGCCCGTCTGACGACACCGAGGGCAGCCGACGCCGCGCCGCGCGACGAGCCTCCCAGCGTACTCGTCGGGGTGCGTGACGCCGAGCTCGCCGAGCTCGTCGGGCGTGAGGACCACGTCTTCACCGCACGCGTGACACACACGACGAACGAGCCGTTGCGCCAAGACGCCCACCAGCGTCTCGGCGACGAGAAACGGGGGAACCTTTAGATCGATGAGCCTCGCGACCGCGCCCACCGAGTGATTGGTGTGCAGCGTCGAGAGCACGAGGTGCCCAGTGAGCGCGGCTTGCACCGCTTCTTGGGCGGTCTCTTCGTCGCGGATTTCGCCGATCAGAATGACGTCGGGGTCCTGCCTCAGGATGTGCCTGAGCGCCTCGCCGAACTGCGTCCCGGTCTTCGCGTTGGCGCTCACCTGATTGAACTCTTCGTAGACGACCTCGATGGGATCTTCGATCGTCGTGATGTTCACCTCGGGCGACGAGACCGCGCGGAGCGCTGAGTAGAGCGTCGTGGTCTTTCCTGACCCTGTGGGGCCGCACACGAGGATGAGCCCCGTCGGGCGCGCGAGCCACCGCTCGAACGTCGGCTGCTCGTCCTCGAGAAACCCGAGCTCGGCGAGGTCCTTCAAGAACATCGCGGGATCGAGCACGCGGATCACGACCTTGTCGCCGAACGCCGTCGGCAACGTCGAGACGCGGAGGTCGAGCTCGGCGTCGCCGCGCTGCAATCGAATGCGCCCGTCCTGCGGGCGACGCGACGCGATGTCCATGCGCGCCATCACCTTCACGCGGTTGGTGAGCGCCTCGTGCAGCACGCGCGGGACGCGATACACGACGTGCAAAATGCCGTCGATTCGCATGCGCACCGCGGTCTCTTCGCGATGAGGCTCGATGTGAACGTCGCTCGCGCGATGGTCGAACGCGTAGTTGAGCAGGTAGTCCACCGCGCTGACGATCGGCGCCGACGCGGCCTCGAGCTGCTCGCCAGCCGCGAGCGAGACGAGGTTCTCGAGCGTGCCTTGCGCGCTCCGGGCGCCGAGGTCTCGCTGCGCGTCGCGGATCGACGAGCGAAACCCGTACACCTCCGTGATGGACCGAAAGACGTCCGACGGCGTGCACAACACGCGCGTGATGTCGCTCTTCGTCAGCTCGACGAGCTCGTCGACGAGCGCGTCGTCGAACGGGTTCGTGACGGCCATCACGAGCGAACGATCCCCGCGCTCGAGCGCGATCACGCCGTGCTTTCGCGCGTACGGAAGCGACAGCGTGCGGGTGATCAACGCCGCGTCGAGCCGCAAGCGATCGATGCGACGAAACGCCACGCCGACCTCTTCGGCGATGACCGACACGATCTTGTCTTGATCGACGACCTCGGGGCGCTTCTTGGGGTCTGGAAAGTCGAAGCTCGCGACGATCTCGATGGGCGAGAGATCCCTCCGCCGCGGCCCAGATCCCGCCTCGCGCGCGAGCTTCTGTCGCTGCGCGCCCTCGCGTGCGAGCACGAGCCGACGCTGCTCTTCGCGCAGCAACCCGCGCTTGCAGAGCACGTCGAGGACATACTCAACCGAGAACTCACCCGCTCTGCGCCGCATGCCACACGCTCCGCTCCGCCATTCGCTGGCAGCGAGTGTACGCGCGATCGCCCTTCGCGAGCGGCCCTTCCCGCGCTGCGCCCGAGTCCGCGAATCGCTCGCTCGTCGGGTCGCGCGTTCGGACCGCTCGCGGCCGATCTGCACCCGTTCGCCGGAGATTCCCGCCGGACGAGGAAGACACACAGCCGTCGCGAGTGTTTCGTTCGGGCTCGTCAACGCCGCCACGGACTACACTCGTGCCCGCACTCTTGCTCCCCGTCGAACGCACCGACCTGCCCTATCTCTTGCGCGACACCGTCCGCGAGGCCGCGCGCTCGTGGCGCCTCCCCGCGGCGCTCGCGCTCGGAATCGGGTTCGGCCTCGTCGAGCGCTCGTACACAGGCGCGCGCGCGGGCTTGGTCTTCGGCGTCGTCGCCTCGCTCTACACGCTGTTTCTGGGCCCTCTCCCGTGGCGTGTCCTCGTTCCGCTCGAGGAGGATGGCCGGCGGCTACACAAGCTCGTTCGGTGGGTGATCGCCGCCGCGATCGGGTTCGGACTCTTCGCCGCGCTGGTGATCCCGTACGCGTGGATCGTCGACGCGGTCTACGACACGCCGAGCTATCTCATCCGTCGTCCGCGAGAGTTTCTGCTCTCGACGCTGCTCTTTCTCGTCGGCGGCTGGGGTCTCGCGCGCGACGTTCAGCTCGAGCAGCGGCTCGATCGCTCGATGCAACGACAAGGTCGCCTCGCGGCCGAGCTCGAAGAAGCGCGCTTGTTCGCGATCCGCGCGGACCTCGACCCGCACTTTCTCTTCAACGCGCTCAACGCGATCGCGAGCCAGTGCACCACGGACCCGCCAGGGGCCGAAGAGAACATCGTTCGCCTGTCATCGTTGCTTCGAACCGTGCTCGACACGAGGCAGCGTCCGTTGCACTCGCTCGACGAGGAGCTCGCCCTCGCGCGGGACTACTTGGGCCTGCTCGCCACGCGATTTCCTGGTCTTCGCTACGAGATCAACGAGCCCGAGGACACCGCGACGCCGAGCGTTCCGCCGTTGCTCTTGCAGCCGCTGCTCGAGAACGCGCTTCGCCACGGCGATCACAGCCGCGGCCCCGTGCGTCTCGACGTCCGTCGCGACGGCGACACGCTCGTCCTCGAAGTGCGCTCGAGCGGGCCGTTTCGCGGCGGTCGCGAAGGCGGACTCGGCCTCGAGCTCGTGCGCCGTCGCGTCGAACTAGCCTACGGCGACCGAGGTTCGTTCACGATTCAAACCGAGGGAGACGAGACCGTCGCCCGCATCATCGCTCCCCTCGCGAAGGCCACGGCCAGCGCGAAACCGGGGCGCACCGAGCCCCTCGAGCAACCCACGGCAACGCCATGACGCAGACTCCAACGCCCCCTCCCTCGCCCGAAAAGCCCGTCACCCGCGCGCTCGTCGTCGACGACGAAGCGCCCGCGCGGCAGCGCCTCGTGCGGATGATCACCGAGAACCTCGAGGACCGCGTGACCGTCGTCGGCGAAGCGTCCGACGGCGAGTCCGCGCTCGCCGCCATCGCCGAGCACGAGCCAGACCTCCTGTTTCTCGACGTGCAAATGCCGGGGATCGACGGGCTTGAGCTCGTCGCGCGCATGCCTCACCCGCAGCCGTACGTGATCTTCACGACCGCCCACGACCGCTACGCGCTCGAGGCCTTCGACGCGGGCGCGATCGACTATTTGCTCAAGCCCTTCGACGCGTCACGGCTCGTGAAGGCCGTCGCCCGCGCCGAAGCGCGCGGCCTTCGCGAGCGCGCGACCGAAGTGCTCGCGCCGTTGATCGCGCAGGTGCGATCGACCCGTCCGCTCGCGGACAAGCTTCCTGTCACGGTCAACGGACGCGTGATCCTCGTGCCCGTCGCCGAGATCTCGCACTGCACCGTCGAGCACGAGCTCGTCGTCGTGTACACGCGTCGCCAGAGCTACACGACGGACTACACGCTCGCGGCGCTCGAAGCGCGGCTCGACGCCAATCGGTTCTTTCGCGCCCACCGCGCGCTGCTCGTGAACCTCGATCACGTCTCGGCGATCGACGATTTGCCCGGCGGCCGCGCGCAGCTCGTCACCGACGCAGGCGAGAAGCTCGTCGTCTCGCGCCAGTCGTCACGCAAGCTGCGCTCGCTGCTCGGCGTCTAGCGAGCACCAACGCCCCCGCCGTTGAACGATGGCGTGCAGCGAGCACTCTAGCTGGAAAGATCCAGACAAAATCAGCTCGCGTGTACCAACGGACGGCCTCGTCCTTGTGGTGTCACGGACCGACGTTGCGCCACGTGGGCTCGTCGTTGGCCCACGCGGTGATCCAGGACTTCACCGACGTTCCATCGCCGGCCATGATCGACTGCCAGTTGCCCCAGTACGTGTGCATGCGGCCCGGCATTACAAAATACTGGCGATTCATCTGTCCATCGAACGAGCGCATGAGCAGCTGCCGCGTCGACATCTCGAAGTTCGTGGCCGTCACCGTATAGAACCCCGTGAGCGTCGCGTCTTGCAGCGTCGCCATGAGGCCGCTTCGGTGCGCGGGCGTCATCGTCCGATGCAGCCACGAGTAGTACGCGGCGAGGCTCGTCGCGCACTCGGGGCAATCGGGCGGGTTGGGGAGCGCCCACGCGCGGCGCCACTCGCGAGCGCGCGCGGGAGACGCGTCGACGAGCTGGCCCGCGTCGTTGAGCAGGTCGACGCGCGCTCGAGGAAACGCCGCTTGATATCGTGGCCAGTTGAGCGTCGCGCCGACGCCGCCCGCCGAGCTCCCCGTGAGCCACACCTTGTCGGCCATCGGAAACGTCGGAACGAGCCTGCGCAGATACGCCGCGACGTTTCGCGCGCCCACGTGGTGGGTCATCTGCATCGGGTTGCTCTCGTCGTACGCCGCGACGCGATCGCCCGCGTGCACGTCGCCCGTACAGTACGGGATGAACACGTAGCTCGCGTCCCGGAACGGATTGGTCATGTCCGTTCGATTGAAGAGCCCCGCGCGATCGAACTGACCGCGGTCCGCGTTGAAATTCACCTGCGTGTAGCCCGTATCGAGGTTGGCCGCGGTGCGCAGCCCGTAGCACGTGGAGTAGTCCCAACATGCTCCGCCGCCCATCATGTAGATGAAGACCTTGGTCGATCGATTCGTGAGGTTGACCGCGATTCCCGTGGGCGCTCCGTTGCCGCAGAACGCGTCGGAGAACGGGATCCACGTCCACTGCTCCATCGGCGCGGTGATGGGATCGCCCGGCGGCAGCGGCGCCACGTCCCACGTCGACGCGTCGGTCGGCGGGGTCGCGTCGGTCGCCACGTTGGAGTCGGTCGTCACGCTTCCGTCACCAGCCGCGTCGGTCGCAGCGCTGTCGGGCGTCGCGTCTCCGCTCGGGGTCACAGCCATCGGACCGCACGCGACGATCGCGAGACACAACGGAACAAGTCGAAGGGTGGGGGTCTTCATCGGTGGGGTGATTGTCACATATCGCCCCGGCGTTGATAGCCTCCGCGCTCGCAGTGAACGCACCGTCGTCTCCGCTTTTGTCCCTGCTCCGGCCCGCGCTCTCCGAGCTCAGCGCGTACGTTCCGCACGCGGCGCCCGCCGGGGTCGTTCGCCTCGACGCCAACGAGAGCCCGCCGCTCGACGAGGCGGTCGTTCGCTCGATCTTCGCCAGCGCCGCGGACGTCGCGCTCGAACGCTACCCCGACGCGCGCGCCACACGCCTACGCCACGCGGTCGCGCGGTACATCCACGCGCCCGAAGACTCGCTCCTGTTGGGAACAGGCTCCGACGAGGTCATCGGCCTGCTCCTCTCGGCGCTCTCGCGCCCGAAGCCCACGCGAGCCCTTTCGACGTGCCTCTACCCGACCCCCACGTTTGTCATGTACCGCGTGAGCGCCATCGCCGCGGGGATCACTCCCGTGGGCGTCCCGCTCGACGATCAATGGGACCTCGATGTGCCCGCGATGCTCCGCGCGATCGACGAGCACCAGCCAAACGTCTTGTTTCTCGCGAGCCCGAACAACCCGACGGGCAACTGCTACTCGCACGACCGCGTCGCGCGCCTCGTCGAGCATTGTGCAGAGAAAACACTGGTCGTTCTCGACGAAGCGTACGGAGCATTCTCGACGCGCGACCACCGCGCGCTCGACGGCCTCCCCAACGTCGCCCGCTTGGGAACGCTCTCGAAAATCGGCCTCGCCGCCCTCCGCGTCGGCTGGGCCTCGCTCCCTCCCGCCCTCGCCGCCGAGGTCGACAAAGCGCGACAGCCGTTCAACGTCGACGCCGTCGCGCAGCGAATGGCCGCAGAAGCGCTCGAACAACACGGCCCCGCCATCGACGCGCACGCGAGGGCCATCGCCCATCGCCGCGAGTCCCTTCGCGCTGCGGTCGCGGCGCTCTCGGGCGTCACGGTCTTCGCGAGCGACGCGAATTTTCTCTGGATGGACATCGGTCGCGACGCCGCACACGTATTCGAGGGACTGCTCCGCCGCGGCGTGCTCGTTCGCAGCTTTCACAGCGCAGGCGGCCGCCTCGCGCGCTGCTTGCGCGTGACCGTCTCGACCGACGGACACAACGCGCTCTTCGTCGACGCGCTCCGAGGGACGCTCGCGACCGTCGCGTAGCCCTACGGGCTCGCCGCGGTGCGAATCATCTCGGCCGCCGCCGCGCGCGTGCGATCGGTGACGCGCAGCCCCCCGAGCATGCGGGCGATCTCTTCGGTCCGCTCCGAGTCCGTGAGCGCGCGAACCTCGCTCACCGTGCGCTCGCCCTCGACGCGCTTGCTCACGACGTAGTGTCGATCCGCGTACGCCGCGATCTGCGGCAAGTGCGTGATCACGAGCGTCTGATTGCGCCGCGAAATCGCCCGTAGTTTTTGTCCGATCACCTCGGCGACCGCCCCGCCGACGCCCGTGTCGACCTCGTCGAACACATACAGCCCCGACGAGCCCACTTCGGTGAGCACCCGCTTGATCGCGAGAAGCGCGCGAGACAGCTCGCCGCCCGACGCGATCTTGCGCAGCGGCTTCGGCTCTTCGCCCTTGTTCGGCGCGATCAAGAACTCGACGCGATCGATGCCCGTCGGCAAGAGTCGAACGCCGTCGATCGCGAGCTCTCCGGACGCAGGCGACGTGAGCGTCACGTCCACCACGACCCGCGCCCCGCCCATCCCGAGCGACGCGAGCTCCCTCGAGATCGACTCGCCGAGCGCGTTGGCAGCGCCCTTTCGCGCGGTCGAGAGCTTGCGCGCGATCACCGCAGCCTTGGCCCTCGCGGCCTCGGCCACGCGCTCGAGCTCGGCGACGCGCGACTCGCCCTGCTCGAGGTTGTCGAGCTCGCTCCGAACCTTGCGGCGATGCTCGAGGATCGACTCGATGCTCCCGCCGAACTTGCGCTTCAACCGCGAGAGTTTTTGCAGGCGATCCTCGAGGTCGCTCAGCCGCTCGGGGTCGCTCTGCACCGAGCGCGCGTAGCGCCCGAGCGTGCGCGCCGCTTCGTCCACCTGCGCCTTGGCGCTCTCGACGAGCTCGACCACAGGAACGAGCTCCGCGTCGAGCTTCGACAGGTCCTCGAGCACCCCGAGCACCGAGCCCAACAAATCAACCGCCGCGCCGTCGCGCGCGTACAAGACGTCCTCGGCCTCCGCCGCGCCGTCGGCCAACTTCGTCGCGTGCTTGAGCCGGTCTCGCTCGGAGACCCACTGCGCCTCGTCGCCCGGCGCCATCGGCAGGTCGTCGATCTCTTTGAGCTGGAAGCGAAGGAGGTCCTCGCGATCCGTGCGCTGCCGAAGCTCGCGCAAGAGCGACTCGAGCTGCCCGCTCGCCTCGGCGTACGCCGCCTGCGCCGCCTCGACCTCGTGTCGCAGAGGATCGAGCTGCGCCGACGAATCGAGGAGCTCGAGGTGCGTCGTCGGATCCGTGAGCGACTGCGCCTCGTGCTGCGAGGTCACGTCGCCGAGCCCCGCGGTGAGCTGCGCGAGCTGCGTGAGCGAGACGAGCCTCCCGTTGAGGTACGCGCGCGAGCGGCCGCTGCCGTTCTTGTCAGACGCGACCACGCGACGAACGACCAGCTCGTGGTCGTCGCACTCGATCCCAGCGTCCGCGAGCCTCGCGCGAACCTCCGGCAGCGCCGTGAGATCGAAGAGCGCGCACACCTCGGCTTGCGTCGCGCCCGCGCGAACCATGTCGGGCGTCGCGCGTCCGCCGAGCGCGAGCAGGAGCGCGTCGATCAAGATCGACTTTCCTGCGCCCGTTTCACCGGTCACGATGTTCATCCCCGGACCGAAGGTGACTTCGGTCGCGTCGATGATGGCGAGGTCCCTTACCTGCAGCGAGAGAAGCACGACAGCGCTCTCGTTCTGTACTCGCGACCCATAGCGTCGGCAAGCGATTGCGGTGCGTACGTCACGCAGCAGTGACGTTCTCTGTCACATGAGCGCGATCCGGGCCCGGAGCTCTGCTCGACCGGCCGCGGTCGGCGATGATAGCGTCACGGAGTCGCCGCTCGCTCGAGCGCCGATGACGCAACGACGACGCGCGCGCAACGCGGGCCGTCGCGGTCGTCCGCGGTCGCTCGCGCCCCTCTCGATTTTTTTCAACACGCCACGCGCCGCGCCCCACTCCCTGATTCGAGCGCGACTCACCATACGACTCTCCATTCGACGGTCATGAGCCCCTGGGCATCACTCATCGGAGCGTTCCTGTGCGTCTTGGCGGGATCCTTCGTGGCAGGAGCAGAGGCTTCGATCGCCAGCATGCCAGAGCCCCGGCTGCGCGCGCTCGCGGACGAGCTCGGCGCCTCGCGCGCGCGGCACATCGTCCGCTACCTCGCCGACCCCCACGCGCTTCTGTCGCGCTGGCTCACGTTTCGTATCGCGATGCTCGTGATCGCCTCGCAGCTCGTCACGAGCGCGCTCGGCCCCAACGCGCCTGCGCTCAGGATCGCCGGCGCGCTGCTCGTGTTCATCGTCGCGTGGGCCGCCATCGTCGAGGCGTGCGCCTCCTTCGGTCGCGCGCGCGCGGACGCGATGGCCCCGTGGGCCCTGCGCGTCACGCGGCCGGTCGAGTACCTGATGGCGCCCATCGCGACGCCGATCGCCGCCCTCGCCCGCCTCGCCTCCCGCCGCGCGCGTGGAACAGACGAAGTCGAAGCCATCAAGAGCCTCACCGAGCGCGAGGTCGAGTACGTCGTCGAGGCCGCCGAGAGCGCCGGCGCGCTCGACCCTCGGCGCGGCGAAATGCTGCAGAACGTCCTCGAATTCAAGGACGTCACCGTGCGCGACATCATGGTCCCGCGCACGAAGATGCACGCGCTCGCCGCGAGGACCAACATCGTCGAGGCGCTCGTGCGCGTCGGAGACGAGGCGCACTCGCGCGTCCCTGTCTACGACGGCGCGATCGACAACATCGTCGGAATCCTCCACGTCAAAGACCTCTTTCGCGACGTGGCGACGGCGATCGCCAAGGGCACTCCGTCACACGAAATCAAGACGACCCTCTTGACCGTCGTGCGCAAGCCCGTGCTCCAAGTGCCGCCGACGCAGTCCGCGATGCAGCTGTTGCGCGACATGCAGGCGCGTCGGACGCACATGGCCGTGGTGATCGACGAGTTCGGCGCGGTCGCGGGCTTGGTGACGCTCGAAGACCTGCTCGAAGAGCTCGTGGGAGACATCGACGACGAGCACGATGACGTCGAAGAGAAGCCGTTCATCGAGCACGCGACGGGGCGCTACGTCGCGGCCGCGACGATCCCGATCGGCGAGCTCGGCGAGCAGCTCGGGGTCGAGTTTCCCGAGGACGAAGGCTACGCGTCGCTCGGCGGATTCCTCGCGGAGCGCGCGGGACGCGTCCCCGTTCCTGGGACGGTCGTCGAGTGGTCGGGCTTCACGTTCACCGTGCGCGAAGGCGACGCGCGGCGCGCGACCAAGGTCGAGATCGTCTCGCAACAGCCAGACCCCTCGACAGTCGAGCCGCCGTAAGCCAGGGTCCCCTCCGTCCAATGAAAGATGGCGGAGAGAAACTGAGCGAACGCTTCGACGGCCCCATCGCGGTCCTCGCGGACATCGCGGGCAACGTCGAAGCGCTCGAGGCCGTGCTCGTCGGGTGCAAACAAGCTGGCGCGGCCGCGGTCTTCGTCGCAGGCGGCGTCGCACACCGAGGCGAGTCGCCCCTCGCCGTGTGGAAGCTCCTCCAAGAACACCAGGCGCGCCTCGCCCGCGGAACGCCGGACATGGCCCTCGCCACGCTCACCACCCGCGACGTCACGCCCCGCGACGATCACCAACGCGCAGCGCTCGCGAGGCTCGAAAAGACCCGCGAAGAGCTCGGCGAAGTGATCCTCGCGCGCCTCCGACGCCTGCCCGACGTCTACCGCGTCGAGCTCTCGTCGGGCGCAGAGCTCGCGGTGATGTACGGCTCTCCGAGGGACCCGATGACGCCGCTCGAGCTTCACTTGTCCGACGACGAGCTGCTCGCGCTCGTCGGTGACGACAGCGCAGACGTGATCGTCTCGGGCGGCGCTGGCGTTCCCTTCGTGCGACCGCTCGACGGGTTGACCGTCGTCGGCGCCGGCTCCGTCGGCGACGCCCCCGAAAATCGCGATCGACCGAAGAGCCTCAACGGACAACCCAACCGCGCCGCGCACTTCGTCCTCGTGTCGCCGAGCGACGAAGGCCTGCGAATCGAGCCTCGTTGGGTGATGTACTGACCGCGGACATCGCGCGAGCGCCGCGGGGACGTTCGCGCAAAATGCAGTGCTCGCCAGGGCCGCGCGCTACGCTCGACGCGATCGCATGGCGTGCGAGCAGTTCGATGCCGTGAAGGTGTTCTCCGCGACGACGGCCGGGGATCGCGAGCGCCTGGGCGAACGACTGACGGCGTGGCTTCGCGCGCAGCCGAAGCCCGTCGTGATCGTCGATCGCGCCGTGCTCCAATCGAGCGACGCGCGATTTCACTGCATCACGATCGTGCTCTTCTACCGCGAGGGCTGAGCGCCACGACGCGCAGGGGAGAAACGACAATCGCCGGACCCACTTTCGTGAATCCGGCGACGACGTGCCTTTCGGCATTGGTTGCAGGGATAGGATTTGAACCTATGACCTTCGGGTTATGAGCCCGACGAGCTACCAGGCTGCTCCACCCTGCGTCAGGAGTGCGCGGGTTATACGGGCGACGACCGACGCTGTCAATCTGAATTCTTCACGACGCGATCATCGCGCGCGCGAACTCATGTTCGGCCACGGTTCTTCGCTGCTGCTTTGCGAGCCTCGCGCATCGCGCTCTCTTTTCGCGCGCTGACGGGCGCGCTCTTCTTCACCGCAGGCTTGTCGTTGGACTTCGCCACGGGCTTCGCGCTCGACTTCGCATCGCTTCGCGGTCGATCGTCGCGCCTCGGCTCGTCGCGGCGATGCTCGCTTCGCTTGTGTTCGACGCGACGGGCCTCGGGCTTTCGCGGATCGCTCTTCGTCGCGCGCTCGTCACGCGCGGGTCGTCGCGCCACGACGTCGTCGACGCCGAGGTACGTGCGACGCAAGAGCGACGCTTCGCCCGCGGTGAGCTCGCGCAGCTGTCCCGCGCGCAGCCCTTCGTGCGTGATGCCCGCGAACGAGATCCGCGCGAGGCGCATCACGAACAGCCCGACCGCCTCGCACATGCGATGGATCTGGCGGTTGCGCCCCTCGCGAAGCGTGAACTCGAGCCACGTCGTCCCCGCTTCGTTGAGCGAGCCTTCACCCGAAGGAGCCGAGCGGAGCACTTCGACCTCCGCGGGTCGCGTTCGCTCGGTGGTCTTCTCGTCGCCGACGGGCGCGAGCTCGACGCCCTCGCGGAGCCGCTGGACCTGCTCGTCGGACACCACGCCGCGGACCTTGGCGACGTACGTCTTGGCGACGGACTTGGTCGGGTGCAGCAGCGCGTTGGCGAGCGCTCCGTCATTGGTGAGCAGCAGCGCGCCGGACGTGTGAAAGTCCAGCCGCCCCACGGGAAACACGCGCGCGCCCACGTCCTTGACGTACTCGCCGATCGAAGGACGCCCCTCGGGGTCATCGAGCGTCGTGACCACGCCGCGCGGCTTGTGAAACAAGAAGTACACGCGCTCTTCGGCCTCGACGAGTCGACCGTCGACTTCGACGCGGTCGCTCGTGGGATCGACGCGCGTCCCGAGCGTGCGAACGACCTCGCCGTTGACGCTGACCCTGCCCTCGGTGATGAGCTTCTCGGCTTCGCGTCGGGACGCGAGCCCGCCGCGGGCTAGTACCTTTTGCAGACGTTCGCCGTCGGACATTGCATCTCGTGCGCGCACCATACACCATCGCGCGAAGCAGACTGATGAGACGCGTCGAAAAGCCTTGGGGCCACGAGATCGTGTGGGCTGAAACGAGCCGCTACGTCGGCAAGATCCTCTTCATCAAAGCGGGGCACCGACTCTCGCGGCAGTATCACAACGTCAAGGACGAGACGATCATGGTGGAGAGCGGCGAGATGGACCTCGAGCTCGGCGCGCCGCCCAACGTCGAGGTCAAGCGCATGCGCCACCGAGAGCCGTTTCACGTCACGCCCGGGACGATCCATCGCATGGTCGCGGTGACCGACTGCGAGATCTTCGAGGTGTCGACGACCGAGCTCGACGACGTCGTGCGGCTCGAGGACAGCTACGGCCGCGAAGGTACGAGCAAGCCCTGAGCGGTCGCTCCCCCTCGCGCAGCGCTCAACCGCGAGGAGCGCTCGCGTCTTGCGCTGTCGCAGGAGCGCCGCCGTCCGCGGACTCCGCTTCGGGCTCATCCGGCCCCGTCGGAACGTTCGGCGTCACGCGATCGGTTCGATCCCACTGGTCCGCGCGCTCGTCGCCGTTGTAGTCCCACCCCATGCGGACGATCGTGCCGCGCGCGTCGTAGTACTCCCAGTAGTCCGCCCGAAAATCTGGGTTGTTGTTGTTGTTGAGCTCGCGCTCGGCGCGGTACGGGCGGCGGTCGCGGTAGAACACCCGCATGTCCACCTGACCGTCGCGGTTGGTGTCCATCTCGCGACGGACGACCTCGCCGCGGTCGAAGTACGAGATCACGTCGATGCGCCCGTCGAAATCGCGGTCTTCTTCTTCGCGAACGGTGCGCCCCTCGGCGTTGTAGAAGCGAAAGAGGTCCTTGGTGCCGTCATGGTCGAGGTCGACCTCGCGGCAGATGAGCGTCGGTCGCGCGTCCACGCCTTCGCCCGTAACTTGGTACACCTTGCGAACGTCGGGGATCCCGTCGGAGTTGGTGTCGTACTCGGACATGGTGCGGCCCGGCTGCGAGGCGTCGCAGCGGCTGCGGTCTTCGCGCGATTGCGGCGTGTCGATGCGGCTGACGCGACGGGCGACCATGCGGCGCTGCGTCTGGTTTTGCGTTCCGCAGGCCATCCCGAGAAGGACGAGCGCGGTGAGCGTGGTGTGTCGGAGCTTCACGGCTGTCCTCCGTCCGCGGTGCTGGTCGAAGTCGTGGGCGTCGTCGAGGGCGTGGTCGGCGGCGCGGCGCTCGACGCGTCGGCGCTCGCTGATGCGCGAAATCCCGCGTCGTCTTCGTCGGGCTGTCCGTCGCCGTTGCTGTCGAGCCGCGTTCGAACGAGCGTTCCCCGCTCGTCGAACTCCTCCCAGAGATCCACGACGCCGTCCGAGTTGGAGTCTCGCATCGACGTCGCGAGCCGCCCCGCTCGGTAGTTGCGCCAGGTGTCCGTGCGTCCGTCGAAGTTGGTGTCGAGGACGTCTTCGTTCACCTCGCCGTCGCGGTAGAGCGCGACGACGTCGAGCTTTCCATCGAAGTCGTAGTCGTCCTCGACGCGGCGCACGCGGCCCTGCTCGTCGAAGAAGCGGGTGATGTCCACGCGGCCGTCGAAATTCGCGTCGGTCTCGCGGCAGAACAACCGCCCGCCCCGTCGCACTTCCACCACGGGAACCGGTCGATCCGTCCCCACCGAGAGCCTGGTCTCTTCACCGCCCGAACCGACGCACGGCTCGTGGGGCATCGATTCGGCGCGGCGGCCGTCGTTGCGCGACTGGCGCGGGTTCGAGAGCGTCGACGCGTTGCCGTTGTTCTGCGGCCCACACCCGAGCAGGGCCAACACGACGAGGCCCACGCTCGACAGCAGCTTCGCTTCGGGTCGGCGACGCGCTCGTTCGTCGGCACGTCGAAAACACGATGGGGTTCTATCTCGCATGTCTTCCTTCCAACCCGACTTCGCCATCGAGCGCCCTCGTCGTCCCGTGCGTCGCGACGAGCGACTCGAACTTTCTGTTGTGCGTTCTATGTGTATCAGCCGTCGGAGTCCATCGCTCACTGTCGCACGTGTGACAGGGCACATCGAAGTACGCTCCGACGAGCGTTGGTCGCCCCGCCGCGCAAGCAGATTCGAGCCGAAATCGACGGCGCTTCGATCGCTCGAAACGAAGCTTCATGACCGACTGGTTTTCGCGTGCGAACTACTCGAATCCTGCTAGGATTTTACGACCATATGTTGCGATGACAACGTATGTGATTGACACTGCATGTACCGGCATCTAGGGTAACTGCGATTCCCCCTTGCGGAGGCCAACACACGTGGACGAGAAGAGCACTACAGTCTCGACCGCCGTTGTCGCGGCCGATCCGGGCCGCGACGAGGCTGCACATCGACCTGCACCAGTCGATGCGCCCGTATCGCCGCCACCAGTCACATCGGGTGTTGCCCCGACGTCACCGGTTTCAGCAGCGGCACTTCCAGAAGCTCCGCGCAGACCCATGGCCCGCAAGAAGGTATCGACTACGGTTTACATCGAGCCCGAGCAGGCCGAGAAGCTGCGCTTGTTGCACGAGCGCACGAAGGTCCCGGTCGCCGTGTACATCCGCGAAGGCATCGAGCTCGCGCTCGCGAAATACGAGCACCTGCTCCCCGGCCAGCTCACGCTCGACTCGACGGGCACGACGCCCCGCAAGGGCTGATCGTTCCGCAGGTATTTCTCGGGGGAAGTGCGCTGAACGCTCGTCGCTCGCCCGACGAGCGACGCGGTGAACGGTTGGCGGCGCGACGCGAGAGTTCGGCTCGGTCGTCGCTTCGCTCCGAGAGTTCTGCTACACGCTCGCGCGTCAACCGATGGCTACTGACCCCAAGCGCATCCGCAACTTCTCGATCATCGCGCACATCGACCATGGCAAGAGCACCTTGGCCGATCGGTTGATGGAGTTCACTGGCGCGGTCACCAACCGCGAAGCCAAAGAACAGCTGCTCGACAAGATGGACATCGAGCGCGAGCGCGGGATCACGATCAAGGCCCAGCACGTTCGGCTCGAGTACAAGGCCAAGGACGGCGAGCGCTACCAGTGCAACATCATCGATACGCCCGGCCACGTGGACTTCACGTACGAAGTCTCGCGCTCGCTCGCGGCGTGTGAGGGCGCGCTGCTCATCGTCGACACGACCCAAGGCGTCGAAGCGCAGACGCTCGCCAACGTCTACCTCGCCCTCGAGAACAACCTCGAGGTGATCCCGGTGCTCAACAAGGTCGACCTCCCCTCGTCCGACGTCGAGGGAACACGCGGCCAGATCCAAGACATCATCGGCCTCGACGGCGCGGGCGCGATCGCCGCCTCGGGCAAGACCGGCATCGGCATCGAGGACTTGTTCGAGGCTGTCGTCGCGAGGATTCCCGCGCCGAGCTCGGACGTGGGCGACAAGCCGCTCCGCGCCCTGCTCTTCGACAGCTGGTACGACAGCTATCGCGGCGCGGTGATCATGCTGCGCGTGAAAGAGGGGCGCCTCCGCAAGGGCGACAAGATCTACTTGATGGCGACGCAGCGCGAGTACGAGGTCGTCGAGATGGGCGTGTTCACGCCGTTTCCTCGCGCGATCGACGAGCTCGGGCCCGGCGAAGTGGGCTTCGTCGCGGCGAACATCAAGTCCGTGCACGACACGAAAATCGGCGACACGGTCACCGACGCGCGCAAGCGGGCGCCCGACGCGCTCGGGGGCTTCAAAGAAGTGAAGCCGATGGTGTTCGCGGGGATCTTTCCGACGGACTCGGCGGACTACCCGGCGCTGCGCGACGCGCTCGACAAGCTCCGGCTCAACGACGCGAGCTTTCAGTTCGAGCCCGACACGTCCGAGGCGCTCGGGTTCGGCTTTCGCTGCGGATTTCTCGGGCTCTTGCACATGGAGATCATCCAAGAGCGGCTCGAGCGCGAGTACGACCTCGACCTGATCACCACGGCGCCGAGCGTGGTCTACAAGGTCAACCTCAAGCACGGCGACCCGATCATGGTCGAGAACCCCTCGCGCCTGCCGGACATGGGCCGCGTCGCGTCGATCGAAGAGCCGTTTCTCAAGGTGACGATCCACACGCCAGCGTTCGCCGTCGGCGCGATCATGCAGCTCTGCCAGGACCGTCGAGGAACGCAGACCGGCATGCAATACGTCGGCACCGAGCGCGTGATCCTCTCGTACGAGATCCCCATGAACGAGGTCGTCTTCGACTTCTTCGACCGACTCAAGGGCATCTCGAAGGGCTACGCGTCGATGGACTACGAGCTCATCGGCTACCGCGAGGGCGACCTCGTCCGCGTCGACATGTTGGTCAACGGCGAGCAGGTCGACGCGCTGAGCGTGATCATCGACCGAGAGAAGTCCTCGCGCCGCGGCCGCGACCTCGCGAGCAAGCTGAAGGAGCTCATTCACCGACAGCAGTACGAGGTCGCGATCCAAGCGGCCATCGGCGGAAAGATCATCGCGCGCGAGACGCTCGGCGCGCTGCGAAAGAACGTCACCGCGAAGTGCTACGGTGGTGACATCACGCGCAAGCGAAAGCTCCTCGAGAAGCAAAAAGAGGGCAAGAAGCGCATGAAGGCCGTCGGTTCCGTGGACATCCCCCAAGAGGCGTTTCTTGCGATCTTGAAGGTGACCTGAGCTAGCTAATCCCCCGTCCGCGCTCGATCGCCCGCTGCGGACGCGCGTCGCCGATCGTGTTGGAGCTGTGATCGATGAGTGAAGACCTGAAGGAACGACTCGGTAACGCGTTTTGGTTCTTCATCCTGCCTGCGGCGCTGGCGGTCGCGACGCTCCAAGGACTGTGGGCTGCCGGCGCGCTCGGCGAACCTCCCGCGCCGTGGCAGTACCTGCTCACGTTCGCGATCCTCGAGGTCGTCGTGCTCACGGTGCGCGACAAGATCCGTGACAGCAAAGGGATCTTGAAGGACGTCCGCGCGCTGCAGAGCGACGCGAGGGACCTTCAGGACGAAGCGCGCAAACTGCTGAAAAAATCCAAGGCAAACGACGACGCGAAGAAAGAGGTCGAGGCCGCGATCACCGCGCTCGACGAGGCGGTCGCCAAGAAGAAGGCCGCGGACATCGACGCCGCCCTCCGCGAGCTCGACGCGCAGGTGGACAAGCACCTCGGCGCCGCGCGCAAGGGCAGCACGCGCGAGTACATCGAGGCCATCGCGTTCGCCGTGCTCGTCGCGCTCGGCGTGCGGGCGTTCGTCGTCGAGGCGTTCAAGATCCCCTCGCCGTCGATGTATCCGACGCTCAACGTGGGCGACAACATCTTCGTGAACAAGTTTGTCTACGGGCCGCTGGTCCCGTTTACGAACAAGCGCTTGTTCAGCGGTCGCCTCCCCGAGCGCGGCGAGATCGTCGTGTTCGTGTACCCGATGGAGCCGAGCAAGGACTTCATCAAGCGCGTGATCGGGCTGCCGGGAGACCGCATTCGGATCCACCCCGACGGCGTGATCGAGGTCAACGGTCGACCGCTCTCGCGCTGCCAAGTCGGCTACTGGACCGGCGACGACGGCGACGGACGTCCTCGTGGAAGCGCCGGCGAAGAGCAGCGCCTCTACATCGAGTGGCACGGAAACTTCTCGTACCTGACCCTTCGTCAGCGGGAGAATTTCGCGGACCCGCCCCCGCGCAGCTTCGGGCTCACCGAGGAGTACACGGTCCCGCAAGGGCACGTGTTCGTGATGGGAGACAACCGCGACAACAGCTACGACTCGCGGTTCTGGGGCCCCGTTCCGCTGCAGAACATCAAGGGACGCGCGCTGTGGATCTGGTGGTCCAACCTCCCCGGCGCCGGCTGCGGCATGCGATGGAACCGCTTCGGACATGATTTGATGGCCACCCCGACGGCGCCCGCGGGCCTCGAGTCCGGCTTCAACGCGTGCGTGCGTCGCGGACGCGAAGGGAGCGTTCCGACCGTGTTGAGCGAGCCGCGCGAGACCCACGAGCCTGCAGCGGATCCGCTTCCCTTGCCGACGGAGTCACCGGACGCCGCGACGGCAGACGCGACGACGGTCGACGCAGCGGCGACGCAGTAGCAATCGCCACAAACGAGCGCGAGGCGTAGGTCGATCGCGACGCTGCGGTTCGCGCGCTCGGACACAGCGACAGGGGGTCCGCGTCTCAACGACCGCGATCGAGCCGCGGAATCGCGGCGTTGAGCGCGATGTACGCGGCGACTGCAATGATGACCCCCGTCCATCGCAGGATCGCGGATCGCCGGTCCGCACGCGCGAGGTCGTCCTCGAGCGACGAGTCGTCTTCCTCGCTGTCGGCGTTGAGCGCTGTCAGCGTCGCTGCGATCGCTCGCCGCGCCGAGAGCCACCGCGCGCAGTCGGCGAACGCGAGCAGCGCGCTCAAGGCCACGCCGCCGATCAGCCACGGGCTGTGCACGCGAAAGTACGCTCGGTCCGCGACGGCCGTCGCGAGGAAGACCGCGAACACCACGAGCGAGACGGTCGGCGGGGCGATCGAGAGGCGCACGGATTTGGGGCGCGAAGTCGGCGCGCTGCGATAGGTCATGACCAACGCTCCTTTCGAATTCATGTGTGACTATTCGATCAGCGCGCGCAGCTGCTCCGGCGTCACGACCCCCGCCGGGCGCTCGCGCTCGGCCGTGAGGGGACGGACTCCCTGGCTCGCATCACGGCTCGTCCCGCGGGTCGCGATGTTGACCGCGCGAAGCGCGCGGGCGTGCTCGTCGAACGCGCAGCCGTGCTGACGTCGGTACTCGACTCCCGCGGCGTATCCGCGGGAGAACGCGCGATCGGCGTTGGCGGGTGGCGCCTCCCCTCGCGCGGCCGCGAGCGCGCCCGCGTTGAATTGTTGCTCGAGTTGGCGCTGCACTCGCGTTCGCGCTTGGGCGATCAACTCCGGCGCGCGTTCGCGCAGGAGCTCGATGATCCCCTGCGGCGTGGGGAGCGTTCCGTTGTTCATTCGCTGGTAGGTCTCGAAGACGGTGCCGACGGTGGCATCGAGCATCAACAGCGTTCCCGCAGCGCTGAGCGCGATGGGACCGCCGACGCCCATCATGAGCTGGCCCGATCCAGCGGAGGCGTGCGCGGCGGCGGCGTTCGCGAGGTGCTCCAAGTGAAGCATGTGCCCCAGCTCCGCGGTGAGCTGCACAGCGTGCACGCCGAGCTCGACGCCGAGATGGGTCGTGGAGCTCGCGTGCGTTCCGATCGCTCGCTCGATCGCGTGCATCACGTAGGGCATGGCGCAGCCGGTGATCGGCGCGCTCCCGTTGTCGATGAGTTGCTGGTGGCCTCTCGGCATGCGCGGCTCGGGAACGTTGAGCTCGCGCATGAGCGTCGCGCCGTCGCGCGTCGGCAGCGGCGGCGCTGGGGGAATGTTGATCTGTCCGCCCGCGGCGATGGTCGCTCGATATTGCGCGACGAGCTGCGCTTCGGACGGCGCGGCGCGGCACGTCGTCTCTTGTCGCGCGCCTTGCTCGAGTCGATCGAGGCGCTGCGCCTGACGAGAAGGCCCCTGCCCCGGCACGACGTCCGCCTCCCTGCCAGAGGCTCGCTCGTTTCGTGTATTGCCTGCGCCGGACGGTTGGGTCGTCGCGGTCGCGCCCTCGGCTGCCGTCGGTTGCTCGGTCGTCTGCGCCCCCTGTGCCCCGCGTCGTAGTGAGACGTTGATCGTCATGTCGAAACGAACTCCCTTCGCGTGACGCGGGTCGCCGATCGACCACACAACAACGTCACGTGGGCCGGCGTATCCGGGTGGCCGCGAAGCAGTTGCTCGCGTGAAGAAATTTCTCGGCGCACCCAGCGTTCGCGACGACGTGCGGTGCGCCCACGGAGCGATCACCCCCCAGAGGCCCCGCCCAATCGCGCGGAGGTCTCGCCGTCGGGCGTGTCCGGAGCTCTCGTGGAAACGCCGCGCCCGCGCCGACGGTCATCGGTCGGCGTCGACCCAACCCGTGAACCGATCAACGCTCGCGAGAGTCATCGCGGGCACGACTTCGTGACGGGTTCGGCGCGAAGATTCCTGTCGTTCGAACGCCGATGGCCGGTCGAAGAACGTCGCGCGTGAAGCGTTCGCGCTGGAGACTTGCGGGCAAACACGGTAGAGAACCCGTCCGTTCTGGCCCGCTTGACATCGGGACGCTCACAGGTATGGTCCCGCCTCCCGTTTTCCGGGCATTCAAGTACTCGAGGATCCGAAGGATCGTTGCGATGCAGTCCACCTATAGTGCCAAGCCCGCGGACGTGACGCGCTCTTGGTTCATCGTCGATGCCACCAACAAGCCGCTCGGTCGGCTTGCCAGCG
This sequence comes from Myxococcales bacterium, assembly GCA_016793325.1. Lineage (GTDB taxonomy): Bacteria > Myxococcota_A > Polyangia > Polyangiales. The sequence continues at coordinate 330,275 of JAEUKI010000062.1, read as the reverse complement.
AAATCGCCCGCGTTCTGCGCGGCAAGCACCGCCCGACGTACACGCCGCACGTCGACACCGGCGACTTCGTCGTCGTGATCAACGCCGACAAGGTGGCGCTCTCGGGCAACAAGCTCGAGACCAAGAACTACTACTCCTTCTCCGGTCACCCGGGCGGTCTCCGCACGACGACCGCGAAGGACATGCTCGACCGCAACCCCGAGCACCTGCTCGAGCACGCGGTGAAGGGCATGCTGCCGAAGAACCCCCTCGGCAAGAAGATGTTCACCAAGCTCAAGGTCTACGCGGCCGCCGAGCACCCCCACAAGGCGCAGCAGCCCAAGCCGCTGCCCGTCCGTATGTGAGCTGAGGAGCACTCTCGATGGCCACCACGACCTCCGACAAGACCTACGCGACCGGCAAGCGCAAGAACGCTGTCGCCCGCGTGTACGTGAAGCCCGGCACCGGTGTCATCACCGTCAACGGCCGCCCGTACGACAAGTACTTTCCCCGCGCGGCCTCGCAGCTGCTCGTTCAGCAACCCTTCGAGATGATCGAAGTCACGGGCCGCTACGACGTCGACGCCAACGTGGCAGGCGGCGGACTCGCGGCGCAGGCGGACTCGGTTCGCTTCGGCATCGCGCGCGCCCTGGCCGCGATGGACAGCGAGCGCCGCTCGCCGCTCAAGAAGGCCGGCCTCCTCACGCGCGACGCGCGCAAGAAGGAGCGCAAGAAGTACGGCCGTCCGGGCGCTCGTAAGCGCTACCAGTACAGCAAGCGCTGAGCGCGAAGCTCGTCGAGTTATCCCTTCGATGGAGCGCGCTCGCGTCGCGATCGTCGGCGCCTCGGGTTATACCGGCGCCGAGCTCGTTCGTTTGCTTCTCTCGCACCCGCGCGCAGACCTCACTGCGCTCGTCGCGAAGGAGCGCGTCACGCCCAAGGCGAGCACGGTTCTTCCGTCGCTCGCCGGCGTGCTCGATCTGCCCATCGAGGCGTTCGACGCGGACAAGATCGCGGCGAAGTGCGACGTGGCGTTCTGCGCACTGCCGCACGGAGCGTCGATCGAGGCCGTGCGCGCACTGCACGGCAGGGGCGTTCGCGTCTTCGATCTCAGCGCGGACTTCAGGCTCAGCGATCCGGCGACGTACGCGGAGTGGTACGGCGCCGAGCACGCGGCGAAGGATCTGCTTCCGCACGCGGTGTACGGCCTGTGCGAAGAGAACCGCGAGGCGCTTCGAGGCGCGACGCTCGTCGCGGTGCCGGGTTGCTATCCGACCGCGAGCGCGCTGCCGCTTCTGCCCCTCGTGCACGAGGGTCTCGTGAAGCACGATGAGCCCGTGGTGATCCACGCGCTCTCGGGCGTCTCGGGCGCGGGCCGAACGCCCACGGCGGGAACGCACTTCACCGAGACGTCCGAGGGCATTCGCGCCTACAAAATCGCGGGAACGCACAGGCACACGCCGGAGATCGAGCAGACGCTCTCGCGCGCGGCGGGGCGCGATCTGCGCGTGACGTTCACGCCGACGCTCGTTCCGATGTCCCGTGGGATCTTGGCGACGAGCTACGTGACGCCCACCAACGAGGTCACGGTCGACGCGCTGATCGAGTGCGCCCGCGCGTTCTTCGCGGGCTCACCCTCGGTTGTGGTGCTCGACAAGGGACAGCTTCCGGACACGCTGTGGGTGCGAGGGTCGAACCGCGCGCACGTCGCCTACGCGCTCGACGCGCGCGCCAACAAGATCGTCGCCATGGGGACGATCGACAACCTCGTGAAGGGCGCGTCCGGCCAGGCGATTCAGTGCATGAACATCGCGCTCGGCTGGGACGAAGGGCTCGGCCTTCGCGCGCCCGCGATGTGGCCCTGACGCGCGTCACCAACTTTTGTGTGCGTGCATCGGCGGCGAAGCGCTCGTTCGGCGAGTGATTCGGGCTACCATCTCGCCACGGATGGACAAGACGAGCACGGGGCGCGAGGCGCTGCGCACGCTACCCAACGTGGCGATCGAGGTCCTCGACGATCGCACCGACAGCGTCGGGAGCGGCGGCGGGTTCATCAAAGTGCGGCGCTACACGGTGCGCACGCGAGGCGCGCGCGAAGAAGGGCAGCCCTTCGCGTACGACGTCGTCGATCGAACGGCGCTCGACGCGGTGATCATGGTGCTCTACGCGACCGACGGCGCTGCGAGCGACGACCCACTCGTGTGCGTTCGCTCGGCGCTGCGGCCTCCTGTGGGTCTCCGGAGCGGGCGGTGGCTCGCGGCGCCCGAGACGCAAGGAGCGATGCTCTGGGAGCTCCCCGCGGGCTTGATCGAGCCGAGCGAGAGCCACGATCCCGTGCGCGAGACCGCGTCGCGCGAGACGCGCGAAGAGACCGGCTACGCGGTGGACGCGTCGGCGTTCGAGACGCTGGGAGCTCCGGTGTTTCTCACGCCGGGGCTCTGCGCAGAGAAGATTCATTTCGTGTGCGCAGAGGTCGACCGAGACGCTCCGCGCGAGGTGACGTCGACGGAGGCTGTCGAGCGAGGCGCCGAGTGCGTGTGGATCTCGCTGCGCGAAGCGCTCGCGCTCGCCGCAGAGGGCGTCCTCTGCGACGCCAAGACAGAGCTCGGCTTGCGGAGGCTCAGCGATCGATTGAGCGCGCGCGACACGAAGGGGCGAGCGCGATGAAGCGATCGATCGAACGCATCTTGGTCGTGTCCAAGAAGTCCGCCTACGAGCTCTATGTGCGGCAGCACAAGATGCGGCGCGTGCGCGAGCTCTTGCGCAAGGGCGATCCGTCGGTCGAGCGGCTCGTGCGCGCGGACGAGCACCACCGAGAGACGCTCGCCGAGGTGCGCGCCGCGGTCGAAGCGCTCGACTTGCACGCGAGGTTTCGCGATCGATCGCAGCTCGGGTCCGTCGACGGGTTCGATCTCGTGGTGACCGTCGGCGGCGATGGAACGCTGCTCAGCGTCTCGCACGCGCTCGCGGCGACGCCGATCCTCGGGATCAATTCAGCGCCGCTTGATTCTGTGGGCTTTCTCGCGGGGGCGAAGAAGGGCGAGGTCCTCGCGAAGCTCCGCGCGATCGTCGAGGGGCGCACTCGCCTGCAGAGGCTCTCGCGGATGCGCGTGATGGTGGACGGGCGCGAGGTCCACCGAAGGATCCTCAACGAGGTGCTCTTCGCGCACAAAAGTCCCGCGATGACGTCGCGGTACTTTCTCACGGTCGACGGCAAGACCGAGGAGCACAAGAGCTCGGGTTTCTACATCGGCCCTGCGGTCGGGAGCACCGCGGCGATCCGCTCGGCGGGAGGAAAGATCCTCCCGCTTCGATCGCGCAAACTGCAGCTCATCGTGCGCGAGCCGTACACGCCGGACGGAAAGGGCTTCGCGGTCGAGAAGGCCATCATCGAGCCCGGAACGCGCGTCGAAGTGATCAACAAGATGCGCGAGGGGAGCTTGTTTCTCGACGGTCCGAGGCAGCCGCACGCGCTCGAGATCGGGCAGCGCGTGACGTTCGAGCTGTCGCCCGAGCCGTTGTTTGCGTTCGGCATCGAGCGGCGCTGAGTCGCTCGAAACATTCGCTCACAAGATCCCTAGGCGCGGCTCGTCGAACAGGTCTCGCGCGCCGGGTTGAGTCTCGCGCGTCGCGTCGAGGGTGCGCACGAGCGTCGAGTACGGCAGCGCCCCGTCCGCAGCGACGTCGATCACGCGCTGACGCGAGAGCTGCTCGCGCCACGAAGGGACGGCGCGGGCGGTCGAGAGACACGCGGTGAGTCGATTGAAATCATGGGCGCCGAATCGAGTCGGGACCGTGACCGTAGCGGGTCCCAGCGAGCGACAATCCGCCTGCAAATATCCCTGCGGAGCGCCCACGATGAACCCGTCGCGCGTGAGCTTCACGGTGAAGTGAATCGGCTCTCCGCCGCGGCACGACGCGCACGACGGCGGAGCTGGGACGTTGATGTTGGACGTCAGCATCGTGGTGACCGACGCGAGCACGAAGAGCATCACGTTCATCACGATGTCGAGCAGCGGAACGATCGAGAGCTCGCTCGAGGGCGGCGGGGCGTCTCGCGCTTTCAATCGTCGGCGAATGCGCAGCCACTCTGCGGTCGAATACGATGCCGTCGCGCTCATGTGGTTCGTGCTGTCGCCGTCGCAGACGCGCGGTGACAGACGATCGCGTTACGGAGCGAGTGTCTGGCCGTTCCATCGGTATTGGAGCGGGGCTCGGTTGACCCACGGCAAGAGGAGCGGCGCGAAGCCCTGCGGGGGCGTGTCGCGAAACGGGTAGCTCTGCTCGGTCCATCCCGTCGCGCGTCCAGCGCTGATGGTGAGGCCGTTGCCGCGGCCGCGAGCGAGCCCGCGGACGTCGTTGGCGATCCCTTCGCTCCCGACGCGACGCGCGACTTCCGCGGCGAACACGCGGCCGCGATGCGCTGGATCGAACGAGTACACGAGCAAGAAGTCCTTCACGACCTCGAGCTGTTGCCCCCGCACTTGAATCGTGGACGGACGTCGCGCGCGCACGATCGCTTCGGATTGGCCGTCGTCGGTGACGTCCGCGAGGTCGAGCGCGAGGACCGTGAACCCTTCGGGGAGCTCGACCGAGTAGTACGAGCGACCGGCCATGAAGGCGCGGCCCGCGACGATGAGCGAGCGGCCGTAGATCTGCACGGTCTCGGTCTGACGGTCTTCGGCGACGTTGCCCTCAGCTTGAAAATCGGGGCGCGCGTTGGCGTCGAGGCGCGCGCGTTGGCGAAAGAGCGCGAGCACGCCTTGGAGGTCCGACGGGGCGACGGCGACGGTCGCGCCGGGCGTTCCGCCGGCGGTGTTTTCGGGGCCAGAGGGGGTGGTGACGCGCGCGCCGCCGTTGTTCGGGTTGGGCTCGGAGCCGTCGATGTCGAAGCGATTGACGCCCTCCATCCAGCGGTACGCGACCGAGCGATACTGCCCCCACGCGAGCATCGGGAGCTGCACGCCCGTCTCTTGAACGCGCGGAAAATTCTGCTGCGTGAGCCCTTCGTTCGACGCGAACGTCACTCGAATTCGTGGGCCCTGCTCGTACGTCGCGCGGTTGACGACGCGACCCGCGGACGACGAGCGCGAGAGCTCGTGCGCGAACAGTCGCTCGAGCTGATCGGCCCCGCCGACCGCGCCGTACACGTACAGGATCTCGCGCGTCATGTTGTTGGCGGACACGCGCGCGCGAATGATCACGTCGAGTCGGCTGTCGCCCGTGACGTCGCGGAGCGCGACCTCGACGAGGTCCTCGCTCGTTCGAACGGGGTGCTCGAAGAACGCGTAGCGCGAGCCGCCCGCGATTCCCGGCCCCGCGACCACGCAGAACCGCGGAAACATCACGACGCGCTCGAGCTGCGCGTCGCCCGCGATGTTGCCCGACCGGTCGAGAAAGGGCTCGGAGGTCACCAGGTTTTGCGCTTGCCGAAACTGCGTGACGAGGTCGCCCGCGGTCGACACCGTGGAGCCTCGGGCGGGCGCGAGCTGCTCGTAGTTGCGACCGTCGCCAGGGCCTGTCGCGAGGACGGACTCGATTCCGCCGCGGCCGGGCGAGTCGGCGTCGTGATACGCGACGCGGCCGCGGAGCGACGCGAGGTTCTGACGGAGGTCTGGCAACGAGGTCCAGGGGATCTGCGCTTCGATCGTGAAGCCACCACCTCCCTGGAGGTTCTCTTCGACCACGCGGGCGCCGGTGATGGCGCCCGAACGCGCGCCGCGAAACTCGACTTGCCCCGCAAAACTCCCGGGAATCCCCGGTTGAAGCGCGATGTCGTAGCCCACGGTGCGAGCCCCCGCGCGAACGCCGAGCGAGATCACGATCGCGTCCTCGGTGTTGCGGTGCTCGCGCGAGCGAACGATCTGGTCGTCGCGAACTTCAGCGGCGATGTAGAGGTACTGGTCGTCCTTGGCGAGCGCGAAGCCCACGCTCGCGTCCTGGTCGTTCATCCAGCGGTCGACGCCGGAGACGACCTGGCCGCGCGCGTCGAGGCCGATCAGCTCGGTGAAGCGGCGCCAGTCGCCGAGGCGGCCGTCAGGCAAAATGCGCGTCGATCCGCGGTCGACGATCTCGATCGGGATCGTGTCGGCCTTTGCGACGGCGGGCGCGAGCGAGAGCGCGAGAGCGAGGGCGGCTTTGTGTCGGGCGATCACGGTCGTCACGGCAGGTGAGTATTACGGCGATTGCGGCCGATCGATGCAAGCGGCCAGAGTCCTCGGACACGCGCGAGTGCAGTTTGTTCGCACTTCAGTAGGGGTTCGGACGACACTCTCGGGGCTATGACCGAGAGCGCTCAGACCATCGTCGTTCGACACCCGCTCGTGCAGCACAAGCTCACGTTGATGCGCCGCAAAGAGACGCCCGTCGCGGAGTTTCGGCGGCTCTTGAAGGAGATCTCGATGCTCCTCGCGTACGAGGCCACGCGCGACCTCGGCGTGACGCACACCGAGATCGAGACGCCCGTGCAAAAGATGGCCGACGCGCCCGTGCTCGACGGGAAGAAGCTCGTCCTCGTGGGGATTCTTCGGGCGGGCTTGGGCATCGTCGACGGGATGCTCGAGATCGTTCCGAGCGCTCGCGTGGGACACATCGGGATGTATCGCAATCACGAGACCCTCGAGCCGGTGGAGTACTTCTTCAAGGTTCCAGGAAAGCTGCACGATCGCACGGTGATCGTGTGCGATCCGATGTTGGCCACGGGCAACTCGGCGGTCGCGGCGATCGATCGGATGAAGCGCGCGAAGCCCGGCGCGTTGAAATTCGTGTGCTTGCTCGCGTGCCCCGAGGGCATCAAGACCTTTCACGACGCCCACCCCGACGTGCCGGTCTACACCGCGGCGGTCGACGAGCGGCTCAACGAGAAGGGCTACATCATCCCCGGCCTCGGCGACGCCGGCGACCGCTTGTTCGGGACGCGCTGAGAGCTGTCACCACACGAGGGGCAATCCGCCGGGCCGATCGCGGGCGGAGAGCGCGCGGCCTGCAGCGATCGTTCCCCACTCGGCGATGAGCTGCTTCGGCAAACGAAGCTCGTCGCATTTGATCAACGCTCGAACCTGCACGCACAGCGCGTCGAGCGCGAACGGCACGAGCGACGCGAGCTCGACCCGCGCCGAGGGGTCCGCGACGAGCTCTTTCGGGGGCGTTCCCGACGCGGGCGCGAACACTCCTGTGTCCACGAGCAACGAGACCGACCAGCGATCGGGCGCGAGGAGCACGGACTCGGGGTTGCCCAAGGTCGCTCCCAGCCTAGGCAAGAGGGCGGCCCACGACCAGGCGAGCTCGAGGTACCGGGCGTCGTGTTCACTTATCAAGTAGTTCCCGAGGGGCGCGCTCCGCTCGTCGCCCGCAGCGCTCGTTCGGCGCACGGCGTCCGCGAGCAACGAGTCGAACGGAACGACCTCGACCGCGCGACCGTTGATCGGCGCGACCCACGCGTCGACCGCTGCCGCTCCGAGGCGCTGGAGCGGGTCGTCGCTCGCGACCATCGCCGCGCCGACCGCGCGCAGCCGCGCCAATCGATCGTCGAGCCGCTCGGGCAACGGCGTCTCGATGCTCGCGAACGCCACATCGAGGGTCGAGCGCTCGACGGAGGCGAGCATCGACGCGTCGACACGCAGGGGATCCTTCGCGCCCTCGCGCGAGAACGCTCCGTTGGCGAACAAGCCGTACGCCACGACGAGGTTGGCGTCTTGCCCGCCGAGGAGCGCTCCGGTGCGAGTTCGCATGCGCCACGCGGGGCCAGGATCGACGTCGAGGACGCTCGCGAGCGCGATCAAGTCAGCGAGCGCGCGGGCGCGGGCGAGCTCGTCGTACGCGAGCGCGTCGAAGCGACCGTGGAGGGCCGAGACGCGGTCGTATCCATCGGGCGCGAGGCGCGAGAGAACGCCGTACGGCCCCAAGCGGAGCGCGCTCGACTTTCGAACGATCGCAGTCGCCGCCATGCGCGCTGCGACCGAGAGCTTTCGCTCGTCGATGCGCCAGCGCTCGAACGAGCCCACGCGCACCGAGTCGTCGTAGCGACGGGCGCCGACGCTGGAGAAGAACCCCGAACGCAACAGTTGGAAGAGCGGTCTCTGGACGGGTTGATTGCTCATCGCAGTGGGGCGCGGCTCATTGCGGCGAAGGCGCGCCGTAAATCGCGACGACGGTGGTGGGTTCAGAAGCGTCGGCGGGCGCAGTATCGGTCGCGGTCGAGCCGGAGGAAGGATCTTGCATCCCAGGTCCGCCGTAACCCGAGGTGGCGTTGCTCTCGTTCGAGCTCTGTTGGGCCTGCGTCTGGCACGCGCCGAGGGCGACCGCGCCGAGCAAGAAGAGCGCGGCGCGCGTCATTCCGCGGGTGTCGACCGGGGCGACGATCGTTCGAACCGGCATGGTTTCAGCGCAAAACGGGCAGCGCTCGTCCTGCACGCGGACGTGCCGCGCGCAACCAGGGCATGGAGACATCGGGTGCATGACGCGAGGCTCGCACACTTGCGCAGTGACGTCGCGCCGAGCGGCCGATCGCGAACTCTGTACGTGCGATACTCCGCGCGTGCGCAGAGCGATCGCGTTGGCTTGCTTCAGTGCTTCGATGTGGGCGTGCCGCCCCGCACCGCCGTCCGCGCCGGACGTCGCGTCGTCGGGAGACAGCGCAGCGGCGGATGTTCAAGCGATGGATGTCGCCGCGATGGATGCGTCTGCGTGCATCGCCGCGGCGACGGCGGCGCTGAGCTCGGTCGAGCTCGAGCTTCGATTGTGGGACGGCGAGCCCGCTCCGCGCGTCGAGTTCGCGTGGCCCGTCGCGCCCGAGTGCGGAGCGCTCGTCTCGTCCGCGCCGTGGCTCGAGGTGACGGGCACGAACGCGACCCGAACCGCGCAGGTCGACACCAGCGCGCTCCGCACTGGAATCCATCGCGCAGCGATCGAGCTTCGCGCGAGCGACGGCAGCGTGCTCGCTTCGAAGAGCGCGACGCTGCGGCTCTTTCGACCGCCCGCCACGCGCGACGATCGTCGGGTGATGGTCATCGGGTACGACGGCGCGCGGCCGGACGCCGTCGAAGCAGCGCGCACGCCGGTCCTGGATTTCTTGCGGCGACGCGCGGTGCAGTCGTTCGACGCGCGCACGCAGCTCGCGGCGCAAACGGTGAGCGCGCCGGGCTGGATGAGCACGTTCACTGGCGTCGATCCGTCGCGCCATCGCGTGGTGTCCAACGGCGAGTACGCGATGCGCGACAGCGCGCATCGGACCTTCGTCGCGCGCGCCGTGGACGCAGGGCATCGCGCGGTCGTCTCGACCGCGTGGGAAGAAGTGACGACGCAGATCGTCGAGACCTCGCTCGGCGCCACCTCGGTCGAGCGCAACTTCGGGTTCGACTCGTTCGCGGCGCGATGGCTCGCGCAACGGGCGAGAACAGGCGTCGAGCGCCTGTACGTTCAGCACTTGAACGCGCCGGACGCCGCGGGGCATTCGACTGGATTTTCGCTGGACAATCCGCGGTACATCGAGGCGATCGAGTCGTGCGATCAGAACCTCGGGGTGCTGATCGACGGCGTGCTCGCGCGCGCGACGGTGGCCCGTGAAGATTGGTTGTTCGTGCTCACGACGGACCACGGAGGACGAGGCACGACGCACGGGCCGCTCGACGACGACAACCGACGGATCTGGTTCGTCGCGTCGGGCCCATCGATCACGCCCGCGACGATCGCGGCGGGGGCGTCGCACATGGACACCGCGCCGACGGTGCTCGACTGGCTCGGCGTCGCGATCGATTCGAGCTGGGGATTGCAGGGCGTTTCGCGCGCGCGGTAGCAGCGGGGGCGCGAGGAAGAAGACCGACGCGCGGTCACGGCGTCGACGGACAACGACAACCACGAGCCGCTCTGCGAAGATCGACTCGCGATCATGCGTTGGAACCGATCCGGCATCTTGCTGCTCTTGCTCGAGGGAGCAGCAGCGTGCCACGTTCCAATCACTCGGGCCGACGCGTCACTCGAGAGCGCCGTTCGGGATGCTTCGCCAGACGACGTTCGGCCCGCGCTTGCCGACACCGGCTCCGATTCACCGTCGGCCCCGTGGTTGGATCCGGAGTTTCGCCTGCCCCGCGAGCAGCTCGTGTTTTCTCCCAGTCGGCGAAGACCCTGCGGTGGGTTTGCTCCGATCGCCTTTGGCGGACCGGTAGACAACTATCGAGCGCACTCGGCGGGCGGCTGGTTCTACTATTCAGCGTATGGATCGCTCATCCGATTTCGAATCGGCGATTCGCTCATCGAGGGGATGTCGGACCGCTCGCTGGGCGGGTTGCTAGGGCTTCGGACGGGCAAATTTCTCGCGGCTTTCACGGACCAGCGCTCGTTCACCGATGCCGTCATCGAGTACGATCATCCCGAGCTCGCGGGGCGTGGTCGAGTGATCTGGCAGTTTCAGCGCCGTCCAACGGAGAGCGAGGCCGGATGGTACGGCTTCAGCGCGACCGATAGCCTCATCGCGTTTGCTTGGAGAAACTCGATCGAGGCTGGAACCAGTGTCGTTTTGATTCAATCGATGAACCCCGACGGCACTGGGGTTCGCGTGCACAATTGGGAGCCGCGGTTTCAACACTCGTTTGGCGAGCTACGCGCGAGCGGGGATCGCTTCGTCGTCGATATGGCGGGCCAGGTCAAAGTTTGGCAGCGCGGAGATCCGGAGCCGCGAGCGATCTCTCCGAGCAATTCGCCCCAGTGGCACCCGTGGATCGACGGAACTCGCGTTGTTTGGATCGATCAACGTCACGGGCCGCGCGGAACTCGCGTCGATCCGGACAATCCCGAGGTGTACTATTCGGATCTAGCGACGGGCGAAGTTCGTCGAATTACGCACGATCCTGTGGATCGGCCGGTCGTTCAGGATGCGGTGACGATCGAAGGCGACTGGATCGCTTGGAGTGACCTCCGCAACGCATCGCAGCCCAATGGAAGCTTCCTCGGCGATCGCGTGGACGTGTACGGCTATCACATCCCGACGGGCACGGAAGTTCAGCTCGTGTCCGACCCTCGCTGTCCCGCGACGCAGCCGGTGTTGCTCGCGGGTCGTTTGTTTTTCACGGGCTATCCCATGGATGGCGGAGGTGCTCCGCCGCTCTACATGGCGTCGCTACCAACGATGCCGCAACGGAGAGACGAGTAGCGATTTCGGCGCGTTCGCCCTCGCCCAATGACGGAGACTGGCATGCGCGATCGAACGGCTGGTGTGTAGAAGTCGCGCAGGCTGCAGTCGTCGATCGAGTGCGAAACCGCGCCCGCGATGGGCATCGCAAATGCCCGAGCGGATCGACGGCGGAGGGACCGTCGAAATCCAGCCCAAACCAACGCCGCTGAGAGAGCCACCTACGACGATCGTCACGGTATCGGCTCAACGCGCGGTCACGGTGTCGACGGGTCGTTGCCGCAGAGGCGACCGTTGCGAATCAACGTGGGCGGCGAGTAGGGCGTTCCTGCGGGCGATCCAGGCGCGAACGTGCAGTCGATCTTCACCTCGAGGTCGGACGCGCGAGGACCCACCATCGAGGGAGCCATGATCGCTGGCCCGTCGCAACGGTTGGCGAACACCTTCGGGTTCACGGAGTGCGTGTCGACCGAACTGATACTGAACACCTCGAAGGTGTCGTTCGCGACTCGACCGAGGACCCAGCGCTCACCCGTGGTTCGGGTGAGCGCGCCGATGTTGTACTGCGCGCGGAACGGACGTCGAGCACGAATGGCGTCGTTGACGCAGAGAAGAAATGCGTCGACGGACGCAGCGCTGTCGGTCACGCGGTGAGGGCCGCACTCGAGCACATTCGACTGCCCCGACAGAACGAGTCCCACGTGGTGCGGCGCGTTGCAGGTCGGGTCGCAAGCGGGGGCTGCGAATGCGACGAGGAACAGTGCGAGAATCGCGGACGAACGCATCGGGGGATCGATTGTGTCGAAGCACGAGTCGCGGCGGAGCACCAACGCGACCGCGACGGATCGGGCGATCGACGCGCGCAATGCGTCGCGTCCGCGCTGAACGTTGGGCTCAACCACGGCCCGCAGCGTCGCTCGGTCCTCCATCGCTTAGGGGGCGCAGGCGAATCTCGATCCGCTGAAACTCTTGGTTCGTGGCGAAGTCTCGATCCCTGAACGCGCGGTAGGTCCACTCGTATCGTTCGTAGCCCGGGGCCTCCACGGTCACGACGAACATGCCGGTGCAGCCGGACATCGTCGCGTAGTCTCCGCCGGAAAATGTGGCGACCTCTCTTCCGATCTCTGCATTCACCGTGATGCGCGCGTTGGTGATCACGCTCGCAGACACATCGTCGACGACGTCGAAGTGAAGGCAAGCGCTGCCTCTTCCGACGACAGCATCCGGGCTCGAGGGCGCAGTGCGATCGGTGGCCGCGTCTGCGCCGGGGCTCGGCGCGCAGCCGACGAGCGAGACCGCGGTAACGAGAAGCAACGATCCGAGGTTCAAAGCCGGTCCCCTTTGATTTTCACGCGACAAGAGAAGTGTCCTCGATAGCACCAGCGTCGAATCGCGCCAGCGGAGCTCGACAGTCTTGCCCCCCTTCCCGCTCACCGCGCCAGCGACGCCCTCGATTTCGCCACTTCGTCCCGCACGTTGCTGTCGTCGCTCGCGCCGAAGCGCTCGATCGCTTCGCGCCATGCCGCCTCGGCGCCCGCTCGGTCGCCCTGCGCGTCGAGCGCATTTCCCCGCGTCGCGAGCGCGGACGCCCACGAAGGAAACCCCGACTCCGGCGGAGCGCACCGCCCCGCGAACTCGATCGCGTCGACACACGATTTCAACGCGTCGTCGCTTCGCCCGAGGAGCAGCAGCGCTTTGGCCTCCATCGCGACGCCGTAGGACACGTCGCGCACGAGCTTCGCGGCCTTGGGGTGCGTCGCCTTCTCTCGAAGCGCGGCGAAGAACGGCATCGCCGTCGCCGGGTCGCTCAGCTTGTCGACCGCGATGAACACGGCTTCGGCGTAGACCCAGCAGATCCCCACGGCCGCGTCGTCGCTTGTCGCGAAGCGATCGAACGCCAGCGTCTTCTCCGCCGCTGCGATCGCCTCTCGGTAGCGTTCGAGCAGCCGCAGCGCGAGCACGTGGTTGCAGTGAACTTGGATCCAGTGCTCGTACCAGTACGCGTCGAGCACGTAGCCATCGAGCGAGAGCGTGAGCGTTCGACTCGTGATCGAGAGCGCGTCCGCGGGGCGATCGGAGTTGCACAACGAGGTGGCGACGCGGCGCGCGGCGAAGAGGGTCCAGTAGCGGGTGGAGCTGCTGATGGGATGTTCGTTGGTCTTGCGAAAGAGCGCTTCGAACCGCAGCGCGGCGTCGTCGAGCGACTCGGCGCGGAGCAGGCTCGCGAGCGACGAGGCCGCTTCGGACCAACACTGCAACGCGCGCGCAGAGGTGAGCGGCCCGAGGCGAGCTTCGGCGCGGCGGTAGTACACGCTCGCTTCGTCGTTGAGCTTCTGGCCCCACAGGACCGAGCCCGCGCGCGCAAGGGCGACGCCTGCGTGCTCTTGCAAGCGATCGTCGATGGACGCAGCGTCGTCGAGGCGATCGGCGAGCGCCTTCATCGTCTCGACGGGGCCGCGCTTGTACCAGGTCAGGATGTCGTCGACCGTCGCGGGGATGCTCGATGGGTCCCCGTCGCGAACGGCGGTCTCGAGCTTCGCGAGGAGCTTCTTGACCGAGATCACCTCGCCTTTCAGTCGTCCGGCGAAGGGAAAGGTGTCCGGCGCGAGCGCGTCGAGGATCGTTCGGGAGGGGGACTCGGGCTCGTCTGCGAGTGGCATTGGCGGGCGAGAGCGTGACCAATCGGGCCGCAGTCCGTCGAATTCGCGGCGAGAACTCCCACACGAGCCGCGATCGGACCGCCGGCCTCCCTTGAACGGGTGGGCCCTCGCGTGCTACCCCGCACCGCGGAAATTCCTAGATGTTCGACGCGCTCGCCAAAGGGTTTCGTGCCGCCCGAGAGAAGCTCACGGGTATCGCGGAGCTGTCGGAAGACAACATTCAGGGCGCGCTCCAAGACGTGCGCCGGTCCTTGCTCGAGGCCGATGTCGAGCTCGGGGTCGCAAAGCGCTTCTTGGCGCGCGTAAAGGAGCAGGCGCTCGGGCAAACCGTCGCACTTCGCGCCGCGCACGGCGAGAAGAAGGTCAGCATCACGGCCGCGGATCACTTCATCAAGATCTGCTCGGACGAGATGGTTCGCCTGATGTCCGACGAGGCCGGACAGGACATCAACCTCGCGCCCAAGGGCCAGCCGACGATCATCATGATGGTCGGTCTGCAGGGCCAGGGTAAGACGACGACCTCGGCCAAGCTCGCGCGGATGTACTCGCGCGAAGGCAAGAAGGTGCTGCTCGTCGCGGCGGACTTGCAGCGGCCGGCGGCGGTCGAGCAGCTCGAGATCCTCGGCAAGAAGGTGGATGTTCCCGTGCTGCGGCCTGCGCGGATGGACCTCTCGCCGGTCGAGGTGTGCAAGCAAGGGCTCGCGGTCGCGAAGGTGCAGAAGCGCGACGTCGTGATCTTCGACACGGCGGGTCGACTCGCGGTGGACGAGAAGCTCATGCAAGAGCTCGCGGACATCAAGCGCGAGTGCGCGCCGCAGAACATCCTGCTCGTGTGCAACGCGGCCGCCGGACAAAACACGCTGCAAACCGCGCAGGCGTTTCACGAGCGACTGGGGCTCACGGGCGCGGTGATGACGATGCTCGACGGCGACGCGCGCGGAGGCGGCGCGCTGTCGATTCGCGAGGTCACGGGCGTTCCGATCAAGTTCGTGGGAACGGGCGAGCACATGGATCGCCTCGAGCCCTTTCGCGCCGACGGGATGGCGTCACGCATCCTCGGGTTCGGCGACGTCATGGGGCTCTACAACGACTTCAAGAACGTCGTCGACGAGAAGGAAGCGTCCGAGAACGCGATGCGCATGCTGCGCGATCAGTTCACGTTCGACGACTTTCTGCAGCAGATCGGCACGATTCGAAAGATGGGTCCGCTGAAGGACCTGCTCGACAAGATCCCCTTCGCCAGCGAAGCGATGTCGCAGGGGATGAACGTCGACGAGCGCGAGTTCGACCGCATCGAGGCCATGGTGAAGTCCATGACCAAGGCCGAGCGAAACAACAGCGCGCTCTTCGAGCAGCCGGGCCGCTTCGAGCGCGTCGCGAAGGGCTCGTCCACGACGGTCGAGCAAGTGAAAGAGCTCGTCGAGAAGTTCAACTTCATGAAGGGCTTCATGGGCAACATCGGTAAGCAGGTCGGTCTGCTGTCGAAGTTGCCGGGCGCCAAGCAGCTCGCGATGGCGCGGCAGCTCAAGAAGATGCTCAACGCGGAGGGCGGCGACGCTGCGCTGCAAAACCTCGCGAAAGAGATGGTCGAGGCCGGCGTCGCAGGAAAGGGCGGGATGCCGGGCCTTCCAGGGATGCCGGGGATGGGCGGGATGCCTGGATTTCCTGGGCTCGGCGCTGGTGGAATGCCAGACCCCGCGGCGCTCGAAGCGATGCTCGGCGGCGGCGCGAACGCCAGCGGGCCTCGCAAGAAGGTCGACGACAAGGACAAGAAGAACAAGGCGCGCAAGGCCGAGCGAGACGCTCGCAAGAAGGCGCGTCGCAAGTGAGCGGGAGCTCCGGCGCGACGCATGGTCACACACAATCAAGTGACCGCGTCCAAGCCGGACGATCCTGCGAACGATGACACCGAAGCACTTCACCGTCGCCGAGAGACACGGCGGCGGAGCAACTGAGACGAATAGACACCTACGGGAGAGATGACGTCGATGAAGAACCTGGCTCGATGGATGGTGTGCGGGCTTCTGATCACGGGCGCGAGCGCTGCGTGCGTCGAGCAGCCGCGGCGCTCGGGGCAGAACAGCGGTCCGTCGTCGCGCGAGATCGACGCGGTGCGCGGCCGAGTGGCCTCGAGCACCGCGCCCAATCCGCAGCACCGGCTCAACGTGAACTTCGGCGACAAGGTCACGCTGCTCGGCTACGACATCACGCCCGACAGCCCGACGGTGCGCCCGGGGACTTCGCTCACGATCAAGTGGTACTGGCGCGTGGACGCGACCGTGGGTGACGGCTGGAAGCTGTTCACGCACCTCGACGACGCGAATCGTCCGCGAGAGAACCACGACGGCGACGGCGACGTGCGTCGGCTGTATCAGCCCGAGCGCTGGCGCCGCGGCGAGTTCATCACGGACACGCAGACGTTCGAGCTGCCGTCGAGCTGGGATTCGCCGGTCGTTCGCGTGCACATCGGCCTGTGGAAGGGCGACGAGCGCATGGCGATCCGCTCGACGGGCCACACGATGAACGAGGGACGCGTTCGCGCGTTCGAGCTGCAGACGGGCGTGACCGCTCCTGCGGCGCCTCCCGCTGCACCGACCGCTCCGGCCGCGCCGAGCGCTCAGCAGCCGGCGAATTTATCGGCGCCGCGCGCTGGGGTTCCGCCGAACATCGACGGGCGGCTCGATGATGTCGCGTGGCGCACCGCCGCGTCGACGGGGCCGCTCGTGAACACGATGACGGGCCAGCCCGCAGGCGCGGGCGAGGCGCACGCGTCGGTGCGCGTGCTGTGGGACGATCAGTTTCTGTATCTCGGCTGGGAAGTGCAGGACGACAACCTCGTCGAGACCGGCACGACGCGCGACGCGCACTATTGGGAGAACGACACGACCGAAGTGTTGATCGACCCCAACGGTGACGGCCGCGACTACTACGAGCTCCAGATCTCTCCGGGCGGACACACGTTCGACTCGCAGCAGCCACAGCCGCCGAGCGGCGACAACTTCGGTCGCCTCGCGTGGAACCCGAACCTCCGCGTCGCCGTCACCCGCGTCGGAACCCTTGGCAATCCCTCGGATCAAGACACGAGCTACACGGTCGAAGCCGCGATTCCGTGGGCCGACATCAACGCGGGCGCGGCGCACACGCCTCCGCAAGTCGGCGACGTGTGGCGGATGAACTTCTTCGTGATGGACAAGCCGAAGGAGGGCGGACAGCGCGCCGCTGGGTGGAGCGCTCCGCTCGCGGGGAGCTTCCACACGACCGCGCGCTTCGGCCGCGTGACGTTCGTCGCGACCGCGCCAGCGCCGACGGTCATGCCGCTCGTGGCTCCGACGCTTCCGCAGCTGCAACCCGCGGCGCCAGCGCAACCCACGCAGCCGACCGCGCAACCGACGCCCGCGCAGCCACCGGCGCAGCCCAATGCGCCCCCGACACCAGATCGACGCACGCCGACGGTGATGGCCGTCGATCCGTCGACGATCACGCCCGCAGTGCTGCGACAGATGCGTCAGCAGATGCTCAATCGGCCGCCGCAATAGCGAGGCGAACGGGAGGGGCAAGCGCAGCGAGGGCGCGGCAGCAAGCGAGGGCGCGGCAGCGAGCGGCCAAGCGGGGCGCGGCAGCAAGCAGCCGCGCACTGTGCCTCGAAGACATCGCGGGGCACTGTCACGCGAGCTATCTCGGCAGGCGTTCTCGCTCGCGCTCGAACTTCGAGCGAAGAGTCGTTCGAATTCTAGCTGCACATTTGCAGGTGATCCGCAGCACGCTCGCGCGACCGCTCACGTTCCTAAGTTCGAGCGCGAGCGAGAACGCCTGCGGAGCACAGTGCGCGGCCGCTTGCTGCCGCGCTGAGAGCGCTGGAGTTTCGCCAGCATATTTCCAGCTCGTTCGACGCTCGCAGCCCGCGGGGCCTCGCGTGGCGTGGCTCACTCCTCGTCTTCGTCGTCCCACTCGGCCTCGGCGTCGGAGAACGTGAGCTCCTCGCAGTAGCCGTTGTCGATGTCGAGCTCGTCCAGCGAAAAGCCGATGCGCGTGGTGGGACGGATCTCCTCGCGGCTGAACTCTTCGAACGAACGGTAGGTCTTCATCGAACTCTGGCTCCTGCTCTGACGTTGTTGCGGCTCGAAGGACGTGGGCTGCGCACACGAGGGCCGAGCGCGCTCGGACAGAGCGAGTCCGGTGCTTTCGCCCTCCGCGTTGCATCGCGCGATCGTCACGAGCGAGTCGTGCGTCGGCGTGCGCTAGCTCGTAGGTTCGGGTAGGACGTACCCTGTCCACGCGATCACGATGCGTCGAGCGCATCGGGGCCGCGTGATTCAGCGTCTGGCCCACTCACACCTACATCTGCCCCTGACCCTATCCGAACGGCGCTGCCCGGCAACAAAGGCGCTTCGATTTGCCCGCGCTCCGCGGTGTTTCGTCGACTTCGCGATCTCGGTGAAGGCGCGCGGACTGCGTTTGTGCACGCGATCCGCGCGTCGGTTGCGGCTCTGCGACGGCGCGACGAGGGCGCGCGTTGCAGCCACCGAACGAACGATGTAGAGACCCCTTTCGCTCGCAATGGGACGTGTCTTCGCAGTGGTGAATCAGAAAGGCGGCGTGGGAAAGACCACGACCAGCGTCAACGCTGCTGCGAGCCTCGCGGCCGCGGAGAAGCGCACGCTCCTCATCGACATGGACCCGCAGGGCAACGCGTCCTCGGGCGTCGGCGTCTCGCCGCGCACGGTGAAGCAAGGCACCTACGACGTGCTGATCGGCCGAGCCAACCTCGCGGACGTGGTGAAGGACACGGCGATCGCGACGCTGAAGATCGCGCCCACGTCGCGCGACTTGGTGGCAGCCGAGTACGAGCTCATCGACCGCGAAGACCGAGACTTGATCTTGAAGACCGCGCTCGAGCGCGTGCGCCGCAAGTTTGATTTCGTGTTCATCGACTGCCCGCCGTCGCTCGGGCTCTTGACGATCAACGCGCTCTGCGCGGCGGACGCGGTGATCGTCCCGATGCAGTGCGAGTACTTCGCGCTCGAGGGGTTGGGCCAGCTCACCGAGACGATCGCGCGCATCAAGGCCGCGCGAAACCCCAAGCTCAAGGTCGAGGGCGTGGTGCTCACGATGTACGACGGGCGCAACAATCTCTCGCGCGAAGTCGCCGACGAGGTGCGAAAGCACTTTCGGGTGTTCGACGCGATCATCCCCCGCAACGTGCGGCTCAGCGAGGCGCCCTCCTTCGGGCAGCCAGTGATCTTGTACGACGCTCGGTCGAGCGGCGCGCAGGGCTACCTCGAGCTCGCCAAAGAACTGCTCGGCAACTGATGGGCAACGACAAAAGCAAGAAGGGCCCCGAACCACGGCGCGCGCTCGGAAGGGGACTCGAGGCGCTGCTCCCGGCGGTCACGGCGCAGGCCGCGGCGAAGGTCGAGCAGGAGTTTCAGCGCGTGGCTGTGACGCGGCTCGTTCCCAACAAGGATCAGCCGCGAAAGCACTTCGACGACACGGCGCTCGACGAGCTCGCAGAGAGCATCAAAGCGCAGGGGCTCATTCAGCCGATCGTCGTGCGTCGCGCAGGCAGCGAGCTCGAGATCATCGCGGGCGAGCGGCGTTGGCGCGCGGCGCAGCGCGCGGGCGTGAAAGAAGTTCCGGTCGTCATCAAGGACGTGGCGCCCGAGACCGCGTTCGAGTGGGCGCTCGTCGAGAACCTGCAGCGCATGGACCTCGACCCGATCGAGACCGCGCAGGCGTACAAGCGCCTCATCGACGAGCACGAGTACGACCACGGAGCGCTCGCGCAACGCCTGGGAAAATCCAGGGTTTCGATCACCAACTCGCTGCGCCTCCTCACGCTCCCGGACGCGGTCCGCGAGCGCGTCGCCGCCGGCGCCTTGAGCGAGGGTCACGCGAAGGTGCTCTTGGGCCTCGCGGAGGACCCGACGAAGCTCGTCGCGCTCGCCAACGAAGCGGCCGAGAAGAAGCTCAGCGTCCGCGAGATCGAGGCGCGCGTTCGCAAGATCACCGGCAAGAGCTCGGACGCGAGCGTCGACGCGAAGCCCGCGGCGACCGACAGCGTCGAGAGCTCCGGTGCGCCGAAGGCTCCGAGCGCTCCCAAGAGCCCCAACGTGCGCGAGCTCGAGGCCAAGCTCTCGGGCGCCCTCGGGATGCCCGTCGTGGTCCGCGAAGACCCCTCGAAGCAGAGCGGGACCGTCGAGATCGCCTACGACTCGCTCGACCAGCTCGATCGCTTCATCGAGAAGATCCTCGGCCCGTAGGCACCCTCGCGTGTAGGGCTACAGCGGGAGCTCCGCGTGCGCGAGCCCTGCCCTCACCCACGCCGCGCGGAGCGTGTTCTCGAGAAGGCACGCGATGGTCATCGGGCCGACGCCTCCAGGGACAGGCGTGATCCATCCGGCGCGCTCGCGCGCTTCGTCGAAGGCCACGTCGCCAGCGAGCTTACCGTCGGCCTTGCGATTGATTCCCACGTCGAGAACCACGGCGCCGGGCTTGATCCAGTCACCGCGGACCATCTCGGTGCGACCGACAGCGGCCACGAGGATGTCCGCGGTGCGGCAGAGATCGCTGAGGTCCTTGGTCTTCGAGTGCGCGATCGTGACGGTCGCGTTGCGTTGGAGGAGGAGCATCGCCGCGGGCTTTCCCACGATGTTGCTTCGACCGAGGACGACCGCGTGTTTGCCCGCTGCGTCGACGCGCGCGTGATCGAGCAAGCGCATGCAGCCCCACGGCGTGCACGGCACGAGGCCTCGTCGGCCCTCGAACAAGAGCCCCGCGTTGACGGGATGAAACCCATCGACGTCCTTCTCGGGAACGACCGCGTCGAGCACCCGCTCGGCGTCGATGTGCTTCGGCAGCGGCAATTGCACCAAGATCCCGTCGACGTCCTCGCGCGCGTCGAGCGAGCGCACGAGCGCGAGCAGCGTCTCTTCGCTCGTGTCCGCAGGGAGCTTGTGAACCTCTCCGCGCATCCCAGCGGCCTCGGTGCTCTTGGCCTTGTTGCGCACGTACACCGATGACGCGGCGTCTTCGCCGACGAGGATCACGTCGAGCCCAGGCTTGCGTCCGGTGCGCTCGACGAACGCTCGAACGCCCACGGCGACCTTTTCTCGAAGCGCTTCGCCGATGGCCTTTCCGTCCAGAATTTCTCCCACTGGGACCTCCAACTCTCAGCGCCGCTCTTCGCGGCGGGGTCTCAGTAGCACTCTGCCGCGCGCACTTCGACCGCGATCACTGCGGCGTTCGCGCGAGCTTTGCGGGTACACTATTTGCCAGCTCTTTCAGCGAGGTCTTCGAAGATGTCCGATCGTTCGTCTCGTCCGTCGCGTTCTTTGCGTGCGTTTGCGTCGACGCCCTCGCTGCTCCTCGCCGCGGCGCTCGCGGCGGGCTCGTGTGTGCCCTCGCCGGCAGAGCGCGCGCAGGCCGTGGTGCGGGACGTTCAGAGCGCGCGAACGCTCGGAGCAGCGATCGACAGCGCGGCCGAGGGCTTCGGAGTTCCCCGCGAAGTGTTGCTCGCGCTGAGCCACGCGGAGAGCGGCTGGGGCGGGCCCTCGGAGCAGGACGAACACGCAGGCGAACCGGGGTCGCTTCACGCGCCGGCAGAAGTCGGCCCGATGCACCTGCGTCACGGCGCGGGCTTCGACTCGATCGCGCGAGCCATCGCGTTGTTGCAGACGACGGACCAGGAGCTCCGAGCGAACTTGGGTCTTCAAGTGGCGGGCGCCGCTGCGGTGTTGGCCGAGCTCGGAGAGCAAACGGGCGCGCGGCCCGACAACGTGGATTCGTGGGCGCGCGCCGTGGCGAAGTACTCGGGACTCGTCGGCGAGAGCGTGCAAGCGGACTACGCCGATCGCGTGTGGCACGGGATTCGGCACGGGCTTCGCGAGCGTGTCTTCACGGGCGAGACGCTGGAGCTCTCGCCGACGCCGGGTCCGACCGCGCGCGAGTTGATCGGCGTCTCGCAGACGTCGCAAGCGTCGACGGACTATGGGCCTGCGCTGTGGGTTCCCGCGAGCACGAGCAACTACTCGGGGACGCGCTCGGGGCGCGTGCAGTTCATCGTGATCCACACGATGCAGGGCTCGTACTCGGGCTCGATCTCGTGGTTTCAAAACCCGTCGGCGCAAGCGAGCGCGCACTACATGGTTCGCTCGAGCGACGGCCAGATCACGCAGATGGTCCGCGAGAGCGCGAACGCGTGGCACGCGGGCAACTCGTACCTGAACAACAACTCCATCGGCATCGAGCACGAGGGGTTCGTGATGGATCCGGGCCGCTGGTACACGGACGCGATGTACATGGCGAGCGCGCGGCTCACGCGGATGCTCTGCGATCGCTACGGCGTTCCCATCGATCGCGCGCACATCATCGGGCACTATCAAGTGCCGCGATCGGGCTCGGGAGCTCCGTGCGGCGTGACTGCGACGACCTGCGGTGGCGCGGGAGGACACACGGACCCCGGCAACGGCGGAACGCAGTGGGACTGGGACCGCTTCTTGACGATGGTGCGCAACAACGGGACCGCGCCGCCGCCCGTTCCCGCGTACGACGCGACGCTCGTGGGATCGAGCTACCCGATGACGGCCGAGCCCGGAACGCGCCCCGTGGCGTGGGTCGAGTACCGCAACACGGGCAGCGCCACGTGGGACGTCACCAACACGCGCTTGGGAACGACCGGCCCTCGCGACCGATCGAGCCCCTTCTTCGACATGGTCAATTGGGTCAACGCGAGCCGTCCGTCTGCGGTCGATCGCGCGACCGCGCCCGGCGCCGTGGGCCGCTTCTCGTTCGTGCTCAACATCCCCAACGTCGCGACCGAGACCATGTACACCGAGACGTTCGGCCTCGTTCAAGAGGGCAGGACGTGGTTCGGCCCCGCGGACAACGCTGTGTCGTTTCGCATTCGCGTCGTTCCGCCGATCGCGCCGAGGCCCGATGGAGGAGCGCCGACGGACAGCGGCGTTGCCCCCGCGATGGACTCGGGCGCGGGCGATCCGCCCGCGGACGGCGGCGGTGAGCGCCCCGCGCCGATCGACAGCGGCGTGGGCGCAGAAGACGGCGGCTCGGGTGTTCCGTTGCCGGGCGACAGCGGTCCGCCACGCGCGGACTCGGGCGTCGCGCGCGACACGGGCACCGTGCGCGACCCGAGCGGCTGCGGTTGCAGCACCGTCGGAACGAGCGCCATCGACCCCCGCGCGCTCAGCGTCGTCGCCCTCGGCTTCGCCGCCATGCTCGGCCGCCGCCGCAAGCGCTAACCGGGGACGGTGCTCTGATCCTCACGTTTGCAATCCACCGCATCCCTGATACGGGATTCCCATATAGGACTCAGACGGTATCTGTCACAAGCGCTCCGTTGCGCGTCGCTTCCGTCGCTCGAGCGAGACGTTCGGCGTCCACTTCTACGCGCTCTCAACGCGACCCACACAATCAACCCGCGCGCGTCTCCTTCGCCCCCGTCGCGAACGGAACGACCAGCTCCACCAACGCGTCGCGCCCCGCCCACAGCCGAGCGCGCGCGTAGCGCTCGACGCCGAGCGCGCTCGACACGACGATCGCGCCGAAGCAGCACGCGACGAGCACAGCCCACGACCACGAGACCGACGTCGAGTGCGCCGAGAGCACGCCGAGCAGCACCACGAGCGACGCCACCGCCCCGGCACGCGACCACATTCGCCCGCGAAACGCATCGTCAATCTCTGTCTCGAACCTCGCTCGCAAGAGCGCCGTCGCCCGCGCGGCGTCGAGAAACTCCGACGCGCTTCGATACGCGCGATCAGCGGTCGCCTCGTCGAGTCGACGTTCGCCTACCGCGCTCAAGAGCGACGAGAGCCACCGTGATGGCCGCGCGGCTTCGAGCGCTCGAGGCCAGTCGTGCTCGCGAAGTCGGTCTCGCACGTCGGCGACGACTTCGTCGTCCGCGGGGCGCAACAGCATCGCGATCGCGTAGGGCGTCGCAAGGACGTACGCCGCGATCGTCACCGAAGGCGTCCACCAGTCGCCACGAAGCGCGTCGGTCCACGGCACGGTCGAACATCCCCTCGTCGGTCAACGCTCGGGCGGCTTGGCCTTCGCGTCTGCCTTGGATTCTTCGCGGTCGTCGTCATCCGCGTCCTCGTCGCTCGCGGGCTCGCCGAGCGCGTACTTGCGCCAGTGCAGAAACAGCGACTGCACGATGGACATCGTGGGGACGGCGAGGAGCGCGCCCATGATCCCGAAGAAGTGCTCGCCCGCGAGGAGCGAGAACACGACGAGGACAGGGTGGATCTTCGCGGCGTCGCCGAGGATCTTCGGGTTGAGGAGGTTGGCTTCGAGCTGGTGAATTCCCACGATCCACGCGAGCACGAAGACGCCGGTCCCGACGCCCGTTCGCAGCCCCAAGAGCACCGCGGGGATCGACGAGAGAAACGCTCCGAAGATGGGGATCAGCGAGAACACCGTCGCGATCGCCGTGAGCAGCGGCCAATACGGGAGCTTCGCGATCGCGAAGCCGATCCCCGAGAGAAAGCCGTTGACGAGGCAGATCACGAACTGACCGCGCACCACGCCCGAGAGGCCGCGGTCGAGCCGGCCCATCAATTCATCGAAGGCCGTCCGTCGCAGCGGATGAACGAGCGAGCGAAAGAACCGCACGATCTCGCGCTCGGTCAGCAGCATGTACGCGCTGAGCATCAGCGTGATGAAGAAGCGAAACACGCCGCCGACGACGCCGCCGACGATCCCGCTCCCCACGCGAACGACGTCGCTCGTGTGCTCGGTGATGTAGCTCTGGATGCGCTCGACGATCGCGTTGTCGCCGTTCGGCGCGGGCTGCGTGCGGTGCGCGCGCACGCGGTAGCCGTCGTCGTCGTGCTGCTCGATGATCAGCCCGCGCTCGGGCAGGCGCACGCGATATCCACCGTCGGCGGGCTCGATGCGAATGTCGGGGTCGTGCGGGCCGTTCGACTCGGGCTCGGGCGTCGGCTTGACCGCGAAGCGCTCTTGCATCGAGCGAATCTTCGGCGCGAGCTGCGTTCGATACTGCTCGGACAGCCGCGGAACTTCGTTTTGCACGAACGAGCGCACCGTCCCGACGAGCGCAGGAATCGCGATCGTCGTGGTCGCCGCGAGCACCGCGATGATCGCGAGGTACAGCGACAGCACGACGACCCACCGCGGCGCGGTGCGCGCGCCGAACTTGTAGCGACAGAGCATCCTCGCGAGGGGGCTCAACACATACGCGATCACCGCCGCGAGGATGAACGGCACGAGGACCGAGCGAAACGCGGCGATTCCCGCGACGAGCGCGACCCACCACACCGCGGTAAACAAGCGGCGCTTGCGTGGGTCGTCGATGGTGGTCTCGTCGCGAGGCGTCTCGGGATCAGTCATGCGCAGCGTGCGAAGGGATAGCGCACTTCGCTCTGCAGTGGGGGTCGCTACCGTCGCCTTCTCGCGCCAGATCGACGCACGCGAGGGCGGCGAGGGCGCCCCGAGCGCTCGTCGCCTCGACAGCCCGCCGATCCGCTGCGAAGCTCGCGCTCGATGCGGGACGAGTTGGCTCTCCGGCGGCGGGCGCGGGCGGCGGTCGGGACGATGGTCGCGTTTTATGCGACGACTTGGATACTTGTGTCGTTGCTGTCGGCGGTCGTGCTCGGGCTCGTCGCGGCGACGCTGTTCACGGGCAAGGTGCTCTTGGCGGCGCTGGCGATTCCCTTCGCGATCGCCGTGGTCGCCCTCGTGCGCGGCGCGACTCGCTCGACGAAGCCCAAGTTGCCAACGCACGTCGAGGTCACCGAAGCCGCAGCGCCCGCGCTGTTCGCGACGCTTCGAGAGCTCAGCGCCGAGGCCGCGCTCCCGGCCCCTGCGCGCGTCCTCCTCGTGCACGGAACGAACGCAGGCATCTTCGAAGAGCGCGGCCCCTTCAGCCGACGGCACTATACGCTGCTGCTCGGCGCGGGCCTGCTCTCGCACCTCGGCGTGAGCGAGCTTCGCGCGGTCGTCGCGCACGAGCTCGGCCACTTCGTCGCGGGCGACACCGAGCACGCCGCGCGTGTGTACGCGATGCGCATTCGATGGGCGGCGATCATGCGCGAGGCGCTCGTGGCCGGCGGGCCCGACGACGTCGTGTACTTGTTGTATCGCTGGCTGTGGGGACGCTTCGAGCGCGACGCAGCTGCGGTCGCGCGCATGCAGGAGCTGACCGCTGACGACTTCTCTGCGCGGCTCGAAGGCGCGGACACCGCCGTTCGCGCCCTCGAGCGCTCACGCGAGAGCGCCGCGGCGGTCGCTGTTTGGAGCGACGTGCTCGTGTCGTTCGAAGCGCTCGGCGCGCGGCCTCGAAACGCGTACGAGGGCCTCCGTCGCTTCACACGCTCGGCGCAGTGGGCGTCGACGTCCGCGATCGTTCGTGTCGAAGAGGGCCCGACGGACGAGCTCGACGTTCACCCGAGCACGGACGATCGAATCGCGAGGCTCTCGCGCGGCGAACCACGATCGAAGCCGCGCGACGATCGTCCAGCGACGGCGCTGATCGCGCAGATCGACCAGCTCGAGAGCGCGTTGTGCGCGGCGACGGCGCCAGCGCACCTGCGCACGTTCGAGTGGAGCGAGTATGGCCGCGCGCTCGAGGCGATCGAGCGAAGCAACGCGCAGCGCATTCAAGCGCGGGCTCCGCTGCTCGACGCGCGACGACTGTTGACCGTCCTCACGCTGCGCGACCGTTGGGAGGAGCTCGTGGTGACGATCGAGCCGCGTTGGACCGGCGACGCCACGAGCGATCGCGCTGAAAATATCGCGGCAGAGTTGTCTCGCATCGCCAGGAGCTACCTCGGGACGCTGCTCGTCGCGCGCGGCTGGAGCTATCGATCCGCGATCGGCGAGCCCATCGCGCTCGAGCGCGACGGCGCTGTCCTCGAGCTCGGCGCGCTCCTCTCGAGGCTTCGATCCGACGCGGATCGCTCGGCGGCGGGCGCGGAGATCGAGCGCGCGGTGACGAGCGGAGGCGTGGGCGAACACGACCAGGTTTCGACCGGCGATTCATACAGCGAAGCGCAGCACCGAACGCGGTGGAGCCCGGTCGATGTGCGCGTGCTCGGCGCGGGCTACGAAGTTCGTCTGTTGCTGCGACGCGCGCGATTTCCGCGGTGCTGCGTGGTGTGCAAGGGACCGCCGGACGCCGAGTCGGTCAACGTGTCCAACGTCTGGAACCCGCACGGCGCCCACGCCGTCGAGGTGAGCCTGTGGACATGCAACGAGCACGCGTCGGTCGCGCACGCGCACTTGCGGCTGCGCGAGCACGACCCCCAGTCGGACGTCGCGGTCTTCGACACGCGCGACGCTCAGCTCGCGTCGCTGATCGAGCAGGTCAATCGCTGACCGAATCACGGTCGCGCGCAGTCACCCCGCGGTCGCAGCGACCCACGCGCCGACGAGCGCCGCGACCTTCTCGGAAGCTTCAGCGATCTGCGCCGAGCTCGTCAGCGTCACGACGCCGCGGTCGGGCGCGGCCCACACAATCAAGCCGCTCTCGTCTTCGAAGCGAAATCCCTTGCTGTCTTTCGCCTTCGCCCCGCGGTGGAAGACGAGCTGCACGGCGCTCCCCTTCGGCGCGAACCGAAACGTCACGCGGTCGTCGCCGGCGTGGCAGAAGCTCGGGGCGTTCCACTTGACGTGCTCGGTGAGGGTGGGGTTGCTGCGGAGGATCGCGGCGCGGATCGCGAGCACCTCGTCGCGCATCGGGTGCTCGAAGGACGCGAGAAACGTCTCGACCTCGCTCGATCCACCGGGCGTCGCGAGAGAGCGCTTGCTTCGGGCTGTCATCACGGGGCTTCGTGTCACAGCGACCGGCCGCGCGTCCAACGGACGACACCGTTGCCCGAAGCAGCGCGTTCAGCCGCCGAGCGCTCGGGCGACGTGCGCGGCGACATCGCGATGCACTTGCTGAAGTACTTCAATGGTCTCGACGCTGTCCGAGAGATACAGCGCGATCACGATGGCGCCCGGACGTCCGGGTCGCTCGGCGAAGGCCACGTCGTTGACCGCGTTGCGTTCGCCCGTTCCGGTTTTGTCGCCGACGACCCAATCACGCGAGAGCCCAGCGCGAAGCCGCGCGCGTCCCGTCGTCGTCGCGAGCATCCATCGACGAAGTCGCTCGCGCGAAGCCACGGACAGCGCGAGCGACTCGGCCTGCGCACACGGCGTCGAGCGCGCGTAGCCCAGCGCCGCCGCGAGCAACCGAGCCATCGCGCGGGGCGTCGTCGTGTCGCGCACGTCGCCGACGATGTTCGTGTTGAGGGAGGGCTCGTCGCGATCGAGCCTCGACGCGCAATCACCCGCGCGGCGCGCGAACGTCGTCCACCCCGCGGGCCCGCCGACCAAGGGCAACAGCAGGTTCGCCGCAGAATTGTCGCTCGAGACGACGGACGCTTCGCACAGCTCCTCGATGGACAGCGAGCCCTCGCCGAGCCTCGCGCGAACGACCGGCGCCCACGCGAGCAGGTCGCGCTCTGCGATCGGGACGCGCTGTTCGAGCGAGAGCTCGCCGCGATCGACGCGCGCGAGAACCGCCGCAGCCAGCGCCCACTTGAACGTCGACGCCATCGCGAAGCGCTCGTCCGCGCGGTGCTCGACGACGCGGCGCGACGGATCGTTTGTGTCGAACGCAAACAGCCCCACGCGACCGCCCACGCGACGCTCGATCGCCGCGAAGAATCCAGCGTGGCAGCGCGCCGTGGCGCCGAGCGACGCGAGGCAGAGCCAGTCGCGACGAGTGAACGAACGTTGGGTCATCGAGCGAGGCGCTTTCGAGATCATGGCGACGCGAGGGAGAAATCCACGTGATAGTGCTCGTCGTGGCGCACCCACGCGCGCCACGAGACGAAGGAAACGTCCGCCCGAAGCCGAGCCCCGCGCGCCGTCGCGAAGAGCGCGCGATGGTATTCGGGCTCGAAGATCACGCGCTCGACGCGGAGCCCGTTGGCGCGAGCGTGTCGCGAGAGCGCGAGCAGGTGCGCGGCCATCGCGTCGAAGTCGATGCACGCGTCCTCGCGACATCCTCGCGCGTCGAACTCGAGCGCGTAGGTCCATTGATTTCCGACCCATGAAAACAAGGTGGCGGGAGAGCGATCGGCGCGCGAGACGGGCACGACGAAGTCCACCGAGAGCCCGTTTTGGTGGGTGTGGTGCGGCCTGAAGCGACCGCCGTTCGGCCAGCCGGTCTCTGCGTATTGCCAGCGTCGCTGCGGATCGCGCTGCGCGAGCTCTGCGTACGCTGCGAGCATCGCGTCGCGCACGCGGCGGTGAACGCTGTTGCGACCGAGCGCCGCCGCGAGGTGCGAGGTGGTCTCGAAGTTGGGTCCCGTCGAAGGGAGCCGGCGCCCGTGGCGCAGCGAGCCGCGCGAGGGGGTTCCCGACGAGACGCTCTCGCGCGTGGTCTCGAGGGCGATCGCGATGGGGTTGGCGACACGAACGAGCAGCGCGAGCACGAGCGACACGAGCGCGAACCGAGCCCATCGGCGCGCACAGTGGGGACGGTGCTCTGATCCTCGCATTCGAGATAACTACCGGCGAATCATCGCGAATTCGCTCATTGGATCGGATGGGTGTTTGTCACGGACTCGGGGCGACCCCGAGAAGCGCGAAAAGTCCGCGACCGATGTTCTGTCTGCAAGATTGCAGGGTGAATCGCAAATGCGAGCATCAGAGCACCGTCCCCTAAATGTACAAAACCCGCGACGACATTCCGCCGCGGGCTTCGATTTGCTCAGTGAATCGCCTGGCGCAGCTCGCGAGAGCCGCGCGCGATCACTTGTCCTTGGGCTCTTTGACGACGTCGGCGAGCTGGTCGCCGAGCTTCTCTTTGATGAGGTCGCCGAGCGTGCCCGCGCGCTTGCTCGTGCTGGCGGCGGCCGGGGGCGGCGCGCTGTGGCGGACCTTCGGCGTTCCCTCGCCCGACTCGGTGCGAGCGGACTCGGCGGCGGCCTTGGCGGCGGTCGCGGCGCCCGCGCGCTGCGTGAGGAGGATGCGCTTGTCGGCGATGTCGAGGTTCATCACGTGCGCCGAGAGCTCGTCGTTGCGCTTGAGCTTCTTGCCTTCCATGTCGGCCGACAGCTCGTGCGACGGGATGAGCGCCTCGATGCCCGGATCGAGCGCGACGTACACGCCGCCCTCGAACTGCGAGAGGAACTTCGTCGTGACTTCTTTGCCGGGCGGGTAGTCGTTCGGGATGCGGTTCCACGGATCATCGTGGAGCTGCTTGATGCCGAGCGAGACCTTCTCTTCGTCGTGGTTGATCGAGAGGATGATCGCCTCGACGTCGTCGTTCTTGCGGAAGAGGTCCGCGGGGTTGTTGACCTTGAGGGTCCACGACAGGTCCGACTTGTGAACCATGCCGTCGACGCCGTCACGGATGCCGATGAAGATGCCGTAGTCCGTGATCGAGCGAACCTTGCCGGTGATCTTCATACCGGGGCTGAACTCGTTGACGAACAGCACCCACGGCTTCGGCTCGAGGTCCTTGATCGACAGCGAGATGCGACGGTTGGCCGCGTCGACTTCGATCACCACGCACTCGACCTCGTCGCCCTCCTTGAGGAGGTCGCGCGGGTGCTTGATGCGCTTGGACCACGAGAGCTCGCTGATGTGAACGAGACCCTCGACGCCCGGCTCAAGCTCGATGAACGCGCCGTAGTTCTGGTTGGGGATCGAGACGACCTTGCCCTTGACCTTGGTGCCCTTGGCGTACTTCTTCTCGGTGAGCGTCCAGGGATCTTCCTGGGTCTGCTTGAGGCCGAGAGAGACGCGCTCGGTGTCCGGGTTGTACTTGAGGACCTTGACCTGCACTTCGTCGCCGACCTTGAACATCTCTTCGGGGTGGCTGAGACGCCCGTAGGTCATGTCGGTGATGTGCAAGAGGCCGTCGATGCCGCCGAGGTCGACGAACGCGCCGTACTCCGTGATGTTCTTGATGGTGCCCTTGACCACTTGACCCTCTTGCAGGGTCTTGAGCGTCACGGACTTCATCTCGTCGCGCTCCTTCTCGAGGAGCACGCGACGCGACAGCACGATGTTGCCGCGCTTCTTGTTGAACTTGATGACCTTGAACGTGTAGGTCTGGCCGATCAGCTTATCGAGGTTGCGGATCGGACGGAGATCCACCTGCGAGCCCGGCAAGAACGCCTTCACGCCACCCTTGATGGTGACGCTGAGGCCGCCCTTCACGCGCTGGCTGATGGTGCCCTCGATGACCTCTTCGCGCTCGCACGCGGCGGAGATCTCGTCCCACACCTTCATCTTGTCGGCCTTCTCCTTCGAGAGGAGCACCAGGCCGTTGTCATCCTCGCGGGACTCGACGAGCACGTCGACCTTGTCGCCAGGCTTCACGGTGATCTCACCGACCGGGCCCGCGAACTCGCTGAGCGCAATCACGCCCTCGCTCTTGAAGCCGATATCGACAACAACGTTGTCCTTCGTGACGCGGAGGACGATTCCGTTGACGATCTCGCCCTCTTTCACCTTGTCTTGCTGAGCGAGGCTGGCCTCGAACAAATCGGCGAAGCTTGTTCCGGCCTTCACGGTTTGCGGTTCATTCGGCATGTGATCGACGGTGACCTTCTTTCCTCGGGATGTCTTCGGAGGCAGGAGCTCCCGGCGAAAACTCATCGCGCGGGGGATTTCGAACCACCGAGCACCACCACGAGACACCGACCATCGGTGCCGAAGAGTGCTCGGCGCGGAGTTGCGCGACGCTGAAAACGAGAGCGCTCACCGCCGAAGCGGAGCGGCGTTGTAGAGGATCGAACCGCCCTCTGTCAAAGCCCGCCCGGGACTATTCCCGTGAAAATTGCCCGACTCGGGGCCTTGGACCCGCCCGCCCCTCGAGCTCAGACCCCGCGCTCACATTGGCGTGCCGCGTCGCAGATCACGGCGACCACCTCGGCGATCGTCCGCTCGGACGAGTCGAGAACCACCGCGTCTTCCGCCGCGCGCATCGGCGCGATGTCCCGCGCCGCGTCCCGCTCGTCCCGCTCGCGCACCTCGCGCAAAACGTCCTCGAAGCGCGATTCGGTCCCTCGCTCGACGAGCTCGGCGTGGCGCCGGTGCGCCCGACGCTCGTCCGTCGCGGTGAGAAAGAATTTCACTTCTGCATCGGGAAACACCACCGTCCCGATGTCCCGCCCCTCGAGCACAACGCCGCCTTGTCGCCCGAACGACCGCTGCAGCTCGAGCAGCGCCGCGCGCACGCCCGGATAGCGGCTGACCACGCTGGCGCCCTGCGAAATGTCCGGCGTTCGAAGCTCGTCGGTCCGCGCGACCCCGTCGAGCACGAGCGTCGGCGTCTGCCCCGCGCGCGCGTGCATCTCGAGCGCGCCGGACGCGACGAGCTCTTCGGCGAGCGACTCGATCGCGTGGCGGTCGTCGCGCGGCGTTTTGCGCAAGTGAGCGCCGAGCGCGATGGCGCGATAGAGCGCCCCCGTGTCCACGAGCACGTAGCCCAAGGCCACGGCGACCTCGCGCGCCACGGTGGATTTTCCCGCGCCCGCGGGGCCGTCGATCGCGACGATGGGCCTCGGCCGCCGAGCGCGCGATGGAGTGCTCTTTTCGTCGGTCATCACGCGAGCTCCTCTTCGGTGATGTCCGCGCCGAGCCCGCGCAACACCGTGACGAACCCAGGAAAGCTCGTCGCGACACACTCGGTGTCCTCGATCACCGTCGCGCCTCGAACGGATCCAAACGCGGGCTCTCCGCGCGCCGCGAGCGCCATCAGCGCCGAGGCCATCGCGATGCGGTGATCGCCCTCGGACGAGACCCACGTCGGTCGCAGCGCGCCGCCCTCGAAACGCAGCCCGTCGTCGAGCACTTCGACCTCGCGCCCGAACGCGCGGAGCACGCGGGCGAGCGCCTCGATGCGGTCGCTCTCTTTCACGCGTAGCTCGCGCAGGTCTCGAAACTCGCTGACCGCAGGCACCGTGGCCGCGGCCGCGACGAGCGCGGGGACCTCGTCGATCGCGCGCACGGCGAGCTCGCTGCCGACGCGCGCGCCCGAGCGCAGTGCGCCTGATTTTTCGCTCACGAATAGATCCGCGACGGGTTCGCCTCCCTCGTCGCCCTTCGGAGACCAGAGCACCGCGCAGCCCATGTCGCGGAGCACGTCGAGCGCCCCCGTTCGCGTTCGATTGATGCACACGCCCCGCGCGCCGACGCGGCTTCCTTCGACCACGGCCCCCGCGACCAACAAGAACGCAGCGCTCGACGGATCGGCAGGAACCGTGAAATCCACCGGCGCCAACCAGTGATCCCACTCGTGTGGATCGAGCATCACGACCGGGCCCATCACCTTCAACGGCGCGCCCATCGCCGAGAGCATGCGCTCGGTGTGATCGCGCGAGACGACGGGCTCGGTGATCACTGTGCTTCCCGACGCGTAGAGCCCCGAGAGGAGCAGCGCGCTCTTCACCTGCGCGCTCGCGACGGGCGAGTCGTACTCGAGCTCGGACAAGCCGATGTCCGCGGGCATCGGGCGGATCTCGATCGGCGCGGTCTCGTCGTTCTTCTCGGCGACGAACTGCCCGTCGATCCGCGCGCCTCGCGATCGCAGCGGCTTGCACACGCGCCCCATCGGTCGGCGCGTGAGCGACGCGTCTCCGACGAGCGTGCTCGCGAAGGACTGCCCTGCGAGGAGGCCCGCGAGCAGGCGCATCGTGGTTCCGCTGTTGCCGCAGTCGATCGGCGAGGCCGAAGCGCGCAGCCCGTCGAGGCCGACGCCGTGCACGAGCAGCGCTCCGTCGGGCTCTTCTTCGATTCGAACGCCCATCGCCTCGAACGCGCGTCGCGTCGCCGCGTTGTCCTCGCCGCGCGACAGCCCGCGCACCCGAGAGACGCCCTTCGCGATCGACCCGAGGATCAACGCGCGATGGCTGATCGACTTGTCACCTTGCACCCGCACCGCCCCCTTGAGGGGGCCGCTCGCGGCGCGGACGATCCAGCGCTTCATGCGCGGGCGGTGTAGCAGAGGTCGCCCCGCGCTCTCAATCGATGCAGACCGCAGGAATCATCAACGCACCCAATCCATCGACGTTGTCGCGGGCGAAATCGCGCGCGGGCGCGGCTATCTGCGTCGGGACCGAGCGCCGGCTCGGGTCTGCGAACACGACCGCGACGGGTCAGCCGCCGCGCAGCGCTGCGCCGGCGCCAGCGACTTGAATCGCGCGCTGAACTTCGCTCCCCTGCGCGTCGATCGCGATCCGAACGTGCGCGCCGTCGGTCGAGAGCGAGACTCCCTCGTTGAGAAGGCGCGCGAAGCCCATGATGCGGACGAGGAATCTCCCTCCGTAGTCGCGCCGCATTCCATCGAGGCCCGAGACGAACCGCGCCGCGTCCCCGTCGCGCGGCGCGAGCGCGACCGCGCGCACCGTCACCGCGTCGTCGCCGTCGACCCACGCCACGACCCGTTGAAAACTGGGGACAGAAATCCGGCTGTCCTCGCCCACGTCGATCGAGAAGGGAATCGTGTCTCTCCCAGCGCTGCGCGCGACGGCCGACGCTCGAACGCCGGCGCGCTCCCACAGCGGCGCGAGCTCGGGGTCTCGCTCGAGCGTCGTGCTCTCTTCGCCCGAGAGCTGCCGCTCGACGTTGGCCGCGATCGCCGGGTGAAACGCGATCATCACGTCGGGCGCGAGGAAGCTCACCGCGTAACGGCCGTTCGTGTACACGGTCAGGGCGCCGACGCGCTCTTCGCGGACGGTCGTTCCGTCGCGGCCGAGCGCGGCGCGGACGGTGTTGGCGTCGAACCCGTCCCGCAACACGAGCGCAGCTCTGGGAAGTTGTGCGAGCACAGCGTCCGGTGGACCCGAGACGCGCTCGTACACAGCGCCCGCGAGCGTGCTCGTGGAGGCGAGCGGGTCGACGCCGATCTCGCGCTCGAAACGGCGCACTGTGTCCATCAGCCCCACATTCGTGAGCATCGCCGTGATGGGCCCCCAGTGCCTCGACGCGCGAGCGCGCCGCGCGTCCACGCGGGCCCACGAGACGGCTCCGGGCGGCAAGAGCGCCAGCGGTTCACCGTGCGGATCGCGCGGCTCGAACCTCCGCGCGATCACCCCTCCTGCCGTGGTCGTCGTGCCCGCTTGCGAGTTGCTCGTCGCGCACGCAGCGAGCGCGAACCCGAGCATCGCGACCGAGAGCCATCGTGAAGTGTGGATCACGACAGAGACTCTAGCAGCGAGTCGTCCCACGGCAGGGGGCAGAGCACTTCGATGGGCTTGGAGGTCTTCGGATGACGAAACGAGAGCTTCGTGCTGTGCAAGAGCGGGCGCGAGACCGTGCGCGAGGCGACGCCGTACTTGGGATCCCCCACGATCGGCAGCCCGACGAACGCGAGGTGCACGCGGATCTGATGCGAGCGACCGGTGATGGGCCGGACCTCGCAGCGCGCGATCGGGCCGAGCTTGGGCGCGTGGCGCGAGAGCACGCGGACGTCCGTGCGCGACTCGCGAAACTCCTTTCGAATCGCTGGCGAAAGTCGCTCGAGCGAGCGAGCGTCCCGCGCCTCGACTTGATTTCGTGTCTCGTCCTTGCGCAGCCACGCGTCGACGATGAACGATGGTTCAGCGGGCGCGCGTCGGACGAGCGAGACCGCTTCGTACACGCGCTCGACCTCCCCTTTGGCGAACGCCTGCGTGAGCTTGGACGCCGCGCGCGGGTCCTTCGCGAGCAGCACCACGCCCGAGACGTTGCGATCGAGCCGATGGAGGACGCCCACGCCCGAGGCGACCCCGAGGTAGGCGCGCGCGAGGTCGACGAGGTTTCGGCCTTCGCCGCCCTCGCCGCCTTGCGAAAGCACGCCCGCGGGCTTGCCGACCGCCAGCAGCTGCGGGTCTTCGAAGAGGATCCACGACGCGAAATCCAGCGCGGGATCAGGAGCGCGGTTGCTACGCAAGGGCCCTGTCGTCTACCACGACACCGTGAACGATCGCAGCCGCCCCCCCGCGCCCCGCGACATGCGACGCGGACCGAGACCGCCCGCGCCACCGCCGCGCCCACGCTCGAGTGATGGAGAAAAGCTCTATGGATTGCACGCCGCGCTCGCCGCGATGCGCGCCCGACCGCACGCCATCATGCAGGTGATGCACGCGCCGGCGATGCGTCCTTCGATCGAGCTCGCGCTGGCGCCGCTCGAGGCGCAGGGCGTTCCGGTGCGGGTGTTGTCGGTCGACAGCTTGGATCGCATGTGCGAGTCGACGCACCACGAAGGGGTCGTTCTACTCGTGCGGCCGACGCCGCCGCTCGGGGTCGACGCCGTCGCCGAGACGCTGATCCGAACGAAGGGCTTCGCGCTCGCGCTCGACCGCGTTCGAAACCCGCACAACATCGGGGCGATCCTGCGGTCCGCGGCGTTCTTCGGGATCGACGTGGTCCTGCTCGAAGCCCCCGAAGGCCAGCGCGTGCTCACGCCCGCGGCGGTGCGCGTCGCCGAGGGCGGCGCAGAGCACGTGGTGACGGCGCGGTGCGCCTCGCTCGAAGACGCGCTCGCGAGGATCCGTCGAAAGGGCATTCGCATTGTGGGCACCGATCGCGCGGCGAAAGAGCGCTTGTTCGACGCGGCGCTCCGCGGTCCGTGCGTGCTCGTGATGGGCAACGAGCGCGAGGGGCTCTCGGACGCGGTTCGATCGCAGTGCGACGGACTCGTCTCGATCGCAGGAACGAGCCGCGTCGACTCGCTCAACGTCTCGGTCGCAGCGGGAATCCTGTTGGCCGCCGCCGCGCACGCGCGTCGCTGACCGCCCGCCGCGACGCCGTCCGTCGGCGACACACAGGCTCCGTCGCTCGGTTCGGTCACCATCGCCCGCGCGCGGCGAGAGGCCCGGCTGGAGCACCGACATGAGCCATCGCCGAGCCTTCGTTCGATTCGTGATCACCCTCGCCCTCGCGACGTGCGCCACGGCGGCCTTCGCCGACGCCCGCTGCGGCGAAGGAATGGAATGGGACGGTCGAAGCTGCGTGATTCTCGTTCGAGGCACCCCCCAACGGCCACAGGTGTTTGCGCTCACCGGTCGCAGCGCGCTCGGGTGGACCGCCGCCGAGCAGCGCCCACAAAATCATCGCGAAGCCGTCGTCGAAGCGACGCGACGCGCTCCGTTCTGAGCGACGACCGTTTCAGCCGGCGACGAGGACGATCTTCGCGATCTCGGGCGGCGCTGCGAGGCGCACGGGCGCGCCCGTGTATCCGAAGCCGTTGCTGACAAAGAGGGTGCCGTGCGCAGAGCGGTAGGTTCCGCTCACGTACTCGAGGGCGAGCGACGCGAGCGACGCGGGGTTGATCTGTCCGCCGTGCGTGTGCCCCGAGAGCTGGAGGTCGACCGCGTTGTGGGCGGTCGAGAACACCTTGGGGTTGTGGGCGAGCAGCACGCGCGCCGCCTCCCGTGGAGCGCCGACGAGCGCGCGACGCAGGTCCATCGCGCGCCCCGGAGCGACGCGAGGCGCCCACACGTCGTCGACGCCCGCGAGCACGAAGCCGCCGCCGTCTTCGGGGCGGATGATCGTGTGTTCGTTGACGAGCGCGCGGACGTTGGCGCGTTCGAGGGCGCGGAGCACCGCGCGGTAGTCCGTGTAGTAGTCGTGGTTGCCGAGCACCGCGAACACGCCGTCGCGCGCAGAGAGCGACGCGAACATGCGGAGCGCGTCGGGCACGTGCCTCGGGTGCCGATCGACGAGGTCACCCGTCAGCACGATCGCGTCGGGGCGCAGCGCGCGCGTGCGATCGAGCATCGGGCGAAAGTCATCGGGCCCCGCGAAGACGCCCACGTGCAGGTCGGTCAACTGCACGATCGTGTAGCCGTCGAGCGCGCGCGGGAGCTTCGGGAGGCGCACCTCGATTTCACGCACACGAAAATCGCTGCGGCCCTTGACGAGCCCGTACCCGACTGCGCCAGAGACGCCGGTGATGATGGCGGTGTCGACGACGCGGACGAGCGCGCTTCGCCGGTCGATTTGCTGGGTCGACGCGTCCTCGGGTGACTTCGACGGGGGCGGGACGGGCTCGGCGACGGCGGGCTCGGCGGGCTCGCGAAAGCCTCGGACGGCGCGCGCCGTGCGACCGACGATCTCGGCGACGAGATGCCAGAGCGTCACGAGGACGGACGAGACCCACAGCGCGACGGCCGTGCTTCGGATGACGGCGATCGGAACGCGGTAGACGCCGCCCCCCGCGGGCGCGCGCGAGCGGGAGGCGCTCTCGATCGCGAGGACGGTGATGGCGCCCACCATGATCAACGCGCGGGCGATCCAGCGTGATCGCGGACGCTCGAACCGCCCAGGAGCGAGGGCGCGGAGCACCGCCTCGACTGAGACGGCGAGCACGAACAAGAGCAGCAGGAAGAACCAGTCGAAGCCCAACGAGCGCACGAAGACCGCGAGAACAGTAGCGCTCGATCATCGCGCGGGCGAGCGAAGCGCAAACCGATGTAGCGTCGGGGCTTCGAAGGACAGCAACGAATGACGCAAAACTCCACGCCCGCGACCCCTCCCGCCCCGCAACCCGTGTTCGCCGAACCGACGCCGCTCGGGCTCCTCGGGTTGGCTGTTGGGTGCGCAGCGCTGTTGCCGATCGCGCTCGGTCAGGTAGCCAACGCCGCGGCGTTTCGCACGGCCGCGATGTACTGCCTCTTGTTCGGCGGCGGCTGCCAGTTTCTCGCGGGGATCATGGCCCTCGTGAACAAGAACCTCCTCGGGGGAACGCTCTTCACCACCTTCGCGTTCAACTGGATCATCAATTGGCACGTGTTGTCGGGGCTGGCCGAGGGGCGCGTCCCGGACCCTCACGTCGTTCTCAGCATTGATTTCTGCTTCTCGATCATCTTCGTCGTGCTGACGTTCGCGTTCGGGTTCTACTCGAAGCTGCTGTTCGTGTTCTTGCTCGATATCGACATTCTTTATGCGTGTCGGATCTTGAAAGAGCTGACGAAGTCACAAGCGTTTGCGATGCCGATCGCGCTCGCGACCATCGCGCTAGGGTTGATCGCGCTCTACCTCGCGTTTGCGATCCTCGTGAACACGGCGGCGGGGCGGCCGGTGTTCAAGGTTCCTGGCCCACTATTCAAGCCGACGCCGCCCGGCGAGGGCGCGGCACCGGCGGCACACTGACAGGCAGAGCGAGTCCACGATGCTGGAGCTGATCGTCGCGATTCCGTTGTTCATGGCGCTCTGCGGCGTGATCCCCGCGGCGATGTGGTGGTCGAACCGCAAGGACGCCGACGCGCTCTGGCCGCCGCGACGGACGGGAACGCAGGTCGTCAACGCGGGGCAGTACCGCGAGGGCGTCGCGCCGACGTTCAGCAAGCAAGGGCCGCCGCGGGAGGTGCTGCTCGCTGCGCTCGGCGCGTGGGGGCTCGGGCAGATGTTCGTTCCCGGCCTCGCAGTGGGGTTGTTCGGGCTTCTGGTGGTGGTCGGCGTCGTGTCGATCCCTGGGCTCATCCTCGCGTGGCGGCTATTTTTTCTCGGAAAACCGCTGCTCCGCGGCGCGCCCGAAGCGGCCCCCAAGGCGCGCGGTCTCGCGACGTTCGCGCGCGTCCTCAACACGATCGTCGTCGCGGTGACGCTGCTCTTGATGGCCGCGAAGATGGCCGACCGGAGCTTCGCGATGCACTCGGTCGTCGAGACCATGATGCTCGGCGGCCCAGTGCTGCTCTACGCGCTCATGTCCTTCGTGCACGCGGGCCTCCTCGACCGCGCCGCGGATGCGATCGACGAGCACAACTCCGTCGGCGGGGTCGCGACGGGCGTGCGCGTCGAGCCCGAAGAGGCCAACAGCGCGCTCAACCCGATCGACGCGGAGGCGGCTTCTGTCGCGAGCGCCGCGCCCAACCAGCACGGTCGCTCGTGAAAGAACCGGCGAAGCGAAAGCGCGCGAAGTCTGCGCCGCGCAGCGACTATCACCACGGCGACCTGGCGAACGCCCTCGTGCAGACCACGCTCGAGATCGTCGAGGCGTCGGGCGCCGAGGGCTTCAGCTTGCGCGACGCGACCGAGCGCTGCGGCGTCGCCGTGAGCTCGGCGTACAAGCATTTCGCGACGCGATCAGCGCTGCTGCTCGCGGTGAGCGACCTCGGGTTCGAAGCGCTCTGCAAGCGAATCGACGCTCGCGTCGCGCGCGCCACGCGCGGCCTGTCGGGCGTCGCGAAGGCCGAGGCGACGCTCGTCGAGCTCGGACGCACGTACATCCTGTTCGCGCTCGATCGGCCGCATTTGTTTCGGTTGATGTACGGCAGCGCCCAGCGGGACGACCGCCGCGAAGCGCGACCGGCCGCGGAGGTCGCGCGCAAGCTCGTGGCGGGGATCGACGAGGTCTTGCGAGAGCGCGGCCAGGATCGAAGCGAGCTCTCGACGCACAAGGTCGTCGCTTGGTCGCTCGTGCACGGCTTCGCGGTGATGGCCCTCGACGGGCT
This sequence comes from Myxococcales bacterium, assembly GCA_016793325.1. GTDB lineage: Bacteria > Myxococcota_A > Polyangia > Polyangiales. The sequence continues at coordinate 290,094 of JAEUKI010000062.1, read as the reverse complement.
GTGGCAGAAGCGAGGCCGCGAGCTCGACGCGATGATCGACGCGCTCGGGGCCGCGATGCTGCGCTCGCTCCGCTGATCGAGCTCGACGCGAAGCGACCGGCGGTGACCGGGCGTTTGCGCCGGGGAGCGTCTTGCTGTATCGAAGTGAACAGTGTTCTCTTTGAAAGAGAGCACTGTTCACTTACAAAGTGAACGTCTATCACTTCGAGAGGATGGAGGATTCACATGAGAGCGTTTCTTCGATTGCCAGTCGCGCTGTCGTTCGCCGCGGTGGCGATGTTGTCCGCGTGCGCCCCGGCGCCCGCTGCTGCGCCGATCGCCGCGCCCCGGTGCGGCGACGGGGTCCTCGATGACGGAGAAGAGTGCGAGGACGGCAACACGCGGGACGGCGACTCGTGCTCATCGCGCTGCCTGGTCGTCGAGCAGACGCCAGCCGCGACGCCGGGGATGGACGTCGTGGCGCCAGACGCGTCCGCTTCGGGCGCAGACGTGATCGACGAGCCCATGGAGCGCTCGGTGCACTGGGGCACCAACGCCTGCATGCCTGGCGGAACCCCGCGCTGCGAGGTCGGTCCGGGAATCTCCTTTCCGTGCGAAGGCGTAGGCTGCGTCGCGACCGGTTGCGTCGCGCACTTCGCGGAGCCGCCCCTCGCGGGCTCACCGTGCTTCGTTGTGTGTCCCGGACGGACGGACCAACCCGGGATGACCGTGATCGTCCGCCCGATCCAGTGTCGCGCCGATGCAGGGATTCCGCGGCTCGACGCGACCGCGACCCGGAGCGACGTGATTCAACGACGCTGACTCAGAACGCGCCGCCGAGCGTGAGCCCTGCGCCCTCTCGCGTCCACCATGGCGCGAGCGCCACCCGCGGCGCGAGCGACAACGGACGGGGAGCGAACAGCGCCGCGACCGAAACAGCAAGCGACGACGCGCTCGCCGCGAAGTACGCGATCGAGATCGGGAGCCCTCCACTGTCATTGGTTCGAACCGAGAGCGCGAGGCTCGCGGACGACAGCCCAGTGTGCGCAGACCACAACACCACGCCCGTGACCGGCCACGCGAGCGGAACGGTGCTTGTCCGCGCGTACCACGCGATGATGCCGACGTGGGTCGCGACGGACGGGATCGCGAGCAGACCGCCGACGGTGGCCAGGTAGAAGGTGGTCTTGTATGCCCCGCACACGTCGAACGCCGTCGCGGGGTCGCTCCCCGGCAGAGCTTCGGCCCGGCACGCGGTCGCCTCTCGGCTCACGAGCGAGACGCACGCGATCACACACGCAATCAAGATCGATGGATTCTTGCGGACCATCCTCGCGTGCATCCCTAGAAGCTCGCGCCAAGCGTGAGCCCTGCGCCCTCTCGCGTCCACCATGGCGCGAGCGCCACCCGCGGCGCGAGCTGCGGGCGCGGCGCGGAGAACGCCCAGATCGACACGCCGAGCGACGCGAGGCTCACCCCTGCGTACACCGCGCTGAGCGCGATCATTCCTGGGACTTGCGCCCAAACTGCCACGCCGAACGACGCGACCGCGGCGATCGAGTGCGCGCCCCACACGACGGAGCCGAGCACGGGCCAACCGATGGGAATCGTTCCCGTGCGCACGTACCAACCGAGGGTCATTCCATCGATCGCGAGCGACGGGAGCGCGAGCACAGCGCCGACGGTGAGCACGGGCGCGAACGTCGCCGCCGTGTTGAACGCGTCGCAACCGCCCGGCGCGAGGGCGCGGCACGCCTCGACGTCGCGCGTCGCGACGAGCGCCGCGGCTCCCGCACACACAATCAAAGCGGCCTTTGCGCGAAGGGTTCGCATTCTCGACCAACGTATCAAAATGCGCCCGACAACAAGAAGCCTGAGGCGGTCTCGGTTCGCCACGGAGCGAACGTCACGCGCCGATCCGGGGGCAACGGCGGCTGCTTGGCGAAGAGCGCGACGGTCGCGGCGACGATGGCTGCGTAGCTCACGCCCGCGTAGATCGCGCTCGTCTCGATGAGCCCCGAGTAGCGCGCATCGACGCTGTTCACGAGCATCGTCGTCGAGAGCGCGGCGTGTCCGCTCCACAGCAGCAATCCCACCACGGGCCACGTCATCGGAACGGTCCTCGTCTGCACGTACCACCCGAGCATCATTCCGTGGGACGCGAGCGAAGGAACAGCCAGGATCATCCCCGCGATGAAGAACGGCATCGTTCGACCGATACGTTCGGTGGACGCGCAGCCGTCAGGCGTGATCGCTCGGCACGCCTCGGCGTCGCGCGTCGCGACGAGCGCCGCGATACACGCACACACAATCAACGTCGGACCGCCCCCCGCGCGCTTCATGGTCGCACCACGTAACTTGCGTCGAAGAGGCCCGGTTGGTGTCGCGCGATCAACACCGCGCCGCCGATCACCAGCGGAACGCCCACGAATCCGCCAGTCCCGCCCATGATGGCTGCCATCAGTTGATTGTACGGGTCGCCGGGCGCGGACGCGAGGGCGCCCGCCACCATCAACGAGATCATCACCACCGCGGCGCTGCCCACGGCGGTCATCGCGATCCCGCCGCCGAATCCGAGGGACGTCGGAGCGCGCAGTCGCAGGCGATTGTCGGGTCGAAGAAGATCGACGACGAGCGAGGTCGCGCGGAGCCCGTCGCCTCCAGCGGCCAACCAATATCGCCCGGCTCGAGTGTTGAACGCGCACGGCGTCTCGCACTGCGCTGCGCCTTGCTCTCCCTGCGTGAGCGAGATCCATTGAACGCGATCGGGCGATTCGATGTGCACTTGGACGGTCGGCGCAGGGGCGTCGACGCGCATCGGCGCGAGCTCTTGCGCCCAAGCGGTCCCCGCGATGACGGACACGAGAAGAGAAGCGAGCGTGGCAGAAGCACGCGATCGACGAAGCATAGGGTGGATTGAAGCGCGCTCGCGCGGCGAACTCAACCGACCGTCCATCGACCCACTTCGGCGCCGACGACGTTGCGCACGATCGTGTGCTCCCACGGATCGGGTCGAACGAACACGCCGGGCGCGACCTTCGCGAGCGCCCACTCGACGGCCGCGGCGAGCGCGTCGGTCGAGCCCGAGTGGACTTTCACGGCGATTCCAGCGCGGCGCTCGGGGAGCGCGATGCAAAACAGCCCCATCGCGCCGATCTTCACGGCGATGGGCTCTCGTGCGTTGCGCGCGATCGCGAGGTCGAGGCGCCCTGTTCCCGACGTGAGCTCGGGGTGCTCGGCCATCGCCCAACCGATGCGATGCAGTCGGCTGGTCCATGGGTCCGCGGAGGCGCTCCCCTCGCCCATCGCGAGCGCGAGCTTTTGCCACGCGAGCGCGGCGCGCGAGACCGGCTGCACGAAGGACGGGACGCCGCACCCGTCGACCACCACGCGGGGGACGAACGCCATCCACTCGCTCATTTGTCGCGCGATTCGCTGCTGCAACGGGTGCGTCGGCGCGCGGTAGTCGCGCTCGAATCCGTTGCGGGCGCTCGCGGCGAGCATGAACGAGTGCTTTCCCGAGCAGTTGTTGTGCAGATCCGTGAACGACTCGCCCGCGCGAAGCACGGCCTCGGCGCTCGGCGTGTGCACGGGCGGGTGCGCGCCGCAGCGAAGCTCGTCGGCCGAACACTCGTAGCGCGCGAGGATCTCGCGCACGAGCGCGAGGTGCGCGGGCTCGCCGCTGTGCGATGCGCTTCCGACCGCGAGGTGCCTCGGCGTGAGGCCATGAATGTCGTCGCCGAGGAGCGAGAGCGACACCGCGAGCTGATGCGGCTTGCAGGCCGACCGAAACGCGGTCTCTCGATCGTCCCCGACGGCGACGATCGATCGTCCGTCCGCGTCGAACGCGAACACCGAGAACGGGTGGATCGACTCGACGCAATCCCCGCGGAGCTGCCGAACGTCTGGCATAGGTGGCCGAGATCGTAGCGCCAACGTCCAGCGAGAGGACCTACAGCAACGGGCCTCGAGCGTGCGATGCTCCGGCCAACCCATCGACTGGGGGACAGGTCTCGGATGCCGATCGAACTCGTATTCGCGCAAGCTGCGCCCGCGCCGACCTACACGGGGAGCTCTCCGGTGCTGCTCGTGGTGCTGCTCGCCGCGGCGTCGGTGCTGCCGTTCTTCATCCTCGTCGCGACCTCGTTCGTGAAGGTCTCGGTCGTTCTCGGGCTCGCGCGCAACGCGCTCGGGACACAAAACGTCCCATCGAACACGGTGATCACCGCGCTCGCTGCGGCGCTGTCGATTCACATCATGGCGCCCACGACCGCCGCGGTCGGCCGCGCCGCGGGCCCCTTCGTCGATCGCGCGCTCGCCGCGGACCTCGCGCGCCCCGACGCGCGCCAAGAGCTCGAGCGCGCGTGGAACGCGACGCGCGCCCCCATCGCGGGATTTCTCGAGCGAAACAGCACGGCGAAGGACCGCGCGCTGTTTCTCGACCTCGCGCGGCGCGCGCGTCAGCGGCCCGCCACCGACGGCGGGGTCGTCGAGCCTCCCTCGGCGTCGGACCTCAGCGTGCTCTTGCCAGCGTTTGTCACGAGCGAGCTGACGAGCGCGTTCTCGATCGGGTTTCTGGTGTTCTTGCCGTTTCTGATCGTCGAGCTCGTGATCGCGAACATCCTCACGGCGCTCGGCCTTCAGTCGGTGTCGTCGTCGAGCGTCTCGCTGCCGTTCAAGCTGCTGCTCTTCGTGCTCGCCGACGGCTGGTATCTGCTCGCGAGGGCGCTCGTGCTCGGCTACCGGTGAGCCTCTGTGTGACAAGCGCTGCGCGCGGAGTTGTCGAAACGTTGACAGCGCGAGAACGCGAGTGCTAAGCGCGCGACCGTGCAGATGGCGACGCGGCGTGTTGACGCGCCAGCGTCGTGCGTTTCGTGATCGCGCGCAAACGAGCGCGCAGGGAGCCAGCGCTCGATGCTTCGCCCGATCTGTCTGTTCACCGGCAACGCAAACCCTGGCCTCGCGGAAGGGATCGCGAAGCACTTGGACAAGCCCCTCGCGAGGGCGAAGGTCCAACGATTCTCCGACGGCGAGACCGCCGTCGAGATCGGCGAGAACGTCCGAGGCATCGAGACGTTCATCATTCAGCCGACGTCGGCTCCGGCCAACGACTCGCTGATGGAGATCTTGATCCTCTCGGACGCCCTCCGTCGCGCGAGCGCCGGGAGCATCACCGCGGTCATGCCGTACTTCGGCTACGCGCGGCAGGATCGAAAGGTCGCCGGGCGCACGCCCATCACGGCGAAGCTCGTCGCGGACCTGATCGTGACCGCGGGCGTTCAGCGCGTGGTGACGGTGGACCTTCACGCCGGGCAAATTCAGGGATTTTTCAACATCCCCGTCGACAATTTGTACGCGATGCCCGTGCTGCTCGAGGCGCTGCGGCAAGAGCTCGGGGTCGTTCCGCCCGCGGAGGCCGTGATGGTGTCGCCCGACGCGGGAGGCGTCGAGCGCGCGAGGGCCTACGCGCGACGCATCGACGCGAGCCTCGCGATCATCGACAAGCGCCGCGAGCGCGCCAACGTCTCCGAAGTGATGAACATCATCGGCGACGTCGAGGGCAAAGACTGCTTCATCCTCGACGACATGATCGACACCGCAGGCACGCTGGTGAACGCGGCCAAGGCGCTGCGCGACCGCGGCGCGCGCAAGATCGTCGCCGTCGCGACGCACGCGGTGTTCTCGGGTCCTGCGATCTCGCGCATCACCGAGTCGCCCCTCGAACGCGTCATCGTCACCGACAGCGTCCCTTTGCGCGACGACGGAAAGGCGTGCCCCAAGATCCGCCAGGTGTCCGTCGCGCGATTGCTCGCCGAGGCGATCCGCCGCATTCACGCGAGCGACTCGGTCAGCTCGCTCTTCGTCTGAGTTCACGCAATCCTTCGCCGCGGGAATGAAATCCTCGCGAAGGGTCGTTGTCGCTGTGTTTCGCGCGGACCGTCGCCGTGCGCACGCCGCGCGGAGGAGTCGTCACGCATGCGGAGCCTCGGCTACACACTCTGTATCGTCGCGCTCGTCTCGGGCTCGACGTGCTCGCGCGACAACAACCGCCGCCCCGCTGCGGTCACCCACGCGGACGCCCGATCCCTTCGCGACGCTTCTTCGCAAGACGTCGTGGTGCGAGACGACAGCGGACAGCCAGCGCCCGAGGTCCCCGCGACGCTCGCGCGCGCTGTGGACGCCGTGCGTCGCGACGATTGGCGCGGCGCGCGCGACGTGATCCTCGCGCTCCCCGCGGACGAGCAGCGCTCTCGCGAAGCGCGGTACATCCTCGCGCGCGCGTACCTCGCGCTCGACGCAGCGGCGCAGGCCGTTCCTGTGCTCGACGGGCTCGAGTCGCTCGTGCCCGCGCTCGGCGACGACATCGTTCGCCTGCGCGCGCAAGCGCTCGCCAAGAGCGGCCGCCACGCGGACGCGCGCGGCGTCTACGAGGCGCTCGCGAATCGAACCCGCGAAGCGCGCGATCGCGCGCACGCCGCCATCGAGGCCCTCGCGTCTGGAGACGCAGCCGCGGCGGCGAGCACCATGCGGCGCTGGGCCGACGACGCTCCCTCGGGCGTCGATCGCGCCCGCGCGTGGAAGCTCGCTGGCGAGTGCCTCGAGTCCGTCAACGAGCCCGAGGCCGCCGCGCGCGCGTGGCGTCGCATCCTCGTCAAAGAGCCGGACTCGTCGCACGCGAGCGCCGCGCAAGAAGCCCTCGCGCGTCTGCACGCGCCCCTCTCGCGCCAAGAGCTCTTCGAGCGGGCGCGGGAGCTCAACGAACGCGCTCGGTACCAAACGGTGATCGACGAGCTCACCGCGATCGGGCCGTCGACCGAACAAGACGAGTGGCGAAGGCTTCACCTGCTCGGCCGCGCGTATTTTGGCGCGCGAAATCGCTATGCCGACGCGCACACGACGCTCGCGCAGTCCTCGGCGCGGCAGGACAACCCCTCGCGCGACGAAGACGCGTTCATGTCCGCGAGGGCGCTCGCGCGCGCCGATCGAGACGACGAGGCCATCGTCGCGTACGACCGCGTCGCCGTCGCGGTCCGCGGTCGATGGGGCAGCGAAGCGGCGTTTCGCGCGGCGTGGCTCGTGGCCCGCGCGGGTCGCACGGACGCGGCGGTCGCGCGCTACCGAGACTTCTTGAATACACGCACCGACGCGCAGCCGAGCCAACGCGGCGAAGCAGCGTGGGAGCTCGGCTGGGCGCTCTACAGCGCGCAGCGGTTCGCCGAAGCAGCTCCCGAGCTCGCGCGCTCGGCGGAGCTCGCCACCAAGTCCCTCGAGCGCGGCCGCGGTCGCTACTGGGCTGGCGTCGCGTACGCGCGCGCCAACGATCCGTCCAACGCCCTTCGCGCGTGGCAGACGCTCGTCACCGAGCGGCCGCTCACGTACTACGCGCTGCTCGCCGAGACGCGCCTGCGCGATCGAGGCGTCGCGGTCCCGCCGCCCGCGCTCGCGCCCGCGCGGCGAGCGGCGCCCGAGGTGCGCATGCCGGGGCACATTTTGTGGCTCCGAGCGCTCGGGTTCGACCGCGAGGCGAGCGCGCGAATCGCCGCCCACGAGGCGTCCATTCGCGCGAGCGTTCCCCGAGATCGCGCGGACGAAGCGCTGGCGCTGGCATACTTGTCCCTCGGGTACGCGCAGCGGGCGTACGCGATTTCGCAGCGGCACGGAGACGAGCTCGACAGCGTTCCGACCGAGGCGACGCGGTGGATCTGGGACTGCGCCTACCCTCGCCCGCACGCAGCTGCGGTCGAGGCCGCGGAGGACCAGGGCTCCCTCCCGAGGCACTATCTCTTCGCGATCATGCGGCAAGAGAGCGGCTACAACCCGCACGACGTGTCCAGCGCGCGCGCGATCGGGCTTCTGCAAATGATCCCGCCGACGACGCGACGCGTGGCGCGCGAGCTGGGGATCGAGTTTCGCGAAGAGAACCTCTTCGAGCCCGCGTACAACATTCGCGTGGGCGGGCACTACATCTCGAAGCTCTACGCGCAGTACCAAGGCGTCCTTCCCCGCACGATCGGCGCGTACAACGCGGGCCCCGGCGCGATGGGCCGGTGGGTGCGCGAGCGTCCCACGATGGACCTCGACGCGTTCACCGAGTCCATCCCCTTCGACGAGACGCGCATCTACGTCCGTCGCGTGCTGCAGAACCTCGCGCGCTACCGCTACCTCTACGGCCCGCGCGACGAGAACAACGCGATCCGCTTGTCTGTCGGCCCGCCTACGCAGGGCGTCACCCAGCTCGTTGATTACTGATCACCCCCCTCGCGCCTCTGGATTGACCTCATCTCGAAGTCGGCGAGCGCGAGCGAGATAGCAAGGAAATGCTTGCTGACTTGGCACCTTGGCTGCACCCACCTTCAGTTGGGTGCAGCGAGCCGTTGCTCGTGCGCCGCATGCGGCGCACTGCCCAGGTGATGCGTAACGCTCGGTGGGAAGCTCTGTTGAAACGGCAGCGGAATTCCAAGGGAGCACGGGCATCGAAGCACACGATTTGCGCACGGCCGGGAGACGAGCGCCGAGAGACGAGCGTGGAAGAGTGCGAGTGCGGAAGCACGCGATCGGCGCACGGCCGGGAGACGAGCGCCCGGCCTTTTCGCTCCGCGGAACGGGCTCGGCGTCCGCCGGGCCTATCCTCGGGGCCGATGAGTCACTCTCTTTCGCGAGTATTCGCTCATCGGGAGTGGAGCACGAAGCGACGCGTGCAGTTGATCGCGGAGAGTCACGATCCCGCGTTGCGGGCGCTGTATCTGGCACGAAGCGAGAAGCTGTCCGCCGAACTGCTGGCGTTCGGGGCGTCCGACGATCACGTCCACTTGGCTTTTCGAATGGCGCCTACGCGGTCGATTGCCGAGGTGGTGCGTGCATTCAAGAGCGAGAGCGCAGTCGTGTTGGCTCGTCGCCTCGGGGACCCTTCATTCCGCTGGCAGAGCGGCTACGCGGCATTCAGCATCGATCCCGAAAACGCGACGCCGCTGCTCGACTACGTCGAACGCCAGCGCGAACACCATCGCACCGGAGCCTCGCTCGATGCATGGGAGCAAATCGAGCGCGACGACGACTCCAGCGGTTAGGCCCGGCGGACGCCGAGCCCGCTCCGCGGAGCGCAAAGGCCGGGCGCTCGTCTCCCGGCCGTGTGCTCCATTGGAATTGGACTGGACTTTCTGAGGCGCCCGCCGACGCAGGGCGTCACCCAGCTCGTTGATTACTGATCACCCCCCCCCTCGCGCCCGTCGCTGTATGGTCTTCGCCGATGGAACCAACGTTCTGGCAGACCCGCTGGGAGCAAGGGCAGATCGGCTTTCACGAAGGCGCGCCCAATCGCTTCTTGCTCCGGCACATCGAGCGCTTCGCCGCGAACGGCGCCAGCGTCTTCGTTCCGCTCTGCGGAAAGACCACGGACCTCGACTGGCTCGCGGCGCGGGGCCTTCGCGTCACGGGCTGCGAGCTCGTCGAACAAGCGGTGCGAGACTTCTTTCGCGAGCGAAACATCACGCCCGTCGAGTCCGCGGTCGAGGGCGGCGTCGCCTTCGACGGGGCCGGCGTGCGCGTCGTGCGCGGCGACGTCTTTGAATTCGTGTGCAACGAGCCGTTCGACTCTGTGTTCGACCGCGCCGCGCTCGTCGCGATGACGCCCGATCAACGCGCCGCGTACGTCGCGAAGGTCCTCTCGGTGTTGAAGCCGGGCGGGCGCGTGCTGCTCGTCGCGATGGAGCACGACCTCGGCCAAGGGCCGCCGTTTACGCTGTACGAAGACGACGTGCGAGCCCTGTACGAAGGCGAGTGCGCCGTCTCGCTGATCGAGCGCGAGGACGTCACGCGCGACAATCAACGGTTCGTCGACCGCGGCGCGACGTTCGTCCGCGAGGCCGCGTACCTGATCGAGCGTCGACCGACGAAGTAGCCTCAGCGCACCGCGCCGAACTCTTCTCCGCGCGAACGCACGAGCTCGTCGAACAGCCGCGCGAGCGCGACGTCGAGCGTCGAGACGCGATTGCCGAGGTCGTGCGTGGTCGTCACGACATCGACGCGGCCGTAGGTGTTGGTCCACGTCGGGTGGTGCCCGAGCGCTTCGATGGGCTCGACGCACGCCGCGTAGAAGCGCATGGCGCCGCGAAAATCCCTGAACTCGTAGGTCGCGCGAAGCGATCGCTCGTCGCCCGACCAACGCGGGAGGGCTTCGAGCGCAGCGTTGATTTCGGCGGGCGCGAGCAGCTTGGCTTCCATGACGCGCTCGACGGTACGGCGCTCTGCCGCGGCTCCGCCAGCCGTTGACGACGCACGGTCTGAGATTCTCTTGGCGCTTCCCGAGCGAGAGCCCTCTGTGTGTCGACCCTCCAACGGGGCGTCGCGACGGCGCGCCACGCGGGGCTGTCACGCGGGTGCGAGGCCCTGCTCTCGAGCGAGCGTGGCGTACAGGCCGCCCGCTGCGACGAGGGACTCGTGCGTTCCCTCTTCGACGACGCGGCCCTTGTCCATCACGACGATGCGGTCCGCGCCTCGCACCGCGGCGAGCCGATGCGCGATCACGAAGGTCGTTCGACCGCGAACGAGCTCGGCGAGCGCGGCTTGAACGAGCTTCTCGTTGTGCGCGTCGAGCGAGCTGGTGGCCTCGTCGAGGATCAACACGCGCGGGTCCTTGAGGATCGCGCGGGCGATCGCGATCCGCTGCCGCTCTCCGCCGGACAACCGATAGCCGCGGTCGCCGACGATGGTCTCGTACTTCTCGGGGAGCCCCTCGATGAACTCGTGGATCTGCGCGGCGCGCGCCGCGGCTTCGACGGCCTCACGCGACGCGCCCGCCGAGCCGTAACGCAGGTTCTCGAGCACCGACGCGTTGAACAAGATGGTCTCTTGCGTGACGACGCCGATTTGCTTGCGGACCGACTGCACGGCGAGCGATCGGAGGTCCTCGCCGTCGATGCGCACCGCGCCCTTCGTGGGGTCCCACAAGCGGGGAACCATCGCCGCGAGCGTGCTCTTTCCCGCGCCCGACGGGCCGACGAGGGCGATCACTTCGCCGGGCGCGACGGTGAACGAGACGTCCTCGAGGATGTGCTTTCGATCGAGCTCTAGGCACACGTTTTCAAAGGTCACTTCGCCGCGGAGCGCCGCCGCGGGCTTGGCGTCGGGCGCGTCGGTGATCGCCGCGCGAAGGTCGAGAAACGAGAAGATTCGCTCGAAATACGCGTAGCTCGTGATCACGTCGGTCCGCACGCCCGCGAGCGTGCGCGCGGGGCCGTAGAGCCTCCGCAAGAGCGCAGTGAACGCGACGAGCGTCCCGAGCCTCGCGTGTCCCGCGAGCACCATCGAGCCGCCGACCGCGAACACGAGCGCAGGGCCGATCGTCTCGAAGAGCCCGAGGATCATCTGAAACCAACGCCCCACCTGCGTCTGCTTGATCGAGAGCGCCATCACGTCGTCGGCCTTGGCCTCGAGCCGCTCGACCTCGCGCGCCTCGGTCCCGGACACCTTCAAGAGCAGCGCGCCCGAGATCGAGAGCGTCTCGCTCAGGATTCCTGTGAGCTCGGCCATCCCGAGCTGCGCTTTTCGCTTGAGCTTCTTGCGTTCGACGCCGACGGATTTCGTGGGCAAGACGAAGACAGGCAAGAGCGCGAACGCGACGAGCGCGAGCCGCCAATCGAGCCACAGGAGCATCGCCGCGGTCGAGACCAGCGCGAGCGACGACTCGACGAAATCCACGTACGTCGACGACACGGCAGAGCCGGCGCCCGCGACGTCGTTGAGCACGCGCGAGATCGCTTCGCCGGGAGCGGCGTTGGCGAACCACGACAGCGGCTGCTCGTGCAGGTGTCGAAACAGCTCGACGCGCAGGTCGCGCATCACGCGCTCGGACACCGTGGCCGTCAGGATCTTCTGCGCGACGAGCGCGAGCGAAGCGCACAGGGGGCCCGCGACCATCAGCGCGCAAAGCAGATAGAGCCGCGTTCGATCTCGCGTCGGGAGCGCGCGATCGACGATCTGCTCGACGCACCACGGTGGAACCAAGTGCAAAAGAGCCCCTCCTGCCACGAGCGTCGCGATCACCACGAGCGCCGCGCGGTGACGCGCCATCATTGCGCGCACACGACGGAGCGTCGCCGCGTCGATCGTCGGTAGGGTCTCGGGGTCGATGTAGCTCTTCTTCACGTCGAACCGATCAGCGCGCGCAGTGTATGCGCGCACGATTCGAGCGCACGATTGCACGTTGCAACGAGAACCTTTCACCGCTGCAATGACTGCGAGGGGTCACGAAGCTCCTGCATGTTGAAAGTGCCGCAAATTCGTGACGAGCACTCGTTGGCACGGTCCCTGAATTGTTCTTCCGCGACGCGACGCTCGTAGCTCCCCCTCCCGAGCGTCAATCGTCGACAAAATCCGGCCGTATCTCCGAGGTACTCCCCCTCCCTCCCTCCTCGCTGTGCGGCCGGTACCTATTTCTCCCGCCGAAGTTCGTCTGCGCTGATCCCTCCCGCAGACGAACTTCGGCGAGGAACATTTTTGCCGCACGTCATGCCTTGGTGGCGAGGGCCTTCAACTGCGCGAGGAAGTTCATCGCCTCGATGGGCGTCATTCTCTCGATCTCTGCGCCCTCGAGCGTCGAGAGCACTGGGTGCTTCGGCGCCTCGGTTTTGGGCTCGAACAAGCTCGCCTGTCGCGCTGGAGCGCCCGGTCCGTTGCCTCGCTCGAGGTCCTTCAAGAGAGCGCGCGCGCGGGCCACGACGGGCTCGGGCATCCCCGCGAGCCGCGCCACGGCGATCCCGTAGCTCCGCGAGGCCCCGCCGCGCTGGAGCTTGTGGAGAAACACGATCCCGTCGGTTCCATCGCCGGTCTCTCGCGCGCTGACGTTCACGTTGGCCGCGTGCTTCTTGCTGTCCGCGAGCGCGCACAGCTCGTGGTAGTGCGTCGCGAAGAGCGCCCGACAACGAACCACATCGTGCAGGTACTCGCTCACGGCCCACGCGATCGCGAGCCCGTCGTACGTCGATGTCCCGCGGCCGATCTCGTCGAACACCACGAGCGATCGCGTCGTCGCGCCTCGCAAGATGCTCGACGTCTCGGTCATCTCGACCATGAACGTGCTCTGTCCCCGCGACAAGTCGTCGCTCGCTCCGACGCGCGTGAACACACGATCCACGAGTCCCACGCGCGCGCGCCGCGCCGGGACGAACGAGCCCATCTGCGCGAGGATCACCTGCAGCGCGACCATGCGCATCAGCGTGGATTTTCCCGCCATGTTGGGCCCTGTCACGAGCAAGAGCCGCTCGCCCTTCGCATCGAGCGTCACGTCGTTGGGAACGAACGCGCCCGGCTCGAGCGCCGCTTCGACCGTGGGGTGTCGCGCCTCTTCGAGCTCGATCATCGGCGAATCGTCGACCTCGGGACGAACGTAGTCGAAGCGGTGAGCGACCTCCGCGAGCGACGCGAGCGCGTCGAGGTCCGCGAGCACGCGACCGAGCTGCGTGAGCGGGCTCGCGAGCCGGGCGATCTCCGCCGCGAGCGCGTCGAAGAGCTCTCGCTCGCGGGCCTGCGACTGCTCCTCGGCCGACAGAATCGTCTTCTCGAGCTCGACGAGCTCTTCGGTGATGAACCGCTCGCCGCCCGCGATCGTCTGCTTTCGCTTGTAGTCGTCCGGGACGTTCTTGAGGTTCGCCTTGGTGACCTCGATGTACCAGCCAAACACCCGGTTGAACGCGATCTTCAGCGAGTTGATCTTGGTGCGCTCGCGCTCGCGGGTCTCCATCGCGAGGATCTGCTCGCGGCCGCCGCCCGCGAGCTTCGTGAGCCCGTCGAGCTTCTCGTCGTAGCCCTTGCGAAAGATCGCTCCCTCGCCGAGCGCCGTCGCCGGGTCGTCCGCGAGGGCCTTCGCGAGCAGCTCCTTCAAGGGCGCGCACTCGTCTGGCGCGCGGAGGCCCTTCAACGCGGCGCCGACGCGCTCGAGCTGCTTGTGCAACGACGGGACACGTTCGAGCGAGTCCCGAAGCGACGCGAGGTCCTTGGGCGTCACGGCGCCGAGCGTCGCGCGCACCGCGATGCGCTCGACGTCTGAAACTCCACGGAGCGCTTCGCGGAGCTCTCCGCGCGCGTCCGCCGCGGTCACGAGCGACGACACAGCGTCGAGCCGCTTCTTGATTCGCTTGGAATCCGTCAGGGGAAACGCGAGCCACGACCGAAGCCTCCGCGCGCCCATCGCCGTCACGCACTCGTCGAGGTGCGCCAGCAGCGAGCCCTTCTTCTCGCCGCGCGCCGAGCTGAAGAGCTCGAGGTGCTGCTGCGCGCGCTCGTCGAGCACGAGGTAGTCCCGCGAGTCGAGGCGCACGAGCCTGTGCACCGTCACGTCGTGACCGGGCTGCGAGTGCTTCGCGTACGCGAGCGCGACGCCCGCCGCGTGCCTCGCGGCCGCGGTGACGGCCTCACCTTGCGCGGCGAGCTCTCCTTCACCGAGGGACGCGGCGAGCGCTTCGGTGCTCGCCTTGCGACCGATCTCTTTGTGAACGCGGAGAAACAATCGCGGCAGGAGCTTGCATGCGTTGCGCCCCACGGCCTCGCACTCGGGCGCGACGACGAGCTCGCGCGCGTCGAGCCTCGCGAGCTCGCCGGTGATCGCGGCGCTGTCGCCCACTTCGCCAGCGAAGAGCTCTCCAGTCGACAGGTCGTACGCCGCGAAGCCCCACGGGCCTGGCGCGTCGGGGCCCGCGTCGGGCGCGACGACCGCGGCGAGAAACTGATTCGACCGCGGCGCGAGCGCTTCTCCGTCGAGCACGAGCGACGGCGTGAGCACACGAACGACCGCGCGCTTCACGATGCCTTTGACCTTCGAGGGGTCCTCGAGCTGCTCGCAGATCGCGACGTTGAAGCCCTGCTCGAGCAATCGCGGCAGGTACGTCTGCACCGCGTGATGCGGAACGCCGCACATCGGGATCGGGTCCGGGTCGTTTTTGTCCCGCGACGTGAGCTTCAAATCCAACGCGCGCGCCGTCGTGATCGCGTCTTCGTAGAACAGCTCGTAGAAGTCCCCGATGCGAAAGAACATCAGCGCGTCGGGGTACTGCTCCTTCGCCGCGAGGTACTGCCGCATCGAGGGCGTGGGGTCTTTGGATTTTCCCACCGAACGCGAAACGTTCTGCATCGTCATGGCCGCGGACTTGTGTAGCGCGGCCACGAGAATTCGTCTGCTTTACGACGGACAGAGTATGTCCATCGCCCCCGGAGACGCGCTCAGTTGAAGGTGCGCGTCAGCACGAACGGCGCGATCGAATACTCGCGGAGCGACGCGGGCGTCTGATCGACGACATAGACGCGATCGGACGCGCACTGGTGGCGCACGACCGTCGCGCCCGCGGCGCCCGAGTTGGACACGAGCTGCGCGTAGCCGCCGCCCGTTCGAAACGTGATCGCGGCGTCGCGCGGCGTCGGCTGCGAGCCGGACGCGATGCGAATGCGAAACCAGCGCGCGTCGTACGTCTCGTTCTCCGCGACGCGGCCGCTCGGGCCGATCGTTGGATCCGAGACGCACTCTCCGCCGCGCTCGACGACGTCGTTCGGAAACTCCACGCCGCGCCCCGAGGGCGTGATCGCGAGCACCCAGCGGTTGCTCGCGCGCACTTCGACGCGCGTCGCTTGCGGGTAGCAGCACGAGAGCAGCCGCGTGAACTCCGCCGCGGACGCCGCGAAGCCCGAGCTTCCCGCGGGGGGCTGCACGATGCCGCACGCTTCGCCGGCGAACTCGTTGCCTGCCACGGTCGTGCGCGGCAAGTCGATCTCGAGCGCGTCCTGCGTCGCGCGACGCACCACGAACTCGCGGTTGCATCGGAGGTTGGTGTCCCCGAACGCCGCGCGGCACTGCGCCGCGGGGCACTGCGGGTCCTCTGTGGGAATCGGCACGCTCGCGTCGGCGCGAACGTTGTTCTCGACGTAGGGGCTCGGGCCGTTGAGAACGATCCGATCGCCCGCGAGCGCGCCGAGCTGGCAGAAGCGCGACCCCGGAGCCTGCAGTCGAGCGCGAGCCTCGCCCGCGACGGGCGCGAAGGACGCAGCGTTGATCGTCCGCAACGGGAGCTGCCCCTCGAAGCGGAGCAGGTACGTCGCGTCTCGCACGGCCACGGGATCGACCAGCGTGGCCGCCGCGGGTTGCCGCGGGAGCTCGACGCAGTGGTCGTTGTTCATGTCGCACGTCGTGTCCGAGCCGTTCGTCGCGACGAGCCGCGGGTTGGCGCCGCCGAGCGACGCAGACCCACCGTTGATCGTGAGCGCCGGCGCGCCGATGAGGCTCGGCCGCGTCGTCGCGTCGCCGCCGCGCGGAATGTGCCGAAGAAACGCGCGCTGCACGGACTGACCGACGCGCACCGCGCAGTTGCGGTCGGGGTCCTCGAGGTCGACGACCTGGATCTGCGCGTTGGCGAGCGCGACGACGGCCTGCACTCCGCGAAAGATGTCGAGGCGCGGCTGCGGCGTCGCGGTGCACGCCTCGACGAGGGGCTGCGAGACGTCGCAAGAGATCTGCCCCGACTCGCCGCGAACGCTCGTCGCGATGAAGCCCACCGAGCGCGCAGGCGCGCGGATCGGGACGCGATCGTGCGGGAGCACTGGGTCGATCTTCGGGCACGCGCGCTCGTCGAACGGGACGCGCATGCAGTCCGGGTGGTCGGCGATGGCGTTGGCGCGCACGCGCTCGCCGTACGTCGCCGTCGGAACGCCGCCCACGAGCGTGGCGTCGAGCGCGATGAGCTGACGATCGCCCGTGGTGATCGCGTAGACCCAGTGCGTTCCATCCGAGGGGAGCCGCGGAGAAACGGCGATCTGCGTCGTCGGAACGCCCGAGCGCAGCGGCGTCACCTCGCGCAAGCGCGTCGGAGAACCATCGGGCTCGAGCACGTGAATGATGGGCAACCCGCGGTCGCTCACGAACACGCGACCGTCGTCCGCGACCGCCATTTTCTCGGGGAGAACACGGCCCGTCGCAGCGGCGTCGAGCGCCGCGTCCATGCTCGTTCCGCTGTCTGTCCCTGTGTCGGCGACGATCCCGCTGTCGATCCCGGAGTCCGCCGGCGCGACGCCGCTGTCGGTCACGTCCGCGACGTCGGCCGAGGCATCACCGCCCGCGTCCGCGTCATCGGGTGCCGCCGCGCTGTCGTCCACGCCCGTGTCCACGCCGCTGTCGACGCCCGTGTCGACGCCCGTATCCACGCCGGTATCAGCGCCCGAATCGACGCCCGCGTCCGTGGCCATCGTCGTCGCTTGCAGCCGCGTCGTGGACTGGAGCACCGGCGCGACGAGCGGGTCGTTGACGTTGTAGATCTGAATCGATCCGTCCTGCAGAAGCACGTACAGCGCGTGCATCTGGTCTCCGAACGAGCGGAGCACGAGGTCGACCGGCGGCGCGGGAAGCCCCGTGATCGTGAGCGGCGCGCCGTTGGCTTGCAGCGCGAAGTTGCGGCCCGCGAGCAAGCGACGGTTGTCGAGGATCGAGATCGTGTTCTCGCCGGTGTTCGCCACGTACGTCGCGCGCCCCGAAGGATGCACCGCGAGGGCTCCCGCGAACGCGCCGGTCGGGATGAACGTGAACCCCGGGACGCGCGGCTGCGTGTCCACGTTTCCCGTGTTGAACCTCGGGTGGAGGTTGACCACTGCCACTTCGCCGCGGTCCGCCTGCGTGACGAGCGCAAAGAGCCGGAGCCCCACGAAGCCCGTTCCCGCGGCCTGAACGTCGCTCGTCGAAGTCGCCGTCACTGACGGGCACTGCCCGACGGCGAAGGCCTCGACCTCGGCGCCCATTCGCATCGTCTCCGCGGTGATTCGCCCGTCGGAGCCCACGGGGACACGCAAGCACACGAAATCAACGGACACTGGACGGTTGAAGCTGAACGACGTCGCGACGACCGGCGGCGGCGGGCAACCCGCGCTGGCGGCGGCGGTCGCAGCGAGCGCTGCGAGCAAAAACCTCGGTCGAATCACGACAGCTCCCTCGGCCGGATCGGCTCACCGACGGTGAAGACGACCTGGCGCGTGCGCGCGTCGACGACCTCGATGCACATGGAAGAGAAGTTCACGACGTACAAGAAATTGCGGCCGTCTTGGCCGATTCCCGGGTCGACGACGAGGTCCGCCGGGCCCACTTGCGTGCGCACCTGGGCGACTTCGCGCCACGCGTCCGCGTCGACGACGTACAGCTTTCGCGCGTCGTAGAGCACCGCGTAGAGCTCGACCCCAGCCGCGCACGTCGCGCCCCTGCGCACAGGAACGACCCGCGTCGCGCCGAGCGGCATCGAGAGCTGATCGATCACCCTCGGCTCGTCGGGGTTGGACAGGTCGATCGAGAAGATCGCGTCGCCGACGCCCGAGCCTGACGACCGCCGCGCGCGCACCGCGGCGTACGCGCGGTTCGCGTTGCAGGGATCGATCACCGCGTGCACGACGCCGAGCGCCGACGCGACCGTGGTGGGAACCGTGGGCGGCGCGCGAAACACAAACGATCGATCGCCGTCTTCGAACAGACGCACGTGACCGAAGATCGGCTCGTCCCGAGAGAACACGAGCCAGCGCGGCGCGGCGGTCGCGTCCGCTTGCGGCAGGCGGAGCTGCGTCCACAAACGCGCTGAGAAATCACCGGCGAAGTGCGAGAGCACCGGCGCGCTGTCCGCGCCTCGCTGGACCATCAACGACACGCGCGAGCGCGTCTCTTCGTGGTGCGTGATGGTGATGTAGCGCACCGTCTGGCCGTCGCTCTGCGCGCGGTCGATCACGTCGAGCGACGTGGGGTTCGGCGGGAGGAGCAAACTCCGCGGACCCGTGCGCGACGCGCCGACGCAGTGCGAAGTCCCGCTCGATTGCTGCTCGTCGCACGCGCCGCCGGCAGAGGCCTGCTGGCACTCGAGGAGCCCGTCCGCCCGAACGTCGAGCCAGTGGATGCAGCCCGTGGCGCGAGAGGCGACGTACATCCGACGATTGTCGGGGCTGAGCGCCATCGCGGTGATGTACGAGCCGACGCGCACGGCGGCCTCGCGCGCGACCGAACCAGCGCCGTCGCGGACGAGGTACGCGCTCTCGTCGGGGGCGTTTCCCGGCGCGCCAGCGGCGATCGCGGCAAGCGCATCGGTCCTGATTTTTTGCAGGTCGAATGCTTGAACGAGCGCGCCGTTGAATTCGAGGTTGAAATTGGTGTTGGCGACGTAGAGCACGCGACCGTCGGGCGACACGAGCGCCGCCGTTGGAAAGTGCAAAACGCCTACAGCAGGTCGACGACCGGACTCACCATCACACGCGGCGATGCCCAAAGACACCGCCGAAATCGCGACGAACGCGCGCAACGAGATCATTTCGGACGCGGGACCCTACAGCGACCGCGGACCGAAGTCATCCCAGCCGCGACGGTCCGTGGGGCACCACGACATCACTGCCACGGGTGGAGCAGCGGAGACGAACCGTTGCCAGCGTTGGGCGTCGTGGCGGGCTGGCCTGTCGCAGCGGGGTTCGTCGGTTGTTGCTGCGGCCGAACGCGCACGGACGCGCCCGTCGGATTCGTCGGGCGCACGGAAGAAGCGCGCGGCAACATGAGTTGGATGTGTGGCGCAGAGTCCGGTCGAAGCTCGAACACGGACTGCGCGAAGCCGGCCGCGCTGACGACGTAGCGGAGGGTCGTGGTGGGACGCGTGAGCGCGCAGGGCGTCAAGCACGCGACGGTGCGACCGTCGAGCGAGAGCTGCGCGCCGGGCGGTTGGGTGTCGACGCGAATCGCGTTCGAGGCCGCTGTGTTGGCGCCGGTGGTCTGCGGGACGTTCGTCGCTTGAATCAATGTGGGCGTCGTCGAGTCGCGAAGCTCCGCGTCGAGCGGCGCGGCGCTCTGCGCGCGGCTGCGCTTGATGATCATCGCGCCCGCGCCGACGAAGGACAAAACGCCCACTGCGCCGAGCGCCAGGACGATCGGGCTCACGGAGGGCGACTTGCTCTGCGTCTTGCGGGGCGTCGTGGTGACGGGCGAGATCGTCGCTTGCGGAATGGGCGCGGCCGCGGCGATCGGCGGCGGCATGAGCGAGGCGCGCACGCCATCGCGCACGACGGTTTGCTCTGCGTCGTTGATGGCGAACGGCTCGTGTCCCTCTTCGAGTCGCGCGATGTCCTCGCCGAACTCGGCCATGCTCTGGTAGCGAACCGAGCGGTCCTTCGCGAGCGCTTTGAGCAGCACGGCTTCGAGCGCGGCGTCGACTTGCTTCGCTGCAGCGATGGTGCGCGGGCGAATGGGCGCTTGGTACATGTGCGCCGCGAGGATGGCCATGAGGTTGTCGACGTCGAACGGGAGCTGCCCGGTGACCATCTCGTAGAGGAGGATCCCGGTGGCGTAGACGTCCGTGCGCGCGTCGATGTCGCGCTCGCCCGCGGCTTGTTCGGGGGACATGTACTGCGGCGTTCCGAACACGGAGCCGGTGCGGGTCTTGGCGGCTTGAGAGCCGGCGACCTTGGCGATCCCGAAGTCGAGGATCTTCACGAACGTCGCGTCGTCGCCCACGCGCTCGAGGTGAACGTTGTCGGGCTTCATGTCGCGGTGGACGATGCCCACGGCGTGCGCGGCGCCGAGACCCTCGCAGATTTGGCGAGCGATCTTGAGGGCGAGCTTGACGTCGAGCGGACGGCGGTGGCCGTCGGGCATGCGCCCCGCGTTGTGCATCACGAAGCCGAGGGATTTTCCCTCGAGGAGCTCCATGACGAAGAAGCGCGAGCCGTCTTCGAGCGAGCCGAACTCGAAGACCTTCACGATGTTGGCGTGTTGAACAGCAGCCACGGCGCGGGCTTCGACTTCGAACCGCGCGACGAGCTCTTCTTCGTTGGAGTACTCCGCGCGAAGGACTTTGACGGCGTACGAAGCACCGTCGCTCACGCCGCGGGCGCGGTAGACGACGCCCATCCCGCCGTCGCCGAGGACGCCGTCGATGGCGTAGCGGCCGTGGATGACCGCGCCGAGGAGGCGCGTGCGGTCGTTGGCCATCACGACGTCTTGGAGGGACGCTCCGTCGTTGGGGCACTGCCGCTCGGAGTCACCCCAGAACTTCGTTCCGCATTTGGGACACTGGCGCATGGATGGTGCGGTGGTTCTGGACGATCGACGTTCGTTCGAGACGGCGGCGCTCGCACGAGCACACGCGATGATTGGGCCACTTCAGAGGGTGCGACCCGAAACGAGTCAGCGAGACGCCAGCGGCGCCGCCCTCCCCTGTTTGTTACCGTGCCTGAGCGCTTCGGACAACTTCGCTCATCGTCCGCGGCCCGAAAGCGCAGCCAGCCGCTGCCTCGCTCGCTCGGCGATGGGGGTGTTGGCCCCGTGTTGGATCACAGCCCGAAGCGAGGTGGTCGCCCCCGCGCGATCGCCGCTCTCCGCCTGCATCAACGCTCGAACGTAGTGAAGCTCCGCCGATGTCTGCGCGCGCTGAACGGCCTCGCCGATGCGCACGAGCGCCGCCGGTCGCTGCCCCGCGGCCCACAGCGCTTGCGCGAGCTCGGCCAAGAGCGATGGGCTCGGGTTCTGCATCCGTGATCGCGCGCGCTCGAGGGCGTCCGCCGCGCTCTGGTGCTCGCCGAGCAGCCGCAGCGCCGGGCCCGCCGACGCGAGGACCGTGACGTCATCGGGCGCGTTGCGCATCGCCGCTTGCAGCATCGAGAGCGACTCTGCGCGCGGCTGCGTCCCTCGCGCAGGGCGCGTCGAAGCCAAGAGAATCCCGAGGTTGAGCGGCGGCATCGCGTCGCGCGGGTTGAGCCGCACCGCGCTTCGATACGAGCTCACCGCCCGATCGCGCTCGCCCGCGTCCTCGAGGCACAACGCGAGCCCGTAGTGCGCTTCGCCGAGCTGCGGATCGATGCGAATCGCTTGCTCGAACGAGGCCCGCGCGTCCGCCGCGCGATCGAGCTCGCGCAGGACCGCGCCGAGCGAGGCGTGCGCCTCGGCCATGCGTGAATTCCTCTGGATCGCCGCGCGAAAATGCGCCTCGGCTTGCGGCCACTGCTCGCGTCGTCGCGCGATCTCGCCGAGGTAGAAGCTCGGCCTCGCGTCCCTCGCGTCGAGCCGCGCGGCCTGCTCGAACTGCGTCCGCGCTTCGTCGAGCTGCCCCTGCTGCAACGCGCGATCGCCGCGCGCGATCGCGAGCTCGAAGGGCGTCGCGTTGGCGGGGCGCTGTCCGGGCAGCGGGATCGGGATCCGTCGCTGCGCGAACGCAGGCGAAACGCAGAGCGAAATCGCGATCGCCGCCAGCGCAGCGCGGCGGGGAGCGGAGGCAAACAGTGCGGTCATCGCAGAGGGTGAATGGTAGACGGACCGCGGCGCGATTTCTTCGCCGCCCGCAGAATTTCGCTCGATCGCGCGAAGCTCGCGCCCCCGTCCGTCCGTTATTGACGCAGCACCGCGTCGAGCGCCGCCCGCACGGCTCCGAAGCGCTCGGGCGACACCTTCGATCGCCCCTCGCGCTTGCTCTCGAGCACGTAGAACACGTCCGCTGCGCGACGACCTTCGGTGCTCACCTTCGCGGTCGCGATCGTGAGGCCGAGCTGATAGAGCGCGAGCGCGATCGCGTGCAAGAGTCCCGGTCGATCGCGGCCGAACAGCTCGATCACCGTGAAGCGACCGCTCGCGTCGTTGTCGATCGAGACCTCCGTGCGCACCGCGGGTTCGGCCCGTCGAAATCCCGCGTGCGACTCGATCGTCGGCGGCTCGTCTCCCGCGAGGACGCGGTCGAGCTCGCGCGGAAGTCGCTCGCGAAGACGATCGAGCCCGCCCGGGTCGTCGTCGAGCCTGCGCACGATGAACACGTCCATGGCCCACGCGTCGTCGCCGCCCTGCTTGGCGAAGAGCTGCGCGCTCTGCACGTCGAGCCGGCACGCATAGAGCATCGCCGCGAGCCTCGCGAGCAGCCCCGGTCGATCCGGCGCGCACACGAGCACCTCGAGGAGCTCCTCGCGCGAGCTCGCCGCGGCGCTCGGCGACTCGACGCGCGCGACGGCCACGAGCGGCACACCGACGCTGCGCTCGCGCAAGGCCCTCGCGTGACGAACGATGGACTCGGCGCTCGACCCGTACGCGTACCTCGGCGGCAGCGCCGCGCAGTGAGCGCGCACCAACGCGCCGTCGTCACCCGCGAGGGTCGCCGCGGCGTCGACGAGCCGCGCGACGTCATCCACGCTCGGCCCTCCGGCGAGCGCCTCTTCCGTGCGGCGCAAGAGCTCGTCGAGCATCTTGGCCTTCCACGTCGTCATGGACGTCGGGCTCGTGGTCGAGAGGTCCGCGACCGTGAGCAGGTACAGCGCGCGAAGCCGCCACTCGGAGCCGACGAGCCGCGCGACCGGCGCGATCGTATCGGGGTCCGAGAGGTCTCTTCGCGTCGCGACGTGATAGAGCGCTAAGTGCTGCTTGACGAGCCACGCGACGGACTCGGCGTCTTCTGCAGACAAGCCCAAGCGCGGAGCGATCGTCGCGACGAGCTCGGCGCCGATCGCAGAGTGATCGCCGCGGCGCCCTTTTCCAACGTCGTGCAAGAGCGTGGCGAGGCAGAGCACGGGCCGTCGCTCGACGTCCGCGAGCACGCGCGCCGCGGTGTCGAACGCCTCCGAATGCTCGCCGCGCGCCATCTCGTGAAGCCGATCGACGGCCGCCACGCTGTGAACGTCGACCGTGTACACGTGATAGACGTCGTGGTGAACGCGCCCTGTCACCGGCGCGAACTCGGGGACCATCGCGAGCAAGAGCCCCAAATCGTGGAGCTCGGCGAGGACGCTGCCCTCGCCCTGCTCTGCGGCGCTCACCGACGAGCCGCGCTGCCGCAGCCGCGCGCGCGGAGCGTGCGAAATCAGCCGTAGAAACAGCGCCCCCGACTCGCTCGCGCCTCGGAGCTTCGCGCAATACTCGCCGTCGCTCGTCGCCCGGGCGATCGCCTCTCGCGCGCGCGCCGAGAGCGGAACGCCCTGTCGCACGGACAGCTCGACGATCCGCAGCGCCGCCGCGGGATCGCGCGCGAGGACGTTGGCGTCGGAGAACACCAGCGCTCCGTCGAAGCGCTCGACGCCCTCGGCGATCCGCTCGGAGCGCGGGATGCGATCGTGCGACGCGCGGCCGGTGCGGCAGCGTTCGAGCACGAGCTCGAGCGTGGTCGCGACGGTGCGCGCGTGACCGTAGTACTGCTGCATGAGCCGCTCGGCGCCGTGCGCGACGGCCTCGTCCGAGTCGTCCGCGACCAACCCGAGCGCCCTCGCGCACTCTTCTTGCGCGTCGAACGTCAGTCGATCCGCGCGGCGGTTGGCGATCGCGTGCAGCGCGCAGCGCGCGCGCCAATAGAACTCGCTGGCGCTCTCGAGGCGCTCTCGCTCCTCGGCGCTCACGAATCCGCCGCGCAGCGCCTCGTGAAACGACGGCACACGAAATCGAGCGCCGAGCGCCCACAGGGCGATGTCGAGGTCTCGGAGGGCGCCGCGACCGTTCTTGATGTCGGGCTCGAGCAAGTACACCGACGCGCCGAAGCGCTGGTGCCTCCCGCGCATCTCGTCGCCGAACGCGTCGAGCAAGTGGTTGACCTCGCCGTCGAAGAGGGCGCGCCACCCGCGGTCGATCGCGTCACGCGCGAACGCCGCGTCGCCTGCGAGAAACCTCGCGTCGAGCACCATGGTCGCCGAGCGGAGGTCGTCGCGCGCGAGCTGCGCGAACTCTGCGGGCGAGCGCACCGCGTGACCGACGGACACGCCAGCGTCCCACAGCGGGTAGAGCACGAGGTCCGCAAGCGCGCGCACGCGAGCGTCCTCGGGGTTGGGCGCGAGAATCACGAGGTCGAGGTCGCTCCCGAGCGCGAGCATGGCGCGCCCGTAGCCTCCGACCGCGACGAGGGCCGTGTTGGCTCCGTCGAGCCCGCAGCGCGCCATCGCGCCGCAGAAATACGCGGACAAGAGCCCGTCGAACACGGTGGCGGCGCGTCGCGCGAGCGCCGTGCCTCCGCGGCCCGCGAGCGCTTCTTGGCGAAGCGGCCCGCGGTGCAGCGAGAGAAAGTGCCTCGTCGCCTCGCCGATCGTGGGCGAGAGCATCGGGCGCGCGACGTCGGTGTCCGGATCGGGGCTCTGCGTGGTCAACGGACCTCGTGTTCTACAGCGCGGTCGCGTCGGTCGGCGACCGTGTCGAGAACAATTCCGACGACCGAGTCGTGGGGCTATTGGGGACCGGCGGCGACCGAGGCGGCGATCGAGCGCGCGAGCTGCGACTGGTAGGCGTCGCTGGCGAGGCGCCCCTCTTCCATCGGGTTCGAGATGAACGAGAGCTCGATCAAGATCGCGGGCATCTCGGTGCCGACGAGCACGTTGAACCGCGCGACGTGAACGCCCATGTCGTCCACCGACGCGTAGTTGGCTCGAAGCGTCTCGAGCAGCGATCGCTGAACGTTGTTCGCGAGCCGCCACGAGCGCGCGCCCTGCGAGGCGAGCTGCATGTTCGCGAGGATGTGCGAGACCTCTCCGTCGTCGATCGGATCGAGCTCGCGCTCGGCGCTCACCCGGCGCGCGAAGCGGTTTTCGACCCGCTCGTGCCGCGCGTCGAGCGCGTAGACGGACACGCCTCGCGCGTCGACCCTGGGGCTCGCGTTGCAGTGAATCGACACGAACAGGTCCGCGCGCGCGTCGTTCGCGCGCTGCGCTCGGTCTTCGAGCGTCACGTACACGTCGCGATCGCGGGTCATCACGACGTCGACGCCGTGCTCGGTCGCGAGGAGCTCGGCCACTTTGCGCGACACCGAGAGGGACACGTCGCTCTCGCGAAGCCCCGAGGGTCCGCGCGCGCCCGGGTCGCTCCCGCCGTGGCCCGCGTCGATCACCACCCGTCGAACGGCGCGCCGCGCGACCGATCCCGCGCTCGCGCCCGAGGGGGTGTGGCCGTGGTCCACGGGCGCCGCAGCGCGCGCTGACGCAGGGTCGAGCAACGCGAGCGACGCGCGAACGCTGTCTCGCGCAGCGCCGTCGGGGCAACGGCGGAGGTACTCGAGCCACGCCGCGCGCGCTCCGTCGCGATCGTCCGCGCTGTTGCGAAGCGAGCCGATCTTGGCGAGGGCGTCGCACGCGATCGCCGGATCGCGAAGCTCCGAGAGGGCGCGCCAACGCTCCTCTGCGCGCGCGAGGTCGCGCCCGTCGCGAAAGCGTCGATAGCGTTCGTGCAAGAGTTGCGCGGCGGCGACCTGCGCTTCGATGGCCCTGCGCGTCGAGCGCAACGCGTCGAGGCGAGCGACGATGCGATCGGTGTTCGCCTGGAGATTTCCACGTGAAATGGCCGAGCGCGCGGCGGCTGCTTGGGCGATCGCGTCTTCATCGGCGTCGCCCACGAGTCGAGGGCTCGACCCCTGCGCGCTCGGCGGCTCGTCGCCGCACGCCTCGATCGCCGCGACGAGGGACGCGGCCGTCACACACGCGAACAGCGCCCTCAGCGATTTTATCCACGCAGGCGATCGTCCCGAAGCCACGACGAGTCTCGTTATCAGAGACGAACGTCGGACGCGAAGTTCTTGCAAATCGCCGGTGCGCTACCATCGACGCGTGTCCCAGAACGAGCTCACGTACTCGATCGTTCGCTACGCCGCGCTAGCGCTCTTCGCGCTGATCGCCGCGCGCTCGACGTATCGATTGTTCGCGCGAAACATCAACACACCGGCGCTCGTCCACGCGCTCTCGAAGCTCGCGGCGGCCGGCAATTTCTCTCGCGCAGCGAAGCTCACGCGCGCCGCGGAGGCCTCGACCGTCGCGCGGCTCGTCGCGCGGGGCATGTCGCTGCGGATTCCCTCTGTGACGCCGCCGCGTGGTGAAACAGGGCACTTTCGCGACGCGGGCGAGCCCGGTGAGCCGTTCGCGGTCGCGTGGAAGCGCGCGATGGACGCCGCGCAGCAGAGCCTCCGCATGGAGGTGATGACCGACCTCGTCGCTGCGAGCGTCGCGGGAGCGATCACCGCGACGCTGGCGATCTTCGGGGCCACGAGCGCGCTCACCACGCGCTCTCGCAACATCGACCTCGTGGTGTTCGGGCTCACGATCTTCACGGTGATCTGGGCGCTCCGCGTCGGGTTCTCGACGCTGCAGGGGCTCGTCACCGCGCGAGCGTTCTGCGAGGACATCAAGGTTTCACTCGAAGCGATGGACGAGCAACGACTCGAGGGGGCGACGATCGCCGACGGCGTGTGGCGCGGCGGACTGCGACACAACGGCGACGGAACGGACCCGTAGCCCGAGCTCACAACGCGAGGCGACACGCTGCGCGCTACAGCCAGCGCAGCTTTCGAAGCGACGCGGTGAGGCCGACCGCGAGCGCAGCGGACGCGACGACGATCGCGACGAACGCCGCTGGATGATGTTGCCCCGGCAACGGGACGTTCATCCCGTAGACGCTCGCGAGCAGCATCGGGAAAGACAAGATCACCGTGGCGGCCGTGAGGACCTTCATCACGACGTTGAGGTTGTTCGAGATGATCGACGCAAACGCGTCCATCATCTGGCTCAAGATGTTCTCTGCGACGCTGCAGAGCGCGAGCGCTTGGGCGATTTCGACCCGCGCGTCCTCGAGCAACGCGTGCTCTTCTTCGGTGAGCACCGAGTGTTCGCGGCGCTCGAGGCGCTCGAGCGTCCGCTCGATCGACGCCAGCGCGGTCGTAAAGTGCACGAGCGACTTCTGATAGCGCAAGAGCTCGAGCACCTCGCGGTTGCGAAGCGACGCTTGCAGCTCTTCTTCGAGGCGATCCACTGCGGCATCCACCGAGCGCAGGTGCGCGAGATACGCCTCGCCCGTGCGCTCGACGAGGTTGAACAAGAGCGACCACGGTCGAGACAGGTCGTCGACGCGCGAGGCCGCTCGGTCGAAGATCTCCGAGGGCCGATGGCTCACCGTGACGATCCGCCCTCCCGCGGCCAACAGGACCGCCGCCGTCTGCGAGCGAAACGGCGGCTCGTGCGCGTTTGCTGGCGCCTCGGCTTCGAGCGGGATGCGCAAGATCGCGAGCGTGCTTCCGCCGTGCGTCGAAAAGCGCCCGACCTCGTCGGGATCGAGCGAGTGCTCGAGGTCGTCCTCGTCCGCGCCGAGCGCCACGAGCGCCGAGCGCTCTTCGGGCGACGGATCCACCGCGTGGATCCATCGGGTCGACGCTGGATCGCGAGCAAACTCGATCGAGATCACGGCGGCCGTCATGGGCTCGAGCCGACGCGCAGCAGCGTTGAAGGCGAACAGCACGGTCAGCGCCCGATCGATGACACGAAGGTCATGTGGTGATTTTTCCGAGAACCGCGGCCCGCATCCGCTCGATGGACTCGTCTGCGCCGGCGTTGCGTTGCCGCCGCAACGCGCGCACGGACGCCGCGACGCTCCCGCCGAAGCTCTCGCACACCGTGCAACCAGCCACGTGCGCTTCGACCGCGCTGCGCGTCGGCGCGTCGAGCGCGCCGTCGATGTAGTCGCTGAGCTTCTCGAGGACCTCGGTGCAGCGCAGCCCCGCGACGACTCTGTCTCCGCTCACGACGGATCCTCCTTTCGAAGCGCCGCCACGAAGCGAAGCCTCGCGCGGTGCAGGCGGCTCTTCAGCGCGGCGACGGACACGGACAGCGACGCTGCGGCCTCTTCGATCGAGAGCCCCTCGACGTCGACGAGCGCGAGCACGGTCTTGTCGTCGTCATCGAGCGTCGATAGCGCGTGCCGCACGAGCTCGTCGTCGGCGATCCGATCGTCGAGCGCGCGTTGCGCAGCCGGATCACCCCAGCCCGCGGCCGCGCCGAGCGCCTCGAGGTTCTCGAAGCTCTCGGTCTCCGTCGAGCGGTCGCTCTTTCGGCGAAATCGCCGGTGAACCGCGTTGCGCGTGATCGTGTAGAGCCACGCGCGCGCCGAGCTCTCGCCGCGAAATCCGCCGGCGTGTTGCCACAGCGACGCAAACGCTTCTTGCACCGCGTCTTCGGCGAGCGCGCGATCGCGCGAGAGCGTCGTCGCGAAGCGCAGCAGCGCGGCCGCGTGTCGATCGAACAGCGCGCGCATCGCAGCGGCCTCGCGATTGGCGACGCGCTGCAGCAGCGTCACGTCGTCGTCGGAGTGTTGTCCTTCGCCTTCACCGGGCATGTGCTGAAGCCGAACAGAGTGTACAGCGGACAGCTCCCGACGAGCCCCGTCGCGAGCGGAATGATCCCGAGCAAACCGAGCCACGTCTTGGGGCCAACGAAGACGATCGCGAGGAGGGCCAAGCCCAACACGACGCGAACGGCGCGCTCGATCGGGTGCTCGTTGGTCGGGAGAATCTTGCTCAACATGATGTGCGCTCCGAGGGTTCGGCTCGACGGATCACGCAGCGGACCGTCCGTGGTCGCCGCGCTCTGTCGAAGCGTTCGAACACAAGGAGTCTCGATCGATCGACTTCGATTCAGGCGAGGAGCGCGAAATCGTCGGCGAAATCCCCGCACTTCGCGCGCAGATCGTGCACCCCCTCGCGCGTCACAGAATGAACGGGATCACCGCGCGGCGATCCTTCGGGTAGTCGTCGAAGGTCTTCTGGTACCAGCGATGGTTGTCGAGCGCGCGCGGGATGAGGTTCGCCGCGGTGTAGAGCGCGAACGAGAGCCCCGCGAACGACCACGTCGCGACCGTCCAGCCCACCCACTCGAGAAGCTCGCCGAAATAGTTCGGGCACGACACCCAGCGGTAGAGCCCGCCGTGCGGGATCTTGTAGCCCGTTTCGCCGGGCTTTCGCAGGGACAACAAGATCGCGTCCGACTGGTGGTTGATGTAGTAGCCGAGCGCGAACAAGAGCGCGCCCATGATGAACCGCGCGTCCGTGAGCCACTCGCTCGAGTACGCGCGCACGTGCGAGACCTGCCCCGCGTTGACCGCCGCGTTGAGCGAGTTGAAGGCCACCGCGGTCAGCGCGATCACGAGCGGCGTTCGCTTCGCGCTCGGCTTCAAGCGCCACGGATAGATGAACGTGCGGTAGCCGTAGTGCAGCATCCACAGCGCCAAGAGC
Organism: Myxococcales bacterium; assembly: GCA_016793325.1. Classification (GTDB taxonomy): domain Bacteria; phylum Myxococcota_A; class Polyangia; order Polyangiales. Next base: position 260,137 of record JAEUKI010000062.1, on the reverse strand, counting down.
GCCACGGATCCGAGCTGGTGGCTGTGCTCGCCCGTGAAGAAGACGATCGCCCAGAGGAAGACCGCGGGGCACTCCATCACGACCCACGCGACCCGTGGCGAGAGCGACGGCCCCCACCCTTCGCGCGCGTGTCGGCCGTACGGCGCCGTGACGAACAACAGCGAGATGAAGGTCAGGAGCGCGAGCCCGATCTCGAGCCATACCAGCCAGGGATGTAGCGAACGGAGCATCGGCCGGGACTATACCCGCTCGTGAACGAGATGGACGGTGCTGCGGTGCCGCCGTCGAAATGACCGCGCACTTCACGGGAGAGATGCGCGATACTCTCGCCCCGACGTGGAGGCGATCGACGCACGAACGCGACTCGAGGCGCACCTCGCGACGCTCGGTTACTCGGCCACGCAGCTCGTCGTGGACTCGACGGGCACGCTCACGACGCTTCAGCCGCACGGGACCGCGCGCGCCGCGCCGTTGCCGGTGCTTCGCACGGAGGCGAGCGCCGTCGGACCCGCGGACATTCACGTGACGTCCGTGCTCGGCGAAGGCGGAATGGGGCGCGTGCTCGGCGCGAAGCAAGTCGCGCTCGGGCGCGACGTCGCCGTGAAGGTGCTCAAGGACGAGAGCGACGCGCGCGCGAGCGCGGACTTGTTGCGCGAAGCGATGGTGGCCGGGCGGCTCGAGCACCCGAACATCGTTCCTGTGTACTTGTTGGGGACGACGCCCGAGGGTGCGCCGCTCTTCGTCATGCGGCGGATCGCGGGCGTCCCGTGGAGCCGAGCGCTCACGGACATGAGCGCAGCGCCAGCGTTTTTCACGACGGCCGCGGAAGATCCGCTTGGATTTCACCTGTCGATCTTCGCGCGCGTCTGCGAGGCCGTGCACTTCGCGCACTCCAAGCAGATCGTTCACAGAGACCTCAAGCCCGACAACGTGATGCTCGGCGCGTACGGCGAGGTGTACGTCGTCGACTGGGGCCTCGCGGTGTCGCTCGAAGACGACACGGCCCTCCCCCGCGCCAAGGACGCCCGCACCCTTGCGGGAACGCCGCGCTACATGGCCCCCGAGATGATCGCCTGCGACGCCGGGGCCCTCTCCGCGCGCACCGACGTCTTCTTGCTCGGCGCGATCCTCTACGAGCTCGTGACGGGGCGCGCGCCCTTCGACGCGCCTTCGGTGCTCGAGCAGCTCGTGCGCGCGTTCGACTGTGCGCCAGCGCCGCTGCCAGAGAGCGTTTCTCCGGAGCTCGCGAGGATCATTCTGCGCGCGCTCGCGCGGTCGCCCGACGATCGCTTCGCCACCGTCGACGAGCTGCGCCGAACGGTGCTCGAGTTCGTTCAGCACCGAGCTTCGTATGCGCTCTCGACGGAGGCCGCCACGCGCGCCAAGGAGCTCTTTCAGACGCTCGACGCGAGGTCGCCCCTGCAAGAAGAGTCGGCCGCGCGCGCGCAAGAGCTCTTCACCGAGTGTCGCTTCGGGTATCTGCAAGCGCTCAAGGCGTGGAGCCAAAACGAAGACGCCAAGCGCGGCTTGCAGCGAGCGCTCGAGCGCATGATCGAGCACGACGTCGTCCGCGGCAACGCGCGGGGCGCGAGCGAGCTTCTCGCGCAGCTGCCCGAGAAGAACCCCGAGCTCGCGGCGAGGGTCCGCGAGGCCCTCGCGAAAGAGGCGGCGGATCGCGCGCGCGTCGACGCGCTCGAGGCGTTTCAAAAAGACGCGGACACGCGCTCGGCGGTGTCCGTTCGCGTGAAGATGCTCGTGGTGCTCGGCGCGTTCTGGCTCGTGATGTCGTGCGTCGCCGGCGCCCTCGATCGCTCGGGAATTTGGCCGTTTACCTACCGCGAAGCGATCGCTGCGATCTCGCTCAACGGCGCGGTGACCGTCGCGCTCGGCGAGTACATCCGCCGCACGAAGAACCCGAGCGCCGCGGTGCGAAAGCTCCTCGTCACGACGTCGCTTCTCGGGACGGGGCTGCTCACGCACTGGGTCTTCGCGTGGGCGCTGCGCATGCCCCTCACGCACGCGCTGGTGATGTTTCTCTGGTGGCTCGCTGGCGGCTGGATTTGCGTGGGAATGTTGTTCGACCGAAAGATCATTCTCACTGGCGTCACCTTTGGCGCAGGCGCGATCGCGGTCGCGCTGTGGCCCTCGTGTCAGATCTTCACCTTCGGCATCGCTTCACTCATCGGTTACGGCGCGCTCGCGCTCGCGTGGCACCTCGACGAACGCGCCGAGGCCCCCGCGAACGCCGAGCGCTAACCGTCGCGCGTCGCACATCGTGACTCAAGCACCCATCGAGCCCGCGCCCGACGCGGAGCGAAAGGGGACCTCGAAGCCGTGGACTACAAGTACAGCAAACGCGCCGGCGCGCTGAACGAGGTCGCGCCGCAGCAGCAAAAGAAAGAGCAGCTCGCACCGCAGCGAATGCAGCGCGCGGTGTCGCAGTCGTTGAGCACCGACTTCGATTTCGCCGAGACGACCGGCGTCAGCAACATCGGTCCCGGCCCGAGCTCGACCGGGATCATGCACACGGGCTCGTCGCACGCGCAGACGCTCGGGACCAACGTTCACCGCTCGCCGGCCGCGCCGGCGCCGCGCCCGGCCGCGGTCACCGCGCCGCGCCATCGAGGAGGGCGAACGATGTTCTTCTTCACCGTCAACGCAGGCGAGCGCGTTCGGGTCATCCACAACGACGGGAGCGTCGAGATCGTCGACGGACCCAAGCGCTTCTGGCTCGGATCGAAGCGCGTCGAGCATCTGACCCAATACGTCGCGCACCCTGGAGAATTCCTGATCGTTCGCTTTCGCGACGGACGACAAGAGCACCACCCGGGCCCCGCGAGCGTGTGGCTCGACCCCAAGGAGCACCTCACGATCGAGAAGGAAGAAGCCCTCCCGATCGCCGCGAAAGAAGCGGTCGTCGTGTACGCCAAGGGCGAAGACGGAGCCGTCGCGCGCCGCGTCGTGCACGGGCCCGCGATGTTCGTCCCGTCGCCGGGCGAGTGGCTGCACACGTTTTCGTGGCACGGCTCGAAGGGCGGAACGGACGGGTACCTCAAGGTCCCGAACGCGCTCGTGTTTCAGAAGCTCTGGTTTTTGCCAGACCAAATGTACCACGACGTGCACGACGTCAGGACCGCCGACGACGCCGTGCTCACGATCCGACTGATGCTCTTCTTCGAGCTCGTCGACCTCCCTCGCATGCTCGAGAGCACGCACGACCCGATCGGCGACTTCGTCAACGCGGCAACGTCCGACGTCATCGACTTCACGGGAAAGCACGACTTCGAGTCGTTCAAGCGACACACCGAGAAGCTCAACGAGCTCGCCGCGTACCCGCAGCTCACCGCGCGCGCCGAGCAGTGCGGCTATCGCATCAACAAGGTCGTCTACCGCGGCTACGGCGCCCCGGACTCGCTTCAGCGCATGCACGACGAGGCCATCGAGTCGCGCACGCGCCTCCAGCTCGAGCGCGCGACGCAGCAGCAAGAGCAGGACCTCGAGGACTTCAAGCTCGAGCGCGAGCACGCGCGCGCGGCGAAGCAACGGACCGAGCAAGAAGCGTCCAACGCCTTCGACCTCAGCGAACGCGACAAGCGACGCGCGGCGGACATCGCCGACGCCGAAGCGAAGCGCACGTTCGAGCGCAAGCAGCGCGAGCTCGATCGCGCACAGCAGCTCGCCGCCGAGCGCGAGAAGGACGCCGTCGAACAGAAGCGCCTCGCGGCCATGCGCGAGCTCGGCGTGGACCTCACGAAGCTCCTCACGCAACAGCGCCCCGATCGCGTGATCGAAGTGCGCGGAACCGAGACCACGCACGTCCACCTCGACCCGCAGTCGTCCGGCTGACGCGCGAGCGCCACGCGTCGCGCGCGACTCGGGCGCGACGGACCGCTCCTGCAATTCGCTGAATTTGCAGCCGAATCACACGGGATCGCGCGACCTTCGATCCGCCGCGAGATCGAAGCGACGCGACCCGCGCAAGTGCGCGACACTGGGCGGGTGAGTCAGGACCCCGCGACGGGCGACGCGAAGCGTCCGCTTCCGATCTCGACGAAGCTCGGCTACGGCTTCGGCGACCTCGGCTTCAGCATCACCAACACGATCATCGCGCTGTTCTTCAGCATGTTCCTCACGGACGTCGTGGGCGTGCGCGCGAAGTACGCGGCGATCGCGGTGTTCTTGGGGCGCACGTGGGATTACTTCAACGATCCGTTCGTGGGGTACCTCTCGGATCGAACGCGCTCGCGGTGGGGCCGCCGGCGGCCGTGGCTCTTGTTCGGCGCTCCGCCGTACGCGCTCGCGTTTGCCATGATGTGGTGGAAGCCGCCGATCGCTTCGCCCATCGGCCTCGCGGCCTACTACGCCGTCGCGTACGTCTTGTTCGACACGGCCACCACGGCCCTCTCGACGCCGTACTACGCGCTCACGCCGGAGATCACCGACGACTACGACGAGCGCACGTCACTCGTGAGCTACCGCATGGCGTTCTCGATCGCGGGCTCGCTCATCGCGTTTACGACGCCGCTCATGATCATCGGGTCGATGCGCCCCGAGAACAGCGGCCGCGTGTTTCTCATGGGGATCGTGTACGGCGTCGTCGCCGCCGCGCCCATGTGGGTCGTGTTCGCGAAGGTGCGCGAGCGGCCCGGCCACGTCGACGAAGAGCCGCCGTCCCTCAAAGAGTCGCTCAAGGCCGCGTGGAAGAACGCGCCGTTTCGCTTCTCGGCGACGATCTACTTGCTCACCTGGGTCTCGATCGACATCGTCCTCGCGTCGCTGCTCTATTTCTTGAAGTACCGAATGAACCTCGAGAGCAAGAGCGACCTCGTCTCGGGGACGATCTTCGTCGTCGCGTTCTTGTCGCTGCCCGCCTGGGAGTGGATCTCGCGTCGGTGGGACAAGCGCGTCGCGTTTCTCGTGGGAATTTCGTTCTGGGCCGTCATTCAAATCGTGCTCGTGATGATCGCCCCCTCGTGGGGACTCACCGCGGCGCTCGTGTGCGCGGCGCTCGGCGGCGTCGGCGTCGGCGCAGCGCACGTCCTGCCTTGGGCGCTCATCCCCGACGCTGTCGAGTGGGACGAGTACCACTCGGGCCGACGGCACGAAGGAATGTTCTACGCGCTCGTGAGCCTCGCGCAGAAGGTCGCCTCGTCGCTCGCCGTCCCTGGGGCGCTCTTGATCCTCGACGCGACGGGGTACGTTCCAAACTCGCCGACGCAGAGCGCCTCGGCGATCAACGGAATCCGACTGTTGTTCGGCCCGACGCCCGCGGTCCTGCTCGTCCTCGCGCTCGTGTGCGCGTGGCGCTACCCGCTCTCGCGCGAAGAGCACGCGCGCATCCGAGCAGCGCTCGAGGCGCGAAAGAACGCCGAGCGCGAGGCCGCGCCCACGGCCCCGTAGTTTCCGTAGGCGCCGAGAACGGCGGCGCGAACCGCGTGCGCGCGTCACGCGGCCTGACCCGCGGCTGCCGCGCGCCCCTCTCCCACGTAGTGACTCAGGCTCGACCTCATCTCGAAGTCGCCGGACGCCTGAGAGTCCAGTCCATTTCCAATTCAGTGCGCTCGATGGCTGACCCCCACCTTCAGTTCTCTGGATCGACCTCATCTCGAAGTCGGCGGGCGCGAGCGAAATTGCGAGGGAAAGCGTGGTGACTTCGCACCTTGGCTGCACCCAACTGAAGTTGGGAGCAGCGAGCCGTTGCTCGTGCGCCGCATGCGGCGCACTGCCCAGGTGATGCGCAACGCTCGGTGGGAAGCTCTGTTGAATCGGCAGCGGAATTCCAAGGGAGCACGGGCATCGAAGCACACGATTTGCGCACGGCTGAGAGGCCGAGAGTGCGGTGATGGAAGTGATGGAAGCGCACGATTTGCGCACGGCCGGGAGACGAGCGCCCGGCCTTTGCGCTCCGCGGAGCGGGCTCGGCGTTCGCCGGGCCTACTCTCGTGGCAGCTGAGTCACTCCGTTTCGCGAGGATTCGTTCATCGGGCGTGGAGCACGAAGCGACGCGTGCAGTCTATCGCGGAGAGTCACGATCCCGCGTTGCGGGCGCTGTATCTGGCACGAAGCGAGAAACTGTCCACCGAACTGCTGGCGTTCGGGGCGTCCGACGATCACGTCCACTTGGCTGTTCGAATGGCGCTTACGCGGTCGATTGCCGAGGTGGTGCGTGTATTCAAGAGCGAGAGCGCAGTCGTGTTGGCTCGTCGCCTCGGGGCCCCTAACCTTCCGCTGGAAGAGCGGCTACGCAGCATTCAGCATCGATCCCGAAAACGCGACGCGGCTGCTCGACTACGTCGAACGCCATCGCGAGCACCATCGCACCGGATCCTCGCTCGACGCATGGGAGCAAATCGAGCGCGACGACGAGTCCAGCGGTTAGGCCCGGCGGACGCCGAGCCCGCTCCGCGGAGCGCAAAGGCCGGGCGCTCGTCTCCCGGCCGTGCGCAAATCGCGTCCTTCCACACTCGTCTCTCGGCGCTCGTCTCTCGGCGCTCGTCTCCCGGCCGTGTGCTGCTCTTCGCATCCTCGATGCCCCCGATCGCGATGTGTCCCGTTGTCAGCGCTACGTGGGGGCGGCGCGCGCGTCAGCCGCGATTGAAGGCCCGATCGCACGAAACACCGGAATTCTCCACACAGAACAGGCGATGAAGCGCCGCAGCCTTCGGCGCCCACGGCCCAGTAGTCCCCGCCCTTCGTCTCACCAGCGCGTGTCTTGATCCTCGGTCACGCCGAGCGCCGTTGATATCGTGTGCTCGCGCCCGCTGCGATCACGGACCGTGCCCTCGTAGCGACCGACACCCTGGACGAACTTCGACGACACCACGAGCAGCTCGCGGTTCTCGCGGTGAAAATCACTCGGAACAAACCGTAGATCCACGCTCCCGCACGTCGTCGTCACGCGCCACGCGCGCCGCAGGTCTCGATCGTCGCCCTCGCGCTCGATGCGGCCTTCACCCACGCCCATGAGCTCGTCGCCGATCCAGAGGGCGCACTCGGGCTCGCCGACGAAGCCCTGAACGAGGTTCATCCCGAAGCGAACCCCCGCGTCGGTGCGGCCCATCGCAAACGCCCAACGCCATCGCGTGCGCCGCGCGAGGAGCCCCTGCGTCAGGTCGAACCCGCCGTGTCCGCCATCAAGCGACCAGCGCCGATCGCCGACGACGATCGATCCCTTGGCGGCGAGCAGCGTTCGCTTCTCGGTCACGTCGATGATCCCTTCGGGGATCTTGGCCACCGCCGTGATCGACGGAGGCGCGCGCTCGGCTCGCATCTGAGCGTCGATCGAAATCGCTCCCGCGCGCACCTCGACGAGCACATCGCCCGAGGGGTCCTTCTCGACGCGGTAGCGCGTTCGACCGAGAGAGAACGCCCCGCGCACGCCCCGCTGTCGATCGTCGCTCACGTCGCACACGGCGGGGATCCCCAACGCGGACTCGTGCGCTGCGATTCGTCCCGCCTTCGCGTCGTACACGTACGAAAACGCCGTCGCGCTGTACCCGAGGCGCACGACCGCGGCGGCCGCGAAGACCTCGTCCGTCGCCAACGACGCGTAGATCCAGCGCTTCTCTCGCGCGATCCGCTGCAAGCGCCCCGACGCGAGCGGCGCGAGGTCGACGCCCGAGATCGACCCCTCGTACGAGCCGAAGCGCGCAGCGCCCGTCGCGGGATCGAGCAGCGCCGAAGGAGCGGTCGTGAGCGTTCGCATGGCGCGAGGGTACCCCAGCGATGCTACAGCGTGACCGCCGCGCGAACGAGATCGTCCGCCGTCGCGTCGAGCGTCGAGGCGACGCTCTTTCGCGTGGGCGAGAGCCCCTCGAGCGCGCCGTCGATCGCGAGCATCGCGGCTCCGTGCGACGACGACCAGAGCAGCCACGCGAGGCTCCGCGCGCGATCGAGCTCGACCGCCGGACGCGCGGACATGACCGCGGTCACCAGCGCCTCGAACGCCTGCCGCGAGACCTGCTCGTACACGTGCGCCTGCGACGAGCGCTGCAGCTCCTCGTGAAACATCACTCGGTAGTGCGCCGGGTGCTCGACCGCGAAGCGCATGTACGCCCGCACGCGACGACGGAGACGCTCCTCGGCCTCGACGTCCTCGGCGTCGAGCCGCGCGAGCGTCGCGCCGAGCGTCGTGAAGCCCTCGAGCGCGACGGCGACCAGCAAATCCGCTCGCGTCGCGAAGTGATGGTACGGCGCGCTCGAGGCGACCCCCGCCTCGCGGGCCACCTCGCGAAGCGAGAGCGAGCCCACCTCGCGGCGCTCGGTCAAGAGCTGCGTCGTCGCGCGAACGAGCGCGTTGCGCAGGTCGCCATGGTGAAACGCGCGCTTCTTCGATCGTGGCGGGCGACTCGCGGTCATCGATCGGTCGATCGTGCACGGACTGTCCCCCTGCGCGCAACGGACGACGACCTCGAGAATCTGAGCACTGCTCTGTTCAAATTTGAGCGCTGCTCAAATAACCACCCATCCGAGCAAGTCGAGCGACCACCATGGACCCATCCGTCATCGTCGAAGGGACTTCATTTCGCAGGAGCACGACGACCGCCGCGCCGCCATCGGCCGTGTGGAGCGTGTGGACAAACGTCGCGAGCTGGCCTCGCTGGGACACCGAGCTGCGCGAGGCGCGGCTGGATCCGCCCGCACAGCTGCGCGCAAACGCGCGGGGCGAGCTCGTGCCCATGCGCGGGCCGGCGTCGAGGTTCGAGGTGACCGCGTTCGAGCCCGAGCGCCGGTACGTCCTCGAGATTCAGCTCCTGTTCGCGCGACTCGTGATCGAGCGGATCGTCGAGCGCGAGGGGGATGGCGCGCGCTTCGAGCACCGCGTGCGCTTCGAGGGGCCGCTTCGGTGGTTGTTCTTCTGGCTGCTGTCCAAGCCGTTTCGCGCGGCGCTTCCGTCGGTGATGGACCGCGTTGGCGCGCTCGCCGCGGAGGTGCAGTCGTGAACGCCGAGCTCGCGCTCCTCGGAGCCACGCTCACCGCGTCGCTCTGCGTCGGCTGCGCAGGGGTGTTTCGCGCCCCGCGCGACGCCCCGATCCCAGCGCTTCCCGTGGCGCCCGTGACGAGCCGTCGCTTCGGCGCGCTGACCGTTCACGTCGCGGTGTGCGGGTGGGTCCGCGTGAAGTCGTCGCATCGCGCGCTCGTGGGCCCCGTCCCGACGCGCATCCTCGAGGTGCTGCTCGATCCGCGATGGACCGAGTTCATGCCCATCTTCGTCGGGATCGTCGATCACCCCGAGGGAGTCTTCCTCGTCGACGCGGGGATGACCGAGTCGAGCCTCGATCCTGCGCACTATCGAAGCGACCCAGGGACGGCGTTCGTGTACGGAAATCTCCTCGATTTTCGCTTCGAGCCCGAGCAGCGCATCGACCGTCGACTCGCGTCGCTCGGCGTCGCCCCCGGCCGCGTGCGCGGCGTGATCCTCACGCACCGACACAGCGATCACGCAGATGGAGTCGAAGTGCTCCCAGACCGCGCGGAGGTTTACGTCGGCCGCGGTGACTTTCCGACGCACAACGGAGCGCTCCCGACGCAGTGGCCCGGCGGCCGATCGCCGACGCTCGTCGGCGTCGACGGACCGCCGATCGAGCGCTTCGCGCATCACGTCCCGCTCACGTCGGACGGAGCCGTGAGCATCGTCACGCTCCCGGGTCACTCGCCAGGACACCTCGGGCTGCTCGTGCGCGCAGAGCACCGCTCGATTGTCTTCGCGGGAGACGCCGCGTTTTCGCTGGAGCAAATCCAACGGCGTCAGCTCGCGGGCATCGTCGAGCGCCCGGTCGAAGCGAGACAGACCCTCGACGCGCTGGCAGAGGAGATCCGCGCGCACGACACGCGGGTCGTCTTCGCGCACGACCCCGCGAGCGTCGCGCGATTCGCAGCGGACACGCGGACGACTCTTCTTGCACACTCGCGCTGATGCACGTCTCGGACATCGATTGGAGCGCGTGGAAGCCGAAGGACACAGCGACGCTCTTGTTCGTGATCGACCACGGCCGAGCGCTGCTCATCCGCAAGAAGCGCGGCCTCGGCGCGGGAAAGATCAACGCCCCGGGCGGCAGGCTCGACCCGGGCGAGACCGCGCGCGACGCAGCGGTCCGCGAGGTGCGCGAGGAGCTCGGCGTCACGCCGCTCGAGCCGCGCGAGCGAGGGACGCTCGCGTTCGAGTTCGTCGACGGCTACAGGCTGTTCTGCCACGTGTTTTCGTCGGATCGATGCGAGGGAGAGCCCGTCGAGACCCCAGAGGCGATCCCGCTGTGGACGTCGCTCGAGAGCGTTCCGTACGACGAGATGTGGGCCGACGACGCGCTGTGGCTGCCCAAGATGCTCGCGGGCTACCGCTTCGACGGACGCTTCGTGTTCGACGGCGATCGCCTGCTCTCTCACGAACTCACGCTGCACGACCCCGCGAGCGCGCTCTTCGAAGCGCTTCGCGCGCGGGGCATCGATCACGAAGTACGAGTGCATCCTCCGGTGTTCACCGTCGCGCAGGCCCAGCGTCACAGGCCCGCGGACGAGCGCGGCGTCCACGTGAAGAACCTCTTCGTCCGCGACAAAAAGGGCGCGATGTGGCTCGTCACCGTGCCCGAAGACGCGACGGTCGACCTCGCGTCGCTCGCCTCGAAGCTCGGGACGAAGCACCTCTCGTTCGCCTCGTACGCGCGTCTTCGAACGCACCTCGGCGTCGAGCCCGGGTCGGTCACGCCCCTCGCCGCGCTCAACGACCACGAGCGCGCGGTCCGCGTGGCGATGAGCGCGTCCCTGTTGGACGAGCCCATCGTGCGATGCCACCCGATGACCAACGATCGGACCATCGGCCTGTCGGGCGCCGCGATCCGAGCGCTGCTCGAATCATCGGGACACCCGCCGATCGCCATCGAGTGACGGGCTGAGCCGCAGCGACGCCTACCGTTGGCGATCGCGGCACTTGTCCGCGAGCGCGCGCGCTCCCCACGCGTCGAACGCGCTCGCAGCCCGCGCCCGAAGCGCCGCGGCGCGATCGGCGTGCCCAGCCTCGTCGCTCCACGCTGAAGCCGCCCGAAGCGCGAGCCCGGCGTCGTTTTCGAAGCCCTCGGCCGAGGCGGCCGCCGCTGCGCGCTCGGCGCGGTCGATCGCCGCGGTGAGGTCCCCCTCGCGACGCTCGCGAAACGAGCGGACGATCTCGATTCGGTGCGCAAAATTCATGGGCCCCGCGGCCGCGTAGGGCTCGAGCGCTTGTTCGCTCTCTCGCGCGCGCTCGACCAGCGCGTCGCGCGCCGCGCCGTCGTCGATCGCCCAGATCGCCGCGGCCGCGTACTGATGAAACACAGGGATGTGAAACGTGGACGCGACGCCGTCGAGGTAGGGCCTCGCGGCCTCGAAGAGGGCGCTCGCCTCCCGCGGGGAGCCGAAGTGAAACCGCAGCATTCCCATGAGCGTCTGCTGCAGAAAGAGCGCGCTTCGAGAGCCCGCGCGTCGGGAGGCGTCGAGCGCTCGCGCCTCGTCGAAGCCAGCGCCGTCGAGCTTCGATGGGTCCTCGGACTCGCCGACGAGCGCGCTGATCGCGCGCACGAAGAGCTCGTGGACGTGAAGGGCGTTGAACTGCTCGTAGCTCGTCATGAACGCAGCGAGCGAGCGCGCGTCGTCGAGCAGCGCGCCGAGGGGCCGCCCCGCGTAGAGCGCGTTGTGGACGAAGGCGTGCCCTGCGTACGCGGCGTACTCGGGGTCGCCGATGTCTTCGCCGAGCTCGACCACGGCGCGAAGCTCGTCGAGCGTCGACGAGAGCGGAACGGTGAACACCCCGACGAGGTTGAACACGACGTGCCGCGTGCGCGCGTCCATCGCGCGGTCTTCGTTCTTCGAGAGCAGCGCGAGGGCCACCTCGCCCCACGCGTGCGCCTCGCGAAAGAGCCCGATGGAGTTGAGCACCACGGCGAACACCGAGATCGCGAACGGCGTCGTCACGCTCACGCCCTCGCGGATCGAGAGGCTCACGCCGTTGCACGCGAGCACAGGAAAGAGCGCCGGTCGCGCGAAGAACGTCGCGGATGCGATGCGGCTCTGGAGGCGCATCGCGGCGAGCGTCCTCGGCGAGCGAAGCGGCGGGAGGCGCTGGGCCCCAGAGGTTCCCACCGTGGCCACGTCGCGCATGGCGCGCTCGACGAACGCGCTCACTTGCGAGGCGTCGGGCTCGGTCGGCAGCTCGACCCCGAGCTCGCGGAGCGCCGCCAGGGCGGTGTCGACCGAGTCGGCGTAGCGCTTTCGCGCGTTGAACCCGTCGATGCGCGCCTCCCACACGCCGAGTCGCGAGACGGGATCCGAGCACTGCTCGAGGACGCTGTCGACGTAGCGATCGAGCGCGTCCCACTCGGCGCACAAGTACGCAGCGTCCGCCGCCGCCGTAAACAGCGCGAGCGCGAGCTCTGGCGCGCCCGTCCACGGCGACGACCCGAGCAGCTCGATTCCTGCGCGGACGCTGTCGTACGCGAGTCGAAACGCGCCCGCCGCCCGCGCCGTTCGCGACGCGGCCAACGCGAGCGACGCGCTGTCTCGGCCCTCGTCGGCCGAGAGCTGCGCGCGCGCGATCGCGAGGTGCTTGACCGCAGCGAAGACCGACGGCGCGTCCGATCCCTTCGCCGCGAGCGCGCGGCCCAACCGAAGGTGAATCGACGCTTCGACCGCGGAGTCGAGCGCGCGATAGAGCGACTCTCGAATGCGATCGTGGTGAAGCTCGACGGTGTCCTGCGCGCCCGCCCCCGTCGAGTGAACGAACTGCTGACCGCGCAGCGTCCAGAGCGCCCGCAGTCGATTGGTCTCTGCGTTCGTGGTCGAAAACCACACATCGAGCGGGATCGGCCCGCTCGCGACGCTGAGCACGTCGACGAGCGAGCGCTCGGTCGGCTCGAGCGCGGCGGCGCGAGACGCGAGCACCGAGTCGAGCTGCAGGTCGAGCGCGCCGTCATTTGCAGCGCGATCGCTCGGCGCTTCGAGCAGCTTTTGCGCAGCGAAATGCGCGAGCTCCTCGATGAAGAACGGGCTCCCCGCGGACTCGTCGGCCACGCGCCGCGCGAGGCCCTCGCTCGCGACGCCGAGGCGCGAGAGCGCGTGCGAGGCGAGCTCGAAGGACTCGTCGCCGCGCAGGGGCGTGACGCGCACGTCGAAGAGCTCGACGAGGCCCGCGGACTGCGCCTCGCGAACGGCGCTGAAGTATCGCGCGAGCGCGGTGTTCGCCGCGGCTTCTTCGCGACGAAACGACGCTGCGACGAAGAGCTTCGGCGCCACCGGGGGCTCGAGGAGGCCCACGAGGAGCGCGACGCTGTCGGCGTCGGCCCACTGAAGATCATCGAGGCGCAAGAGCACGGGGCTGCGATGGCAGAGCAGCGCGAGCACGGCCCGAAGGGCGCTCGTCGCGCGACGACGGAGCTCGACGACGGAGTTCGTGGACGAGGCGCCCACCGACGCGCGCGCGCGACGCGCGATGGCGTCGACGCGGAGGAGCGACGAGAAGACCCGGCTCAGCGAGGCGACGTGCACCGGGAGCCGCGCGAAGAGCTCTTCTTGCGGCCACTTTTGCAGCGCGTCCGCGAGCTCGTCGATCACGCCGTCGAACGCCTTGAAGGGGACGTTCTCGCGCTCGTAGCAGCGGCCGCGAAGCACGAGCGCGCGCTGGTCGCCCGCGAGGCCATCGGAGAAGCTCGCGAGCAGCGCGGACTTGCCCATGCCCGAAGCGCCCGAGACGTGCGCGATCGCGGGCTGCCCGGCGGCGGCGCGCTCGTAGGCGGACAAGAGCTGCGCGCGCTCTTCGGCGCGGCCGACGAAGGTCGAGCGGGCGCCACGAACGAGCGTCGCGCGTTCGCCAGAGAGCTTCGCGAGGACCTCGCGGCCCGTGGGACGCGCCGAAGGATCGACGCGGAGCAACGCCGAGGCGAGCGACGAGAGGTCTTCGGGGAGCTCCGGCAGCGCGTCGCGCGGCGCGTCGGGGACCGTGGATTTCTTCGCGAACCAGACGGCGCCCACGGTCGCGTTTGGAAAGGGAAACACCCCCGTCAACGCGGTGTGGAGCATCAGCCCGATCGCGTACCAATCGGCTTCTTCACCGAGCGCTTGCGTCTCGAATTGCTCGGGGGCCATCCACGTCGGGGTTCCCGAAATGGTGATGCTCTCGTCGGAGTCGTCGAGCGCGGCGGGGGTCTGCTGGAGCAGGCGCGCGAGGCCGAAGTCGAGGACGACGACCTTGCCCGTGGGCTCGACGAGGACGTTGCTCGGCTTGAGGTCGAGGTGCAGGACGCCCGCGGCGTGCAGCGACGCGACCGCGCGCGCGAGCTGCAAAAACGCAGATCGAACGCGATCGATCGACGGGGGCATCGTGGGCGTCCCCGCGCGGAGCGGCGGCGCTGCGACGGCGTCGTCGAGCTGCTCGCGCGTCGGCGGGAGCGCGCGATGCGCCACCGTGGTCTCGCGGCGGTGGGACTCGTCGATCACCGTCGACTCGAGCGACGACGCGGTCGACGGCCGCACCCACTCGAGCAACGGAACGCCGTCGATCCGCTCCATCGTGATGAACCACAGCCCCTCGTGACAGCCGAGCTCGAAGAGCGGAACGAGGTTCGGGTGGCACAGGTCCGCCACGAAACGAAACTCGTTCTTGAACCGCACGATGCGCTCGGGATCCACGTGCAAGAGCGTCTTCAACGCGACGCGCGACTTGTGATCGCGGTGGATCGCCTCGTAGACCTTTCCCATGCCCCCAGCGCTGATGGTCCCTACGACGTCGTAGTTTCCGAGCGTGACGGGTCGCTCGGCCGTCGCTCGATCGAGCCTGTCATCGAGGGTCTGCGCGTTTTTCGACGGAGCAGTGCTCATCTACCGCGCCACTCGGTGAGAAGAACGAAACGTCACGAGCATTTCTCCTGCGAACGTCCTCGGAGCCTTCGAACCAAATCGACTCGCATCGTAGACCCGATGCGGCGACGGTCGTCAACGGCGCTGCCGCATTCTCCGCTCTCACGCGGTGATGCTGGCGTTGATCCGCGACGGCAACAACCGCACGTACGGCATCGGACGTGCGCTATTTCGCTCGGAAACCTTCGCTTCGATCGCAGCGAGCTCGGTTCGAAATGCGTCGACCAGGGGCTCGACGCGCGGGTCGACGAAGTGCTTCGAGGGGTACTCGCCGAGGCGGTTCATCGCGAGCGCCAGGACCTGCCACGTCGCGCTGATCGCCTCGAAGCAGAGGTCATCGGGCGGGAGCATCGATCGCAAGAACGACGCGCTCTCGGTCTTTCGCGGCGGGAGCCCTGCGAACGAAGCGGTCGACGCCGCCGGCGCGAACGCGATCTGATCGTAGTTCTCGTTGTTGATCGCCGCGTGAAACGCCGTCGCGCGAAACACAATCCGCGCGAACAGCGCCACGAGCGCGTCGATCGTCTTCACTTCGAAGCGCGCGAACATGTTGGGCAGCCGCCCTCCGTCGTCCGCGCCGACCTCGCGCACGAACGCCGCGAGCTCGCCGTCCGCGCGGACCGCGTCGTCGCTCGTGTAGTACGTCGTGACGTACCCGCGAACGAAGCGCTCGATCGCGTCCCACACGAGCAAGCCGTCGTCTCGAAATGGGTACTCTCGAAGGGCGCTCGACGCATCGACGCCGCGCCGCGCGAACTCGATCCGCGGGTCGAGCGAGTCGATGTCGAGCGCGCGCACGCCCTCCACGAGCAGCGCGAGCTGCGACTCGAGCGCGGGGGCGAGCAGTCGGTCCTGCGTCTTGTCCGGGGCGAGCACCGAGGTGCGCGCGACGTAATTGACCGCGAGCGTGAACTCGCAGTGCGGCGCGAGGAGCACCGCGAGCGGGTGCTCTTCGGACAATTGCCTGTGCATCGCGAGGACGAAGCGCTGGATCACCTCGTGGCAGTAGCCCATGTGCACGAGGACGCCTTGGTAGTTGGCCTCTGCCACTTGCGCGGCGAATTTCGCGAGCCCCCAGTCGTTGTCCGCCGGCGTGTAGAGCGACGAAGCGCCCCCCCGGCGATCGCACTGGATCGCGAGCGGCGCGAGCCCTCCGGCGACGTTTGCGTTGGCGACGAAGAGCACCTTCGGCGCGAAGAGATACTTCCGCGCGCCGTCGGTCTCTCCGCCGGGGACGCCGTCGAAGAGCGCGTAGTCCGCGGTGAAGAGCCGCTGCTCTGCCGCGAGCGAAGCGAGGGTCGCGTCCCGTCCGAGCGCTGCTCGGATCACCGCTGGGTCGATCGCGATCGACGACGCGAAGCCCTGGTCCCGCGCGAGCAGGATCGGCGCCGAGCCCGCGAGTCGTTGCCATGCGAAGTGCCAATCGTGCGTCCAGCGCGAGACCGAGGCGGGCTCGTCGAGCAGCGGGAACATTCGCTTCCATCGCGCGTACGGGTCGCTCTCGACGCCGAGCGCCGACCCCACGCCGAGCGGAGCCTTCTCGACGACGGCCGCTGCGCGATTGGACCCGAGCCTCGTCGACACCTCCGCGCCCTTGGCGATGTACGCGGGCGAGAACTCTTCTCGCAGAGGCAGCGACGCGATCGCGCACACGCCGTGGTAGCTGAAGTCGTAGCGATACTCGTCGCGTCGTTGCGCGATGCGCGCGGCGCGGGCCGAGGGATCCGCGCTCGCGCTCGGCAACGTGGGTTGTGGCGAAGGTCCGATTTGCATGGGCGTGTACGACTCTTCAGTCCTGATCGCTCAGATGTGAACGCTCGCGGCGAGCGTCGCGGGATCGAGGTAGGGGTACGGACAGAGCCGCTCGCCCTGCCGCTCGGCGATCTGGCGCGACGCGCTCTCGAGCGACGCTCGAAGCTGCGAGACGAGCGGGGCGACGCGACGATCGCGAAAGTGCTCGGGCGGATAGTCGCCGAGCCGATCGACGCGGACCATCGTCTGCTGGAGCATGAACGAGAGCTGCTCGTTGGCGAGCGCCTCGGTCGGCAGCGCGAAGGACGGCGCGGCGGCGCTCGACGACGTGGGCATACCCGGGACGAAGCCCATGAAATCACCCTGCGTGTAGTTCACCGCGCTGTGGACGATCGATGCTTGCGCGACGATGAACGTCACGAGCTCGACCAGCGACGTTCGGTCGCTCACCGCGGGTAGCCCTTGGAGTCGGCCGCCCTCGGAAGACCCTAGCTCGTCGAGCCACGCGCGAAGCTCGAGGTCCGTCGCGACCTCCTCGTCCGTCGCGTACGCGACCGCGATGTAGCCGTTGCAAAACTCGCGGATCGATCGCTCGACGAGGAGGGCGTCGTCGCGGTAGGCGAAGCGTTCGAGGGCGTCGGTCGAGAGCACTCCGCGCCGCTCGAGGTCGCCGGCGATCGTGCAGGTCGAGAAGCGAAACGACGCGACCGCGCGGCGCACGAGCGAGAGCGAGCCCTCGAGCGTCGGGGCCATGAGGAGCTCGAGCTTTCCGCCAGGGACGACGAGCTCGTCGCGCGCGGCCTGGTTGATCGCGAGCGTCCCGTGAAAATGCGGCGACAGAAGCACGTACAGCGGGTGCCGCTCGGACAGCTGTCTCTCGGTCGCCATCGCGAACGCCTCGAGCAAGAAGTGCACGCGGCCGAGGTGAAAGAAGCTCTCTTGGACGTTGGCGTCCGCCACTTGCACGTGGCCCACGGCCGCGTCCCACGCGTCGTCGCCGGGACGCGCGACGCGCCCATCGATCACGATCGCCACGGGCGCGAGCGCGCTCGACCCGTCGCCCCGCGCGAAGAGCGCGACGGGCGCCGTGATGAATTTGTGTGCGGCCGTCGAGACGCCGTCGAGAAAGGGCCGATAGTCCGCGACGAACGCGCGCCCTTCGCCGCACGCGCAGACAAACGACGGGGACACCGCGCTCAAGTCGCCGATCGACGCGAGCCTCTCGAGCACGAACGGGTTGGCCCCCGCGAGGCGCTCCCACGCGAAGAGCGCGTCGAGGGCCGCGCGATCTCCGCGGTGGGTGGCGTCGATTCGAGCCTTCGCGACGGGCGAGAGGTCGATCGTCGCGAACTGCGCCGCGCACGACTCGATCGTGGCGGTTCGATCGGGCTCGACGCGGGCGCCCCGAAGGCGGGCCGCCGCCTTGTTTGCCTCGAGCGCCGCGAGCGCGACGCCGACCTGCGCGACGACGCCCGGCGGATAGCCGAGACGCTTGGGAAGCGATCGCGCCGTGGCGACGCCCTCGGGCCGGTCCCACGCGTACGAGAGCTCGTCGCGAACGCGCGCGAGCTTCTCCGAACGCCCCTGTGGATCGTCGTCGTATCGAGCGAGCACTGGGTTCATCGCGCACTCCAGAGGCTCCCGCGCGACCGCGCGGCAAAGCCCAGCGAGCGACGCTATCACGACTCGATTCGAGCGCTGCTCACTTCGGTGCGCGTTGTCCAATTGAACAACCGACGTGTCACTTCGGCGCACGATCGAATCGCCAACGACGAACTTGTGCGCGGCGCGGTTTACGATCGCCGTCGCGATGATCGACCCGCTCGAACCGAAGCTCCCACAAAACGACCCGATGCGCGCGCACCGCGCTCGAACGCTCGAAGACGCGCGCGAGACGTACAAGTACACGTATCAGTGGCCGCCGGGCGTGGCGACGGCGAAGGAGGTTCCGTCGTCGGACACGTACTCGCTCGGGTACATCGCGGGGATCACGCCGAGCGCCGTGCAGCTGTTCGAAAACACCGTGGCCCTCGGCGGCTACTTGGTGAAGGAGCACGAGCTGCGCACGCTCGCAGCGCGCGAGCGTGCCTCGATGGGCGAGCTGTCGGGCCCCGCGGCGGGCGCGTGGTACTTGCGACTTCCAGCGCGACTCGCGAGCTACGTCCGCGACGAGCCCGTGCGCTCGGTCGACGTGTACTCGACGCTGCACCAGACGCTCGAAGCGCCGGCGGTGCAATCGCGATGGGACGACGACGACGTGTTCGCGTGGCAACGCATCGCAGGGGTCAACCCCATGACGCTCCGTCGCGTCGCGTCGTTGCCCGACTACGTCGCGATCTCCGAGGCGGACGTCGCGCGCTCGAAGGCGCTCACGACCACGCTCGCTCGAGCGATCGGCGAAGGAACGGTCTTCGCGTGCGACTACACGCTGCTCGCGGGCGCGCGCACCGGGAAGACCAACAACCGACGCAAGTGGCTCCCCGCGCCGTACGCGTTGTTCGCAGCGGTGGGAGGCAAGCTCCGTCCGATCGCGATCCAGCTCGCGAAGGGAGCGTCGAGCGCGGTGTGCGTTCCCGGAGACGGGCAGCGATGGACGATCGCGCGGCTCGCGGTGCAGGTGGCAGACGCGAACGTGCACGAGACGATCGAGCACCTCGGACGAACGCACATGGTGATGGAGGCCGTGACGCTCGCGATGAAGCGCCAGCTCGCGTCCGAACACCCGCTGCGAAAGCTCCTCGAGCCGCACACAGAGTTCACGCTCGCGATCAACCACTCGGCGGCGACGAACCTCATCGCGCCCGACGGCGTCGTCGATCAGGCGTTCGCTGGAGCGATCGACGCGTCCGCGTCCCTCGTTCGCTTCGCGCTCGACACGTTCGACCTGCGGCGCTCGGTTCCAACGAAGGCGCTCGTGGATCGAGGCCTGGACGATCGAGCGGTGCTCAGCGAACTTCCGTACCGCGACGACGCGCTCGACGTCTTCGCGGTGATCGAGCGATTCGCGCGCAAGTACGTGGCCATCTACTACCCGAGCGCCAACGAGATCCGCGAGGACGACGAGCTCCGCGCGTTCGTCGAAGAGCTCACGGACGACGCAGGAGGACGACTGTCGGGCGTCGGCGCTGTGGACACCCCCGAGTCGCTCGCCGAGGTGCTCGCGGCGATCTTGTGGACCGCGACGGCGCAGCACGCCGCCGTGAATTTTCCTCAGTATCCGTACATGGGCGCGCTGCCCAACATGGCAGGGGCGTTCTGGTCGCAGTGGCCGCCGACCGACCTCGACGAGAGCGGACTCATCGAGAAGCTCATGCCGCCGTACAACATGGCGATGGCGCAGGTGTACACAGTGCTCCAGCTCTCTTCGCTGCGGCTCACGCGGCTCGGCGAGTTCGGTCCAGCGCAGTTTCTCCACGGTCCTGCGCGAGAGCTCGTCGCGTCGTTCGCCAAAGAGCTCGAGCAACTCGACGCGGATCTCCGCGCGCGAGACGCGACGCGCTTTCTGCCGTACCCGTTTTTGTTTCCGTCGAACATTCCGGGGAGCATTCACATCTGAGCGCTGCACAGGGAGTACGATCAACGCCCCTGATGCGACGCACTTCTCTTCTGTTCTTGGTGACGCTGACGATCCACTGCGGCGCCAGCGCGCGGCCCACCGTCGACGCGCAGTCGTTCGTCGACGCTGCGATCGGCGCGTGCCGGTGGACGCCATCGACGCCGTTCGCGGTCACGCCCGACGGAGACCTGCGTTGGCGCTTGCTCGCCGCGACGTCGATCGGCTCGGGCGCGCACGTCGCCCTCGCCCAATCGCTCGCCGACGGAACCACGCGCGTCGCGACGGCGTCCGCGCTGATCGATGCAAACGCGCCGATGCGAGTTCGACTCCAAGAGCACGCGATGGGCGGTCGCACCGCGATCGCGTCGGTCGCGGCCACGGCGTCGGGAGACACGCGCTGGACGCTCTTCGACGTCCAAGGGCAGCCGTGCACGTTGGTTCGACAATCCGTGGATCGCCCGTCGGTTATGCAGCCAATCGATCTCTCGGCGGTCGGCATGGGCTTCACGCTCTCGGGCTGTCGGAGCATCGGGCAGACGTCGGGCGGGTTGTCGTTTCTCTCCGAGCAGGTGCGCGCAGTCTGGGGCACCGAGGTCATCGCCACCGACGTGGACGGACGAGCTCCGACGCGCACCGAGTTGCCGATGGAGGCGTCGTCGCCGTCGACAGCCACGACGCGAACGATGCTGTCGGATCGATCGTTTGTCGTGCAAACCGTCTCCGTCCGGCGAGGGCGGACCGCGATTCGTGTCCAGCGCTTCGACGAGCGGCTCGCGCCGCGCGGCGAGGGCCAGGAGATCGCGACGGTCGCGATCGAGCCGAAGTTCGTCACGACCATCGAGCACACGAGCGGCTTGCTCGCGCTCTGGGACAACGCGGTGGACACGCTGCCGCCGATCTTCGGACTCGCGACGCGCGCGCTCGACGCCAACGGGCGGCCGCTCGAAGACGTCGTCGAACACGCGGAGCTCGGGATGCTCTCGGGCACCGCAGACGCCACGAGCTTCGCGGGCGGAATCTTGGCGACGGGACGCTTTCTCGATGGGACGCCGAGGCAGCGCTTCGTCGTTCTCGATCAACGCGGCCGAAGCCTCGGCGCGCCGATCGAGCTCGCGGGCGTCACGCTCGGCGTGGGCGCCGCGACCTCGAAGATCGTCGCGACGCGCGAGGGAGCGCTCGTGCTCACGGAGGTCTCTGTCGGCGCCTCGGGCGGGCAAGTGATCGCGATCCCGATCCGCTGCGCGCTGTGAGAAAGGTGCCGAGACGGTCTACACTCACGCGATCAACGATGGCGAACTGGCGTGCAGGGACGGCGTTTTTGATTGTGTGTGTATTCGTCGCGGGCTGCCCTCCGCGCCCGCGGCGACCGGTCGACGCCGGTGACGGCGCGGTCGAAGACGCCATCGCGGACGCGCAAGAGCTCGACGCCGCCGACGGAGGAACGGACGCGAGCGACACGATCGACGCGCCACGCGAGCGGCCGCCGATCCCCGACGTTGTGTTCGACGAAGAGGCCGGCCTCGTAGGGCCCGAAATTCCGCCCCGAGGGCACGCGTCGATCGCGCCTTGGCTCAATTTCGGGAGCTACCGCATGTGGAGTTGCCAGCGCGCGCCGCACCCAGCGCCGATCCCGTCAGCCCACGCGTACACGCGCGTTTGCCTGAACGCGCAGTGGATCAACACGCTGCCATCGCAGCCGTTTCCCGTCGGCGCGGCCGCGGTCAAAGAGCTCTACGACGCGTCGCTGCGCACGATTACGGGCTTCGCCGTCATGTTGAAAGTTGGCCCAGGAAATACCCCCGCGGACTGGTACTGGTACCAGCGCGTGCCAGCGGGCTCGATGAACCCGATGTTGCCGGTCCCGATCACACCCGAGGGCATCGTCGCCGACGGAGTCGCCGATCGCCCAGGAAACGAGCGGACGATCTGCGCCTCGTGCCACTCGACCGCCGGCGAAGTCGGCCGCACCGGGCACCACTTCGGATTCACGACAAACGTCGACGACTACTGAGCGACGCGTCGAGGCTTCGACGCGAAGCCCTCGCGCGCAGCGGCGACGAGCGACTCGGCGCGTGGGCCTTCGCCTTCGATCACGACCCGACGACGCAGGGGCGAGACGCGCGTGATCGTGACCCACACGGTCTCTCGCGGAACGAGCTCGCCCGCGCGCTCGGGCCACTCGACGACGGTGATCGCGTCGATCCCGAGCGAGAAGAGCCCCACTTCGTCGAGCGACTCGGGGCCGCTCAAGCGATAGAGATCCGCGTGCAGGACCTTCGTGCGGCCCTGGTACTCGTGGACGATCGCGAAGGTGGGCGACGACACGCGAACGTCCGCGGGGACGCCAGCGCCGCGGAGAAGCGCTTGAGCAAAGACAGTCTTTCCTGCGCCGAGGGGACCGACGAGCGCGACGACGTCGCCCGCCGACGCGGCTTCACCCATTGCGCGCGCTGCGGCGCGCACGCGCCCTCGCGGGCCTTCGAACTCGAATCGAACGCGCGTCATCGACCGACTCGCGTAGCATGGCTCAGGTCCCCCTGGCTCGGCGACAACCATCCACACAAGCCCCGCTGACCGCGACGCGCGTCACGGCCGCGCTCGTCGTCGCGCTCGCGACACGCGACGCGCGCGCGCAGCACGGCGACGGCCCGCTCAATCGCGCGGACTACACGATCGACGCGCGAATCACGGGCCCCCGCACGATCGAGGCCACCGAGCGCATCCGCTGGGTGCACCGCAGCGACACGCCCGCGCGCACGCTCGAGTGGCACCTCTACGCCAACGCGTTCGCGCCGGGCTCGCTGTTCTTGCAGACGCTCACGGGCGGCGGACATCGAGGCAACACGCCCGGCGCGCAGGGGTCGATCACGGTTCACTCCATCGCGCTCAGCGACGGTCGGGAGCTGCTCCCGCACACGACCCACGAATTCAACGACGGCGCAGGCGCGCCGCGAGACCGCACGCGGATGCGCACGCCCCTGCCCGAGCCGATCCCGCGAGACACGGCGGTCGAGCTCGTCGTTCGCTTCTCGCTGCGACTTCCGGATGCGTTTTCGCGGAGCGGCTGCGGCGATCGATTCTGCTTCGCGGGGCAGTGGTTTCCCAAGCTCGCCGTGCTCGAGCGCGACGGCCGATGGAACAACTTCGCCCTCCACGCGCAGAGCGAGTTCTTCGCGGACTTCGGGCGCTACGAGCTCTCCATCGACGCGCCGCGGGACGCCATGGTGTTCGCCACAGGTCGAACGTCATCAGTCGTTTTGCAGGGCGATCGCGCGATCCATCGCTTCGTTCTCGGGCGCGCGCACGACTGCGCGTTCGGCTGGTCGACGCGCACGACGCGGCGCGTGCTCACGGTGAACGACGCGCGCGTTCGAGACGGCGACGACCCAGCCGAGGCCCGATCGGTCGTGCTCGATGTTGTCCACACAGCGCCCGACGACGTCCTCGCCGAGCGAGCGATCGAGCTCGCGCGCCGCGCGCTGCCGGTGTTCGAACGTCGCTTCGGGCCGTACCCGTACGACAAGCTCACGATCGTCGTGGCGCCGCGGGACGCGGCGGGCGTCGGCGGGATGGAGTATCCGGGTCTCGTCACGGTCGAAGGCAACGCGTCGCTCCCGCGCTTCGCGCGCACGATCGAGTACGTGACCGCGCACGAGCTCGCGCACCAGTGGTTCTACGGCCTGGTCGCGAGCGACGAGCACGCGCACCCGGTGCTCGACGAGGGGCTCGCGGAGTACGCGACGGGAGTCGTGCTCGACGAGGTGTACGGAGCGCCCGCGTTCGGCCACGTCGGAAGCGTGGGCTTCGGGTTCTGGGCGATGCAGGGAGCGTTCGCGGCGCTCGACGAAGACGCGGGGCCCCTCGCGCGCGAAGCGTCCCGGTTCGCGACGTTCGACTCGTACGCGGCGCTCGTGTATCGACGGACGAGCGCCGTGCTCGCGACGCTCGAGCGCAGCGAACCCCACGAGCTGCGCGCGCTCGTTCGCGCGTATGCCGAGCAGTATCGCTATCGCCACCCGAGCCCCGACGACCTCTTGCGCGCGCTCTCGCCGACGGCGCCCGCACGCGCGCGCGTCGATCGTCTACTTCGAGCAGCGCTCAATTCGCGCTCGACGTCCAACCTCCGCGTCGCCTCGCTCGACGCCGATCGCGCGGTGTTGCTGCGCGATGGCGACCTCGCGCCGACGGTGACGGTCGCGATCGAGCGCTCCGACGGATCGCGCCACACCCGCCCGTGGAACACCGCCGAGCCGCGCCTCGAGATCCCCGGCCCGCTGCGCTCGGTGACGATCGACCCGCCGCCAAACGTGCACCTCGCCGAGAGCTCGCGCGTCGACAACGCGCGGTCGTTGTCCGGTCCCGGCGCAGCGCCGCTGTCCGCGCGCGTGAGCAACGTCATCGCGTTGCTGCTTCGTTGGTTGGGGCCATGAGCGAACGAGCGAAGGGATTCTGGCGTCGCGCTGCGCCGCACGTGATCGGGCTCGCGCTCCTCGAGTGGGCGGTCTCGTTTGCGCTCGCGCGCAACGTCGTGAACGCCATCGCCGCGCCGCTCGCGTCACACCCGGCGGGGGCCGACGCGCTCTTCGCCGAGGACGGACGCATCGCGCTCGAGCTCTATTTCGCGCGATCGGCAGAGCTCCCGCCGGCCCTCGCGGTCGCCGCGCTGACCGTGGGGCTCGTCGCGCTCGTGACCGTTCCGCTGCAGGGCGCCCTGCCCTCGCTCGCGCGTCAGCTCCCTCGTAGCCCGTGGGCGCAGTCGATCGCGCACACGCCTGGGATCGTCGCGCTCGCGCTCGCGCAGGCGACGCTCTTCGCGCTCTTGGTGCTCGCGCTCCGTCGCCCGTTCACCGCGCTCGCCGTCAGCGCGCTCGCGAGCGAGAGACCGCGAGACATCGCGTCGCTCACCGCCGTCACGGTCGCGGCGCTCGTTGTCATCGCCGCGCTTCGAAGCTTGTTCGCGCTCGCTCGCGGCGCGGTGGTCGTCGGCACCGACGCACGCACAGCGCTCGCCCACGGATTCAACGCGCTGCGCGCGCGCCCATCGCGGATCGTCCTCGCGCGGCTCGGCGTCGATTTCGTCGCGCTCTCCGTCGCGGCGCTCGCGGCCATCGCGCCAGCGTCGCTCGCGGTGATCGCGGCGATCACGGCGCACATCGGGCGCGCGGCGATCGAGCTCGCGTGGCTGCGCCAATCGCTGGACGGGCTCCCGAAGCCCCCTACAACCGATTAAAATCATTAGATATTTAGCGATCGCTTGACCCTGCGAGCGGACCCTCTACCATCGCCCCCTTCTGTCCGTCGTGGCCCCGCCTCCGCGACCGGTCGAAGAGCACGGAGTGAACCCGGCGATGCACCTGCTCATCCTCTCGCGCAAGGCCTCGCTGTACTCGACGCGAAGGCTCACCGAAGCGGCCCGCGCGCGCGGACACGTCGTGTCGGTGATCGACCCGCTCGAGTTCTCGCTCGTCGTGTCGCGCGGACAACCGCAGCTCTATTTTCGCGGCACTCCTGCGGAGAAGTACGACCTCGTGCTCCCGCGCATCGGCGCTTCGATCACGAGCTACGGGCTCGCGGTGGTCCGCCAGTTCGACATGATGGGCGTCCCCGTGTTGAACCACTCGATCGCGATCGCGCGATCGCGAGACAAGCTTCGCGCGATGCAGCTGCTCACCAAGCGCGACTTGGACATCCCCACGACGGTGTGCACGAAATCAACGGCGTACCTCGACAGCGCGCTCCAGCTCGTCGAAGGCCCGCCCGCGATCGTCAAGCTCCACCAAGGAACGCAAGGCGTCGGCGTGATGCTCGCCGAGACACGCCAGAGCGTTCAGTCCACGCTCGAGAGCTTCTGGAGCCTCGGGCAGGACATCATCCTCCAAGAGTTCGTCGCCGAGTCCAAGGGCCGCGACATCCGCGTGATCGTCGTCGGGGGACGCGTCGTGGCGGCGATGCGGCGTCGCGCGAAGCGCGGTGAGTTTCGCTCGAACCTCCACCGCGGCGGAGACGCCGAGGGAATCTCGAAGCTCCAAGCGCGCTACGCCAAGGCCGCGATCGCCGCGGCCGAAGTGATGGCCCTCGAGGTGTGCGGCGTCGACATGCTCGAGACTCGCCGCGGCCCCCGCATCCTCGAGATCAACTCGTCCCCGGGACTCGAAGGCATCGAGCGCGCCACACAAAAAGACATCGCGAGCGAGATCGTTCAGCACGCCGAGCGGTACTACCGGGCGCGAAAGCGGCTCAAGCGCAAGGGGCCGTACGCGCGAGACGCTGAGATCCTCGAGGAAGAGCGCGGCACACCCGCACGCCGCCGACGATCGTCGCGATGAGCGCGACGCTCGAAGCGAACGGGGTCGCTCGGGTGCTCACCGTTCGTCGCAGCGAGGCGCGCAACGCGCTCGACACCGAGACGATCGACGCGCTCGTGTCCCACGCGCGCACGGTGAAACAAGACGCGACGGCCCGCGCGATCGTGCTCGCAGCGAGCCCGCCAACGTTCGTCGCAGGCGGAGACCTCCGCGAGTTCGGCGCGCTCAAGGGTCGCGCGGGGGGGCGAGCCGTCGCGCGCAAAGGGCGCGCGCTGATCGCAGCGCTCCGAGCGACGAAGCTCCCGATCGTCGCCGCGGTGGACGGCGACGCATACGGCGGTGGGTGCGAGCTCGCAGCGGCGTGCGACCTGCGCTTCGCGCACGAGCGCGCGAGCTTCCACTGGGTGCAGAACAAGCTCGCCGTCACGACTGGGTGGGGCGCCACGGCGCGTCTGGTCGCCATCGTGGGTGCTTCGACCGCCACGCGTTGGCTGCTCGGCGCAGAGACCGTCAGCGCGCGCGAGGCACACCAAGCGCGCTTCGTCGACGAAGTGTGCGCCGAGAAATCCGCGCTCGAAGCTGCGCTGGCTTGGACCGAGCGTCTGGCGGCGATCGACCCGGCCGTGACGGCTGCGCAGCTCTCGCTCGTGCGTGCGTCGCTCGATCATGCGGTCGCGCGATCGAGCGCGGCGGAGCTCAGCGCGTTCGCCGCGTGTTGGGCGCTCCCTTCGCACGAAGCGGCGGTCGCGCGGTTTATCGAACGCCGCGAGCGTCGCGAGCGCTGAGCACGTGCTCGCTCGCGCGCGCCTCCGCGACGACGGCGCGCCACTCGTCAGGACCGAGAAATCCCGGTCGAAATGGGCGCGCGGCGAACACTTCGTCCTCGCATCCGTCGCGATCACACAGCGCGAGCGCGCAGCGAACCGCGCCTCGCTCGGCCGAGTGAACCCAGCGCGCGACGGCGCCGCGAAAGACCTCTGCGCTGAGCCTGCGCGCGAGCGGCTCGAGCGACGAACGCAGCCCGCTGTCCGCGAGGACGTGACGCACAACCGCGTGCGCGGAGGACCCCTCGGAGTCGCCTTCGTCGCCTTGCGCGAGCGCCGACGCGACCGCGCACACCGCGTCGGCCAAGAGCATGGGCGTCGGCGCGACGCGCATCGCGACCCGCATGGACACAAACTGCGCAGCGCACTCCGCGGCGAGCCATCGGCGAGCGTCGGGCGCGAGCGCGCGATCGCGTTCGGGATCGACGAGCACCAGCGCGGGCGTGCTCGGCGGCGAAGACCAGAGGACACCGAGCCCTTCGAACGGGGCGACGATCGGCGGGGCGATCGAGAGCCACCGGCACGCGTCGACGAGCGCAGACGCAAACGTGTCGGGCTCGTCTTGGTTGGCGTCGTCGCGCGCGTCGTAGTCCGATGGCGTCCGCGCGTATGCGCTGCGCAGCGCGCTCACGAGCGTCGCGATCCACTGGGCGATCTCGGTCTTCTCGAGCGGGTCTTCGAGCGCCGAGAGCGCAGCGACGATCACGTCGATTCGCTCGCCCACCGAGGGCTGCGGCGCCGACACCGTGGGGCGATCGACCGCGGACGCGGCTTCGGCGTCCGACGCAGCAGCGGTCGCAGCGGCGCGCTCTTCGCTCGACAAGTCCGCAGCGACGAGGCCCGTGGGAATGCTCGGCTTCGAGAAGAGGGACGGTTCGGCGGCGTCTGCGTTTTCCGCAGCGGCCGCGGGTTCGCGCTCGAGCGCGTCGGCGCTCGTCGTCGCAGCGTCGCTCGGCGCTGTGTCGACGGCGGCCTCGCTGGGCTGTGCGGCCTCTTGCGCTTCGGCGCGCGCGATCGCCTCGTCGATCTCTTGCGGCGGGGGAAACACCGACGGCGACGCGCGAACGTGCTCGGGCTCTTTCGTCGGCACGGGAGAGTCGGGCCAGAGCGCGATGCCCAAGCGCTGACGAAGCGCCCAGTACTGCTCGCTCATCGCGAACGTGACGATGTCCGAGAGCGCTCCGTCGGGGGCGCTCTCGATGAGCGAGAGCGCGCTCTTCGCGCTCGCGACGTCGCCCGCGAGCAAGAGCCCTGCGCGAAGCGAGGTTCGCTCGGCGCCCTCGAGCCAACGCGCGATGTCGATCTTCGGTCCGCGCTCGAGAAAGAGGGCGACGACGCGCTCGAGGCGCGCGACGGCAGCGGGCTCCATGAGCTTGCGAAGCTGGTCGCCCACCTTGGCGATCGACGGATCGACCGCGAGCTGCGGCCTGCCTGCGCGAAGCGACGCAGCGAAGAGCGACGTGAGCTCTGGTATCGAGTCCTTGT
This sequence comes from Myxococcales bacterium, assembly GCA_016793325.1. Taxonomy (GTDB): domain Bacteria; phylum Myxococcota_A; class Polyangia; order Polyangiales. The sequence continues at coordinate 231,338 of JAEUKI010000062.1, read as the reverse complement.
AGAGCACGCGCACGTACTGCGACGGCCGATAGCGCGCCATGTGGTGCCCCGCGAGAAACGCGAGCTCTTCGAGCGAGCGACCCGCGGTCACCTTCGCGCCAGCGATGGACGCGATGGGATCGGTGGGGAGCACTTCGATCGCGCTGCTGCGCTCGGGCACGACGAACGCGAGCGGCATCGGAGCGTCGAGCGCGAACGCCGCTGCGCCGAGCGCGCGCACAACGGCGATCGACGAGCGCGACGGGTGCGCCGCGTCGTGCGCGTGCAGCCCCACCTTCGCGAGCGGAACCGACCGCACCGAGCGCACGGCGCCGAGCACGCACTCGAACACCTTGGCGACGAACGGGTCGTCGTCGGGGTGGGCGAGGAGCTTGAACCACGCTTCTTCGTCGATCGGGGCTTCGGCGCGGCGCGGCCGCTGCGGTCGATACTCGTTCGAGAAGCGCGTGACGTCGTCGGGGGCGCGATCGGCGAGGAGAAACGTTCCCGCGTGAGCGGCGCAGTACGCCGCGTCGTCGCGTCCCGAGCCACGCAGGGACGACACGAGCTCGGAGAGCTCGGCCGCTGCGGCTTCTTGCGAAGGAGGAGCACCCATGCGTGATTTGCGACCTCGAGCGCGCGACGATCGACCGCCGCGAGCGCGGCGATCGCGCGTGCAGCTCAGTACGCCGCTGCGGCCTGGAAGGTGATCCCGAGCGACTCACGGAGCCGGAAGTACGGCTCGGAGATCGAGAACAGGATCGTGTCCTTGAGCTTGTCCGTCGGCGACACGTCGCCGGGCAGACCGGGCTCCATCGCCATCATCTTCTTGGTGACGTCGAGGTCACCGCAGAGCAAGAAGCCCGCGCGGCACGCGGTGAGCTCCACGGCTTGGAACCACTTCTTGATGTTCACCTGACCGCCCTGATCGAGGAAGATCTTCACGACCTTTCGAAGTCCCTCGAGGTTGACCGGGTCTTGCGCCATCTGCTGCGCGAGCGTCTGCACCGTCGACATGACTTCCGCAGGAACGTCGAAGTCCGCCTTCACGAGCTTGATCGCCGCGAGCAAGAGCATCGTCAGCTCCGCCACCGTGGGGAACAGCGTCCGCACATAGTGCTCGGGTCGGTAGTAGCTCATGTGCTTGGCCGCGATGAACTGGAGGTCCACCGGCTGCATGCCCTGCAGCAGCGATCCGCCGGACACCGAAGCCCACGGATCGGACGGCACATACGCGAGGCCTCCGGGCTGCTGCGGGCGAAGGAAGATCGCCGGCATCTGCGGGAGGTTGAGCGCCGCGGCCGAGAGGCCGAGCGCGCGAACGAGCGCCACCGAGCTCGTCTGCGGGTTCTGCTGATCCGCCGCGGTGAAGCCGAACTGCGCGACGGGGCGAACCTTCACGCGACGAAGCGCGGGAAGAATGCAGGCGAACATCTTTCCGACGAAGGGATCTTCGTCTTGGTGGAAGAGGTCCTTGATCCAGCGCTCTTCATCGAGGCGCGACTGCGGCGCGAGCGGGCGGCGCGGCTTGTACTGCTCGTAGAACGCGCGGGCGTCCTGCGGCGCGTTGTCGCGCTGCAAGAAGCACATCGTGTTCGCGACGCACCACGCCTTGTCGTACTGCCGCGCGGCGTAGTGCAGGTCGTACACGGCCTTCATCGCAGTCGCGTTGTTGATCTCGCGACGGAGCATGCCCATGTACGAGTCGATCGCCTTGTCGCTCTCGCCGGTGACCGTGTAGAGCTCCGCGAGGATCTTCTGCTCCTGATCGTCCTCGGGCTTGAGCTTCGAGGCAGACTCGAAGGCCGTGATCGCCTCGGACTTCTTGTCCAAGCGATCTCGGTAGATGAGCCCGAGCGCGTGCCAGAGCGAGAACTCGAGGTCGCGGTTTCCCTTGCCCGTGATGCGGTGAAGCATCTTTCGGTACGAGCGCTCGAGCTGCTTGAACTCCTTCTTGGCCGTGAGGATCTGGTTGATCTTCTCGAAGGCCTTGAGGTCCGAGGGGTTGAGGTCGAGCGCGGCGTTGTACCAATTGACCGCCTCGTCCGGGTTCTTGATCTCGGTGTTGTAGATCGACGCGACCGTGTACGCGTAGCGTGACTTCTTCGCCGGGTCCTTCTCGACCTCGGACATCTTCGTCACCGTCTCGATCACGCGCGACCACTGCTTGGTCTCTTGGTAGAGCGCGAGCAGCTTCATCAACAAGATGTTGTTCTGGTCGCCCTTGAGCTCGAGCGCTTCGTTGAAGCTCTGGATCGACTTCTGCGGGTTCTTCGCCTTGCCCTGCCACAGCTCAGCGATGTCGACGAGCATGGTGTAGCGCTCTTCGATGTCGGTGACGTGGTTGTCGAGCACGGCGCGCTTGTAGCCGATCACCTGCTCCCACTGGTTGTCCTGCGCGTAGGTCTCGACGAGCGCCTCGAGCGTGGGACGATGGTTGGGAACCTCTTCGAGCGCCTTGTCGAGGAAGTTGATCGCGCGACGGCGATCACCCTGCTCGCGCTTGACGACGCCGATGCGGAAGTAGAGCTCCGCGCGGCCCTCGGGCGCCATGTCGTCTTTGTGGTGAACGACGAGCAAGTGATAGTACTTGAACGCGTTTTCCCAGTCTTTTTTCTCGAAGTACGAGAGCGCGAGCTCGCTCAGAACTTCGACGTTCGAGCGGTCGAGCCCGTGCGCCGTCGACAGCGCCTTGATCGCGCGATCGAGCTTGCCGAGCTTCATCGCGACGCGGCCCATCACGAGCTGCAGCTGCAATTGCTCTTCGGGCGGTCGGCGTCCGCTCTTGCGAACGAGCACTTCGGCGAGGGGCTCAGCGGCCTCCCACTGACCCGTCTGCGCGTAGTGGAACACCAGCGGATACGCCGCGTCGTCGAGCTCGGCGTCGTTCTTGATCGCGCTCTCGAAGCACGCGACGGCTTTGTCTCGCTCGTCGAGGTGGTCGTTCCAGATGCGCCCGAGCTCGTAGTAGAGCTTGGCCTTCGCGCGCGGCGCCTCGGTCGCGTTGATCTCGCGCTCGAGGTACTGCGCTGCGTCGTATTGATCGCCGCGGCGCTGGAAGATCTGGCGAATCGCGCCGAGCGACGGCGCGTGCGCGTCGTTCACGTCGAGCGCAGAGCGGTAGAGGTCCAGCGCCTGGTTCTCGTCCTGGAGCTGCTCTTCCGCGAGCTTTCCGATGCGATACCGGATGTCGACCTGCTTGACCGGGTCGCGCTCGTGATCCGAGAGCGTGCGCAGCGTCTCGATCGCGCGATCCCACTCGGTGCGCTTCTCGTACACGCGCGCCAAGCCTTCGAGGGCCGGCAGGTACGTGTAGTCGATGTCGAGCGCGTTCTGAAATCCGTCGATCGCGCGATCCTGATCGTTGAGCTCTTCGGCGTACACCTGTCCGACCGCCGTGAAGAGCGGAACGCGCTCCTTGCGGTCGTTGGTCGCCGAGATGTGCCGATCGAGGGCCGACAAGAGCTCGGCCCACTTCGACTGGCGACGGTACAAGCGCTCGAGACCGCGATACGCGTGGTCGTTGTTCGGGTCGATCTCGACGACCTGCTCGAACCGCGCCGCGGCCTCGGGCAGCTTGACGAACTCTTCTTCCTGCATCTCCGCGATGCGCGTGAGGAGCTTGATCTTCTCGCGCTCGACCGAGACGTGATCGAGCTGCGCTTCGAGCGCCGAGAGCAGGTCCGCCGAGCGCCCGAGCCGCGCGTACAAGCGCTCGAGCCCGCGGAGCGCGTGCAGGTTGCTCGCGTCCGCGGCGACCGCCGAACGAAGCACTTCGACCGCGCGCTCGGCGTCGTTGGCCTTGTCCTCGAGGACGTCCGCGAGCTTCAGTCGAACGACGTTCGCCTGCTCGACGTTGTTCTGCGCCGCGAGCGCCTCAGCCTTGCGATAGAGCACGTCGACGAGCGCCGGTCCGTTGGCTCGCCCTTCGTACACGCGCTCGAGCGCGGTGAGCGCGCCGAGGTCGCGCGCGTTGAGGTTGAGCGCGGTCTTGTAGTGCTCGACCGCGGCGTCCGTCTGGTTCAAGTGCAGCTCGAGCACTTCGCCGAGCTCGACGTGAACCTTGCGACGATCCTCTTCCGAACGCGCGACCGCCATGCAGCGCTCGAGCAGCTGCGTGAGCTGCGGCCACTGCTGCAGCTTTCGGTAGAGCGCCGTCATCGAGTGCAGCGCGAGGAGGTTGTCCGGCTGCCGCGCGAGCACCTGCTGATAGATCGGGAGCGCCCACTCGGGCTTGTTCAGATCGACGCCGTACCACTTGGCCATGTTGAGGCCGATGTGCGTCCAGCGCGGATCCGCTGCGGCCTTCCACCAGTCGTTGGAGGTCGCGAGCAGCTCGTTCCACTTCGCGCCGACGGCGGCGAGGCGCTCGAGCAGGGTGACGGTCTCTTTGTCCGAAACGTCCTCTTCGTACGCGAGCATCGCGGCCGCGAAGGCCTGCTCGTTGTCGTTGAGGTTCTGGTCGTAGACCTTCGCAGCGCGACGCAAGAGGTCGACCTTCTCCTTGAGGTCGCTCTCCTCCAGCGCGTCGTGGCGCGCGATGTACATCTCGACGAGCGGCTCCCAACGACCGTTGTCGCGGTGCAACACCTCGAGCCGCGCGAACGCGCGCTCGTGCAGCGTGTCGATCGCTTGGATCTGCTCGTACGCTTCGCGCGCGCCGTCGGGCTCTTGGATCTTGTCTTCCCACACCGAGGCGATCTCGACGAGGAACGGGATCTTGAGCTCGTCGATCGACTGCGCGTTGACCTTGATCTTCAACACGTCGACGACGTCGCGCCACTCTTCGTTGGCCGCGTGAAGCTCGAGCAGCTTCGCGATGGCCTCTTCGTCATTGGTCGAGACGTCGAGGACGTTGCGCCACGACGTCACGGCGTCGGCGTTCTGCTGGTAGACGTTCTGGTAGAGCATCGCGAGCTCCGCCCAGATCGCCCGCTGCCGCGGACCGTCGAGCGTCGCCGCGCCCACTTGAATGTGCTGGTTGAGCGTCGCTGACAGCTCGTCCCAGTTCTGCGTGCGACGGAAGATCTCTTCGAGCGCCACGTACGCAGCGTCGTTGCCCGAATCGATGTCGAGCACGCGTCGGTACGCTTCGACCGCGCGCTCGGCGTCGCCGCGCGCTTGCTCGTGAACCGAGGCGATTCGCAGGCCAACCTGCGCCTTGCGCTCGTAGTCGTCCGTCGCGACCAGCTGGCGCTCGAGCGTCTCGACGAGCTCGTCCCACTTGTTCGCGTTCTGGTGCAGCGTCGCGAGAACGTCGAGCGCGTCGGGGTCCTCGCCCTTCAGCGTGAGCACCTCGTTGAGCAGGCGCACCGCGTCCTCGGGGCGGTTCAACGGACCCGCGGCCAACGCCGCTTGCCGCGTGAAGAAGTCCGCGCGATCCATGTCGCTCGACGCGTTCTCCGCCTTCTTCTCGAGGACCTTGTAGAGCTCAGCGCCGTTGTCCGACGCCGTGTAGAGCCGATCGAGCGCCTCGAGCGCGTCCGGATGCGAGCCGTCGAGCTGGTCGACGATGATCCTGTAGCGCGCGATCGCTTGCTCGGGCTGCGCGAGCTCTGCCTCGAGGATCTGCGCGTGACGCAGCGTAAACTCGATCTTCTGCGAGGGGTCTTCGACCGCCTGCGCGCGACGATCGAGCACCTGCGCGAGACGCTCGGAGTTGCCGAGGCCCGAGTAGATCACGTCCAGTCGCTCGAGCGCGTCGGTGTCGAGCGGCGCCACGCTCAGCACGTAGTTGTACGAGGCCTCCGCGTTCTCGACGTCGCGAAGCTCCTCTTCGTAGACACGACCGAGGCGCTTGCCGACGACGCGCTTGACGTTCTCGTCCGCCGACGCCTCGACGATGTCCGCGTAGCAGCTCGCGAGGTCCGTCCACGCGTCCATCGTGCCCGCGAGACGCTCGGCGTCCGTGAGCGAACGCTCGTCGAGCGGAGACTCGCGCAGCGCGCGCATGTGCCAATTCAACGCGCCGACGCCGTCGGCGAGCTGGCCTTCGTTCAAATCCGCGAGCGCGTGCATCGCCGCGGTCCGCTCGGCGGGATCCGTGACGAGCGAGAGCGCCTGCTCGTTGAGCTGGCCGAGCTTCTGCCACTCGCCCTGCCCTTCGTAGATCGGTCGCAGCATCGCCGCGACCTCCGACTGCTTCACGCCGCGGCCGAACATCGCCTCGAGCGCCGCCACCGTCGGCGAGTGCTCGGGCTCGACGTCGAGGACCTCGCGGTACGCCGTGAGCGCGGCGTCGATGTCGCCGAGCGGGCCCTCGTTCACCTGCGCCAGCTTGAAGCGCAGCGCGACGATCTCTTCCGGCGACGTGTCGGGGAGCGCGATCGTCACCTTCGTGATGTCCGCGAGCTCCTGCCACTTCTCGCCAGCTTCGTACAGGCGATCGAGCGATCGAGCGGCCTCGCCGTTCTGCGGATCCGCGACGAGCACCGCGCGATAGCGGGCGATCGCCGCGTCGGTGTTCTCGAGCTGCACCTCGTAGATGCGCGCGGTGCGCAGCCCGAGCTCGACAGCCTTCTGCGGCTCGCCGCCGAGCTTCGCGAGCTCCTCGTCGTACGCAGCTCCGACCGCAGCCCAGCCCTGCGGGTCGTTCGCGAGGCGTTCGATGTTGCCGAGCGTCTGCTCGTTGAGCGGATCGCTCGGGAGCGCGCGCTTGAACGCGTCGAACGCCCCCGCGCTGTTATCGAGCGCGTTCTCTTGGATCTCCGCGATGCGGTGCAGGAGCGTCACGCGATCGAGCGGGTCTTGCGCGTGCGCGAGCTGAACTTCGAGAACGCCGACGAGCCGATCGAACGCGCCGGCCGCCGTATAGACCGGCTCGAGCACCGCGGCCGCGCCGATGGGCTCCTTCGGGCCGCGAAGGATGTTCTCGAGCGCGTCGAGCGTGGGCTGGTGATCCGGCGTCGCGTCGAGAATTCCGCGGTAGATGTCCACCGCGCGCGCGACGTCGCCGATCTGCTTCTCGTGGATCTCCGCGACGCGATAGCGGTACGAGTTGATCTCGTCCGGGTCCGACGCGAGGTCCGCCGAACGCTCGAGCACCGAGAGCAGCTCTTGCCAGTTCTGCTGGCCGAGATAGAGCTGGTCGAGCCGCTGGAGCGCTGTCAAATCGCTGGGATCGAGCTCGAGGACCTTGTTGTACGAATCGATCGCCTTCGCGACGTCCTTGAGCTCGCTCTCGTAGACGCTGCCCACCTCGAAGTAGAGGCGCTTCTTCTCGTCAGGGTCACCGACGAGGTCGATCTTGCGCTGCTGAACGTCGAGCAGGTTCGCCCAATCGCCTTGCGCCACGTACAAGCGCACGAGCGCGTCGACCGCGTTGAGGTCTTCGGGATCGACCTCGAGGACCTTGCGATACACGCCGACGGCGTCGCCCGGTCGCTCGAGCACCGTTTCGTAGATCTCGGACGCGCGAAACAGATAGGCCTTCGCCTCCTCGGGGTTCTCGAGGAGCGACGCTTTCTGAAGGTACGAGCCCGCGAGGTCTTCGTACTTCTCGCCGAGCTGATAGAGCCGCTCGAGCGCGCTCACCGCATCGACGTTGCGCGGGTCGATCGCGAGGATCGCGCGATAGTGGCCGACGGCGCCCTCGGTGCTCTGCAAGAGCTCCTCGTGCACCACCGCGGCGCGCTGGTGCAGAGAGACCTTCACCGCGGCGTCTTCCACCGCGGCGACGCGCTCTTCGTACACACGCGCGAGCTCGCCGTACGCTTGGTGCGCGCGCGCGAGTCGCTCGAGCCCCGAGACCGTGTCCTCGTTGCTCGCGTCCTCGGCGAGCGCTCGACCGAAGGTCTTGAACGCCGTTCCTGGATCGTCGAGCGCCGTCTCTTGGAGCTCGGCGATGCGGTGCAAGAGCTCGACCTTTCGCGCCGGATCGGTCGCGAGGGTCACTTGGATCTCGTGCACTGCGACGAGCCGATCGTACGCAGCGGACTCGCGGTAGACCGCCTCGAGGATCTCAGCGACCGCGGGCGCGTGCTCGGGCTGGTGAACGAGCCGCTCGAGCGCCTCGAGCGCAGCCGCGTTCGTCGCGTCTCGCGAGAGGACCTGGCGGTAGATCTCCACCGCGGCGTCCACTTGCGACATCTTCTCTTCGCGGAGCTTCGCGAGGCGAAGCATGAGCTGCGTCTGCTCGTCGGGATCCGACGACAGATCGAGCCGCGCTTGGAGGTTGTCGGCGAGATCGTTCCACCGGGCCTGACGCTCGAACAGCTGATCGAGCGCGCCGAGCGCGCGCGTGGACGCGGGATCCGCCGAGAGCATCTCGCGATACGTCGTGATCGACGCCTCTGCGTCGCCGAGCTTTGTGTCTTGAACCGTCGCGATCGCCGAGAGCACTTGCTCGCGCTCTTGCGGGTCCTGCGTGAGATCGAGCCGACCGCGGTAGCTCTCGAGCAGCGCAGGCCAACGCTCGGTCCGACGAAGCAGCGCCTCGAGCGACTCGCGCGCTTCAGCGTCCGCCGCGTCCGCCGCGAGGACCTTGTTGAACGACTCGACCGCCGTGTCGACGTTGTTGAGCTTCGAGTCTTCGACCGACGCGATCTTGAGCCACGCGCCGCGCGCGACTTCGGGCGCGACGTTGCGCTCGGTCACCTGCCGCAAGAGCGCGACGTACCGCGGCCACGCGCCGGTCGAGTCCGCCATCGCCTCGAGCGCGTCGCGCACTTCGGTGCGCGCGGGGTCTTCGAGCAGCGCGCGCCCGTACGCCTCGAACGCGCGGTCCGCGTTGCCGATTTGCGACGCGCACACGTCGCCGATCTTGCGCAAGAGCGCCACGCGCTGATCGACGTCCGACTCGTCCGCGAGCAGGATTTCGAGCGCGCGAATCAGCGCCTCCCAATCTCCGCGCAGCTCGTAGATCGGCTCGAGGATCCTCGCGGCCTCGCCTCGGCTCTCTGGCTCACGGAGCAGCATTTCGAGCGCTTCGCGCGCCTGCGGGTGCTCGGGGTTGAGCGACAAGATCTCCCGGAAGTGCTCGATCGCGTCCTTCGTGCGTCCGAGGTGCGCGTGCAGCGTCCGGCCCAAACGAAACTTCGCGTCGAGCGCAGCGTTCTCGTCGTCAGCGAGGACGACGAGCTCGCGCTCGAGGATGCTCGCGAGCTCCTCCCACTTCTCGAGCCGCGTGTAGAGCGCGTCGAGCCGCTTGAGCGCCTCCGCCTCGTCTCCGTACTCGGTGAGCACCGCGACGTACGTGTCGACCGCGCTCTCGGGCTTGTTGAGCTCGCCCTCGGACAGCGCGCCGATCGCGTAGAGAACCTCGCGTCGCTCGTCGGGACCTTCGGCGCGCTCGAGCCTGCGCTCGAGCACTCCATGAAGATCGCTCCAGCGGCCAGTCTTTCGAAACAGTTCGTCGAGCGCCGCGAGCGCGTCGCGGTTGTCCGCGTCCCGATCGAGGACGCCGCGAAAACGCTGGATGGCCTCGTCCGTGTTCGCGATCGGCCCTGCGTACAAGCGCCCAGCGCGCAGCGTGAGCGCGATCGACGCCTCGGGCGAAACGCTCCCGGAAGCGACGCGATCGACGAGCGCCGCTGCGTCCGCGACCTTCGAAGCACCCGTCGCCGAACGCTCGAGGTCCGCCACCGAGCGCTCGTCCTCCGGCGCCGCTTCGAACGCCGCCGCGAACCGCTCGTACGCGCGCTGCGGCTCCTTGAGCTTTCCCTCGTAGAGCTCGCCGAGCACCCGCAGCGTCTCGACGCGATCGTCGCCCGAGTCGCCGGCGAGCTTCACTTCGTACGCGCCCGCGAGCTTCTTGCTGTCGTTGGCCGCGCCATAAATCGGGATCAACGCGAGCGACGCGTCGCGGTTGTTCGCGTCGAGCTCGAGGACCTTCTCGTAGTACTTCGCCGCGCGATCGGTCTTCTCTTTGCGGTCCGCCCACAGCTGCGCGATCTTGAAGAACAGCTTGATCTTGACGTCGTTGCCCGCCGTCGGCTGCTCGCTCTCGCGCTCGAGCACGCGGATCAGCTCGTCCCACTTCCCGCTGTCCGCGTAGAACACCTCGAGCTCGTCCCACGCTTGCATCGCGAGGTAGCGCTTCTTGAGCGCCTCCTGCGCGCGACGATCGTTCGGGTCGAGCATGAGCACGCCGCGCCACGCTTCGACCGCGAGCTCGTCGTTGTTGAGCTTGTCGCCCGCGATCGTGCCGAGCTTCACGAGCAGCTGAATCTTCTGCGCCGTGTCAGCGGTCTGCGCCGCTTGCTCACGCAAAACGCCCGCGAGCTTGTCGAACTCCTTCGCGCGGTCGTAGAAGCCCGCGAGCTGCGCGAGCGCCTCGGGGTGCGAGCCGTCTCGCTCGAGGACCTTCTCCCAGAGCTCGATGCAGAGCTCCGGCTTCTTGACCTTCTCCGTGGCGAGCTTCGCCATCGAGAGCCAACGATCGAGCTGCTCGTGCTCGGGCGACTCGCTCGCCTCGCGACGAAGCAAATTGAGCAGCTTCTCCCAGTCCCTGCGCTGCTCGTAGCGCGACTTCAAAAACTCTCGCGCCGCCGCGTGCGACGGGTCGATCTCGAGCACCGCCTCGTACGCCTTGATCGCCTCGGCCGCGTTGTTCGTGCGCTCCGTGTGCACTTGCGCGATGCGCTCGAACGTCGCGACGCGCTCGGAGTCGTCCGCGAGGAGCTCCGCCTTCTGCGCGAGCGACTTCACGACGTCCGCCCAGCGCTTGGCCGCTTCGAACTTCGTCACTTGCTCATCGATCGCGGCGATCTTCGCGGGGTCTGGCGCAGGACGCGCCGGCGCAGAAGGGGCAGCAGGCGCCGGCGCAGCAGCGGCAGGAGCCGCCGCGGACGCGCCGTTCGCGCCACCAGCGAGTCGTTTGAGCGACTCGCGCGCAGCCTCGCGGCCACCCTCGCCCGCCGCGCGCTCGAGCAGCGTCTGCGCCCGCGCGCGATCCGAGCGGCGATAGAGCGCGCGCAACCCGAAGAGCTCCGCGATCGCCGGACGCTCGTCATCCGACAGCTTCGACAAGATCGCGTCTTCGTGGGCATTTACAGCGCCCGCGCGTCCAGCGGCCGTGTGCAGCAGGTCGAGCAACACAGCGACGCTCTCGTTCGTGGGCTCTGCGTGCAGCCCTTGAACAAGCGCGCCTTCCGCACGCGCCGCATCCGACGCGCGGAGCACACGCGCCGCACGAAGCCACAGCTTCGCCGCGTCGCCGCCCGTCGCGCGCTGCGCTTCGGTCTCGATTTCGACCGCGCGCGCCGCAGCGTCCGTCGCCGCCATGCGAATGTCGTCGAGTCGATCGAGCGCCTCGGCGTCGCCCGGCAGAAGATCCAGCGCGCGCGCGTACGAGGCCTCTGCTGCGGCCGCGTCGCCGAGATCCCACTGCGTGTCGCCGAGCGTCACCGTGAGCGCCGCAACAGCGCCGACGTCGCCGGAGGCTTTGATCTCGAAGTCGACCGCCTTCGCGAAGTTCTGCAGCTTCCCCAAAAAGAGAAACACGCCCCGCGCGCGCTGCAGCGCCTCGATCCGCCGCGGGTCCGCGCGAAACGCACCCTCGTACGACTTCAACGCCTCGGGCTTGTCGCCCTGCCGCTCGTCGAGCACCCGGCCGAGCGCAAGCTCGATGTGCGACGCCTCCTCCGGAGAGGACGCGGCGCGGGCGCGCTCTCTGAGCCCCGCAGTGACAGCGTCCACGTTTCGCTCGGACTTGAGGCTCGCGACCAGCTCGTTCGAATCCATGTTCTTGATGACTCCAGGACTTTGCGCTCAATGGCCCAGCGTTCGCCTTCGCGTCGGGGCTGCTTTGTCGTCGGATGCTCTCGATTGCAGCGATGGGCCTACAATCAACTGCGTCGCCGCGCTCTCGCGTTGTCCGCGCGCGGCCAGCGGACGGGGTGCTTCGCTACTGCGCCGGGGTCTGAAGCTCGGTCAGCTTCGCGCGCGCTTGATCCACATACTCCGGCGGAACGTCCGCGCTCCGCGTCGACGTGAACCTCGTGAGATACAAGATCGCCTGCGCGCGGCCGTCGGGCATCTCGGCGTACGTCATGCCGAGCGAGAACAACGCGACCACGAGCCGCGTGTCCTCTTCGACCGCGTGACGGAAGCTCTCGATCGCTTGCGGCTTCTGGTTCTGCCGAAGCTGCGTGAGCCCCATCACGTTGTACATCTGCCCTCGCTCGGGAGCTCCGGGCGGCGCCATCGTCAGCCCCTCGCGAAGCACCTGCAGCGCCTCGTCGAACTTCTGGTGATCGCGGTAGATGCGCGCGAGGCGCACGTACGCAGCGTACGCGCGAGGCGCGATGTTGATGCAGTCGGTGTACGCCCGCAGCGCGTCCTGCGGATTGTCGAGCAGCTCGGCGATCTGCCCGAGCCGCATCTGCGCCATCCACAGCTTGTTGTTCTTCTGCAGCGCCGTCGTGAACGCGGTCTTCGCCTGCTCGAGGTGCGACGCGCCCGTCGCGCTCTCCGCGTTGTCCGGCGCGGTCGCGATCATGTAGTGCGCGTTGCCGAGCTGGTAGTGATAGTCCGCGTTGTTCGGGTTGCGCGAGATCGCGCGCGAGAGCGCGTCGACCGCGTTGGTCCAATCCTTCTGGCGGATGTACGTCAGCGCGAGGTTGTAGAGCGGCTGATCGAAGCGCCGGTCCTCTTCTGCGGCGCGCTGAAATTTCTCGCGCGCGTCGGCGTACCGATTGGCGCGGAGAAAGGCCATGCCCTGGTTGTTGCTATCGACCGCTTCGCGGTTGTACTCGCCGCACGCACTCGCGCCGATCAGCGCAAGAGCCCACAGCATGCGGACACCCTTCATCGCTCGCTCCTGACAGAGATTTTTTCGTCGTGCGCGGACGCTGCCGCACCCGAAGTCGCGGCGGATTCTAAGAGAGCGATCACACCGCGCTCAATACCGATTCGCACGCAACGCGCGATTGATCGCAGATCGCCGACGGAGAAAAGCAGAGAGGCCCCGGAGTTCTTCGCTCCGAGGCCTCACCTTTCATCCCCTCGCACCCGCGATCACTCGGGGCGCTGCAGGTTGAACGGGTAGTTCACCGTCACGACGCCGCCGCCTTCGGGCGACGGAAACTGCCAGCGACGAACCGCGTTCGCGATGCAGGTCGACACCGACGGAACCGCGACGTTGCTCTCTTGGACGGTCGAGCCCATCACGGTGCCCGTGCCGCCGATGATGAATCGAACCACCACGCGGCCTTCGAGCGTCGGGTTCTGCGCGAGACCCTGCTCGTGGCAGTGCGCGACCTGACCGAGGTTGCGGAGCACGACGCGACGGATCGCCTCGGGCGAGAGAAGACCGGTCACCTGCGGAGGCGCCGCGCGGACCGTCGGACCGCGGTTCGAGCGGCCACGGAGACCCGAGCCAGCGCCCGAGCCGTAGCCCTGACCCGTGCCCGTGCCCGATCCGTGACCCATCGTGCCGAAGTTGCCGAGGCCGATCGTGCCTTCGCCCGTTCCACCACCGCCCCAGCCAGTGCCGGTGGCGCCGAGGCCGCCGAAGCCGAACGCGTCGCCGATCGCGTCGCCGGTCATGTTTCCATTGGCGTTCACGTTGTCGAGACCCGACTCCGTGAGGCCACCGAACGGAGAGACGATGCCCGAAGCGCCGCCAGCCGCGCCGCCGCCCGGAGCTCCGAGGGCCGCGAAGATACCGCGCTGCTGGATCGCATCACGCGCAGCCTGCCGCGACATGTGCGGGGGCTCGCCGTTGTTGCGGATGGCGTAGCGAGCCGAACGCGACGGAGCGTCGCGCTTGCCCATCTTGCCTTCGGGACCCGCGTGACGCGTGCCCTGGCCGCCTTCCTGCTCGTTGTTCGCGTTGTCTTGGGGCGGAGGCGTCTCGGGCTGACGCTCTTGCTGGCGCTGGATGAACGCGCGCAGATCGTTCAACCGATCTTCGTCGTTGCCCTGCGAGAGCAGTCCACCGTCGTCCGAGATCGCGAGGCGCATCCCGAGGATGAACCCGAAGATCAGCACGAACGACGCGGCCGCAGCGCCGATCATCACCGGATCACGCTTGGTCGCGCCCACGATCTTGCGACCGGGAGCGACGACCTTCGCGAGCACCGTGAGACCGCCCGCTTCCATCTTGTAGCGGCCGTTCGGACGAACGTCGATCTCGTAGCCGCCGCCCGCCGAAGCGCGAACCTGACCGGCGTCGACGAGCTCCTTCAGCGTCTTCTTGACGCCGTCGAGCTCGACCTCGCCCGTCGCTCCCGGCAAGAACACGAAGCGCGTTCCTCCGCCGGAGTTCTGGACGATCATCGTCTCAGAGGCGTTGCCCATCATCTCGGGGCTCGCCACGAAGCGCGCAGTGTCTCCGCGCTTCTTGTGATCCTTCGAGTCGAGCGCGATGCCGATGCCCGTTCCGATGAACGAAAGGGCCACGCCAACCATGCCAACCATGTAGCCGCGGTTGATCGCCGCGCGCGCCACTTCGGCGACCGTCGACGTGTCGTGCGGCTGCGGGTGAACCTGCGCGCCCGCCATCGCCGCGCCAGCGATCATCACGGCGGCGCCGAGTCCGAGACCCGCGCCCATCGCGATGCCCGCAGAGCCCTTCTTCGGACGTTCGCTCGCGAGAACGAAGTCCTTGGTCCCGTCGAGGTGCGCGACGTGGAGGATCGAGTTCTTCCAGAGGATCGAGACCTCGACGGCCTGCGATCCCACTTCTTCGACGTCGTGCGGGTTGATGTCCCCGCGCTTGATCAGTTGGAAGATCTCTTCGCCGCCCGCGTGTCCATGACCCGCGTCGTGCGCGCCATGCGACCCGTGTCCGTGCGACGCCGGCGCTGGAGCTCCAAACGGCGCCGCGAGCGGAGCCGCAAAAGGAGCCGCCATCGCTGCGGGCGGAGGAACCGACGCGACCGGCGCTGCCACAGGCGCAGCGGCCACAGGCGCAGCAGCCGCCTGAATCGTCGCAGGATCAACGGCCTCGCCGATGGCGATCACGAGCCGCGTGTTGCCGATGCGAATCTCTTCGCCACCAGCGAGCGCGCACTTGTTGACCTGTGAGCCGTTGACGAAGGTGCCCGACCCGAGGTCGATCAGCTGCACTTCTTCAGGCTTTGCCTCGATGACAGCGTGCATGCGGGACACGCTCTCGTCGTCGAGCCGGAGGTGGCTCTTTTGATCGCGACCGATCTTGATCACGCTTTGCGCGATCGTCTCGGTTCGGATCAGGTTGTCTCCCTGGTAGATCTGGAAGGTGATGGGAACGACCAGCTTCTGCGTCATCGTCGTACCGTCCGGGGCTTATGAGGCGCCCTCAGTCCTTTCCGGTGCTGTGACAGACCGTCTCTGTCACACTTGCCGGGAGCCGTAGACAACAAGCCCTCGCGCAGGTTCTCGGAGGGCACTATTTTTTCCAACTGAAGTGTTCTCCCGGGAAAATCCCAGGCGAGCGCTCACAGGTTCTCGACGGACTTGAGCATCTCGGGCACGAAGTGCTCGCGGATGCGGATCAGGCTGATCCCCGGTCCGCGACGGCGAAGGCGCGTGCTCTCGCCGTCGGGACGAACGAGCTGACCCGAGACGAGCTCGTCCGTGAAGCTGAACTCTTGCGTGCGCGCGGGCTGACTCGCGCCGCCCGCAGCGGCCGCCTGCTGCGCATACGCAGCACCAGCACCAGCGATCATCACCATCGCCGCAACCGCGGCCAGGACAGACTTCTTCATCGGGAGACCTCCGTTTTCGACGTCACTACAAAGTTACCGACCACTGCCGACCCGAGTCAACCGGCGTTTCGCTCAGCCGCCACCGCCACCGGTGGCCGCCGCGCCCGCGTCCGCTCCGCCCGAAGCCGGAGCCGCCGCACCCGCATCCGCGCCACCCGCCGCAGGCGTCGCGCCCGCGTTGCCGTTGGCCGCGTTCATCGCAGCCGCAGCGCGGAGCGCCGTAAGGGTTTGGCGCAGGTTCGCAATGTGACGAGTGGCCCGCGTATCCTCATTCACGTACCGACCAGGATTTCCGCTCGCAGTGACCTTCTGCTTGAACTGCTCGAACAGCGTGATCGCTCGCGCGAGGTCGTCCTCTTGGTTGCCCATGTAGCTCATGTTCAACAACGCGAGGTTGTAGAACGCGTCCGGCCGGTTGCCGTCGAGCGTGCGGGCGCGCTCGTACTCGGCTTGCGCGGGCTGCACCTGGCCGAGACCACGGAGCGCGACACCGAGACCGATGTGCGCGTCGTAGTCGTTGGCGCGGAGCTCCACGGCGCGCGCGAACGCGCCGCGGGCCTCTTCGTAGCCTCGGAAGTTGAGGTTGATCGTCCCGTAGTTCATGAACGCTTCGAACAAGTTCGGGTTCAGCGTCGATGCGCGACGGAAGTTCTCGAGCGCGCGAATGATCTGCCCGATCTTGATGTTGACGAGGCCCCACGTGTTGTAGACGTCGGCCACGTACGAGCGGATTTCGGCAGGGATTTCACTCGCGTGCGACGTGGCCACCTGGATGGCCTGCGAGCAGACGATGCCCGCGAGAAACAGTCGCTGCGAGCGAGGGTCGTCGCCTGCGTCCTGCAGGTACACCAGCGCGAGCTGGTTGAGCGCAGGGATGTGGCGGTCGTCACGCGCGAGCGCCTGACGGATGTAGTTGACCGCTTGCTGCCGATCGCCTGGATCGCTGCCGACGCCCGGTCGATTGCGCTCGCGAAGGATCGCCGCGGCGTTGGTGTACGCCTCGACGCAGTTCGCGTCGTCGCGGATCGCTTGCTGAAAGGTGTTGAGCGCCGGCTCGGTCTGCCCCGCGCGCGCTTGGATCACGCCGAGCTGCGTCTGCGCACGGCAGTACTTGTTGCCACGCGCGGCGCGGATCGAGCGCTCGAGCGCCTCGCGCACACGATCGCGCATCCCGCAGCGCTCGAACGCCATCGCGCGGTTGAACCACGCTTCGGGAAACGCGCCGTTCGGCTGAGCGTTGGCGGCGGTCTCGAAGATGCCCGCGACCTCGTTGCAGGCGCCCTCGTTCCAATCGCCGCGGCCGTTGTTCGCCTCGTCGTGCGTGCGAAACGCGGTCGTTCCGCGCTCGAACTGTTGGTTCGCGGTCGCGCTCACAGCCTGACCGCTCGCGTTGGTGATGATCTGTCCGCCGGAGGTGCGCGCTGCGTTCGCCGCGGTCACGGTGCCGCCCGAAGCGCCACCACCACCACCGCAGGCGACCAACAGAAGGCCCGCACCGAGCGAGAGAACCTTGGAGCTCTTGAAATTCATCGTCCGAACATCCCTTGGGTTGTGTTCTTCCGTTGATTAGATGGGCTCAGCGCCCACCGCCCGCGGCCGCGCCGCCGCTCGCGGGGGCCTGCGTGTCCGGCGCGCCGCTCTCGTTCGACTCGTCCTCAGCCTGCATGGTGAACACCACGCGAGCGTTCGAAGCGCGAGAGAAGAGAAGGTTCGGCTGCGTGCGGATCTCCTCGGTGAGGGGGAAGTTGACGCGGTCGATCTCGTTGAGGTTGCGCTCGCAGAGCTGCGACCACTCGTTGAACCAACGCACCTGCGTCGCGCGCGTGATGCACGCTTGGTAGCCGCGCTTGGCGAGGTCGACGAGCGGCTGGGTGCGCTCGTCGATCATGGCGCCGTACTCCGCGCGGAGCGTTTCGTACGGCTCACCCTGACGCTGCCAATCGGGCGGCATCGGCGCCTGACGAATGATGCGCGCGAACTGATAGAACATGTCCGCGAGGCGCGCGGCCGCAGCGATCTCCCAGTTGGGGACGTGCATCGCGATCACCTGCTGGAACTGCTGCGTCGCCTCGGACTCGAGGTTCTGGCGCTGCTGCGTGATGTACGGCGTCAGCGTCGTGCGCGTCCACGTGTCGAACGCGCCGCGCGTGTTGCCGCCGCGGAAGTTCGGCGGACGGCGAGACATGAAGCGCTGGTACACGAAGTCCGCCAGCCAGAAGCGCGCTTCGGCCGCCGAGTCCTTCGTGCGCTCGATCGCCTCTGCGATCGCCGCGTCGCCCGCGCTCGCGAGCTGCTCGCGAATGCGCGTCTCGCCCGCAGTGCGCCCGTCGCCAGCGCGCGATCCGTCGGCGTTGGTCTGCACCTCACCCCACGCGGCCACGGCGGCGCGGAAGTAGAGCTGCGCGTTGGTGTTGTCCTCGATCTTCAGGTAGCCGCGGCCGAGCGCGACGTTGCCCTGGATCTGCTGGTCGAGCGTCCCTTGACGCGCGTAGCGGTTCACGAACTGCGTGTAGTGACGAATGACGTCGCGCCACGCTCCGCGCGAACGATCGCGACGGTCGTCAGCAGACAGCGTCGTGTCGCGCGCGAAGCGCTCGGCGCGGTCCTGATAGATCTGACCGATCGAGAACACGACGGACGCAGCCTGACGGCGGAAGCGCTCTTCGGTCCCGAAGTACCGCGCGAACTTCTGCGCGTTGTCGAGCGCCTTCTGCTCCTCGCCGAGACCGATGCGGAAGATCGTCGCCTGCCTGAGCGCGTCCGCCGCTTGTTGCACGGCTTCGGCGTCCGCTTGCGTCGCGACGGCGCGGTTCGCGTACACGTACTCTGCGTAGCGCTCGTAGTAGTCCGCGGCGCGGCCGAACACCTGAATGGCGTGGTAATTTCCACCCAATCGGTAGAGCGCGCGCTGCGCCCACGCAGAGTTGCGCGGGAGGAAGATCGACACGAGCGAGTCGCGAACGCGCATCGCGCGGCCAAGCATGTTGGCCGAGTCGAACATGATCGCGGCGTTGTAGAGCATCTCGTCCGCACGTGCGTCTTCACGGGCGCGGCACTCGGGGTGATCGCGGACGATCACGACGTACGCGCGGCCTGCCTCTTCGAAGCGGCGCGACTGACCGAGCGACTCGGCCTTCTTGCGGAGGATCTGGCAGCCGAGGAGGTCCATGCGGCCGCAGAACTCTTCGTGCTGCGAGCGGGCCGAAGCGCTGCAGAAGCGCTCCTTGATCGCGGGCAGGTCGCGCTCCATCGAGTCGAAGCACGCGGGGCGCGAGGGCGTCCAGCGCTGACCCATGACGACGAGCGTGTCGAGGTAGAGGTCCGCCGCGATCTCGCGGAGGTTCTCGGGGTCCGCGGCTTCGCGCGACGGGTCGTCGTTGGCGGGCAGCGCGATGTCGCGGAACATCGCCGACGCCTCTTCGAACTTGTTCGCTGCGTAGTAGAGGTACGCGCGGCGGTACTTGATCGTGAGCACGATCTGGCGCGGGTCTTCTTCGCCCTCGGGGACCGCCGGACGGTTGGCGCCCTGCGCGCGAAGCGCGGCGCTCGCGTAGCAAACGTATCGCGTAAACGCCGTGAACATCCCCGTCTCTTGGCGGTTGAAGTCACGAGGCGCGTAGCGCGAAACGTTCTCTTCGGGCTGCGGCTGTCCCTGGCGCGGGCGCTGCGTCACGCGCGTCGGGCGCTGACGCGATTGCGTCGCGAGCTCGCGGGTGAACTGGTCGTTGTAGCAGAGCACCGCTTTGTACGCGGCGTCCTCGGTGTACTCGCCCGTCGGGTTCATCTCGACGACGCGGTCGTACGCCGGTCCGCACTCGGCGAAGTTGCCCTGATCGCGGAGGATGTCCGCCGCGTAGTACGCGATGCGATAGCGCGTCGGCCAGTCGCGTCGGTCGTAGTCGGGGAACGTCACCTGATCGAGGTCGGTGAACTTCTCGAGGATGAGGTTGTAGAGCTGCGCCGCGCGGACCATCGTCTGCGGGTCGCGCGTTCCGCGGGTCTGGACCTGGCCTTCAGCCGAGCGGCCGATCGCCTCGAGGTGCCAGTGCGACGCCACGTCGTACACGACGCGCGCGGTCGCATCGCGACACGAGTTCTTCGCCTCTTGCGAGCGACGCGAGCTCGCGCCGCGGTACTGGTCGTACACATCGATGAGGCGCGTGAGCTCGCGCATCATGTTGTCGCGCTGGTTCATCGCGACGTAGGCCTTCGCGACTTGACCCTGCCAGTGGCAGAAGCGGTCGTTGTCCGCGCGCTGCGACTGCAGCTCGTGGAACACCGCGATCGAGTTCGGCCACTGACCGTTGTCCTGGTAGAGCTCGCCGAGCTTCTCGAGCATCGCGAACGCGCCGTTGTCGTCCGCGGCATAGCGGCGGAACGTGTTGAGCGCCTGTCCCGTGTTGAGCGGACGCGACACGCCGTAGACCGCGCCGTACGCCGAGACGAGCTCGTTGCGCGCCGAGGCGATGAGCGGCTGCACGCTGCGGTTGTCCGGCTGCGCGCGACCGTACTCGATCACGTTGAAGAACTGCTGCAGCGACTGCTCGAAGTGCTGCCGGTTGAACTCGACCCACGCCATTTTGTACATGGCGTAGCCGCGGACGTTGTTCTCGGGCGTGTTGACCGCGATCACCTGCGAGTAGAACTGCGCCGCGCTGTCCATGTCGCCCTGCTCGAAGAAGAACTCGGCGAACGACAGGTACGCGTTGGGCACGTACTGCGACTGCGGGAACCGCTGGATCAAGAGCAGGTAGATCTGCCTCGCGCGGTCCATGTTTCGCCCTTCTTGGTAGGCGAACGCGAGGTAGAAGAGCACCGCGTCCATGCGGTTGTAGTTCGGGTGATCCGAGACGAGCGTCTCGAACACGCGCGTGAGCTGCTCGCGCTGCTGGCGCGCTTCGGCGAACAGCTGCTGCTGCTGCCGCTGCATCGCCTGCACCTGCTGCTGGTTGCGCGCCTGCTGCGCGCGGAAGATCTGCTCGTTGAGGTCCTGTCCGCGGCCGTTGAGCGTGCTCGAGAGCTCCTGGAGGTTCTCCGCGAGGCGCATGAGCGTGTTCGGTCGATTGCCGTCGTTGCGGTTCATCGAGCGAGCGAGCTGCGCGGTGAGCTGGATCTCGCGGCGGAGGAGGTCTTCGGCCTGACGCTGAAGCCCCTGGCGACGGAGAATCGTGCGCGAGTCGAGCTGATAGAGGTCGTTCTGCCCCTTCGTCTTCGCGCCCTTGGCCTTGCCGCGATCGCTGAGGTCTGCGCGCGCAGCCGCAGGCGGCGCCGTCGACGCGCGGGCACCCATACGCCCGGAGGCGTTGGGGCACGCCATCGCGGCGTTGCGGCGCTCATCGGGAACGCACACGTTCGCAGCCACTGCGGTCACACCCGGCGTCGGCGTTGCTGCCGCGTCTGCCGCTGCGCCCGCGTCTCCGGTCGTGCTCGCCGCAGCGTTTCCGCCGGACCTTGCGCCGCCCGTGGTGCGCTGCTGCGCCACCGCGAGGGGCGCCATCGTGACGATCAGCGCCACGAGCAGCCACGGTGCCTTCGTCCACCAAGCCCTGCTCATCGTCTTCCTCCTGAGACCGGCGCCGAGCGATGGTCGCTCGACCCGGGAGTGCTCTTCGATCGGAACTTCGTTGAAGCCATCCCGACGTGTGGAACGGGCAGCGACCTCGCTGTGACCCGCGCCTCTTGTCGGCGGAACCATTCTCGTTGACCAAGCCAAGCTGCGGCGAAGCGCCGCGTGCGCCGAGGCCTTCAGCGGCCGCAGCGCGAGGCGACTTGCTGGCGGTAGAAGCCGAGCTCGTCGCGCCAGTACTCGCCGTTGAACGGCCAGAGGTAGTGCTCTTCGTCCGCCGTCACGCGCGCCGCCGCGTTGTTGATCGAGCGGCTCTGCTCGCCGGCGATCTGCGACGAGAGGTTTCCGCGGCGCGCGTTCAAGATTTCGATCAAGATGGCGGTCGACTGGTTCTGCAGGTCCTGCAGCTCGTCGAGCAAGCGCTGGTAGCGGCCGCGCGCGAGGTCACCGGCCTGATCGGTCGCGAAGCTCTTGGCCACCGAGATGTCCTGCAACACGCGCGCGCCGAGCGTGCTGTTGCGGAACGCCGCAGGCATGCCCTGCAGCCGTCGCTCTTCGGCCTCGAGCACGGTCACGTACTCGATGTTTCGGAGCAGCGTTCGATCGCTGAGCGCGCTCGACACGATC
Source organism: Myxococcales bacterium (assembly GCA_016793325.1). Classification (GTDB taxonomy): domain Bacteria; phylum Myxococcota_A; class Polyangia; order Polyangiales. Next base: position 209,534 of record JAEUKI010000062.1, on the reverse strand, counting down.
GGGCGCAGGCGGTTCGGCAGCGACGCGTTGCCCGAGCGAACGTCCTTCAAGAATCGGAAGAACGCGTTGTTGTCCGAGTACTGCTGCAGGTAGCGCTGGAGCTCCGGTCGGAGATCGCCGTAGCGCTCGTTGAACACCGCGATGGTCGTCTCGGCGTCGTCGTACTGGCAGTTCGAGAAGAAGATCACGCTCTTCAGCACCAGCGACTCGGGGTAGAACGAGTTGCTGAAATACGGGCTGTTCAGCGTGTGGATGTTGCCGAGCGCGCGCGCGTAGTCCTGCTGGAGGTAGTACGCCCAGCTCTCTTCGAAGAGCGCGTCGAGCCAGTACTCGCTGTCGACGTCCACGCGGTTCCACGCTTCGACGGCGCTGTCGTAGTGGCGCGTCGAGTAGTAGAGCCGCGCGCGCTCGAGCCACGCGAGGTCGTTCATGCGGCCGGTGTCTTCGACGCCGCGGACGCCTTCGTTGAGCGCGTCTTGAATGCGTGTGAACGATTCAACAGCGGGCTGCGCACGGTGGTTGCGCACGTGCGAGATGCCCATGAAGAACTGGGCCTGAACGTACCAAGTGGAGGTGCGCTGCACCTGACCGAAGAGGTTGACCGCCTCCTCGAAGTTGCCGTCGTTGTACTTCGCGCGGCCGAGGAGATAGAGCAGCTGATTGTAGAGGTCGCGCGACTCGGCGTTGTTGAACTGCGCGAGCTGGTCGGGCGAGTAGCGGCCCACGCGGCGGATGATGTCCGCGGGCTCGGGGAGCTGCGACGCGAGCTGCGCGAGCCACTGTAGCGTCGAGCCGAAGTACAAGTGGCGGCCGCCCTGGTGGTCGACGATCTCGTCGAACACGGCGAGCGCCGACTGATAGAAGCGCAAGTGATAGAGACACTTGCCGAGGTGGAACTGCGCCTTCTGGATCTGCGCCGCAGCGTCGCCGGTCTCGTTCTCGACCACGCGTTGAAACTGCACGCAGGACTCTTGGTAGCGCTCTTGCTGGTAGAGACGCAGCGCGTTTGCCATCGCTTCGGACGGAGGACCGTCAGCGGGCGCAGCGTTCTCTTGACCTTCGGGCTGGAAGGTCATGTCCGCGCCACCCTGCCCGTTCTGCGGGCCTTGCTGCGCGCTCGCGGTGCTCGACACCGCAGTGCCAAGCAGCGCACCCAACATCACGAGCACTCCCCCAAGTCGGGACCGACGACGCATGGTTGTGTTTCTCCTCGGATCCTTTTCGAGCTTCTGTTCCGCGGGAAAGTGACGTCGCGCTCGAGCGCGACGCCACGCGGGCGACCTCTTCTATCAAAAGGGGAAAGCGGTTGCGCTGGAAAACTGAAGCCACCGTGCGAGCACCAGTCGTTCGCCGGCTCGACCGAGGAGGTGTCTGCAAAACCTCCCAGGTCCGCGCGGTGGAGCATTCGAGGTTCGACGCGGGCTTCCGTCGCCCGCACGACCGCAATCAACAACACAGTAATATTTCAATCACACTGGCGACGCAGTGTACGCGCCTAGGATTGTCGCTGTCAACCACTGTAAATCTATAGATTTCAGCAATTTATGCGGTTTCAGTGGCACTACCCAGCCGTTTCGTGACCGTTGCGGAGGCGCCAGTGTCGTTGTCAGACGTGCGCTCTGAAATGGCGCATTTCCTGAGGAATTCGCGCGCGTTTCTGGCTTGACTCCCCTTTTCGCGGGGGGGTAGGGTCCCACCGTCGCTCGCCGTTGCGATCGGAGCGGACGAATTCACCCCCCAGCTTCGCGTGACACAACGGCACCGAAACTCACTCAGCGGACACAACGAGGATGACGATGAAGAAGCCATCACTGGCTTTGCTCGCGATCGTGATGGGACTCACCGGAGTCGCCTGCGCCGACACTGGAATCGGTGACCCGTGCAGCCCCGCGCGCCCCGCGCCCATTCCGCCGGCCACTGTCGGAAGCTTCGTTCCGCAAGAGATCTACCTCGAGACGCGCTCGCTGCAGTGCCGCACGCGCGTCTGCATGGTGTGGCAGTGGGACGAGGTCGGCCGCCCCGAAGAGGCGTCCAAGCGCGTGTTCTGCACGGTCAAATGCAACGCCGACGCAGAGTGCGGCGACCCGAACCAGTTTCGCTGCGTGACCGCGTTCGTCGCCGGCGACCCCGGTATCCGCGGGAAATACTGCGTGCGCACCGAGCTCGTCCCGATGTGACGTAGCGAGAGACCGACGACAGCGGGGCGGGGATGAAAAAAGGGGTGGGTAATCAACAGGCGCGTCGTCGTGCAGGGCTCGCGCCCGAGGCGCGGACCTCGTTCGGACGTGACGTCGAGGCCCGCGTGAGCGCTGCGCTCGAGGCGCGCGGCTACGTGGTCCTCGAGCGCAACGCGCGGGTCGGTCGCGACGAGGTCGACGTGCTCGCGTTCGAAGGCACGACGCTCGTGCTCATCGAGGTTCGCGCGCGATCGAACGCGTCGTGGCAGGACGCGATCGCCACCGTGCGCGCGGGAAAAGTGCGCAGGCTCAAGCGCGCCGCCCTCGCCCTGGTCGCGCGCGGCGATCACGGCGGAGACGTTCGCATCGACGTGGTCGCGGTCGGGATCGACGGCGCAGAGATCGTCGAGAACGCGATCGACTTCAGCGTGACGTGAGCGCGTCGCTCACTTGCCCGCGAGCAGCGGAAACCCGAGCGCCTCGCGCTGCGCGAGGTAGCTCTCGGCGCACTTGGACGCGAGCGTGCGCACGCGCTTGATGTAGTCCTCGCGCGCGGCGACGGAGATCGCGCCTCGCGCGTCGAGCACGTTGAAATGATGGGACGCCTTCACGCAGAAGTCGTACGCGGGCAACACGAGGCGCTCGAGCGGCGGCTTGGCGAAGACGAGCTCGGTGCGCGAAGGGCCCTTCTTCTGCTCGATCTTCTGCTCTTCGACCGTGAGCAACCGACGGCACTCGCGCTCGCACTGCTCGAAGAGCGCGCGGTGAAAATCAGGGTCCGCCGCCTCGAAATTGTACGTGCTCCACTCCCACTCGGCGCGCTTGGCGATCTCGCCGTACTTCACGCCGGGGCTCCACGCGACATCGTACACGCTGTCGACGTTTTGCAGGTACATCGAGATGCGCTCGAGGCCGTACGTGAGCTCGCCCGAGACGGGCTTGCAGTCGATCCCGCCGCACTGCTGAAAGTACGTGAACTGCGAGATCTCGAGGCCGTCGAGCCACACTTGCCAGCCGAGGCCCCAGGCGCCGAGCGTCGGCGACTTCCAGTCGTCTTCGACGAAGCGCACGTCGTGCTCGAGGGGGTTGGTCCCGAGCGCGACGAGCGACTCCAAGTACTGCGCTTGGATGTCGATCGGCGACGGCTTGAGGATCACTTGATACTGATGAAACTGCTGCAGGCGGTTGGGATTCTCGCCGTAGCGGCCGTCGGCGGGGCGACGCGAAGGCTCGACGAACGCGACGTTCCACGGCTCGGGGCCGAGCGCGCGGAGAAACGTCGCGGGGTTGAACGTGCCTGCGCCGACCTCGGAGTTGTACGGCTGCACGAGCACGCACCCGCGATCGGACCAGAACTTCGACAGCGTGAGGATGATCTCCTGGAAGTACATGAACGCGGTCGAGTGCCTACCACGCTTTTCCCCTCGCCGCGGAGGGGCTTCGCTCACTCTTCGCGTTCGGCGCTCGTGTCCGACTTGCCCTCGCCTTGCGTCGGCGCGGCCGCGGTCGGCGAGGCGCGGTCGAGGTCGCCGCTCATCATCTTGGCGGTCAACTCGGCCTCGCTCTCGGCCGTGAGCTCGGTGAACTCTCGGAGCGTCGGCAGATCGCGCAGCGATTTGAGCCCGAAGAAGTGCAGAAACGCCGGTGTCGTCCCGTAGAGCACCGGCCGCCCGGCCTCTTCTTTGCGGCCCATCATCCGGACGAGGTCGCGCTCGAGCAGGATCTTCAGCGCCGCGCCCGAGTCCACCCCGCGAATCTCGTCGACCTCCGGTCGCGTCACGGGCTGTCGGTACACGACGATGGCGAGCGTCTCGACCTGCGCGCGCGTGAGCTTCACGGGCTTCGCTTGCAAAAGCTCGCGGACGAACGGAGCGTTGGCCGCGGACGAGCGAAATTGCCAGCCGCCCGCGACCTCGTCGAGGTGGATTCCCCGCGGCTTGTACTCTTCGTGCAGCTCTCCGAGCAGGCGACGGATGTCCTTGGCCTCGGCGCGCGTGACCTTCGCGAGGTCCGCAGGAGTCATGGGCTTGTCGCTCGCGAACACGAGCGACTCGATCACGCCCTTCAGGTGAAGCTCGGAGATCGATCGCGGCGCAGATCGCGCGACGCCGGGGTGCGTCGGCGCGGGCTCTTCTGCGAGCTCTTGCACCACGAGCTCTTCGTCCGCGAGCACTTCGAGCGGCGCGGGCTCGGGGGTCGGGGCCGTCGTTTCGGCGCTCGTCGGCGCGGGCGCGTCGTCCTTCGGCTCGGGCTCGTCGGGCTCAGTCGACATCGGCGGTGATGGACGCCGGATCGACGTCCTCGAGCACGAGTGTCACATGAATGGGCGACAGCGCAGCAGATTGATACAAGCGCGTCATCTTCAGCCGCGTCATCTCGAGCAGCGCGAGGAAGGTCACCACGAGCTCGTGGGTGCTGCGCGCGTCGTCGAAGAGCTCTTCGAAGGTGCAGTTGCGCACGCCGCGGCCGCGGAGCCGATCGACGATCTGGTGGATCCGATCGGCGATCGAGACGCGCTCTTCGGTGACCTCGTGCTGAACGCGCGTGTCCTTGCGCGAGAGCACGCGCTGAAACGCCTCGAGCAGCGCGTGCATCGGCACCGACGCGAGCGGCGCGGTCTGGTCGAGGTCCGCGCGGAGGTCCGCGCCGCGCGTGAAGACGTCGCGTCCCGCGATGCCCCGGGCGGCGAGCTCTTCGCCCGCGAGCTTGAACTTCTGGTACTCGAGGAGCCGTCGGATCAGCGAGACGCGCGGGTCTTCTTCGGGCTCTCCGAGGGCGTCGTCCTGCGCGTTTTGCGCTTCGGGGACGCTCGGCAAGAGCTCTTTTGATTTGATGTGCGCTAGCGTCGCCGCCATGAGCAGGTACTCCGCGGCGATGTCGAGGTTGAGCGACTCCATGAGCCGCAGGTACTCGAGGTACTTCTCGGTGACGAACGAGATCGGGATGTCGAAGATGTCGAGCTCGTGCTTCTGAATGAGATGCAGCAAGAGGTCGAGCGGGCCTTCGAAGGTCGCGATCGAGACGTTGTACGCCGCTCGATCGAGCGGGATCGGCGCGGGGGCGTCGGCGCTCACTGCACTGAGAGCCCGAAGAGCGAGAGGAGCCCCTTGGTCAGGAAGCGCACGGGGATGCCCACGATGATCTGGCTCAGCGCCGGAACCGCGACGATCACCAGCAAGATCGCCCACCCGTAGGGCTGCACTTTGCGCTGCCACGCGTCGAAGCGCGGCGGGAGCAAGCGCGAGCCGTCGAGGCCAGGGATCGGGAGCAGGTTGAACACGAAGAGGCCGACGTTTGCGGTGAACATCAGCACGAGCGCGTCGAGCGCTGCGGAGGGCAGCGAGGTTCGAAGCGCAGCGATGATGGCCACGGAGATCAACGCGAGCGCCAGGTTGGACAGCGGCCCGGCGGCCGCGACGAGCGCGTGAGCGAGGCGCTGGCTCTTGAAGCGCCGGAGCGCGTGGACGTTGACCATCACGGGCTTGGCCCAACCGATCGTCGGAATGCCCGTGAACGCTTGAATCGCGGGCATGAGCAGCGTCCCGACGGGATCGATGTGAGCCATCGGGTTGAGCGTGAGCCTGCCCTGCTTCTGAGGGAGGCGATCGCCGAGCCAGTGCGCGGTCGCGGCGTGCGCGAACTCGTGCACGGACAGCGACGCGATCATCACGCCGAATCGGAGCAACAGTGTCGCGGGGTCGATAGCCATCGCAGCGTCTCTCGAGGCTCTAACACTCGCCCTGGGTCACGACAAGCGGCGCGCTCGATCCGCAGGCGCTGAGCGGGCGTCGCTCAACCGCGCGGGTGAAAGCGCGCGTGGGCGGCCTTGAGGTGCTCGGTCGTGACGTGCGTGTAGACCTGCGTTGTCGAGATGTCGGCGTGGCCGAGCATCGTCTGCACCGAGCGGAGGTCTGCGCCGCGCTCGAGCAAGTGCGTCGCGAACGAGTGTCGAAGCTTGTGGGGCGAGATCGGCTTGTCGATTCCCGCGGTGCGCGCGTAGCGACCGAGGAGCTTCCAGAAGCCCTGACGGGTCATTCCGCGGCCGCGCTCGGTGATGAACAAGTGCTGCGACTCGCCCTTGGCGCCCCAGCGCGGACGCACTTCGCGGAGGTACTCGACGAGCGCGTCGCGCGCGACTTCGCCGAACGGAACGAGCCGGCGTTTGCTGCCCTTTCCGAGCACGGACACGAGCGACGAGTCGAGGTCGATGTCCGACATCTTCAGACCGACGAGCTCGCTCACGCGAAGGCCCGAGGCGTAGAGGAGCTGGATCATGACGTGATCGCGCAGGCCCCTCGGCGTCGCGCGATCGGGCGCAGCCAACAGCGTCTCGACCTCTTCGAAGCTGAGGACGTGCGGCAATTTGCGCGGAAGCTTCGGCCCCTGGATGAGCGCCGTCGGGTCCGCGGTCACCTGCCGCTCTTGCAAGAGGAACTTGAAGAAGCCCCGCAGCGCGCTCAGCTTTCGCGCTTGGGCGCGGGCCGAGATACCGGCCTGCGACAGCGCGACGAGCCACGCGGCGACGTCTCCGTTGTCCACCGTTGCGAGCGTCTTTCCGCTCTGGCGAACGTGGACGGCGAAGCGCACGAGGTCGCCCGCGTAGGCCTCGACGCTGCGAGCAGCGAGGCCCTTCTCCACGCGAAGGTGGTCCAAGTATCCGTCGAGAAGCAGGTTGTCGTCGCGCACGGACCGACCTTAGACGCAGAGACCGCGGGTCTCAGAATTTTTCGCAGCGATTGTCAACGCCCGGTTGCGAACTCGCCTCGGCGTACCGTAGATTGCGGAGCCGCTTTCAGCGGAGGGCCCATAGCTCAACGGGTTAGAGCGCCTGGCTTATAACCGGGAGGTTCCGGGTTCGGGTCCCGGTGGGCCTACGGTATACCGCTATCCAGCGTTCGCGTGACGATCCTTCGCCGCGCGGCGCGATCGAACGATAGACTGCTGCGCGAGGCTGACGGAACGATCGTCGGCGCGCTCCTTCCTTTCAACAGAACTTCTGCCGCTCTCTCCTCTGTATCGACCATCACACGATGTCCTCAGAGGGGCGCGGTATAGACTTCGAGGACAAACACGGTGCGAGACCAACTAGAGGCGCTCCAAGAGCTCGCGAAGATCGACCGCGGGTTTCGGCAGTTCGACGCCGAGCTCGAGGAGCTGCGCGGCCGGCTCGAGGAGCTGCGCGCAGATGTCGGACGCATCCGCGAGCTGCTCGACCGCGAAAAGGGCCAGCTCGACGAGGTCGAGCGCATGCGCGGACAAGCCGTCGTCGAAGCTGACGAGCTCGGCGAGCGGATCACGCGCTCGACCGGCCGCGCGAACGTCGCGCGAAACACACGCGAGCGCGACGCGGCCACGCGCGAGGTCGAGGTGCTCCGCAAAGAGCGCGAAGAGCGCAGCCAGCGCGCAGGCGACCTCGAGAAGGGCGTCGGCGACGTGCGCTCGTCGATCGCGCGGCACGAGGACGACTTCAAGAAGCTCGCGGACGCGCTCGAGCAAGAAGAGAAGCACGTGGCGACCCGCACGACCGAGATCGAAGCGCAGCGCGCGGAGATCGAGCGAGCGCGCGCCGAGGTCACCAAGAAGATCCGCGCGGACGTGCTGCGCAAGTACGAGGGCGTTCGCAGCCGACGCGGGACGGCCGTCGCGGACGCAGTGGACGGCGTGTGCCGCGGCTGCCACGTCTCGTTGCCGCCGCAGTTCTACGCAAAGCTCAACGCCGCGTCGGACGTGATGCAGTGCCCGTCGTGTTTGAGGATCCTTCTACCGCGCCCGGCTGGCGCCGGAGCAGTGACGCCGTGACCCAAGCAGCCCAAGATCCCTTCGTCGGACACATTCTCGGCACCCGATACCGCATCGATCGCGTCGTCGCGGACGGAGGCATGGGGCGCGTGTACGAGGGCGTCGAGCTCGGCAACGAGCGCCGCGTCGCGATCAAGATCCTCCATCAGGACATCGCGCAAGACGCGGTCAACATCGAGCGCTTCAAGCGCGAGGCCGAGACGTCGCACGCGCTCGAGCACCCGCACGTCGTCGAGGTGTTTGATTTTGCGCAAGAGAAGCCCGCGCCCGGTCGGCCCGAGGGTGCGTGGTACTTGGTGATGGAGTTTCTCGACGGCGACGAGCTGCGCGCCGTGCTCGACCGAGACAAGACGCTCGCGCCCGAGCGGGTGTTGCGGGTGATCGCGCAGGCGGCGCTCGCGCTCGACTCGGCGCACTCGAAGGGGTTCGTTCACCGCGACCTCAAGCCCGAAAACGTGTTCCTCGTCCGCGCGGCGGAGGGAGACACGGTGAAGCTCCTCGATTTCGGCAGCGTGAAGTTCACGCGCGGTCAGGACAAAGGGCAGAAGCTCACGGTGATGGGGACGACGATCGGCTCGCCGTTCTACATGTCCCCCGAGCAAGCGCGAGGCGCGCAAGACCTCGATCACCGCGCGGACGTGTGGGCGCTCGGCGCGATGATGTACGAGATGATCGTCGGCAAGGTGCCGTTTCACGCGGCGAACGGGCCGCAGATCCTCTTCAAGATCCTCGGTGAAGAGCCCGAGATCCCCTCGCTCGCCAACGACGCCGCGCCGCCCGAGTTCGACGACGTGATCACGCGCGCGCTCGCCAAGGACCGCGAGAAGCGCTTTCAGAGCTGCGGAGAGCTCGCCAACGCCGCCGGTCACGCCTTCGGGTTGAGCGGACTGTGCGCGGACTGGGCCCTCATGTCCGACGCGCAGGTCGCCGCGAAGATCGCCGAGGCGCGCAACAAGCCGAAGGCCCCGTCCGCGGTGATGGCGAGCGCGGCTCCGATCGCGCCCGCCGCGCCGCAGCCGCCCGCGCCCACGTCGCAGCACGACTACAACGAGCCGCACGGCGGCGGTCCGATCGTGAAGCCATCGCCGCCGGTTGGCCTGATCGCCGCGATCGTCGTGGTCGTCGTCGTGCTCGTCGTCGTGACCGCTGTCGTCGCCGCGCGCTGAGGCAGAGCGCCTGGTGCCACCAACCGACGCGCCGCGCCAGAGCATCGCCCCCGCGCCGCACGATGGCGCGAGTCACCGGACGAGCGTCGCGCCGAAGAGCGGCGCCCTCTTCGGCGTCGAGCCCGAAGAGCAAGCGCGCACCGCGGTGCTCGCGGGGATGCTCTTTGTGTGCAGCTGCGTGTTCGTGCTCGGCCGCACCGTGCGCGACGCGCTCTTCTTGAGTCACTACGGGGCGCGCGTCGGCGCGGTGCTCCCGTGGATGTTCATCGCGTACGGGCTCGTCAGCTCGGCGGTCGCGGTGTTGTACGCGCGGATCGCGCCCAGGTTCTCGCGGCCGCGCTTCGTCGCGGGCTTCGCGGTGCTCGTCGCGGGGCTCTACGCCGCGGCGTGGGCAGCGCTCTTCGCCAATCCGCCGTGGCTCTACGCCACGCTCTACGTCGCCTCAGAAATCGCAGGAAATCTCCTCATCGCGCAGTTTTGGGCGGTCGCCAACGACCTGCACGACCCGCGCTCGGCCAAGCGGCTGTTCGGGACCATCGGCGTCGGTCGCATCCTCGGCGTCGTGATCTGCGGCCTCGGGGCCGGATCGTTCGTCGCGGCCGTGGGGACGGACAACCTCCTGCTCGTGCTCGCGCTGTTGGCGCTCTCGATCGTCGGCTTCGTGCTTTGGCTGGTGCGTGATTTCAAGTTGCCCTCGGCCGCGCCGACGGCCGCCGCGCGCGCGACGCCGAGCGAGGGGATGCTCGCCCAGCTTCGATCGCCGTACGTGCGCTCGGTGGCGCTCGTCGTGCTCGTCGGCTTCGTCGCGGTCAACGTCGGCGACTTTCAGTTCAAAGCGGCGGCGCGCATCGCGCACCCGAGCCGAGACGAGCTCGCGTTGTTCATGGCGCGCTACTACGCGACCGTGGGCGTGATCGCGATGCTGCTGCAGCTGTTCGTGACGCGGCGGCTCTTGTCGCGCTTCGGCGTGGGCGGCGGATTGCTGGCGCTGCCGATCGCCTACGGCGCGGCGAACCTCGTGATGCTCGCGGCGCCGAGCGTGTTCAGCGCGACGATCGTGAAGCTGTCGGACAACGCCGTGCAGTTCACCGTGTTCGAGGCGACGCTGCAGCTCTTGTACTTTCCGCTCGACGGAAAGGAGCGCGACGGCGCGCGCGCGACGCTCGAGGCCGCGGTCAAGCCCATCGGGTACGCGATCGCGGGCGTGCTCGTCCTCGCGCTCGCGTGGCTCGCGCCTCCGACGACGATGCGCGCGATCGCGACGCAGAGCTGGTTCGTCTTGCCGCTCATCGGCTGCTGGTTCGTCGCGGTGCGCGTCGTGCGCCGACGCTACGTCGCCGCGCTCGAACGATCGCTCGCCCGAAAGCCCGAGCTCGCGTCGGAGCCGCCGATGGACGAGGCCTCCTCGCGCGCGACGCTCGTGAGAACCGCGCGCGAAGGCGCCCCGCGCGCTGCGTGCTTCGCGATCGATCAGCTCGCGGCCACGACGCCCGAGACTGCGATCGCCGAGGCCGCGCACTGGATCGCGAGGCCCGAGTCGTCGGTGCGCATCGCCACGGTGCGGGCGGTCGCAGAGATGCGCGCGGACGGGCTCGCGCCGCTGTTGCTTCGCGCGATGGACGATCCCGACGTGGACGTCGCGGCGAGCGCCGTGAGCGCGTACGGCGTTCTTCACGGCGAGCGCTGCGTCGCGGCGATCGAGGCTCGGCTGACCGATCCGCGCTCGGCGGTCGAAGAGGCGGCCATCGTCGCGCTGTTGCAGCACGGAGCGCTCGAAGGAGTTCTGATCGCGGGTCGAACGCTCGAGCAGTGGCTGCAGTCGAAGCAGGTGGACGATCGACGACGCGCGGCGAGGGTGTTGGGGACGCAGGGCGTTCCTGGGGCGCTGCGCGTCGTGCGAACGCTGCTCGAGGACGAAGACGTCGAGGTGCGTCGCGCTGCGCTGCGCGCGGCGGCGGCGAGCGGAACGGCGCTCGCGCCCGAGGTCATTCGATCGATGGACGAGCCAGCGACGCGCGCGGCGGCGATGGACGCGATCGTCCGGATGGGCGAGGCGGCGGTTCCGCTGCTCGCGGATCGACTGCGCGATCGATCGTGCCCGCGCGATGTGCGCATGAACGTCCCACGCGTGCTCGCGCAGATCGCGACGCCCGCGGCGTACGAGCTTTTGCTCGCGCGAATCGACATCGAGCAAGAGCCCGACGAGGCCGTGCGACAGAAGATCCTCGCGTCCGCGTCGCGCATGCGCCGCGCGCTCTCGCTGCGGCCGATCGACGCGCGCGAGGCCGAGCGAAAGATGTCCGCCGAGCTCGACCTGCTCGCGCGCAACTCCGCCGCGTATCGTCGCGCGCGATCGTGGCTCGGGATGATCCTGCTCGACCGGTGGATGCTCGAGCGCTTTCGCAAAGCGCTGCTGCGCGTCTTGCGGCTCGCAGAGCTCTCGCCGGACGGAGGGAGGCGCGTCGAACCCACGCGAGAAGCGCTCTTCGGCCGCGATTCGCAGCGGCGCGCGCGCGCGCTCGAGATCCTCGACGACGTGCTCCCGAGCCCTGTCGCGCCGCGGTTCAATCGCGAGCTCGATCAGTGGCTCGCGATGCGAGACGAGCCCGTGCGCGAGCCGAGCGGCCCTCGTCCGGCAGGGATGACCTCGTTCGTGACAGAGCTCTTCGCGATGCCGGATCCGTTTGCGAAGGTGCTCGCGCTCGACGCCGCGCAGTTTCGCGCGATCGACCTCGGCGGCGCGCACGTCGCGGCGGCGATCGGGCACGAAGATCCATCCGTGCGAGAATTTGCAGCGCTCGTCGAGGTGACGTTCAAGCGCGACGGTTGGCGCGAGCGCGTCGCGACGCTCGCGGGTGACGAAGATCGCTCGGTCCGCGCGTACGTCGAGTTCGTGCTCGAGACTGGCGAGACGGGCATGAGCCCGGAGGACGACATGTTCACCACGCTCGAAAAAGTGCTCTTTCTTCAGCGCGTCGAGCTCTTCTCCGAGGTCGCGCCCGAAGACCTCATGGGGCTCGCCCGCAGCGCGCGCGTCGAGCGGCACAACAAGGGAACGGTGCTCTTCCGCGCCGGCGACCCGGGCACTGCGCTGTATCTCGTGATCGACGGCCGCGTGCGAACCACCACGCCAAAGGGCATCGCGACGGAGTACGGCGAAAGCGAGGCGTTCGGCGAGCTCGGCGTGCTCGACGGGAGCGTTCGCTCGGACGACGCCGAAGTGATCGACGAGGCGACGGTGCTCGAGATCGCGCGCGAGGACTTCGTCGAAGTGCTCCGCGAAAATGGTCCCCTCGCCGAGGCGGTCATTCGCGTGCTCGTTCGACGAATGCGCTCGCTCCGCGCAGGCGACGCATAGTCCAGCGACGCCTTCCGTCGGCGACACGCGGACTGGGTCTCTCGGGATATTTCCCAGGAGATCGCCCACTGCGTGTCTTCTTCCAACGGGGCGTCTAGTGACTTCACGACGCCTTCCGTTGGCGACACGCGGACTGGGTCTCTCGGGATATTTCCCAGGAGATCGCCCACTGCGTGTCTTCTTCCAACGGGGCGTCGTGGGCGCGGTCAATACGGGCTGTCTGCGACGAAGCCGGCCCCGCGATTGCCGCGTGGGCGCGGACGAGGTGTCGGCGCCGAAGAGCCTCCCGACGCGTACGGGTCGCTCGCCACGAAGCCCGCTCCGCGCGGACGCGTCGAAGCGCCGCTCGCGGCCCCCGTCGTGTTGGTGCGCGCGGTGGTCGTCGTGGCGACGTTGTTCGCAGGGCGAACCGGCGCGGTCGTCTGCGCGACCGACGCGGGCGCCGTGGTGTTCGTCCTTCGAGCAGGCGCTGCGGATGGCGTGTCGTTCGTCGCGCGCGCCGGCGGTTGCACAGCGGGTCGCGACGGCGCGACTGGCTGTTGCGGCTGCGCGACTTGCGCGGGTTCGGCCTGCTGCGTTGGCTCCGTTGGGGGCGTGGGCTGCGTTGGCTGCGCTGACTGCGTCGGTTGCGTCGGTTGCGCGGGCTGCGCGGGCTGCGCTGCGGGAGTCGACGCGGAGCTCGTCGCGGCGTTGTTGATGGCGTTCGTCGAGCTCGATGAGCCGCCGGACATCGCGACCATTCCGCCGATCGCGAGCAGTCCGACGAGCACGGCGCCGACGCCGATGAAGAGTCCCTTCGATGGCTTGTTTTGCGGGACGATCGGCTCGTCTTCGTCGACGACGACCGATGGCGGTCGCGCCGTGACGGGAGGCATCGCGGCGACGGGTGGCGCTGCGGGGCGCGGCGGCGGAGACGGAGGTCGCGCTTGCACAGCGGGCTGCGGCGGCGGTTGCGCTGGCTGCGCAGGCGCAGAAAACACTGGCGCTTCTGCGACGACCGGCGCTTCGGGAGCGCTCACTGCGGGCGCGGGTGCAGGAGCCGCGGCCGTCGCGGGCGCAGCACCGCCGCCGAGGCCCGCGAGCGCTGCGAGGTCCGCGGCGCCGAACAGGATCGACGGAGTGATCGCGCCAGAGTTTGCGTTGGCGGTGAAGGTGCCTTCGCTGTGCACGTAGTCCGTGGGCGGAGGGCCGGAGTCTGCGGCGTCGAGCCCGATCTCCCACGAGGGTTTGATCTCTGCTGCGAGGGATTCGAGGTCGCCCGCGCCGAGAATGCCTCGGCCCCACGCAGGTTGGGCTGTCTTGGGGTCGGTCGGGTCACCGAAGGCCATCGTTCACCTTTCGTCGAGAAGGTAGACGTTGAATGCTACGACGCGCGCGGGCCTTGGAAAAGCGACTGCGCAGAGACTAGAGTCCGCGCCGCTCATGAAGTGCCCGTTTTGTGGCGACCTGGAGAACAAGGTCATCGACTCGCGCCTCTCGCAGGGGGGAGAAGTGACCCGACGTCGCAGGGAGTGCGCGAAGTGTCAGCGCCGCTACACGACGTACGAGCGGGTCGAAGAAGCGCTTCCGCTGGTCGTGAAGCGCGACGGTCGGCGAGAGCCTTTCGATCACGGAAAGTTCGTTGGCGGCATCAAGAAGGCGTGCGAGAAGCGGCCCGTTCCGCTGGCGACGATCGAGGCGATCGCCGAGTCGATCGAGCGCGAGCTCAGCGAGTCGGGCGCCAAAGAAGTCGCGAGCACAGACATCGGCGAGAAGGTGATGGCGCGATTGAGGGCCGTCGACGAGGTCGCGTACGTGCGCTTCGCGTCGGTGTATCGGTCGTTTCGGGACGCGGATGAGTTCATGGCCGAGCTCGCGGCGATGCTGAAGACGCGGGGAGACAAGAAGTGAGCGACGAGGCGCTGATGCGCGAGGCGCTCGCGTTGGCCGCGCAGGCGCGACCGTCGCCCAACCCGCGGGTCGGCTGCGTCCTCGTGCGCGACGGCGCGGTCGTGGGCCGCGGATTTCATCGAGCGGCAGGGATGGCTCACGCGGAGGTCGAGGCCATTCGAGACGCGGGCGACCGCGCGCGCGGCGCGACGGCGTACGTCACGCTCGAGCCGTGCAATCACCACGGACGGACGCCGCCGTGCACCGACGCGCTCGTCAACGCGGGCGTGACGCGCGTCGTGTTCGGCGTGTCCGATCCCAATCCCCACGTCGAGGGACGCGGCGCGGATCGACTGCGCGCCGCGGGCGTCCGCGTGGACGAAGGCGTCGAGCGCGAGGCGTGCGAAGCGCTGATCGAGTCGTGGCGCGTGTGCGTGACGCGCGGGACGCCGCTGGTTGTGCTGAAGGTCGCGATGACGATCGACGGGCGAATCGCCACGCGAACACGCGCGAGCAAGTGGATCACCGGGCCCGAGGCGCGTCGCGACGGGCACGTGCTCCGCGCGCGGGCGGACGCGGTGCTCGTCGGCGTGGGGACGGTGCTCACCGATGATCCGATGCTGACGCCGAGGGAGGTTGCCGTGGTGGGGTCGCTTCCTGCGAGGGTCGTTCTCGACAGTCGACTGCGCACGCCGACGACGAGCGTGCTCGCGCGAACGGCGAACGAGGCGCCTGTGTGGGTTCTTCACGGGCCCGAGGCGCCCGACGAGCGACGCGGAGCGCTGCGCGCGATGGGCGTCGAGACGATCGAAGTTCCGCTCGAAGACGAGCGCATCGGACTGCGCGCAGCCCTGCGAGCGCTCGCGGCCAAGGGCGTCACGGAGCTCCTGGTCGAGGGCGGCGGGGCGGTCCACGGATCGCTGCTCGACGCGGGCCTCGGCGACAAACTCGTGGCGTACGTCGCGCCGAAGATCTTCGGCGGACGCGACGCGTTTCCCGCGTTTGCGGGGACGGGCGCAAGCTCGGTGGACGAAGCGAGGCAGCTTCGATCCTGGCGGTTCGAGCAGCTCGGACAAGACCTCAAGATCACCGCGGAGATAGGCAATGTTCACGGGGATCATCACAGCGATCGGTAGCGTCGGGCGCGTCGAGCGAAAGGGCCACGAGGCCGTCTTCGAATTCGTGTGTCCCTACGAAGCGCTCGTGCTCGGCGAGAGCGTCGCGTGCGACGGCGTGTGCCTCACGGTGGTCACGACGACGGCGCGCGGGTTCACCGCGGCCGCGAGCGCCGAGACGCTCTCTCGCACGACGCTCGGTCAAAAGCAGAGCGGCGACCGCGTGAACCTCGAGCGCGCGCTGCGCGTCGACGATCGGCTCGGCGGGCACATCGTCGCGGGGCACGTCGACGCGGTCGGGCGCGTTCGCGCGAGGATCGACTCGGGCGGCGAGGCCGAGCGCTGGCAGTTCGACGCGCCAGCGTCCGTGCTGAAATTCATCGCTGAGAAGGGCTCGATCGCGATCGACGGCGTGAGCCTGACGGTCAACGTCGTCGACGCCGAGGGCTTCGAGGTCACGCTCGTGCCGTTCACCTTGGGGCACACGACGCTCGGCGACAAGAGAGCGGGCTCACCGGTCAACCTCGAGGCCGACGTGCTCGCGCGCTACGTCGCGCGCGCGCTCGAAGGGGTCGCTCCTCGCGGCGGCGTGACGAGCGAGCTGCTCGCGCGCGCTGGATTCATGGGAACGAAGGCCCCATAGAGCCTCCGCAGCAAAGAAGAGAGACATGGGATTGTCCGGCAGCTACATCGATCGTGTTCAGAAGGCCATCACCGAGCTCCGCGCCGGTCGCATGGTGATCCTCGTCGACGACGAGGACCGCGAAAACGAGGGAGACCTCGTGCTCTGCGCGGACCTCGTGACCGGCGAGAGCGTGAACTTCATGGCGATGCACGCGCGCGGGCTCATCTGCCTCACCATGACCGAAGAGATGGTGCAGAAGCTCGCGCTGCCCATGATGGTCGACGAGAACCGCTCGCAGCGCACGACGGCGTTCACGGTGAGCATCGAGGCGCGCGAGGGCGTGTCCACGGGGATCTCCGCGCAAGACCGCGCACACACAATCAAAGTGGCCTGCGCGCCCGACGCCAAGCCGCAGGACCTCGTGTCGCCAGGACACGTGTTTCCCCTGCGCGCGAAGGCCGGCGGCGTGCTGCAACGCACGGGGCACACCGAGGGGAGCGTGGACCTCGCGCGGATCGCCGGGCGCGCCCCCGCGGCCGTCATTTGCGAGATCATGAACGAGGACGGGACGATGGCGCGCCTGCCCGACCTCGAGCGCTTCGCCGAGAAGCACAACCTCCACATCCTCTCGATCGAGGACTTGATTCAGTGGCGCCTCGAGCGCGAGCGGCTCGTGAAGAAGATCGAGAGCGCGCCGCTGCGCCCCGCGGGCTTCTCGCGCGAGTGGACCGCCACGGTGTACGAGACCGTCGAGGGTCGGCAGTTTCTCTCGCTCACCGTCGGCGACCTCAGCGGCGAGCAGCCCGTGCTCGTTCGCATGCACCCGGGCGCGATGTTCGCGGATCTCTTCGCGCCGCCGCACGGCGGAGGCAACCGCGAGTTCATCGGCGGAGGGACGCACTTGTTCGAGGCGATGCACCGGATGGAGTCCGAGGGACGGGGCGTGGTTGTGTACGTTCCGCCGCCGAGGATCGACCTCGCGCACGAGCTGCGGTTCTTGCGCGGCGAGGGATCGAAGCCCCCGCGCGACGTCGGGTCCGATGGGCAACCGCGACAGCGCGAGTTCGGCCTCGGCGCGCAGGTGCTGCTCGACCTCGGGCTCCGACGCATCCGCCTCGCGACCAACAACCCCCGCAAGCTCGTGGGGCTGTCCGCGTACGGGATCGAAGTGATCGAACAAGTGCAGCTCGGCGGCGAGACGGGGCGCTTCGGGCGCGGCGCCCTCTAAACCGCCGCTCATTCGAGCGTCGTAATTTTCTCGCGAGATTCGCGGCGGTTTGACTTGATTGAAACCACGCCGACGCTCGTCCCGTTTCAACGACGTTCAATTGGGGCGTGGTTTAGTTCGCGCAGCGCGAAAACGTTCGCGCGAGGCGTGTACCCATCGGCGCGCCGCTGGTATATGAGCGCCGCCATGGCCGAAAAGGTGTTCGAGGTGCGTTCGATCGAAGGCGACTTGTCCGCGCAGGGAATGCGCGTCGCGATCGTCGCAAGCCGCTTCAATAGCTTCATCGTCGAGCAGCTCGTCGAGGGCGCGATCGACTGCGTCAAGCGCCACGGCGGCGACGGAGCCACGGTCGTCCGCGTCCCGGGCTCGTGGGAGCTCCCGATCACCGTGCGCGCCCTCGTGAAGAGCGGCGAGTGGGACGCGATCGTCGCGGTCGGCGCCGTCATCCGAGGCAGCACCGCGCATTTTGATTTCGTGGCCGGCGAAGCGACCAAGGGTCTCGCCGCCGCGATGGCCGAGAGCACCGTCCCTGTCGCGCTCGGCGTGATCACGACGGACACGCTCGAGCAAGCGATCGAGCGCGCGGGCACCAAGATGGGCAACAAGGGCTGGGAGGCGGCAGCGAGCGCGATCGAGACGGCCAACGTCCTTCGCGCGATCCGCAAGGGCCGATGACCAGCCGCGGCGAAACCAAGCGAAAGCGCGAGGACGACGGGCCGCGCAGGCACGCGCGCGAGTGCGCGTTGCACGTGCTCTATGGGCTCGACGTCCAGGGCGTGCGCGAGAGCGAGCTCGTCGAGCGCGCGCTCGGCGCGTACTGGGCGCACCTCGAAGGGCCCATCGACGGAAGGCCCTACGGCGACGCGCTCGTTCGCGCGGTCACGAGTCAGCTCGACGAGATCGACGCGAGCATCCAGGGCGCCAACAGCAACTGGCGGCTCGACCGCATGGCGCGCGTCGATCGAAACATCCTGCGCATCGCCGCGTGCGAGATCGCGTTCGCGACGGACGTCCCCGCGGAGGTCGCGATCGACGAAGCCGTGGATCTCGCAAAGCGATTCGGCTCGGCCGAGTCTGCGGCGTTCGTCAACGGGACGCTCGACAAGCTCGCGCGCATGAAGGGCCGTCTGCGCTGAGCGGCGGGCTGTGCGGTGGACCTTCGGTACGTTCCTCTGTCCCTACGCGCGATCGACTCGTTGAGGAGCGAGCTCGCGGTGCTGTCGTTCTTCGAGGACGAGCGACCGCTGCGGGCCGCCGCGGGCCTGTGCGACTGGCGCCTCTGCGGTCGCCTCTCGCGGCTCATCGAGAGCGGTCGCGTCCAGGGCTCGCTCGGCGAGTCCGTGCTCTGTCCCGCGGGTCCGAGGTTGCCGTTCGAACGGCTGCTGCTCGTGGGCGTCGGGCCGCGCGAGCGCTTCGACGATCACGCGTTCGACGTGGCCAACGCGCAGGTGCTCGCCGCGCTCGTGGGGTTGCGCGTTCGAAACGTGGCGGTGTCCATCCCGGGGCGCTCGGTGGGTCTGCTCTCGGCGGACGACGCGGGTCGGCGATTTCTCGCCTCGATCGCCGCGGGCGCGGACGAGCTCGATGAGCTCGCGCTGCTCGACGAGCCCGAAGCCCTCCGCGCGATGGCGCCCGGCGCGGACGCAGAGCGTCGTCGCCAGCGCGCGCGCGGCCCCGAGTGACGGTCAGCGTCGCTCGCGGAGCAGCGCTTCGGCGAGCCCCGCGCGGCGCGCGCGACGCGCGCGTTCGGCGACGAAGATGGCCTCGATCTCGCGGCGAGCGCCGTCGAGGTCGTCGTTGAGCAAGAGGTAGTCGAACATCGCGTAGTGCGCGAGCTCGGCGCGCGCGTTGGCCATGCGTCGCTCGATGACCTCGTCCGAGTCGGTGTTTCGCCCGCGGAGTCGCGCTTCGAGCACCTGCCACGACGGCGGAACAATCATCACGGACACCAGCGTCGGGACGCGCGCGCGAATCTGCCTCGCGCCTTGGTAGTCGATGTCGAAGAGCACGCCGCACGCGCCGCGCGCTCGCGCGTCGTCGATCACCGCGGCGGGCGTGCCGTAGTAGTTTCCGTGGACCTCCGCCCACTCGAGAAAGCCGCCCGCGTCGATCATCGCGCGAAAGCGCTCTTTCGACACGAAGTGGTACTCGACGCCGTCGCGCTCAGCGCCGCGCGGCGCGCGGGTCGTGAACGAGCGCGACAGCTCGATGGGCTTTTGCGCGAGCGCTGTCGTCTCGAGCAGGTGTCGGCAGAGCGTGCTCTTGCCGCTTCCGGAGGGGCCGACGAGCGCCAGCGCGACCAGTGCATCCGCGGGGTTCACAGGAGACGGGTGACGGTACAACGATTCCATCGTCGGTCGCGCGCGCAGCGCAGGGCTACTCGACGTTCTGCACTTGCTCGCGCATGCGCTCGATTTCGGACTTGAGCTCGACCACGCAGAGCGCGACGTCGGCGTCGTTCGACTTCGAGCCGAGGGTGTTGACCTCGCGCGCCATCTCTTGCAGCAAGAAGTCGAGCTTGCGTCCGACGCACTCGCGCTCGGTGCACAGCGCGGCGAACTGGCCGCAGTGCAGCGCGAGGCGCGTGAGCTCTTCGCTCACGTCGATGTGCTCGGCGATGAACAAGAGCTCTTGCTCGAGGCGCCCCGGATCGATCGCGATGTCGACGGTGGCCAGCAGCCTCTCGATGCGGTCACGCGCGCGCTTTCGCACGCGCTCGGGTCGCTCGGCGGTCACCGAGCGAACTTCGGTCGCGAGCTGCAGCACGCGCTCGAGCCGATCGCACAGGTCGGTCTCGAGCGCTTCGCCTTCGATGCGGCGCATGCTCTCCATCGCGTCGAGCGCGGCGCTGAGCGCCGTGGCGAGCGCAGCGCGAAGCGCGTTTGCGTCCGCGGGAGGCGCGAGCACGAACAGATCGGGGACCGTGGCGAGCAACGACAACGGGACGTCACCCGTGACGCCGAGGTCGTCTCGAAGCTCGGTGAGCGCGCGCAGGGCGTCCGACGCGCGTCGCTTGTCGAGCGTCATGGTCGGCGCCGCGCACTCGTCGAGCCGCACGGTGAGGTCGAGTCGGCCGCGCACGAAGCGGCCGCGCGCGGTGTGATCGAGGAACGCCGAGTGCTCTGCGATGTCCTTGGGCATTCGCACACGCACGTCGACGAAGCGCGCGTTGACGGCGCGCGCCTCGATCGTCACGCGCCCCGAGCCGAGGGGGGCTGTCCCCACCCCGAACCCGGTCATGCTGCGCAACACCCCATGATTGTGCGACGAAATGGGGGGGGTTGGTCAACTCACATGCGCACGATAGAACTCGAGTGTCTTCGCGAGTCCGTCCCTGACCGAAACGATCGGAGCGAACCCGAGCAGCGACCGTGCGGCAGAAATGTCTGCGAGCGAGTGACGAATGTCACCGGCGCGCGCGGGGCCGTGTGACGGAGCGATGTTCTTCCCCGCGAGCTCATTGATGATTCTCGCGAGGTCGAGGAGCGAAATGCGCTCGCCGCAGGCGATGTTCACGACCTGCCCAGACACTTCTTTAGTGGCGGCGAGGAGGTTGGCTTCGACGACGTTGTCGATGAACGTGAAGTCCCGAGTCTGGCCTCCGTCGCCGAAGATGACCGGGCTTTTTCCACTCAAAATAGCGGTGCAAAACTTCGGAACGACCGCCGCATAGTCGCTGCGCGGGTCTTGGCGCGGGCCGAACACGTTGAAGTACCGGAGCGCGCACGTCTTCATCCCGTAGAGCCGCGCGAACACTTGGAGGTACTGCTCACCTGCCAATTTGCTCACCGCGTACGGCGACAGCGGCTGCGGCGCCATCGTCTCGACCTTCGGGAGCACCTCGGTCTCGCCGTACGCCGACGAGCTCGCGGCGAACACGAAGCGCGTGACGCCCGCGCGGCGCGCGGCGTCGAGGAGGTTGACCGTCCCGCCCGCATTGAC
This sequence comes from Myxococcales bacterium, assembly GCA_016793325.1. GTDB lineage: Bacteria > Myxococcota_A > Polyangia > Polyangiales. The sequence continues at coordinate 188,255 of JAEUKI010000062.1, read as the reverse complement.
GTCGTTCGTGGGGATCGGCGCTTCGACCGACCGAGCGACGCTCGGGAGCGCGGCTTGGTGAAAGACCACGTCCACGTCGCGCGTCGCGCGCGCGCAGCACTCGACGTCGCGCACGTCGCCCTCGATGAGCTCGATGCGCGAGAGGTTGTGCTCGATGTTCTCGCGACGTCCGGTCGAGAAGTTGTCGAGCACTTTGACCTTCGCGCCGCGCGCGAGCAGCGCGTCGACGAGGTGGCCACCGATGAATCCGGCTCCGCCGGTTACGAGAGTTCGCACAGTGATGGCTCCGTTGCGCGAGGGTCAGTCGACATTCTTGCGACGCTTGACCTGCTCCATCACGCGCGCGTACTCGACGTCCCAGTTTTGCGTGCCCTCGGAGAGGTGCTTGAGGCGCGAGCGAACCTCTTTGTCCATCTCGTCGTCGACGCCCATGTGACGCTCGAGGATCGCGCGCATCTTGCGGCGAAGGACCGCGTCCTCGGCGAACACTTCGTCGACGTTGTTCGACCGCAAGAGCATCTGCACGAGCTGATCGAGCATCCACGAGATGCCCTCGGCGCCGAGGCCGAAGTTGCGCTCGTCCGCGAGCTGTCGCTTGAACTTCTGCGCTTCCGTCGCGCCCGCGCCGATTCGCTCTGCGCGATCCTTGCCGCGCTCCGTGATCTCGCGCTCGACCCGAAGGTACTCGCGGAGCACCGAGGCGAGGTCGTCCTCGACTTCGGGTCCGTCCCCCACTTCGATGTCTTTGTCCAACGTCAGTGTGCGGACGATGTCCGCCGCGATGACAGGGATCTTCGCTGCGTATAGGCGCATGTCGCAAGCTTCCTCAGTGCCGAACCGCAAGCGACTCGCTCGCAGCGCGGCGAACCGTAGTCTCCGCGCGCAATCAGTGTCAACGCGATCCGCGGCGAACGGTCTCGAACGAAATGCGAACTGCGTCGCGTACCGGGCGAGGACTTCATGCTATCGAACCACCGTCGAGCGCGCGCTATGTCTACCTCCGAGCGGCTGAGAGACATCGAGGGAGACCTTCCACTTTCTGTGGTGGTTTGGCTCGATCAACATCCGTCGAGCACCCTCGCCCTGGCCCTCGCGGTCTCTGCCCCGTCCGTCCGTTGGACCTTTCGCTTCGGCGGCGACCTCGATGTCGTCATTCGCGGCGCGCGGGTCGAGACGTTTCGCGTCGGCGGCCGCGAGCGCGTGGGCTCGGCGCGCGTGCACGGGACGCGGTCTGCCGCTGATTTCGATCACCTTCCGTCCTGCCCCGACGACGCTCCCTACGCGTGGCCGCAGCTTCCCTACCCCGTGGCGGTGGGCTTCGCGTGCGATCGCGATCTGTCTGTCGCGCGCTTCGTCGCGCGAGAGGGCGGGGTCGCGTCGCGCATTCCTGGGCTTCTCCCGAGGCTCGGCGCGTATCCCGACGAGGGCGGCTCGGTGGCGCAGTGCATCGAGCGCTTGGCGCACGGTCACAACGAGCGCGTGATGGCGTATCCGCCGCGCGCGTTCGCGGCGCCCGTTCGCGAGCTGATCGCTGCGCTCGCGGCGCCGGACGTCGTGGGGCCGGCGCGCGCGTGGGTTCGGTTCGTCGACAAGCGCGCGATCCTCTGGCCCGAGCCGGGGACGGAGTTCGGCCCTGCCCTGCTCGCCGCGCTGCACGCGCGACGAGGCTGCGCGGGGTGCGCGAAGTTCGACCCGCGCGACGTGCTCTCTGTGGGAACTTGGCATTTCGCCCAGCCGCGGCGCGGGCTCGACGAGAGCTTCGTCCGCGAGTCCGCCCCGAGCGCGAAGGTCTCGCTCGAAGAGATCGCAGAGGCCCTCGGTCGCACACCTGCGGAGCTCGCGGCCACGCAGCTCGATGTGCGCTTCGAGGACACCCCCAAGGTGGCCAACGCGCGCGTGCGGCTGCCCGCGTAGCGAGCGCGTCGCGGACCGCGAGCGGGCGAGTGCGGTACGCTCTCGGGCACCATGACTACGCGCATTGTCACGATCGCTTCGCTTGTTGCGCTGAGCGCAACGCTGTCTTGCAGCATCGGCAACCCTCCATCGGACGCGTCGATGCCCACGGATTCGCGCGCGCCGAGCGACACGGGCGTCTCGACGCCGACCGACAGCGGCGTGAGCTCTCCGAGCGACACCGGCGTGACGGTGCCCGATGGATCGACGAGCCCCACGGACAGCGGCGTGTCCTTGCCCGACGCGACGGTGGTTCCGCCGGGGGACGGCGGCGTCCCGACGGGAAACCCGAGCGGGCGGTGCGCGGTCCCTGCGGAGGGGATGCTCGAAGACGTCTCGAACCCGCGCACGGTCGTCGGCGACGGAACGCCCGCGTCGTGCACGTCGGACGCGTTCGTCAACGCCGTCGCGCGCGGCGGTGTGATCACCTTCAACTGCGGGCCCAACCCGCACACGATCACGCTCACGCGCACGGCCAAGATCGTCAACAACACGGGCCCGCGCATCGTGATCGACGGAGGCAACCGCGTGACGCTCTCGGGCGGCGGTCGCGTGCGGATCCTGTACATGAATACGTGTGACATGGCGCAGATGTGGACCACGCCCATGTGCCAAAACCAGGATCACCCGCGATTGACCGTGCAGAACCTCACGTTCGTCGACGGCAACTCGATCGGCGAGACCATGGAAGGCGGCGGCGGCGGCGCGATCTTCGTGCGCGGCGGTCGGTTCAAGATCGTCAACTCGCGGTTCTTCAACAACCGCTGCGACGACACCGGGCCCGACGTCGGCGGCGCGGCGGTGCGCGTGCTCAGCCAGTACATGAACCAGCCCGTCTACGTCGTGAACAGCACGTTCGGCGGCGCGATGGGCCTGGGAAACGTCTGCTCCAACGGCGGCGGCCTGAGCTCGATCGGCGTCTCGTACACCGTGATCAACAGCTTGTTTCGCTTCAACCGCGCGATCGGGCGCGGCGCCAATCCGATGCGCTCGGGCACTCCTGGCGGCGGCTCGGGCGGCGCGATCTACAACGATGGAAACACGTTTACGCTCACGCTCTGCGGCACGGAGATCACGGACAACGTCGCGAACGAAGGCGGCGGAGCGATCTTCTTCGTGAGCAACAACCGCACGGGCAACCTCGTGATCCGCGACTCGGTCCTTCGTCGAAACCCGAGCATGGGCTTCGAGACCATGGGCCTCCGAGGGATCTTCATGCTCGCCGCGCCGGGCAACCCCATGGTGACCGGCTCGACGATCGAGTGAACGAGCGCGCAGACGCCGCGCGAAATAGCGGAGGAGAAGGGATTCGAACCCCTGGAACCCTTTCGAGTTCGGCGGTTTTCAAAACCGCTGCCTTCGACCACTCGGCCACTCCTCCAGTGGGCGACGCGCAGCTTGTAGCACCGGCTCGCGTCGGACGCACTACCGACGAGGAGATTTTTCTCCGCGCGATCGTCGAGCGAGCGCTTGAATCGAGGCCTCGATGAGCGCGACCCTCGGAGCTTCATTCGCATGACACAACGGCTTCGCTTCTCGATCGCGCTGGTGCTCGGCGCGCTCTCCGCGTGTGGTCCGCAGTCGACCGAGGATGCAGGCGTCACGGACACCGGCGTGCTCGACAGCGCGTCGATCGACGCCGCGGGCGACGACGCTTCGAGCGACACGGGGCAGCTCGCGGACGTCGTGTCCGAGCGGCCGTTCGTTGCGTCGGGTTGTCCGGCGCCCCAGACGATCGCGCCGACGACGGCGCTCACGGGGTTCTTGCCAGCGGTGAACGTCGACTTCGTCCGCACGGTCGACGGAGACACGGCGCACTTTCTCGTGGGCGGAACCGAGACGGTCGTTCGGTTCATGTACATCAACGCCGAAGAGACGCACGGCGCCGAGACGACGGCGTTCGGGCTCGCGACGGTTCCGATCGTCACCGCGATGCTGCGCTCGGCGCGACTGCAGATCGCGCCGCAGCGCGGGTCCAACGGGATGCCCAACCTCGACACGTACGGAAGGACGCTCGCGCTCGTGTTCGCCGACGGCGAGCTGGTCCAAACGCGCGTCGTCCGCGAGGGGCTGAGCGCGTACTACACGCAGTTCGGCTGCGCGCCCGCCCCTGCGCACTTGTCGCTGCTCTACGCCGAAGCCGAGGCCCGCGCGAACCAACGCGGAATCTGGGCGCCAGGACACCCGACGAACTACGCAGAAGTGCTCGGTCGCTGGATCGGTCGCAGCACGTGTCGCCCCAACCCCTTCATGGGTCAGCCGTACTGCCGCTGAGCGCGGCGATCGGTCAGAGCTCGAGCGTCGCGCGAACGGGCCGCGCGCTCCACGACGTGGTGCCGTCGCCGAGCTGCGAGAGCTCGTTCGACCCGATGCAGCGGACCGAGCCGTCGGGCCAGCGCCCGCACGTGTGCTCCGAGCCGATCGCGAGCTCGACGGCGCCCACGAACGCCGGCGCGTCGTGCGGCTGCACCCACCCGCCAAAGGCGACATTCGCCAACGGAAGCCCTGGGCCAAAGTGCTGGGCGCGGCCGTCGCCCCAGCACGAGTAGCGACCATTGATAATACGCACACAAAATCCGCCGAGTCCGCCGTAGATCGCCTCGGCGTCGCCGCCGACATCGGCCTCGGCCCACACGCCAGCGCTCCCGCCGCCCGTGCCTCGGCAGCGAAGCACGCCGTCGAAGATGGCGCACGTTCGTCCGTCGCCCAGCGCGACGAGCGGCCCGGGACGACGCGCGCTTCGCGGCGCGCGAACTCTGCGAAAGACCTCGGTCACCGCGGAGACCGTCGTCGGCGCATCGCGGAGCTGCTCTTGGGCGTTCGAGCCGAAGCACACGAGCGTGCCGCGCCCGTCGAGCGAGCAAAGGTGCCGCGGTCCCGCGAAGAGTTGGACTCGCCCGCGCTGCGGCAGAGGCACTTCGCGCGCGACGTTGCGCTCGGTCGGCAATCGTGTGCCTGGAATCAAGTTGGCCTCGTCGCGCCCGAAGCACGCGAGCAACGGACGTCCCCCGGCCACGCGCGCGGCGCACGTGACGTCCCACAGCGACGCGACCGAGACGACCGTCGCGCTCCGCCACGCGGCGCCGAGGCCCCACATCGGACCGGTGATCGCTCCGAGCACGTAGCCCCCCGCGTCGCGCAGGAGCCCCTCGCCCGCGCACGAGCACGGAGCGCGCGGCGGGCACACACAGGCGTGCGCGCCGCCGAGAGAGAAGACTCCGCCCCGGACGCGCGCGCTGAAGGCGACGGGGCGCGGGGCCGTTCCGTCTGCGCGAACGCTGAAGATCCCTCGCTGTCCGCTTCCCCAACAGTAGAGCGAATCGCCAGAGACCGCGCAGGTGTTGCCGCCGTACGCCGCGATGCGCGTCGCGTTCGTGAGCCCCACTACCTGCGAGAGTGTTTCGCCCCGACGCACGCGCCCGTCGCCGAGCTCGCCGTGGGCTCCGTTGCCCCAGCATTCGACGGTTCCGTTGCGGAGCAGCGCGCACGCGTGATCGCCCGACGCGTCGAGCGCCGTCGGCTCGTCCGAGAGCGCGATCGTGGTGGGCTGCGGGTTGCTCGCGTGCGTCGGATCGCGGCCACATTTGCCGTGATCCGCGTGACCCACGCACTGGACGCGCGCGGGCGCTTCGTCGGTGAGCGCGCAGGTAAACCCGTACCCGAGCGCGAGCGATCGGACGGGGGGCATCGCGTCCATCGCGCGCGGCTCGGCGATCGAACGCGCCGCGACCGCCCCGAGCGCGCCCCACGCGTTGAGGCCCCAGCACCGCGCGGTTCGGTCTGCCATGACGGCGCACGCGTGGCTGTACCCCGCGTGCAGCGACCGAACGTTGGTCAACCCGACGATCGGCGCGACCGCGTGCGACGTGCCCGAGCGTCCGAGCTGCTCGGCCTCGTTCTCTCCCCAACAAAGGACGGTTCCGTTCGCGCGTCGCGCGCACGAGAAGTACGCCCCGAGCGCAAGCTCGACGACGTCCGCGGTGTCGCGCACGGCGACGGGGCTCCGCGCCTCGACGCCCGGTCGTCCGTCGACCTCGCCGTGCGCGTTCATTCCCCAGCAGAATACGCCGCGGCCTTCGACGATCGCGCACGAGTGAGCGGCGCCGACGGCGACCGCGCGCGCCGAGCCCGGCAGCGAGACGCGCCGGTACGAGTGCTCCTGCGCCGAACCAGAGCCGAGCTGCCCGTGTCGATTATCACCACCACAATTCAAAACGCCCGCGCCGTCGATGGCGCAGAGGTGAAAGTTGCCCACCGCGATCGCGCGAGCGTTGGACACATCGCTGACGAGCTCAGGCGATGGCGCGCCGATCGGGTCCGCGCCGGAGATACGGTGGCTGCTCGACGAGATTCCCAGGCCGCGGCCCCAACAGAACACGCGGCCCGCGCTCGTTCGAACGCAGGACGACTCTCCGCCGAGCTCGACGTCGACGACCTGCTCGACGACGCGCGCCGCCGGCGACGGGCCTCGCGTCACGGACGCGTCGGGTTGAGCCATCGCGCTCGCGCCCGCGAGCATCGAAGCTACGAACACCGCCGTCGTCGACACCGCGCGAAGAGCGTTCATCGCGTCGATGGTACCCCGACGGTCAGCGGTAGCCGCGCGCTTGAAGCGCGAACAGCGTCGCGTACCGGCCGCCCTTCGCGACGAGCGCCTCGTGCGTCCCGCGTTCGGTGATCGCGCCCTGATCGAGCACGACGATCTCGTCGGCCATGCGCACGGTCGAGAACCGATGCGAGATCACGATCGCGATCTTGTCCGCGGTCCGCTCGCGAAAACGCTCGAAGATCTGCACTTCGGCCTCGGCGTCCATCGACGCCGTCGGCTCGTCGAGCACGAGCACGTCCGCCTCGTCGCGCATAAACGACCGCGCGAGCGCGACCTTCTGCCACTGACCGAGCGAGAGCTCGCGGCCGCCTTTGAACCACTTTCCGAGCCGCGTCTCGTACTTGTCGGGCAAGCGATCGATCACGGGCTTCGCGAGTCCTTTGTCCGCCGCGCGCTCCCACCGATCGCGGTCGTCGTACGCGCGATCGTCGCCGGCGCCGATGTTCTCGCCGACCGTGAGCTGATAGCGGACGAAGTCCTGAAAGATCACGCCGACGCGCCGTCGCAGCGCCGCGGCGTCCCACTGCCGAAGGTCCAGTCCGTCGAGCGTCACGCGGCCCGACGTCGGCTCGTACAAGCCGCACAAGAGCTTGATGAGCGTGGTTTTTCCCGAGCCGTTTTCGCCGACGATCGCGAGCTTCGAGCCCGGCCGAATGTGGAGGTTGACCGCCGCGAGCGCGGGCGCACTCGAGCCCGGGTAGGTGAACGTCACGTCTTCGAAGCGGACGCCGTCGCCGTGGTCGGGACCCTCGATCGCGCCGCGCGCCTCGGGCTCGGTCTTGGTGTCGAGAAACTCGTAGAGGTTCGAGAGGTACAGGTTGTCCTCGACCATCGCGCCGATCGACGAGAGCGCGCTCGAGAGCGCAGACTGCGCCTGCTTGAACGCGATCGCGTACATCGTCATCGCGCCGATCGTGATCGCCGCCGCGATCGCCGCGCGCACGAGCCACAAGTACGTCCCGTAGAACGCCGCGGTCCCGAGCAGCCCGAGCGCGAAGCCCCACAGCGCTCGCCGGATCGTGAGCGAGCGCTCAGCGGGGTAGGTCTTCGCGAAGATCGACCGGTACCGCTCGAGCAAGCGAGGCCCGAGGTCGAAGAGCTTCACTTCTTTCGCGTGATCTTCGCGGGCGATCACGGTCTCGAGATAGAGCTGCTCGCGCGCCTCGGGCGTGCGCCAGCGCGAAAGCCGCCACGCCTCCGTCGAGAAGCCCACCTCCGCGATGAACACCGGGATCGACGCCACGACGATCACGGGCAAGAGCCAAAACGAGAACCCAACGAGCAGCGCCGCGAGGCCGACCAGCGTGAGCGTGTGCTGCAAGAGCTCGAACGTCTGCGACACGAGCGAGAGTGGACGCACGGACGCCTCGCGACGCGCGCGCGTCATTTTGTCGTAGACCTCGCTGTCCTCGAATTGGCTCAGCGACAGCCCGAGCGCCTTCTCGAGGATCACGACGTTGATTTGTTGGCCGAGCTGCTGGCGCAAGAGCGCGCGTTCGAGCGCGAGCGACCGCTGCACCGCCGCGAGCAACAAGACGAGCCCGAGCTCGACGAGCACCCAGCGCTCTGCGCGCGCGCTGGCGATGGCGTCGCCGCGGGCGGCGAGCATCACCGCGTCGATCAGGTGCTTTCCGACCCACGCGATCGCGCCCGGAACGAGCCCCGCGATCACCGTGGAGATCCCGAGCGCGAAGGCGAGCTTCGCGTTGGCCTTCCACACGAGCTCGAGCCCGCGCCTCGAGTACGCGAGCACGCCGAGGTACTCGCGAAATCGCTGGCTCGCGCCGCTTGGCTTGCCTGCGCTCTCGCTGGCGGGCGTCGACCGGCCGTGCGGCTCGGCCGCCGGCGGTGGCTCTCGCTTGTGTCCTGCCATCCTGCGTTGATCTCTCGTTGACCGTTCGCGCTTGCCAGCGCGAGACTCTTGGGTTGACTGCTTGATGATCGAAGCGCCGCGCATCGGCCAACGTCTGGTTGGTCCCAACCTTCGCCGCGGCGCCGCATGGGTCGCCGCCGCGTCGGCGCTCGCGCTGCTCACCGAGGCCCCGAGAGTCTGGTCGCAAGAGGCTCGAGCGCAAGTCGCCGCCGCGCCGGCATCGCCGAGAGAGTGGTTTCAGCGGGGGCTCGCGGCGCTCGACGCCGGACGCTTCGACGACGCGATCCGCGCCTTCGAACGCTCGTACGAGATGCGCCCCTCGCCGGTGGTTCTCTACAACCTCGGGCTGGCGCTGCGGGGCGCGGGGCGCATTCGAGAGGCCGTCGCGACGCTCGATCGCTTCGTGCGCCAGCCTTCGGAGGGCACTTCGCAGCGCGAGCTCGCGGCGGTGGCGACGGAGGTCGACAGGCTTCAGCGCCAGCTCGCGACGATCGAGCTCGACGTCGCTCCGAGGGCCGCGCGCGTCGTGATGGACGCGGGAGAAACGCTCTCGACGCGGGGGCGCGCGCTCGCGGACCCGGGAACGCACACGTTTTCAATTTCGCTCGACGGGTATCGCACCGAGACGCGGTCGCTCACCCTCGCCCGCGGCCGAAGCGCACCGCTCGTCGTGCAGCTCGAGCCCGTCCATCCGGGACCACGAATTCAAGTCGAGCCCGACGTCGCGAACGCGACGGTGGTGCTCGACGACCATCAGCTCGGCCGCGGCACCGTCGACGCTCCGACCACCGCGGGAGCGCACACGGTGATCGTCCGCGCCCCGGGCTATCGCGAGGTCCGTCGACAGGTCACCATCGCCTCAGCGGGCTCGACGCGCCTCGTCGTTTCGATGCAGCGAGACGGAGGGATTTCGCCGCTCGCGATCGGGTTGGCCGCGGGCGGAGTCGTGTTCGCGGCGGTCGTCGTGGCAGGCACGGTGGCCGCGGTGTCGACCGCGCCGCGGGTCTATCAGCCGTCCCCTGGCACCAACCCCGGCTGGCTCGGAAACACCCTCGAGAGGGCCGCGCCGTGAGCGCATCGCGAGGGCTCGCAACGGTCGTGCTCGCGCTCTCGAGCGCGGCGCTCGGCTCGTGCGCGCCGCTCGTCACGCAGCTCGTCGTCGTGTTGCGAACGGATCTCCCGATGAACGCGCTGCGCAGCGTCGAGGCCACGGTCGTTCGCGAGGGCTCGATCGATCCGATTGTTTCGCACAGCGTCGCGCTGCCAGGACCTCTTTGGCCGCTGAGCTTCGGCGTGGTCGCCGCGCGCCCCGAGGACACCCGCCCGCTGCTGGTGATCGTGACGCTGCGGTTCCAAGACTCGGTCGGCGTCGCGACGATCAACCAGCTCGCGCGTGTTTCGCTGCGGCCGAGTAAGATCTTGCAGCTCGACATGACGCTCGAGCGACGGTGCGCGCTGCACGCGGGAGATCCTGTGCGGTGCGTGTTTCCGCTCACGTGTCGGGCGACGATGTGTGTGAGCATGGACCGAGACAACCTTCCCGAGCTCAACCCCTGATCGACTCGAACCGCCACGAGTGAATCGAGCCCCGAATGAATGGCGGTTCAGGAGCACCTCTCCCCATGAAGCGACGATTTCTCTTCGCGGCCATCGCGCCGCTGATCGCAGGTTGTCCTTCACCGACGCCGCCGCAGGACGCGAGCGACGTGTCGTCGAGCGACGCGGCGATGGACGCGATCGACGAGGGCGCGAGCGAGGCGGGCGTCGACAGCGCGACGGACGCTCCAGACGTGGTGACTCCGCCGCCGAGCATGCCGCTTCCGCCCGTGTCCGCGGGCGACCTCGAGCTTCGCGCGCGCACGCACGGCGGCTTCGAGCTCGCGGTCGGCGGACGCGTGCTGCTCGCGTCGACCTTCGGCCCCGTCGCCGCGCAACGGTGGAACGAGCGCATCGACACGGCCTTCGGCAATTGGAACTTCCGTCGCGGCGGCGAGAGCGAAGACCGCCCCGCGGCCAACGCGACGTCGACGGTCGACGGCACAGCGCTCGTGTTGCGCACGAGCGATCGCGGGATCACGTCGGAGCTTCGCTTCTCGCGCGCGTCGATGGACGTCGTCGAGATCCGCGCTTCGATCAGCGGCGCGATGGGCGCCAAGGGCACCGCGCTTCGCTTTCGATGCGACCCCGAGGCGCACTTCATGGGCTTCGGCGAGCAGTTCAACTACGTCGATCATCGAGGGCGACGGTTTTCGCTCTTCGTGAGCGAGCAGGGACTCGGGCGCGATCCCGCGCGGCCGTCGATCCTGTCGGGAAGCCCGGAGACGACGTACTACCCGCTCCCGTTCTTCATCGATCCGCGCGGGCGCGGGCTCATGGTCGAGACCGACGCGCGAACCATCGTGGACCTCTGCCGCGCGGCGCCCGACGAGTACATGCTCGCGCCAGAGCAAACCGAGCCGCTGCTCCTGCGCTTGTACACAGGGCCCACGGTGCCCGACGTGATGCGCGCGTGGACCGAGTACCAGGGGCGCACCGATGCGCCGCCCACGTGGGCCGTCGACGGCGTGTGGCTCGGAGTTCAGGGCGGTCCCGAGGCGCTTCGTGGGTTCTTGCGCACGGCGACGACGGCCAACGTTCCAGTGACCGTGATGTGGGCGCAGGATTGGGTGGGCCGAAAGAACCTCCCGCTCAACAACGTCGACATTCGCTACCACTGGACGACGGACACCACGCTGTATGCAGACCTGCCGGGGCTCATCCGGGAGTTCGCGATGCAGAACGTGAAGTTCCTCGGGTACTTCAACCCGTTCGTGTTGATGGACGAAGACCAGTGGGCCGAAGGCGCGCGCGAGGGCTATCTGCCGCTCGAACGCGGGACCACCACCGTGAGCACCTTCGCGCTCCCCCACGGAACGGGGACGATGGTCGACCTCACCAACCCGCGCGCCGTCACATGGTTTCAAGGCTTCGCGCGGCGCGCGATCGACCAGGGCCAAGCCGGATGGATGCAGGACTACGGCGAGTGGCTCCCGCTCGATTGCCAGCTCAGCGACGGCCGCGACGCGAGGCGCTACCACAATCGCTACCCCGTCGACTGGCACCGCGCGGCGCGAGACGTGCTGCGAGAGCGCTATCCGAGCGGCGATTGGGTGATGTTCACGCGCTCGGGCTACCTGCAAGACGCGAGGCACACGCAGGTCGTGTGGGCCGGTGATCAAGAGGCGAGCTGGAGCCAGTGGGACGGGCTTCCCACGGTCGTTCCTGCGCTCGTGTCGCTGGGCATGTCGGGCGTCGGGTTCGTCACGCACGACATCGGCGGCTTCTACGGAGGCCCGAGCAGCAAAGAGCTCTACCAACGATGGATCGAGCTCGGCGCCTTCACGCCCATCATGCGCACGCACGAGGGGCTCCAGCGCGATCGCAACTGGAACTGGGATCGCGACGCCGAGACGCTCGCGTTCTTCTCGCGCTTCGCGCGCGTTCACCAGCTGCTCGGCCCGATGTTTCGCATGCTCGGCGACGAGCATCGCCGCACGGGCATGCCGATCGTTCGCGCGATGGGCCTCGCGTTTCCGTCGGACGCGCGCACGTACGCGATCACCGATCAGTTCATGATCGGCGACGAGATGCTCGTGGCGCCGGTCGTCACGCAGGGGCAGACCTCGCGGATGGTCTATTTTCCCGCGGGAACGTGGCACTCGGTGTGGGATCCGATGCTCACGGTCACGGGCCCCATGGAGCGCATGGTCCCTGCGCCCATCGGCTCGCCGCCGGTGTTCACGCGCACCGCGCGGACCGATCTCGCAGCGGTGCGCTGACGATCGAGCGGCCCCGCGAGCGGCCCCCACCCGCGCTGCCGCGCGCCCCGCCCCCACGTAGTGAGGGCGGGGCTTTGCATTGAGGAAATGCTGCGATTGGACCGGTAGGTTGATTGTATGGGCCACTGCCATCAAAGGGCCGTTTGTCGCTCGATTGCGGTGAGGGTTCGACGACGAGCGCGACCGCGCACGTCACGGCACACGCAATCAAACGATGAGTCCAATTCCTGCATTTCCTCAATGCAAAGCCCCGCCCTCACTACGTGGGGGCGGGGCGCGCGGCAGCGCGGGTGGGGGCTCCGCCTCGCATCCACAAGGCGCGAAATCGAGATGTGTCCCGTTGTGAGCACGACGTAGGGGCGGCGCCCATGTCGCGCTGACACCAGCGACGGAGCTCAATCCGCGTACGGCTCGAGGTAGCGACGGATCAACACCTTCGTCTCGTCGATGATCGCGCGCGCGGTCTTCTCGTCTCGTCGCTGCGCGAGAAAGAGCAGCCCCGAGAGCGTCTCGACCACCATCGTCGCCACCAACCCGCGACGCGACGCAGGGAGGTTCGGCGCGAGCAGGCCCAACACGGGCGCCACGCGCTCGGCCATCGCGCGATTGAGCGCGTCGCCCTCGGACAGAAACGCGCCCGAGCGCTGCACGTTCACGAACACCGCGCGAAACGCGAGGTTCTCGCGGTCGAACTCCCAGAACGCGTCGATCACCTCGTCCATGAACGCGCGCCAATCCACGGTCGCGCGCGTCGCAGCGCCCGCGAGAACGCGCTCGAAGAGTTCGCGCACATCGTCGAGGTAGCGCCGCCAGATCGCCTCGAAGAGCGCCTTCTTGTTCGGAAAGAACTGGTACAGGCTCCCGATCGACGTGCCCGCTCGCTCGGCGATCGCCTCGGTCGTCGCCGCGTCGAACCCCACCTCGGCGAACACCTCCGTCGCCGCGTCGACGATTCGCGCCACGCGCGCGCGGCTCCGCTCCTGCGTGGGAACGCGCCGCTCGACTTGCTCCTTGGGCTGCTCGCGCTTCACGGCCACAGCGACAGTACTCATCGCACCCGTCGCCCCGAAGAAAAAACATGAGGCCATCCTCGGGTTCTTGCCAGAACGTGAGGACTGCCTCATGTTCGTATCCGTCTGGAGGTCGCCGCCTTGTCCACTGCTGTCGCTGATCCCCGCGCGTCCAACGCACAACCGCCCGGCCCTCGCGGCAAGCCCATCGTGGGCTCGCTGCTCGAAGCGTGGGACGACCCGCTGGCGCTGATGCTCGGAGGCTTCGCGAGCCACGGGAGCATCGTTCGCTACAAGTTCGCGTGGATTCCCTACGTGGTGGTGGCCGACGCCGAGGCCGCGCAGCACGTCCTCGTGAAGAACGCGCGCGCGTATCACAAGTCGCCGAACTACGACGGGCTCAAGCTCATGCTCGGCCACGGGCTCCTCACGAGCGAGGGCGAGTTCTGGAAGAAGCAGCGGAGGCTCGCGCAGCCCGCGTTTCACCGCGAACGGCTCGCGGGGTTCGTGCGCGAGATGACCGCGTGCACAGAGGATTTGCTCGCCGAATGGAGCCGCTCGTCCGAGCGAACGATCGACCTGCACCGCGCGATGATGCGCCTCACGTTTCGCATCGTCGGCAAGACGCTGTTGTCCGTGGACCTCGACGGCGAGGCGCGCGCGGTTGGCGAGGCGCTCGACGTGGCGCTGCACTGGGCCAACGACTACGTCGAGAGCATCGTGAAGATCCCGCCGTCGTGGCCGACGCCGTCGAACCGCCGGTTCGTGAAGGCGAAAGCCACGCTCGACACGTTGGTGATGCGCGTGGTGGTCGATCGACGCGCGGCGATGGAGCGGGGAGAGACCGTTCCCAACGACTTGCTGCAGATGTTGCTCGAGGCGAAGGACGCGGACACCGGCGAGACGATGAACGACGAGCAGCTGAAGAACGAGCTGCTCACGCTCGTGCTCGCGGGCCACGAGACGACGGCCAACGCGCTCACGTTTACGCTGTATTTGCTCGCGAAGCACAAAGACGTCCGCGACAAGATGCGCGCGGAGGCCGAGAGCGTCCTCGAGGGGCGGACGCCCACGATGCAAGACCTCCCGAAGATGCCGTACACGCTGCAGGTCGCTGAAGAAGCGATGCGTTTGTATCCGCCGGCGTGGGCGTTCGAGCGGATCGCGCTCGAAGACGACGTCGTGGGCGGCTACGCGATTCCCAAGGGGACGATCGTCGGGATCTCGCCGTACGTGATGCACCGCAACCCGAAGTACTTCGCGGACCCCGAGCGCTTCGACCCGTCGCGCTTCGAGAAGTCCGCGCAGAGCGAGCGGCCCAAGCACGCGTACATCCCGTTTGGCGGCGGGCCGCGCACGTGCATCGGGATCGCGTTCGCGCTCATGGAGCTGCAAGTGCTGCTCCCCATGATCGTCCGCGCGTGGGACCTCGATCCCCCCAGTGACTACGAGCTCGAGCTCGATCCGAGCGTGACGCTTCGGCCCGCCAACGGGATGCCCGTCGAGCGGCGCGCGATCACTCCTCTTCGCTCGACGCCGGCGGAACCAGCGACGGCTCGTTGAGCTTTCCCCGCTCGGGGCTGAGCGGCTGATCGTTGAACGTCGCGTCTTCGAGCGCAGCGATCACCGCGTCGACGCTCTCTGCGCGCACGGGGACGATCGCGAACCGGTCGTAGATCTTGATGCTCCCGATGTCCTTCGGCGCGATGCCCGCCTTGTCGCGGATCAATCGCGCGAGGTCACCGCCGCGCGCTCCGTCGCGACGACCGACGGCCACGCGCACCTCGCCCATGTCCGACTCGAACGTCTCGGGCTCGAGGCCCGGATCTGCGCCGCCGTGCACGTCGATGCGACGCGGCTTCTCTTGCGCGCTGCGAGAGCGCGGCCGACGCGCGGGCGCGGGCTCTTCAGCGGCGACAGTCTTGGCGACTTCGACCGCGGGTTCTTCCGAAGGCGGAGGCTCGGTCGGAGCGGACGACGGCGCCTTCGCCGCGACGACGCGCTCTTCTTTGGGAGCGCTCTTCTCGAGCGCATCGCTCGTCGCTTGGTGCAGAAACTTCTTCACCAAGTACCCGACCATGCGCTCTGCGTCGTCGTGGGCGACGATGCGTCGCGCGAGCGCGGCGGTGTCGTCATCGAGCGTGACGTTCGACTCTACGCGAAGCGCGGCGAGCCGCTCGAGCTCGCGGCGGGTGCGCTCTTCTGCCGCGGACGGAAGCGCGCGCTCGATGGGGCGGATTCCGTAGGTCAATCGCAGCATGTAGACGCTGCCGACGTCGGCGGGTCCGAAGAGCGAGACGGCGACGCCGCGCTTTCCTGCGCGGCCCGTGCGGCCCGTGCGGTGGACGTACGTCTCGGCCTCCGACGGAAACCCGAAGTTCACGACGTGCGTGACGTCCGTGACGTCGATGCCGCGCGCGGCCACGTCGGTCGCGACGAGGTGCTGGATCTTGTGCTCGCGAAACGCGGCGAGCACGCGCTCGCGGGCGCTCTGCTCGAGCTCTCCCGACAGATAGTCCAGCGAAAATCCTCGCCGTTGCAGCGCCGTCGCGACCGACTGCGTCTCGTCGCGGGTGTTGCAGAAGATGATCGCGCGATCGGGCGACTCGAGCTCGAGCACGCGCGCGAGCGCGGTGACACGGTCTTGCGAGCCGACGAAGTAGAGGAAGTGATCGATCGAGTCCGGCGAGATCTGATCGGCCGAGAGCAGGATCGACTCGGGGTCCTTCTGGTGGCGATTGGCCATCCGGCGGATCGCCTCGGGCATCGTCGCGCTGAACAAGAGCGTCTGCCTCGTCTTGGGCAGGCGCTCCAAGATCGCGTTGAGCTCTTCGGCGAAGCCCATCGAGAGCATCTCGTCGGCCTCGTCGAGGCAGACGGTCTTCAGCTCGGAGGGGTCGAAGGTCCCGCGCTTCAAGTGGTCGAGGACGCGACCGGGCGTCCCCACGATCACGTGGGCGCCGGCGCGGATTTCGTCGACCTGCTTCTCGAGCGAGGCGCCGCCATAGATCGCGCACGGGACGACTCCCTTGAGCCGACCGAGCCGCGCGAACTCGCCAGAGACCTGGAGCGCGAGCTCGCGCGTCGGGCAGAGCACGAGCACTTGCACGCCGCGCGCGGGTTCGACGACGCGGTCGATGAGCGGGAGCGCGAAGGCAGCGGTCTTGCCCGAGCCCGTCTTGCTCTGGACG
The DNA here is from genome assembly GCA_016793325.1 of Myxococcales bacterium. Lineage (GTDB taxonomy): Bacteria > Myxococcota_A > Polyangia > Polyangiales. The sequence goes on along the minus strand of JAEUKI010000062.1, from coordinate 171,801 downwards.
ATCGTGTCCTTGCCCGTCGAGATCGGCCCGAAGACAGCGGCCTGAACGTCCGTGGGCCGCGTGTATCCAGCGTCCTGCACCGCGCGCCGGACAGCGAGAGAGAGCTTGAGCGCGTCGAAGGACAGGGGCGTCGTCGTTGGGCTCGTTGAATTTGGGGGCGCTGTGGTCATGGGCGCTTCATCGTCCGTTTCGGAGAAAAGTGTTTAGTGGGATCAGCGGCGCGGCGAACGCGGGGATTGATAGCGCAATGCGCGCTCGGCGTCCGGGGTCACCTGCTGCTCGACGAGCCGCGCGTTGCCTTCGGACCGGTGCCTCCACCGCTCGAGTGAACGAAACGCGTCGAGCGCCTCGGGTCCTTCGGTGCGGCAGAGCGGTTCGAGGGTCGTGAGCGCGTCGTCGAGCGCGCGAAGGTCCGCGACGCCAGCGGGGTCCGTCGTGGGCCGCCGGGGTCGAATCGTCTCGCCGTCGAGGTCGACGGCGCTCAATTTCCGTGAAAATCCAGCATACAGCGATCGAACGCCGTCTTCGCACGTGCGAAAGCGGGTCGTCGCCGTCGGCTGGCCGAGGGTCTTTCGGTAGACCTCGATCGTTCCTGGCAGAGAAAACAGCACGATCACAGCGATCAGGGTCGATCCGAACACCACCCGTTCGCGACCGTACGGGCTCTTGGGCTTCGAACCTAGAGGCGGGTCCGAAGATTCGTCCTTCGTCGATCGGTGGTCGGAGTCGTCGTCGGGCTGTGGCACGATCTGCTCGTACGCAATTCCGCGCCTCGTTTGAACATCTCGGGTGTTCAAACGAGATGTGCGCGGTAGAAATCAACTCGACCCGCCCCGAACCAGTCGTGACAGCATCGGCGATCGCGTGAGGGGAGGTTCAGAAATTCCAGCGCGAGTGTGACTACGCCGCCGGAGCACACTCGGTCAAGGCAGACACCGCACACGAGCCTGCCCTTTCCCCCTCCGCTTCTTCGAGGTACCCCCACTTGGCGCCGCGCGTTCGCATTGGAGAACTCCTGGTAGACGCAGGTCTGCTCACGCAAGCGCAGCTCGATCGGGCGCTCGAAGAGCAGCGCGTCGAAGGCGGCGGAAGCAAGCGCCTCGGGCAGCTCATCGTCGCGCTCGGGTTCGTCACCGAGGGCCAGCTCGCGCGCGTGCTCTCGCAGCAGCTCGCGGTGCCGTGGGTCTCGCTCTCGCACATCGATTTTTCGCCGGCGCTGCTCGCGCTCGTCGACCGCGAAATGGCCGAGAAATACACGGTGATTCCCGTGTACGTCCGCCGCGAGCGACGCGACGTCGACACGCTGTACCTCGCCGTCGACGACCCGACGCAAGACGACGTCCTGCGCATCGTCTCGGACAAGACGAAGATGCCCGTTCGTCCGATGATCGCGCCGCCGTCGGACATCCTGCACGCGATCATCCGCGCGTACGGACCGAAGGACGATTTCGAGGACGAGCCGCAGTCCGCGCTGTTTCCGCTGCCGCTCGTGAAGAAGCCGTCGCAGCCGAAGATGATCCCGACGCCCATCGCAGGGACGCCCTCGCCCGCGCGCGCGACGCCTCCACCGCCGCCGCCGCGACCGACGCCCATGCCTTCGCCCGCGGTCGCGCCGCTCCGCGCATCGCCGTCGCTCCCGTCGCTCACGCCGGATCATCCCATCGAGCGCCCCGTCGTCGCCGCGATCGACACGGTGAGCGACCTACCAACGGACGAGCCGACGACGGTCTCGCGCAAGGCCGCCGAGAGCTCGACCGCGCCGACGAGCCCGCCCACGACCGACGCGAAGACGACCGGCGCGATCGAGCCGACGGCGAGCGCGCGCAGCGAGCAAACGCCGACGCCGCCAGCGCCGGTCGAAGCGCCCAAGGCGCCGGTCGCAGAGAAGCCGCAAGAGCTGAGCAAGCCCAAGCAGCCGAAGATGATCTCGCTCACGCTGCTCGACGGCACCACGATTCAACTTCCGTCCAAGAATCACCGCGCCAAGACGAAGCGCTCGGCGACGACCGACCACGGCAACGCGTTCGACGAGCCGAAGACCGTCGCGCAAGCGGTTCGACGCGAGTCCGAGGGCGCAGCGAAGACCGACGCGAGGTCCATCGTCGCGGCGCTGCGTGCAGCGACGAGCGGCCTCAGCGCCGAAGCGCGCGCCGCGCGTTGGGAGGGCGTCGTTGGCGCGCTCATCGAGGCGCTGGTCGCGAAGGGCGCGCTCACGGAAGACGAGCTCCGCGCCGCGCTCGAGCGAAAGGGCTGAGCGCGCAGCGGAAGGAGTCGCGGGGCGTGAATGGCGAGTGCACCGAGATCAATCACCGGGGCGCCGAGATCAATCACTTGGGCACCGAGATCAATCACTTGGGCACCGAGATCAATCTCGGTGCATGAACGCTGCGTTCGCAGCGCGCGCCCGCAGAGCCGGTCGCGAGGATGCCCAGCGTCGCACCCCTCCTCGCGCTCTTGCGCGCGCTGCGGAGCAGCGTCCATGCACCGAGATGAATCTCGGTGCCCTCGCCATTCATGCACCCCGACTCCTCCGGTGCACTCGCCGCCCCCCTGAGCCCCTCGACTCAGTGCGCTTCGCCCCATGTGCGACCGCGGCCGCACTCGACCACCAGCGGAACCTCCAGCGGAACGACGGTCTCCATCAAGCTCTTCACCATCGGCTCGAGCTCTTCGAGCTCGTGCTCGGGCGCTTCGAACACGAGCTCGTCGTGCACCGTGAGGATCATTCGCGCGGCGAGCTTCTTGTCCTCCATCGCCTTTTGAATGCGGATCATCGCGACCTTCATGATGTCCGCGGACGTCCCTTGAATCGGTGTGTTCTTCGCCATGCGCTCGGCTTGCGCGCGGAGGCCCTTGTTCTCGCTGGAGATCGTCGGAAGAAATCGCCTTCGCCCGAGGATCGTGCGAACGCCCTCGCCCGCGCGCGCCTGCTCGACGATCTTGTCGAGGTACTGCGTGAGGCCCTTGAACGTTCGAAAGTACGCGTCGATGAACCGCGACGCTTCGTCGCGCGAGATGCCCAATTGCCTCGCGAGCGCGCTGTCGCCCTGCCCGTAGATCACCGCGAAATTCACGGTCTTCGCGCGCGTTCGCTGCTCGCGCGTGATCTCGCTCGCGGGCACCTTGAAGATCTCGACCGCCGTGCGCGTGTGAACGTCCTCGCCCTTGGTAAATGCGTCGACGAGGATGGGGTCCTTGGACAAGTGCGCGAGCACACGGAGCTCGATCTGCGAGTAGTCCGCGGCGAAGAGCTTCCACCCCGGCGGCGCGATGAACGCCTCGCGGATCCGCCGCCCGATCTCCGTGCGAATGGGGATGTTCTGGAGGTTGGGGTTGTTCGAGCTCAGCCGCCCGGTGGCCGCGACGGCCTGGTTGTAGCTCGTGTGAATGCGGCCCGTCGCAGGGTTGACCAGCAGCGGAAGCGCCGAGAGGTATGTCCCTTCGAGCTTCGCGAGCTGTCGGTGCTCGATGATCTTCGCGGGCAGCGGGTGCTCTTCGGCGAGCTCTTCGAGCACCTCGGCGTCGGTCGATCGCGAGGTCTTCGTGCGCTTGATCACGCGGAGCTTCAGCTCGTCGAACAAGATCGTCTCGAGCTGCCGCGGCGAGTTCACGTTGAACTCTTTGCCTGCGATCTTGATGAGCTCTTTCTCGAGCGCGGACATCTGCGACCGCACTTCGCTTCCCAGCTTTTCGAGCAAGGGAACGTCCACCAGCACGCCCCGCTCCTCCATCTTCGCGAGCACGAGCGACAGCGGGATCTCCACGTCGTCCATGAGCGCGCGGAGGTCGTTTTCGTCGAGCCTCGGCCCGAGCTTGTTCGACAACATCCGCGCGATGTCCGCGTCCTCCGCGGCGTACTGCGTCGCGCTCGCGATGTCGACCTGCTCGAACGTGAGCTGGCTCCCGCGCGTCTTCTTCGTGACCGTGTCGTACGAGATCATCTTGTACCCGAGCTCGCCGAGCGCGACCTCGTCGAGCTTGTGCGAGTGGCGCTCGGGGTCGATCAGGTAGCTCGCGATCATCGAGTCGAACGAGTACCCGTCGACCGGCGCCCCCGCGCGGCGCAGCACGATGTCATCGTACTTGATATGGTGACCACATTTCTTGACGGCCTTGTCCGCCAAGAGCGCCCCGAGCTTCGCGATCACGACGTCCCTGGGAATCTGCGGCGGATCTCCGATGACCCGATGCCCGATCGGGACGTACACGGCCTCGTCATCGGACCACGCGAGGGACACGCCGACGAGCTCGGCGCGCGAGGGCTCGATGGAGGTCGTCTCGGTGTCGAGCCCGATGAAGCCCACTTCGCGGCAGCGCGCGATGGCCTCGTCGAGCTCCTTGACCGTGAGGATCGCGCGATAGCGCTTTCCCGATGCGTCGCGAATGGGACCTGGGGCGCCAGCGGCAGCACCCGTCGCAGCCTTGTCACCATCCCCCGCGGCGGGCTTCGCAGTGGTGAGGGGGCTCTCTCCGCGCGCGAGCTTCGCTTCGCGCTCGGCGGACTCGAACTGATCGAGCAATCGTCCGAACTCGAGGTCCGTGTAGAGCTTGCGAATGCGATCGGCGTCCCAGCCTCCGTAGACGAGCTTGTCGAGGTCGAGCTCGACCGTCACGAGCGCGCCGTCGAGCTTGACGAGGCGGTAGGACAAGCGCGCGAGCTCGGCTTCTTTTTGAAGGTTCTCTTTGAGCTTTCCCTTCATCGAGCCTGCGGCGGCGAGGACGCCTTCGAGGTCTTTGTGTTCGGTCACGAGCTTCGCGGCGGTCTTCTCTCCGACGCCCGCGACGCCCGGAACGTTGTCCGACGTGTCCCCCATCAACGCGAGGAGATCCGCGACGCGCTCGGGCGCGACGCCCCACTTCTCTTTCACTTCGTTGCGGCCGTACACGACGTTGCGCATCGCGTCCCACTGCAACACATCGTCGTCGACGAGCTGCATCAGGTCCTTGTCGGCGGAACAAATCACCGTCACGAGCCCGTGCTTCTTCGCCTCGCGAACGCCCGCTGCGATCAAGTCGTCCGCCTCGAAGCCATCCCGCTGCAACACAGGAATCGCCCACGCCTCGACCACTTCGCGGCAGCGGTACACCTGCGGAATCAAGTCCGCCGGAGGCTCCGGGCGATTCGCTTTGTAGTCCTTGTACAGCTCGTTGCGAAAGCTCTCGTCCCGCGCCGAGTCCATCGCCACTGCGAGGTACTTCGGCCGCTGCTCGCGCACGAGCCGCATGAGCATGTTCGCGACGCCCATCACCGCGTGCGTGACCTCGCCCTTCGAGTTCGAGAGCGGCCGCAGGCCGTGATACGCGCGGTACACGTAGCCCGAGAGATCGAGCAGGTAGAGGACCTTGGGATCTCCCACGGGAGGAAGCGATGCGACCATGTCGATCGTGGTCCATATCACCGCGCGACGGGGTGCATGCACTTCGCGACAGAGGGCCTCGGGCCTCGCAATGTCCGCGAGAATCTCCGGTGATTTACTCGGTCCGAGCACACCCCCAGGGGGTCACGGGCACTTCAGGCGGAAAAAGGGCGGAGAATTTGGCCAACAGGGCTGTTGGCTCCAGGGATGCTGGGATTCTCCAGGGATTGTGACGCGAGGGTCGGGGGTGGTGTGGCGGGGTTGGGGTCGAGCACGGCACGCGCGCTGAGCGTGGTGACCGTCGCGAGCATCGAGAGACAGCGTTGGCCTCGAGGGCGTCGCGTGTCGCGGGCACGGCTCGAGGAGTTCCCCAAAGGGTCGCACCCCCTCCGAGGAGCGTGTCGACGCGTCGTTGGAAGGGGTGAGGCCCTCGCTCGAAGGACGCGAGCGCTCCGTTCGAGGGAGTGAGTCCCTCGGATCGACGTGTCGACGCCCCAGTTCGAGGGGGTCGACCCCCGCAACGGACGCTTCGAGGCGTTCGAACAAAGGGGGCGACCCCTGAATTCAAACCTTCGAGGCGTTCGAACAAAGGGGGCGACCCCTGAATTCAACCGATCGAGTCGTCGCGCGAGGGGGTCGACCCCTGAATTCAACTGATCGAGGGGGCCGAACAAAGGGGTCCAACCAGGGCGAGCGCCCATCGAGGCGCTGCGCGAAGGGGTCGAGGGATTTGGTGAGCGCGTCGAGCGGTCGACGACAGGGCGGCCCGGCAGCGTTGGTAGAAGTACGAAGCGTTAGAAACCAAGGCAGGAGACAAGGCGCGCAGTCCGCGGAGTTTTCTGTGCGCGTGTTCGGTACGGCGTGTCAGTGTTGACGACGGGTCAGGATGAATCATCGAGCACCGTTGGATCGTGCTGCAGGGTGTGGGCACGCGAAGTCGCAGTCACTCGCGCGACGAGCGCGCGGCGCGATCGTCGTGGTTGCCGCAGCCGCGATGAGCTGCGGGACGTCGACGCGCGGCGTGATTCCAACGAGCGACGGAGGAGTGAACACCGTTCGCTCGCCGTACTGCTCGATGTTCACCGGCAACAACATCGTGCGGACCGACTCGATCACGATGATCCTGTGTTCGCCCGAGATGCCCGAGGGCGCGCCGTGCGCGGTCGATGGGCAGCCGTACCAGTGCACGTCGTTGGAGCGTTGGTCGCCCGACCTCGCGGAGTACTACCGCACCAACCGCGTTCCGCGGATTTGCAGGCCATCCGCGGGGCGTGACGCGCAAGTTCCTTGTCGCGGTGACGTAGGTCAAGGCTGCGGTTCGGGCTCGGTGTGCGTACCGGGCCTGCGCGGCCTCGATGATTTTCCAGTGTGCGTTCCACTTCCTTGTAACAACTGAAGCGTAGAGCCGCGTTCACGTTGCGATCGCGGCTCGACAACCCAAACGGGGACAGGCGATGTCGAATCGATGGTCGTTGGGGCTCACGTGCGCGCTCGCGTTCGTGGCGGGACACGGTTGTGCGCGCGATCCGGTCGGCGAAACGCTGGCGGATCGCGCGATGTCGGATGCGGTCGAGGCGTCTGTCGACGAACCGCCACACGAATCGCGACCCGCGCCGCGGCCAGCGCAGCCTGCGACGGGTGGCCCAGTACGTCCTCGCTGACAGCGACGAGAGCCATGGCGATTTCCCTTCGATACCGACTCGTGTCTGTATTCGTTGTGACGTTCGTTGGATGCCATCCGCGATCGCACTGCATCCAGGCGAGCGGCGAGCGACGGGCTGCCGCGGTCGAACCACTTGCGAACACCAGCGAAGTCCACCTCTACGCGCTCGGGGGCTGCGCCGTTGACCGGTCGCGCAACATTCGGTGTTGGGGAGCGCCACCTACGCCGGAACTACGGTCGGACTCGACGCGCGGCGGAGCGGTCGGCGCGGATCGACTGCGCTCGTACCCTTGGCCCGTCCTTGGAGCGGTTCGCGACGTTGTTGGATCGGGTGGCTTTGCAATCTCGTTTGGCGATCGAACGCTTGTCCCCGCCAATCGCGAGGACCAACCGGCACGAGCCGACGTTCACATCGTACCCGACAGCTTCGATTGGTGTTCGAGCAGCGAAGGACGCCTGCGCTGTCACCGATTTCGCGCGCCGAGCGTGGAAGTACCCGGTCGGCTTGCTGGAACGTGGCTGATGCGGCACCACGCGTGCGTTCCCGTGTCGAACGCGCTGCTTCGCTGTCACTCGCTGGCGCGTCCCGATGACGAGACGATGCTCGATGCATCTCCGTTGTTGGGACAACCAGCGTCCGCGTGGGCGCTGTCGCGCGAGCAATATTGCTCGGTCGCGGGCGATTCGATCACGTGCGTACGATTTCGATCGGACCCAGATCAACTGCGTACGCTCGAACGGCGCCGAGCCACACTTTCTGCGTCGAGCACTCAACTCGTCGCGTCGCGAGCGAGCGTATGTGCGTTGCTCCTCGGTGGATCGGTCGAGTGCATCGACCTCGACGCGCACTACACAAACGACGAATCGATACGCTCCTCGCGCGTCCGACTCGAGGTACCTGGCCGGCGAATCGCGGCGAGCAATCGACATGTGTGCGCAATCGACGTACGCGATGACGTATGGTGTTGGGGTGAGAGTTCGATGTCTCGCACTGGGAGCTCTAATGCCGCTGTCGCTCGTCCGACGCTCGTGTCGCTGCCGGGGCCTGCGAGCAATGTCGACGTCGGACACAACCACTCGTGCGCGCAGCTCGTGTCGGGCGAGATCTACTGCTGGGGACGCAACGTTGAGGAGCAGCTCAGCACGGACGAGACTTCGATCGGCAGCGTGACTGGTGCGATTCGGGGTGTACCTGAACCGCAACGCGTTGCGTTCGACTCGCGAGGTCGCCTCTGTACGGCGCGGTACGCCACGTGCTGTTGCACGGGAGCGGTCTGCGAGTGTCGGGGCCTTCCGGACACAGCGTCCGAGCCGCTCGGGCGGTCGAGGTATCGAGAGTCGATCGAGTACTGCGAGCACACGCGGTCGTCCGATCCCGAATGGCTGGCGCGGCAGGGCACAACACGCCACACGTGCGAGCATCCGTTGCGTCGCGAACCGAACGTCGGTCGTGTCGATGCGTGTTCGGACGCGTTGCTCGCGCCGACCTCCGACCTCGCTGCGATCGAGCGTATCGCCTGCAGCCCGACTCACGCCTGTGCGCTGACACATGGTCGAGTGTACTGTTGGGGGCGCAACGACTTGTTTCAGTCGACGCCCAGCGGTGCTGCTGAGTCCACCACACCCGTTCGCGCCTTCGGAACCCTCGTTGGCCGCGTTGCTTCGCAAGACTCGCGATGAACGGACCGATGAACCAATCACCCTCCGGAAAATTCGAACTCGAGCTACGGCCGTTGCTCTTCGGGCGCAGACGCTTGCAGGGATGCGTTCGCCGCACCGCGGATCGCTCGATCGTCGTCGAGATCGAGCGCGGCTTTCACAGCTTCCCGTTTCTCTGGACGACCGTCGGCGGGCGCGACTTGCTTCTCTGCTCGGTGGACAAGAGCCCGCTCGCGTACGTCGATCCGTACACAGGAACCGTCACCAAATCAGCCATCGATTCGCAGAGCGTGATCGAGGGCTTCGTCTCCTTCGGCTTCGACCTCTTGCCGCCCGGCGGTCTCGTCGCGGTCACCGGCGCGATCCCGGTGTCGCCTGGAGAGATCGCCATCGTCGCTTCATCGTTCTGCGCAGACTCCACACCCGATCAACTGTTGTTGTTCGACTTCAGCTTCTCGGAATACGAAGGAGCGTCCGCACAGCACTCTTGTGTGTGGACGCGCGTTGCGCATCCGAAGGCCCTCGAACTCTTTCGCGGCCGCGTCGAGCGCATCGGCGAAACCTGGCTCGAGGAAGGCGACGCCCCCGACGAAGTTCCCTTCGAGCGCGTCGGATGGATCGATGCGACGACGTGATCGCTTCATCCAATCCAGCATCCATTGAATTCGTGTGCCTCCCGCTCGGCCTCCGTTCGTCGCTCAAAAAATCGACGACACGATGTCATCCGCGACGAGCCACCGCTCCTTGGGAATCACCAGTCGATCGCCGTCGTCCACGAGCCACCCGCGACGCACGGCCTTCTCGATCGCGCGCTCGCGGCCGCGGCGCGGGTCGACGCCGATGCGCGCTTCGAGCTCGCGCAGCGAGACCCCTTCGATCGTGCGAAGCCCGAGCATCAGCCCTTCGCGCACCCGGTCTTCGGTCGTGAGCTCCTCGGGCTCTTCGCGCGGCCGCTCTCTTCGCGCCCCTGCGTCGATGTAGCTCGGGACATCGTAGACGTTCTTGTAGCGAATCACGTTGCCGTCGCGCGTGGTGCAGCCGACGGCGCCCGCGCCGAGGCCCACATAATCATCTCCCCGCCAATAATGCTCGTTGTGGAGGCCCCGCTGGCCCTCGCCCGCGTAGTTTGAAACTTCGTAGTGCTCGAGGCCGAGCTGTGCCGCGCGGACGTCGGCGGCCTCGAAGAGCGAAGCGACCGCGTCGTCGGGGAGCTTGGGGAGCTTTCCCTTTCGCGCGAGCTCGCCGAAGCGCGTGGCGGGCTCGATCGTCAGCGCGTAGGCCGAGAGGTGTTTGGCGCCGAGGTCGACCAAGCGAGTCATGTCCTCGACGAGCTCGTCCGCGGTTTGATCGGGCATTCCGAACATGAGATCCGCGGTGACGCGGAGGTTCTTTCGTGAAGCCGCGGCCCGCAGCGCTCGCTCGGCTTGTTCGCTGTCGTGCAATCGCCCCAAGTACCGAAGGTGCTTCGCGCGCAACGATTGAACGCCGAGCGAGATCCTGGTGACGCCCACGGCTTCGAGCTCCGCTGCGCGCGCTTCGTCGAGGGACGTCGGGTTGCACTCGACCGTGACTTCGCGGGGAGTTCCGCCGAACGTTCGGACGATCGCAGCGAGCACGCGCCCGAGCGACGCGACGTCCCAGAGGCTCGGGGTTCCGCCGCCGAAGAAGACCGTGTCGATGGGGCCGAGCATGGCCTCGCGCGCGCGGATCTCGAGCTCCGAGATCACCGCGTCCGCGTACGGTTCGTGAGGAATATTCCTGGGGTTGATCGCCTCGGTCGCGAAGTCGCAATACGGACAGCGCTGCAAGCACCACGGAACGTGGACGTACACCGCAGCAGTAGCTTCGACGCGCGACATGACCGCGCGAAGATAGCTGCTCCCAGCGCGTGTGCTGCGAAGAAGGGGCTGGGCGCGTGCAACGAGCGCATATCGAGCAAAGCGTCGGCAGCGAGCGCATGCAACGAGGGCGCATGCAACGAGTGCATGCGCATGGGCGCCGTAATCGGCGGGGCGTCACGGGCCAAGGCGCCCGGACGCCGAGGAGCGATCGCGGCGATCGCGTGGGGAAGCACGCGTCACGCGATCGCGAGTGAAACGCGAGAGGCGAAATCGCGTCGTGAAACGCGCGTCACGCAATCGCGGGTGGGACACGCGTGGCGCGATCGCGTGGGAAACACGATTCACGCGGTCCCCGTTGGCGTAGCCAACGGGATCGGCCGCCTCGAAGACGAGGCGGAGATGTGGCACAAAACGCCACCGGAGAGTCGCGCGTTGGCGACGAGATCGAGGACGTATGCGTATTCGTCCGCGGAGATCGTGTCGTCGGTATGCACGACGTTGCGTCCGAGCGCTCGCTCGTCGTCTCGATCGCTCCGCCGCTCGCACGCTGGTCCGGCTTCGCCGGACATCTCCGCCTCGTCTTCGAGGCGGCCTAGCCCGTTGGCTACGCCAACGGGGACCGCGCGAATCGTGTTTCCCACGCGATTGCGTGACGCGTGTTTCCCACCCTATCGCGTCACGCGTGTTTCCCTCGGGATCGCGCCACACGTGTCCCACTCGCGATCGCGTCACGCGTTTCCGACGCGATTCCGCCTCGCGCGTTTCTTCGCCCTGAATCGCCGAGCCGTCGCAAACGTCGGTGACGAGAGCGGCGCTCGGCGCGTACTCTCCGGCGCTCCTCTGACGTCCCCCCGATGATCCGTTGGCTCTTCGTCGAAGCGTTGCGCACGCTGTTGTCGCTCTTGCTCGTGAGCGTCATCGCATTCGTCATCCTCGACAACGCCGGCGTCCACGATTGGTACGGGACGCTCGCGCCGGGCCGCGCGTTCGGAATGTCCGCTGACGAGTCGCTCTTGCGCCAGACGCCGAGGCTCTTCGTTCGCACGGTCGAAGACGCGACGCTGATCACCCAGCGAGACCTCGCGCTGCTAGGAAATTCACAGCGCAAAGACGCTGCCCGCGCGCGGCTGCTCGAGCGCGGGGCGGTGATCGTCCCGACGATCCTCGAGTCGCTCGACGCACAATCACCCGCGGTGCAGCGCGAGGCGTTCGAAGTGCTCTCGCGCTTGTCGCCGAGCCTCACGGGCGGCGAAGTCGCTCCCTCGGACCCCGCTCGCGCGCGGCCCTGGTGGGACAACTTTCGTGTGATGTACGAGATCGACCTGCGCGACGCCTACGCGCGACGGCACATTCAGCGCATCGTCGCGAGCGACAGCCCCAACGCGCACGTCCAGCTCGCGCGGCTCGGGACGCTCGCGCTCCCGGCGCTCTTCGAGGCGCTCGACGCGGAGCTCGACACGGAGTCCGCCCGTAGGTTGTGCGCGCTCGCCAGCGAAATGACTGGGCGTTCGCGGCTCGTTCCGCAGGGAGCGACCGCGCAACAGACCCGCGCCGTCGTCGAAGGGTGGCGCGCGTGGTGGTTCGTTCATCGCTTGGACTTCACGCGCATCGGCAGCACCCGACGCTCGATCGGGCACGTCGCCGAGTCGCGCTACGGGCGTTGGCTGTTGCGAACGATCGATGGCCGCGCAGGGCCCGCCCGCGCGTCGGGGCGCAGCGTCCTCGTCGAAGCGCGCAATCGATTGCCGCGCAGCACGGCAGTCGCAGGGTTGGGCGGCCTCGTCGCGACGGCCCTCGTGGTGGCGTTCGGCGGCGGAGCGAAGATGCGCGAGCGACCCACGAAAACAAAGCTCGTCGACCTCGCGGCGGCGCTCGTCCCCGGATTGATCGCGTTTTCTGTGGGATTCTTCGCGCTTTGCTCGTTGCTCGCCGATCGAACGGGGCCCGTCGCGCTCGTCCGAAGCGTGCTCAGCGAGTGGCCGTCGATCCTCGCGGGCATCGCGCTCGTGACCGCGCCCGCAGCGTTGTTCTTGCGGCGCGCGCAAGCGCGGATCGTCCTCAACGCCGTGCGCTCGGAGGCCGAATCGTGGGTCGAGCAGAGCAAGACGCCGCGCCCCGCGCAGCTCGTTCGACACGGAGCGCGCGTGGGCGTCGCGTCGCTCCTCGCGCCCGCAGCGCTCAACGCGCTGGTGATCCTCGGGCTCTCGCTGCTCGTCGAGCCGATCGCGCGCGTCAACGGGATGGGCGCGATGACGCTGAGCGCCATCGTCAGCAACGACGGCGTGTGGCTGCAGATCGCGATTCTCTCGGTCGTCCCCGTGGCGATCGGAACGCGCTGGGCCCGCACCGCCCTCTTGTGGGCCCTCGGAGGACAGCGCGCGGTGTTCGCAAAACCGACGCGTGACAACGACACGACCGCTGCGAAGAGCGAGACCGCCGCGACGTAGATCTCGTACGATCGGCCTCGTGAAATCCCTCGCTCGTTGCCTCACCTTCGCGTTTGCGGCGTGTTCGCTCGCCGCGTGTTCGTCCGAGATGCCCGTGCCCGTCGACGCACGAACCGGCGACAGCGGAGGCGGAGACAGCTCGATGGACTCGACAGTGTCCGACGTTGCAACGATCGATGTTGCCTCGGGCGACGCGGGCGACGGCGGCGACGGAGCGACGATGGATCGCGGCCCCTGCGGCGACGGCGGCGCGTGCGCCAACGACTCGCGCTGCGTGGGCGGTCGATGCGTCCCGTGGGCGCGCGGCGAGTTCGACACGATGTGCACGCGAACGATCTCGCCAGGGCCGTTGCGACCGTCGCTCCAGTGCTCGTGGAGCGGTCCGAGCGAGCCCGAGACCGACCCGGCGCCGACGTTTCGCAACGTGCTCCACACGCCCATCGTGGCCAACCTCGGAATTCGCTACGACGTGGATTCTCCCCCACGTCCGTCGATCATCTTCATCGCGGACGGCGGGTACACCGAGCGCTCGACGGGCCGCCGCTGCAACGGCGTCGGCGTCCTGCGCGTGATCGACGGGGCGACGTGTCGCGAGCAGGGCGGCGCGTTCGCGCTCGAAGACCGGCTCAACTCCCCCGTGACGCCCGCCGTGGGCGACATCGACAACGACGGGACACCAGAAATCATCGCGGCCCTCACGGACGGCGGCCTCGCTGCGTTTCGTGTCGTCCCTGGGATGCGCACGCTGCAGCGCGTGTGGCGCTCGCGGGCGATCGGCGGCGGCGCGGACACCCACACGAGCGATCAGTGCACGTGGGGATCGATCGCCCTTCACGACCTCGACAACGATGGTCGCAGCGAGATCATCTTCGAAGGGGTCGTGTACGACTCGACGGGGCAGGCCATCTCGAGGATCCCCGGATGGATCAACTACATCACGACGAGCGCGATGCCCGTGATCGCCGACGTCGACCTCGACGACGAGCCCGAGCTGGTCACCGCGGGAGGCACCTACCGCTGGGATCGCGCGACGCGCGCGTTCGTCCTCGAGAGCTACTGGGCCGGACCCGGAACGCCCTCGGGTGGCTACGTCGGTGTTGCAGATTTCGGCAATTTTGCAGGCACCGCGGGCGACGCGCCCGGTCGCCCCGAGGTCGCCGTCGTCACGCTCACCGGCGGCGGAACGTTCGTGCGCTTGCAAACCATCGCCGGCGCGATCGTCCGCGAGATCTCCCCACCACCGGGAACGATCAACCCCTCCACCATGATGCCTCGCGCGCAGGTCGGCGGCCCTCCGACGATCGCGGACTTCGACGGCGACGGTCAGCCCGACGTCGGCTCTGCGTTCGCGTCGCACTACACGGTGTTCTCGTTCGCGGGCGCGACGCCGAGGATCTTGTGGGCCATGCGCTCGCAAGACGAGTCGAGCGCGCGCACCGGGTCGAGCGTCTTCGACTTCAACGGCGACGGTCGCGCCGAGGTCGTCTACTCGGACGAGTGCTTCTCGCGCGTGTACGACGGGCGCACGGGCGGCGTGGTGTTCTCGCAGCCGCGCTTCTCGTCGACGTGGACCGAAAACGACATCGTCGCGGACGTCGACGGTGACGGCTCTGCCGAGATCGTCTCGCCCTCGAGCGGCCCGTGCCGAACGGACACGTACTGCCCCGATTTCGACCCGATTTTCACGGCCATTCGCTGCGATCGCACCGGCGACTGCGCGGGCGGTGAGTGCGTCGAGGGCTACTGCCGCTGCGAGCGCAACGACCAGTGCGGGGACAACGCCGCGTGCACGACGCCGCCGATGGGCGTTCCTGGAGCGCAGCGCGTGTGTCGCACGATCCATCGCGGCGCGAGCTGCCAGACCGGCATCCGCGTCTACCGCGACGCGCGCGATCGATGGGTTCCCACGCGCCCGATCTGGAACCAGCACGCCTACGCGATCACCAACGTCACCGACGAGGGCCGCATCCCGATGACGAGCGCCGTTCGTCGCAACTGGGCGACCGCGGGGCTCAACAACTTCATGCAAAACGAGTCGCGCGATCCGTCCCGAGTTCCAGGCGCGGACGTGACCGCCGCGAGGCTCTCGGCGGTCTGCGAAATGTCGGGGACGACCCGACTTCGCGCGGACGTGTGCAACCGCGGTCGCGTGCTGCTCGACCGCAACATCGAGGTGATCTTCCGCCTCCGCGGCGACGGTCGCGAGCTGTGCCGCCTCCGCACGAACGAGCCGATCGCACCGGGAATTTGCACACCAGTTGAATGTGTGGCCCCGATTCCAGCGCGCGGGGTCTTCGAGGCCGTCGTCAACCCCGATCAGACCCTGGGCGAGTGCCGGCTCGACAACAACGTCGCCGACGGCGAAGCGTTCTGCATCGGGTAGCCCGCGGCAGCAGACGCAACGCCACCCTATCGACACGCGCCGCGGCCCGCGGCTTCGAGCGCGGTTCGCGCGGTGGCGTTTGCGTCCATGCGCTCGAGCAGCGCGCGCGCGCGTTGGATGTCGACCTTCGCGAGCGCGGCGAGCGCAGCGTGGCCCACGGCTTGTTCGCCCTCGGGCAGCGCGGGGTCGATCTGCGAGAGCACCAGGCGCTCGAGCTCGGGCGCGACGCTTCGATCACAGCGCACGCCCACGGTCCCGAGCGCGTCGATGCGCAGCGTCGGATTGCGCCGAGGATCCGCGGCAAACGCGACGAGCCTCGCTGCGACGCCGGGCGCCTGCGTTCGCTCGAGCGCCGTGAGCGTCGCGCGCACCACGAGCACGCTCATGTCGTCGAGCGCGCGGTAGAGCGCATCGACGCTGTCCGCCTGCCCCGTGAGCGCCTCGATCGCCGACGCGCGAACCGAAGGCCACGCATCTGCGCCGAGCACGCGCGCGACGACGACCCTCCCCTCGTGATCGGCCGCGAGGCCCGCGAGCGCTTCGGCGCGCACACGCGGCGTTCGATCGCCGGTCGCCCTCGTCAACGACGCGCGAACGACCGCGACTTCTCCGCGACGCGCTGCCGCGGCGAGCGCGCGAACGGCCTCGTGACGCAGGTCCGCGTCGCGTCCCTCGGCGACGAGCTGATCGAGCGCGCGGCGGCCGTCGGCGCTCGCTGCGAGAGAGCCAATTTGAAGAAAGCGCTCGGCGAATCCATCGACCGTCGTCGCGAGCGACGCGGCGGACACCTCCGCGCGAACCTCCGCGGTGCGCGTCGCTTCGAAGAGCGCCGCGAGTCCCCGCAACCGCGCGCGCGCGGGGCTCTGGGGCAACGCCGCGAGCCACGCGCGCTGCTCTTCGTCCGTCGCGTCGCGAAGGAGCGAGACCAAGGGCCCTCGTGCGTTGCGCCACACGACGCGGTCCGCGCCGAGCGCTGGGATCATCGCGGCGGCGCGCGCCGATCGTGGAGCGCGCACGACGAGCAGCGCGTCGGCCGCGCGCGCGTCGGTGACGACGAGGCGAGAGAGCGCTTCGAGCGCAGAGTCTCCCATGCGAACGATCGCTTCGCGCGCGACCTCCGCGGTGTCCTCGCGGCCGAGCGCGACGACGAGCGCATCGGCAGAGGCGGGCGTTCGGAGCGACGAGAGCACGCGCACCGCGCGACGCGCGCCCGACGTTCGCAGCGAGGGAAGCGCCGCGGCGATCGCTGCAATCGCAGGCGCTCCCACGGCAGAGAGCGCTTGCGCAGCGCCGTCCGCGCCGTCGCCATCGAGCTGGCGCGCGAGCGTCCCGAGCGGATCGGCGTCGCGATCGAGCGCGGTCGCCACGGACACTTCGGCGATCGCGGTCTGCGCTGCGGTGGACGACGTTCGAACGATCACCGCCACGCACCCCGAGGGCCTCGCGGGCACGATCGGAACCGCGACGCGACCGCCCGCCGTCGCGAGCCCCGGGCCGATCGTCACGTCGTACCGCTGCGGTCCGAGCACGATCGAGAGCGCGCGCGGGAGGCCCGCGGGCGCCGCGGGGAGCGTGAAGACCACGCGCTCGACGGGGACCGTGGCCGGGATCACACGTGCGACCACGAAATCAAGTTCACTGGCGTTCCACTGGGTGTTCGCGCGCCGATCGAAGAGCTCGAACGCGGGTCCGCGCGCCGCGCCGCCGACGCTCTGGCCCTGCCCGACGAGCGCAGGAACCCCCGCGCTACGAGCGCTCGCTTCGACAGGGATCGCGGCGACCGAGATTGCCGTGGCGGGGATCTCTGCAGGCAACACCGTGAACGGATCGACCGCGCGCGAGACGAGCCTGAGCGTCGTCGCGTCGAGCACGCGCGTCGCGACGAGCGGAGCGCCCAGGCCGCACAGCCCGAGCTCGTTGCGCCGCTCTCCGATCACGATCGTGCGTTGGCCTCGGTCGGTGATCGTTCGAACTTCGGTCACGACGCGATCCGCGACGTCTTCGCTCATCGACACCGACGGCGCGGCGTAGAGCACCGTCGCAGCGACCGCGCTCGATCCCGCGAAGAGCGCTGCGCCCGGCCGCTCGCCTTCGACGCGCACGACCAACGCCTCGCCAGCGCCCACGGAAATGCGCTCGGCGCGAATGGTTCCGCGGCCGATGTTCTGCGGAGCGCCTGCGCCGAGACGCACGGTGACGGCCCCGCCCTCGGCGCGCGCCTCGACAGTGGCCCCCGCGATCGTCCAGCGCTCGGGCCGCGCCTGGGCCGCTGCGCGCGAGGAGACGACTGCGAGCGACAGACCCGCTGTCGCGCACACGAAATCAATCCGCCTCACCGCGCTACCGCTTCCCTCGCAGCAGAACGCCGATCACGATGGACGCGACGCCGATCGCCATCACGATCCATGGGAGCGTTCCGAACCCGCCGATCCACGGCGTCATGAACGCGCTCAGCACCGCCATCGCGAATCCGCCGAACAGCGCGAGCGCGCCGAGCGCGATCAGGACGATCGACGCAGTGTTCTTTCCGTTGGATCTCGTGCTCATAGCGCGCGAGTGTAGCGTCGCAAACGGCGCTTCGTCACCGCGCGCGAGCGTCGCTCAACGCTCGCTGAGGGCGCGGGCGAGCTCTTCCATCGCCTTGCGCTGCTTGCCGCTGAGCTTCTTCGGGACCTCGACCTTGGCGATCACCGCGAGTCGGCCGCGCCCGTGCGAGTCGACGTAGGGAACGCCCTCGTTCTCGAAGGTGAACACGGCGCCCGGCTGCGTCCCTGGCGGGATTTCGACGCTGAGCGTTCGCTCGTCGATCGTCGTGATCTCGACCTTCGCGCCGAGCGCTGCCTGCGGAAACGAGATCGCGACTTCGGTCGCGAGGTCGTACCCGTCGCGCTCGAACCGCGGGTCTTCTTCGACCTCGACCGCGACGAGCAGGTTGCCCGCGGGGCCGCCGTTGCTGCCTGCTTCGCCGAGACCCGACAGTCGAATCATCTGGCCGTGGTCGATCCCTGCGGGAATCGCGACCTTGACCTTCTTGTCCTCCCGAACTTCCCCGTGTCCCTTGCACGCGGTGCACGCTTGCTTGATCACGCTTCCGCGCCCCGAGCACTCTGGGCACGTCGTCTGAATGATGAACCCTCCGGCGCCGTGCGTGACTTGGCCGCGCCCTCGGCACGCGTTGCACGTGACCGGCGCCGCGCCCTTGGCGGCCCCCGATCCGTTGCAGTCCGCGCACATCTTGGGCATCGCGACGTCGAGGTCGCGTTTGCACCCGAGGACAGCGTCCTTGAGCGTGATGCGAACCCCCGTTCGAACGTCCCTGCCCCGCGTGGGCCGTGGGCCCTTCTGTGCGCCTCCGCGGCCCTTGGGAGCTCCGCCGAAGCCGAAGCCGCCGCCGAAGAAATCCGCGAACATTCCCTGAAATTGCTCGAACAGATCGTCCGCGGGGCGAAAGCCTTCGCCGTTGAGCCCGGCGTGGCCGAACTGGTCGTACATCTCGCGCTTCTGCGCGTCGCTGAGGACGTCGTACGCCTCGGAGGCCTCCTTGAACTTGGCCTCGGCGGACGGGTCATCCGGGTTGCGGTCCGGGTGGTACTTGAACGCGAGCTGACGAAAGGCCTTCTTCACTTCGTCGGCGTTGGCTCCTTTGGAGACGCCGAGGACCTCGTAGTAGTCGCGCTTGTCCACTGTCCATCAACTCCTTCACGGTCGAATGTCGCTGCCGCCCAACGGCGGACCGTCGACGGAGATCCAGCGGGGAACGGTCGCCGAATCGGCGGCGAAAACTAAGCCGATCGCGGGCGCTGTCAACGCGCAGGAAAATTCGCGCCTTCGCGCTACACTCCGCGCCCGCTCGCGCGCTTCAGTCGAACAAGTGCCGCAGCTTCTCGAGGAACGTCTTGCGCTGGGGGTGGACCTCTTCGTTCATCGATTCCGCGAGCTTTTGCACGAGCGCGCGCTGGGTCTCGGACAGCTCCGTCGGCACTTCGACCTGGATGGTCACGATCTGATCGCCCGCGCCGTAGCCGCCGAACCGAGGCATCCCTTTGCTGCGTAGCTTCAGTTGGTGGCCCGGCTGCGTTCCCGGAGGAAGCCGCATCTTCACGCGGCCTTCGAGCGTCGGGACCTCGATCATTCCCCCGAGGGCGGCTTGCGGAAAGCTCACCGGCACCGAGCACAAGAGGTCCGCCCCCTCGCGGGTGAACAGCGGGTGCGGGAGGATCTTCACGACGAGCTCGAGGTCGCCTGCGGCGCCGGTCATGCGCGACGCATCGCCGTAGCCGCGCACTTGGCGGACCGTTCCATCTTCGACGCCCGCGGGAAACGTCACCACGAGCCGCTCGCCCTTCTTCACGAGCCCCACACCCGAGCACTTCGCGCACGGCGTCCGCGGAACAACCCCGCGCCCCTCGCACCGCGCGCACGCACGAGCGAGCTTGAAGATCCCCTGCTGGTACTTCACCTCGCCCTTTCCGTTGCACGCGGGGCACGGGTCCGACGCGCTGCCCGGCTCGGCGCCGCGGCCGCCGCACTTGTCGCACGCGCACTGCCGCTCGACCTCGACGGTCTTCTCGACGCCCTTGGCGGCCTCGACGAGCGTGAGCTCGACATCGACACGAAGGTCGCGCCCGACGGGCTTTCGACTGCGGCCGAACGGCGCGAAGTTCGATAGCAAGTCGCCGAGCACCGAGTCGAACATGTCCGTGACGTCGATGAAGTCCGGCATTTGCCCAGGCTGAACGCGGCCGAACCGGTCGTACTGCGCGCGCCGCTCGACGTCCCCGAGGACGTGATACGCCTCGCTCACTTCTTTGAATCGCCGCTCGGCGTCGGGATCACCGGGGTTGCGATCGGGGTGATGCTGCATCGCGAGCTTGCGATACGCAGCCTTGAGCTCGTCAGCGGACGCCTCGCGGGCGACGCCGAGCACTTCGTAGTAATCGCGTTGGGGCGCGGGCGCCATCGGGCGCACGTTCTACGTGCGGAGAGGGCGGGCCGCAATGGCACCCACCCACCGTACCCCCCTTCGCTCGCCTCACGTCCCGTACAGCGTCTCTGCGATCTTGTACGCGCTGGACTCGAGCGTCGCGTACAGCGTCTTGATCGTCGTGACGTCCGCGCCCGTGTCGAGCGCGAGGCGCAGCGAGGCCACGTCGTCCGTGAGCTTCGCGCGCAAGTCCTCGGGCAACAGCGTCGCGTACTCGGTGAGCGCGTTTTGACTCGTGTACAAGAGCGCTTCGGCGCTGTTGCGCGCCTCGGCGAGCTCGCGACGATCCGCGTCGGCGCCCTTGCTCTCTTCGGCCTCGATCACGAGTCGATTGACCTCGTCCTCGGTGAGGCCCGAGCCCGCGACGATCTGCACGTCCTTCTTCTTGCCCGTGACGATGTCCTTCGCCGCGACGCTCAAGATCCCGTTCGCGTCGATGTCGAACGCGACTTCGATCTTCGGAACGCCCCTCGGCGCCGGCGGGATCCCCGAGAGCTCGAACTCGTAGAGCATGCGGTTGTCCGCCGCCATCTCGCGCTCGCCCTGCAGGACCTTGATCGGCACGAACGACTGATTGTCGAGCGACGTGGTGAACATCATCGCGCGCCGCGTCGGGATCGTGGTGTTGCGCTCGATGATCTTCGTCATCACGCCGCCGCCGGTCTCGACGCCGAGCGAGAGCGGCGTGACGTCGAGCAGCAAGATCTGCTCGGCGCCGCCCGCGAGAGACGCGCCCTGAATCGCCGCGCCGATCGCGACGACCTCGTCCGGAGAGACGCCCTTGTTCGGCGCGCGCTGGAAGAACTCCTGCACTTTTTTCTGCACGAGCGGCATGCGCGTCATGCCGCCGACGAGCACCACTTGTTGGATGTCGCCGATCGTGAGCTTCGCGTCCGCGAGCGCGCGCTTGCACGGCTCGAGGGTGCGCTCGACGAGGTCGCCCACGAGTCGCTCGAGCTCGCCGCGCGTGATCGTGCGAAGGACATGCTGAGGCCCCTGCGTCGTCGCGCCGATGAAGGGCAGGTTGACCTCGGTCTCGAGCGCGGAGGACAGCTCGTGCTTCGCGCGTTCGGCGGCGTCGCGGAGGCGCTGGAGCGCCGCGCGGTCCTTTCGAAGATCGAGCCCGTGCTCGAGAAAGAACTCGCCTGCGACGAGGTCGACGATCTTTTGATCGAAGTCTTCGCCGCCCAAGAACGTGTCGCCGCTCGTCGCGACCACGCGAAACACGCCCGAGACGATCTCGAGGATCGAGACGTCGAACGTGCCTCCGCCGAGGTCGTACACGACGATCCGCTCGTTGGTGTTGGCGCTCTTGTCGAGGCCGTACGCGAGCGCCGCGGCCGTCGGCTCGTTGATGATGCGCTTGACCTCGAGGCCCGCGATCTTGCCCGCGTCCTTGGTGGCCTGTCGCTGCGCGTCGTCGAAGTACGCGGGGACCGTGACGACCGCTTCGGTGACGGCCTCGCCGAGGTACGACTCGGCGATGGACTTCATCGTCGCGAGGATCGCAGCGCTCACCTCGGGAGGGCTCATCGCGCGACCGTGGACCTGCACCCAGGCGTCGCCGTTTTCGCTCGAGATGATCGAGTACGGGACGTGCTCTCGCTGCCGCCGCGCCTCTTCGGAGTCGAACGATCGACCCATCAAGCGCTTGACGGTCGCGATGGTGTTCTCTGCGTTTTGCGCGGCTTGTCGACGGGCGACTTGCCCGACGAGCCGCTCGCCATCGGCGCGATAGCCGACGACGCTCGGCGTCGTGCGCGCTCCTTCGGCGTTGGGAATGACGACGGGCGTCCCGCCATCCATGATGGCGACACAACTGTTTGTCGTTCCGAGATCGATCCCGACGATGCGTCCCATCTCAACGCTCCCGCTCGCTGCCGCTCTCGAAAAAGACGATCATCCCTTGGAAGGGTCGAACTCGAGCTGCTCTTCTTCAGCAGGTTTGCTCTCGACCGGCTTCGGCGCAGGCCCCGTCGACACGACCACCATCGCCGCGCGAAGCAGTCGATCGCCGAGCATGTAACCCGCGGCCGCTTCTGCCGCGACGACACCCGCAGGCATCTCGCTCGGCTGCTGCGCGATCGCCTCGTGCACTTGGGGATCGAACGCTTCTCCCACTGGGCGAAGTCGCTTGCCTCCGACGCGCACGAGCGTGTCTTCGAAGAGCTTGAGCACCATCTCGACGCCCTTGCCGATCGCCGCGACGTCCGCGCCTTGCCCCACGAACTGCTGCGCGCGCTCGAGGTTGTCGAACACAGGAAGCAGCTCGCGCAGGAGATCCTCGCGCGCCTTCTTCGAGTACTCGTCGCGCTCGCGCACGGCGCGCTTGCGATAGTTGTCGAGGTCCGCGAGCGCGCGAAGCGCCGCGTCTTTGTAGCGATCACGCTCAGCGGTGATCGCCGCGACAGGGTCCACAGTCTCCGCCGGCGCGTCGACCTTTGCTTCGGTCGCCCCCTCGGCGCTGCTCGTTGGCTTGTTCTCGTCACTCATCGTTGCGACGGCGCAGTCGTAGCACAGTTATCGCAGCAAATCTGCCGCAATTCACGGTGACGAATCGTGTTGCGCTTCGGGCGCGAAGCACGCGCCGCGGAGCGGACAGCCTTCGCACTTCGGCGAGCGCGCGACGCAACGATAGCGCCCGAACAAGACGAGTCGCAGGTGGTCCTTCGCCCACCGTTCGCGAGGAGTGAGCTCCATGAGGTCGAGCTCCATGCGGCGGATCGTCCCGCCGCGCGTGAGGCCGAGGCGCTGCGCGACGCGGGCGACGTGCGTGTCGACCGCGATTCCCTCAGCGATTCCAAAGGCCTCGCCGAGCACGACGTTGGCTGTCTTTCGCGCGACGCCCTGGAGCTTCACGAGCTCGGCCATCGTCCGGGGAACCTCGCCCCCGTGGTGCTTCACCAAGTACTTCGCCGTCGTTCGGATCGCCCGCGCCTTCGCTCGAAAAAAACCGATCGGCCGCAGGATCTCGCGGAGGTCGAAGAGGTTGGCCCCGGCGAGCGCGCGCGCGTCGGGATACGCGCCGAACAGCGCGGGCGCGATGCTGTTCACGCGCTTGTCCGTCGTCTGCGCGGACAAGATCACCGCGATCAACAGTTGAAAAGGTGTGTCGTAGTCGAGCTCGCACCGAGGCTCGGGGTAGAGCTTCTCGAGCTCGTCGTACACGCGCAGCGCGCGCTCGACGCGCAGGTCCTTCGCGTACGACACCCGCCCGCGCACGAGCACGCGCTCGAAGGCCTCTTCGCGCTCGCGCTCGACGGGCGCCTTCGCGCGCTTGGCCGTCGGGACCTTGGCTTTCGTCGCGCGCGCGGGCTTCGCCGAGCGCTTCGTGACGACCTCGGGTGTTCGCTTCTTCGCGTCAGCCATTCGAGGGCGCGGCCGCGTCTTCGGTCGTGCCGCTCGCGGCCGGCGCGGACGCATCGTCGCTCGTTGTCGTCGAAGCATCGTCAGCGCCGCCTTCGCTCTCGGACGCTCCGCCGTCGGACGCTCCGTTGGGATTGCAGCGCACTTCGAAGTCCGCGTACGACTCGTTTTCGCGAGGAACATCGCAGTCGGTCGTCGCAGCGGGCGTGGTCGTTCCGCCGCCTGCGCCGGCGCCGCTGCACCGTCGCTGGAAGTCGTCGAACGACTCGTTTTCGCCCGGAACGTCGCAGTCGCCCGCAGGCGGCACGGCGATCGTCCCGCCGTCACCCGCGGCGGGCGTGACGGTGGTGTTCGTTCCGGTCGTTCCGGTGCCGGTGTTGTGCGACGTGGTGCTCTGGTTTTGGCCGGGCACCATCACGAGCGTGAGCTTCGGGATGTACGTCGTCGCGAGCAGCGCGATCACGAAGATCGTGATGAACGGAAGCACCGTGCGATAGAGGTCCGGCACCGGCTTGTTGAAGCGGAACGCCGCGATAAAGAGGTTCAACCCCATCGGCGGCATGAGGTAGCCGATCTCGAGGTTGAGCAAGAACACGATCCCGAGGTGGTACGGGTTGATGTCGAAGTGCAGCGCGATGCCGGCGATCAACGGCACGATCACGACGATCGCGCTGAAGATGTCCATGAGCATTCCGACGATCAGCAAGAAGAAGTTCAGCGCGATCAAGAACGAGATCGGCGAGTTGATGATCCCGCCCGACGGCAAGTGCTGACGCGCGAGGGAGTTCACCGCTTCGCGGCACGTCCCGATCGAGTCCGCGTGCGTGCGCATGTACTCCATCGCTTGCGGTCCGCACGTGAGCGACTCGAACAGCTTGTCCGCCACCTGCGCGTCGATGAAGAACGCCGTGAGCACCGTCGCCGCGCAGAGCTTCACGAAGATCGCGCCGACGAGCACCATGGACTCCGGGATGATCCTCGGGAGGTCCTTGGTGATCGAGAGGTCTTTGTAGATGAAGACCTCGATGATCAGCACATAGAACGCGGTGAACGCCGCGGCTTGCGACGGGTTGAAGATGCCCTTCGCGAGGCCCACCAAGAGAAACACCGGAAGCAAGAGCTCCCACTTCGCTTCCCAGAGCGCGGCCCCTGCTTCCTTCGCGTCGAACTTCGAGCGAGGCGCCTTCGACACGACGCCCATCACGATCGCGTACACGATCAGCAACCCGAGCAAGAGGACGCCCGGCAAGATGCCCGCGAGCATGAACTTCTGGAGCTCCAAGCGCTCTTTGCCCGGAGGCGCTTCTTGGAGTCCCGCGACGATGCCGTACACGATCAGCGGGAGGCACGGGGGAAACGTGATTCCGAGCGCGCCGCCCGTGGTCACGAGGCCGAGCGAGAACTTCTCTGGGTACTTGTCACGAATGAGCGCGGGATAGAGGAGCCCGCCGATCGCGACGATCGTGATGCCCGAGGCGCCCGAGAAAATCGTGAAGAACGCGCTCGCCAAGAGACACACGACCGCGAGTCCGCCGGGCACCGCGCCGAGCAGCGCGCGCGCAACGCGAACGAGCCGCTGCGGCGTCTTCGACTCGCTCATCAAGTAGCCCGCGAGCGTGAACACTGGG
Organism: Myxococcales bacterium; assembly: GCA_016793325.1. GTDB lineage: Bacteria > Myxococcota_A > Polyangia > Polyangiales. The sequence continues at coordinate 146,473 of JAEUKI010000062.1, read as the reverse complement.
ATGGTGGGCAGGACGCTCATGCGCGCGAAGTGCGGGCCGAGGGCGTCTTCCATCGCGCTCGAGAGCGCCTGCGGCTGAACGCTGGTCGTCCCGTGGATCCACAGGAAGATCGCCATGCCGCCCAAGAAGGTGAACAGCGGCGCGCCGAGGAGCGCCATCGTGAAGAAGAACAGCACGCCGCCCCAGATGGGGACCTTGGGGATCTGCCCGCCTGCGACGTAGCAGAACGCGAGCACCGCGAGCGCAGCGCCCGCGGCCATCCCGAGGTGCGCGACGTCGAACTTCACGTCGGGCTCGGGCTCGCGCTCCATCGTCGGGCCGTAGTGCCCCTGCTTCTTCTTTCGAAGCGCCAACGGGATCGCGAGCGTCGGAACCGCCAACAGCACCGCGCCGAGCAGCGGCTTGAATACAAGTGTCCCGAGCGCGGGCACGAGCATCGCGAACAGCGTCACGAGCGCGATGCCGATCTCCGTCGCCGTCGCGTACGCCACGGGCGGTCCGAGCACAGGCTGCTGCTCTTCGCCGTCTTTGCCTTCACCCTCTCGATACGGAGCTCCGTCGGTCTTCGCTTCTTCGTCGCCTTCGGCCTTCTCTGCGTCCGCGGGCTTCGCGCTGCCGTCGATCGCGGGGTCGTTGCGAAACACCGCGACGAACTCGTGATAGCCGTGCATCAAGAGCCGGATCGCGATGAGCAAGAAGCCCGCTGGGATCACGAACTGGAAGTAGAACGATCGGTCGATCGTCGAGACGTCGAGGCCCGAGGCCGCGGCGTTCGCGGCCTGCGAGTTCGCGTTGTGCACCGCCTCCATGAGCGCGCCGAAGATGCCCTTCGCGAGCGCGAACGCGATCACGCTGCCGAGCGTGTTCGCGACGGCGGCCATCGTGTGTTTGCCGCGCGGTCGAAGGAGTCTCCCGAGCACGTCGATCGCGAGGTGCCTGCGCCCTCGCGTCGCGAAGCTCGCGCCGAGAAACGCCGCGAACAGCGTCCCGTGCATGAGAAAGTCCCCAGAAAACCGCGAGAACGACGCGGTCTTCTGCATGAAGGTGTCGAGCGTCGCCTGCGTTCCCCATTTGTTGATCGCCATCGCCATGAGGCGCGTGCCGGACTCGCCAACGGCCATCGCGACCATCGCGACGACCACGACGAGCGACATCGCGCTCTCTGCGAGGAGGATCCCGCGATCGACTGTGTCGAGCGGCTTGAGAAATGGTGCGGGTTTCGACGAAGGTGCTGCTCCTGCCATCGGACCGGCGAGCGTATCAACTCATCGCGCAACCGTTGCAGCGCAAATCCCGACGGAGCATTGATTTCAGTCGCGCTGCACCCCCGAAAGCTCCGTGCCGCAGCGCGTTTCGCGCCCGTCCCCTTCGATCGCGCCCCGAGTTCTGTGGACTGCGATCGCGTCAGCGAATCGCAGCGACGCGCTCGATGAACGGCGCGTCAGCGATCTGCCCCGTGAGGCGCTGGCGCGTCGTCGCGAACGCGGTCTCCCACGCGCGAACGCCCGCCGCGTCCACGGCGACGGCCGTCACGCCGCGCTCGCGAAGCGAGTTGAGGGCCGCTTGTTCCGCTCGGCGAAGCGATCCGCGCGCGAGCTGGTGGTAGTTGAGGCCCGTGCGACGAAGCAGCTCTTGTTGCTGCGGCGTGAGCGAGTTGAACTTGTTTCGCCCGAGGACCGTCGCGCCGATCGTCGTGTAGAGCGACATGTCCGTCATGTGCGTCATGCGCGTCGCCCACTGGAGCTGCACCGCGACGGCGGGGCTCGTGACGACCGCGTTGATGCGGTTGGTCTGCAGCGCGCTCAGCACTTCGGGCACGCCGAGGCGCACCGGATTGGCGTTGATCACGCTGTAGAACGTCGGCATCGCGCGATCGTCGCTCCACACCCACGGGCGCTGCGACGCGAGGTTCGCCGGGGACGCGACGGGCGATTGCGAGAACACCCGCGCTTGACCGACGTCCGCCCAGCCCATCAGCTCGAAGCCCGCGGTGGACATCTGCTGCGAGATCTCGGTGTTGAGCTGCGTGCGCGCGCGATCGAGACGCCCGTAGTCACGGAACATCCCCGGCATCTGAAACACCAGCGCCGGTCGGTAGATCTGGTAGAGCCCCACCGCCGTGACGGCCGCTCCGTCGAGCCGGCCTGCGCGGATCTTTCGGATGACCTCGGCCTCGTCGCCCTGAACGCCACCCGCGAAGAACTGCAGCCGCATCGGCTGATTGATCTTCGCGGACTCGCGGCGGAGCTCGCGGTTCCACGCGTCGAAGACGTTCATCCACGTCGAGCCAGCGGGCGCGAGGGTCGCGATCGAAATCGTGACCTGCGGGGTCGCCGCGGCCGGCGCCGTCTGCGCTTCGACGCTGAGCGAAGCGCCGACGCCGACCATCGCGGCGACCGCTGCCATCGCAGAGAGAGTCCACTTCTTGTTCGCCATGTTCACGCTCCCAATGGTGCTGAGACGCAATTGATCGCTTCGACGGACCAGCGTCGCGTCTATTCGCGCGGTCGCTGACTCCCCGTATCGAACGTTCAGTTGGGCGCGGGCGTTTCGGTCGCGCCCGCCGCTTCGCTCGTGCCCGCCGCGGCCGAAGGCTCTTCCGGCAGGAACAAATCGTCGATCTGCGAGAGATACCGGCGCGCCCGGCGCTTCGCGAGGAGGTTTTGCAGACGATTGTCTTCGCTTACGTCGCCGGCATCGAGCACGGCTTGCAGCTGCTCCTGGAATCCGCGGCGGTTCTGCAGCGGGACGAGGACGTTCTTCGCGTAGATCACGCGGTACATCAGGTTGGTCCCGCGCGTCTGTTGGATGAGCCACTCGAACTCGCGTTGCGCGAGGTCCGGCCGGCCGCCGAGGGACGCGGGCGTCGCCGCCATCACGCCTGCGAGCAGCGCGTGCGGGGCGTAGTCGTTGTACTCGTGGTCGAGGTCCTTCGCGCGCTCGGCGAGCGCGATCACGAACGGCAGGTCCGCGACTGCGTCGGGGTCGTCCTTGTTGAGATTGATGAAGTTGACCCAAGAGTACGCGGTCCAGAAGAGCTGGCCGCCCTGCTCGCGGCGCTCGAAGTTGCGGAGGTAGTTGCGCCAGCGCTCGAGGCTGCGGCGCGCGCCCTGGACGCCGCCGTCATCGGGCTCCCACACGGACATGATCTCGAAGCCGATCGTCCGCGCGCGAATAAACGCCGCGCTCGCCCGAGCCTTGTAGTGATCCATCCGCGCGACGTCGTCGCGCATGGACGCTTCCTCCATGTGATCCGCGAGGAAGCCGAACCCGAGCGACGCGTACGAGCGCGCCAGAGTCAGGCGCAGCGTCGCGTTCTCGGGGATGGTCACCATCAGGGCCTCGAGCGTGCCGATCGAGCCGGGGATGGCCGCTTCAACGAGCTCGGGATCCGCCGAGCGTTGAAGAGCGATCGATCCTCGACCGACGATACCCGCCGTCGAACCTGCCGCAATTTGAGAGAGACACCCGCTCTGGGAGGCCACGAGGGCCAGCACCGCCAGAGCCCCCTTCACGCTTGGACGCCGCATACGAAAGGCGGTACCCGAGCGCGCGAGTCTATGTCAACGCCCACGATCGACTCGTGTGATCATCGCGTCGGTCACCCGCCGTCGGGCGGAGCGCGACCGCACCCTCCATCGGACGCGGCGGATGCGAGCATTTTTTAATTATTTCAATTATATAGCTTCGGTATCGGGGGCGCTCGCGGCGCTCGCGGCGCTTCCTTCGGAGGCCTCCGCGTTCTGTCGAACAACCACCACAGGCTCGCAGCCCGTGCCCGATCAGTGCCCCACCGACGGCGTCGCCCTCGCCTGGCCGCCGGGGTGCGCCGCGCTCTCGCTCGACACGACGGTGCTCCCCGAGGGGTTCACGCCGGACTCGCTCGCGCGCGCCCTCACCAACGGCATGTCCGAGTGGAACTCGATTTCGTGTGCGTCTCCGCCGGACGGTGGGCTCGTCGACTCGGCGACCGCGTCTCGCTTCGCGCTCGTGTCCTTCGGCCTCTGCGCGGATGGCGTTCGCTTCGACGGCCGGGGCAAGAACAGCAACACGCTCTCGTTTCGTACAACCTGGGCCGATACACCGTCGTTTCCGCCGGGCGCCATCGCCGTCACGATCGTCTCGTTCGCCCCTTCGTCGGGCCGCATCTTGGACACCGACGTGGTGTTCAACCTCCGCGCGAGCACCAACCCCGAGGGCTTCGTGTTTTCGCCCTCGACCGCCAGCGACCCTCGCTATCGCGACTTCGACGCCGTGCTCGTCCACGAGCTCGGGCACGTGCTCGGCCTCGCGCACTCCGACGACCGCACGGCGCTCATGACCGCCAACTACAACCACGCGTCGCCCGTACGCGCGCCCCGCGCCGACGACCGCGCCGGAGCGTGCGCGATCTATCCCGAAGGGACCTCGTCGGGCCCCTGCGACCCGGGGCGCAACCACCCGTGCGGCCCCGGGTGCGCGTGCGCGACGCCCGGAGCACACACAATCAAGAGCCCCCGAAGCTCCCTCCTCGCGTCGCTCGCGCTGCTCGCGACCATCGCGGTCAGCGCGAGGCGATCCGCACGATCTCGCCCGCGGCCATCACGCGCACCGTAGCGTCGGCGTCGACCAGCAAATCCGCGAGCGGATCGACCTCTCCCGAGCTCCCTGCGAGGTGCGACCACGCGAGGATCGCCAGCCGCTTGATCGCGGGAGCCGCCGTCGCGAGCGCGCGTCGAACGGGCTCGGCCGCCGCTGCGTCGTCGCACTCGGACAAGACCAGCAGCGCTCGGATCGCGAGCATCGGATCGGGCGACGCAGCGAGCGGACGCAGCGCAGCGATGGCCTCCGTGCGTCGTCGTCCCGCGCGACCGAGCGCGCCCGCGACGCGCAGACGAACCTCGACGTCCGCGTCTTCGAGAAACGGCATGAGCCTCGACTCGTGGCGCTCGCCAAGTCCCGAGGCGGCCACCGCGGCCTGCGCGCGAAGCCCCGCGTCCGAGCCCGCGAGCGCGTCGAACACATAGTTGGTCGCGGCCTCGTCTCCGCGCGCCGAGAGCGCGCGAGCCAGCTCGATCGAGAGGGCGTTGGGCGGCTCGCGGAGCATCGGCGCGAGCACCTCGCGCGCGCGATCGCGGTTGGCCGACACGAGGGCGGTGATCGCCATCATGCGAACGAACGTCACGCGGTCCTCTCGCGCCGGAAGGATCCCGTCGAACGCCGCTTGTCCGTGCGCTCCCAGCGAGAGCACGCACGCGGCGCGCACCGAGTCGTCCGGGTCTTCGCGTACGCACTGGGCGAGCCGGTCGATCACCGCGCGCTCGCCCCGACGACGCGCGAGCCGCTGCGCCGCGGCGCGACGGAGCTCGCTCGAGCTCGACTCGAGCGCGCCGATGAGGGCGAGCACGTTTCCCCGGCCCTCGTCGGCGACGAGCCCCGCGATGCGCCGCTCGGGGTCTGTGCTGCGCGCGGCTTCGAGCAGCCGCGCAGGGGGCTCGCCGTCGCGACCGTCGACCTCGTAGAGCGCAGCGGCGGCGCGGTCGCCGAGGATCCCATCGCGCTCGGACAAGCGAGCGAGCGCGTCGCGCCCCTTTTGTCCGAGCGAGCGCAGCGACGTGAGCGCCGCGCGCTGCACGCGAAGATCGTTGGCGGTCGCCTCGCGCTCGAGCACCGCGAGCGCGACGATCGCGAGCTGATCGGGGTCGCTCGCGCCGCGGTTTTGTGCGGCCGATCGATACGACCGCAGCGCGCCCGCGATGTCCCCCGAGAGCGCCTGCCTTCGCAGCGGGCTCGGAGCGCACGCGCACAGAACTGTCACAACGCCGATCGCGGCAAACCCAGAGCGCCTCGCCACGGTTCGTACCGTACCTCACTCGAGCCACGACGAGCACGAGCGAGCGCTCGCTACTTCGCGCGACGACGACGAACGCCCTGACGCGCGGGGCTCGTTGCCCACACGCACGCAGCGAGCACGACGAGCGACGCGCTGACGACGAGCGCGCTCTTCGGCGCGAGCGAGAGCGCTTCGGGGACAGGCAGGCCCGCGCTGACGACGGAGCTCGTGAGCGCGAGGAGCCACAGTAGTACTGCCGTCACGCGCGCGGACACGCGGCGCCAACCGGTCGCGCGCACGGGCGCGCCCTTCCACAGCACGTACGCGACGAACGCGAGCGGCACGAGCGTGACGAGCGAGACGAGGCCCGACGCGGGGTGCGTCGACGCGAGGACGCCCGCGCGACCGAGCGCGGCGCGCGCGAAGCCCGTGACGAGCACGAGCGCAGCGCTCGCGAGGAGCGTGACGTCGAGCGCTGGGATCTTCACGAGATCACCGAAGCTACCGGAGCCGCTCGGGGCGCGCGGGCTACAGCACGATGTTGTGCTGCGAGCGCCGACGCGCGGGTTGCGATCAGCCTTCGCCGGCGACCGGGGCGGTGCCCGGGGCGGGGGTGGCCTTCTTGAACGCGCCGGGCTTGGGGGCGATGAGCGCGGTCATCGCTTTGCCTTCCATCACGGGCATCTGCTCGACGACGATGAGGCCTTCGAGCGCCTTGATGATGTCGTCGACGACCTCGCGGCCCTTCTCGGGGTGCGTCACTTCGCGACCGCGGAAGCGCACGGTGATCTTGGCCTTGTTGCCCTCTTCGAGGAAGCGCTTGATGTGCTTGATCTTCGTGTCGAGGTCGTGCTCGTCGGTCTTCGGGCGAACCTTGACCTCTTTGATTTCGACCGTCGTTTGCCGCTTGCGCTGCTCGTTGGCCTTCTTCTTCTCTTCGTACTTGAACTTCCCGTAGTCCATCACCTTGCAGACGGGAGGTTCGGCCTTGGGGTTGACCTCGACGAGGTCGAGCCCTCGGTCCTGAGCGAGGCGCAGCGCCTCGGACGAAGACATGATCCCGAGCTGCGCGCCGCTGTCGTCGATGACGCGCACTTCGGGGACACGGATGCGATGGTTGACGCGGACCTGGGGAACGCGGTTGCGGTTGTCGATGGGGCCTCGGAACGCGATGGCAGACTCTCCTCGGGGTTGGGGGGCGCGGCCGCGCTCCCACAAGGGACAATGAAACGGCCGAGGATTGTCTGGCCGAACGGCACAGACCGCAAGGGGGCCTCGCCGCATTCACCCCCCGCGTTTTTCCCCGCTGCACGACCGCCGCTCAGAGCGTTGGAAACTCGCCCTCTTTGCTGATTCGCGCGATCACGTCGGCGAGCGGGATCGAGCCCAATTCGCCGTCGATGCGCGAGCGAAGCGCGACCGCGCGGGCCTCGACTTCTTTGTCACCGACGACGCCGAGGTAGGGGATTCGGAGGTTTCGAGCGGCGCGGATCTTTCCGCCGAGCTTCTCGTTGGAGTCGTCGACGATGACGCGGATGCCCTTCGCTTCCATTTCGGCGCGGATCTCGTGGGCGTAGTCGTTGTGACGATCCGCGACCGTCAACAGCGCGAGCTGCTCGGGCGCGAGCCACACAGGAAACGCTCCCGCGACGTGCTCGATGTACACGCCCAAGAAGCGCTCGAGCGATCCCAAGATCGCGCGGTGCAGCATGACCGGGCGATGCGCCGCGTTGTCCGCGCCGATGTACTCGAGCTCGAAGCGCTCGGGCAGGTTGTAGTCGACCTGGATCGTGCCGAGCTGCCACGGACGACCGATCGCGTCGGTGATGTGAAACTCGAGCTTGGGCCCATAGAAGGCGCCCTCGCCCTCGGAGATCACGTACGGGAGCCCGCGCGCTTCGAGGCCCTTGGCGAGCGCGGCCTCGGACTTGTCCCACATCTCGTCGGTTCCGAGGCGCTTCTCGGGGCGCGTCGCGAGGCGGATCTCGATCTTGTCGAACGCGAGCGCTTTGTAGACCGCGTAGAAGAAGTCCATGAACTTCGCGATCTCGTCCTGCATCTGCTCGGGCGTGCAGAAGATGTGACCGTCGTCTTGCGAGAACGTGCGGACGCGCGTCAGTCCGTGCGTGACGCCCGAGCGCTCGTAGCGGTGCAGCCGTCCGAAGTCCGCGATGCGCAGAGGGAGCTCGCGGTACGAGCGGCGCTGAGCGCCGAAGATCACGCAGTGGCTCGGGCAGTTCATCGCCTTGCAGCCGCACACGTAATCGAGACTGCTGCCAGCGAGCTTCTCTTTCGCCTTGTCGCCGGCGGAGACGAACACTTCGCCGAGCGGCGTTCCGCGGGCGGTGCGGCCCTCGGGGACCTCTTCGAGCGCGTCGGCGCCGAAGGACATGAACATGTTCTCGCGGTAGTTCTCCCAGTGGCCCGAGCGCTCCCACAGCGCCTTGTCGAAGATCTGCGGGGTGATCACCTCGCGGTAGCCTCGGCGCTGGTACTGCTTGCGCACGAAATCAACGAGCGTGTTGTAGACGAACGCTCCGCGCGGGAGAAAGAACGGCGACGCCGGCGCGAGGTCGCTCATCATGAAGAGGTCGAGCTCTTTGCCGAGCTTGCGATGGTCGCGCGCCTTGGCCTCTTCGAGCTGCTTCAAGTACGCGTCGAGCGCTTTTTTGCTGGGAAACGCCGTTCCATAGATGCGCTGCAGCATCGGGTTGGACTCTTGTCCGCGCCAGTACGCGCCCGCGACGCTCGTGAGCTTCACGCCCTGGAGAAACCGCGTGTTCGGGACGTGCGGTCCGCGACACACGTCGACCCAGTCGCCGTGGCGGTACAGCGAGATGTCGTCGCCCTCGGGGATCGCGTCGATGATCTCGAGCTTGAACGTCTCGCCCATCGACTGAAAGAGCTTCTTGGCCTCGTCGCGCGAGACCACTTCGCGGCGAAAATCATGGTTGCCCGCGATGATCTCGCCCATCTTGGCCTCGATCTGCGCGAGGTCCGCGTCGTTGAACGGCTTGTGATCGGGCCGCGCGAAGTCGTAGAAGAACCCGTTGTCGATGGCGGGGCCGATGGTGACCTGCGTTCCAGGGAAGAGCTTCTGGACGGCGTCGGCCATCACGTGCGCCGTCGAGTGTCGGATGATCTCGAGGGCCTTCGCGCTGTCCTGACGAAGGACGTCCATCTTCGCCGGAGGCTCGATGGGCGTGTGCAAGTCCACGATCTTGCCGTCGACGAGCACGGCGACGACGTCTTTGTCGAGCTGCCCGCGCTGCGCGAGGAGCTCTTTCGGTGCGATTCGCATGATTGAAAGGTCCGTCCTTCCGAAAGCGACGGGCCCGCAAACGAGTGGGGCGGTCGCTGGTGTGTGGCTCGGAAATGTCGAGCGTACGTGTTCACGCTCGCGGGTCGGGCGCCGCACACATGCAACGGCGAACCGCGAGCATGGAGCGAGTAGTGTGAACAACGCGCCCTGTCAATCGCGGACTCGCCGTCAGAATCGCAGCATTGGCGACCCGAGCGCCGCGGTCGGCGGAGGCGGCGGGATCGCTGGTGCTCCGTTGATCGGCAGCGGTGATGGCGCGCAATCGCCGAGGCCAGCCCCGGTCAAGCACAAGCCCAGGTTGTTGCGAAAGTCACCGTCGAACGCGAGAAACGCGTCGCGCCGCTGCCAGCCCGCGATGTAGCGCGTCACGCCGCCGGTGATGCTCGACAGCGCAGAGAGCACGAAGAACGAGACCGAGACGCCGACCGTCGTCGAGTTGTCCCATCGAAGCGTGCCCTGCCCCAACAAGAGAAACGTCACGCCTAGCCCCGATAGCGGAAGCGCTCCGATCGCCGTCCACGCGCTCGTGGTCTCGAGCGTCCTTGCCGTCTCACTGCGTTGCCACGACTCCGAGTTGGGTCCCACTAACGGAAGCAGATCTTCCGAGTGGTACACGCGCGTCCCGTTTGCGAGTGTCGCGCGCGTCGACATCGTTCCCCCGCCGGAATGGATACCGCCGGTACGCACGATGGTCTCGGTATCGATTGGCCGAAACTGCTCGTACTGCGCGCGACGCGCTCTCAGCGGCGCGGCGCGAGGTAGCGCGGCAGGCAGCACGACATGCGGCGCACACGATGACGACATAGTCACCATCACGAGCAACGCGGTCGTTCTCTTCGAATCAATCTTCATCCCCACGGCAACACCCCCTTCGAGGCCCGCTCGACTGTTGAGAGAGAAGTGTAAGCGAAACACCAAACACCGCCAAGGCGCCCGCCTCGTCCGGCGTCGAACGAAGTTCGAGCGCTCTTGACGCGAAGACGCGTAGCGAACGACGGCCGTGAGCTGCGCGTTCGAAACGAAACGCGATAGGCTTTGCGCGGAGCGACCGCGCTCGTTGAGCGCCACCGGAGGAGCCCATGGTCGACGACGAAGAACCCAAGTCCAACGACGGACGCGACGACGAGCGCGAAGACGAAGACCGCGACGTCATCCTCGCGCGACGAAAGCTCCTCGTGTCCGCCGCGCTCGCTGGCGTAGCGCTGCCCGCCGAAGCGTGCGACTGGCTCGAAGAGAAGTTTCGCGCGCGGAGCCAGCCTTGTCTCAGCCCGCCCGTGGCGCCGAACGTCTGCCTCGCGGCGCAAGTGTGTCTCTCGATCGCTGTCGACGAAGGCGACTCCGGGATCGCGGCGCAGTCCCAGCCCTGCCTGAGCGTCGCCCCCGAGCCGTGCCTTTCGCCCCCCGCGCCGCGCGTCTGCCTGCGCATGGTGACTCCCTCGACGCCGAGGCCCGTTCCGACGGTGTGCCTCTCGAGAACCGCGCCTCGCCTCGATCGCCCGAACGAGAAGGGCTCCCCGTCGGACAAAGACGATGACGACACGCAAGAGTGACCCACCGAGCGATTGACTCGCTCGCGTCCTCGGCGGGACCCTCGACGGTCGTGGAGCTCGTCGTCGCCGAGGAGGCCGCGCGACCGCGCGCGGTGCGCTGGTTCGAAGCGTTTGCAACCATGCTCGCGTCGCCGAGGGCGAGGCGCGTCACGCGCACGCTCGCTCGATGGGCGCTGGGGCTGCGCGCGCTCGTGCCCGGAAAGCTCGTCGAGCGCGCCGTGCTCGCCTTCGTGAAGATGGAGGCCGAGTGCTGCACGCAGTCGAGCCCGTACTACAAGTTTCTTCAGCGCTACGTCGCGCAGTTCGAGAAGTCCGGGACCTTCGCTCGGGCCCGCGCGTTTCTTCGCGAGCGGTCACCAACGTCCGCGGCCGCGCGGCTCGACGCGTGGGTGCGGATCGGCGCGATCACCGCGCTCCGCCACGAGGTCCTCGCGAAGTACAAGGGACAGCGAGGCGTCGCGCCGAGGTTGCTCACCGAAGCGCAGCTCGCGTTGTCACCCGGGTGCGACCTCGAGTGCGAGGGCTGCTACACGCGCGAGGACCGCGGAGGCAGCGCGCCGAGGCGCGAGCGCATCGCGTATCTCGTGGACGAGCTCGTCTCGTGCGGCGTGTTCACAATTCATATCATCGGCAAAGGAGAGCCGTTTCTGTCGCCGACGTGGGCGCGCGAGCTGCTCTCGGTGATCGAAGAGCGGCCGCACGTGTTCTTCACGATCGCGACGCACGGGATGCACATCGACGACGAGCTCGCGGCGCGCTTGGGCGCCCTCGGCAACGTGATCGTCCTCGTGTCGATCGACGGCAACGAAGCGACGCACGACGCGCGGCGCGGCGCCGGGAGCTACCAGCGCGTGGCGCGCGCGCTCGAGCGGCTGCGGGCGCACGGAGCGCTCTTCGGGTTCTCGTGCATGGTGTCGAAGAAGAACCACGAGGACCTGGTGTCCGAGGCGTTTCTCGAGGCGCGTCGCGCCGCAGGGTGCGCGGTCGGGGTGTACTCGCGGTACTTTCCGCTCTCGTCCGAGGGCGCGGGCGTGGTGGACGAGCTGACGCTCGACCCAGAGACGCTCGCGAAATACACAGCGAAGTTCGACGCGGTGCGCGCGAGCGAAGGGCTCCCGTTGCTCGACCTCGACGAGGTCGAGCAGCACACGGGGTGCCACTCGCGCGCGGGCGAGTCGATCTACGTCGACGGGATCACCGGGCAGATCGCGCCGTGTCTGCGTGTTCCGTTCGCGCCGGACGAGTGCTCGCTCGACGCGCACAACACGAAGGGCCAGCTCGCGGCGCGGCTGTCGCACCCGTTCTTCAACGCGTATCGCACGGGCGAGAAGAGCTGCCCCACGTGGTGCGGCGCGAACCTCTCGGGGGAGCTCGGCGCGGTCAGCGCGCTGCTCGACAGCCACTGCGCGAGCGACCGAGCGCGCTTGTCCGAGTACGAACAGCGCGCGCGTGACGCCAGCGCGCCGAAGCGACGGTTGCCCGTGCTTCGTTCACCGAGTCCGCAACCGACGCAGCCACGCAGCGCCCAACCCACCGAATCGAAAGTGAGCCGATCGACGCCATGAGCTATCCACAGGGCCCCACGCAGGGCGCGCCGCAGCAGCTCCCTCCGCACTCGACGCTGGCGATCGCCGCGTTCATCGTGGCGATGGTCGGCTTCGTGGGCGGGATCGTCCCCTACGTGGGATTTCTCGGGACGATCGGCCTCGTGATGGCGATCGTCGACAAGGTGCGGCAGAAGGACCCCGCCGCGCCGAAGCGACACATCTTTTCAACCATCGCGATCGTGTTCGGCGTGCTCGCGACGATCGGCGCGATCATGTGGGCGGTGTTCATCTCGTGGCTGAACACAGCGAGCTCGCGCGGGTCGTGCCCGCATTTGTATTCGTTCGACGGCCAGCGGTACCAGCTCGACGCGGACCTCGCGTCCGCCGCGCTCTATCGTGGCGCCGAGCGCGAGGACACAGATCGGCTCGAGTCGCTGCGGGCGGTCGACGGGCAGTATCGCGTTCGCCTGCAAAATGACTTGCAAGAGATCGATCACATCGATCGGCTCTCGCTGCTCGTGACCGACGCTCCCACCGGCGCCGAGGTCCTCCCCTCCGCAGACGGAACGCTCTACGCAACCACCCAGCGCACGACGCCCATCGAGAGCACCCGGACGCTCACCACGGACGCCCATGGGGCGCGCGTCGAGCGGCTCGCTGTCCGCTGGAACACACGCCCCCAAGGCCGCCTCGCGCTCGTGGTTCGCGGCCGCAACACGCAGTTCGCCGAGGACGCGCTCGTTCGCTACCTCGCGACGATGGGGCGCGGGCTCGAGCCCCTCTTGCGCATGCGCTCGGACGAGGGCTGCGCGTGCTACCGGCAGTACCTCGACGAAGAGATCCAGCGCCTCGGGCTGCCGCTCGCGGTCGACGTTCGCTCGTCCCATCGCGCCGCGCCGCGCGTGAGCGTCTCGCCCATCGGCCCCGCGGTCCTGCGCTCGTTCGTGATTCCCCTCGACGAGCGCACGGGCAACGGCGTGAGCGCGACGCTCGATGCCCAGCCGCGCTTCTGGGAGATCGCCTCGGTCGAGCTCGCGACCATCGACCCGACGACTGTCGAGACACACGAGCTCTCGCCGTCCGCTGCGGTCACGCAGGACGGCCGCGACGTGCGCGCGACGCTCTCGAACAGCGACGGCGTCCGGCTCTCGCTGACCCCCGGTCAGTCTGCAGATATCCGCTTCGATGCGCCCTCGCCCCCCGCGGCGGGACGCGACCGCACCGTGCTCGTGCGCCTCCGCGGCTACTACGATCTGCCGATCGGCGGAACGCCGGGCGTCAACGCGTTCAGGCTCGTGGCGCACAGGCTGGGGTGGATCTCGCTGCCGGCGTTTGCGCGGACGATCGAGCGCAATTCGTCGCGCTGATTTGCGGTCGAACGCACAATCGCGCGACACTCGCCGAGCGTGAGGAGTTTTCAGTCGACGGTGGCTCGATGCGTGTTTGCGCTCCTCGCGCTCTGCGCCGCCCTGTGCGCGAGCTGCGCGCGCGAGCGTCCGTACGTCGAGCTCGTGCTCGACACGGACCTGCCGCCGAACGTCGCCCTCACGTTGCGCCTGCGCGTCGTGAGGCTCGATCGGCCGTTTGTTCCGCCGGTGGACGCGGCGACGGACGCGAGGGTCGACGGGGCCACGGACGCGCGCGCGGACGGCGCTGCGACGGACGCTGCGCTCGATGGCGCGAGGCCCGACAGCGGGATCGACAGCGGGATCGATAGCGGGATCGACAGCGGGGTCGACGCGCGAACCGACGGGGCCGCCAACGAGGCGGGCGACGGGGCGCGGATGGACGCGGCGCGCGACGTTCGAACGCTCGAGATCGATCCGTCGGTCAACAGCCAAGAGTTTCGTCGAACGTCCGACGGTGGAACGGCGTTTCCAGCGTCGCTCGTGCTGAACCTCGATCAGCCCTACGACGACCGACTCTTGATCGAAGTGCGCGCCGAGAGCTCGAGCCTCGACGACCTCCCGAGCTACACGTGGACGCAGCACGCGGTCGTGCGTCCCTTCGTCGAAGGACCGACGATCGTCCGCATGGTGCTCAGTCACCGATGCGCGTTTCCGGTGCGCGGATGCGGGACGTCGGGGATGGACAACTGCTCGACGTTCACGTGGTGCCGCGAGCGCGGGCTCACGTGCGGCGAAGACGGCGCGTGCATCGACCCCGCGGCGATTCCAGCCTCGGGCGCGCCGCGCCGAAGACCCGACGCGAGCGCGTGCGGTCGTGATCGCTGCGATCCATGGTGCCCCCCCTGCCCCGCAGGCACCGCGTGCGGCCCCGGCGGAACGTGCGTTCGCTCGGTCGGTCGCGGCTGCATCGACAATGATGGCGACGGCTACGGCGAGGGCCTCGTGTGCCTCGGCCGCGACTGCGACGACACCCGGAGGTCCGTGTCACCCGCGGGCGCAGAGCTCTGCGATCGGCTCGACAACGACTGCAACGGGATGGTCGACGAGATGGGCATCTGCGGCCCGTACAACAATATGACCTGCGCCACTGCAGACACGATCGACCTGATGACCCAAACGTCGGTGTCTCGATTGCTCGACACGACGCAGGGCGCGAGCGTGCTCGGCGCGATGTGCCGCTTCTCGTTGACGAGCGCGGGCGCGGGCAAAGAGCTCTGGTACCGCGTGACGTGGCCAGCGAATCAAGAGCTCGAGGTGATCCTCGATCGCGTGGGCTCGTCCGATCCGATGCTGCTCGCGTTCGATCGATGCCCCGACGGGACCGTGCTTCCCATCGCGTGCAACGACGACATGGGCGGCAGCGGCTCGCGCGGCTCTCGAATCGTGATTCGTCCGTCGTCGGTGAGCGCCGTCCCGCGCACGCTCTTGTTCGCGGCGGACTCGTACTCGGAGAGCTCGGGAGGTCCGATGCGATTGACGGTCTCGCGCAAGGCTCCGCCCGCGCCCACGACGTGCGCGGCGCCGTACGACGTCGGTCGCGGAGGCGCGATCGTCGGAACGTTCTCTCGCGACACGACGTCGCTCCCGTGCACGATGCGCGCGCGCACCCCAGACGAGTATTTCTTGGTCCAGTACCCGGACGACAGCCCCTATGTTCAGCCGGGAAATCCCACGCCGAACCCGATGTTTCCGGTGTTTCTCGCGACCACGACGACGTGCGGGATGTACACAGCCGCCCAGTGCATCTCGAGCGAGGCGGGCAATCGCCAGCTCTCGATCGAGTCGGGCCAGCGCGCCATCGTCGTGCTCGAAGGGACCGCGCCAGGCGGCGGCTACGTGTTGTCGGTGTCGACCACGGGCGGCGGCTGAACGAGCGTTGAATTCATGGGCTCACCGCCACTTGCCACCGTGGCGAGGGCGCCAGCCTTGGAGCGTTCGAACGTACTGCAGTCGCTCCCACGCGTGCGGATCGGGGGCCTTGTCGAGCGCGAGCACCCCTCGCGCGTGCGCGACGTGGTCGTACCCCATCGCGTCGAGCCTCGCGCGCACGCCCTCGACGATCGCGCGCATCGCCTCGGAGCCTCGCTCGAGCAACACGCTCGCGAGCTGAACGACGTGCGCCCCCGAGACGATGCACTTCACCGCGTCGTCTCCCGAGTGAACGCCGCCGCTCGCCGCGAGCTCGACGTCGACGCGGCCCGAGAGCAGCGCGAGGCCGTGCAATCGCAGCGGCAGCTCGCTGTGCGTCGAGAACCGAACGTGACGAACGACCTCGAGCGCGTCGAGGTCGATGTCCGGCTGATAGAAGCGATTGAAGAGCACGACGCCCCTCGCCCCCGCGCCTCGCAGCTTCTCGACGAAGAACGGGAGCGACGCATAGAACGGCGAGAGCTTCACGCTCACAGGGACGCGCACCGCCGCGCAGACGCCTCGCACGACCTCGAGCTGCCGCGCTTCGACGTCGCTCGAGTCTTCGCGCAGGGAGGTCCCGAGGTCGTAGAGGTTGAGCTCGATCGCGTCGGCGCCCGCGGCTTCGAGGGCCCCGGCGAGCTCGGTCCATCCGCCGGGCGAAGTGCCGTTGAGCGAGCCGATCACCGGGATGTTCAGCGCGCCCCGCGCGCGGCGAATGTTCACGAGATACGCGTCCGGCCCCAGCGAGAACACGTGCGACTCGGGCACCATCGTGCGCGCTTCGGCGTCGCCGTCCGCGTGGCTGTCGAAGTACCGATGCGCCGCCATTTGCTCTTCGACGAGCTGCTCTTCGAAGAGCGAGCGCATCACGACGGCGCCCGCGCCGGCGCGCTCGAGCAGTCGAAGCGCGTCGAGGTCGTCGCTGAGGGGGCTCGACGCGACGACGATGGGCGTCGGCAGCGCGAGTCCGAGCCACTGCGTTCGAAGATCAACCATGCGCGCCTCCGTTGCCCTTGATTTCGTGGGATGGAATCGTCACGCCCGCGAGCTGGCTGTAGAGCGCGCGCCGGTCGCTGACGGCGTCCTCGGCGAGCTTCACGAGCGTCTCGTAGCGCGCGGGGTCGCGGAGCTCGACCATGCGAAATCTCGCCTCTTCTTCCATGTATTTTCGCAGCGGGACCTTCGGCGGTCCGCTGTCGATCTCGAGCGGGGCCTTGCCCTCCGCGATGCGACGCGGATCGAAGCGAAAGAGCGGCCACGCCCAGCTGTCGACCGCGCGGCGCTGCTGCTCGGGCGAGTGAACGAGGTCGTAGCCGTGCGCGATGCACGGCGAGTGCGCGATCACGAGCGCGGGGCCGTGGAAGCTCATCGCTTCACGGAGCGTGTCCGCCGCGTGCGCGGGCTTCGCTTGAAGCGCGATGGAGGCGACGTAGACGTGCCCGTAGCTCATCGCGAGCAGGCCGAGGTCCTTCTTGCGAGACTCCTTTCCGGCGCTGGCGAACTTCGCGGCGGCGCCGAGGGGCGTGGCCTTCGATTGCTGCCCGCCCGTGTTCGAATAGACCTCCGTGTCGAGCACGAGGAGCTTCACGTCGCGCCCCGACGCGATCACGTGATCGAGGCCGCCGTAGCCGATGTCGTAGGCCCAACCGTCGCCGCCGATGACCCACACGGCGCGCGGGACGAGCTCGTCTGCCAGCGCAAAGAGAAGTCTGGCTCTCGAATCCGTGTGTCCCGCGAGCGCGGCGCGGAGCGCGAGGACCGCTGCGCGTCGTCGCTCGATCGCGAGCTCGTCCGACGCGAAGCAGGGCGCTTCGAGCTCGGTCACGAGCGCGTCGGGCAGAGACCCACGGAGCTCGGACAAGAGCGCTCGCGCGTTTCGAGAGAGCGCGTCGACGGCGAGGCGAAAGCCTAGACCGAACTCCGCGGCGTCTTCGAAGAGCGAGTTGTTCCACGCGGGGCCGCGGCCGTGCGCGTCGGTGGTGTACGGGGTCGTCGGGAGATTTCCGCCGTAGATCGACGAGCAACCCGTGGCGTTGGCGATGAGCATTCGATCGCCGAACAGCTGCGTGAGCCATCGGATGTACGGTGTTTCTCCGCACCCCGAGCACGCTCCGCTGAACTCGAAGAGCGTCGGGAGCATCACGGACCCGCGCGCGTCCGACGGGATGCGCGACCGCGCGACCTCGGGTCGGCTCGAAAAGTACGCCCATCGCTCACGTTCGCGATCGCGGTGCAGCGCGACGTCGACCATGTTGATCGCCTTGCGTCGCGGCTGTCGCTTGTCCTTGGCGGGGCAGACCTCGACGCACAGCCCGCAGCCGGTGCAGTCGTCGGGGGCGACCTGGACGACGTAGGCGAGCCCGTTAATTTTCTCGCCGATTTTGCAGGGGATCGACGCGAAGTGCTCGGGCTTGTCCGCGAGCGCGTCTGGCTCGAAGACGTTCGTTCGAATCGCCGAGTGCGGGCAGATCATCGAGCACTTGTTGCACTGGATGCACAGGTCCGACTCCCACACGGGGATGTCCGCCGCGAGCGAGCGCTTCTCGTACTTCGCGGTCCCGACGGGCCACGTTCCATCCGGTGGAAAGGCGCTCACAGGGAGCTCGTCCCCTCGCCCCTCGAGCAGCAGTCGCGTCGTCTTCTGCACGAAGTCCGGCGCGGACGACGGAACGGCCTCGCGCCGAACCTTGGTCGCGGTGACCGTCGCGCCGACCTCCACGCGCACGAGGTGATCGAGGCACGCGTCGATGGCCGCGACGTTGCGACGAACGACCTCGGGGCCGCGCTTTCCCCAGGTTTTTGCGACGGATTCTTTGATCTTCGCGATCGCTTCGTCGCGAGGCAAGACGCCGGAGAGCGCGAAGAAGCACACCTGCATCACGGTGTTGATTCGCTTGCCGAGGCCGGCTTCTTCGGCGACGCGATTGGCGTCGATCACGTAGAGCTCGCATCGCTTCTCGACGAGGGCGCTCTGCGCTTCGCGCGGGAGGCGATCCCACGCGGACGCAGCGTCGCCGGGGAGATTGAGCAGCACCGTCGCGCCCTGATCCGCCCGAGAGAGCACGTCCCTCCGATCGAGCAGCCCAGGATCGTGAACGGCGACGAACTTCGCGCGCTGGATTTCGTACGTCGATCGAATGGGGCGCGCGCCGAATCGGAGGTGCGAGACCGTCGTCGTTCCAGACTTCTTCGAGTCGTAGACGAAGTGGCCTTGCACGAAGCGATCGCCGTCTTCGCCGAGGATCTTCAGGCTGGCCTTGTTGCTCGAGACCGTCCCGTCCGAGCCGAGCCCGTAGAACACCGCGCGAACGACGGACTCGTCCTCGACCGAGAACTCGCGATCTTCCGCGAGCGAAAGCCGCGTCACGTCGTCGCGGACGCCCACGGTGAACCGCACCTTGGCGTCGGCGTCGCCTTCGATCGCGCGCGCGAGCTCGTCGAACACGGCCTTCGCCATCGGCGGCGTAAACTCTCGCGAGCCCAAGCCGTAGCGCCCCGCGAGCACCTTCGGCATGCGCTGCAGTGTTGTTTTTGTGTGCGCCCACAAGAGCGCGCCGCCCACCTCGAGCGCGAGCGGATCGGCGCTCGCGCCGGGCTCCTTGGCGCGGTCGAGCACGGCGATCGCCCGGGTGCTCGCGGGGAGCGCGTCGAAGAAATACCGCATCGAAAACGGGCGAAACAGCCGCACCCGAAGGAGCCCCACGCGCTCGCCCCGCGCCACGAGCGACTCGACGACCTCTTGGGTGCACTCGGCGCCCGAGCCCATCATCACGATCACGCGCTCGGGCTCGGGGTGGCCCGTGTACTCGAACGGTCGATACGCGCGCCCGGTGATCTTCGCGAAGCGCTCCATCACGGCCGCGAGCTTGTCGGGGCACTCGTCGTAGAACGGGTTGCTCGCCTCTCTCGCGGGAAAGAACGCGTCCGGGTTCTGCGAGGTCCCGCGGAGCACAGGCGCTTCGGGCGTCAGGCGCCTCGCGCGGTGCGCTTCGATGGACGCGGGGTCGATCAACGCGAGGAGCTCTTCGTCGTCGAGCGCGACGATCTTCTGAACCTCGTGCGACGTGCGAAATCCGTCGAAGAAGTGCAGAAACGGGACGCGCGACTCGAGCGCTGTCGCGTGGGCGATCGCCGCGAGGTCCTGCGCTTCTTGGACGCTCCCCGAGCAGAGCAGGGCCATCCCCGTCGATCGCGCGGCCATCACGTCCGAGTGATCGCCGAAGATCGAGAGCGCCTGCGTCGCGACCGCGCGCGCCGCGACGTGAATCGCGCAGCCCGTGAGCTCGCCGGCGATCTTGTAGAGGTTTGGCAACATGAGCAGGAGCCCCTGCGACGCGGTGAACGTCGTCGCGAGCGAGCCCGCTTGCAGCGCGCCGTGCACGGCGCCCGCTGCGCCAGCTTCGCTCTGCATCTCGACGACGTCGGGGACGACGCCCCACAAATTCATCCGCTTGGACGCCGCCCAATCGTCGCTGAACTCGCCCATCGCCGACGCGGGCGTGATCGGATAGATCGCGACGACTTCGCTGAGTCGGTACGCGACCGACGCGACCGCCTCGTTTCCGTCGAGCGTCGAGAATTTCGCCATCGAGTGTCTCCGCTGCGGGTCGGCGATGCACTGGCGCGCGCTTTGCGCGTCACGTGCAACAGACGCATCTCGCCTGTTCGATCCGCGATCGCCGAGCGCCGCAGACCGATGCCGTTGCGCGTTGACGCACTCGCTGTGCCATCGCGCTCACCCTCCCGATCGCGTCGCGCGGCGCACTTCAGCGGCCGTGACGCAGCGACAAGCACGCGGCCTGCATCACGGCCTCGAAGGATCGGGGCAGGTCGCGTTGGTGACCGAGTTGGTGTCCATCGTCACGCCGCCCGTGCGAGCGAGCGCGCGGCCGGCGAGAGACGCGCCGGTGCCGAGGGTGACGTTGGCGAGCGAGATGATGTTGCCTGCAAAGTTACTGGCGATTCCGACGGTCGCCGAGCTGCCGACCTGCCAGTAGACGCCGCAGGGACGCGCGCCGTTGATCATCGTGACGGCCGCGACGTTCGCGATGACGAGCGTGCTCGCGACTTGAAAGACGAAGAGCGGGTTGGGCTGGCCCTGTCCGTCAAGCACGAGCGTTCCGGTCAGTCCGGCGGACGAGGTGAAGCAGTAGACGCCCGGCGCGAGCGTTCGGCCGCCGAGGTCGAGCCCCGTGAGCACGGTGCCGCACGGGAGCGCTGCGAGGTAGTTGTACGCCGTCGTCGTGTCCGACTGCGCGAGCGCTGCGACGCCGTCGCCTGCGTGAACGACGGTGCCTGCGGGGATCCCGACGAGCGCGAGTCCAGGACTGACGGCGACCTTGCCGACGATCGTCGAGAGCCCGGTGTTGCTCACCGTCGAGCCCGCGACGATCGCGAACTGCGCGGCAGATCCGAGGATGCCGGAACCGGGTGGCGCTGTGTCGAGCGATACGTCGAGCACATCAGGAACATCGAGGACATCGGGAACATCGAGGACGTCCGGTACGTCGCTCACGTCTGCGACGTCGACAACGTCGGCGACGGTCACGTCTGGAATCGTCACGTCTGGAATCGTCACGTCTGGAATCGTCACGTCGGGGACCGTCACGTCCGGAATCGTCACGTCGACAGAGACGTCTGCGTCGTCGTGCACATCGCTCGCGTCGGGAGCGTCGCGTTGCACGTCGGTGATCGCGTCCACCGCGACATCGCGCGCGTCGCCCGCGGGTTGAGGACCGAGGATCGAGCGCGGGCCGCAGCCGGCGAGCAGCAGGGCGCCGACGGACGCGAGCAGTCGCTGGCGGCCCGCGGCGGACGTCGTGACATATGTCGAAGGCATTGTGTTTGTCCTTATCACTTGAATACGTGCGCGAGATTCTTCGAGGCGTTCAGCGGAGCTCATCGCGCGGCGCCTGCCGTGGGACGACCGGCCGAGCCGTTGGCGTCGACCGAGTTGTTCGGGCTCGGCGAGAGGATGTGAAACTCGACGCGTCGGTTGGACGCGCGGGCCGAGAGCGGGCCGTTGGGGACGATCGGGCGCGTGTTTCCGTAGCCGCGCGCCTCGATGCGACTCGACTCGACGCCGTGCTGCGCGAGCCACACCGCCACGGCCTGCGCCCTGCGCTGCGAGAGCAGCATGTTGTCCTCGGCGCTCCCGAGGTCGTCCGTGTGCCCTTCGACGCCGATGCGAGTGATCTCTGGCTGCGCGCGGAGCGCGGCGACCACGGCAGACAAGACCCTGAAGCTCGGCGGCAGGATCCTGTCGCGGTTGTTCGCGAAGAAGACGGGCTGCAAGATCACGATGCGCCCGTCGCGGATCACCAAGAGGCCAGGACAACCGTTGCGGCGCGGATCGACGTTGGGCGCTCCGATCACGTCGGGGCACGCGTCGACGGTGTCCGCGACCGAGTCGCGATCGCGATCGGGCTGCGGGCACCCCAAGCGACGCGGGTCGGCGTGCATTCCCTGCGGCTCGCGCGGGCACACGTCGCTGTGGTTGAGAACGGAGTCGGCGTCATCGTCGCCGTCCGGACAACCCGCGCGAAGCGGATCGGGGTGCGGCCCAGCCGCAGTGGCAGGACACGCGTCTTCGAAGTCGAACACGCCGTCGAGATCCGAGTCTGTTGCAGGGCATCCGGCGCGCGTCGGCGACGGGTGCGCGCCGCGCGGCAGCTCGGGGCAGACGTCAGTCGAGTCGGTCACTCCGTCGCGGTCGCGATCGCGCGGAGGACAGCCGAGGTGCTCGGGGTCCGTCGGCGTTCCCGCAGGCTCGTTTGGGCATTGGTCGGCGCCATCGAGAACTCCGTCCGAGTCCGCGTCCGCGACCGGAGAGATCACCGGCGGCGGGAGCGGCGGCGGAACGCGCAGCGAGATCGCGAGCCCCGCGGACCAGTATTGCGCGTCGTTCGGGGAGTCCTGGCCAGCCGAGAACAAATGCCCGTAGCGCGCCGCGGGCCCCAGCCCGAGCGCGCGTCCGAAGGCGAACTCGAACCCGAGTCCAGCGTCGAGGCTCACGCGATTGCGAGCCTCCGTCACTCCGAGACCGACGTTCGCGTCGACGAAGAATCGCCCGACCCTCCCCGCCATCGGCTCGAATCGCAGTCCGCCGCTGCCGGTATGCTGTTGTCCGTCGGAGCGCAGACCCGACGCTGAGTCCGCAGGGAAGTACCAACTCGAGTACGACGCCTGCAACGCGAGGGGACCGAACAGCGTAAACCCGAGCCGACCCGAGCCCTGAACCACGAGGTGGTATCTCAGCGTCTCGCGCTGATAGGTCGTGAGCATCGTTCCTGCGGCGATTTCGCCGCGAAGCGAGAAGCGCTCGATGAAGCTCTGCGCGTTCGCCTCGGGCGCGTACGAGACAAGAGCGAGGGACACAGCCGCGAGCAACGGCCCGACGCTGACGACCGAACAGCAATGATGACGAGACATGATGAGCACTCCACTGTGTCGAAACGCGGACACGCGAAGGCGCATCCGACGGTGATCGCGCGGCGCAGAGGCGCGAGGTCGCGCCTTCGCAGACGGCGAAACTGAAGAAAGGTCGGGAGCTCGAGCGATCGCGATCGCAATTCGCTTCGAGCCCTCCGAAGACCTCTTCGCCGAGCCTTCGCTTGCGCGCGTGGCTCGCTGCGCTCGTCGCGCGTCCGCGCAAAAGAGCCCGCGCGCCGTTTCTTCGGCAGCGCAGCGAATCGTTTGACATGTGCAGTTGGCGTGCCGTCGAGCCTCAGCCGCACACGCCGCACGAACTCACTGCGTTTCGCGACGGACGACGAAATCGAGGAGCATCGCGACGGACATTTTCGGCGAAGTCCACCGCCCCGAAGCGGCGCGGCGCACGCGAACGCCCGAGAACACAAACGCCCCACTGAGGCGTCAGCGCGTCTTGCTCCCGCGGCACGAGCCCCGCTTTCGTGCCGAAATCGACGGCGACTTATTTCGCGCGCAAGAACGCCGCCATCCGCGCGCGCTCTTCATCGATCGCGTTGGACAGTGATTTGTCGCGCTTGCGCTTCTTCGCGTAGCCGAGCTCGACGTCCATCACGCCATCGTCGACGGACACGTTGGCCCAGCCCACGACGTCGTCCGCGACGAGCATGGGAAGCGCGTAGTAGCCGCGAACGCGCTTCTTCGCGGGCGTGTACGCCTCGAAGCGATACGCCCACCCCCACAAGAGCTCGAAGCGCCGTCGATCCCACACGACAGGGTCGAACGGCGAGAGCCACCACACGCGAAACGCAGGCGCGTCGAACGCGGCGGGGTCTTCACCCGCGGGCCAGTACCAACGATGACCTTCGACCGTCGCGCACGCGAGCCGTGATTTCGCTCGGTCGAACGCTGCCTTCTTCGCGTCGCGCCACTGCGGAGCGCCGAGCCCGAGGTGCGCGAGCAATTGGCGAAGCGACGGTTCGGGCAGCGGGGCATAGCGCGCGACGATGGCGTCGACGAGTCGATCGTGCGCGGCGCGCGGGTCCGTTTGCGCGGTGAAGGGCTCGCGCGCGCGGTAGAGACGAATCCCGCTCTTGCGGCCGGCGACGCGGAGAAGGCCGCGGTAGTGCATTCCATCGAGGAGCTGCGTCGAGGCGCTCGACTGGCCGCCCCACCAATTTTTGACCGTGCCGTGCGCGAAGTGCGCGTCGACCTCGCGCGGGTGCACGGTGCCCTTTTCGCGAACGTAGTCGAGCACAGCCGCCGCGCGCTTCTGCTCGGTCTTGGTCCACGTTCGTCGCGGCGTCCTCGGGTGCATCGACGCTTGCAGCGCGGGCGTCACGAAGCCGTAGTTGACGAAGTAGTCCTCCTCGATCGGGAGCTCGCGATAGCGCGCCTCGAGGTCCCCTGCGCGGTAGTCCTTCACGCGGTGACGGAGCTCGAGGTCCTGCGCGACGGCGGGGGCTCGAATGGGATCCGCCTGAACAAATGCAGCGCGTTCGAGCGCTCGCTCGAGGGTCGTGATGGCGTCTGTCCCCGCGAGCGAACGAGCGACGGCGTACGTGCGGAGGGTCGAGAGCGTGATCGCCGACACAGCGCGCGAGTGTGCGACGAAGCGCGTGCGCGAACCAAGCGTGGAAGGGGAGCTCGACGAGGCCCCTCGCGCGCGGGCCTTGCGCGACCCGGTCCAAGGGCACACAGAGCGCGCCGACCGCGGCTGCTACCGACCGGTCCATTGCCTCCCTCGAAACGCTGCGCTCGTCTGCGCAGCGAGGGGTCGTGTCATGCAGTCGCAAGTTGTTCGACGCCGTCGCGATCGACGGTATCGACGTGTCGCTCGCGCGCTCGCCATCGCGCGCGCGTTGTCGCGCGGGCCTGTCGTCCCGAGGGCGTTGTTGCCCACGGTGTGCTTTCTCCTTCGAACGCGGGACCATGTGCCCGAACGCCCGATGATCGTGCGACGTCGCATCGATCGCGCGTTGGGGTCGGTGTTCTTTCCTCGCGTGGTGCACAGCGCGACGTGCCCGAGCTTGTCGTCGGTGAAGCGCTGGCGCCCAGCGGAGTTTTCGAGCGTCGAGGCGATGCCCGACGTGCCGATCGAGCCCCCGTGCGCGTGCCCGATCGAACAACACTGGAGCCTTCCGCGATCGCGGCCGGGATTCTTCTGGGAGGTCGTCGAGCGAATCGAGCACGTTCACAAAGGCCCGCACCCGTCGCACGCGGCCAACGAGCAGTGGCAGCGCAAGCGAAAGCGCACCGCGTGGTGGAAGCCCGAGAAGGACTTCGCGCTCATGGCTCGGCGCGCGAGCAAGCTCGCTCGCGCACGGGCGCTCGGCATGGACTGGAGCGAGCGCGAGATCGACGACGACGAGCTTCGAAGCGAGACCCGCGCGCGAAAGCTCCCGTGCGACGCGGCCCGGTACGACTGAAATTGTGACGCAATGCGTTACAAAGCCCCGGTCAGGACTGTCGCCAACAACGTTTTGGGTTGGCGACGGCTTGCCCGAGCCTGTCGAACAACGCCTTCGTTGTGCTCCCCCCTTCAGCAAGTCCCTCCAACAACGAGATCGTTTGCGAAGAGGCTTCAGCAAGCCCCTCGATGCAACGGTGACGATGCCAAACAGGCTTCGGCAAGCCTTTTTGCACACGTCGTCGTTGTGGAAATGGCTTGCTCGAGCCCCTCCAACAACGCGACCGTCGTGCGCGAGGCTCGTCGAGGCGAGGTGGGCCAGGCGGGAGAAACACCAGCGGCGAAGAACACTCGCGTGTCACTTCGCCGCTGATTTTGCAGGGTGGATACTGCTCTGTAGGCGCGCGCGGGATTGAACCGCGGACCCCTACCGTGTCAAGGTAGTGCTCTACCGCTGAGCTACGCGCCTGGAGGGAGCGCGTAGGTAGCGAGCCTCGAAGCTGGTGTCAAGCGCGTTTGCGCGGGTGTGTCGATCGACGGTCGATCGCCGCGCGAGAGGGCGCGGCAGCAAGCGCTCATCGTTCGTCACCTCCATCGAGTCACACGGCCAGAGGGCTCGGCCTCATCGTGACCGAAGGTTGGTGAGTGAAAGGGCAGCCCCCGCCCCGCCCCCACCCGCGCTGCCGCGCGCCCCGCCCCCACGTAGTGAGGGCGGGGCATTGCATTGTGAAATCGCTGCAATTCGGCTTGCAAGTTGATTGTGTGTGCCGTCGCTTCGCTCGGTCATGCTCGCCCTCGAACATACATCTCACTCGAGCGACAATCGGCCCTTGCTTATTAGTGGCCCATACAATCAATTTGCCAGTCCGATCGCAGCATTTTCACAATGCAAAGCCCCGCCCTCACTACGTGGGGGCGGGGCGCGCGGCAGCGCGGGTGGGGGCGGGGGCTGCCCCTTCGTCACGATGAGGCCGAGCCCTCTGGCCGTGTGACTCAATGGAGGTGACCGGTGACGAGCCTCCAGCGCGTTGGGCTCAGCTCCGATCGCGGCCGCTGTAGAGCGCTTCGATGCGGTCTTCGAAGCGCTGAACGACGACCTTGCGGCGCACTTTGAGCGTGGGCGTGAGCTCTCCGGCCTCGACCTCGAGGTCTCGAGGAAGCACGGCCCAGCGCTTGATTTGCTGGTAGTTCTCGAGGTTGGCGTTGACGCGACGGACGATCGCGTCGAGCTCGCTGGCGACCTTGGGGTGCTCGCCCCACGCGCGATCGCCGCGGACGAGACCTTCGCGTGCTGCGTACGCGCGGGCCGCTTCGTCGTCGACGGTGATCAGCGCGACGAGGTACGGGCGTCGATCGCCGATCACGACGGCGCGAGAGACGAGGGGGCTCGCTTCGAGAAGGCGCTCGATGTTCTGGGGCGCGACGTTCTTTCCGCCGGCGGTGACGATGAGGTCCTTCTTGCGGTCGGTGATCGTGAGGAAGCCTTCGCGGTCGATCGTTCCGATGTCGCCGGTGCGAAACCAACGGTCCTCGTCGAGCGCGACGCTCGTGGCGTCTGGGTCGTTGCGATAGCCGACCATCACGCTGTCGCCGCGCACGAGGACCTCGCCGTCGCGGTCGAGCTTCACTTCGATGCCCGGCGCAGGAAGTCCCACCGTTCCCAGCTTGAACGCGTCGGGGCGATTGACGTGCGTGGCGGCGGTCGTCTCGGTCAGGCCGTAGCCCTCGAGGATGAGCACGTCGCAGCTGTGAAAGAACTCGGCGACCTCGCGAGACAACGGCGCGGCGCCCGAGAGCGCGAAGCGGAGGCGCTTTCCGAACACGTGGCGAATGCGCTCGAGCACCGCGAGGTCCGCGGCGCGATGCTGTGCGGCGAGGATGGGCCCGATCGTCCCGCCGTTGCGGCGGATCTCGCTGACCTCGCGGCCGACGCTGAGCGCGCGCTCTGCGACGCGGCGACGCAGGGGGCTCTCGCCGTCGATCTTCGCGAGCACCGACGCGTACACCTTCTCGAACACCCGGGGAACGGCCGCGAAGAACGTGGGTTCGACCTCGCGCATCTCGTCGAGCGCGCTCGTGAGCGACGTCGCGAACGCCGTCGAGAACCCGACGCGCACCGAGGCCACCAAGAGCGCCTTCGCGAAGATGTGCGCGAGCGGCAGAAAGAGCAGCGTTCGATCCGCGTTCGTGAGCCCGAGGACCTCGCGCACCGAGCCGGTCTCCGCGGCGAAATTCTTGTGCGACAGGAGCACGCCCCGAGGCAGGCCCGTCGTCCCGGACGTATAGACGATCGTGGCGATGTCGTCGGGCACGACGCGATCGCCGCGCGCGCGGATCGTGCTCTCTTCGCGATCGAGCAAGCGGCGGCCCGCTTCGAGCAGCTCTGCGTACGCCATCACCTTCGCGCGCTCTTCGCGCGGAACGACGTCTTCGAGCCGCACTTCGAGCCGCCCGCGAGGGTCCGGTCGCTCGAAGCGTCGGCGCCCGTCGAAGTACACGATGCGACGCACGGCGCGGCGTTGTTCTGCGCTCGTCGCGGCGAAGAGCTTCTCGATCTGCATCGGGTCTTCGGCGAAGACGACCACCGAGCCCGAGTCTTCGAGGACGTGCGCGACGCCCTCGGGCGTCGTCTGCTGATAGATCGGAACGACGACGGCCCCGGCCGACACGATTCCCATGTCGACCTCGGCCCACTCGCGGCGCGTGCTCGACAAGATCGCCACGCGGTCTCCGTGCGAGACGCCGAGGTCCGCGAGCGCGGCGGCGACGGCGAGCGCGGTCTCGTCCCACTCGCGAAAGGAGCGTGAAATCCAGTGCGAGCCCACGCGCGTCTCGAGCGCAGGACGATCGCCGTTGCCGGTCACTTGTCGGCGAAGCATCGCGACGATGGTGTTCGTCATGGTGGTAGTTGCGGTGCCGCGTTGGCTTTGGGTGGGCGGAGGATAGTCGAAGGCGAGAATGCGTGCGTTTTTCGCGAGAATCGCACGCGGACACGTCGTCGACCCGAAGCGACGCTGCGTTCGCGGGCGGGAGCTTACCTTGCGCGAAGCGCACCGTGGTTCGCGTTGAACCCGCCGCGTGAAAAGGTATTGTCGCGCCCCACTCATGCCAGCCGGGTACGTCGCGCTGGTGCTTCACGGACATCTCCCGTTCGTCAGGCACCCCGAACACAAAGATTTTCTCGAAGAGCGCTGGTTGTTCGAGGCGATCGCCGAGTGCTACCTGCCGATGATCCAGAGCTTCGAGCGGCTCGAAGCGGATCAGGTGCCATTCGAGCTGACCTTTTCGCTCTCTCCGCCGCTCGTGGCGATGCTCAAGGACCCGATCCTTCGGCGTCGATTCGAGCTCCATATGGAGAAGATCGATCGGCTCGTCGACAAAGAGCTCACGCGCACGCGCGGGGACAGCACGTTTGGTCCCGTCGTTCGCTGGTACGCCGAGCACCAGAAGGGCCTGTGGAAGACCTGGCGCGACATTCAGGGAGACGTCGTCGGCGCGCTCGCTGCGTGGGAGGCGATGGGCAGGCTCGAGCTGTGGACGTGCGGGGCGACGCACGGGTTCTTTCCCGCGCTGCTGCACCACCCGAGGATGATTCACGCGCAGGTCGAGCTCGCGGTCGAGTCGCACACGCGCGCCACTGGGCGAACGCCGCGCGGAATGTGGCTGCCCGAGTGCGGCTTCGCGCCCGGCGTCGACGGCGTCCTCACCAAGCACGGGATCGCGTACACGGCGCTCGAGTCGCACGCGATCGTCAACGCCAACCCTCGCCCGCGGTACGGAACGGCGACGCCGATCATCACGCCCGAGGGCCTCGCGTGCTTCGGTCGCGACGCGAGCGCCTCGCATCAAGTGTGGGCCGCCGAAGTGGGCTATCCCGGCGACGCGCTCTACCGCGAGTTCTACCGAGACGTGGGCTTCGACAACCCGTACGAAGACGTCAAAGAGTTCGTCGCCGCGGATGGAACGCGGCAGAACACGGGCCTCAAGTACTTTCGCGTCTCCGAGCGCGACGGCCGCAAGAAGCCCTACGACCCGTGGGCCGCGGAGGAGCGCACGAAGCTCCATGCGCTCGATTTCGTGTACGCGCGAAGGGCGCAGCTGCGAAGGCTCGCGGCGAAGATGGACGTCGCGCCGATCGTGCTCGCGCCGTACGACGCCGAGCTCTTCGGGCACTGGTGGTTCGAAGGCCCTCGCTGGATCGAGAACGTGTTTCGCGCGCTCGAGCCCGTGCGCGCGGACCTCGAGCCGACGACGCTCGGGCGCTATCTCGCGCAGCACCCCGTGCACGACGTGGCCGAGCCCGAGCCGAGCTCGTGGGGCGCTGGCGGATACTCGGGCGTGTGGCTCGATCCGGGCTCGAGCTGGATGCTCCGCCACGTCGATCACGCGTGCCGCGAGCTCGTCGACATCGCGAGGCACCACTCGATCGCCGGGGGAATTCGCGAGCGAATCGCGAAGCAAGCCGTGCGCGAAGTGATGCTCTTGCTCTCGTCGGACTGGGCCTTCTTGATCAAGACGGGCGGCGCTCCGCACTACGCGAGGGCGCGCTTCGAGGCGCACCTCGCGCGCTTTCGACGGCTGGGATTGATGTTGCTCTCGGGCGACACGGACACGAAGTGGCTCGCGGACCTCGAGTCGCGCGACAATCTCTTCGAAGGCCCCGAGGGCGTGACCTTTCGGTGGGCGTTCGAGCCGCTGTAGAAACGTCGCGCGCGGGGGAATGCACGACCGTTGGCGGGCCGTTTGCCGAGGCTCGCTGCCCGGTTTCTCGCGCGTGCGTCGCGCGCGTGATAGGTGGCACGACGCAGGAGATTCGATGGCGCGATCACTTTCGTTCGATGGGGCGTTTACCGCGTTGGCGACACCGTTTCTGAACGGGGCGATTGATTTCGCCGCGGTCGATCGGCTGATCGAGCACCAGGTGAAGGGCGGGATCACGGGCGTGGTTCCCGTCGGGACCACTGGTGAGTCGCCGGTGCTCGACAGCGACGAAGCGAAGTCCCTGATCGCGCACGTCGTTCGTCGCGTCGCGGGCCGCACGCAAGTCATCGCGGGCACTGGCTCGAACGACACGAAGAAGACCATCGAGGCCACGCGCGCTGCGAAGGACGCGGGCGCGGACGCGGCCATGGTCGTGATGCCGTACTACAACCGACCGACGCAGGCGGGGCTCGTCGCGCACATCCGCGCGGTGCACGACGCGAGCGAGCTGCCGATCGTTCTCTACAACGTGCCGATTCGCACAGCGAGCGACCTCGCCGTCGAGTCCATCGTCGAGATCGCCAAGCACTGCCCGCGCGTCGTCGCGCTCAAAGAAGCGACGGGAAACGTGCTTCGAACGCAGTCCGTCGTGCACGCGCTCGGCGATCGACTCGCGGTGCTCTCGGGCGACGACGCGCTCACGCTCGGGATCTTGGCGTGCGGCGGACGCGGGGTGATCTCGGTCACGAGCAACGTGGCGCCCGCGCAGGTCGAGGGCGTCGTGAAGGCGTTTCACCAGGGAGATCTCGCGGGCGCGCGCAAGAAGCACTTCGCGCTCTTGCCGCTGCACGAGGTCATGTTCGTCGAGAGCAACCCTGGTCCCGTGAAGTCCGCGCTCGAAATGATGGGAATTCTCGGACCCGAAGTGCGCCTTCCGCTCGTGTGGCCGTCGGCGAGCTCGGCCGCCAAGGTGCGCGAAGAGCTCCTTCGTCAGGGCTTGCTCAGCGCGCGTTGACCGTGATTGTGTGAGGTCGAGAATGATTCACGTAGCGCTCGCCGGAGCATCTGGACGCATGGGTCGTCAGGTGCTCGAACAGCTTCTTACTGCGACGGACCTGCGGTTGGTGGGCGCGCTCGAGAGCCCGCGAAACCCGGAGCTCGGGACGGACGCGGGTGCGCTCGTGGGTCGACCGACGGGCGTTCGGCTCACGGACGACGTGCGCAAGGCGCTCGATAAAGCGCAGGTGTGCGTGGACTTCAGCGCGCCGGACGCGACGGCGTCCGTGCTCCGCGCCGCGGCCGAGCGCGGGATCGCGTGCGTGGTCGGGACCACGGGGCTCACGGACGAAGCGCGGGCCGCGATCGAAGAGGCCTCGGCCAAGGTCGCGGTCGTGGCGGCGCCCAACATGAGCGTGGGCGTTCAAGCGCTGGGGCAGCTTTTGCGCGAGGCGATCTCGCTGCTCGGACCCGGGTTCGACATCGAGATCATCGAGGCGCACCACAAGCACAAGGCCGACGCGCCGAGCGGGACCGCGCTGCGCTTGCTCGAGATCGCGACGGCGTCGCGCGAGCAAGCGAGCGCCGAGAGCGTCGCGAAGCACGGCCGCAAGGGCTCGCACACGCAGCGAACGCAGGGCGAAATCGGCGTTCACGCGGTGCGCGGCGGAGACATCGTGGGCGATCACACGATCGTGCTCGCGGGCGAAGGCGAGCGCATCGAGCTCGTGCATCGCGCCACGTCGCGCGCGGTGTTCGCCGCGGGCGCGCTGCGCGCAGCGCGCTGGGCGGTGGGCCAACCAGCGGGCCGCTACGGAATGGGGCAGGTCCTCGGCCTTCGCTGAGGTGACCGCCAACGAGAGGTGAGTGTCTGTGCCGTTCGTCGTTCTTTTTCTGGCAAACGCAGCGGTCGGGGTGGCCGCGGCGCTTGCAGCAGAGGACGAGCTTCGCGGCAGCCCTCGCGGTCCGTGGGCGACCGTCGCGTTTCGACTGATCGCGGCGCACCTCGCGCTCGCCTCGCTGCCCGTCGGGGCGTTTTGGCTCTGGCGCGCGCCGGACTGGACGGTGTCGTATTTTGCGCACGCGTCGCGAGCGCCTTCGCTCTTGCTCGCGGCCATGGTGATGACCCTCGCGGCCTCGGCGATCGGCGGATTCGCGCTCGGAGCGCGCGCGGTGACCGCGCACCGAAGCCACTGGTTGCCGAGGGTTGTCGCAGGGCTGTTGGTGTTTGCGTTGATCGGCGTGGTTTTGTCCCGGCGACGCTTCGGCGTGGTCACGAGCTACGTGCATTTTCGGGGCGGTCTCGGGCCGACGCCGGGTGAGCGGGTGTCGGCGCCGTGGTGGGTGCTGTCGGCGCTCGTTCCGTGGGCGATCGGCGCGGCGACGCTGGTGGGAGGGCTCGCGGCGCGAACACGCGCGTTGACGCTGCGAAATCGCGGGTGATAGCGTCGCGCCGAAGGACGCGGAGGTCGACGACAGTGCCGAGAGTCTCCCGAGGAGCGATGTCGCTCGTGTTGTTGCTCAGCGCTGCGCCGGGATGCGGCAGCGTGATGTACACGGCGAACATCCTCGGGGCGACCGCTGCCCTCGAAGAAGCCCGTCTCGCCGACGCCGAACGACTGAGCCCGTACGAGTACTATTACGCGCGCGCATGCTGGGAAAAGGCTCGCGAATCCGCGGGCGACGCGGAGTACCAACACGCGGTCGAGCTCGCTGACTCCGCGAGGGAGCACGCGCTTCGCGCGCGGGATCTCTCGCGATCGGGCGGGGCGTCGAGCGGCGGGTCCGCGAGCGCAGCCGGCGCCGCGGACGCAGGGCCAGCGAGCAGCGAGAGTCGATGATGCGAAGGACACCCGTCAGGCTGAGCGCTCCGTTTCTGCTCGCGTACGTCGCGCTGTTCGTGACGCTCTTTTCGGGCTGCGAAGCGTCGACGTCGCTGCGAAGCCGCATCTCGTCCGTCGAGTCGACGCTCGATCAAGCCGAGCGCAACGGCGCGATGCGATGCGCGCCGCGCGAGCTCGCCGTGGGCCGCGCCGAAGCGCGATTTGCCTCGATCGAGCTCGACGAGGGCGACCTCATCCGAGCCAACCAGCACTACGAGCAAGCGCAAGCGCACGGGAGCTCGGCGCTTCGGTTGTCGCCTGCGGATCGATGCCTTCCGCGGCAAGAGGCGCCGAGGCCGCCGCCGCGTCCGGGCGACCGCGACGGTGACGGCTACCTCGATCCGGACGATCAGTGCCCGGATCAGCCCGAGAATTTCAACGCGTTTCGCGATGAAGACGGCTGCGCGGACGACCCGGACACCGACGGTGACGGGCTGCCCGACGGCGCCGATCGCTGCGTGGTCGAAGCCGAAGACCGCGACAACTACCAGGACGACGACGGCTGCCCCGAGCCCGACAACGACGCGGATGGAATTCCGGACAGCCGTGACCGCTGCGCGAACGATCCCGAGGACATCGACACGTTCCAGGACGACGACGGCTGCCAGGACGCGGACAACGATCAGGACACCGTGCTCGACACGGCGGACAACTGCCCGCTCGAGGCAGGGCCGCCGGACAACTCTGGGTGCCCGCCGGTGTTCCAGCACATCCAGGTCACACAGCACGGCGTGCGCTTCCACGTGGAGTTCGACCTCAATCGCGCGACGCTCCGGCCGAGCGCGACGGTCGTCCTCGACGAGGTCGTCCGGTTCTTGAACCAGCCGCACAACCGCGCCCTCCGCTACGAGGTCGGCGGTCACACCGACAGCCGCGGCTCGCGTCGTCGCAACGAGCGCCTCTCGCTCGAGCGCGCGCAGTCCGTGCGGTCGTACCTGATCAGCCGCGGAATCGACCCGAGCCACATGACGTCGCGTGGCTATGGCCCGCGTGTTCCGATCGAGAGCAACACGTCCGAGGCGGGTCGCCAGGCCAACCGTCGCGTCGAGCTCAACGAGATCGACGAGCGCGGCAACCTCCGGCAGTAACGATCGACCGCGGCTCGAAAGTGTCGCGTCGGGCTGGGGATTGGGTAGGATCGCGCCCGATTCGGACGGACACCCCCCTCTTGTGGGGAGTGTCCTCGACCTCGAGGCGCTCGTGAGCGTCAGGCCAACAAAGCCCTCAAACCCCGCCGGGATCTTCGGCGTTGTGACGGACCTCCACGCATGAACCGCAGCCTACTTCGCGCTTCGATCATCGCAGCGCTCTTGGTGATCGCCCCGCTCTCGGCCCACGCGCAGACGCGCGACCGCGCTGTGCGCGGGATGATTCAGCAGGCGATGGAGGACTACCAAAACCTCGACGTGGACGGGGCGCTCAGCCGCCTCCGCCTCGCGCTCAACTCGTGCGGGCAGCGCAACTGTTCGCCGGCGATGCTCGCGCGCGTGCACCTCGCGATCGGCGTCGTCGCCGTGGGCGGTCAAAACGACTCGAACACAGGTATTCAAGAGTTCGAGCAAGCGCTCAGGCTCGACCCGCAGGCAGAACCCGACGCGATGCTCGTGACGCCCGAGATCAC
This sequence comes from Myxococcales bacterium, assembly GCA_016793325.1. Lineage (GTDB taxonomy): Bacteria > Myxococcota_A > Polyangia > Polyangiales. Next base: position 111,883 of record JAEUKI010000062.1, on the reverse strand, counting down.
CGCGGCGTTTCAGCAAGCCCAGCGCCGCGTCGGCGGCACGGGGAGCACTGGCAGCACGGGCAGCACGGGCAGCACTGGAAGCACGGGCAGCACCGGAAGCACTGGGAGCACCGGAAGCACGGGCAGCACTGGGAGCACCGGGAGCACCGGGAGCACCGGCGCGTCGGGCCCGCTGCTTCACACGGCGGTGACCGAGCAAGTTGAAAACACGCCCATCCCGGTGTTCGTCGAGCCGCCCACGGGGTCGACGCCCGCGCGCGTGGTCGTGCACTACAAGGGCCTCGGGATGTCGCGCTTCGCCGAGGTCAACGCGAGCCGCGTGGCCAACGGATTCGGCGTGGAGATTCCCTGCGGACAGGTGATCGCTCCGCACCTCGACTACTACGTCGTTGCGCTCGACGACGCGGGCACGACCATCGGCACCGCGGGCAGCGAAGAGCAGCCGTTTCGCGTCGAGATCGTCCGCGCGCGCACTCGTCCCGCGCCCGCGCTCCCGGGACGCATGCCGCCCGAGGCTTGCGGCGAAGACTGCCCGCCGGGGATGACCGGACCGCAGTGCCGCCGTGGTGGCTCGGGCGGGCGTGGCTCGCGCGGCCTCGGCGATCCCTGTGACTCTGCAGACCAGTGCTCCGAAGGGCTCACGTGCCGCGAGGGCTCGTGCGCGACGGACTCGTCTGGCGGCGGTGGCGGCGGCTCGTCGAGCTGGTACCGCTTCGGCTTCGAGATCGGCGGCGGATTCGCCGCGGGCGTCCTCTCGCCGAGCTTCGTCAACATCGAGGCGCTCTTCATGCCTGCGGCGGAGGATCGCTTCCGCTACCAGCGCGGCGTGTTCTACGCCGAGGGCCGCTACGACGTGATCTGCTCGCGCGACTTCACGGAGTGCGGTCTTCGCGGAACGGACGTCGGAACGCGCCTCGACAACGAGGGCGGGATCCGCCTGCTCGGGAGCGAAGTCGTTCCTGTGCCCGATCAACCGGGGCTGATGCAGCCCGCGGGCGACGGGTGCCTCGAGGGCTTCTCGTGCCCGCGCTTGTCGGGCGGCGGGTTGACGCCCGGCGGATTTCTGCACGCGACGTTTCGCGTGAACATTCTCAAGCAGCTCGGCGTCGGCGCGTTCATTCGGTTCAACCCGGACTTCGCGTCCGTGGGTCGCTACATGAGCCCGGTCGGCAGCGTCGCGAGCAATGCGGGCATCTTGCCGATGATGATGATGGGCGCGCGGCTGTACTATGCAGTTCTGTCGAACGGCTTCGGTCGCGAAGGGCTCAACCTCGCGCCGTTCATCGGCGGCGGGTTCGGGCAGATTCAGTTCAGGCCCTTCGGCGCGAGCAACGGAATGCCCAACGCCCACGTGCGCTCGGGCTTGCTCAATTTTCAAGCGGGCGCCCGCGTCGAGTACGGCTTCGCGCGGATGTTTCACGTCGGCGGAGACCTCGCGCTCAACTTCCAGATCCCCGTGACGGCGCGCGCGCTCGAGACGTTCATCTTCGGGTTCGACCTCGCCGCCAACGTCGGCATGCACTTCTGAGCGCGCGGTGAACGTGTCCCGCACTCGCGTGTCCAACCATCGCTTCACTCCTCGCGCGACGCTCGTCGCGGCGCTCGCGACGGCCTCGTTTGCAGCGGTGCTCTCGCAGGCGGACAGCGCGCTCGCGCAGACCTCGGGGGCGCAGGATGACCGCGCACGCGAGGCGCTGCGAAGCGCGCAAGAGGCGTATCAAAACCTCGACCTCGACGGCGCCTCCGCGCGCGTTCGCGAGGCGCGAAGGCGCTGCGGACGCAACGGATGTTCGCCGCGGGTCGTCGCAGAGATCGCCGTGATGGACGGCGTGATCGCCGTCGGCGGGCGCAACGATCAAGACGCGGGGCTGCGCGCGTTCTCCGAGGCGGTGCGCAGCGATCCGCGCGTCGCGATCGACCCGACCATCGCGACACCAGAAATCAACGCGGTCTTCTCGCGCGCGCGACGACAAGCGCGCGGCGAGGTCGCGCAGCTGCTCCACGAGCCTGTGCAAGAGCAGCTCGCGAGGGCGCCGATTCCCGTGTCGATCGAGACCGGTCAGATCGCGCCGTCGCGCGTCGAGCTCTCGTATCGAACGGGCGAAGACGCGCCGTGGCGACGGCTGCGCATGGAGCGCATGGGCCGCGCGTGGGGCGTCGAGATCCCGTGCGACGTCACGCGCTCGGCGACGGCCGTGGACTACTACGTCACGGCGTACGATCCGTCGGACTTGCCGATGGGCGAAGCGGGCAACGAGGACACGCCGCTGCGCGTCTCGATCGTTCGGCAGCGAACGCGCCCAGCGCCAGCGCTCCCGGGACGACTGCCTCCCGAGGTGTGTCGCGACGCATCCGACCGGGCTTCGGTCGGAGGAGCGTGCGCGCAAGACGCCGAGTGCGCGACAGGGCTCGTGTGCCGCGAGAGCGTGTGCGCGCAACCGCCGCCGCCGCGACCGTCGGTCCCGCTCTTCGAAGTCGAGTTCGGCGGAGGCTTCGGCCTCGTGTCCGTATCGGGAACCCCGGCGTACGACGAAGCCGTCCGCATCGATCCGATGAACCCCATGTCGCCCGCGGCGTGCATGATGGTCTCGTGTCCGTCGATGACGGGCGGGCTGTCCGTCACGGGCTACTTGATCCCGTCGCTGCGCGTGCACTTCGCGCAGCGGTTCGGCGTGGGGCTGAGCTTTCGCATTCAACCAGACGCAGGGCCGCGAACGGCGCTCGCGAATTTGCTCATCGCCCTCCGCGGGTACTACGCGGTGACGAGCAACGGGTTCGCGCGGACGGGCTTGGTGGCTGCGGTCTTCGCGGGCACGGGCGTCGGGCAGATTTCGGCGCGCGCGCCGGGGTACGAGGGACAGCCGTTTCCGACGACGGGGCACGTGATCACGGGGCTCAACAGCATTCAGGCGGGCGGTCGCATCGAGTACGGAGTCGGGCCGGGATTTCGCTTCGGCGGCGACCTCGCGCTGCAGTTCTTGTTTCCGCGCTTCGTGTTCAGCGCGGACATCACGGCGTTCGTCGGGATCGCATTTCTCTGAGCGAACGCCATGGCTGACCCTCCGAGCGACGGGGACGACGAGCGACCGAGCGTCGCCAAATCCGCAGGCCGTTGGGCGGTCGTGATCGCGGTCGCCGCGGGGCTCTCGTACGGGGGCGTCCGCGCGATGGATCACCGACGCGCGACGGCGGCCAAGCGCGTGTTCGCGTTGGACTGGTCGCGCTTCGAAGGGTGCCTCCTCGGCGGAGCCACGATCGAAGACCGCGCGATCGACGACGCGATGCTCGCGCTCGCGAAGGGCCGCGGCGACGAAGCGTGGCCGCACGCGTGCTCTCGACCGCTGACGCGACTCGCGACCGCCGCGCAAGCGCTCGCCGCAGAGAGTCCCGCGGATCGAACGCTCGAGCACGAGAGCACCGCGATGGAGTCCGCGCTCGGCGAGGGCGTGTTCTGGACGCGCCACGTGCAAGCGCACCGCGTCGAGCGGCCCGAGTGGGCGGCGGCGTTCGTTCGACTGCGACGCGAGGTGCGCGCGTGGGCGTCACGAAACGCGGTAGCTCTCCCCTCACCCGAGGCGCCGCGCAACCCGCGCGTCGCGCGTCCCGCGAGCGAGCCCGACGATCCGCCTCCGCCCGAACCGCTCTCGGGGGGCGCCGAAGCCGACGTCGTGGACGCGATCGCCACGCCGACGCAGCTCTCGTGGATCTTTCGTGATCGGCGCTCGCGCTACGCGCGCTGCGTCCTTCCGTGGCGCGACGGGGCCGAGCCGCAACCGGTGGCGTGCAGCGCGATGACGCTCGGGCCCAACGGCGACCCGAGGGACCTCGGGTTCGTCGCGTCCGACGCCGATCCGATGCTCGTCGTGTCGCAGCGACCGCCCTCGGATTTGCGCGCGGTGCTCGACGGGCAGCTGCTCGAATCGCGCCTCGAAATCGCTGGAACTTCCCGGGCGGATCGCGATTTCGCCGCGGCGAACGGTCAGGTGTGGGGCGTTCATCGCGCGCGGTTCTCGCTCACGCTGCGGCGGTCGGGCGGCGTCGAGCTCGAGCTCCCGCGCGACGCCGACACGCTGTGGACCGATCGAGCGCTCGGGCACATCGCGTCCGACGGAGCGCGCGTGGGTCTCGTGTGGCTCCGCGTTGCGCGCGGCGGTCGAGCGGTCGTTCGCAGCTACGCGGTCGAGGCGCGCGCGGCGGGGACGTTGGCGCTCGCCGGGGACTGGTCGAGCTACGGTCGAACGCTCGAGCGCTGCACGAGTGCGGCCTCGACGCTGTGGCTCGCGCGGGACGGGCGCGGCGCGGGGCACGTGTTCGCGTGGGCGGACGGACAGCTCCGGCTGCGCGCGTCGCTCGCGCAGGGCGTCTCGCGCGAGAGCAGGTTTTTGTGTGACGGATCGCGTTGGGCGCTCGTCGAGCGCGCGACCGATCGCGTGCGCGCGAGGGTGTTCGACGACGCGACCGAGCGACCGGCGATCGACGCGCCAGCGACGGCCCCGTTCGACGTGGCGCTCGCCGGAGGAGCGCTCTGGGTCGCCGACGGCGGCGGCGAGTCGGGCGCGCTGCGGGTGCGCTCGCTGCCGGGCACGACCGCGTTGCTCGCGCGACGAACGTATCCTGTGTTGACCGCGCCGCGCGGCGTGCGCGTCGTCGCGGCGGGCTCGCGGGTGGCGGTGTTGGCTCGCGCAGAGCAGACCCACGTGTTCGTGGCGCGCGCGGGCGCGACGGAGCTTGTCGCAGCGGCGCTGGCGCGAACACAGTAGAGTCCAGCCGCTGCTCCGTTCACCCGCGGCGGCGAGCCGTTCGCCGCGTTCACCTTGACACCCTCGGCCCCACCGCTGCTATCCCCCCAATCTCGTCCCATGACCGAGAACAATAAGCCTCCGATCGCGATTCTGGGCGCTGGACTCACGGGCATGTCCGCGGCGCACCACCTCGGCGGCGACGCGCGCGACTACGTTGTGTACGAGCGGCTCGGCCACGTGGGCGGGCACGCGATCACGCTCGAAGAGCGGGGCTATCGCTTCGACCGCACGGGGCACCTGCTGCACTTGCGCGATCCGGACATCAAGAAGTGGGTCGGCAAGATGTTCGGCGAAGGCCATCTCTTGCACATCCACCGCCGGAGCTTGGTGTTTTCGCACGGGCGCTACACGCGCTATCCGTACCAAGCGAACACGTTCGGCCTGCCGCCAGAGGTCGCGTTCGAGTGCTTGAAGGGCTACCTCGAAGCGCGCGCGAAGCAGTGGGACAAGGCGCCGGAGAACTTCGAAGAGTTTTGCCTGCAGCACTTCGGTGAAGGCTTCAGCAAGCACTTCATGATCCCGTACAACGCGCGGCTGTGGGGCGTGCACCCGCGAGAGATCACCGCGGAGTGGTGCTCGCGGTTCGTTCCGATGCCCAAGCTCGACGACGTGCTCGCGGGCGCGGTGGGGCTCAACGATCGCGAGCTCGGGTACAACGCCGCGTTCTTGTACCCGCCGACGGGCATTCAGGAGCTCCCGGACGCGATGGCCAAGGACATCGCTGGCATCGAGCTCAACCGCGCGCCCTCGAAGATCGACTGGAAGAACAAGCGGCTGCACTTCGCCGACGGAAGCGCGCACGACTATCGCGCGCTCATCACGACGGCGCCGCTCAAGGCCTTTTGCGAGCAGCTCGTGGACGCGCCCGACGCGGTGCGCGACGCGGCCAACAAGCTCCGCTGCAACCGGCTCTGGTACCTCGACGTCGCGACGCACAAGCCAGTGCAAAAGGACCTGCACTGGGCGTACGTGCCCGAAGAGAAGTACCCGTTCTATCGCATCGGCTGCTACTCGAACTTCAGCGCGAAGCTCGCGCCCGAGGGAGGCTCGTGCTTCTACGTCGAGCTCGCGGATCGCAGCGAGCCGGACATGAGCACGCTCCGTCCGCGCGTCGCGAGGGACATGGTCGAGATGGGGTTGATCACCTCGGTCGACGACGTGAGCTTCATGTCGCCGCGCAAGATCGAGTACGCGTACGTCGTGTTCGACCACGAGTATTTCTCGGCGCTCGCGGTGATCAAGCCGTTTCTAGAAGCGAACAACATCATTTCGCACGGCCGCTACGGCGCGTGGAACTACAGCTCGATGGAAGACGCGCTCATCTACGGCCGCGAGGCCGCTGGGCGCGCCAGGGAGATGCTTCGATGAGTGCTAGCGAGAGCGCGCCTCCGCGCGTTTCGATTGTGATCCCCGTGTACAACGAAGAGAAGATCCTCCCGTCCGCGGTCGCAGGGCTGCGCGAAGGGCTGAAGGACTTCGACTTCACGTACGAGATCATCCTCGCGGAGAACGGCTCGAAGGACAGGACGCGCGAGATCGGCAAGGAGCTCGGTGACAAGCACCCGGACGTCACGATGTTCTCCGCGAGCGAGCCCAACTACGGAAAGGCGCTCAAAGAGGGCATCCTGCGCGCGCGCGGCGAGTTCGTGATCTGCGACGAGATCGACCTCTGCCTCACGGACTTCTACCGCACAGCGATCGGGCTGCTCGAGCGCAACGAGTGCGAGTTCGTCGTGGGATCGAAGCTGCTCGGCGAGAGCAACGACGACCGTCCATGGACGCGGCACGCGGCGTCGATGATCTACAACGGGCTGCTCCGCGTGACGCTCGGCTTCAAGGGGACCGACACACACGGAATCAAGGCGTTTCGTCGCACGTCGGTGCTCGACACGGTGCGCGCGTGCCTCGTCGACAAGGACGTGTTCGCGAGCGAGCTGGTCCTGCGCGCCGAGCGCGGCGGGATTCGCGTGAAGGAGGTCCCGATCAAGCTCCGCGAGATCCGTCCCCCGAGCGTGAACCTCATCAAGCGCGTCCCGAACGTCATCAAGAACGTCGGCAAGCTCGTCTGGGCCATCCGCGTTCAGGGCTGAAATCCCGCGGATCGGCGCGTGGTGAGGGGACAGAACTGGACACCCGATCAGTACCCGCGCTAAGCAATCGACGTGCGGTCGACGGCGTCTCGGCGAAGGGTTGTGGGTGGTGCGGTGAGCAAGAGCTCGCGGACACGCGGCAACGCGGAGGCGGGTGAGTTCGACGGCGCGTCCGGCGATGGCGCGTTCGCGACGGACGGCGACGTGTTCGACGACGGAGCCTTCACGGTAGACCGATCGTCTACCCGCGGCGACGAGCGCGCGGGCGAGCCGCTTCGCGTGTGCCTCGCGTGCGGCGACGAAGATCCCGGCGACGCGCTCGAAGGAGCTTCGTGTCAGCACACGGAAGTTGCCGTGTTCGCCGAGGCGCCCGCAGAGGCAATCGCCGCGGCCGACCGCGTTCGACGCGCGCTCGCCGAGCTCGCCAAGGCGCAGCGCGCGCTCTCGGGGATGGCGCGCGGGGCCGTCACCGCAGGCGAAGCGGTGATCGACGAGCGGGCGCCCGCGTCGCAAGCGACGACCGCCGCGAAGGAGCCGGTCGAATGCGCCGCGTGCGCAGAGCGAGCAACGCTCGAAGCGACCGAGCGACCGAAGGTCAAGCGAGGCAAGCGCGCGCGGGGGACGAGCGACGAGGCGAGCGAGAGTCCGCAAGCGACGTTCGACTTTCTCGCGGTCAAATGAGCGTACGCTCGGAGCACTCGTCATGCTCCGAAAGCACTCGGTCCTGTGTTCTCTCGGCGCGGCGCTCGTCGTCGCATGTTCGCAACCCGCAGGCCCCGAAGACGCGGGCGTTGATCGAGCGGCCCCTGCAGATACGGGCGCTGGCGACGTCTCGTCGATGGACGCTGTGTCCACCGACGCCGACGCCATCGCGCCCGCGGACACAGGAACGAGCGACGGCGCGCCCGCGGGCGTGGGCCAGCGCTGCTCGACCACGCGTCCGTGTCCATCGGGGCTCCAGTGCATCGACGGAGCGTGCGCGGTCGACTGCGGCGGAAACGCGCTGTGCGGCGCGGTCTGCTGCGCGGCAGGGCAAGTGTGCGCGGCGGGGACTTGCGTGGCTCCGGGGATGGAGTGCACGCCGACGCCAGGGTGCGGAGGTCAGCTCACGACGTGTCGCGCCACCGAGTACTGCGACAGCGCGCTGATGCGATGCTTGCCGAACGCGGCGACGAGCATGTGCACGGTCCCTGCGGCGCGGTCGTTTCGTCCGGTCGAGTCGTGGTCGTGGCGCGGGAGCAGTCGCTATCCCGACTACAAGGGCGTCCTCGTGACGCCGCTCGTCGCCGACGTCGACCGCGACGGCGCGAGCGACGTGCTCGTGGTCGCGTACAAAGACCCGCCCGCGTCGTACGGCGGCTCGATCACGCCGCACTCGATTTTGTGTGCGCTGTCGGGTCCCGGCGATTGCATGGGCGCGCCGCGCGAGCTCTGGTGCACCGAGCCGCAGACAGACATCACGCGCGAGCTCAACGGCTGGGGCAACATCGCGGTCGCGGACCTCGACGCCACGGACGGACGCAACGAGCTCACGATCCTCGCGGGGCTGCGGCTCGGGTCGCTGGGATCGCAGGGGATCGTCGCGTTCGACGCGCGCGGCAATCGTCTGTGGGTCGGGCGGCGCGCGGACGGGACGCCCGTTCCCGCGGAGCTCTATGGAGGAGGCATCGCGATCGCGGACCTCGAGGGCGACGGACGCGCAGAGATCATCGTGGGCAACACCGTCTTCGAGTCGACGGGTGTGTTGCGTTGGCAAGACACGACGACGACGTGTTGGGGCGCGTTCGGTCCGCACTCGTTCGCCGCGGACATCAGCAACCCCGCGGACGGAAGGCTCGAAGTGATCTGCGGCGGAAGCGCGTACGCCGCGGACGGACGCAGGCTGTGGACCGGCGCTGGAGTGCCCGCAGGCTGGGGCGGAATCGCGGATTTCGACGGCAACAACATCCCCGAGATCGTCGTGGTGAACAACGGATCGATCGCGATCTTCCGCAACGACGGGACGCCTGCGTCTGCGGTCACTTCGTTTGCGTCCGTGGGGCTCGACGGGCGCGGCGGGCCGCCGACGATCGCGGACCTCGACGGAGACACGATCCCGGACATCGGCATCGCGGGCTCGTCGCGCTACGGGGCGCTGCGGGTCCTTCCGCGCGGAGCGATGTTCGCGATCGAGCGAGCGTGGACGCAGCCCGCGGACGACATGTCTTCGAACGTCACGGGGTCGGCGATGTTCGACTTCGACGGCGACGGGCAATTCGAGGTGATCTACCAGGACACGTGCCGCGCGCGCGTGTTCGCAGGGCGCGACGGCTCGGTCCTGCTCGACATCCCCAACATCTCGGGGACCGCGACGAACTACCCGACGGTGGCCGACGTCAACGGCGACGGGCGCGCGGAGTTCATCACGGTGTCGGACTCGTACTACGCGCGGTCCGGCTTGATTCCGTGTCCAGCGACGACGCCGCGCACCGACGGCGTGCGTGTGTTTCGCGACGCCAACGACAACTGGCAGAGCACGCGCGGGATCTGGAATCAGCACGCGTACTCGGTGACCAACGTCTGCGACGGCGTCGACACGGTGTGCGCGGGCGCAGACAACGTGCACGGAGCGATTCCGCGCAGGCAGGGGCCGTCGTGGACGCCGGCGCTCAATAGCTTCAGGGTCAACGCGCAGCTCGGGCTCGTCGCGCGCAGAGCCGCGGACCTCGTCGTGCTCTCGGTGAGCGCCAACGTCGCGTCGTGCCCGAGCGAGTACATCGTCCGCGCGGACATCGCGAATCGCGGGACGCTGTCCGTTCCCGGAACAACGCCCGTTGCGTTCTATCGCGAGGACGGGATGGGCATGCGCGTGCTGCTCGGGACCGTGACCTTGGGACGCACGCTTCCGCCGGGCGGAACGGCGCGCGTGCAGCTCCGCGTGATGCCGTCGAGCCCCGGGACGTTTCGCGTGATCGTCGTCCCCAACGACGACGGCATGGGCGGAACACACGTGCGCGAGTGCAACAGCACGAACAACGCGAGCGTCCCCCTCGCGGTGGACTGCACGCTCATCGGGTGAAAGCGCGCCCGCTCGCCCGAAGGACGAACTCGCCGTACGGTGGAGCATGCCTCGCGCTTCAGCGTTCAGCGTCTGCGCCGCCGCCCTCACCCTGTTCGTGACGCGCGACGCGATCGCGCAGATTCGAATCGACCGCGGCGGCTCATCGTGGGCGCAGCTCGACGACAACGGCAGCGTGTACCTCGGCGGGAGTCGCGTCGGCGAGATCTCGAGCAGCGGAACGGTCTACGTCAACGGAAGCTCCATCGGCGAAGTGTCCTCGAGCGGCAGCGTCTACCTCCGCGGATCACGCGTCGCCGAAGTGTCGAGCAGCGGCGCTGTGTACGTCGGCGGAAGCTCCGTCGGAGAAGTGTCGTCGACCGGGCGCATCTACGCGCGCGGATCGTCATGGGGCAGCGCGTCCAACTGCTGCTCGTCTGTCGACGCCCGCCGCGTCGCTGCTGTGTTGCTGTTCTTTCCTGGCGGGGCGTTCGAGCTCTCGCGAGCGACGGCCACGTCGATGACCGTGTACCGAAGCGGCGCTTCGTGGGCTCGCGTCGAAGAAGACGGCGACGTCTACATTCAGGGAAGCTCCTCGGGCCGCGTCGAAGAGGACGGCGACGTGTACGTCCGAGGCGACTACGTCGGCCGCATCGAAGACGACGGAGACATCTATCACCGAGGCAACTCCGTGGGCCGCGTCGAAGCGGATGGTGATCTCTACCTCCGCGGAACCAGCGTCGGTCGCATCGAAGACGACGGAGACATCTACGTCGCGGGATCGAGCTGGGGACGAGCGACCGAGTGTTGCGCGTCGCGGCTGTCGCGCCCGCGCGTCGCGGCGCTGCTCTACTTCTTCGCGGGCGGAGCGTTCGAGCTCGAGTCGCCCATGGTCGGCGCGGACGGAGGCGGGGTCTCGCTGTCGGACGCGAGCCTTCCGCCGCGCGACGCTGGCCCGCGCGCCGACGCCAGCGTTCGCGTGACGCCACGCGCGATTCAGTGCAGCTGCAGCGCGGTCGGGACGCGATCGCTCCGCAGCGACGCGCTCGCCGCGGTGACGATCGCGCTGGCGATCACCGTTGCGAAACGACGCCCCGCGCGTCGTTGATCGCCCCGCGGTGACGGGCGAACGATCCCCCCGTTACCGGCTCACTGACGCGCAGGCGCGGGGTCGGTGATGTTGAACTCGACGCGGCGGTTGCGCGCGCGCGCATCGTTGAGCGGACGACCCGTGAGGCCCGCGATGGGCTGGACCGGGCGCGTCTCGCCGAAGCCGTGCGGCTCGAGGCGCGAGGCTTCGACGCCGCGCTGAACGAGACCCGCGACGACCGAGCGCGCGCGGCGCTCGGACAAGCCGAGGTTGCGCGGATCCGGACCAACGTCGTCCGTGTGTCCGTCGACCGAGACCTTGCGGATCTGCGGCGAGGCACGGAGCGCGTCGGCGATCGCCTGCATGAGCGCGTTGGACGCGGGCAAGATGCGGTCGCTGTTGGTCGCGAACAGGATCTGCTGCGTGATTCGAATTTGTGTGCTGGTCACGGACACGAGGCCCGGGCAGCCGTTGCGGTTGGGATCGGGGCTCGGAGCGCCTGCTTGATCCGGGCAGTGATCCTGCGGATCGAGGACCGTGTCACCGTCGCGATCGGGGATCGGGCAGCCCGCGCGCGCCGGATCGGGGTTGGCTCCTGCGGGGACGTCCCTGCACTGATCCTGCGCGTTGAACACGCCGTCGCTGTCCGCATCCGCATCGGGGCAGCCGCGACGCGCGGGGTCCGGGTGCTCGCCTTGCGCTTCGTTGACGCACTGGTCTTGCGAGTCGAGGACGGTGTCTCCGTCCGCGTCGCCTTCGGGGCAGCCGCGGCGCGCGGGGTCGGGGTGCTCGCCTTGCGCGGTCGTGCGGCACTGGTCTTCGTGATCCCACACGCCGTCGCTGTCTTGGTCGCCGCGCGGGCAGCCGCGACGCGTCGGGTCGGGGTTGGCGCCTTGCGGTTGCGCGGGGCACTGATCGTCCGAGTCGATCACGCCGTCGCTGTCTTGGTCCGCGGGCGCAGCGGCGACGACGGGCTGAGGCCACGGCGTGCGAAACGAAAACGACGCTCCCGCGAGCCAGCCCGAGCGATCGGGCTCGTCGTTGACGCGCGTCTCGTACGAGTAACGCAAGAACGGGCCGAGCCCGATGCGCTGGGTGAGCATGAACTCGATCCCCGCGGACGCCTGCCACCAGGGCTTGGGGCCGTTGCCACGAATGGCGACGCCCGCGTCGACGTCGATGAAGGGATGGACGAACCGCGCGAACGTGTCGCCGACGCGAAGACCGAGGCCCGCTTGGCCGTGCAGCGCGACGGGGTTCATCGGGTTGCGTCCGAACAGGGCCCAGGCCCCGCCGAGCAAGTGGATGCTGAACTGCTGGGTGAGGTGGACGCCGAGACGAGCGTTGACCATTCCGCCGATGGATAGCGCGAACGTCGTCGGGACCGTCGTGGTGTCCGGCTGCGCCTCGCCGATGCCGAGATCCGCGTTGAACACGAGCCGCTCAGCGAAGGTCTGCGCTTGCGCCGCGGCGGGCGAGAGCGTGACCGCGGCTGCGAGCGAGAGCGCCGCGCCGACCCAACAATTCATCCGCTTCCAGTGCCTCATCGGCCGCGGAGTGGACTCGAAAGCGGCGCGGATTGCAACGGCCTGCGGGCCCCCTCGCGACTGCGAACGACGCGTCGCAGCGGGCGCTCGATCCGTGACAACCGCCAGCGGTCCGGCTCGTCCCGACCCTCGGGCCCGACGACAATGGCGCCGTGGATCGACCGACACTCGTGCGACGGACGCGGGGGATCGTTCGATTCGTGGCGGTTCGACTTGATTTCAACGACGCCAGCGCTCAACCGTCGTGTTCAACGTTCCATTGTGGCGTGGTTGAGTCCGAGCGAGACTTCGTTGCCGCAGCGCCCCGAGCGAGCACGGCTCGGCGCGTCGCTCGCGGGACCGTTGCTCGTCACGCTGCTGCTCAGGCTCGTGGTGATCGTCGCGTTCGCCCCTCCCCCGTCGTGGGACGGAACGATCTACGCAGCGCTCGCTCGTTCGCTCGCGTCGGGGCAGGGTTATGTGCACTGGGACGGGAGCGGGCGGGCGACGGCGTTCTTTCCCGTAGGCTATCCCGCGGCGATCGCGTTGGCGCTGCGCGTCGTGCGCTCGACCGACGTCGCTGTGTGGGCCGTCAACGTCGTCGCGAGCATCGTCGGGTGCGCGCTCGTCCGGTGGACGGCCGCGCGGCTCGCGGGCCCACGCGCAGGGCGCCGCGCGGCGTGGGCGTACGCGCTCTACCCGAGCCTCGTTCTCTTCAGCGCGGCGGCGATGACCGAGACGCTCCAGTCCACGCTGCTGATCGCAACGCTCGCGCTCGTCGTGGCGGCGCACCCCGCGTCCGAGCAACAGGCGCGCACGACGCTCGAAGGACGTTCCTTCGTGGCTGCGGCGCTCGCGGGGGTCGTTCTCGGGCTCGCGTGCTTCGTGAGACCACAAGCGATCGTGCTCGCGCCAGTCGTCGGTGCGTTGTGCGGGACCACCGTTCGCAGACGCGTCGGGCTCGCCTTCGTCGCGACCGCGGTCGTGCTCGCGCTCGCTGCGCCGTGGGCCGCGCGCAACGCCCGCGCGCTCGACGCGCCGACGCTCTACAGCACCAACGGCGGCAGCAATTTGCTCATCGGAACGCTCGCCTCCGCCCGCGGCGGCTATCGCGAGCTGACCGCGCGCGACCCGTGCGGCCTCGTCGCGGGCGAGGTCCGCCGCGATCGATGCATGACCCGCGCGGCCCTCGCGCGCATCGCAGAGGCCCCCGCGGCGTGGCTCGCGCTCGCGCCTCGAAAGGCGCTCAAGGTCCTCGGCTACGAGTGGAGCGCCGTGAGCTACCTGCGAAGTTCTTCCGCGTCATTTCCGCAGCGGATCGCGACGCCGCTCGCGGTCGTGTGCACGCTCGCGTGGTGGACGCTCGTCGCGCTCGCGACCCGCGCGTTCGCCGCGCGGCGACGCGTCGCCCCCGAAGCGCGCGAAGGGGCGCGAGCGACGCGTTGGTTCACGGCGGCCGCGGCGGCGAGCGTGCTCGTCGTGCACGTCGCGTTCATCGCAGACGATCGGTACCATTTGGTGTTGGTTCCGCTGTTGATCGTGCTCGGAGCGGCGACGCTCGAAACTGAAAAATGACAGCGTGCGTTCAACGGACGAGCGCGCTCGTCGGCCCCAAGCCGAGCGACGCCGCGCGCATCGCATACGCTCCAAACGGAATCCCCATGAATCGAAGCGCCCCTCGCTACGCCCTCGCCTTCATCACCATCGCGGCGACGGCCCACTGCGTTCGTCCGAACCGCCAGCCCGACGCGACGCGAACGACCGTGACGCGCGCCAACGGCGGGAGCGACGCGAGCGCACGACGCCCCGCGCCGCCCGCGCTGGCGGTGACGCGCGCGAGCCTCGACGAGATCACCGCGATGGTCCCGCGATCGCGCGCGCAGCTGCATCTCGTGCACCTCGCGCAATTGCACAGGGCGCTCCGCGGCCGCGAGTCGCAGTTCGACGATCGAGACCTCGAGGGCCCTGCGCACGCGCTCCACGCCGCGATGGCGGCGCCCACGGACGAAGACCTTCGGCTCGCCGCGCAGCTCGCGCTCGCCGCGCCAGCGCTCTCGTCGACGATCCTCGACGCGATCGCCTCCTTCGGTGGAACCGGCGGCGCCTGGGACCACGACAACCTCGCCGCCCCGCGCCGCGACGCAGCCGAGCGCATCATCCGCAGCGGCCCGGCCGAGTCCGTCGTGTGGGCGATTCGCAGTGGATTTCCTGGCGAACGGCACGCGGCGAGCTTCGCGCGCGAGCAGCTCGAGCGCGCCTCGCGCTCGAATGAGTGTCCAAGATTCAACAGCATGGACCGATCCGCGGCCGAGCGCCTGTTCGCGGGACAACCGCCAGCGCCGTGCTTGTCCGCCTCGCCCGACCCTCGCGTGTACGAGCGAATGACCACCGACGCGCTCATCGACGCGTTCGCGCACGAAGACGAGGCCGCGGCGCGCGAGCTCCGCGATCGGTTGAACGGAGCACAGTCCGCGCAGACGCCCCAGGGGCTGCGCGCGGTCACGCCGGCGCAGTTCGGTCGGATCATCGAGCTCGACGCGCGTCGGACGTTCTCGGGCCTCGACGCGAGCTCGATCGCGCCGCAGGCGATGACGTCGGCGAACAACGTTCCCTCGTGGGTCGAGTGGCTCGTGGCGAACCCGCGCTCGGTCGGGTCGCGCACGCGCGCGATGGCGAGGATGCTCGTCGAGAGCGCCGCGCACGGACAACCATCACCCGCGCAACGAGCGGCGCTCGCCCTGTGGGTCGATCCCCCCGCGGGCGCGCTCGCGCCGATCGAACGTCAGTGGTCGCTGCCCAACGCCGAGCTCTCGACGCTCGAGGCCGCGTGGCGACTCGCCGCAGATTTGCAGGACTTCCACCGCATCGGCGGATTCTACATGGAGCTCTACCGACAGAGCCACACGGACGACGCCGGCGTCGCGCGAGCGAGGCAAGCGCTCTTCGCGCGCAACGAAGCCGTCGTCCTTCGGCACCTCTCGGCGTGTGATCGCGCCGTCGGCGCAGAGCTCCCCCGAGGCGACGAGCAAGCGTCGTGGCTCGAGCTCGAGCTCGCGAGCGCGGTCGCCAAGCAGTGCGCGTTGGTGGCGAGCGTTCCGGCGATCAACGAGGTGCGCGGCGTGCGCGCGGCGATCGACACCGCGCTCCAACGGGCGCCGATTCCCCTGAGAATCGCGCTGTTTCAAGAGTACCGACGGATCTCGCGCGACGCGCCGCTGAGCGCCCCAGTGATCGCAGCGCTCGTGAGCAACCCGCGGACCCGAGGCGCGGTGCTGACGTTCAGCCCCGAGCTGTGGGCGTCGCTGCCCGCGTCCGAGCGCACCGACGACAACGCGTTTCGCGTCGCAGCGCAGACGCACGCAGCGGGCTTGCTCGGCGCGCTGCCCGATCGCATCGAGCAGACCCGGGTCGCGCGCGGGCCTGATGGACGCGAGTATCGGGAGTTCAACGTGAACTCGAGCGAGACGCCGACGCTCCCGCCGGTGACCATTCAGCTCGCCGCGATTCAAGCGGGCGTGACGCTCGCGCCGTCGAGGATCGCGCGCGTGGCGGACTGAGGGGGCTACTGCTCCTTCGGATCGAGCGCGTCGCGAAGCCAGTCGCCCGTGAGGTTGAACCCGAGGACCGTCACTGCGATGGCGCCACCAGAAATCAAAGCGAGCCTCGGCGCGCGGAGCAAATACGCCGTCCCTTGATCGAGCAGCGCGCCCCAAGACGCTCCTGCGCCAGGCCCCAACCCGAGGAAGCTCAGCGACGCCTCTGCGAGCACCGCGCCTCCGAGGCCGAACGTCGCTTGCACCACCAAGGGGCCCACGGCGTTCGGCAGCACGTGTCTGAACAAGATCCTCGAGGACGAAGCGCCGAGCGCGCGCGCAGCCGTCACGAACTCGCGATCGCGAAGGCGCAGCACTTCGGCGCGGCTCACGCGCGCGTACGAGACCCAGCCCGTCGCCGAGAGCGCGGCGATCATGTGGCCGAACCCTGGCCGCGCGATGAGCGCGAGCAGCGCGACGTTGATCACGAGCGACGGCATCGCTTGCACCGCGTCGGTGATGCGCGCGAGGACGAGGTCCGTCTTTCCGCCGGCGTAGCCCGAGACCGCGCCGAGCAGCGAGCCGATCACGAACGAGAGAAACACCGTGCTGACGGCGACGAGGCCCGCCGTGCGCGCGCCCGTGAGCAAGACGCTGAGCACGTCGACGCCGTTGTCCGCGGTGCCCAGCCAGTGCGCGCGTGTGGGGCCTTCGAGCTCGTGCGCGAGGTCGATCGCGCGCGGCGCATACGGCGCAAACCACGGCCCCACCAGCGCCAACAGCAAGAACAATACGACCAGCGGAACGCCCACCACCGCGCGTCCCTGGAGCTTCCACCGTCGTCGTTCGCGCTCGTTCACGACAGTCGAATCCTCGGGTCGACGAGCACGTACGCGACGTCCACCATGAGCTGCACGAGCACGGCGGTCGCAGCGATCACCACGACGCACGCGAGCACCACGGGGATATCCCGCGCCGTGAGCGATTGAAGCAGCAGCGTCCCGAGCCCCGGCCGATCGAAGATCTTCTCGGTGATGATCGCGCCGCCCAACAAGCTCGCGAGCTGCGCGCCGCCCGTCGTCAGCAACGGGACCATCGCAGCTCGGAGGGCGTGCTTGATGAGCACGGAGATCTCGCTGAGTCCTCGCGCGCGCGCTGCCGTGACGAACGGTTCGCGAAGCGTCTCGCGGAGGGACGCGCGGCCCATGCGCGTGAGGATTCCCGCCATGCCGACGCCGAGCGTGAGCGACGGGAGCACGAGCGAAAGCGGCCCCCTCGCGTCGGGCCCCGGAAACGGGAGCGCGGGAATCGCCACGCAAAACGCCAAGATGAGCAGCGGCCCGAGCCACAGCGACGGGATCGCCACGCCCACGAGCGACGCGACGCCCACGGCCGCGTCGGTCTTCGTCTTGGGTCTGCTCGCCGCGAGGAGCGCGAGCGGAATCGCGATCGCCCACGCCACGAGCGCCGAGCTCACCGCGAGCGCGATGGTGTCCGGCCACACGTCCGCGATCATGCTCGCGGCCGATCGATTGGCTTGCCGAAGCGAGTGCCCCATGCCCCGCGACGGGATCACGAGGTCGAGCACGAACTGCGCAAATCGCGTGGCAAACGGCTGATCGAGCCGAAGCGCGCGTCGCAGCTGCGCGCGGTCCTCCGCGGTCGCGGTCTCACCGAGGATCGTGTCCGTCGGATCGCCCGGAAGCGCCTCGAGGACCAGAAAGCACACGGACACGACCGCGAGCACCGTGAGCGCTCCGCCTAGCGTCCTGCGCAACAGGTACCCGAGGTAGCGCAATGGTCCTCGCGACGGTTCAGATGGAGGAGATCGGCAGCGCGCAGTAGCGCGTGCGCGGCTTGCTCGTGCCCGGGCCCGTTCGATCGTCGACGAGGCGCGTGCAGCCCGTCTCTGGATCGGTCCCGGCGGGGCACGTCACGAAGAGTCCCGTGACGTTGGCGGTCGGCGCTTGGCATCGGTACTCGCCGCGGCAATCGCCGTCGGTGTTGCACGCGGACATGCAGAACCGCCTCGCGCGTCGCGGCGTGTCCGCGAAGAACTCCACGCAGAGCGCGTCGTCGGGGCACGAGTTGCGATCGCACTCGGCGACCGTGCAGTAGCCGCCCGGCTGCGACGTGTCGCAGCGTCGGTCGTTGTTGATCGAGCAGTCCGTGTCGAGCGCGCACCCATCGCCGATGCGACGAGCGCAACCCATGGGAGCGAACACAGCAGCGAAGAAAGCGACGAGGAGCGCGACCTTCGCGCGCGGGCCAAAACTCATGAGGGGCGCGGAATGTAGCGCAGCCCCGCGCGCGAAGGTATACGGCCGAACACCAATAGCCATGACGGTTCGCACCGGACTCGCCCGCGTCGCCCAGGATTCCGAGGTGAACAAGCTCGTTCGCGGCCGCCGCGTCGGGCTCGTCGCGCACCCGGCGTCGGTCACCGACCGCTTCGCGCACGCCAAGGATGTCCTCGAGGCCGCGGGCGCGAAGATCGCGGCGCTCTTCGGCCCCGAGCACGGGTACGGCGGCGAAGCGCAGGACATGATCGGCGTGGGTGACGCCAAGGACCCCGCGTCGGGCGCGCCGATTCGATCGCTGTACGGCGCGACGTTCGAGTCGCTCTCGCCCGAAGCCGCGTGGCTCGAAGGGCTCGACGCGCTCGTCGTCGACCTGCAAGACGTTGGCAGTCGCTACTACACGTTCGTGTGGACGGCGGTCCTCTGCGCGCGCGTCTGCCAGCGCGCGGGGGTCGAGCTCATCGTGCTCGATCGGCCCAATCCCCTCGGCGGCGAGCTGGTCGAGGGAGCACCACAAATCGATGCGCTGCGATCGTTCGTGGGGCTTCGCAGCGTCCCTGTGCGACACGGGTTGACGATCGGAGAGACCGTCGCGGACGCGGCCCGCGCAGAAGGGCTCGACTGCGTCCGGGTCGTCGAGATGCAGGGATGGACGCGCGAGATGCGCTTCGAAGACACGGCGCTCCCGTGGGTTCTCCCCTCGCCCAACATGCCCACCGTCGACACCGCCCGCGTCTATCCCGGCGGCTGCTTGCTCGAGGGAACCAACGCCAGCGAAGGCCGCGGAACCACGCGCCCGTTCGAGCTCTTCGGCGCGCCGTGGCTCGACGCGCACGCGCTCGCCGACGCCATGATGCGCGACGGCGGCGATGGGTTCGTCGCGCGGCCCACGACCGTGCAGCCGACGTTTCACAAATGGGCGAAGCAGGTCCTCGGCGCGGTCCAAGTGCACGTGACCGACGCGCGAGCGTTTCGACCGTATCGCGCGTACGTGGCAGCCCTGCGCGAGATGAAGAAGCACCCGCAATTTCAGTGGCGAACCGAGAAGTACGAGTTCGTCGACCACGTCCCCGCGATCGATTTGCTCACCGGCGACGGCGGCGTGCGCGAGGCCATCGACCAGGGCGCGACGATCCATGAAATCATGGAGATTGGCCGCGAGCGCCTCGACGCCTGGGACGCTCGCTCGCGTTGGATTTACGGGCGTCGCTGAGCGCCACGGTGCGCTAGAGTCTCTGCGCCGTGACCAGACGCTTGCAGACGCTTCCTCTTCTCTTCGCCCTCGTCGCCGCGTGCTCGCCGCCCGCTTCTCCCTGCGACGGCGGCGCGTGCAACGAAGGCGGAGACGCCGGTACACAATCACGGTGCATCACCGCGGTGCTCCCCGCGTGCGACCGCGGAGGCGACCCGTACTCCGACGAAGCGTGCTTCGCGCTCGACGACGTCGAGTCCCGAACGCGCGCGACGGTCGACGCGATGCGCGCGCCGACGATCACCGCGCCGACCGCAGGCGCGGCGCTCCCTGCGGCGACGCCCTTCGCGTTTCAATGGACCGCGCCGACGGCGCTCGCTCCGCGGACGACGCCGCTTCGATGGCGACGCGCGTCGGTCACGCCAGCGCTCGAAGCGCGAACACCCACCGCGCTCGACGAGCTTCGGCGCTGGACGTCGCTCGTTCCCGAGGCGCACGCGCACTGCGCGCCGTTCTCGGGGCTCGGGTACGGGCTCGACTTTCGCGCGAACGGCCGCGTGGTGCTCCGCGTCGAGCAGTCGGCGACGAGCTACACGCCCTCGGCCCTCGCGTGGGACATGCTCCGCGCCGCGGGCGGCCCGATCGAAATCCGCATCACCGCCGCGCGATTTCGCAACAGCACCGTCAGCGAAGGCCCCTTCGAGTCGCCGACGCGCGTGACCTTCACCATCACACCGTGACCGATGAGCACCGCGCGCGCGACGAACACGCTCTTGATTGTGTGTGCAACCATCGCCACGTCGACGACGCTCTCGTGCGGACAGCGCGTGCTCGAGCCGTACGACGGGCAAGCGTTTCCTGATCGGCGACCGCGGATCACGTGGCCGGCGAGCGCGAGCGCGGTCACGTCGGACAACGGGTCGGACACGATCACGGTCGTCGCGCTCGGGGACATGACGCGCGTCGGAGTGCTCCCGATCGGCCTCGATCCGCTCGCCAACGACGGCCCTCACCACATCGCCATCGACGCGACGCGACGGCTCTTCTACACGGCGTACGCGTACCCTCCGCCCGAGCTCTCCGTCGGCCCCCACGGAAACCACGGCGCGAGCAACCAGCTCGGCGTCGTGGTCGCGCACTCGCTCGACGACCTTCGCGTCGTCGCCCGCGCGGACGTCGAGAGCAACCCGGGCGACATCTTGCTCACGCCCGATCGCAGCAAGATCATCGTGACGCACTTCGAGCTCACGCGGGTATTGCGCTGGGACGGAGGCGTCCCCGATCGTGACGGCGGAGCGGACCCGCGATCGAGCGCGATCACCGTCCACGACGCGATGACGCTGCGGCGAATCAACACGATCCGGCCCTGCCTCGCGGCGCACGGCGGCGCGGTCACGCCCGACAACCGCTGGCTCATCGTCGCGTGCAACGGCGAGGACGCCGTCTCGGTCACGGACCTCACGAGCGAGTCGCTGAGCACGAGGCTCTTTCGCGTCGGTCCCGGCGCCGGCGTCTTGCCTGACCTTCGCTACGGCCCGTACTCGATCACGCTCTCGACCGATGGAACCGTCGGCTACACGGGCGACCTCGAAGGGCGCGACGTCCGCGAGTTTCGAATCAACGCCGACGGATCGCTGCAGTTCGACAACGCGCGCTCGGTGCGGGTCAACGCGGCGGCGTTCTTCGCGGCGATCGGCCCCGCGGGCGACACGCTCATCGTCCCCACGCAGAATCCCGATCAGCTCGTGCTCGTCGATCGCGCCGCCATGTCGATCCGCCGCACCCGCTCGCTCCCTGCGGCCGAGTGCCGCTTGCCCCACCAGGTCTCTCGCGCCCCCGATGGAAAGTACCTCCTCGTGTGCGAAGGCGTTCACACCGCGACGCGCCGCGAGCCCGGGGCGCTGCTCGTGATCGACCCCGACACGCTCGAGACCCGAAGCCGCGTCGAGACCGGCGTGTACCCCGACGCCGTCGCGTTCGTCCCCGCGCAGGGAGGGCGGTGATGGACAAGACTGGCACACACAATCGAAGCGCGAGTCGATTTGCAGCATGGATCTCGGTTCTCATCGCGTCCGCTGCCGTCGCGGGATCGTGCGTCGACCGCGTCTCCGCCGAGCGACGCGGGCGCGAAGTGTTCGAAGACAGCGCCTACCCCAACTCGCGCTTCAACGCGTACTCGTGCGCCACGTGCCACCGCGCCACGCCCGACGAGCGACGGAATTTGGTGCTTCCTGGCGCGATGCTCGCGGGATCGACGCGGCGACCGACGTTCTGGGGCGGGAGCGTCGTCGCGTTTCAAGACGCCGTGGCGCTGTGCTTCGAGAAGTTCATGCGCGGCGGCCGCTTCGAGCCGAGCGACGATCGATCGATCGCGCTCTACGCGTACCTCGACTCGCTCGCGTCGCGGCCCGACGCGGTACAAACCGCGGTTCCGTTCACGGTTTCGGGCACGACGTCGCCGCCGGGCGCCGGCGACACGGCGCGCGGTCAGCGGCTCTACGACAACGCGTGCGCGTACTGCCACGGAGCCCCTCGCGCCGCGTCGCGCCCGATCCCGACGGCGTCGATCCTCCCGGACGACACCGAGCGCGAGCACGGCGTCGCGCAAGGCTACACGGCCGAGACGCTCGCGCAGGTGTTCGTCGAGAAGACCCGCCACGGGTCATTTCTTGGATTTGCGGGCTTCATGCCGCCGTTTTCGGCAGAGACCCTCTCGGACCAGGACATCGCCGACATCGTCGCCTACCTCGCGCCGACGTTGCGGTAGCGGCGCTTCGACCGCGACGAGCGCAACGAGCCCTGTGGTACCTTCGACGAATCTCCGCTCGGAGGGAGATCCTTCGTGACCGCAGGCAACGCCGCACAGACCGCACCCTGGTCGCTCTCGCTCGGCCGCTACGAGCTTCGCTATCGACTCGCCACGGGGGGCATGGCCTCGGTGTACCTCGCGAAAGCGAAGGGCCACGCCGCGTTCGAAAAGTGGGTCGCCGTCAAAGTGATCTCGCCGCAGCTCGCGACGGACAAGTCCTTCGTGAAGATGTTTCTCGATGAAGCGAGGCTCGTCGCGAGGCTCAACCACCCGAACATCTGCGCGGTGCTCGACTTCGGCGAGGCCGAGTCGACCTACTTCCTCACGATGGAGTACCTGCACGGCGAGTCGCTGAGCACGCTCATCAAGAGCGCCCTCCGCGAAGACGCCCCGCTGCCCGTCACCGTCGCGTGCCGCATCGTCGCCGACGCGGCGCGAGGGCTCCACGCCGCGCACGAGCTCAAGCTCCCCGACGGGCGCTTCGCCAACGTCGTGCACCGCGACGTCTCTCCGCAGAACATCTTCGTCCTCTACGACGGCGTGACCAAGGTCGTCGATTTCGGCATCGCTCGCTCGGTCGACCGCACCGCCGAGCGGACCTCCACGGGGATGATCAAGGGCAAGCTCTCGTACATGGCGCCCGAACAACTGCGAGGGATCGAGCCCGATCGCCGCATCGACGTGTTCGCGCTCGGGGTCGTGCTGTGGGAGTGCGTCACCGGAAAGCGGCTCTTTCAGAAGTCCACCGAGGCCGCGACGATGTGCGCGGTGCTCCAAGACCCGATCCCCGCGGCGTCGCAGATCGTCGCGTCCATCGCGCCAGAGCTCGACGCGATCCTGACGCGCGCCCTCGCCCGCAACCCCGACGAGCGCTTTCAGACCGCGGGCGAGCTCGCGAAAGAGCTCGATCGATTCATCGCGTCGCGCGGCGTTCCCGTCGGGCCCGATGAGGTCGGCGACGTGATGCGCGCGCACTTTCAGGCCCGCATCGATCAGCGAGACAAGCTCCTCAACGCGCCCACGGACGCGGGGCGCTCGACGAAGGCCGAGTCCGCCGCCGTCGCCGACGCGTTCGGAAGCCGCGAGACCATTCAGCCCGGCTCGCCCGACGCCTCCGACGGAAGCGGCGCCTCCATCGGCGAAGACGCCGACCCCGAGTCGCGCTCGGCCGTCGCACGAAAGCCACAGCCCACACAAACAAGCTACGGCGGCGACGGAGCGCTCGCGTTCGGCCCGCAGCCTACGCCGTCGATGCCCTTCCAAGAGGTCGCGGCCGCGCCGTCGAGCGCGACCTCGGGTCGATCCAATCGCCTGTTGATCGTCTCGCTCGCGGTCGCCCTCCCGCTGCTCGGCGCGCTCGTCGCCGTCGTCGCGCAGCGCGCCGCGAGCGCACCGCGGACGCCCTACGTGATCGTCAATCAAGGGCCCACATCGAGCGCACCGCCCCCGCAACCGACGCCCGCGGTTCAGCCCGCAGTTCAGCCTGCGAACCCGGTGGTTCAGCCCGCCAACGCTACGGTCGCGCAGCAACCGACGCCTCCCGAGCCGACCGCTCAACCATCGACGCCAACGCCAACGCCAACGCCAGCGCGCGAGCCGGGGCGCCGACGGCCGAGCCCCGCGACGAGCGGAGCGCGCAACGGCGCGACAGGCGCGCAAGCGTCGGAGCCTGGCGCGACGAGCGGCGGTCGACCGTCGGGCGTGCGCGCGGCGACAAACTTCGACACCCTGTGATTCTTCTATCCGCATGAATTGTCGCACATTGATTCGATTCCGCGCTGCCTTCCTCACCACGCTCGGCGTGGCGCTCAGCGCTCCCTCCGTGAGCGTCGCGCAGACGGCGCCGACGGCGCAGGGCGACGCGCGCGCGCACTTCGAAGCGGGCGTCGCGGCGAGCAACGCGGGTCGATGGCAAGACGCGCTCCGCGAGTTCGAGCAGGCGCGCGCGATTCAAGCGACGGCGCCGGTGCTCTACAACCTCGGCCTCGCGCAGCGGGCGGTCGGCCGCATGCGCGACGCGAGGGCGACGTTTCGCGCGCTCGTCGAGGAGCACGGGCCGAGGCTCTCGGCCGAGCGACGCACAGAAATTCAAGGCTACCTCACCGAAGCCGAAGCGGCGCTCGCGCGGCTCGAGCTCACGGTCACGCCCGCGCAAGCGACAGTGCTCTTGGACGGAGCCGCGATCACGGCGCGCTCGGTCGAGCTCGACCCGGGCCGGCACGAGATCGTC
Source organism: Myxococcales bacterium (assembly GCA_016793325.1). GTDB lineage: Bacteria > Myxococcota_A > Polyangia > Polyangiales. The sequence goes on along the minus strand of JAEUKI010000062.1, from coordinate 87,274 downwards.
GTCGAATCGCCAGGGTTTCGACGGCAACGGCGCGAGATCGAGCTTCGCCGCGGCGCAAGCGCGATGGTCGACCTCCGACTCGAGCGCGAAGAAGTGCGTCGTCGCCTCGCGATCGACGTCGATCCGACGACGGCCACCGTGCGCATCGACGGTCGCCCGAGCGGGCGAGGCAACATCGAAGTGCAGCTCGAGCCCGGCGCGCACGAGCTCGAGGTCGAAGCGCAGGGCTATCGGCCGTATCGACGGAGCGTGCGCGTCGAAGACGCAGACGTGAGGCTGCGCGTGAGCCTCGTGGCGCAGCGCGAAGCGGGCGGGGTCTCGCCCTTCGTATGGGTCGGCGTGGGCCTCGGGGCCGCGGCGCTCATCGGCGGCGCGATCGCGCTCGGCGTCGCCCTCGGAACGACCCGCGAAGATCCCTACCGCGGCTCGTGGGACACCGTCGCCCAAGCGCTCTCGGGAGGTGCGCGATGAGCCGCCGCGCACCGCTGTTGGCCGCGGTCGCGTTGGCGTCGATCGCGAGCTGCAAGTCGCCGCGCACGGAGATCGTCCTGCGCGTGGACACGGACATGATGCAGGGCCCCGGCGCGGCGCTCACCGCCGTACGCGTGGTCGTGCGTCGAACGTCGGGCGCGCAGCAAGTGACGGCGTTCGATCGGCAGTTCGCGCTGCGAGGCGATCGCGCGTCGCCGTTTCTCCCTGCGGACATGGGGATCGTCCCGTCGAGCGACGACATTTCGGCGCCGATCACGGTGGTCGTGACGGCGATGCAAAACGACGCCGAGCTCTTCGCGAACACGTCGACCGTGACGTTCGAACGCGAGCGCACCACGCAGCTCGACGTGTTTCTCGCGGACCGCTGCCGCAGCGCCGCCGCGAGCATGTGCCCCGTCGGGTTCACCTGCGGGCGAAGCGGCTGCGAGCCGGTCTCGCGCCCGAGGCTGCCGAGCTTCGAGCCGCTCGACAGCGGGATGTCTCGGCCGGACGCGCAGGATCCGGACAGCGCGACGGACAGCGGGATCGATACGGGGATCGACAGCGGCGTCGAGCTCGACGCGAGCGTCGAGGACAGCGGCGTGACCTCGGACTCGGGCGTCGATCCAGACACAGGAATTCAAACGGACAGCGGCGTGTCGATGGACACGGGCGTTCGAACGGACACGGGCGTCGTGACGGACACGGGCGTCGCGATGGACGTGCGCACGGACACGGGCGTAGGTCCCGCGGGTCGGTGCGGGCCGTTCAGCTTCGCGCCCACCGGCGCGCTCGGCGCGCTCGCGCTCGCTCCGGGAACGAGCACGCTCGACACGACGACGGGACAGCTCACGGGCGCCACGACGATGACGTTCATGCCCGTCGACGTGGATCAGGGACGCATCGGTGTTCCGCGCATCGCGGTGTTCGATTTTGCGTCGATCCAGATTCCGACGGGCGCGACGCTGCGCATCACGGGCGCGCGCGTCCCTGCGCTGCTCAGCGCTGGCGACGTCTCGATCGGCGGAACGATCGACCTCGCAGGCGGCCAAGGCGTCAGCGGAATGCCCAACACCCCCGGCGCGGGCGGCACCGCGGGCGCCGGCGGATTCGCTGGCGGATCGATCAGCGGCGGCTGCATGAGCGGCACTGGCAACGGACAAGGTCCTGGTCGCGGAGGCGTCGGAGCCTGCGGCGGAACGGGCGGCCGCGGAGGCGACGCTCCCTCGGGCAGCGGCGGAGGCGGTGGCGGTGGTGGAGGCTGCGGCGGTGGCGGCGGCGCAGGCGGCTCGCACGCGACCTCTGGCAACGCCGGCAGCGAAGGCGCTGCGCCGAGCATGACCTCGGGATCCGTGGGCGCGGGCGGCGGCGGCACCGGCGGAACGAGCTGCACAGGAACAACCCCTGGCGGCGCAGTGATGGGCGTCGTGTTCGACTCGGCGCTGTTTCCCATTCAGGGCGGATCCGGCGGCGGTTGCGGCGGCTTCGGAGGCTTTCAAGGCTTCGGCGGACGCGGCGGCGGATCGGGCGGCGGCGCCGGCGGCGCAGGAGGCTTCTCCGGCGGAGGCGGTGGCGGAGGCGGTGGCGGCGGCGCGATCGTCGTGTGCTCGGGTGGCGCCGTCGTGCTCGGCGGGCAGATCCGCGCAAACGGCGGCCTCGGCGGCGCGGGCTCGGGCATCGGCTCGCCCATGTCCGGAACGAGCGCGTCTGTCACGGGCAGCGGCAGCGCGGGCGGCGGCGGCGGCGCGGGCGCGTCCGGCGCGGGCGCTGGCGGCGGAGGCGGCGCGGGCGGCGCGGTGTTCATCGTCGCGCGCTCCCTCGATTTCACGGGGACGCTCGACGCAAACGGCGGCCTCGGCGGCGGCGGATTCAGCGTCTCTTTGTCCGGGGCGTTCGGCGGCGTCGGGCGCAGCGGCGGCGGCAGCGGCGGGCGCGGCGGCAACAACGGCACCGGCGGGAGCGGCGGAGACGGCGGGCGCGGCGGCATCCGCGTCATCGCACCAGTATTCAACAACGCAGGTGTCGTGCGCGGGATGCTCCGGCACGACACGATGTGATCACTACGGAGGAGAGCGCGTGCTGGACGGACAGTTCACGTTGGGCGTCGAAGAAGAGTTTCAGATCGTGCACCCCGAGACGCGCGAGCTCCGCTCGTACGTCTCGAAGATCATGGAGGAGCGCGACAAGACCATCTTGCGCGAGCGCGTTCGAGCCGAGATGCACCAGTCGATGGTCGAGACCGGCACAGGCATCTGCAAGGACATCGACGCTGTTCGATCCGAGCTCGTCGAGATGCGCTGCGAGCTCGACAAGCTCGCGCGCAAGGGCGGGCTGCGCATCATCGCCGCCAGCACGCACCCGATCTCCGACTGGAAGACGCAAGAGATCACCGCGCACGAGCGCTACGACAAGATCGTCGAGGACCTCCAGGACGTCGCGCGCGCGAACCTCGTGTTCGGCCTGCACGTCCACGTGGGGATCAAAGACAAGAACGTGGCGATGGCCCTGGCCAACCAGGTTCGATACTTCCTCCCGCACGTGCTGGCGCTCTCGACGAGCTCGCCGTTTTGGCTCGGTCGAATGACGGGCCTCAAATCAACGCGCTGCGAGATCTTCAAGCGCTTTCCGCGCACGGGGATCCCGGGCGTGTTCGAGTCGTACGGCGCGTTCGAGGACTACGTGAAGCTCCTCGTGCAGACCGGGTGCATCGACAACGCCAAGAAGATCTGGTGGGACGTGCGCGTGCACCCGTTCTTCGACACGGTCGAGGTTCGCATCTGTGACATGCCGACGTACATCGAGCACACGATCGCGCTCGTGGCGCTCATTCAAGCGCTCTTCGCGCAGCTCTACCTCTTGTACCGGCGCAACATGGCGTGGCGCACGTACTCGGGCGCGCTGATCGACGAGAACAAGTGGCGCGCGGTGCGCTACGGCATCGACGGCAAGCTCATCGATTTCGGAAAGCAGGCCGAGGTCCCCGCGCGCGAGCTCGTCCACGAGCTCATTGATTTCGTGGGCGAGGCCGCGGGCCTCCTCGGCACGCGAAAGTCCGTCGACGGCGTCAAAGAGATCCTCCGCAGCGGAACCAGCGCAGACACGCAGGTGGAGGTCTTCAAGAAGTCCGGCAACAACACGAAGGCCGTCGTCGATTGGCTCATCGCCGAGACGATGCGCGACCTGCCGAAGACCTGATCGCGCTCAGCGAACGTCGAAGAGCTCGGGCAGCACAGCGCCGCTCTTGCCCTGGATCCAGCGGTGAAACTCCGCGCCGTTGTCCGCGGCGTCCGCGTTGATGAGCACCGTGCGCGCGCCAAACTTTCGCGCGTTGTTCACGAAGCCCGCCGCGGGATAGACCGCGCCCGACGTCCCTGCGGCGATGAACAACAGCTTCGGCGCGTTGGCCATGAACCGCGAGATCCGGTGCAAATCCCGCGGGTCGAGCATCTCGCCGAACCACACGATGTGCGGCCGGAGCAAGCCGAAGTCCCCGCGCTCGGCGCACTTGCCGCAGCCGGGAACCTCGTTGCTCGCGTAGAGGTCCTCGTCGTCGAACGGGTCGCGCTCGCACGTCGAGCAGCGCGTCTTGAATAGATTCCCATGTATTTCGACGAGCCGACGCGAGCCCGCGCGCCCGTGGAGGCCGTCGACGTTTTGCGTCGCGAGCAAGAAGCGATCGCCGAGCTTCTCTTCGAGCGCGACGAGCGCGTGGTGGCCCGGGTTGGGCTCGACGCTCTTGGCCTTGGCGCGGCGCTCCGAATAGAACCGCCACACGAGCGCCGGGTTGTCCGCGAAGCCCTCGGGCGAGGCCACGTCCTCGATCTTGTGGTTCTCCCACAAGCCGTCAGGGGACGCGCGAAACGTCGGAATCCCGCTCTCGGCGCTCACGCCCGCGCCGGTCAGCACGAGCACCCATGTGTCTCTGTCGATCTCGATCTTGTCGCTCACGATGCAGTCACTCCGCCGCGAGACCCTTTAGCAGCGCCGAGAGCGAATGCTCGAACTCGCGCTCGAAATCGACGCGCAGCGGGGCCATGTCCGCGTCGGCCATCGCGCGCTGCACCGCGGGCGCAGCCTCGGCCATCGCCCACAGCCCCGTGAGCAGCGCCCTCGTGTACGCGAGAACCTTCGCGCCGCTGCCCTTCGCGAGAAACGGCAGCCGCGCTTCGAGCCGCGCTCCGGTCGCGAGCGAGCGCGCCGCGAGCCGCTTCTCGAACGCGAGGATCACCTCTTCGGAGGCGTTGTGCTCGAGCGTCGCGTGCAGCTTGCCGAGCAGCCGCACCATCAGCTTTCGGAGCACGACGGTCGAGACCAACACCGACGTCACGCGCTGGACCGTCCACTTGCCGCTCTCGTCGAGCTCGCCGTCGACCGCGTCGAACCACGCTTCGAGCTCGACCTCGAGCACCGCGAGCTCGAGGGCCTCGCGGGTCGCGAAGTAGAGAAAGACCGTTCCCTTCGCGACGCCCGCGCGCTCTGCGACCTCGGCGATCGTGGCGTCGAGCCTCGGCGAACGCTCGAGCAACGCCCGCGCCGCCTTCGTGATGGCGTCGCGCCGCTGTTGCTTGTCCTCTTCTTTTCGCGCGCGCTGCTTGAGCACCATGCGTCCCACGCTCTCTCGCCCCTCTCGGTCGTCGAGAGAGGGGTCCGAAAGTTACCTGACCTCGGGTCACGCTGCTACGGCCACGAACAACAACGACCGACGCGCACTGTAAGCAACGCAGGGGGCCGCGCGTTCGAGGGGCGTCACGGCGCCGAGGCCGCTCGCCTGCGGACCCGCCGAACAGACGATTCCCCCAATTTTCTCGAGAGTCACCATGCGCCACTCACTGCTCGCCCTCACCTTGTCACTCTCGTCCCTCGCCGCCGCGTGCGGCGCCAACCGCGCGGTGCACGCGGCGCCGTCGTACGCGTCCTCGGGCCGAGCCGAGAGCTACGCGACCGCTTCGGCGCCGAGCAGCGACTCGAGCGGCGGCGACAGTGTGTCTGCCGAAGTTCGCGCGTCTGCGGCGCCGATGGCCGCTCCCTCGCGACGCCCGCTCGCGATGGGCGCGAGCACGCCCGCGGCTCCCTCCCGCGCCGCTCACGGAAACACCGTGCGAACGACGGCCGTCACGCCGTCGACCACGGAGGGATCGGCCGCGACGGTCTCGCAGGCGCCCGCGCAAGTGCTGCTGATTTACAACGCGCAGATCGTGGCGCAGGTCGACCACGTTCCCGCGGGGATCGATCAGATCATCGAGGCAGCGACGGCGGTCGGCGGATTTCTCGCCGCGCGAACGGACACGTCCGTGACCGTGCGCGTCCCCGTCGCGCGCTTTCGCGAGTCGCTCGGTCGCGTCGAAGCGCTCTCGACGGTGCTCAACCGAAACGTCCAGGCCGAGGACGTCACCGAGCAGTTTCACGACCTCGAAGTGCGGCTCAACAACCTGCGCTCGGTGCAGACGCGGCTGCAGCAGTTTCTCGCCCGCGCGAGCAACGTCACCGAGGCGCTCTCGGTCGAGCGCGAGCTCGAACGCGTGGGCCAACAGATCGACGAGATCGAGGGACGCATGCGGTTTCTCTCGAACCGCGCCGCGTTCTCGACGATCACCGTGACGCTCATGGCGAGGCCGCAAGCGAACGGGCTCCCCGCGCGCCCGTCGACGCCGACGTTCGATCCGGTGCCCGAGACCTCGCTGCCCTTCGAAGTGCTCGAGCAGCTCGGCCTGCCGCGACTCTTGCTCTCGCGCTGAGCTGTAAGCGCCTCTCGCGTCACACGTATTCGAGTTCGCTACCGAGATGGAACCCGCCATGAAGTCTATCGCTCGCACGACGATCGCCGCCCTCGCCCTCGCGCTCTGCGCCTCGGCCCCTGCATGCACGCCGTTTCGCTTGCGCACCCCTGACGGCTTCGCGCGCATCTCCGATCCGCGCCCGTCCTACGACTACCGCGCGCTCAGCGCGTACGGGGTCGCCGTCGCAGTGAGGGCGATCCCCAATCAAGAGGGCGCGTCCATGGCCTTCTGGGCCGAGGCGGTCGACCGCCGTCTTCAGCGCGGGGGAGCCTACCGCCCCGTCGCCTCGATGGACGTCCGCACCGAGCGCGGCCAAGTCGGAAAGAACCTCCGCTACTCGATGGGCGACCCCCAAAACAGCGGAACGTACTGGGTCACCGTCTTCGTCACGCGCGACTGGGTCTACCTCGTCGAGGCCGGCGGCGGCGCCAGCTCGTTCGCCCGCGCGCAGCCCGAAGTCGAGCGCGCGATCCGCAGCTTCGAAGGCGGCTGATCGTCCTCGACGCGCTCAGCGCTTCGGCGCGTCGAACAATGACGAGAGCGCCACTTCGCGCAGCGCGCGCTCGAAGTGATCGCTGCCCTCCTCGTCGTCCGTGCGTCCGAACGCGGGCAATAGAATCGTGCGACACGTCGCGAACCCGATGACCGCGGCCGACGCGACGAGCAACGCCCTCTCGAGCAACGCGCGCGTCGGGACCTCTCGGTTGCGGTCGCTCGCCTCGCGCCCCACGCGCAGCTCGACCGCGTCGATGATGCGCGAGAGCCCCGCGTTCTTCACGACCGCGAGTCGACCTGCGCGCCCCGAGAGCGCGGCCCACGCAAGGAGCTTGGCGTGCACCGGCGTCGCCAGCGCTTCGAGCAACGAGCGGAGCACCGTCTGCGCGTCGAGGGCCCCTTCGGTGGCGAGCAGCTTCGACAACACGCGCGATGCGAGCGCGGCGTTGCGACGACGGAGCACCGCTTCGACGATCTCTTCGTATTGCGCGAAGTAGTGCAAAACAAGCGGCCGACTGACGCCCGCCGCGCGCGCGATGTCTTGCACCGAGTAGGCGTCCGGCCCCTTCTCGACGAAGAGCCCTTCGGCCGCGTCGAGGATGAGCTCCCGCGTCTCTTCGGGCGACCTCCGCTTTCGCGTGGGCTTGGTCGCGACGTCACGTTCTTTTCGGCGAGCGGTCATCGCGACGCCGGTGATACCGCAGCGGCGGTCTACAGGCTCACGAACACGCCCGCGACGCACATTTCGTCGGCCGTTCCCTCGCCCCACACGGTCTGGGTGTCGCGCGAAGAGGTGTCGTACGTGCAGCGAATGTCCAGCGTCTCGGTGGGATCGAGCCGCACGGGACGCTCGTGAAAATACAGCCGCTGCCAGTGAAAATCCCACCGCGGAACGTCCACGATGCACTGCCTCGACCCGTCGTTGCGAACGACCTCGAGCCTGAGCGTCCGCCCCAGCGTGTGCATGTGCGGAAACACGCCGAGCACACGCAACGGCGTACGGATGTTCGTCCGATCCGCGAGTCGCAACGTCGCTCCCGCGGTCGCGGTCGTCGTCCGCGGCGGAAGCGACAGCGCGAGGTCCACCATCGGGATGTATCGCCCTGGAGTCACGCCGTCCGTTCGCACTTCGAGCTGCACGCGCGTGCGATCCGCGGCGACGCCCGCCATCGTGTTGTAGTGAAGCTGAAGGACCAGCGGTCGCCCGCCCTGCAGTTGCACGCCGGTTCCGCTCGGGTAGTGCGTCGCGCCGCCGCCGGGAGCCCACGCAGCGACCGCCGACGCCGTCACGCCCGCGGCTCCGAAACACGTGTATCCGGGGCCGTCAGCCGCGTCGTCGAGCGCGCGTGCGCGCGTCGCTTCAGCGTCATTTTGCGGGTGATACACGATCACGTGGTGCACTTGCCGTCGTTGATCGGGGAGCACGTCGAAGCCCGTGACGAAGTACGGGCCGCTCGCGATCGGCGCGTCGACGACGAAGCAGCGGTAGTCGTCGGGTCGTGATCGATCCGGCGTGTAGGCCACGGGCGAAGCGATCTCGTGCACGGTTCCGCGCAGCCGTTCGGGCGTCGCGGGTTGCGGTGGAGCGATGCTCGGGTCGCCCTCGGGCGCGCCTTGCTGGTGCCACCGCTCGAGCAGCGCGATCTCGTTGTCCGTCAGCGTGACGACCGATCGAAACGTGTTGCACGCGCCCGAGTTGTCCACGGGGAACGGGGGCATCGTTCGCGCCCGCGTCGCGCGAGCGATCGTCGCTGCGATCGGCGCGACGCGGTCGTACCGGTCGAGCGCCATCGGCGCGAGCTCTCCTTCGACGTGACACTGAACGCACGCCCGCGCGAGCAACGGACGCACGTGCTCGGTGTACGTCGGCCGCTCCGGAACGACGTCCGTCACCACGTCGTTACTTTCGGCATCGTCAACAAACGCATCGTGCGCGTCCACAAACGAGCCCGCGTCGGGCGTCGCATCGGGTGCCGCCACACGCGGAGCACACTGTGTATTCGCTGTGAGTATCCAGGCACAGGTCGCGACGAGCGGAGCCCGTCGAGCGGTCGATCGCAACATACCGAGGAGACTATCTCTATTGACGATAACGTCAATAGATAGTTTCCCGGAGTCTCGGTTCACTTTTTCGAGAACCGGCTCGCGCTGCGGTTGTCAGTGCCTCGCTCGCCCCGCAGCGCGCTGTGCTCGGGGCATCGGATCGAACAAGGCGAGGTGCGCGATGGCTGGTGTTTCGACGGACTCGGGCTCGAGCAGCGGACGCAAGAACGTGGACCAGCAGATCAACATGATCCCGTTCATCGATTTGCTCGTGAGCTTGATCGCGTTCTTGCTGATGACCGCGGTGTGGGTGAGCACGGGCGCGGTGACCGCGAAGCAGCCCGAAAACGCTCCGTCCGAAGCGACGTCGACGCCCCCGCCGGTCGATCAGCTGCGCGTCGAGGTCACGCCCCGCGCGATTCGCGTGGCTACGACCGCGGCGGACGTCGTCACCATCGAGCGCGGCGCCGGCGAGCTCGATCGACTCCGCGCTGCGCTGCGCGACAAGCGTCGCGTCGTGAGCAACAACGAAGTCTGGGTTCAGCCCGAGAGCGCTGTGAACTTCAACGACGTCGCCCGCGTGATGGACGCGGTCTACGAAGCATGGGGCGCGACGCCCGGCATGCACCCCGACCGACTTCCCGTCACCGTTCGCATGATGTAGCGCCCGCTGCGCGAAGTGACCTCAGCGCGTCGTCGCGCCCCGAGTTATTTCAGCGCGTCGTCGCGCGCCTAGTTATTTCAGCGCGTCGTCGCGCGCCTCGGGTTGCACCGTGACGTGGTGAATTCCGTGGGCTTCGCGCAGTCGATCGCCGACGCGCTCGGCGACGGCGACCGCGTCGCGCACGTCCTCGACCACCACGTGAACCATCGCCGCGTCGTAGCCGTCCGCGATCCGCCACACGTGCAGATCGTGCATCGCATGGACGCCTTCGGTCTCTCGCACCGTGCGCTCGACCTCGGGAATCGAGATTCCGTGCGGAACGCCCTCCATCAACACGTGCCCGGCTTGCCTCAGCAACTGCAGCCCTGCGAACGCGACGAGCCCGGCGATCGCCAGCGAAATCACTGGGTCCGCGCGGGTCCAGCCGAACGCCAACACCATCCCCGCCGCCGCGATGGCGCCCACCGAGCCGAGCGCGTCCGACAACACGTGCGCGAGCGCGGCGCGGGTGTTGGTGTCGTGACCGTCCTTTCCGCGGCTGAGAATCCAGGCGGAGAGCAGGTTGACGACCAAGCCCGCGGACGCGATCGCGAGCATCGGCAGCGCGAGGATCGGCCGCGGCGCGCGCCAACGATCGATCGCCTCGAGCACGATCGCGATCGCGCCCACCGACAACATCGTCGCGTTGAGCAGCGCCGCGAGGACCTCGGCCCGTCGGTAGCCAAACGTTCGAAGTCGGCTTCGAGGACGAAGCGCGATCCTCCGCGCAAACAGCGCGATCGCGAGCGCCCCCGAGTCCGCGAGCATGTGCCCGGCGTCCGACAACAGCGCGAGGCTGTGCGTGTAGTAGCCGCCCACCGCCTCGATCACGAGAAACAACAGCGTGAGCCCGAGCGCGGCGCGCAGGCGTTCGGACGGGACGTCCCTCACGTCGTGCGCGTGATCGTGACCGTGATCGTGGTCGTGATCGTGCGCTCGGTGCGACGACGGTCTCGCCGACGGGTGCGCGCGCTCGCCGTCGTGCGGGTGCGGGGCGTGCGCGCTGTGATCGTGTTCGTGATCGTGCGCTCGGCGACGCTCACCCGCGTGCGGCTGACCATGCGAGTGATTGTGCGAGTGATCCGTCACAGGCGCCTGTCCGAGCAATCATGCAGCGCAGGGCGCGGCGGAGCTAGTACCGCCGGTCAGAAGTTGGCCGAGGTTTCGAAGAAGCCCCGAGCGATGCAAGGAGCAGCGACGAAGCAACGCTGGATGCCTTGCGAGGAGCAGCGACCACGCAGCGCGACGGGGATCCGAACGAAACCTCGCCAATCTTCTGGCCGGCGGTACGATCGCGACGCCCCGTTGGAAGGACTACACGCATCGAGCCATCTCCTGGGAAATATCCTGGGATGCTCGCGTGGCGTGTAGCCAACGGAAGGCGGAGCCGCTCTAGGCTCCCGCGTAGATTCAGCCGGTCTTCATCGCCCACGGGGGAGGTTCGGTCTTCGGCTCCCTCGCCCGGCGCGGAGATTCGAACAATGCGTGCTCGATGCGCTTGGCCAGCGGCCGCAGAGACTCGGGTCGCATCGCGCTCACCGCGACGCCGCCGAACGCGCGCGCGAGACCATTCGCGACGCCGAGCGGCGCAGCGTCGGCCTTGTTGAAGACCACCAGCCGCGGGAGCTCGGTCAAGTCCAGCGCTTCGAGGAGCTTCTCGGTGCACTCGATGTGATCGTCGTAGTGCGGATCCGAGGCGTCGACGACGTGGAGCAACAGGTCTGCGTCCGCGGCCTCTTCGAAGGTCGCGCGAAACGCCGCGACGAGGTCCTTCGGGAGATCACGAATGAACCCCACGGTGTCCGTCGCGATCACCTCGCGCGAAGGCGGCGCGGACACAGCCGCGTCGAAGGCCTCGTCGGTGACGGGCTCGATTTCGGCCGCGGCCTCGTCTCGCACCGTCGCGTCTTCGAAGCCCGTGTGCGTGATCTTGAGCCCAGAGTCCACTGGCGCGTCGAGGAGCGTGCGGAGGTCGAACCGGCGCGAGCGCGGATCGAGCGTGGCGAACAGCTTGTCCACCGCGATGACCGACGCGCCCGTGAGCGCGTTGAGCAGCGTGCTCTTGCCAGCGTTTGTGTAGCCGATGAGCGCCACCGAAGGAACGCCCGCGCGCACGCGCCGCGACCGTCGCTGCCGTCGCTGTTCGCCGAGCTGTCGAAGCTGGTTCTCGAGGTGCGAGATGCGATCGCGCGCGCGACGTCCCGCGATCTCGAGCTTCGTCTCGCCAGGGCCTCGACCGCCGATTCCGCCGGTCAATCGCGAGAGGGCGTCGTCCTTCTGGCCGAGCCTGGGGAGCATGTACTTCAGCTGCGCGAGCTCGACCTGGAGCTTTCCGTCACGCGACTCGGCGCGCTGCGCGAAGATGTCCAGGATCAACTGCGTGCGATCGATCACCTTGAGGTCGGTGACCGACGCGATGCTCGAGGCTTGCGCGGGGGTCAGGTCGCGATCGAACACGAGCACCTCGGCGTCGAGCTGCATCGCGCGCAGAAGGACGTCGTCGAGCTTGCCCTTTCCGAGCACGTAGCGCGGATCGATCTGGTCGCGGACCTGCTTGATCTCGTCGGCCACCTCGACGCCTGCGCTTCGCGCGAGCTCGCGCAGCTCGGCCATCGACGTCTCGACGCCGCCCGCGCCGCGCTTGTCCGCGACGTGAACGAGCACCGCGCGGCCGTCCTTCGCGATCGCGCGACGACCCTTTCGAACGCGGCTCACTTCGTCTTCGATCGCGCGGACGATGGCGAGGAAGTCCTCGTCTTCGACCATGCGATGAAACGACGTCGGTCCGTGCTCCTCCCACAGCTTGTTCGCTGGGTTCTCTGGCAGCACGTGCGCCCACGTCGCGCGGCCGATCGAGCCGTCGGGCTCGAGCAGAAGCGCGCACACCAAATCGAGTCGCAGGCGGTACAAGTCGACGAGGTCGTCCCTCGTCAGCCCCTCGCCGCGCAGGTGCGTGTGCACCAATCGAATGCCTCGGAGGCGACCCGCGGCCGCGCGGAGACGCCCGATGTCCGGGAGAAAGATCTTCGTCGCGTCGCCCACGATCACAGACTCGACCTGCCCGGTCCGCGAGACGAACACTCCGACCTGACGCCCCGTCGTAGACGAGGCTTCAGCGAGGTTCTTCGCGAGCTCAGCAGACGCGATTTGCTGTGCGGGAACGCGCCGTCGATACAGACGCTCGAGCGTTCGAAGGTCCGAAGGTGACAGGCCCGTCGTATTGCCGTGAATTTCCAGAGGAGACTCCCTCCTGCATCGGAGAGCGTAAGTGGCCGCGCGAGTTTCGCGCAAAGAACTGACGAACCAATGTAGCGCTCGTCGACCTCGCGCAAGGCCCGCCGCTTCAATCATCACGAAGCGCTATCGCTGTAACGATCCGGCATCGAACGCCCCGCGGACTTCTCCGGAGCTCCAGGGCTCGTCTCTCGTCGCTGTGACGTCGATGTCGCGCTCGCGCGCGCGCCGCCCGATGAGCGACGAACAACCGATCGATCATCGCCGCGCGTCGCGCGCATCACGAGCGACAGAACACCCGCGCGCGTGGGCCTTTCGTAAACAACAGTGCGCGTCGACGTGCTGCGCGCATCGAAGGTCGACAACTTTTGTGTCGATCCCTTGGCAGCGCGAGATCGCGGTGCTACGTACAGAAGCGAACCGCATGGGCGTCATCCGTCAGAGCGGCTTCGTCGCAGTAAGCTCCGTCGCTTCTTGCGTATACGGGGACGGCAACGTGCTTCGCTCTTCGAGCGTCGCGCTGGGTGCTTCTCCGTTCGAGGCTCCGACTCAGACGGCCCGCGTCCACGGCGGTCCGCGACGGCGCGGAGGGCTCGTGCCTCCCCGCAATGGTGCGGTGCAACGATCGCTTTCGGGCGCATCGAGGTACGTCGGCGTGCACAACCCAGTGGGTCCATCGCAGCGATTCGGCTGCGGACTGACCTCGTCTAACAGAAGGCCCGGTTATGTGGGCCGGTCATCGAGCCGGTGTCCCTCGGGCTGCGGCGTCGCCGCGGGAGGAATGTGAAAGCAATGAAGTCCAGTTCCAAACGTCTCCTGACCGGAGGCACCCTGCGGTGAATCTGCAGTCGTCTCAGCGCAGCTCGCTCTCCGCTCGCCCCACCCGTGGTCGGCGTAACCGCGAGCAGCGCGAGATCGAGCATCCGCTCTGATCGAGACGACGCTAGACGACCCACGGGAAGAAGGGCCGGCCGCGGTGACGCTGTCGGCCCTTCGATTTTTCTCCCGCCCCACCGCGACGAGCGCGCGATGCTCGCCCGAACCGATGGCTCATCGCCCACCCCCTCCGTCGAAGCCCATCCCCGCGTCGAGCGCGACCGAGCTCGTCTATGGCGTTCGCGCCGCGCGCGCCGTGCTCGACGTGCGTCCGTCCGACGCGATCGAGCTCGAGGTCGACCGAGCGCGAGAGCGAGACCTCGAGGCGCTCGTCGCGCGGGCGCGGGAGCTTCGCGTCCCTGTTCGCGCGACGGACGAGCACGCGCTGCAGAAGCTCACGCGAACGCACAATCACGAGGGAGCTTCGCTTCGAACGCGACCGCGCACGTGGACCCCCACGCGCACGCTCGCCGATCGACTCGCGTCGGGCCGCGGCGCCGTCATCGCCCTCGACCGCGTGCGCAACGCCTACAACATCGGCGCGATCCTTCGCTCCGCGGCGTTCTTCGGGATCGACGCCGCGCTCTTCGGCTCGCGCGCGCCCGACCCCGATCTGCCCGAGGACGCTGTCCGCGTCGCCGAGGGCGGCGCCGAGCGACTCGTCCTCTCGCGAACGACGGACCTCGCCGACACGCTCTCGCGCCTTCGCACCGCCGGCGTCCAGATCGTCGCCGCCGAGTCCGATGGAAGCTCCGACGCGATCGGCTTCGCCTTCGCCGAGCGCTCGGTCCTCGTCCTCGGCCACGAGCGCGAGGGCATCAGCGACCGCGTCCGTGCGCAGTGCGACGCCGTCGTCGCCATTCGCGGCAGCGGTCACGTCGAGTCGCTCAACGTCGCGATCGCCGCGAGCCTGATGATCAGCGAGCTCGTTCGGGGGCGGGCTCCGGCGGCGCGTCCGACGATCGCGGCGCCTCGAGCTCCGACCGCGCAGCGCCCGAGCGAGCCTCGTCCTTCGCGAGACCATCGCCCGCCGCGCCGTCGCTGACCGTCACGCGAACGCCCGATCGCAGCGCCCCGCCCGCGTCACTCGATTTTGTGTGCGGCTTTCGCGACGCGCGACGACCGATCGTCCGCTCGACCGAGAGGCTCGGCCACGCGACGGTGATCCCGATGGCCACCATCGCGACGCACGCGACGAGCAGCCCCGCGCTCGAGCCGAAGCGATCGCCGACGTTCATCGCGACGATCACCGCGAAGCCGAGGAGGATCGCGAGCGTCGTGCGCATGCGATCCCACCGTCGCCCGTGCGCTTCGAGGCGCCGAATGCGGTCTTCGAGCTCGATCGCGTCGAGGTCCGCCGCCGTCTCGCGGAGCGTCCGCGTCTCGGCCTCGAGCGACTCGATGCGCGCGTACGCCGCAGCGACGTCGTCTCGATAAGCGTTGGGCGCGCGCTCGTCCATCAGCAGGCTCTCGGCGAACTATAGCGCAGCTCCGGGTCGTTCGTGGCGACGCAGGCCCCGCCCGCGCGCCCGCGCGGCGCGCACTCAAATTTCGTCGGTCCTCCAGCAAATTCGTCGGCGCCGTGAAGTCTTGTTTCGCGTGGGAATTTTCCGCGCCGATCTTCATTTGCACGAAGGCGTCGGCGCCGCCCCCGCGGGGGTATACTGGAGGTCGACCTGATGACTGGCACCGAACGACTCGCCACCGTCGTGATGAGCATCGCGAGCTCGGACACCTCCGGCGCCGAAGGCGTGCAAGCGGACCTTCGCGCGTTCGCGGCGGCGGGCGTTCACGGGACGTGCGCGTTGTCGATGCTGAGCGCGCAAGGCACCCGCGGCGTTCGAAAGGTGTCGCCGCTGCCGCCAGACCTCGTGCGCGCGCAGATCGAGACCGTCCTCGATGACCTCCGGCCCCGCGCAGTGAAGACCGGCGCGCTCGGAAACGCCACGACGGTCGAGATCGTCGCGGACGCGCTTCGCGAGCGAAAAGACGTGGCGCTCGTCGTCGACCCCGTCGTCAACCCGACCCGCGGCCGAGCGCTCACCGACGACGCAGGCGTGGCGACGATCGCACGAGAGCTCGTTCCGCTCGCGACGCTGGTCACGCCGAATCGAGACGAGACCTCGAGGCTCGCCGGCCGCGCGCGCGGCCTCGAAGACGCGCGTCGCGCCTGTCGAACGCTCGTCGACATGGGCGCCAAGGCCGTGCTCATCAAGGGCGGCCACTTCACGGGCAACGACGCGATCGACTTGTTCTACGACGGCAAAGACTTCTGCGAGCTCCGCGCGCCGCGCCGCGAGCTGCCCACGATGCTCGGCCTCGGGTGCACGTTGAGCGCGCTCATCACGGCGTTTCTCGCGAAGGGCGAGCTCTTGATCGACGCCGTTCGACGCGCGCACGCGACGCTCCAGCGCGCCATCGAAGCGCCGCGCCGGCTCAGCGAGAGCGTGTACACCGTGGGAGACCTCGACGACGCCATCGCGAGCGCGTCGCCGACGATCGTCACGATGCGCAACCCGACGCTCGTTCCCATCGCGCCCGTCGCGACCACGAGCGCCGCGACAGCGGGCGCCGACGAGCGCAGCAACACCGCGTGACGCGCAGCCACCCGGTGGCGAGGTGCCAGCCACCAGTGGCGCGATGCCAGCCACCAGTGGCGTGATGCCAGCCACCAAGTGGCGTGGTGCTAGCCACTGGTGGCGAGCGCGCAGCCACCCAGTGGCGTGGTGCTAGCCACTGGTGGCGAGCGCGCAGCCACCCAGTGGCGAGCGCACTTCAGTGGCTCATCGCGCGGCGCCGCGTCCCGCGTCGTCGCAGACCGAGCGCCATCGCGCCGACGATCGCGCCTGCCACGAGCCCGTTCGGCGCTCGCACGCGTCGCGTGTCGCACGCGCAGCCATTGGCCGACGGGCCGCGCCCGCCATCGGCCACGGACGCGTCTGTGCTTCCGTTGCCGCCGCTGTCGCTCGTGCTCGAGGACGAATCGGCGCCGTTGTTCGACGCGTCGCTGCCGTTGGTCGAGGCGTCGAGCGCGCCGCCGTCGGCCCCGCCGGCCCCAGCGAAGAGCGCGAAGAACCCGTCCTTCATGCCGACGACCGAAGGTTGCAGCGGATCGCGGCTGAAGAAGTTCATCCCGTTGTCGCTGGTGTTTCCGCCGTACGCGATGCGGCCGCCGCGCGCGTCGACGCCGTGACCGTGGCCGCCGGGATCGACGCGCGTGACGAGGAGTCGACGGCGTAGGTCCGCGCTCATCACGAGCAAGTACGCGCCGCCCGAGTAGTCGCCGGTGCCTGCGAGAGACTCGGTCAACGGAAGACCAAACGCCGACGCGCCCGTGAGGAGCACCCTGCCCTCTTCGTCGCTCGTGATCGCGCCTTCGCTCACGCGCACGGTGTTTCCTGCGCCGCTCCCGAGGCGCGCGACGATCTGCTGGCCCGTGACGTACGCGCCCGTCGCGGGATCGAACACGCCGAAGAACGTCTTGTGCTCGCTGCGCGTGTTGTTGAACGTGTGAAACGCGTCGCCGCCGACGATGCTCACCGTGCGCGTGACGTCCGAAGGGTCGTAGCGAAAGATGTGGTTTCCGCCTGCGCATTCGAAGGCAGCGAGCAGCCGACCGTCGCGCCCGACCGCGACGCGATACCCGCGCGTGTCGGCCATGTTGTTCGTCGGGCGATTGATGAAGTTCGGCGCGGCCATGTCGGTCGAGAAGTCGTAGCCAGTCCAGCGCGTGGTTCCGCCGAACTCGACGCCGCGCAGGTACGCGATCTGGACGGGCTCGGTGCGGGTTCCGTCGAACGCGTTCGCTTGGCGCCAACCGATGAGGACCACGCGCTGCGACGGCGAGTGCACCGCGAGGTCGAGCGTGTTGCGGTGGCCTGCGAACATGCTGCGTCGCGCGCCGTCGGCGCCGAAGACGTGCACGGTTCCTTCGCCGGGCGTGCTCTCGGCGTTGGCGGGGCTCGATGGGACGAGCATCGCGTACGTCCCGTCCGCGCCCGCGTCGATGCGGCGAACGTCACCGACGTCGTGCGTGCGTACGACCATCGAGAGGTCCGCGGCGAGCACGACTGCGCCCGCGGTGGATGCTGCGACGTACGCGCGATCGCTGCTGTCGATCGCGAGGTCGCTCACCATCGGTCCCACGCGCACCGCCGAGAGCACGCGACGCGCGTCCGGCGAGAGGCGCACGACGACGCCCGCGCTCGTGTTGGTGGCCGCGCCCAACGCGCGAATCGTCACCGAGGGAATCGTGAGCGAGGGAAACGTTCCTCCGACGAGGATCGAGCCGTCGGACTGAATCGCGACCGCGCGAACTGCGTCGGGCATCGGCCCGCCGAGCGCAGAGGACACCGAGACGCTCTGCGCCTCTGCGTTCGAAGCCGCGACCAGGACGACGAGCGAGAGCAGACCCGTGATGCGCGCCATGCGAAGACGGTGACCGACACGACGCTCCGAGCACCAGCGGATAATTCGCGCACTGATTTGTCAGGGATCGCCGAGGTGTTCGAGCTGGCGCTCAGGGCGTGTAGCGCATGCACGGCGGAACGGACGCCGCGGTCGGAATGATCCCGTCGAGCTGCCCGACGTTGGCGTCGGCGACGCCCGTCGAGAGCGGAATCCTGTGGATCGTCGTCATCGTGGGCGGCTGTACGTCCGGCCGCGCCATCGTGCCCGAGTCACCGCCGTCCGAAGGCATCACCATTGGCTGCGGCGACCGACCGATGAACAAGTACAGCGTGTCGCCCCACACCGTGCTCGCCTGCCACGACGAGTACAAGTCAATGGGAACACCCGTCACGGGTCGGATCTCGGCGATCTGTCCCTCCGACGGATCGTCGATGAACATGATCTGAAACGCGCCGTTCGCGAAGGTGACCGCGACGATCGAGCGGTTCGTCGCGTTGCGGTTTGGATAGTTCGAGAGCTGCGCGGCGACGCGCGGGCCCGAGCACGTCGGCGGGACCATCGTCCCCGTCGTGGGAGGACGGCAGAAGTCGTCCGAGCGATCACCACCAACGAAGCGCGTCTGCGGGCTCGAGACCGGCGGCTGCGCAACCACGGGGTAGCGCGCGAGGTAGGTCGTCGTCTGGTTTCCGTCGAAGGCCCACAAGAACGCGTCGTCGCCGCCCGGATCCCCCTCGTTGGCGAGGCCGAACGTGAGGCCCGAGTACTTGTTGATCGGCGCCATCATGCCCGCAGGAAAGACTGTGTTTTCACAGGCAGACAGCGGATCGGCGCCGGCTTGGATCCGCACGCGACCGACGCGCATGTCGCCGAGCGCCAGGATGATCTCGCCGCGACGATTGATCCCCATCGCGTTGACGAGGCCGCGCTGTGGGCACGTGACCGTTCCCATGAGCGTCGCGCCGAGCGAGTTGGGGTCGAGGCGGTAGACGTCGCCGTCGGCCTCCGCGAGGTAGATCGGCGGATCGCCGGCCTGTGGGCAGCCGACAGGGCGCCAGTTGGCGTTTGGCGATCCCACGAGAGGGCGACCGCTGCACGAAGCACCCGCGGCGATTGCGACACCGAGGCCCGCGACCAGCGCGAACCCGTGCCAGAGCGAAGCACGCATGGGCGCGAGCGTACCAAAGCCGCGACGGCGCGACGAGCGCCGCGTGCGGTCAGTTCACGATGTGCCGGGTGAAGCTCAGCTCTTCGTAGCCGGCAAGCCTGCTCACTTTGATGGTCTCGCCCGGGGCAAACTCACCCGCGAGGATCTTTTGCGCGAGCGGGTTCTCGAGGACCTGCTGGATCGCGCGCTTGAGCGGTCGCGCGCCGAACTGCGGATCCCAGCCGATCTCGCCCAAGAAGTCCTTCGCCGCTTCGTCGACGATCACCTTCAGCTCGCGGCGCTCGAGGCGCTTGGTGAAGCGCACGAGCTGGATGTCCACGATGCTTCGGAGGTCCTTCTTCTCCAAGCGATGGAAGATGATCTTCTCGTCGAGGCGGTTGAGAAACTCCGGTCGAAACCCGCGCGCGAGGTCTTCGAGCACCTTGGCGCGCATCTCGGCTTCGTCCGCGACGTTCATGATGTGCTGGCTGCCGATGTTGCTCGTCAGGATCAGCACGGTGTTCTTGAAGTCGACGACGCGACCCTGACCGTCGGTGAGCCTCCCGTCGTCGAGGACTTGGAGGAGCACGTTCCACACGTCGGGGTGCGCCTTCTCGATCTCGTCGAAGAGCACGACCGAGTACGGACGGCGACGCACGGCTTCGGTGAGCTGACCGCCCTCGTCGAAGCCCACGTATCCCGGAGGCGCGCCGATCAAGCGAGCGACGGAGTGCTTCTCCATGTACTCGCTCATGTCGATGCGGACGATGCTCTTCTCGTCGTCGAAGAGAAACTCCGCGAGCGCGCGGGCGAGCTCGGTCTTTCCGACGCCCGTGGGGCCGAGAAAGAGAAACGAGCCGATGGGCTTGTTCTCGTCGCCGAGGCCCGCGCGCGAGCGGCGCACGGCGTTGGACACGGCGATGACGGCTTCTTTCTGACCGACCACGCGCGAGGCGAGCACGGACTCCATGCGCAAGAGCTTCTGCTGCTCGCCCTCGAGCATCTTGGCCACGGGAATGCCCGTCCACTTCGCGACGATCTCAGCGATCGTCTCCGCAGTGACCTCTTCTTTGAGGAAGGTCTTTCCGCCGCGGTGCGACTTCTGGATCTCTTCTTGCGCGGCGGCGAGCTGCCGCGTGAGGTCCGGGAGCACGCCGTACTTCACCTCCGCGGCCTTTCCGAGGTCTCCGCCGCGCGTGTAGCGCTCTTCTTCGATGCGCGCGTCTTCGATCTTCTTCTTGATTTCGTGGACCTTGCCGATGACCTCTTTCTCGCGGAGCCACTGGGCCTTCATCGCGTCCGCTTCGTTGCGGAGCTCGGCGAGCTCTTTGGTCACCTCGTCGAGGCGGATCTTCGACGCGCGGTCTTCTTCTTTCGTGAGCGCCTGACGCTCGATCTCGAGCTGCGTCACCTTGCGCACGACCGCGTCGATCTCGATCGGCATCGAGTCGATCTCCATACGCAGCTTCGAGGCGGCCTCGTCGACGAGGTCGATCGCTTTGTCCGGCAGAAACCGGTCCGCGATGTAGCGATGCGAGAGCGTCGACGCGGCGACGAGCGCGCTGTCCTGGATGCGAATCCCGTGGTGGACCTCGTAGCGCTCCTTGAGCCCGCGCAGGATCGCGATCGTGTCTTCGACCGTGGGCTGCCCGACGAACACCGTTTGAAAGCGTCGCTCGAGCGCAGCGTCCTTCTCGATGTGCTTTCTGTGCTCGTCCAGCGTCGTCGCGCCGATGCAGTGGAGCTCTCCGCGCGCGAGCGCTGGTTTGATCATGTTCGCCGCGTCCATCGCGCCGTCGGCTTTGCCCGCGCCGACGAGCGTGTGCAGCTCGTCGATGAAGAGCACCACGTCGCCCGAGGTCGCGACCTCTTGCAAGACGGCCTTCAGGCGCTCTTCGAACTCGCCTCGGTACTTCGCGCCTGCGACGAGCGCGCCCATGTCGAGCGCGACGATGCGCTTGTTCTGCAGCGACTCGGGGACGTCGCCGCGCGCGACGCGCTGGGCGATTCCCTCGACGATCGCGGTCTTTCCGACGCCGGGCTCGCCGATGAGCACGGGGTTGTTCTTCGTGCGTCGCGAGAGGACCTGCATCACGCGGCGGATCTCGTCGTCGCGGCCGACGACGGGGTCGAGCTTGCCCTTGCGCGCGGCGGCGGTGAGGTCGCGCCCGTACTTCTCGAGCGCTTGAAACGTGGCTTCGGGGTCCTGGGTGGTCACGCGCTGCGAGCCGCGCACTTCTTTCAGCGCAGCCGCGAGCTTCGCGCGGTCGAGCCCGACGCGCTTGAACGCGCCGGACACCTCGCGGTCCTCGAGCATCGCGAAGAGAAAGTGCTCCGCCGACGTGTACTCGTCCTTGAGCAGCCGCGCTTCTTCTTCGGCTTTGTTCATCACGTCGCGCATGCGGCGGCCGAGCACGGGCTCGCTTCCGCCTTGCGCACGAGAGAGCGCGCCGACGAGCTTCTCGGCCTCTTGGAGCATCGCTCCGGCGTCGATGCCTGCTTTTTGAACGAGCGCTGGCGCGACGCCGCCCTCTTGTACGAGCAGCGCGCGGAGGACGTGTTCGGGCTGGATCTCGGGGTTTCCGCGGCGGCTGGCGTCGTTTTGCGCCTCGGTGAGTGCCTCGCGGGACTTGGTCGTGAGCTTGTCCATGCGCATCGCAGTGGGTTCTCCAGAGAGCAGAATGGTTGCGTCGAGCGCGCGAAGGACGAGTCACCCCAGAAGTTCGTCCGGGTCAACGGACAACTGAACTTCGGGTCGACGAGCCAACGCACGCAGCCCTGTGTTTGGACCCTCGCTTGGGAGATCGAGGGCGCGCCGGAACCTAAACACCTCGCCTCGGAGTGCAATGGGGATGCCGAAGGGTTTGTTCGAGCTGATCAACCGCCGCCGAACGTCGGCAACAACCCCGTTTCGTCAGGGTCGACCACGGCGCGCAGGGTGAACGGGGCCGTTGCGCCGTTGCCGACCGCGGTCGAGACGATCACCCAGTAGGTTCCGCGGTCGAGCCTCGCGTCGACGGACGTCGTGGACATCGCGCCGCTGTCGCACACGAGCTCGCTGTGGCGGTCCGCACAATCGCGGCGAATGGAGACGGCGATCGGCGCGCCCGCGCGCGACGCGCGACGCGTGGTCGCAGAGAGCGTCACCGTCGATCGGCGGTCGAGGACGAGTCGATACACCGCGGAAGCGTCGTTTGCGTCGTCGTCGCAGTTCGACAGCAAGGCGCCACCCGGCCGCGCGAGTCCGTGGACGGGCGCGTTGTGCGCGAGGATCGTCGGGTTCGCGCAGAGGCGATCGACCGCGGCTGCCGAACGAACGTTCGAGAAGAGCCTGAAGCGCGCGAGCTCTTCGGGCCGGCTCGACTCGACGACGACGAAGTGACGCCCTGCCGAGAGGACCGTCTCGAGCTCGGAGCTCTCGCGGCTCGTGGAACGACACGCGAGCGCCGCTCTTCCGTCGCACGCGTCGACGACGAAGAGCGTCGTGCCGGAGCCCGGTCCTTCGACGATCAGATCAACGAGCGAACGCTCGGTCAGATCGAGGTAGAAGACTTGATCGAACGCGCCGCTTCGCGCGCCGCACGGCGCGGTCACGTCGTCGGCGGCCGAGAAGAGATCGCCGTCGACGGCGCCGGTCGACGGCAGCGCGAACGCGTTGGAGCAGTGATCCCCCGGCGCCGCCACGCGAACGTCGCCGACGCGCAACACGTCCGCGCGCAGATCGAACGCGCCCGATACGCTGATGTCCATTCCGTCGACGACGACCGAGTACTCGCCGGGATCGAGCATCGCGTCGACCTCGGCTCCGCCGCCGACGCGATCGGTCGCGCGACAGAGGACCGTGTCTGTCGCCCTTCCGGCGCACCCGCGAAAAATCGAGATCGTCGCGAGGTGCGGCGCGTTTGCGATCGAGACGCGAACACGAGAGCGCTCGGAGATTTCGAGGCGATACACGGCGTCGGGCGCAGGGCACACGCGCCCGCACGCGTGTTGGACGCGGTCGAACTTGCCGAGGGTCGTACCTCGCACTGCGACGCCCGGCACGAGCAGCGGCGCGTTCGCGCAGAGCGCGCCGACGGGAGGCGCAGCGCCGCGGACGTCGAGCGTAAAGTCGCCGTCGCGCTCGTCGCCTCCGTCGACGAAGAGCAGGTATTTTCCAGGGCCCACGAGCGCTGCGAGCTCGCTGCTGCGCTCGTCGTGTCGGATCGCGCACGCGAGCTCGGTCGACGGCTCGTCGCACTGCGATCGCAACGAGAGCACCGCGGGCCAGCGCGCGTGCACAGACGCTTGCAGCACCGTCGGTCGCGAGACCTCGACCTCGTACACGAGCTCGGGCGCAGTGCGGCCGTCGGGGGGAATACACTCGGACGCGTGGAGCGCCGGCGCGCCGCTCGTCGAGTCCGAGATGCTCGCGCCGAGCGCGATTCGGTGCGGGGCGCGGCAGGTTCCATCGGTCGGCGTCGCGCTCGTCGAGCGTCGATCCGCGGCGCGACGGTCGATCGCCCACGAGCCGAGGGCGAACGTTCCGCTGCCGCGCACCATGCGAACGGTCGCCGTGTGATTGCCGGCGCGCCTCGGGCAATAGCGCACCGAGGGCGCGTCGGTGGTGCGCTCGGAGGACGCGACGAGAGCGCCCGTATCATCGCTGATCGAGAGCGCGATCGCGCGCGCCCCGTCGCCGCCGTACGCCGACACTGTGTAGCACTGCGTCTCGAGCGCGAGGCTGATCGACTGCTGCGCGCCCTCTTGCAGCGAGCCTTCGACGACGGGGCCGAGGATCGCGCCGCGCGTGTCTCGAAGCGCGTTGTGCGAGGCGATCACGCGCGAGAGCGCGGAGGGCGCGGACGAGCACGCGCCGACCGCGAGCGCGAGCGCGACGGTGATCGTCGCGACGGACCGTTCCGAGCGCCACACGCGAGCGAGCATACGACGGGACCGCGTGTTCGCGACGACGAGCGCATCGCCAAGCGCCGCGAGAGCTGCAATAACCCGTGGCGACGATGACGGACACGCTCGCTGCGCTGAGAGACGCCGTGGACGAAGCTGACGCCGCGCTCGTGCGCGCGCTCGCCGCGCGGTGGCGCGCGATCCAAGCGATCGGCGCGCACAAGCGCGCGCGCGGGATCGAGGGCTACGACCCTTCGCGCGAACGCGCCCTTCGCGAGCGGTGGAGCGCGCTCGCGGACGAAGCGAAGCTCGATCGCGCCCTGTGCGACGCGGTCTTCGACGTCGTCATCGCGCGCTGTCGCGACGAAGTGAGCGCGCGGCCGAGCTCCGAGAACGACTAGCGCGGCGGGCGCGGGAATACTTTGTTTTCGTGGGGTTCTGCGTATTCGCAGTTCGGTTTATACGAATCAACATCGATTCGCATGACACTTTCACAAACTATTTCATCTTGAGCTTCCCACCGCGCGACTGCGCGAATCCGTTTCACAACCCTGGAGGTGAGAAGCATGCGTGTCACGATTCGAACCGTTGATGTCAGGGCGACCGAGGCGCTGAAGCAGCACGTGCAACACGTGGTCTCTGCGGCGTTCGACCGCATCGGCGACAACGTCCACGAGCTCGAGGTGCGGCTGCGAGACCTCAATGGGCCGAAGGGCGGCGTCGATCAAGAGGTCGTGGTGCTCGGCCGACTCGCAGGAAAAACGCTCGCGGTTCGAGCGGTCGAAGCGGACGCCTACCACGCGCTTCGCTCGGCGATCACCCGTATGGCGCGCCGTGTCCGGGCGCGACGCGGAGGTCGATCGTGAGCACGGTCGCCGTCGCCATCGTGGCGAGCACGATCGCGGCGCCGTTCGCCGTGACCGCGATGATCAAGTCCGAGCTGCTCGACGACCGCCGCGCCCGCGCGGCGACGGTGATCGTCACGCTCAAGTGCGTCATCGTCGCGTCGCTCGCGCTCTTGCTCGGCGACTGATCGCGGCCATTCGCCCTCTGCGGCGAATGAACTGGAAATTCGCAGTACCATTCCGTCACGCTAGGCGCGGCAGCAAGCGGGCTACGACGCGGCAGCAAGCAGGCTACGACGCGGCAGCAAGCGGCCACTTGCGCGCGGCAGCAAGCGGCCGCGCATTGTGCCTCGAAGACATCACGGGGCGCTGTCACGCGAGCTATCTCGGCAGGCGTTATCGCTCGCGCTCGAACTTCGAGACAAGAGTCGTTCGAACTCTACCTGCACATCTGCAGGTGATCCGAAGCCCTCCGACGCGGCAGCTCCCGTGCCTAAGTTCGAGCGCGAGCGAGAACGCCTGCGAAGCACAGTGCGCGGCTGCCTGCTGCCTCGCTGAGCGTGATGGAATTTCGCTCGTGAATTTTCAGTTCATTCGCCATCGGTGGAGAAGATCGTCGCGCCTCAGGGCTTGGGCGCTTCGCGTCGCGTGAACGGGGCGTCGGACAATTTGCGCCACACCCGCTCGAAGGGCCCTTGGTCGAAGCGCTCGAACCACAGCCACGCGAGGCCCGTGAGCACGGCGCTCATCGCGAGCCAGCTGAGCATCGTCGCGACCGAGTCGAGCGGCGCGAGGCCGAGTCCCCAGCGGTAGAAGAGCACCGAGCAGAGGATGTTCTGCAGCATGTAGACCGAGAGCGACGCGCGACCGAGCCGCGCGAGCGCCGCGCGGATCTTCACCTTCGACGCGCGTTCGACGAGAAAGAGCCCCGCGCCGAGGTAGCCGAGCGCGAGCACTGGCGCGATGGTGTAGCGACTGAGGCTCGTGAGCGCGAGGTTCACCGAGAGGGGCAGAATCTCGAGCGTCGGGAGGACCGTGAGCGGAAGGCCCACGCAAAACCCCACGAGCGCGAGGCGCTTTCGCAGGACGGTCGATCGATCGCTCGGCGTGAAGATCCCCGCGCGCCAGAGCGCAGCCCCGAGAAGAAAGAGCGTCGCGCTGAGCGGCGGAGCGATCACGAGCGCCTCGACGCGAAACGCCCAGAAGTGCTCCCACCGAACGCGCACCTGCCCGGTGTACGTGGCTCCCGTCGCGGTCAACAGCTCGAGCGCCGCGTCGTCGCGGAGCAGCGAGGCGCCGTGCGTTCGAACGGCTTCGTGCGCGCGAAGGCTCTCCATCGTGATGTGGAGCGCGGCGATGGCCGAGGCGACGAGGGCGAGCGCGCGGCCCTTCAGCCGCAACAGCGGCGCGACGACGAACGCCGTGACGGCGTAGCCCATGAGGATGTCGAACTCGACGACGAGCACGTGGTGCAGCGCGCCGTCGAGCAAGAGCAGCGTGGTGCGCCAGTAGTACCGCCAAGGCCAGCGCAGGCCGTGACGAAGCGCGGACTCGTATTGAGCGCACATTCCCACGCCGAACAAGATCGATAGCAGCGCGAGGAACTTCCCGTTGCAGAGGCACTCGACGACGAGCGCGAGCGCGCCGTCGAGCGAGCGCCAGTGCGAGAGCGGCGCAAAGTGCGTCGGATCGAGGCCCGAGTGCTCCGTGGCGCTCGACGCCGCGGGCAACGTGTGTCGCGTCGTGAAGATCCAGATGTTCGACGCAAACGTTCCGAGGATCGCGACGCCTCGCAGGACGTCGATCGATTCGTTGCGCGCGCGGCTCATGGAGCGCGGCTTGTACACCACCGGGCGCGACGCGCACGGACCGAACGCGCGAAGTCGCGATCTGCGCTCAGCGCGCGCTCAAAAGCGACGCGAACGTTTCGATCAACGGAACGAACGCGATCCCGGTGACCGCCGCGACGATGACCGCCATCCCGATCACCGCTGCGACGATGCGCCCGGTCGGCGTGGGCTCGATCCACGTCGCCGTCGTCGCGGTGAGCTCGACGGCGCGCTCGGCGGCCTCGCGAAAGCCGCCGTCTTGCCGCCCCGAGATCACCTCGGTGCGCTCGACGCGGACCCACGCTTCGCGCTTGTGTTCGTCGCGAACGGAGCGGGCGATTTCGGGATCGATCTTCCACGTCGGTCGCGCGTCGCCTTCGACCGTCACGCGGACCTCGTCGCCCGCCAGATCGAACGTCGCGCGCACCCAGCCGTTGCTCGTGACGCCCTGCTCGAGCTCGGAGACCTTCGCGATGCTCGTCGGCTTCCATTGCCGCTTGGCGCGATCGGGCAGCGCGCTGAGCGGGAGCATTCCGCCCGCGCGGCCAGCGATCGCGATCATCCCGACGCCCTTGCCGATCGCGAGCGCGCCCTGCCCCACGGCGAACACGCCGATCCCGAGCTGTCCGACGACGAACACGCCGCGCGCGAGCTGCCCCACGGCGACGACGCCCGTGGCCATCTGGCCGAACGCAAACACCCCGCGCGCGACCTGGCCGATCGCGATCACGCCCTCTGCCTCTGCGCCGACGGCGATGAAACCGCGCGCTTGGGCTCCGACCGAGAAGAACTCCATCGCGAGACCTATGGTACGCCACGGACCGCACGCTGTATGTCCATCGACCCTGCGCTCGCGCGGCTCGCGCAAATCATCAAGCGAAAGTGCAACGTCCTCGCCTACCGCGAGGGCGAGTCCCTCGCGAAGGGCGCGCTGCTCTCGCGTCGCGACGAAGACGAGGTCGTCGTGGTGGTTCCCGCGCCGTACTTCGAAGTGGCGCCGACCGTCTCGCTCTGCCCGGGCTCGTCCGAGTGGAGCTGCGATTGCGGCGGCGAGCTCGACCCGTGCGCCCACGTCGCCGCGGCGAGCATCGCGGTCACCACCGAGCGCGCGGACGCCGCCGCGATGCCGACGCTCGCGCAGAAGAGCGCCTCGCTCGAGTACCGATGGAGCGTCGATCCGAAGGACCCATCGAAGCTCTTATTGAAGCGCTTCGTGAGCTCTCCCGACGGCCGATCGATCGAGGTCGACTCGCTCGCGGCGTCGCAGGGCGCGCTCGACGGGGCGACGCTCGTCACGCGCGACGACGATCGATCGATCGACAGGGCCCTCGCGCACGAGCCCCTCGAGCGCATGAGCGAAGCTTCGATCGAGCAGCTCTTCGTGCACCTCGCGCGCGCGCAGCACGTGTACTTCGGCGACGAGAAGATCGCGGTCTCGCACGAGCCGCTCGCGCCGAGCGCGAAGGTCACCGCGAAGGACCGCGGATGGCGCCTCGTGATCGAGCGTCCCGAGGGCGCGCTGGCCGTGTACGCGCCGGGCGTCGTTCGGACCCGCGAGGGCGTGGCGCCGTTGCGCGGAACGAACCTCCTCGGGCGCGCTGGCGAGCGAGCGCCGATCGACCGCGTGTTCGAAGCGAGGGACACCGTCGAGCTCGTCGCGAAGGTCCTGCCCGAGCTCGACCGCACCGTCGTGTGGAAGCACCGCGCGAGCGGGCTCCCGAACTTGAAAACCGGTGCGAAGCCGAGGGTGAGCTTCGAGGTCTCGCACGGCCAGCGCGCGCTCGAAGTGCGGCCGTGGATCGTGTACGGAGATCCTCCGTCCGCGCGCGTCGAAGCGGGCCGACTCGTCTGGATCGGCGGCGACGTCGTGGTGCGCGACGAGGCCGCAGAGGTCTCGCTCGGGCACAAGCTGCGCGACGAGCTCGGGCTGATCCCGGGGCGCGCGGTGACGTACGAGGGCGAGGACGCCGGGCGATTTCTCAAGGCGATGCGCGCGTTCGACGAGCGGTCGGGCGGCGCGTCGAGGATCGATCGGCGCAAGCTCGTCGCGTCGCTGCGCGTCTCGGACGACGACGTCGAGGTGCTCTTCACCGTCGAGGAGCAAGGCGAAGGGGCGAAGGACAAGACCCAGAAGCGCGCGAGCGCCGAGAGCGTCCTTCGCGCGTGGGAGTCGGGCTTGGACGTCGTGGCGTTGGAGGGCGGCGGGTTCGCGCCCATTCCCTCTGCGTGGCTCGCGAAGAACGGCGCGCTCGTCGCGCAGTTGCTCGCGGCGCGCGAGGGCGACGAGAAGGTCTCGCCCGCGGCCGCGCCTGCGGTGATCGCGCTCTGCGAGCGGCTCGAGTCTCCGCCGCCGCCGTCGTTTGCGAAGCTCAGGCCCTTGGTGGACGGGATCGAGAGCGTCCCTCGCGCGAGGCTGCCGAAGGACCTCGCTGCGAGCCTGCGGCCGTACCAACAGACGGGCGTCGATTGGCTGTGCTTTCTTCGGGACGCTTCGCTCGGCGCGATCCTCGCGGACGACATGGGCCTCGGAAAGACGCTCCAGTGCCTCGCGTCGCTGCGCGCGCGCGAGGAGCGAGCGAGCGACGACGATGATCGCGCGATGGGGGCGCTCGTCGTGTGCCCGCGATCGCTCGTGCACAACTGGGCCGAGGAGTGCGCGCGGTTTCGGCCAGGGTTGAAGGTGAGCGTCTATCACGGCGAGTCGCGCGAGCTCGACCCGAGCGCGGACGTGACGATCACGACGTACGCGATCTTGCGGCTCGACGAGGACGAGCTGCGACAGAAGCGCTGGGACACTGTGGTCCTCGACGAAGCACAGAATATCAAGAACCCCGACTCTCGTGCGGCGCGCGCGAGCTTCGCGCTCGAGGCCCGCGCGCGGATCGCGCTCTCGGGGACGCCCATCGAGAACAAGCTCGACGAGCTCTGGTCGATCATGCACTTCGCGAATCCGGGGCTCTTGGGCGGGCGGAGCGCGTTCGACGAGCGCGTGGCGCGCAAGGTGTCCGAAGGAGACACAAAAGCGCTCAGCGAGCTGCGCGCGCGGATTCGTCCCTTCGTGCTGCGTCGTCGCAAGAGCGCGGTGCTCACGGAGCTTCCTCCGCGCACGGACGTGGTCTTGCATTGCGAGCTCGACGCGCACGAGCGCGCGGTCTACGACGCGATTCGCGCGGCGTCGCTCTCGGGCGTGGTGAAGGCGCTGCGCGAGGGGTCGGACGTGATGCAGGCGCTCGAGCTGTTGTTGCGGCTGCGGCAGGCGAGCTGTCACGCGGGGCTCGTTCCGGGGCAGCGTGATCCGAGCGACGGGTGGGAGTCGTCGAAGGTGACGGCGTTGTGCGAAGCGCTCGAAGAGGCGGTGGGCGCGGGGCACAAAGCGCTGGTGTTTTCGCAGTGGACGAGCCTTCTCGACCGCGTGGAGCCGGCGCTGAAATCGCGATCGATCGCGTTTACGAGGCTCGATGGCGCGACGCGGGATCGCGCCGCGGTCGTGAAGGACTTTCAACGCGAGGACGGACCTCCGGTGCTGCTCGCGTCGCTGAAGGCCGGCGGGACCGGGCTCAACCTCACGGCCGCAGACCACGTGTTCTTGCTCGACCCTTGGTGGAACCCTGCCACCGAAGAGCAAGCCGCCGATCGCGCGCACCGGATGGGGCAGCGCAACGCGGTGACGGTGTACCGCTTGGTTGCAAAAGACACCGTCGAAGAGAGGATCCTGGCGCTCCAGGCGACCAAGCGAGCCCTCGCCGACGCCGCGCTCGACGAGGGAACGCTCGGCGCCGCGCTCACCAAGGACGACCTTCTCGCGCTGCTCGACGGCTGATCTCGCTTCGGTTCACGCGAAGGTCCCCTGCGACCTTCGCAACGATTTTTCAATTCACCTTGGTTTCTGTCACGCTCGGAGCGCTTCATTGTCGGCAGTTCGCGCGATATTCATCGATCAGCTCGACGCGTTGATCAACGTGGTCGACTCGCTTCGCGCGAGCGCGCGCGTCGCGCTCGATACCGAGGTCAACGCGATGTACGCGTATCGGCCGCGGGTGTGCCTCGTGCAGCTCGCGGCGGCGCGCGAGGACGAGCCCTCGCCGGAGGTGTTCGTGGTGGACACGCTCGCGCTCTCGACGCTGGCGCCGCTCGACGCGCTGCTGGGCGGAACGGACGCGTGTACGCCCATCGTTCACGATGTTGCGTACGACGCGAGGATGCTCGACCTCGAAGGGCACCCGTTGCTTCGCGCGGTGGACACTGCGCTACACGCGAGGTTCATCGGGCTGTCGACGACGGGGCTCGGCGGGCTTCTGTCCGAGCGGTTCGGGGTCGTTCTCGACAAAGAGCTGCAGCGCGCGGACTGGGGAAAGCGCCCGCTCACCGACGCGCAGATCGAGTACGTGACGAGCGACGTGGCGTACTTGGGTCCGCTCTCTGCGCAGCTCGAACGCGAGGCGCGCGAGAAGGGCGTTCACGAAGAGATCTCCGTCGAGACGGCGTGGGCGCTCGCGAGCGCGCGGGCGAAGGATCCCAACGCGCCGCCTCCGTACGCGGACCAGAAGGGCCTTCGCGAGATGACGCCCGACGGTCGCGCTGTGTGGCGCGCGCTGTGGATGTTGCGCGAGAGCGAGGCGGTCGCGAAGGATCTTCCACCAGGAAAAATCCTAGGAACCCAAGCGATGATCGCCGTCGCCCGCGCGCGCCCGCGGGACCCGCACGACTTTCGTCGCATGGTGGGCGGCTCCGTGGACGAAGCGTTGGCGCTGCAGTTCGTCGACGCGATCTTCCAGGGCGAGCGCGAGGGAGACGTGCCCGAAGACGAGCGGAAGCACTTCGTGATCACGCGATCGCCGAGCGGCGAAATCGCCCGCAGAAGATCCCGCGAAGACTCGCTCGCCGCGTGGCGATCGATGGAAGCCGAGCGCCGCGGGGTGAGCGTTCAAGTGGTGCTCCCGGGGCACGTGCTCAACGACATCGCGAAGAACAACCCGCAGACGATCGAGAGCCTTCGCGAGACGCCCGGCTTCGGCGAAGTGCGCGTCGCGCGCTACGGCGAAGCGATTCTCGCAGTGATCGCAGCGGCGAATTTGCGATAGGGCCTCACCCCCGCTGCCGCGCGCCCCTCTCCCGCGGGACCGCGGGAGAGGGGCTTTCGAAGCCGAAGCGTTGCCGCGCGGAGCGGCCCCCACCCGGCGCTGCCGCGCGCCCCGCCCCCGCCTGAACGGCAGGGGCGGAGCTTCGCATTGGGTCAGCGAATTTTCAGATCCAATGCGTCGCGGCGAGATACGCCATCAGCGGCGCTGATTTGATAACACGCCCACACAATGCGAAGCTCCGCCCCTGCCGTTCAGGCGGGGGCGGGGCGCGCGGCAGCGCCGGGTGGGGGCCGCTCCGCGCGGCAGCGCCGGGTGGGGGCCGCTCCGCGCGGCAGCGGGGGTGAGGCCCGTCACTCGAATCGCCCGCCGCGGCCGGCGCCGCTGGCGAAGCGCTTGGCGCCCTCGACGCCTTCGGCGAGCACGGCGAGGCCGCCTTCGAACTCGCGTCGCATCGCGTCGTCGAGCGAGAGGTCCCACTGCGCGTACGCGCTGCGTCGGTCCGCCCGCATGCACGCTTGCGGAAACCGTGCGATCTCTGCGGCCAACGTCTCTGCGGCCTCGCGCGCGGTCCCGTCGGGAACCACGCGATCGACGAGGCCCATCGCGAGCGCCTCGCGCGCGGTGACGGCGCGGCCCGTGAGGATCATGTCCATCGCGCGACCCATTCCGATCAAGCGCGGCAGGCGCACGGTGCCTCCGTCGATCAGCGGAACGCCCCATCGCCGACAGAACACCCCCAGCACCGCGGACTCTTCGGCGACGCGCAGGTCGCACCACAGGGCGAGCTCGAGTCCGCCCGCGACGGCGTGCCCTGCGATCGCGGCGATCACGGGCTTCTCGAGGACCATCCGCGAGATGCCCATGGGGCCTTCGCCTTCGGGCTCGAGTCGGTTGGCTCTGCCCTCGCTGATGGCTTTGAGGTCGGCGCCGGCGCAGAAGGTTCCATGGGCGCCGTAGAGGACGCCGACGTGGGCGTCCGCGTCGCCTTCGAACTCGCCGAACGCCTTGGCGAGCGCCGCGGCGGTCTCGTGGTCGACGGCGTTTTTTCGCTCGATTCGGTCGAGCACCACGGTCAGCACACCTCGGGCCTGGGAGGGCCGTTCGACTCGGACGCTCATCGCGTCGATGGTACACACTTCGTCGCTCATGAACGCATCCACTCGAGACCTCGACGCGCTCGGCTCCAAGTTGAAGATCGCGCTCGAAGCGTCGCTCGCGAAGTCCGTCACGATCGACGAGCTCGCGCCCCTCTCGGGCGGCGCGTGTCAGGACAATTACAGAGTCCGCGCGACGATCGACGGGGTCGCGCAACGGTACGCGCTTCGTTCGGACGCGGCGCGGTCGCTCACGGGGTCCATCAATCGACGCGACGAACACGCGGTGATCGAGCGCGCGCGCCGAGCGGGCGTGAAGACGCCAGCGGCCTCGTGCTTGACCGAGTCGCTCGTGGCCGAGGGTCGCTTCGCGTACTTGCTCGACTGGGTCGACGGCGAGGCGATCGGTCGTCGCGTGGTGAAGGCTCCGCAGCTCGCGGACGCGCGCGCGAAACTTCCCGCGCAGCTCGCGAACGAGCTCGCGAAGATCCACTCGATCACGCCCGACGACGCGCCGTCGCTGCGAGGGCTGGCGATGGTCACGGGCCCCGAGGACGACCCGTGCGAGGGAGCGCTGCGATTTCTCAGGGCGACGATGAACACGCTGCCCGAGCCGCACCCGGCGCTCGAATTTGTGTGCGCGTGGCTCGCGGAGCACCGCCCGAGCCGCGGAGCGACGACGCTCGTGCACGGGGATTTTCGTGTGGGTAATTTCATGATCGGCCCCGAGGGGCTGCGCGCGGTGCTCGATTGGGAGTTCGCGCACTGGGGCGATCCCGCAGAGGACGTCGCGTGGCTGTGCGTTCGCGATTGGCGCTTCGGGGAGCTCGCGCTCGCAGCGGGCGGAGTCGCGACGCGCGACGCGTGGCTGCGCGAGTACGAACGCGCGAGCGGGACCGCGATCGATCGCGCCCGCGTGCGCTGGTGGGAGATCATGGGCAACGCGCGCTGGGCCGCGGGCAGCGTGGATCAGGGAGAGCGGTACCTGAGCGGGGCCGAGAGCGACATCGAGCTCCTCGCGATCGCGCGAAGGGCGGCGGAGATGGAGTGGGAAGCGCTGCGATTGATTCGGGGTTGAATTTGGGGAAGCGAGGCGAAGGAGGGAGCGCGGGGAGCTGGGCGCAACGGCTAGGTTCAAGGTTGTCGAAGGTTGTTTAAGCGGCACGCGCGCGGTCGCTGGTGAACGATCACGGCGATGAACACTGGATCACGCGCGTACGCGGTCGCGGCGATCGCGCTCTTCGTTGGATGCACGCGCGACCCCGCCCCCGTGACGATCGAACGAGCACACGAACCGCGCGCGCCGGCGCGACCGTCGGCCGATGCGGCGTTCGACGCGCGCGAAGTCGTCATCGCGCAACACGCGGACGGCGGTGACGAACGGGACGACGCAGCGAGCGACGGAATCGTTGGGAGAACCGCGGACGAGTTCGCGCCGTACGAGACGCGCGGCGGAGTGTCATTCTCGTTCGAGCGAGCGGTGTTCACGAGGGGCTCGGGATCGAGCGCTCGCGACCGCCCCGATGCGGAGCGCGGGGCCGTTGTTCGATCGGGACGCGCGCCCGACACACGCGCGCTCCTCGCCGCGCTCGCCAGAGCGAGCAACGGTCGCGCGCGCTTCGCGCTGCAGGGCGGGTTCAACGCGCTCGGCGACGGGCGATTCGTCTCCGTGGCGCAGCGAACCGAGCGCCAGCAGCGCGATTCACCGACGCTGGTCGTCGTGGTCAGCAGCGATGACAACGGCGTGGCGCAAGTCGAGGGCACGGTCGAGCTACCGACACGAGAAGCGTTCTACAACCCGCGCACGCTCGGCTGTCCGCTCGCGGTCGAAGGCCGAGAGCTTCGTGACATCGACGGCGACGGTGAGCTCGAGCTCTCGCTCGCGATCACGTATTGCACGAGGCCGCGTTGTCCGACGGGCTTCGACTCGCTCGAAGACTTCGCGGTGATCGACCTCGCGCCGCGCCCTTCGATCGTCGCGATGGTTCAGCGTCGAATTCATCCTGGCGCGATCGAGTTCGGACGCCGCGACCTTCGCACGCGTTGGATCGACACCAACCGCGACGGGCGAGTCGACCTCGTCGTCGAGGGCGAAGACTGCGCGGCGGTCGACGAAGAGAGGCTCGGCGATGGCGCAGCGGCGCGCCTCGGATGCGACCGAATCGAACGGCTGCCAGACATCATGCCCACGGGCGCGCTTTGCTGCGTACGGCGAAGCGAGGTCGCGACGTACGACGCTCGCATCGACGCGTGGCACCCCGCGAGGGAAGGCGCGACGATCGGCGAACAGGTTCCGTGCGTCGATGGCGCGCCTTGAGCGTGATC
Organism: Myxococcales bacterium; assembly: GCA_016793325.1. GTDB lineage: Bacteria > Myxococcota_A > Polyangia > Polyangiales. The sequence goes on along the minus strand of JAEUKI010000062.1, from coordinate 52,060 downwards.
GCGCGGGACCGCGCGCGGCGCGGGCTCAGAGCCCCGTCACGGGCAACGGCGTCGGTGAGCTGCTGAACGTTCCGTCGCCGAGCTGACCGTTCTCGTTCGAGCCCCAGCAGAGCACGGAGCCGCCCATGCGTCGCGCGCACGTGAAGCCATCGCCGCACGCGACCTCGACGGCGTCGGTGATCGACGAAACTCCGACGGGCGCCAAGCGATGACTCGTCGTTCCGTCACCGAGCTGTCCGTCAGTGTTGAAGCCCCAGCACGAGACCTGTCCCGAGGCTCGCACCGCGCACGCGTGCGACTCGCCCGCGGACACCGAGAGCGCATCGGACAAGCCCATCACCGCGACGGGGGCCTGTCGCTGCATCGAGGTGCCGTCGCCGGTCGTGCTGCCAGCGCCCCAGCAGAACACACGCGAGTCCAGAAGGCGCGCGCACGTAAACGCCTGCCCTGCAGAAACCGACCCTGCGGGCGGGAGCATCGTGAGCGCTTGCGGTGTCGTCGCCGACATCGCCGAGCCCAATCCAAGCTGTCCGTTGGTCCCGAGGCCCCAACACATCACCGCGCCGCCTGCACGTACGGCGCATGCGTGCGCGCCGCCGACGGTCACCGACGAGGCATCGTTGATCGTGCTGACGCGCGTCGCCCGAGCCGTAGTCGTCAACGTGCCGTTGCCGAGCTGCCCGAAGTTGTTCGCTCCCCAGCAGCGCAGCGATCCGTCCATCACCCTCGCGCACGAGTGAGCGAACCCACCGCTGAATTGCGTCGCGTCCGTGACGTCGAGGACGTCTGTGGCGACGTCCCGCATCGAGTACGAATTGTCTCCCAGCTGTCCGAAGGTGTTCGCGCCCCAGCAGACGAGCGTTCCGGTCGGTCGTCGCGCACACGAATGAAGGTCGCCTCGGCCGATATCCGTCGCGTTCAGCATCGTTCCCGACGGCTCGATCACGGTCACGGGCGTCGCGGACGGCACGGTTCCTCGACGACCGAGCTGCCCGAATCCGTTGGCGCCCCAACACTGGACGGTCCCCGACGGAAGCCGCGCGCACGCGTGCTCGTCACCCGCGACGAGTCGTGTCGCGGTGGCGATCGACATCACCGCAACTGGCGCGAATCGGTTGGTCGCAGTTTGCGCGCTCTGACCGAGGGCGTTGCTGCCCCAGCACACGACCGAGCGATCGCGACGTCGCGCGCACGTGTGTCTCTCACCTGCAACGATGCTCGTCGCGTCGGTCAAGCCCGAGACGGTGACCGGAGTCCACCTCGCGCCGCCACGTGTTCCATCGCCAAGCTGGCCCGATGAATTCGAGCCCCAACAAACGACCTGTCCGCCTGCGCGACGCGCGCACGCGTGAAAGTACCCGACCGCGAGCTCGACCGCGTCCGTGATGCCGGAAACGGTCCCGGGCTCCAAACGCCCGTTGGTCGTTCCGTCGCCGAGCTGCGCGTTGGCGTTGCCGCCCCAACACAGGATCGATCCACGCGCGGTGCGTGCGCACGTGTGCAACGCACCCGCGCCGATCTCGACCGCCTCTGGGAGTCGAACGACTGTCGTCGCTCGCGTCGCGTTGTTCGTCGTTCCGTCCCCGAGCTGGCCCGACGTGTTCACGCCCCAACACTGGACCTCGCCATTGCGCCTTCGTCCGCAGGTGTGCGAGCTGTTCGCCGTGATCTCGACGGCGTCGGTCATGGCCGCGTGAAGGCTCACGTTGAGCGTCGAGCGCGAGGTGGTCGTCCCGTCGCCGAGCTGGCCGCTCGCGTTGAAACCCCAGCAAAACACCTGTCCATTCGAGGTTCGCGCGCACGTGTGCAATGACCCAGTGGCGACCTCGACAGCGTCCGTGAGCATCGTCGCTCGCACGGCCGTCGTTTGCGGTACCGCCACGCCGTTTCCGAGCTGACCGGCGCTTCCACCACCCCAGCACGCGACCTCGCCGGTCGACCGACGCGCGCACGTGTGAGCGCCGCCCCCGCTGACGTCGGTAGCGTTTCCGACGAGCATCACGGGCATCGGAGCGCTGCGAAACGTCGTCGTCCCGTCACCGAGCTGCCCCGAAGCGTTGGCTCCCCAGCAGAATACCTGTCCGTTCGGACGCCGAGCGCACGTGTGCGCTTGCCCCGCGGCGAGCGAGACGACGTCGTTCGAGGCGATCGGACGCGCCGCGTTTCGCGCGACGAGCGTCCCGTCGCCGAGCTGGCCTGTTGCGTTGAAGCCCCAGCACTCGACCTGCCCCGACCGTCGCACGACACACGTGTGGGCCGAACCTCCGCTCACGGCGATGGCGTCGGTGACTCCCACGACATCGACGGGAGTCAGTCGATTGTCGTTCGTTCGATCGCCGAGCTGCCCTTCGACGTTGCGGCCCCAGCACGACAGGCGCCCATCTGCTCGCACCGCGCACGAGTGTTGTTGGCCGATCTCGACGAAGCTCGCGCCCGAGAGCGACGCGACGGGCGTCGGAACGAGTCGCATCGAGCCGCTGCCGTCGCCGAGCTTTCCATTCGTCGGATCGCCCCAGCACACGACTGTTCCGCCGCTGCGACGAGCGCACGTGTGACTGTTGCCCGCGCTGAGCTGAACGGCATCGTCGAGCCCCATGACCATCACGGGACGAGTACTGTCGATCGTGCTGCCGTTGCCGAGCTGCCCGCTTTGATTTCGTCCCCAACACACGACGGGGCCTGTTCGACGACGCGCGCAGGCGTGCTCGTATCCGACAGAAATTTCGACAGCGTCGGAGAGGTCTACGACCGGCGTCGGTACCAAGCGCGAGGTGCTTGCGGTTCCGTCGCCGACCTGACCGTAGTTGTTGAACCCCCAACACAGGACCGCGCCGGAGGGCCTTCGCGCGCAGGTCGTCAAGCCCCCCGCGCTGATCTCTTCGGCGTCCGACAGTCCCAAGACGGGCGACGCGACAGTGCGCACAGCGGTCGAGTTGATGCCGAGCTGACCGTACGACCCGCCGCCCCAACACAGAACGCCGCCGGTCGAGAGCCTCGCGCACGTGTGGCCCGAACCCGCGTCGATCTCGACCGCGCCCGCGACGCCGAGCACCGTCGCGAGGTCGGATCGGCTCACCATGGTTCCATCCCCGAGCTGACCAGAACCGTTTCCGCCCCAGCAGAGCACCGTTCCGTTCGAGTTGCGCGCGCACGTGTGGTCCGTGCCTGCGCTCACTTCGACGAGCGTCGCGGCGGTGCAGGTTCCGTTGACGCACTCGCCGGAGTTGCAGCGCACGTTGCAGCCGCCGCAGTGATTGGGGTTCGAATTCAAGTTGGTCTCGCAGCCGTTTCGCGGGTTGCTGTCGCAGTCCCCTCGAAAGTCCGCGCAGCGCGACGCGACGCACGTGCTGCCTTCGCACACGCCGTAGCTCGTCGGCTCGGTCTGGCGCCCCGTCGCGTCGATGCGCGAGTCGACGCACTGAGGCTCGTCGGTCATGCCGTCGCAGTCGTCGTCGGCGCCGTTGCACATCTCGAGCACGGGGGTGTTCGCGCGGCATCGGATCGCCCCGCTCTCGCAGACGTTCGACGCCACGCTGCAGCGACCGACGCCCGTGCCCGCCGCGCACATCGCGCCGATGCGGGCGTCGTTGGTTCCGTCGGGCGTCGAGGGGTTGCAGTCGTTGTCGCGGCCGTCGCAGTTGTCGACGCCCATCGGCGATTGAAACTGATCCGCGTCGTTGCAGTCGATGTTCGATCCGGCGGGCTCGCGGTTGGTGCTGCCCATCGGGCACGGGCCACACGTGGGCATTCCGACACGCGCGGCGCCCATCGGCGCGAAGCCATCGCCGTCGGCGTCTGCGAAGCACTGCACGAGCGGAAAGTCTTCGTCCGCAGCGCCATCGCAATCGTCGTCGCGTCCGTTGCAGATCTCTGCCGCGCCAGGAAAGCGCGTCGCGCCGCCGCTCGCGGGGTCGTCGGCGCAGTCCGCTCCCGACACCATCGAAGCGCCCACACGAACGCGCGTGGGGCTCGCGCCTCCATCGACGCCCGCGTCCGGAACAACGTCCGAGCAAACGGGAGCCGGCCTCGCAGCCGGAACGCGATTGAAGCAATCGACGCTTGGATAGCCATCCTCGTCACGATCGCCGTCGCCGCCGCGCCCGCCCATCGTGACCTGCGCGACCGTGCACGGGTTGCAGTCTTCGTCGACGCCCGCGTTGTCGCACACCTCGCGCGCGCTCGGGTTGATGCGCGGGTTGTTGTCGTCGCAGTCGTCGCCGCCGCACGCAGCGGACGGGTGCCCGTCGTTGTCCATGTCGAAGCACGTTCCGCCGTCGGGAATCGCGACGTCAGGCGGCGGGGCAACATCGACGAACGCAACGTCGAGCCCCGCATCGTTGCCGCCATCCACCGTCGATGGACCCGAGCACGCTGCACACGCGATCGCCACGAGACTCGCGGCGGTGAACCGTCTCCAAGAAGCAATGATCGACATCACACGCTCCGTTTCGCCGGGATGAGTCACCGGCGAAAGCTCCCGAGAAGTGAACTATCACGACGTCGTTCGATCGGGGAGGAGCGGTCGAAGAGAACTGCGATGCCAGTGGTGGACGGATGCGTCCACTCGACGAGCGCGCGATGGACGGCGCGAACAACGCCGCAACGGAGTCACGCGTCGATCGAGTCACTCGAGGGGCGGGGGTGCGCCTTCCATTCGCGACACGCGGGCTGAGTTTCTCTGGATATTTCCGAGGAGTGAGCTCACTGCGTACACATCACGCGACCGCCCCCCGCGTTCGAACGTGACGTCGACGCGCTGAGCAGCTTCGACATCGCGATCGCGCTCCGACGCCCGTTGCGCGAACGTGTTGTTGCCCCAGCAGTAGAGCTCGCCGCTCGCGTTCCAAGCGCACGCGTGACCGCCGCCGCAGGTCATCCCCACCATGGCGCCCGGTAGATTCGGGACCTTCTCGGGCACGAGCGCGCACTCGGGCATGCCGTGGATCGGCCTCGTGCACGACGGCGACGTGCACTGGACCTCTCCCCCACGAAGCAGCAAGCACCGGTAGTCAGCTCCCGAACACGACGCGATCGTGTCCTCATCATCTGGAAACACCGGCAGCGGTTCGACCGCGGCGGCTCTCGCTCTCGCGAACGTTGCATCGGAGACGCGGAGCAGATTCGCCCCATCCGCGCCGCGCCAACACCAACGACTCGCGCCCGTCTTTGCGCAGGTCGACGTGCCGAGCGTCGTCATCATCGTCGCATCGCGCGGAATCGCGATTTCGACGGGCGTTGGCTGGGACCGCAATTGCGCGCCGACGAACTCCAGCGGTGCGCGCTGATCGACTTCGAACGCGCGTAGCCCCCAACAACGCACGCTGCCGTCGTCGAGAATCGCGCATGTGTGTGCCCACCCGGCGCTCGCCGCGCGAACGCGACCCTCGATTCGAACAACGTCCGCGCGCCAGTCGCTCGGAGTCGATCGCCCGAGTCGCCCGAATCCCGGATCTCCCCAGCACTTCACAAGGTCGTTTCGCAACAGCGCGCACGTGTGAAGCGGCCCCGAAGCGACTTCGATCGCGCCTCGAAGGACCCATCGAGGAGCGTCCTGCGAACGCCTCGAGCAGTACACGTCGCCGACGGTCGTCCACGCACAAGACTCGTCGATCGTCGATGCGAGCCCGACAAAGAAGCCGGCTTCATCCGCCACGCGCGCAATCGTCACTCCTGGTCGAGCGCTGTTCTCCGAGCGCGCTGCGATCGCGCTCGCGGTCCACCAGCTTCCATCGCGGAGCAACCACGAAACGCGGTTCGCATCCGCGGACGCATCGACGACATCCGTCGCGATCGGCGGCTCGGCGCGGGCCTGCGCGAGCGCGCTCGCCCACGGAGCGTGACGCAGTGGAGCGTGCGCGACGTCGAGCGCAGAGGCCACCGCGGGCTCGATCGCGCGGCAGTGAAGCGCGCCGTCACGAAGGAGCACGCAGCGCAGCGCGTTCGACCCGAGAACCGCGCGCAGCTCGTGTGACACGGGCGCGACCCGCGACCACTCGTCGTGCGTGGCGCATTCGAGCCAACCGTCGCGAACGTCACAGTGATTCCACGAGGGCCACGTCAGCGCGGGATACGCCACGGTCGTCGCGAAGGAGTTGGTAAACGGCTCGTCCGCAGACGCGCCATCGGCACAGCTCCAGCGTAATCCAAGGCTCTGAAAGCAAGCACGGTTGCGCCTCCGAATCGCGCTGGTCGGGCTCGAGAGCGAGAGCGTGATCGCTGCGCGGTCCGGCAGCGGTGGTTGGTCCCGCCTGCTCGATCGAGACACAGCTCGTACGAGACTCGTCAGCCACTCGCCTCCGCCGAACCGTCCGACGCGCCCCCAACACCGCGCCTCACCGTGTTCCGTGATCATGCACGTCGACGTGGCGGTGGCGACAAGCCGCGACGTTCGACGCGGCGTTGGAACGAGCGAACGAACGGCGGGCGTACAACCCGCCGACGCGATGCCCAACGCGACGAGCACAGCGTGTTGGAGTCGTCCCCACGCGCTCGATCGCCGCGCACGTCGAACGATCACCGGTCGCATCGAGCGCGCCATCGTCGGCAGCGTCGTCGTGTGACACGGCCGCTCTGCGCGCGCGGTGTGATTGGTTCCTCGTTGCTCTGCGCGCGCGACTCAGAGCGCATTCGAGTGTCGACGCGGACAACCGAGCACACGCGCGAATCGATCGTCGAAGTCCGCGAGCTCGTCGACCGAGCGGTAACCAAACGCAGGTGCCTCCAACACGCCCCGCGCTTCGCTGAGCGAGAGGTCGAACGCAGTTTTCATCAGCAATATCACCTGGAACTGCAGCGCATCGGCCGGCATTCCGAAGTAGTCGCAGATCTGTTGGATCAACTCGGACGGCGTGCTTCCGGCGGCGCAAGCAGCACGCAGCGAACGCACGAGATCGGGGTGAGCCGCTTCGATCATTTGTCGACTGTCGAGATCGTAGCGTGTTCGCAGCGCCCACCGGGGCTGATCGTCGATCGGGGCCCGCGGCGCGAGCGGTCGCCGACCGATGGTGATTTCGTGTTCATGATTCATCGAGCTCGCCTCGCGCACAGACGCACGAGCGAACTCCGAGACGCGACGGTGTTCGGGGCGACGTTCGACGAGTGCTGACGTCAGACATGGAGATCGGTCTGCCCGTACGCCGCTGTGCGCTGTGCGGGCGTCGACCCGTGTCTCTGCGCGGAGCTGGCATCAGGTCAGTGATGTTCAGGGAGATACCCCTGCACCATCATCACGCGAAGCGCTGATTCTGCCGCCGCACGAAGCCTCTCCCACGCCGGCAACCGAAGTGTCTCTTCCAACTCGGGAAGCGGATCGGGCGTGCCGTCGGCGACCTCGAGCCACACCTCGTGGAAGTCACGGAGCGCCCGATCTTCGTCCAACGTGTACACCGGCGACGCAGCGAACGTGAGGCACGCGGGCGAACCAACTCGGTCCTCCCACTGGTTGATCACCTCGTTCGGAACCCAAACAGGGGCAATGCGCTGATACTCCCGCTGAAACTCGAATGAAGCGACGAGTTCCAAGTATTCGATGATCCGATTGCGCAAACGCCGATCGATCTCGAGGTCATCGACAAGAGGTTCCATCGATGGGCTCTTGCGGTGCATCCCACGTTCGCGCAAGTGTCCCGAGCGAGCTCAGCGTGTTTCGCCCGTAGAATCCTCGGCCAAGTACGGGTCCCACCGTAGGAGTCTCGATGCCGCGAGACGCCTGAGCTGATCGCGAACGCGCTTCGTCGCGCCCTGCCCTGCGTTCGCTGTGTCTCGCAACGCCCAATCGAGACCGACGGGCGTCTCGACGTCGTCTCCGAACGCTTCGTAGTGGTTCACCAAGTCGTCGACGCTGTTCGCCGCTTCGCCGAGCGTGCGCAGTCGGACCGCGCAGCACACGCGGTACTCCAGCGCGATCCCGCCCCAATAGGGTCCGAGGTCGCGTGGCTCTGCGCGGTGAAAATGCGCCGACGCCGCGGCGTAGTTCCGCTCGTCGTAGTAGACGAACCCCGCCTGCACGTGCGCCGCGCTCGACGCGACGCCCGAGCTCCAGCAGCGCTCCGCGACGCGGAAAAACTCCGATCGAATCGCGTCCTCTGCGTAAAGTAGCGGATGCTTCGAGTACGCCGAGAGCAAGAGAGCGATCACGTATTCGTCGCTGGGTCGGCGCTCGGCGAGCGATCGAATCGCGGCGAACAATTCGGCGAATCGAGGCTCTTGCTCGGGCGACGCCGGAAACGCGATCTCTCGGAGCGCGGCCTCGAGTTCATCGAGTTCATCGGGCTCGTGGGAGTCGCTTGTCGCGTTGGTCGGGCTGGTCATCGACGGCCGGTAGATCGCTTTCGGTGGGTGATTCTTGTTCGACGAAGAGAGGTCCGGCGTCTGTCTCGCGCGACTCGGGCTCGGGCCCGCCGTCCCTCGGAACGAGTCTTACCGTGCGCAGGCCCGAGTCGCACTCCACCGTGAGCGCGACCTCGGTGCGCGTGATCTGCGTGTACCAAGCGCGACGAGCGCGGCTCCAGCTCGGGTCGAATGGGGCGCCCTCCATGGGGATCGAAGGAGCCCGCCGCGGGCTCGACGAGCGTGATGTCGCCGATCAACGATGACCGAGGCCGCCAGCTCGACCAGTCCGTCGGCCAGAACCACGCCTCGAAGCTCTCGGCGATCGCGTTCTCGAAGGTGAAGCTCAGCCCGACGCCGATTCGTCGTCGCTGGTAGAGCGCGTTGGCCAGGACGGCGTTTCGGCGCGAGCCATCGGAGCCCAGCACAACGACGGCTCCGGGCGTGCCGAGCAGGTACTCGCCAAAGCGTTGTGGACTCGAGGCACGTGGCAACGGACCGGGTCGACCGTGCGCGCAGATCCAGCGCACGGTATTCGTGTCGGGGTCGTAGGCGGCCGATGCGTCTTCGCGTGGAGCGGCGTCGGATTCGGGAAGGGGAGCTACGTCGGTTCGGTCGGGGATCGCAGGTGATCGACGCGCAAATGACGAGGCAGTCGGAGCGCAGCCCACGCGTGCAGCGGTGCAGCCAGAGAGACGCACAGCGACAACGAACGCGTGGCGGGGATTCATCGGCGCCACCGAGACAGCACGCGCAGTCTGCCGGGAAAAGTGCCGGGCGGCTACGGGACGACGCGCTCGCGAAGCCAAAGGAACGCTGCAACTCACCCTCACGAGAGCAACGAACGCCCGGCGCATCGTTGGCGAAACCACCGCGCGGACCGCAAAGCAACACCAGCAGGAGCCAATCGCCCGAGCGCTCGCCACGGCGTCAACACCGCAGCTTTTCGAACGTCACGACGACGGGTGTGAGTGGCTCATCGAGCAAGCGTCGAGCGTCGGCCGCGTTGTACGACTCGTTGCGAAGCGCGTTGCGGACGAGCTCCGCCTCGCGCGCGATCGACTGCTGTACCGAGGATTCGCTCGGCGGCGCGGGAGCGCCCACGAGTGTTGGCCAAAGAAACACCGCGGAGTCGACGCTCAGAACCGAAATGACCGCCATGTCGCGGGCGAAGTCAGATCGATTCGTTCCGAGCAATCGGAGACCGTTCTCGACGACCCAACTCCAGTAATTGAGCACCGAACCAAACGCTGAAGCCTGTGGGTCGAGGCCGAAATCGGGGACACTTGCGAGGGTACGAGACACCACGCCGTCTTCGTCGGTGAACGGGCGAAGGTCTCTTTCGTCGATGCGCTCCATCATCGCGAGCCTACGAAGAAACGGCAATGCACGATCGACGAGCGCGATCCGGAGGAGGCTCTCTGCGTGACGCTCGACCGGCGCAGCGCGCACCAACGCGATCGCGCAGATGCTCGCGAACGCAGCGGGAGCACGGCTCGCGCAGCGGTCGGCGAGCACGTAGATGTCGTCGAGCGTGTTGCTCGTGAAGTCGTTCGGCGGTTCGAACATCGCGGCGCACGATACAGCCGTTGGGCGGACGCACCAGCGAGCCAACAACGAGCAAGCGACAGGATCGCGATCGGCGACGCCTCCGGACTGCACTCCGCGTTCGCCGTCGTCCACCACCCTTTCCTTGCTCGAAAAACAACACTCAGCCCTCCCCGATCAGTCGCTCGCTACGGGTTGCATACCGGCGGAAAGCACACGAACCGCGGCCGCCCCGGCAGCGGATCTGGCACAGGTGTGCAGTTGCGCGGCGTCGGGCACAGGTTCGAGAACAGGCCGTCGTCCGTGCAAATCGTGCTGCCTGCGCGCAAGCAGTACAACGCCATCCGGTTGTTCTGTGTGTACTCGGGGAAACGGCCGCTGCTCTCTTCGTGAAAGTCGACGCAAACGCCGGGACCACCGCCGGTGGCTACACACGGTGATCCCGCGCGCATGTCCGGGTGACACAGCACCGGCCACGCCATCAGCGCCGTCGTCGGGCGTCCCTGGCTATCGAGGCGCAGCACACCGCCATCCGTGCCGCTGAAGAACGGGCAGAACGGCGAGTTCTGCGGCCGCACCACGTCACCCGTCACGACCCCCGAGTCCTGCGGTGTGCCCATCGTGCTGTTGCCACACGCTGCGAGCATCACTGCGAGCGCGAACGCACCACCGCTCGGCTCGATTTGCCCGTTGCCCGTCCATCTCGAGGTCATCGCCGCACCGCCCGATCGCACGCGTTTTCGCCACCCGATGCTGTGCGGCTCCGAGCCGTCACAACAAACCACGTGTTCACTCTGCCGTCCGCGTTCGCCCTCGTCAACCAAAGTTTTGCAACTCTGGTAAACACGAACTTCACGAATTCGCCGCCGCTTCCCACTCGTCTCAGTCGCCCTACCGAAAACAACTCGACCCCTTCGCTCTCGCCCCTGCCCTCTCTCGAAAAAGGGTCCACCCCTTCTCGGCAGCCCCCCGGCCCCCGAAAAAAAGGGTCGACCCCTTCCCTTCACACGCCCGATCGCCGCGACCGAGGGACTCGACCCCTCGTTTGCGCCCCGCGACGCCCGCAAAAAAGGGTCGACCCCCTGTGTTTCTCCACGCGAACGTCCGGGAGCAGGGGTCGAGCCCTTTTCGACGCTCGGCTCGACGAAAAAAATCTTCTCCGCCCCGCAACACCATCGCGGACCGCCGAGATGAGGGCGCCGCGACGGTGAGCCTCGACGTTTCGGTTCGAGCCACCTCGTACCAACAACAACGTCCATTCATCCGGAGAACACAGTCATGACACACACGATTTCGGCGGCATTTCCGCCAGTGGTCGAGGGGAAGCAAGAGTTCGAAGCCACACGCGCCGAGCGCGAAGCGATCACGAATCCCGAGAAGCCCACGTTCGACATCGCGAGCGCGGTGATCCTCGTGGCCTCGTCGATGGCGGGGATCGAGCCGCACGTGACCGAGCTCGAGAAGATGGGGCTCTTGCCCGTCGGGCTCTTCGCGCGGCTCCCGGTCATCGGAAGCGCTGCGGTGTACGCGGCCCACCAAGAGCGCGCGGCCAAGAGCGAAAACGTCCAGCACGGCCCCTTGGTCGACGAGCTCGATCGAACGCTCGCGCGCTTTCAACGCAACGCCGTGGTCCTCGTCGAAGAGGGCCGCCTCGACCGCACGATCCTCACGACCGCGCGCACCGGAACCACGGTCCGCGACCGCGCCATGGACCTCGGAACGCTCTCGGTCGAGTTCTCCGACAACTTCGAGCGCATCCACGGTGCGACCGCAATCACGAGCGACGACATCGCCCGCGCTTCGAAGTTGTCTCACGAGATCCTCGCGTCCTTGGCAACTCGCAACGAAGTCTCGGAAGCGCAACAAGCAGCGACGCGTGATCGTCAGCTCGCGGCGGTGCTCTTGCTCCGGAGTTGGGACAAGATTCGCCGCGCGATGACGTGGCAGCGCTGGGAAGAAGGCGACGCGGACACGCTGGCTCCGTCGTTCTTTCGTCACGACAACACGCGCAAGTCGTCGGGGCGCGACAGCGAGCCCGCGAAGCCCGTCGAGCCCGCGCCCTTGCCCGAGGACAAGCGCGAAGAGAACGAGCGAGCTTCGAACAACGGCTCGATCCACGGCGTCCCCCAGGACGACCCGTTCGTTCGTTGACGCGATCAGCCCGCGACGAAGCGCAGCGAGACCGAGTTGATGCAGTACCGAAGCCCCGTGGGCGCGGGGCCGTCGTCGAACACGTGGCCCTGGTGGCCGCGGCAGCGCGCGCAGTGGACTTCGTCGCGGGACATTCCGTGCGAGTCGTCGGTCTGCTGCTCGATGCGATCGGTCGCGATCGGCCGTGTGAAGCTCGGCCAACCCGTCCCCGAGTCGAACTTGTCCGCCGACGAGAAGAGCTCGAGGTCGCAGCCCGAGCAGCGATAGACGCCGCGCTCGTGGTTGTTCCAATAGGCGCCGGTGAACGCGCGCTCGGTGCCCTGCTCGCGGAGCACTTCGAACTGCTCGGCTGTCAGTCGCCGACGCCACTCGTCCGCCGTGAGCGCGCGCCAATCCGCGACCGTTCCCGCGCCCGGCTGCGTCGCTGGCGCGGCCGTCGTCGGAACAGCGGGCCCTCCACCCGCGGTCGCTCCCGCGCTCGAATCGTCGCGCGCGATCGAGCCTGCGCCCGACGACGCGCGCGCGTTGTCTCTCGATCGACACGCAGACGCCAAGCCCGCGATCCCCGAGAGCGCGACCAGCAACGAGCCCCGCCGCGACAGCGCGCGCTCGGTGGTGCGTGAAGAGTTCGCCGATTCCGTGGGTCGCTTCGCGTTTGTCACGTGTCGTCTGAAAGCGCTGTACGTCGCCGTCGCTCGCCCGGTTTCGTCGTGAGACATTCGAGCGATGCAGCAGCGCCCGGACGTGCCCGCGACCCTCGACGCGATCATGCGTTTTCTCCTGCAAGACCTCCATCCGACGGTGACGGACAAGGGCCTTCAATTTCGTGTGCTCGTGGCGGCCAACGCGCTCAACCAGTGCGCTGCCGAGCTGCGCGCCGAGCCCGCGCGCTCGACGAACGAGCTCGCGAGGCTCCGCGCGTTGATCCCTGATTTCGCAGGAGATCCACGGACCGAGCCCGCCACGGACGAAGCGCGCCTCGCGCTCGTGCGCGCGCTCGACCGCGAGCTCGCCGAGCGCCTCCGCGACGGCCGACTGAGCCCCACGGTCGAGGGCCCCGTGCTCGAGCACCTCGTGGCCTCGCTGCGCGCGACGCTCCAAGCGACGAACCCGCGGTTTGATTTGGCTGACACGATCGATTGAGCGCGGAGCGGCCCCCACCCGGCGCTTCTGCGGGTGAGCGGCCCCCACCCGGCGCTGCCGCGCGCCCCGCCCCCGCCTGAACGGCAGGGGCGGCGGCTTCGCATTGAGTAAACGTGATCGCCAGTCATGAGCGTCGATGGTCGTGTCGCTCGATACGCGTTCTGTTCGAAACTTCGCTGACTCACTGCGAAGCTCCGCCCCTGCCGTTCAGGCGGGGGCGGGGCGCGCGGCAGCGCCGGGTGGGGGCCGCTCACCCGCAGAAGCGCCGGGTGGGGGCCACGCGCTCTCGCCGCGCCCACGCGCGAACGACCCTGTACACTCGCGCACCCGATGGATTTCTCACTGAGCGATGAGCTCGCGACGCTGCGCGCCGCGGTCCGGACCTTCGTCGACGAGCACGTGATCCCCAACGAGCAAGCGATCATCCTCGAGGATCGCGAGCGGCGGACGGACACGCTCCAGAAGCTGCAACAGAAGGCGAAGAGCGAGGGGCTGTGGGTTCCGCACTTGCCGGTGGCGCTCGGAGGGCGGGGCCTCGGCGTGATGGGCATGTGCGTGCTCTTTCGCGAGATGGGGCGCTCGCCTGTCGGCGCGAAGGTCTTCAACTGCGACGCGCCCGACCAAGGCAACATGGACTTGTTGCTCATGGCCGGAAGCGACGCGCAGAAGGCCCGCTGGCTCGAGCCCCTGTGCAACGCCACGATGACGTCCGCGTTTTGCCTGACCGAACCCGCGCCCGGCGCTGGCGCAGACCCGACCAACCTCCGCACGCGCGCGACGCGCGACGGCGACGGGTGGGTGATCGATGGGCACAAGTGGTACTCGACCGGCGGCGGCGCCGCGGGCGTGCTGCTGCTCGTCGCGCGCACGAGCGACGATCCCAAAGAAGGGGCGACGGTGTTCATCGTTCCGCGTGACGCGAAGGGCGTCGTGCACGTGAGGGACTTCGCGACGATGGGCGAAGAGCTCTTGCAGCACCGCGAAGCCGAGCTGCGATTCGAGGGCGTGCGGGTCGGCGACGACGCGGTGCTCGGTCGCGTGGGAGACGGATTTCGCCTCGCGCAAGCGCGGCTGGTCCCCGCGAGGCTCACGCACTGTATGCGCTGGTTGGGCCTCGCGGATCGCGCGCTCTCGATGTGCCGCGAGTACCTCGCCACGCGCGTCGCGTTCGGAAAGACCCTCGCCCACCACCAGATGCTCCAGCGCATGCTCGCCGAGAACGCCCGCGCGATTCACAGCGGAAATCTCATGACCGCGCACTGCGCGTGGATGCTCGAGAAGGGCGACGCCAAGGCCGCGCGGGTCTATTCGTCGATGGCCAAGAACCACGTCGCGCAGGCGCTCTGCAAAGTGCTCGACGACGCGATCCAGATGCACGGAGGCCTGGGGTACAGCCAGGACGTTCCGTTTTCGACCTGGTATCGAAGCGCCCGCGCGGCGCGCATCGCGGACGGGCCCGACGAGGTTCACGACATGGTCGTCGCGCGCGACTTCATGATGGGCCGCGTCGACCTACTCGTTTGATCGAGGCAACGCCGCCCACTTCGACGCGACGCGAAGCAGCACCGAACGCAGTCCGCTCGCGGGGACAGCCCGGATCGTCCGCGCCATCTCGTAGGGAATCGGCGCGCGATTCTCGGCCTTCGGCTGCTCTCGCACCTCGCGCGCCTCGTCGATCTTCGGCAGCGGCCCCACCTTCAAGCGAATCTCGCGAACGACCGACGCGCCCGCGAGCTTCTGCACGCGATGCAACAGCGCCTCGCGCATCGGCTGCAGCTCTTGCAGCCACACCGGGTGCGCGACGTTGACGTAGAGCACGCCGTCGCGCATCGCGACGGGGCGAGCGCGACGAGCGACTTGCGGACCGACGGCTTGCTCCCACGCCGGCCACACGCCGAGCGCCCGACGAACGAGCGCGCGATCGCCGAGCGCTTCGGCGAGAAGCGTCCCGACGTGGGCGACGCCGATGGGTTCGTAGTGGCGCGAGCGACGGACCATGAAAGAGACCTCATCGGGAGTAGCACGGCGCGCGATCGAGCGCCGAATTGCGTGCATGGCGCTAGCCCGGCGAACTCTTTTTTCAACGATGGAGTGAACCTTTTGTCGACTGCGGTTTCTTGCTCTGTGAAGCGCTGATCGTGCGCGCTGCTGAAGGAGGCTCGAGATGTGGTCGACGTTCTTTCGTGACGGTGGCTTCGGGATGATCCCGACGTCGGTGTTCGGGTTCGTGCTGGTGTTGTCCGCGGCGCTGTGCGTTCTGCGCCCCGAGCGGCGATTCGTGATGATCACCGCAGCCCTCACGCTCCTCACGCTCAGCGCGGGCGCGCTCGGAACGTGCATCGGCGTCGCCAAGAGCCTCCACTATCTGCCGGCCGTCACCGACGTGCAGCTTCGGTTCACGATCGCGGGGCTCGGGTTCGCCGAGTCGCTGAACAACCTCGTGCTCGCGCTGGTGCTCGTCGTGTTCTCGGCGCTCTTGCTCACGATCGCCGCGGCGCGCGCCGCGGTGCACACGCGCGATGCGCGGGCGTAACCCATGCTGTCGACTCGGTCGGACGAAGCGCTCTTCGAAGCGGTGTGCCGCGGGGATCTGCGCGCGTTCGACGAGCTGTACGCGCGCCACGCGAAGGCGCTGTTCACCTTCGTTCGGCGCATGATTCACGACGCGCACGAGAGCGAGGACGTCCTCAACGAGTGCTTCTTGACCCTCGTTCGACAGCGCGAGAGCAGCGAGCGTGCGTCCAACGTCCGCGCGTGGCTCTTCGTCGTCGCGCGCAACTTGTGCCTCAACCGACTGCGCGCGCAAAAGCGCGGAGCGCGATCGGTCGCTGAAATCACGGCGATCGAAGCGATCGACGGCGGCGGCAAAGAGCCCGACCCGAGCGCGCTGCTCGAGGCGAAGAGCGACGCAGAACAGCTGCGACGCGCGGTCGCTCGCTTGCCCGAGCCCATGGCGACGCTCTACGCGCTGCGCGCCCGCGGAATGGCCTACGACGAGATCGCGCTCGTCCTCGAGGTCCCCGTGGGCACCGTGAAGTCACGCATGCACGAGCTCGTGCGACGATTGCGAGAGGAGATGTCCCGTTGAAGTGCGAAGAGGCGACCGACGCGCTGGTGGCGTTTGCGCTGGGCCCGATCGAGGGAGACGCGCGCGACGCGCTCGAGGCGCACCTCGCCGAGTGCCCCGAGTGTCTGCGCGCGTACTTCGCGCTCAAGCGCGCGATCGACGAGCCCGACGCGCGCGCTCCGAGCGAGACCTCGCGAGCGAAGCTGCGCGCATCGGTGGCGAAGGAGCTTCGTCGAGACGCTCCCTCGTGGCGGTGGTGGGAGCGCCCCGTCGCAGCGGCGATCGCAGCGGCGTCCGTGCTCTTCGCGCTGCGCGCGGTGCAAGCGCTGTCCGCGAGCGAAGGCCGCGCGCCCCACGCGCTCAGCGATCGCTAGCCCTTGCGTACGCGCACGAAGGCCTCGGCGCGCGATCGATCGATCGGCCCGCCCGCGCGGCCGTTGGCGCGCAGGTCGCTTCCGACGATCACGCCGTTGGCGACGCCGAGCCACTCGGCGAGGGTCTCTGCGCGGACGCCCGAGCCCATCCACACAGGAGCCTTGGTCGCGTGCTTGACGGCCAACACAGCGTCGCGCGAGGCCTCTTCGCCCGTACGCGCGCCGCTGACGACGATCACGTCCGCGAGTCCGCGCTCGATCGCTTCGACGGCTTCGTCGTCGATCGTGGAGGCGCCGAGCGCAGCGCTGTGCTTCACGTCGACGTCGGCGACGAGGCTCACGCGCTCGAGGCCAAGCGCGCGGCGCGTGCGGAGGAGCTTCGCGGCGTCGGTCTCGATGATGCCTTGATCGGTGACGCGCGCGCCGACGAGGATGTTCACGCGGATGAAGTGCGCGCCCGTGGCCGCTGCGATCGCGAGCGCTGCGTGGCCGTCGTTGCGAAGGACGTTGACGCCGAGCGGGAGGCCCGAGGTGCGTCGAACGAGCTCGCAGCAGACGGTCATCGCCGCGATGGTCTCTGGTGGAACCGCGCCGCGAAAGAACGGCGCGTCTCCGAAGTTCTCGACGATCACCGCGTCGAAGCCTGCGCCTGCGAGGATCTCGCCGTCGCGACGACACCCTTCGAGGATCGAGGTCATCGACCCTTCGAACCGCGGCGCACCCGGCAACGCTGGAAGATGAACAACACCAATAAGCGGAGCGCGTCCCGACGAGAACTCCATGGCTCGCTTCGTACAGAAGAGCCGAAGGAGCCCGCAAGCAATCTTCGAAGCAACCGAGTGGACAGAGCACCGCACAAAACTCCATGCGCTGGGCGGGTCGTCGGGGTAGTGTTTCCTCGGTCGATATGCGTCTGGTAGCGCGTCGCGGATTTTCCTCACTCGCGGGTGTCGCTCGAGTGCGTTTGGCGGTCTGCGCGGCCTTGGTCGCGACGAGCGTCGCGCTGCACACGGGCGACGCAATCGCGCAAAACGCACCAAACGACGGCGGAGGCGCACCGATTGCGGCAGACGCTGCTTCGAGTGACGCGACGGTGTCCGATGCCGCGAGCGTCGAGATCACGATCACGGAGGACGCGGGTGGTGCGGGCACCGACGCATCGATCGTCACCGACGCAACTGCGCCAGATAGCGGCGGCTCGACGGTGCAGATCGCGATGACGCGCGTGGCCATCGTGGACACGGCGCCGATCGGCGTGGATCCCGCGGCGGGGACGTTCGTGAACAACGTTCTGCGCGAGCAGTTCGGGCGCTTGGGGCTGTCGATCGTTCCGACCGAAGAGCTCTACGCGGCGGCACGAAGGCTGTCGCTCGCGTTTCCAGTGCCCGAAGCGGGCCTCGCGCAGCTCGTCACCGAGTTGCAAACCGAGCTCGCGATCACGTGCGAGCTTCGCGCGCGAAGCGGCTTCTACTTCGCGACGCTGCGCGTTCGTCGCCGCGGCGAGAGCAGCGAACGCGCGGCGGGTGTCGTCGCGACACAATGGACGCTCGGAGATCGCGTGCGCGAAGCGGTGCTGCTCCTGCTGCGCGGCGGCAGCGGCTCGCCGAACATCGATCCATCGACGCCAGGAACGGACCCGACGCTCCGGCCGCCGACGCAGCCGTACTACCAGCCGCCGATCTCGATCCCTGCACGGCCGCCGATCTTGCTGCACGCGCGGCCGTTCGAGCTGAGCCTCGTCGGGCACGCGGCGTTCAACCCGGGGCGCGATCCGTACACGAACGGGCTCGTCGGCGCGCGGTTCACGTACTTTCCAATCGATCGGTTGGGCGTTCTCGCATCGCTGTCGTACGCGAACCTCCGCGGGCGCACGGGTCGCGTGAACAACGTGCTGCCGCTCGTGGGCGTCGAGAGCGGCGTGGACCTCGTTCCGTCGATCGGCCTCTTCGTTCCGCTGCGCTTCGAAGCGGGCTACTTGCCGTTCAACGGAATCGTCGCGCGCGTCACCGCAGGCCTCGCGTTTACCGTGTACCGACAGCTTCGAATCGAGCTCGACGTCGTGCAGCCCACCCTGTGGATGGTTGGCGAAAACGCGTCCGTGTCGCTCGACATCGGCGCCTCGGTCACGTGGACGTTCGGCCGCGATCGAACGCCCCGCCAACGGCGCCGACGCAGGACCACGCCCGCAGCGAGCACAACGAGCGCAACGAGCGCAGCGAGTACAACGAGCGCAGCGAGCACCGCGGGCAGCGGAGCAACGGGGAATTGAGTTGATTTCGTGGGGGGTGCTGAGACGGGCGCCGAGGTGAATAGCGGCTCAATTGGGCGCGGAGATGAAATTCGGCTCATTTGGGCGCCGAGATGAATCTCGGCGCATGAACGCCGCTGCGCGTCGCGCGACCGCAGAGCCGGTCGCGATGGAGCCCTATGTCGGACCCCCTCTTCGCGGCTTTGCGCGCGCTGCGAAGCAGCGTCCATGCGCCGAGATTCATCTCGGCGCCCCATTGAGCCGAGATTCATCTCGGCCCTCGCCGCCCCTTCCCTGCTCAGGTCACAGTCGCCCGAGGATCGCGTCTGCGCGCAGCTTCCACACCATGCCGATCGCTTCGGCGAAGATCTTTCGGCTCATCTTGCTCTGGCCCGCGCGGCGGTCGACGAACACGATCGGGACCTCTTTCACGCGAAGGCCCTTTCGCAGCACGCGGAACGTCAGCTCGATCTGAAACGAGTAGCCGTTGCTCTGCACGCGATCGAGCTCGATCGCCTCGAGGCCGCGTCGCGTAAACGCCTTGAAGCCGCTCGTGAGGTCGTGCACGGACAGCCCCAAGATCGTCCGCGAATAGAGCGAGCCGCCCTTCGACAGAAAGTGCCGCCCGACGCCCCAGCCCTCGACGCCGCCGCCCGGAATGTTTCGCGACCCGATCACGAGGTCCGCGCCCTCGTCGATCGCGCGAAGAAAGTCCGGGATGTACTTCGGGTCGTGCGAGAGGTCCGTGTCCATCTCGAACACGACGTCGTAGTGGTCCTCGAGCGCGCGGCGAAAGCCCGCGAGATACGCGGTGCCCAAGCCCATCTTTCCGGGCCTGTGCATCACTTTTACGCGCGGGTCTTTGGCGGCGATCTCGTCGGCGAGCGCGCCCGTTCCGTCGGGCGAGTTGTCGTCGACGACCAGCACATCGACCGAGGGAGCGACGCCGAAGACCAACGAGAGAAACGTCTCGAGGTTCTCTCTCTCGTTGTACGTCGGCGTAATGATCAAGACGCGTCGAGCCATGAACGGCGCGGACTCTACCCCATCCTTTCGGGGCCAGCGCGACCGTTCGCAGCGCCGCCGTGACCGTTCGCCGCGATCGCGCGCCGCGGATCGAACGCGGGTCTGATGTGGTCGAGCTTTGCGGCGACGGCGTGTACGCTCGGGCCCTCGTTCGATGCGCGCTTCGTCTGCGATGTTGTTCACTGCTGCCGCGTGCGCCTCGGCGCTCGCGTACGCGCGTCCGAGCGACGCGTCGCCGCAAGACCTCTTCGGCTACGGCGGACGCGCGTGCGCGATGGGCGGACTGTCCGGCGCGATCGGCGACGACTACGCCTCGGTCCACGGAAACCCCGCCGCCCTCTCGCGCGCCCGCGAGATCGCGTTCTCGCTCGGCTACCAGGGGGCGGGGTTCTTGCTCTCGCAGCAACGATCCGGCTCGGACCCGCGCCACGTCGCGCAAGACGCCTCGCGCGGAACGGTCATCGGCCTCGCGTTGCCGCTCCCGTTCGGCGGCGTTCTCCGCGAGCGAATCGTCATCGGGCTCGGGTTCTACACGCCGACCGACGTGGTCGTGCGCGGACGGATCCTGCGCCCCGAGACAGAACAATTTCTGATGCTCTCGGATCGAACGCAGACCGTCGCGATTCAAGCGGGCATCGGCGTGGCGCTCCCGTGGGGCTTTCGCATCGGCGGCGGGTTCGTCGCGCTCGCCGCCATCCGCGGGAGCGTCGTGATCGCGCAGGACAGCACGGGCCGCGTGGGATCGCGCGTCGACAACCAGCTCGTGACCTCGTATGCGCCCGTCGTCGGCGCGACGTTCGAGCGCGGGATCGTTCGATCGAGCGTCACGTTTCGAGGAACGAGCGTCGGCCGCTTCGCCGTCACGATCGAAGCGCGGGACATCGGGCTGCCCTTGCCAGCGTTCAACATCTCGGGGATCGCACAGTACGATCCCTGGCAAATCGCAGGTGAAGCGGGCGTTCAACTCGAGGGCTGGTCGCTCATCGCGGGGCTCACGTTCAAGCGATGGAGCGAGTACCCAGGGCCCCTCGAGCGCACGACGGAGCGCTCGCCCGAGCCTCCGCGGCCCGCCACGAGCGACACGTTCGTTCCACGGTTCGGCTTCGAAAAAGAGTGGGCTCGAAGGACGCAGCGTTGGTCTCTGCGCGGCGGGTACTTCTACGAGCCGTCGCCGCTGCCCTCGCGCACCGAGTCCGCCAACTACCTCGACAACGATCGACACGTCGTCACCCTCGGCGGCGCCGTGTCCGCCGTGTGGCGCGGGACGCGCGCGGGCCTCGAGCTCTGGTCGCAGGTCCATGTCCTTTCACCCAGGGATTTCTCTGACGGAACGGTCGCTCTCGACATGGCTCCCCCCACCATCACCGCCCGCGGCGTGATCGTCGCGGCGGGCCTCCACACGACGGTGACGTTCTGATGCGCCGCCCGCTCGCTCGCCTCGCGCTCGGGTCGCTCGCGCTCTTCGCAGGGATCGCGACCGCGCGTGTCTCGCACGCGACTCCCCCTGGGACGTACGGCTTCGGCGCGCGCGCTTCGGCGCTCGCGGGCGCGATGAGCGCAGACGGAGGCGACAGCTCGTCGGTCTACTACAACCCCGCGGGGCTCGTTCGCGCGACGGGCGTGCGCGTGGACGTCGGGTACTTCTACGCGCAGCACAACCTCGCGGTAAACGATCGCGACAGCGCGGTCGATCCGGCGCACGGCGTGGTCGCGGGCGTCGTCGCGCCCGGGCGCCTGTTCGGAATTCCCTTCGCCTTCGGCCTCGGAACGCACCTGCCCGACGAGCGACTCTCTCGCTCGCGCGCCCTGCCGCAATTGCAGCCGCGCTGGGAGCTCTTCGACAACCGCGTGCAGCTCCTCTACTTGGCCGCAGACATCGCGATCGCGCCGTGGCCGTGGCTGCGAATCGGCGCGGGGCTCTCGTTCGTGTCGTCCACGCGCGGGCGGCTCGACATCTACGGCGACATCGCGTTTCCACAGGCCGCGCAGTCGCGCTTGAGGCACGCGGTGGACGCGGATCTTCGCGCGGTGCGCTACGCGCAAGCGGGCTTGCAGATCGACGTGATGGACAACCTCACGCTCGCGTTCGCGTATCGCGGCGAGTTTCGACTCGCGCTCGAGATCGACGCGACGGTCTTGGGCAACGTCGTCGTCGGCTCGGGCATGAACGCCGTCCGCGTCCCGGGTCGCTACGACCTCGCGTCGCGATCCACCGCGGTATTTCTGCCGCAAAACGCAGTACTCGGCGTGCGATGGAAGCCCCGTCCCGCGCTCCTCGTGCTCGCGGACATGACGTACCAAAACTTCGCCGCGTACACGAACCCCACGGCGCGCTTGGACGTCGCGCTCGACTTGAATCCGCCGCCTGGGCTCAACATCCCGATCCCGGCGCTCCCGCCGGGGCTGAATCCAGTGCCCGCGCGCTTCCGCGACACGGTCTCGGTGCGCCTCGGAACCGAGTACACGATCGGCCTCGGTCAACACGAGCTCGCCGTGCGCGCGGGCTATCGCTACGAGCCGACGCCCGTTCCCGAACAGACCGGGCGCGACACGAACTTCCTCGACAGCGATCGGCACGGCGTGTCCATCGGCACGGGCTTCCGAATCCGCGGAATCGCCGCGATCGCCGGCGGAATCAGCCTCGATGTGTACGGCAGCGCGCAAGCGCTCGCGCCGCGCAGCTACCGCAAGAGCGACCCCACGGACCCCGTCGGCGACATGCAGCTCTCGGGCGCCGTGTTCGACGGCGGCGCCACGATGTCTCTCTCGTTTTGAGCGGCGACGCGGGGCGCGGCGGCGAGCAGCCGCGCACTGTGCTTCGCAGACCCTGTCAGCGAGTGTTCTCGAGCTAGCTCCGCAGGCGTTCTCGCTCGCGCTCGAACTTAGGCAGGTGGGTTGTCGCGGCGTCGAGCTTCGGATCACCTGCAAATGTGCAGGTAGATTTCGATTGGCTCTTCTCTCGAAGTTCGAGCGCGAGCGAGAACGCCTGCCGAGATAGATCGCGTGACGGCGCCCCGTGACGGCTTCGAGGCACAGTGCGCGGCTGCTTGCTGCCGCGCCGAGAGCGGCTGCTTGCTGCCGCGCCGAGAGTGGCTGCTTGCTGCCGCGCCGAGCGTGCTGGATTTTCGCTAACAGATCACACGTTTGGCAGCACGGCCGTGTCGCTCACTCGATGCCGCGCTACGCCCGGCGCTCGGGCGGAACGCGAAGCGTCGCGTCCGCGAACAGCGGCGCGCTTCGGCGCGTGAGCTCGAGCAGCGCGTAGCCGCGCAAGAGCAGCAGAAACAGCGGCTCGAACGGATCCGGCAGCTCGTCCGCCCGCACCGTGCGCACGACCCACTCGCCCTCGCCCGCGCCCGGCAGCGAGAGCTTCACGCGACGATTGTCGTACCGCGCGCTCACCCATGCGTCGTACGCGTCGAGCAGGTTCGTCACCGGCCGCGCTTTGTTCGGGTCGACCACGAGCGACTCGAACGTCGAGGCCGCCGGGCCTCGAACGTTTTCGCGGCGAACCACCGAGCGACCGCGGACGCTCGTGGCCGCCGGTGGCGGAACCGAGTACCCGATCGCCGCGAGCAGCTCGTGAAGCGCGCCTCCGCCGGGCAGCGCGACTTGCTCGCGCCCCACGCGCTCTTCGGGGCGGCCGTGCGTGATCCACTCGGGCTTTCCATCGACCCACCACACGAGGCGCGGCGCGTGACCGACGCCCCAGGCGATCAAGCGATTGGCCACTTCGCGGGCGAGTCGCTCGGCCTCGAGGATTCCCTCGGGATCCGACGCGACCGCAATCACACCCGCGAGCGTGTACGGCGCCGACGCGTACTGCCCTCGCGCGAAGCGCCGCGACTGCGAGCCGACCCACTCTTCGGGAATCACGCCTCGCGCGCCGAGCGCCTCCCACGCCTCGCGCGTGTCGCGCACCCGGTCCTTCGGGCCGCGCTCGAAGAAGCTCTGCAGCGTGCCGTCGTGCTTGCGCTCGGACCACACGAGCTCGCAGCGGTCCTTGGCGATCTCCGCGCGCCACTGCGGCGCCGCGAGGGCGCGGTCGATCTTGTCGCGGTCGATGGACGTGACCACCTCGAGCGCGTCCGCGAGCTTCGGCCGCCGCGGACGAAGAAACGCCTCTGCCAGCGCGCGCGCGAGTTCGATCGAATCGCCACTATCGACGCTCACTGCGAAGAGACTACCAGCTACGCCGCGCGCACCGCGCAGTGATTTCGCGGCGCGCGAGCGTCGATTGCGGCGCTACATTTCTCTCGTGAGCACCACCGAGAACCTCGCGCGAGCAGCCACGCTCTGCGCCGTGATCGCGCTCCCGCGCGTGGCCGTCGCGCAGCAGTCGGCCCCCAGCGATTCGCCTCCTTCGAACGCCGATGCCGCCGTCAGCGCCGACGCGAGCGCCGCGCCGACAGAGCCCTCTTCGACGACCGCTGCAAACGCCGATGGCGGACTTCCATCGGCCGAGCGCATCGTGTTGCGCACGGGCGCCGACGCTCCCGCGGACGCTGGCGCGCGGTCAGCCGCGCAGCTCGGCGAAGCAGAGATCGAAGAGTTTCGTCGGCCCGGCCCCGGACGCGCGCCGGTGCAGCTCGAGCACAACGGCAACCCGCGCGCAGAGTTCTCGTTGATTCAGTCCGAAGACGAGATCCCCGTCGCGCTGCGCCGCAGCCGCGCGCCCGCGCGCCGAACGCTCTGCCGTGGAAATTGCCTGCTCTACGTCCCCACGACCCGCGCCACGCGCGTGAGCGCCACCACCGACGGCTCCGACGTGAGCGCCGACTTGACGCCGCCGCCCGAGGGCATCCGCGTGCGCTTTCAACAACCTTCGCGCGGCGCGCTCGTCGCGGCGTACGTGCTCTATCCCACCGCTGCGGCGCTCGCGATCGCGGGCGCGATCACCGCGGTCCTCGTCCGCGACGACGGCGTTCGCCTCGGCTCGGCCGTCGGGCTCTTCAGCGGCGCAGCGGTCGTCCTCGGCGTTGGAATCACCACCAACGTCGTCGCCTTCGCGGGCACCGTTCGCACGCAGCCGCTCCGCCCGAGCACGCCGTGAGCTTCGTCCTGCGCATTCGCCGCGCGTCGCGATCCGCGCGCGAGAGACCGATGGTACCTTCGCGAGAGCTCATGGGTCGGTACACACCGTGCGCGATGCTCGTGGTGGCTGCGCTGTCGTCGTCGTGCGGAGCGCTCGGCGCGCCCGCGCGAGGCGATCGAGACCTCCCTTCGTCGCTCTTCGGCGGCTACGCGAGCGTCGCAGGACCGTCGAGCCCCACGGGTTCGTCCGCGTTGGCGTCGGCCGACGACGGGCAATTCGACGAGCCCTCGGTGATCGTCGGCGGCGATCGAAAGCGGCTGCTCTTCGTCACGCACCGCACGAGCGACGGACGCACGCGCATCGCGCGGCTCGTCGAACGCATGCCCGATCAGCTTCGGTTCGAAGGGCTGCAGACCGTGCTCGAGCCGATGCTTCCGTGGGAGGGCGCTGCGGTCTCGGCCCCCTCCGTGCTGTCGCTCGACGGAGTCGTTTGGCTCGCCTACGAGGCCAACGGGGCGATCGGCGTCGCGCGATCGACGGACGGGCTGCGCTTCGAGCGAGAGCCCGAACCGGTGTTGCGCCCGGACGCCTCGCGCGGCGAGGGAGCGACGCTCTCGGGGCCATCGATCACGCGGCTGCCCGACGGGACGTTCGCGCTCGCGTACGCGAGCGGCGCGAAGCTCTTTCTCGCGCGAGCGCAGCGGCCGAACGGCCCATGGACCCGCGTCGGCTCGGGTCCCATCGCGACGCCTCGGACGCTCGATGACGGAGGCGTCGAAGAGCTCGCCGATCCCGCCATCATCGTGGACACAACGCCCGCGGGACGCTCGCTCGTCGTGATCGCCGCGACGGTGCGGACCGACGCGCGAACGCCCACGGCGATCTATGGGTTCGCGAGCTTCGACGCGACCGGCGATCAACCCATGTTTTCAAGATCCGAGCGGCCGCTGTACACCGAGCGATCGGCCTCGGTGTTCGCGGGCTGCTTCGACCGCGTCGATCCGCGAACCACGCTGCTCTGGATCGGGCGAACAGACAGCGGCCGGCGCGTCGTCGGCGCGCTCATCACGCCCGGCGGTCAGCGCGCGGGCAACCCGCTGCAGTGACGCGTCGATCGATCGCGTCGCGCGATCAACGCGTCGAACGCGCGGGCCTTCGCGCCTCGGCGCGCGCGGTCGTCACCGCGAGGTCGCTCGCGGCGTACGCCTCTTGCCACGCAGGAACCTCTTCGCGCGCGAGGAGCGTGTCGCGACCGATGCGTCGAACGAGCCCGTTCCACCGAGCGGTGAGCAGCGGATCGTTGGCGCCGTCGCGCGGCATGAGCGCCGCTTGAATCGTCTGCGCCTCGCCCGAGCGACGACGCAGCGGCGCGTTGATGGTCCACAGCGGGACCCATCCTGCGCGCGACACCTCGAGCACCCCCGCGCGCGGACGACGAAATCGAAGCACCGCGAGCAGCGCTTCGCGCGTGCGGGCGTCGAAATTGACGTTGTGATTTCCCGGTGAGTTGCTGATCCCAGCCTCCGCTGCGGCGCCCTGATTCGAGAGGAAATTGCCGAGCGAATAGAAGATCGTCACGACGCGGTCGGAGCCCGGAACGCGGTACTGCTCGACGGGGTGCGGCGTGTGCGAGTGGTGCCCGATCACGACGTCCGCGCCCGCCTCGGCGCAGCGACGGAAGAACGTTCGATCGCGCGCCTCGGGCTCGTCGGTGTACTCCGTTCCCGAGTGGAGCGAGACGAGGACGGCGGCGCATCCGTTGGTCTTCGCGCGGCGCACCGCCGCGATGAACGCGTCGCGCTCGGGGCGCTCGGACTCGCGCGCGATCCCGAGCCGCGGTCGCCCTGCCGCGGGCACCACCATGTCGAAATTGAGCAGCCGCGTCGCGGCTAGCGCGCACAGCGTCTCGCCGAGCACCGTGAAGCGCGAGGGCTCGAGGGGATCTTCGTTCTCGAGCGCGCCTCCCATGGGAACCACCCGCGCGGCGCGAAGCGTGCGCACGGTCTCTCCCACGGCGTCGACGCCCGCGTCGTACCCGTGATTGTTGGCGACGGACACCGCGTCGATCCCCGCTTCGGCCAACGCGCGGACGAAATCCTCGTGCACGTTGAACTGCATCTGCGACGTCGGAATCGGCCTCGATGGCGCCGCGGGCGTCTCGAAGTTGAGCATCGCGAGGTCCGCCGCGCGAAGCGACGCGACGATCGGCGCGTACAGCGACGCTCCGCCCTTGGCCGCAAACGACCGCAGGACCTCTTGATGCGGAACGAGATCGCCGCCCCACAGCATCACCGCTTCGCGGGGCGCGCTCTGCGCTGCCGAAGTCACCGTCGCTCCAGCGCGCAGCGCGGCATCGCTCGCGGCGTCATTTCGGGACGCGTCCGCGACGGTCACAGTGATCGCGCGTTCGGCTCGTCGCACGCCTGCATCGACGGCGATCGTCGCGCCGTTGCGCGGCGCGCTGCTCTGCGCGACGACGCGCGCGGACATCGCGGCGAGGCCGACGAGGGCCACCGCGGAGCTCCAGCGAACGAGTGCACCGTGCCTCACGACCCTACGGCCGTTAGCACACTCCTCGCGTCCCCTCCCAATTCGTGGATCACATCGCGCGGCAGTCCGCGGCGTAGCGCCCCGGAAGCGACGCGCATCGACGAAACGCCGCTCGCGCTCCCGCGGCGTCGCGACGGGGCCCTTCCATCTTCGCCGCGCCGAGGACGTACCAACCGAGCTGGCTGTTGGGGTCGAGCTGCGTCGCGCGCTCGGCCCACTCACCAGCGCGACCGAGGTCCCCGCGATTGGCGAGCCAGAACGCGAAGCGCGCGATCGCGGCTCCGTCGTTTCCACCCGCGTCGATGTACGCCTGATAGGCCGTGGCCGCTGCGGCAGCGCCACGCCCCTGCGCGCGCTGCGCGGCCGTGAGCAGCTCCGCTGGGCCGCTCGGAGCCGCAGCGACGCCCGAGTCCGTCACCGCAGTGTTCGAAGCGGTCGCGGCGATTCCGGAGTCTTCGACGGTCGTATTCGCGGCGGTCGCAGCGACGCCCGAGTCTTCGACGGCCGTGTTCGCGGCGGTCGTGGCCGCGTCTTCAGCGCTCGTCGTGTTGTACGCGACCGCAGACGCATCTTCGGTCGTGGTCGCGACGGCAGCGTCGTCTGTGCTCGCGGCGGCGACGGTCACGCCCGAGTCCTCCGTCGCAGTGTTGGCCGCTGCGATGCCCGAGTCGTCGGCGGTCGTGCCCGCGGTCGAGCCACCGGTCGTGTTTCCCGCGCCCGTTCCGCTTCCATTCGCGTTGGGCGTGTTCGTCGAGCCGCCGGGGTTGTTCGCGAGGAGCAGACCGCCGGGCGAGATCTGCGCGTCTTCGACGCCCCAGAACTTCTTGTAGATCGCGAGCCCGCCGACGATCCCAACGATCAACACGAGCAGACCAACCGTCGCGTACATGAGCTTGCGGTTGCTCGTCGCCTCCGGGTGCGCCTCGGGCTTGAGGTCTTCGAACGTGTCGTGCGTGCGCTTGTAAGCGACCTCGTACGAGTTGTCCGAGAAGAAGGCCTTGGCCTCGTCGCCGAGGTCGCCTTGGCTGTCTTTGCGCTCGCGCTTTCCTTCGGGCTTCTTCGCGTCCTTCTTGGGATCGCCCTTCTTGTCCGCCGGCTTGTCGCTCTTCTTCTCGTCAGCCTTCTTCTCGTCGGCCTTCTTCTCGTCAGCTTTCTTCTCGTCAGGCTTCTTCTCGTCGGCTTTTTTCGCGTCGGGCTTCTTCTCGTCAGCCTGCTTCTCGTCGGCTTTCTTTTCGTCAGCCTTCGCGTCTTCAGCCTTCTTTTCTTCGACCTTCGCGTCGTCGGGCTTCTTCTCGTCGGCTTTTTTCTCGTCGACCTTGGCGTCCTCGGCGCGCGCGCTCCGGGGAAACTGAATGATCGTTCCCCCTTCGGTCTTGATCTCGTCGGCCTTTGGCGCGTCCACTCGCGTCGCATCGCTCGCGGGCTCGGGCTTCTTGTCGCCCTCGGCCTTCGCGGCGCCCATGAGCGAGGCGATCTCGATCTTGCCGTCGTCGCTCTTGGCCGCGTCCGCTGCGGGAGCTTCGGCCTTCGCGGCCTCAACGGTCGCGCTCGGCGCGGGCTGCGAGGGCTTTGCGTCCTCGGTCACCGCGGGTTGTGCGCCCGAAGCCTCCGCTGGCGGCGCGACGCTCGGGGTCGCTTTCGCAGCCGCAGCGGGCGCTACGTCGGACTCGTCGGACTCTTCGGAATCGATGACAGGCGCCGTCGATGCGGTCGCTGGACCCACCGACGAGCTCGCGGTCGAAGCAGTACTCTTGCCCGCGCTCGAATCTGCAAATTCACGCTTCGAACGACGGTTCTTTCCACGTTGCTTGGCCACGGCAGGCTCCTGCGAGGTCGACGTGCCCCGATCGGGCGGGGCGCTTGGTGGGGCGGGGAGGATAGCAGTACCCGTTCCGTCGGAAACGTTCGGACTCGGGGAAGCGTCGGTAAGTGCTCGGTTCGATGCTGCGCCTTCACCGTGCGTCGCTGGAGAGTTCACACCGCTCTCGGGCGTGCTCGCCGGCAACATCACGTCGTCGTCGTGCGCTTCCGCGGGCGGCAGCGACGGCAACGATGACTCGACGTCTGTCTCGAATCCAATCAGCGTGTCCCGTCGTCGGTCGTCCGGCAACGCGACACGCGTGTCGCTCGTTGTGCCACTGCTCGTTCGGGCAGGCACGATCAAGCCCTCGAAGTAGAGCTTGGTCAGCGTCGCGAGCGCCTCGAGGTCGTCGATCCCGCTCTCGTCGACGACCTCGATGAGCGTTCGTTTTCCATCGAACGCGCGAAGGATCGGGTTGATCTCGTCGGGGATCTCGCCGATGCGCGCGAGCACCTCGGGAACGTCCACCTCGAACACGGACTCGAGCGGCGGGAGCTGCTCGCGCATCCGCTGCCACTCGTCGATCCGACGCATGCCCTCCATCAAGAGCCCCTGCGTGGACATCTCGATGACTTCGTTCGCGTTGCACGGGCCGAAGCGAATCTCGAAGCGCCCGTCGGTCCAGAGCAACATGCGATAGACCGCGTTTGCGCCGGCGATTTTGTTCACCTTCGCGTCGACCACGCGACCGTCGCGAAAGAACACGAGCCCGCGCGACACCGGCGACTCGAGCTCGAGCACGCCGCTCTTTCGACCGAGGTCGATGGTCGACAAGAGGTCCACGAGGCCCATCTCGCTGAGCAAGCCCGTGAAGCTCGCGCGGGAGGTGCGCCCCTCCATGCCTTCGCGCTGCTTCTTGGCGAGCACGAGCTGGATCCGCGTGATGATCTCGCGGAGGTAAATGGGCTTGGTTAGAAAGTCTTCGACCCCGAGCTCGAGCCCGCGGATCTTGTCCTCGATCGACGCGCTCGACGTCAGAAAGATAAACGGGATCGCGTACCAGACCGGGTCGTCCTTGAGCCGACGACACAGCGAATAGCCGTCGGTCAGCGGCGTCGCGCCCTCGGGCACCTTCGACGGCGCGAGGCGCGTGTCGGAAATGACGAGATCCGGGATCGCGACCTCGATGGCCTCGACCGCTTCTGCTGCGCTCTGGACGTGGGTGACGCTGTACCCCGCGTTGCGCAGCGATACCTCGAAGACCCGCGCGCTCCGTGGGTCAGCGTCGACGAGCAAAACCGTCTGCCTGGCCAACGATCAATCTCGCTTTGCTGGTGCCGTTTCGCGGGCGATCCTCCCTTCCTACCCCGCAAAGTCAAGCCTGGAACCATCGCACCCTGCCCTTCTTTGCTCCGCGAGCAGCCTTTGTTCACTCGCAGAAATGGGCTTGGGTTCGGACGGCACTTGAGAGTAGCTTTGCCGCCGCCATGCGCGCAGCCATCGCCACCGCCATCGCTCTCGCAGCCCTCGCATCCACCGGCTGCAAGAACCAGAAGCTCACGTTCGAGAGCGTCAATCCTCCATCCGGTCGCCTCGGCGGCAACGAAGAAGTGCGCATTCGTGGCACCGGCTTCGGCCAGCTCGGCAACCTTCAGGACGTTCGATTCGGCGGCCGCGCGGCCACCAACGTCGGCGTCCAGGGAGACGACACGATCGTGCT
This sequence comes from Myxococcales bacterium, assembly GCA_016793325.1. GTDB lineage: Bacteria > Myxococcota_A > Polyangia > Polyangiales. Next base: position 21,069 of record JAEUKI010000062.1, on the reverse strand, counting down.
CACCTCCCCCGAAGGCCGCGAGGACGACGCCAACCGCGCGATCGACATCACGCTGCTCTCGTCCGACGGGCGAAGCATCGTGTTGAAGGGCGCGTTCACGTATCGCCCTGGCGCCGCGGGCGGGCCTGCGGGCCCCAACGACGACCTCCGCCGTCGTCTCTGATCGCTCGCCCTGCCCGCTCAGCGCGGGTAGCCGAGGATGTACACGACGAAGATCGAGTTCGGCGCGACGCCGGCGCGCGAGCCTTGCGCGACGCCGATCCCGATGCCCGAGATCTCGTAGTTGAGCAGCGGCTCGAGGCCCGTCGCGTCTTCGAGGTTCGTCACGATCGTGGCGAGCACTTCGATGCGGCGAAACATCAGTCCCCCGCGGGACGCTTCGCGGTTCGCGTTCTGCACGACGCTCTGTTGGCTCGGAGCTCCTGCGCCGAAGAACGCCTGCGCCGATCGCGCAGCGATCTCCATGAGCTGCGGCCGCGCGACGAGCTGAACGACCCCGCGTCGTTGCCGCACTTGATTGACGCGATCGATGATCCGCTGCGGCGCCGCCCGCGTGTCGAGCGCCGCCGCGACCTCGATGAAGTTCTGCGTGACGATGAACCCGCCCGCGGAGCCGGGGTCCACGACGGCGCCGATCCCGACGTGCGTCACGCGCTCGTTCTCGATGTTCGCGCGGTGGCCGGGAGACTCCATGAGCCCGTGGTGGATCTCTTCGCTCGACGAGCCGCGACCGATGTTCTCGAGGACGATTCCGCTCTGGATCCCCGCGCCCGCGATGCGATCACCGGGCGTGCGGCGCGCTTGATTGTTGTGCGCGAAGTAGCGGTTGCGCGCCATGTCCTCGCTGTGCGCGAGGGCCACTTGCGAGAGCGGCGCCATCAACTGCAGCGCGTTGCGCCCGCGCGCGCGGCGCACCTCGTTGATCCTCGCGAACAGCCGCTCGGCGACCTGCGCGGGCTGCTCGTTCGACGCGGTCACGGTCTCTTCGATCGTCGAGGGAGGATCGACGTCGACGTACACAGGAAAGTTCGCGACGACTGTGGTCCCGCCGGTCCCCGTCGCGAGGATCTCGACCTGCCACGTGCCTCGGGCGCGCGTCGGAAACTGCGCGACGAACGTCGGTCCTTCACCGAGGCCGAAGCGCTCGTTGCGCCCCGCGGGGTCCGTGATCGCGAGCTCGGGGTTGTTGTGATTCGCGAGGAGATTTCCACGCAATTGAACGCGCGCTCCGGTGACCGCGCGCCGCGGGACGTCCCCTTCGAAGGTCACGCGGCGCTGCGCGAGGAGCACGGCGACGACGCGCGTCCCGTCCGACGCGCGAGCCACGCCCACGCCGAGCCGGTTGTAGCCCTGCCCCGCGCCGTCGCGCGCGACCGCTTCGCCCACGGCGCTCGCCGGGACGTCTGCGTTGGCCGTCACGAGCGCGAGCGCTGGCTGCGGATCGAGCACGCCCGCGGCCCACGAAATCGACTGGACCGCGCGCGCAGTGGGCGCGCGATGGCCCTGGTCGTTGGCCACGCGCTGCGCGACGACACCCGCGGCTTCGGTGAGCCCGCGATCGGCGACGAGCTGCAGCTGCGCGCGGCTTCCGCCCTCGGTCGCGCTGGCGAAATACGGCGCGAGCTCCGAGGGCGGCGTGAGGTCCGCGCTCTCGGTGGCGCGATAGCCGGGCCCCGTCGCGAGCTGGCCGGGCCTGCCGACGGCGCCGCCCGTCGCCGTTCCACCAGGACAACCGCTGACGAGCGCGAGCGCGAGCGCCGGCGCGAGTCGAGCGGGACGCGAAGCGACCTTCACGAGGCGCCTCCCACTTCGCGCAGGCCGAGGTCGCTCTTCTCGAAGCGCCGCTGGCACACCGAGCACTGGAGCGTCTCGCTGAGCTTCTCGCCGCAGCGACACATCCACCCGATGCGCTTCGCAGGGACGCCCGCGACCAGCGCGAACGCAGGAACATCCTTGGTCACAACGGCGCCCGCCGCGACGAACGCGCCCTCGCCCACGGAGTGACCGCACACGATCGTGGCGTTCGCCCCGATGGACGCTCCGCGACGGACGACCGTGTCGCGAAACTCGTCTTTGCGTGGAAAAGCGCTGCGCGGATTGTTCACGTTCGTGAACACCGCCGAGGGCCCGACGAACACGTCGTCCTCGAGCGTGACGTTGTCGTACACGCTCACGTTGTTCTGGATTCGAACGTTGTCGCCGATGATCACGCGGTTGCCGACGAAGCAATTCTGCCCGAGCACGCAGCGCTTGCCGATGCGCGCGCCCGAGCTCACGTGACAAAAGTGCCAGATCTTCGTGCCCTCGCCGATGGTGGCGCCGTCGTCGGCGTACGAGCTCTCGTGCACGAACACCGCGGAGTTCTTCTCGTTAGTCATGGTCGTCGCTGTGGATTCTTCCGAAGATCCTTCGGCTACACCACGCCACCGTTGAACGTCGTCGAGACGAGCCGAGCGTCGGCGTGGTTGAACTCGAGTCGAACCGCCACGAATCCGTCGAGAAACGTCCGTCGATCGAATGAGTGGCGGTTTCGCGGTGTTCGATTACCACAACGGCAACCGTCGCGCTCAGCGTCGGCGCGCGGCCCGAACGAGCCCGCGGAGCGTCGGACGCGCGGTCACCGCCACGCCGCCGTCCTCGACCGTCACCGTGATCGTGGCGTCGGGATCGGTCGCGTTCGTCCCGAGGTGCGGAGGCGGCGGAGACGCAGGCTCGCTGCGCGCTCGATCGCGAATCCCTGCGTCGTTGGGCAGGACCCCGTGCGTGATGACGCCGTGGAGCTCGTCGCGCGTGCGCCCCGCGACGCGCTCGCCAGCGACGCGCATTTCGTCGCCGAATTCACGGGCCTCGGGCGTCGTCGCGATCCGCCGCGCGTGGTCGTACAGCGTCCGTCGCCCGATCGGAACGAAGAAGAACACGTACGCTGCGATGAGCGTCACGAACGCAGACCCTGCCCATCGCGCGAGCTTGAACATCGATGACGGTTGGGTACGCGCGCGCGCAGGGCCCCGGCAAATTTTCGACAGCGCCGCGAGCGCGGCCCCTCACCACTTCGCGGCGCGAAGCCTTCGCGCGGCTTCGTCGAGCACGGCGTCTTCCTTCGCGAAGCAAAACCGCGCGAGCGTCTCGCCCACGGGGTCCACGAAGAACGAGGTCCCCGGGACGCTCGCGACGCCGCAGCGCTCGAGGATCGCCATCGAAGCCTCCTTCGCCGTGCGTTTGTTCAGGGCGCGAACGTCCGCGAGCACGTAGTACGCCCCCTGCGGCTCGTACGGCTCGAGCCCCGCGTCCCGGAGCGCGTCGCAGAGCACACGACGCTTGCCCGCGTACGATCGCTGAAGGTCCGCGTAGTACTCCGCAGGCATCGCGAGGCCCGCGACCGCGGCCCACTGCAGCGGCGTCGGGGCGCACACGTACAACAAGTCGTTGCACACGTTGATCGCGCGCGCCGCGGCCTCGGGCGCGCACAGATATCCGAGCCTCCAGCCTGTGACGCTGAAGGTCTTGCTGAACCCGCCCAAGAGCACGCAGCGCTCGCGCGCGCGCGGCCTCGTCGCGAACGGGACGTGCGTCGCGCCGTCGTAGACGAAGTACTCGTAGATCTCGTCGGTGATCGCCCAGAGATCGTGCGCTTCGAGCCGCGCGCCGATCGCGTCGAGCTCTTCGGGCGAGAACACTTTTCCGCTCGGGTTCGAGGGCGTGCAGAGCACGACGCCGCGCGTCCTCGGCGTGATCGCGCGATCGAACGCCTCCGCGTCGAAGCCCCAGTTCGGAGGCAGCGTCGGGACGAGCACCGGGCGCAGCCCCATCGCGACAACAGTGTTGTAGTGATAGCCGTAGTACGGCTCGAACATGAGCACTTCGTCGCCCGGCTCGAAGAGCGCCATGCACGCCGCGGCGAACCCGCCCGTCGCGCCCGCCGTCACGACCACCTCGCTGCGCGCGTCGTACTGCAGCCCGTAGCGAGCTTCGAGCTTCTTCGCGATCGCCTCGCGCAAGGGCGCGATCCCCTCGGGCTGCGTGTAGATCGCGCGACCTTCGTCGATCGCTTGCTTCGCGCCGAGCGCGACGGGCGGAGGCGTCGGCAGATCGCACACGCCTTGACCGAGGTTGATCCCGTTGACCGCGTCGCACGCGCGGGTCATCGAGCGGATATCCGAGATCGCGAGCCCCTCCATTCGCCGGCCGATTCGCATGGCGCGCGAGTGTACTACGAGACGCCCGCCCTGCCCGCGCGCGTCACGCGCTCAGCGCGCTGCGAGCTTGGGAGGGACCGGACGCATCACCGAGAGGGTCTTCATCGCCGCGCGCTCGAGCTCTTCGGTGGTGCCTGCGTGCAGTCCTTCGGGCACCTCGACGCGGTAGCCGCGCATGAGCGCATCCGCAGCGGTCGTGAACACCTGGAGCTCCGTCGCGCAGCCAGTGATCTCGAGCGTCCCGACGGACAACCGCGACAGCTGCTCGTGGAGGTCCGTCTCGAAGAAACCCGAATAGGTCCGATGCGGCACGAGCAGATCGCCGTCCACCGGCGCGAGCTCGTCGACCATCTGCCAGCCCGTCGTGCCCGCCGTCGCGTGCAGCGGCCAGTGCTCGAGGTCCGTGTCGCCCTCTTCGTGAAAGTCGTGCACGAACACAACGGGCTCGCCGTCGCGACGCGCCTTGCCCACACGATCTGCCAACGCCCCGATGATCTCGCGCGCCCGCGGAACGAACAGCGGGCGGCCGGGCGTCAGATAGTCCTGGATCATGTCGACGACGACCAGCGCCCGGCGCGCGACGACGGGGCGGGCCGCGATCGCGTTCGCGAGCCGCGCGCGCAGGTCGACGGGCGGCGAAGCAGGCGTGGTCGTCGCGAGCGCGTACTCAGCGAGCGCTTCGCGTGTCGCGTTGACCTCGTCTGCCAACGAACGCGCCGGGAGCACGGCGTCGAGCAAACGCCGAGGCGTTTGGCTCAGCGCCAGGTCCACAGTCGGGTCATCGTCGTCGGGAGGAGGCATCGGAATTGTAGAGGTCCGATGCGTCCATTGTGGCACGAGGCGCAGCCCGCGTTCCACGGATTGTTGCCTCGGAACTCGAAGCCCGCACCGGTCGGTCGAGCGCTGTACGCTGCGCGCGTCGCTCGTGGATTTCGTTCGCAGGCTCGCCGCTATCGCATTCGTTGTCGTCTCCGTATTTTCTCCCAGATTTGCGTGGGCCCACGACACTTCCGTGGCCTATCTCGACCTGACAGTCGAAGCCGACACCGTGCGCGTCGAAGCCAGGCTTCACGGCGACGACCTAGGCGCCCCTGTGGGTCGCTCTCCGCTCGAACGCCCAACGCGCGAAGTCGCGAGCGCTCGCGCCGAGGCCGTCACGCGCTACGTCGCCGCGCGCGTCGCGCTCTCGCTCGACGCTCACCCCTGTCCCCTCGCGTCGGTGCAGGGCGCTTCGGTGCAGCCCGCGCAAGACGGATCGTACCGGCTCGCCGTTCGATACACCGCGCGTTGCCCGCGCGTCATCGACGAGCTCGACGTGCGCGACGATCTGTTCTTCGACATCGACGACAACCACCGGGCGTTCGCGCGAGCGCAGGCGTTCGGCGCGACGTTCGAGAAGGTCTTCGGCGTCTACGACCGGCGATGGCGCGTTCAGGGCAGCCCTTCGACCTTCGACGTCGTCCGACAGTACGCGCGGCTCGGCGTCGAGCACATCGTCACCGGCTACGATCACCTCGCGTTTCTCCTCGCGCTCCTCGCCGCCCTCGCCGCGCGAGGAACGCGCGCCGGCCTTCGCCCCGCGCTCGCCGTCGTCACGTCCTTCACCGTCGCCCACTCGGTCACGCTCGCGCTCGCGGCGCTCGGGGTCGTTCGCCCCTCGTCACGAATCGTCGAGAGCACGATCGCCCTCTCGATCGCCCTCGTCGCTGCGATCGACCTCGTTCGCGTCCGCCGCGCATCGTCGGCGTACTCCGAGAGCGCGCCTCTCCGCGCGGGGCTCGGCTTCGGCTTCGGCCTCGTGCACGGCCTCGGGTTCGCGGGCGCCATCGGCGAGCTCGGCCTCCCGCGACGCGCGCTCGTGCGATCGCTCGCGGCGTTCAACCTCGGCGTCGAGCTCGGTCAGCTCGCGCTCGCGCTCGTCGCGTTTCCAGCGCTCGGCTGGCTCGCGACGCGCTCGAGAGAGCCACGCGCGTATCGCCAGCGCGTGCTCGCGCCGATCTCGCTCGCGCTCGTCGCGCTCGGGCTCTATTGGTTCGTTCGACGGGCGTTCGGACTGGGCTAGCTCCCTCTGCGCGAAGTGCGATTGCACCGCGCGCAACTGCGGTAGAGTCCCCGCGATTCGCTCGGCGCCGATCCATTGTGCCGATCGCTCGCCGCACACGATGGCTGTCTCCTGGCACCGAAGAGCCCCGCTCCCCTGGATCCTCGCGCTCTGCGCGATCCTCGCGCTCTTCGGCGCACACGCAGGTCGGAGCTTCTCGTTCACCGTCGACGACGCGGCGATCACGTTTACGTACGCGCGCAACCTCGCGGACGGCCACGGCCTCGTGCTCACGCCCGGCGGCGAGCGCGTCGAGGGCGCCACGAATCTCCTGTGGACCCTCGCGATCGCGCCCGCGCGCGTGTTCGGCCTCGGCTTCGACCTGTTCGCCAAGCTCCTCGGGATCGCGTTCGCGGGCCTCGGGATCGCCGGAGTCGCGCTGTTTCCCGCGGCGCTCCGCGGCCGCGAGCCGCGCTACTTCGACCTCGTCGCGCCGTTGCTCGTCGCGCTCATGCCCAACTACGCGATCTGGGCCGGCTCGGGCCTCGAGAACGGCCTCTACGCCGCGCTCGTCGCGTGGTCGCTGCACGCCGTCGCGCGCGAAGAGCACGATCCCGAGCGTTTTCCCTGGAGCGCCGCGCTCTTGTGGCTCGTGTTTCTCACGCGCCCCGACGGCTCGCTCTACGCCGTCGCGGTCGGGATCGCGAAGCTCTTTCGGCACATCGTGCCCAAGCGGCCGCGTCGGCAAGACGTGCTCTGGGCGCTCGCGTTCGCCGCGGGCATCGGCGCCACCGAGCTCTTTCGACTCGCGTATTTCGCCTGGCCCTTTCCCAACACGTTCTACTCGAAGACGCGTTGGTACGGGCTGAGACAGTCGCTCTTCGACCTGCGCAGCGACGGTTGGACGTACCTCGGTTGGTGGCTCTATTCGTACCGACTTCTGTTCGTCGCGCCCCTCGCGCTCGGCGCGATCTTCGGGCCGAAGCCGCACGGAGCGAGGCTCGCCCTCGTCGGGTGCACCGCCGTCGCGCTGCTCTTTCCCGTCGCGGTGCAGGGCGACTGGATGGGCGAGTTTCGCTTCCTCACGAACGGCGCGTTGCTCTTGTCGCTCTGCCTCTGTGAAGGCGCCCGGAGCCTCTTCACGATCGCCTCGCGGCTCACGCCGAGAGCAGCTCGCTCCGCGCTTCGCTGGATCGCGACGCCCCTGCTCGCCATCGCCGTGCTCCGGTACGCAGGTCGCTTCTATCCCGAGCGCTGGGCCGCGGCGATGCAGCACAACACGATCGGGATGGAGGTCGTCGGCTCACGCATCCGGTACTTCGAGCGCGCGCAACACCTGCTCGCGATCGACGGTCGTCCCTCGATCCTCGAGTCCGACATCGGCGGAACGTCCTTCGACGGACGCTTCGCCATCGTCGACATGCTCGGCCTCGCGCACGTCGGCGCAGCGCACTCGTTTCCCAGCGATCCGCCTGGGTTTCGTGAGGTGCTCCTCGGCGAAGACCCGCCGACGTTCGTGCGCATGCACCCCACGTTCGCTGGAACGTACGAGCTCCCGCGGCTCGAAGAGATCTCCAACCTGTACTTCCCGCTGCCAGCCTCGCTCGGCGTGAGCATCGACACCGACCCTCACTACGTTCGTCGCGCGGTCGTCGCTGCGCCCTACGCGCTCACCGCGCTTCGCGTCGCGTCGAGCGCCGTTGGCACCCCGGACGGCGTCACGCTCTCGCACGAGCGACCCGAGCCGCGATCGACCGTCTTCGTCGACATCGCCTTCGGATCGGTCGACCGCAACACAACGAGCACGGTGATCCTCCAAGACGAGCGCGGGATCGACGTCGCGCGCGTCGAAGCCCCGCCCCTCGGCGGGGTCGTCGAGCCGGGCGCGGTCCTCCCTGGCGAGCGACCACGAGCGCGAGCTCGCCTGTTGATTCCCAGGACAGGTCGATTTCGTGTGCTGTGGCGCGGCGCCTCGGGCGCCTCGGTCGTGCTCGGCGAGATCGACGCGCGTCCCGGCGCGAGCGCGATCGAGTCGCGCGAGCTCGATCGATCGATGGACGAGCACCTGCGGGCAGACCGCTTCGATCGCGTGATGGCGCTCTCGCGGGCGCTCTCGCTGCGCGTCGTCGCGTCTCCGTCGGACGCAGTCGCCAAGGGAGCGCTCGGTCGACTCGCACGGGCGCTCGCGGATCGCGCGCGAACGGCGGTCGACGCGCGGGCCTTCGCGGTCGCCGCTTCGATCGCGAGAGAGGCGCGCAAGCTCGCGCCGTGGGACCACCAGACGATCGCGGCGTGCGGCGCGGTCGCCGAGCGCATCGCGGATGCGTCCTCCGAGGCCGAAGCGCGAAACCAGCTCGACCGCGCGTTCGAGCTCGCGAGGGACGCGGTGCTCGTCGATCCGCGCAGGAGCTGGTCCCGACGTCGCGCAGAGCTGCTCCGGAGCCGTCGCGTGCACAGCTACGACGGCGGTCGCGCGCTCGCCGCCTACCGCGCAGCCGCAGCGGCGATCGCATCTCGTGACGCGAACGAGCTCGACCGAACGATCGTGTTCATGGGCAGCGCAAACCAGTGGCTCGAGGCTGCGTGGTTGAGCGAGCGCGCGTCGCACACGCCGCGAGACCCCGCGGCGCGCGTGGTCGTCGCGCGAGGGCTCGTCTCGCAGGGCCGCGCGAGAGAAGCGCTCGCGCTGGTGAGCGGCGTTCCGTGCCGCGAGGCGCACGATGCCGAGGTGACTCGCGCGCTGCGCGCGATCGTCGGGGGCGCGTCGTACAGGCCAAACGACGACGCGTGCGAGGTCGAAGCCGTGGTCGCGCGTAGCTTGTTCGACGAGCGCGTGGGGTCCTTCGAGACCGAGCGATTCGCGCAGTGGACGACGACGGGCGACGCGTTCGGCGCGGGCCCGGTGAGCCTCGCGCGCTGCGGAACGCAGTGGATCAACGGGTGGCGCGGACAGCGCTACGCGAGCTCGATCGCGCGCTGCGACGAGCGCGCGCAGGGAACGCTCCGCTCGCCGGTCTTCGTTGCGCGCAGCGAAGCGCTCTCCTTCCTCGTGGGCGGCGGGACGGACCTCGATCGCACGGGCGTTCGCCTCGCGCTCGAAGATGGAACGACGCTCCTCCGCTCGGTCGCCGTGGGACACGACGGATTGGTTCGAACGTTCTGGGACCTGCGCGCGATCGCGGGTCGTCGTGTGTTCATCGAAGCGTACGACCGCACGAGCGAAGGCGGGGTCGCGCACGTCACGCTCGATGACGTCCGAGAAGAACCCGTGCTCCCCGTGGGCGTCGCCGCGCTCGTCGCGCCCGCACCGCCCTGACCGAGACGACGCTCAGCGCGCGCAGTTCGCCGCGGGAACGCACGGTCCCCAGCAGCTCCCCGCCACCGAGCCCACCCAACCGGGCGGACACGACGGCGGGACGCGATCGCAGAGAACGGCGGACGCGTCGCAGTTCCACCCGGTGCAGCACTCGACCGGGAGCGCGGCGCCGCTCGCGTTGGTGCACTGTCGTCGCGTCGCGTCGAGCATCGCTCCCGTGCACACCGCCGCGCCACCGTCGAACGATCCTCCGTCGGGGACGCTGGGACACGCTCCAGTCGAGCGCGTCGGCCGCGTCGGAGCGTTCGGACACGCGCGATACGTCGCGCCTTCACACGAGCAAAACTCCGCGCTCGCGATGCAGTCCGTCACGCCGCGACACACGCCGTCGACCCCGCACGCCCCGACCGGGTAGACGCACTCGTCGGTCGGCGGGCACGCCATGCGCGAGTTGCACGCGCGAACGCTCGAGCACGCGCCGAGCGCGCGCGTCGGCTGCGTCGGCCTGCACGCGCTGTACGTCTCTCCGTTGCACGCGCAAAACGTCTGCGGCTCGGCGCACGGCGTCGGGGGCTCGCATCGGCCCGTCGCTCCGCAGCTCGATGGCCCGAACACACACTCGTTGCCGTCGTTGCAGTCCGCGGCCGATCGACAGCTCGCGCCGCCCGCGTCGACGCACGCGAGGCCCGTACACGCGAGGTTCGCTCCGGGCGCGCACGTGCACGTGTTGCAGCCGTCGCCCGCGGGGCACGTTTGGCCTGCGGGGCACGTCGTTCCGTTGGGAAGCAAACACGCTCCGGGCCCAGCGTCGACGGCGCTGTCCATGATCGCGCCGTCGCGCCCCCCGTCGCTGCCGGGCGCGACCGCGGTGCCGCACGCCGCGGCAAAGACGCTCGCCACGAAGAGGGTCGCGGAGGTGAATCTCGATTTCATGGGTCGTCTCACTTTCGAAAGCCGCGTCGGGCGCGCGCTCCACACGGCGGCGCTCGTTCGGCTCAGTTAGGCACAATTGTTCGCGCGAACGCGATGGCCATCGTCGCGCAGCACGCGCCGCGCCAAGGCCGTGCGTCAGCCGAGCTCGAGCGACGCGCGCACCGCGCGATCGATGGCGTCCGCGACGATCACGAGGTCGCTCGTCGCAGAGAACGCGGGCGTCGAAGCGACGCGAGACTCTCGGTCGACGACGATGGACTTCGCTTCGCACCGCGCGGCGACCGCGCCCCACGACGCGCAATCTGCGTCGACGGCGGCGTCCCATCCGAGCGCGACGCGCACGCGCTGCGCCCCGAGCGCGCGAGCGACGAGCACGTTGCCCATGCACATCGACGCGATCGGCGCGCGACGCGCGACCACTGCGGCGATCAACGCGGCCACCTCGCGCTGAACGGTCGCCGCGCGCCCGCGCATCGCGTAGTCGCACAGCGTCTTGACCGCGCCGAATCCGCCGGGAATCACCAGCGCTTCGACGCTCGAGAGCGCGAGCGACGACAGGGGCTCGACCGGGCCTCGCGCGATCCGCGCGCTCTCGATCACGGCGCTGCGCGTCTCCGCGCGGCTCACGTCACCGCGCTGGTGATCGATCACTTGCGCGAGCGCCACGTCGGGCGCGCAGAACGCGACCTTCGCGCCCGCGCGAGCAAGCGAGAGCTCGGCGAACGCGGCCTCGTGGACCTCGGTTCCGTCATGGAGGCCGCAGCCCGAGAGCAGAATCCAGACCTTGCGCTTCACGACGGAGGAAAGCACGCGACGGTGTTGCCCGCGGTGTAGCCGATCGCGCAGACCTGCGTTCCGCGCGGCGCTGGGTAGTAGTACGCCCAGAGGAAGCACATCTCCTGGTCGACGCTCTCGCCGAAGGTCACCGTTCGATTGCTCGTGTTCATGTAGTTGCAGCGCAGGTGCAGACCTTCGCCGGTCGGAAACGTGATGGGCGGATCGAAGAGCGTGAGCGGCGGGTCCGACCAGTTGCGGTTGTCGTGCAGGAGCGCCCCGTCGACGACGTTGGTCCACGTGACCGGCGTCGAGGCGCTCCGCGTCCCCGTCGCGCGGTGGATCGTCGATCGGACGCCGTACTGGTGCGTGTGCGACGTCAGCCCGAAGACGCGAACGCCGACGAGCGGCGTGTGAAAGAAGTCGACGGTGCCCGCGGCCATCGGCGCGAGCGAAATCCGTGTATTTCCCCAGAACATCAGGTTCGCGCTCGTCAGCGGAACGCTCTGATCCACCGTGTCGACGACCACCGTCGCGGTCGCGCGCATCGGCGTCGTCCGCAGGTTCACCGCGTGAAACTCGAGTCGAACGTACTCGTCGTTGTCGATCGGAAACCCGACGTTCGGCGGCATGTTGAGCGTCGTCTCGTGCTGCTGCGCGATGAGGATCGGCGGGTCGAAATCCATGAGATTGCGCACGCCCGAGAAGCCCGTGCAGTCGCGCGGCGTGGTCTGCTCGGTGCGACGGCTAGACTTGTAGAAGATCAGGTGATGGCTCGCGTCGCCGAGGTTCGCGTAGACGCGGCGGATGTACTGCGCCGACGTGTTTCCCAAGCGAAGGATCGTGCAGCGCGTGACCTCTTGGCCCGGCATGAGATCGAGCGAGATCGAGACCTCGTGACGAAACGTCCGCCCTCCGTCGTACGCCGACGCGTCTTCGGGAGGCGGAGGGAGCCCCGTGTCGACGCCCGTGTCCGTCGGGCCCGCCGCGTCGCTCCCCGTGATCCCCGAGTCGAACGGCGCCGCGGTGTCGCTCACACCGGTGTCCGTCGGAGGCTGCTGCTGAGGCCCACACGCGACCGCGGCGAGAACCAACATCGTGGCCGCGCCGCGAAACCATGAACGGTCATTCATCGTCGATCCTCCAAAGCTCGAAACATGAAAGCACTCGAGGGCGAGAGAGCCAGCGTGCGCTGCGTCATCGGCGCGCGACGCTCCAGGCGAAAAAAGCGACAGCGCTCAAGAAGAAGAGCGCGACGAACAAGAGCGGCCTTCGATCCGCGCCCTTTCGTGGCGTCTTTTCACGCGGAGATTCATCGAGCGAGCTCGACGCGTCCGTCGTCTCTCCGTCGGGAACCGTGCGGTCCGCGCCCTCGACCGGCTGCGAATCGCGCGGCGAAGACTCGTCTCCGTTGGGCCCGATCGGCAGCGTGGCGAGCGAGCCGAGCCGCGGCGGAGGCGGGAGCTTCGATGGCAACGGCGTAGCATCGGCGACGGTCATCGTCGCGCTGTCGTTCGCGATGGGCTCACCATCGGGCTCGGTGTCGACGCTCGATGTCGGCGGCTCGACCATCGCCGTCGCCGTCGCCGAGCCCGCGGTCGGCGCGAGCGGGTTGGTCGCCGTCGCGCTGTCGGTCGCAGCGAGCGGCTCGGGAGCGTCCGTCACGCCGTCGCGATTGACCTCGCGCACGAGCCTCGCGACGACCCTCCGCGCCGCCGCGCGGTTCAGCGGAACGAGCAGCGCCTCGAGCTCGCTCCGCGCCTTCGCGATCGTCCCGAGCGAGCCATCTTCTGCACGAACGACGAACTCCTTCGCGATCGCCGGCAAAGGCTCGCACAGGACGCGCACGAGCCCGCCGATCGAGCGCAACACCGCCCGCTCGTCCGCGCTCGACGCGCAGCTCGTGACGTCCACGGCGCCGTCGGCGTTGACGCGAATGGGCTTGGGATCGAGCACGCGAAGCTCGTTGTCTGCGAACGCTTCGACGCACTCGAGGGCGACGAAGAGCGCGCTCTCGGACGCGAGCGGCGTCCCGCGCCGTCGGAGTCCGCCGACCAGGGCGTCGAGCGTGACCGATGCCATCTGTTATCGCAGCTCCAGTTCCGCTGAGCGGCGCGGGGGATGTGCGCATCGAAGATCGCGCGCTTCAGTTCGATGTCGCATGTCGTGCTTCTCGCCTCGCGGCAACCCTTCGCAGCGCCGCGTTCGGTTGTCTTGCGCGGCCCGTGAACCTCAGGAGATTGCCCAGGATCGTGCTCGTTGTGTGGGACTTTCCGCGCGACGGCGCGATCGACCCCCGAAGTTCTACACAGACGCGACGCGCACCGCGAGCCCCGCCCGCGCGAGAAAAGCGCGGGCCTCCGCGATGGTGTGCTTGCCGTCGTGAAAAATGCTCGCGGCCAACGCCGCGTCCGCCCCGCCCCCGCCGCGCGAAACGGGCGCGAGGCCCTCGGCCATGTGCTCGAGCGTACCCACACCACCCGACGCGATCACGGGGATGGAGACCGCCGACGTGACCGCTCGCAACAACGCGAGGTCGTAGCCCTCGCCCGTTCCGTCGCGGTCCATGCTGGTGAGGAGGATTTCGCCTGCCCCGCGGCGCGCGCCCTCGCGCGCCCACGCGACCGCGTCGATCCCCGTTCCTCGGCGTCCGCCGTGCGTGAAGACCTCCCAGCCGCTTCCATCGCTGCGACGACGGGCGTCGATCGCGAGGACGAGGACCTGCGTTCCGTACGCGCTCGCGACCTCGTCGATGAGCGTCGGGTCGGCCACGGCGGCGCTGTTGACCGAGACCTTGTCCGCGCCCGCGCGCAGCAGCGCGTCGACGTCGCTCCGTTGCTTCACGCCGCCGCCAACAGTCAGCGGGATGAACAGCGCGTCCGCCGTGCGCCGAACGACGTCGAGCATCGTCGCGCGCCCCTCGTGCGTCGCAGAGATGTCGAGCAACGCGAGCTCGTCCGCGCCGCCCTTGTCGTACGCGCGCGCGCACTCCACTGGGTCTCCCGCGTCGCGGAGGTTCTCGAATCGAACGCCCTTCACGACGCGCCCGTCTCGCACGTCGAGACACGGGATGATCCTCGCTGCGACACCCATCGAGCCCGCGAGCGTAGCCGCGAACTCGCTCCCCCTCGAAGCGCGAAATGTCCCCCCGCGATCGGTTCACACGCCGTTCGCTCAGTACCCGAGCGCGCCGAAGGCGTCGGCGTTGGCTCCGAGCGCCGCGGCTCGGCTCGACGCCGGACGCGCCACCGCTTCGACCGCGCGAGCACGCGAGCGCGAGACGCCCTGCGCTTGTCGAACGATGTTGGCCCGAACGCTCTCGGGCGCGGACGCCGCTGCGACCTGCGCTTGCTGCAATTGCCGCTCGACCCGCTCGAACTCTTGCGCGGCCTGCGCGGCCTGCCCGCGGTTGAGCATCTCGACAGCGCGGAGCTGCGACTGCGCGGCTTCGTAGCTCGCGACCATGGCGCCGACGCGCGCGTCCTGCGCGGCCACGGCTTGCGTCTGCGAGCGATCGTTGCTCGCGCGGACCTCGAGCGCGACGTTCTGCGCGCGTTCGGCGCGAGAGCCCGACGGGTCGCGGTACACGAGCCGCGCCGTGGCGACGGACATCGACCCTTCGCGCGCCGCGTGAACGCGCGTGCGAACGAGCAGCTCGCGGTGCTGCCCCGAGAAGAGCGCGCCCAAGGGAACGCGCAGCTTTCCATCGGGGCGCCGCTCGAACTGCGCGCTCTCGACGCCGACGAGCTCCGCGCCGGGCGCCGGCGTGAGCTCGACGTACGCGTCGGTCGCCGCCGTCTGCGACAGTCGATCGAACTCGGTCCGAAGGATCTGCGCCATCTGCGAGGGCTGCTCGAGGTGATAGAGCCGACCCGCGGAGCGCATCGCAAGCGCGCCGAGCGTTCGTTCGTCGTACTGCAGCCCCACGCCGATCGCGCTCACTTGAACGTTGCTGTCCGTCCCGCGCGCGGCGAGCGCGCCGAGCTCCTCCGGCGAGCTCGGCCCGATGTTGGCCATCCCGTCGGAGATCACGATCACGCGGCGAACGGCGTGCGAAG
Organism: Myxococcales bacterium; assembly: GCA_016793325.1. Classification (GTDB taxonomy): domain Bacteria; phylum Myxococcota_A; class Polyangia; order Polyangiales. The sequence goes on along the minus strand of JAEUKI010000062.1, from coordinate 5,751 downwards.
GAGGAGCGCTCATCGCCCGCGCCTCGCCCGCTTGAAGACCCGCGTACAAGTTGGTTCCGCCCATCGTCTCCATGCGCGAGATCGCTTGGACGAGCGCGCCGCGCGTCTCGCGAGAGACCACCGTGGGCGCCGCGTACTCGTACACCGCGTCGCTGAACGCATAAATCGACACGATGTCGCCGTCGCGCAGCGTCTCGAGCATGCTCGTCGCCGCCATCTTCGCGTGATCGAGCCTGTTCTCGGCCATCATCGAGCCCGAGCAATCGACGACCAACGCGAGGTCGATCGGCGCGCGCGCCGCCACCTGCGATTGCGGCACATCGATCCACAACCCGAGGTGCGTATCCGTGCTCCCTCCCACGAGCACCGTGTTCACGCCGGGAGCTCCGCCGAGCCACCCCTGCACGCTCACGTTGACCTGCGCCTGCACAGTCTGTCCGGGCGCGACAGCCACGACCTGCTCGGACCCTGCAGACTGCGTCACGACCGACGCCATACGGACCTCCGCGGACGGCTGCGCACAATGGGCGACCGTCAACGCGAAGGCGGCACTCAACCACCGTTGCGCTCTCATGTTGAACCTCAGGATCCCGACAGACGCGCGAGCCCGATCCGCGGTCTAATTTTCTTCTCCCCCGTCACGCGCGCGGCGGTTAGCCGGACGACGCGCCCTTCTTCCACGTCGCGTCGAGCGCGTCGACGAGCAACCCGCGGAGCGTTCGCAGCGCGTCCGACGTCACGCCTTGCCCCGCGAGTCGATCGATGTCCGAGAGGAGCGACTCGATGCTCGATCGCCACTCCTCGAGCGCGGCGCCGCCGTCGGGCGTCGTCGTTCGAAGCAGCGATCGCGCGGTTTGCGTGAGCACCTCGAGCCGCACCGACTCGCTCCCGGTCGCGCGTCGCCGCGCGGGGCGTTCGCCGGTCGAAAACCGCTCTTCATCGCGCGGCTCTGGCTGCTTCGGCTTCGAGGGCGGCTTCGAGGGCCGCGGTCGCTCGAGCGCGCCGAACGCCTTGGTCTCGTCTGGCTTCGACGACGCGCTCTTTCGCGCCGTCGGCGGAATGCTCGCGCGCTTGTAGCTCACCGGCATCGCGGCCCGACCTGCGCTCGGCGGCGGGGTGCTCATCGATCGACGCGACGGCGGCGGCAAGCTCGGCCTCGGTCGGCTCGGCCGCTCGGCTGAGGGACCGTCGCTCGACGCCTTCGTCGCGAGCGACTCGCGCGCGCCGCTCTGCTCGTCGCGCTCTGCAGCCGAAGCGCCGTCCAACATCGCGCGCATTTCGGTGGGGCTGTAGCTCGCGGTCTGCACGAGCGCGCGCGGTCGACCCGGCCGCGCTTCGTGGACCAGCGTCGCTGGCGAAACCGCGGGCGCTTCGAGCACCGTGGGTCGCTCGATCGCCGCAGAAGACGGCGGTCGAAGCGTCGAGGTGACTGGCCTCTCGGCGAGCTTCTGCGCGATGCGCTGGCCCTCGAGCGTTCGCACGACGAGCGTGACGTCGGTGATGTCCGAGGTCGTGACCACCTCGCGCCCTTCGAGCACCGCGCGCGCCGCGATCAGGCGCTGCGCTCGCACCGCGCGCGTGTCGGCCACCTCGACGCCCTCGGCGCGGATGCGCCGCAGCAAATCCGCGAGGGCGCGACGCACCTCGACGGGCCACTCGACCTTGTCGACCGCCGCGACGAGCCGATCGAATCGCGCGAGACCCACGACGATCGGCGTCTCGACTTTGCGTGACCAGCCCTCGGTCAACAGCGACTCGAGCTGCGAGTCGGACATCGGGTGAACGAACGCCCGCACGAGGAAGCGCTCGTCGTAGCCGCGCAGCGCGGGGCTCTCGTCGAGCGCGCTCGCCGCGCCGACACACACTTTCAACGCGCAGGGAATTTCTGCGGCCCCGCGGCGAAACACGCGCTCGCTCAGAAACCACTGCAAGTGGTTGAGCATCGTCGTCTGCACCTCGAAGACCTCTTCGAGGAACGCGACCTCCGCGTCCGCGAGCATGCCCGTGCGGTCGTCGAAGCCCGCGCTTCCGCCAGCGCGGCGCTCGATCGGACCGAAGAGCTCGAGCGGGTCCGCGCTGCGACCGAGGAGGTACTCGAAGTACTTTCCGCCGAGGATGCGGGCCACGCGCCGCGCCGCGACGCTGCGGCCGGTGCCCGGAGGCCCCACGACCAACACGTTCTCGCGCGCGAGCGCCGCGAGCACGATGCTCTCGATGAGCTCTCGTCGCTCCATCAATCCCTGACTCGCTTGACGAATCGCGTCGCGCAACGCGCGAGAGTCCTCCCCCACAGGAGGTACATCAGTCATTCGCTCTTCATTGTCGACGAATCGACACGTCGAATGCAACGCCCGTCCTGTAGCATCCGCGCACTACTCGCGATGCAACCAGGTCGACTCGTAGCTTTGACAGCCGCGCTCCTCTCGATGGCGTGCACGACCAGACAGTCTCGTCCCGCGCCAGACCCGGGGACCGTCGTTCGCGCGGACAACCGCGAATTTCTCGTCTTCGCCTGCCGCGGCGCGCAGAGCATTGGAATGCGATGCCCCGCGCAGAAGCCCACCGCAACGTATCTCCGCGGCGGGCTCGTCTGTCAGGCGACCGCAAACGGCGTGGCGACGGCGCCCGTCGAGAGCCTCCCTCCGTCGGTGTGCGAAGGGCTCTTCGGCGGCTGCATTGCTGCGACGCCGCGACCGGCCGCGGCCGCGAGCTACGCGCTCACCGAGGGAGAAAACGCCCGCATCGCGGCTGCGGGATTTCACTTCGTCGCCTGCGGCGAAAACGCGTTTCGCTTGGACTCGAACGAGCCGCCTCCTCCCGAGCAGATCGCGCCTCCGCCACCACCGCCGGTCGATCCCGACGCAGGTCCCGCGGTCGGCCCCGTCGCGACGCAACAAGTCGAGCCCGCGCAAGCGCCGGTCGCACCGCAGCCTCGCGGCGAAGACCCCGACCTCGTGTCGCGCACCGAGCGCGTGCGCGTCGCGCTCGTCACAGAGCGCACCGTGCGATCGAGCGGCGTGGGGATCTGCCACACCGCGCAGGGCGAGACGCTCCCGGCCGGCGCGATGTGCATTCGAATCGAAGTCGACAGCGACGGAGCGCGCCCCGACGTGATCGCCGAGCGCTTTCGGGAGCTCGCCGCGACGAGCGGGCATCCGCTGCGGCTCTCGTTTTCGATCATCGAGCCCGTTCGCTCGCGCTGCGCGCCCAACGACGAGGACTGCGCGCCGCTCGTCGCGGGAAACGTATGCCCCGAAGCCGCGGGCTTTCGCCACGGCGCGGCGCGCACCGCGCTCTCGAGCGCGGTCAACGCGGGGATCGATCTCCGTCGGTACGAGTCGGGCCGCTGTCGAAACGACGGCGATTGCTACGTGGGCGGCTGCGGACAGCACTGCGTCTCGACCTCGACGCGATCGTTCGCGAGCACGTGCGAAGGCGTCGACGGCATCGATAGCGCTGCGTGTGGGTGCGTGCGCGGGCGATGCCGCTGGTTCTTGCCAGCGAGCAACTGAGATCGCTGAAGGGGGGTTGGGCACACAACAAGGCGTTGCCCGTTCCTCCGTGATCGTGATCTTCTGAGATGATCACGACATGAGACGACGCAGACCGACCCATGCTTTCGCGCTGCTGTGCGCCGCGGCCATCACGACTTCGGCGAGCGCTGCGCGCGCAGAAATTCTCCGGATCACCTGCGACGACGCGTACACGCAGCTCGCGGTCGACGGGATGTTCCTGACGCTCGGCGCGAACGCGGCGAACTGGACCGCGTTCGACGAGTACACGCTCACGCTGCGGCCCGGTCCCCACGCGATCGCGATCCGCGCGAACGACTTGTTCGGCTCGATCTCGATGTGCACGTGGGTGCTCTACAGCAACGACCGAACGCAGGTGCTCGGGACCTCGACGTCGTTTCGATCCGTCGCGACGGCGACCGACCCGGGCGCTGGGTGGGAGCAACCCACGTTCAACGATTCAGCGTGGACCCCTGTGGTCAACTGCGGCGGGCCTGCGCCATGGAACCTCCCGTGGGCCATCGCCGCGTTCTCCGAGCCCGTGTGGAACACGGCGATGTGCGCGCCCGCAGGGACCGCGAACGTTTGGATCCGTCAGTCCTTTCGCACGACGGGCTGCGGCGACGGCGTGCTGCACCCAGCGACGGAGCAGTGCGACGACGGCAACACCCTCGCTGGCGACGGCTGCAACGCGACGTGCCAGCGCGAGACCTCCGCGGTGTGCACCGCTCCCGCCGCGATCAACAACGGTGACTTCGAGACCGGCGCGGGCGGGTTCAACCTCACGGGCGCGCAGCTCCCCGGCTGGACGATCTCCGCGGGAAACATCGATCACTCGGCCTTCGCGCGCACCTCGGGCGCGCGGTCGATCGACCTCACGGGCTGCTCAGCAGGCACCATTTTTCAAGACGTCGCGACGGTCGCGGGTCGACGCTACTCGCTCAACTTCGACTACGGCGCCAACTCCTTCGACAACCTGCGGTTCGCGGTCGACGCGATCCGCGCCGACGGAACCACGGTCATTCGCTCCGAGCAGTTCGTCGCGCACGCGTCGCTCTTGGCCGCAGGAACGCGGCTCATCCCAGGGACGTTCGTGTTCACCGCCGCCGACGCGACGACGCGGATTCGCTTTCGAACGACCGCGAGCAACGGCTGCGGAGGCAACTGGCTCGACAACGTTCACTTCGGCCCCAACGCGTGCGGCTTCGATTCGGACGGCGACGGCGTGATCGACTCGGTCGACGTCGACGACGACAACGACGGCGTGCTCGACACGGCCGAGAGCGGCGGACGCGACCCGTCGCGCGACGCCGACGGCGACGGAATCCCTGATTTTCGAGACACGAATTTCGCGGGCTTCGTCGACGCCAACAGCGATGGCACCGACGACCGCGTCGACGTCGACAGCGATGGAATCCCCAACCACCTCGACCTCGACGCCGACGGAGACTCGGTCTTCGACGTCGTCGAAAACGCATCGAGCGACCTCGACACCAATCGCGACGGACGCCTCGATGGAACCACCGACGCCGATCGCGACGGCCTGCTCGCGGCGATGGACACCAACGACGCAGACGCGGGCAACACCACGCCGCGACGCGCGACGGTCGACAGCGACATGGACATGCGCATCGACGCGCTCGACACCGACGACGACGGAGATGGCGTTCTCACGCGCAACGAGGTCGGCGCAGGCGGGCAGTTCAGCCCCCTCAACACCGACGCGATGGCAGCGCCGGGGGTCACCACGGACGCGCTTCCCAACTACCTCGACCCCGATGACGACGGCGACGGACTCCTGACCCGCGACGAGCTCGGCCCCGGTGGTGCCGCGATGCCTCGCAACAGCGACGCGACGGTCCCGATGGGCGAAGGAACGGGCGACGCAAACCCCGACTACCTCGACGCAGACGACGACGGAGACAGCATCCCTACTGCGGTCGAACGCACGCTCGCGGGGATGAGCCCCGATCCCGATGGGGACATGTTGGCGGCGTGGCTCGATCGCCACCGCGCTGGCGCCACGGTGTTCGACGTGACCGAAGCGGGCGCGACGCCCGCGACGCCCGCGAACAGCGACACGGATCCGACGCGAGATTTCCTCGACCTCGACTCGGACAACGACTGCGTCCCCGATCGCGACGCGCGCGAAGCGGGCACGGCTCGAACGAACCCCGCCGTCCCGTCCATGAACGCGAACAACAACTGCATGGCTCCGACGCCGGTGTGCAACACGACC